>NZ_VLTF01000010.1:0-205814 GCF_007558755.1 Pantoea sp. paga
GCAGATCCGCCACTGACTTATTTAGCGGCCTCTCCGGCCGCACTGCTGCTCCGCCAGGTACATCCGCCCTAGGTCTTACTGCCCCACCGTTAGTTCATATTTTTCTGCCGTCAGCAAATAAAGCCCGGAAGGCCCATCAATAGCTATCTGCCATCCACAGCGGTTAAGAAGCGTTTCCAGCCCCTGCACGCGCCCTGTCAGTCGCGCCATCACCGGTGCGACCTGCTGGCCGCCATCGTCAAATGCAGCATCCAGGCTGCTCCGGGACAGATAAATTCCGTTTACGCCAGCGTTCAGGACAGCGGCATGCCTTCCTGACCACTCCCGGTCGCTGAACAGCCGGTAAGTCCAGCACATATCTTTCGCCATCTCCAGGGCATATGTCAGACGGAACAGGTCATTCTGCCGGGACAGCTCGCCTGTGCAGGAACGCCATAGGTAGTCCAGCTTGCCGGCAAGCTTTGCGCCAACGCCATACTGGCGCCCCTGCGTTAGCAGCCACTCAATGTCGGGCGCCACTTCACGAGAAAAGCGGCGCTGCTTCAGAGCGGTTGCCAGCCAGCGTGTCAGAAAGAGATTTTCCTGAGCAGCAGAACTAACGGTACCGTCCTGACGTGCAAGTGCAAGGGCTACCAGAGCACACCAGGCCAGATGACCGGATTTTTGTGTCAGCGTCACTACAGTCTGTCCTTCTTATGAATCATATTCGCTATTCTAACCGTGCTTTCCTAGGCAATAAATCGTGTACAGGTAAATTTACTTAGTTATTAGCAACCCACCAAAGATTATGATTTATATGGCGTCTGGCAGCATGAAAGCAGCGGATGATGTGGACAGATTACAGTCATTTGCCGTTTTATCAGACTTATACCGCGAAGCTCGGAAGACTGCTATGCTGGGAAGCTGAAGCAATACTGACGATTCAGTAAGAGCGGGGCCGATGATACAAAAAAGTTGAAAAAATTAAGCCCGATAAAATATAATTTTTGATAAGTACTGCTTTATAATATTAGTGATAAATCAATAATGGTGTAAAGAATTTGAAAACCATGTTTTCAGGATGAATTTTTCCTGTATTGGCGAGGGCTGGCTTTAAAGTATGCTTTAAATGCACGAGAAAAGGAATGATAAGACTCGTAGTTGTATTTCAAGTAAATCCGGCAAGCTGGACGGTCTGATTCTCGTAATTCTTGCGCAGCAGCCATTAATCTTATTTTTTTTATATAGTTTCCTAACGATTCCCCTGTGGTCGTTTTAAACACTCGCTGAAGATGCCAGGCTGAATAGCCAGATCTTGCAGAGACTACACTTATTGATAAATCATTTTCAAGATTTTTATTTATCCATAAAATAAGATCGCCAATTATATGCATTGCTGGCATATTACCCTCTCTTCAAAAACCCATTTCAAATTTTCTATACCTTCTCTTATAACCCAGTGTTCAGCTGGCATGGTTACTGCACTTTTCAGGGCTGAAAAATAAACAGAAAAGATGAGGCAAGACAACCTTTTGTCATTAACGTAATGTCCAGTCTGCTTCAGTTCCTTTGATCGCCTGATTATGCTGGAAAAAACATTAACTAACTCAATTTCATCTAAAACCATATCACCACCTATAGTTTTTGATAACCTTAAATACTCATCATTGAAATAAACAATCCGGACAAGCCGCTTTAATTGATTGTTTTTTAATACAGTTGTAAGACTTTCAAGCAAAACATTGCGTAGCGAAATAACAGGCTGGTTACGATAATAGTTAATCCTCTTCAGCTCATTCAGAAGAGGAAAGGACATTCTTTCAACTACGCCTTTTAGTAGATCTTCTTTATCAACAAAATGCCAGTATACTGCACCCCGTGTGACCCCTGCCTGCGTCGCGACTGACTGAAGTGTGGTTCCGGATATGCCCGAGCGACAAAAGCAAACTTCTGCTGCATTCAGTATTTTCCTGCGTGTAGCATCAGTTACTATTTTAGTAGTCCTGACCACAGTTCATTACCTCAGAGTATCGATTGTTAACATACAACCCAGAATATTTGGCAGGGGATTACCCCTGCCATTACTTTATCACTCAGATTTAATATCACTTGTTTTTTTAGTACGGCCAAGCCAGCCCGAAACTAAAACATAAAATAATGGAATGTAAAATATAGCCAGCACGGTAGCCGTGACCATTCCGCCTATTACGCCGGTTCCTATTGCATGTTTACTCCCGGAACTGGCCCCAGTTGCAATGGCCAGCGGAATAACGCCCATAATAAACGCCAGAGATGTCATGATAATAGGTCGTAATCTGACCCTGGCAGCCTCAATGGCTGCATCATAAATAGGTGTGCCATTTTTCGCATGTTCATCACGGGCAAACTCCACAATCAATATGGCATTCTTTGCAGATAGGCCGATCGTGGTCAGCAAGCCGACCTGGAAAAAAACATCATTTTCGAGTCCACGCATCAGTGTTGCGGCTACCGCACCGATGATACCCAGTGGTATCACCATAAGAACTGAAAGCGGAATACTCCAGCTTTCATAAAGTGCAGCAAGACACAGGAATACAAACAGTAAAGAAATGGCATACAGCATGGGAGCCTGAGAGCCAGATAATCTCTCTTCAAAGGAGAGTCCTGTCCACGAAACATGAATCCCCTGGGGAAGCTGCTTTGCAATCTCTTCCACCGCCTTCATTGCCTCGCCTGAACTATGCCCTGGCGCTGGAGAACCCAAAATTTCAATGGCCGGCTGACCGTTATACCGTTCCAGTTTTGGCGAGCCGTAAACCCATTTACCGCTGGCAAATGAAGAGAATGAGACCATATTGCCGTCACTGTTTCGCACGTACCACTTATCAAAGTCATCGGGTGATACGCGGGAATTGGGTTCACCCTGGATATAAACTTTTTTCACTCGCCCATGATCGTTGAAATCATTCACATAGGTTGATCCCCAGGCAGCTGACATCGTGTCATTAACATCAGAGAGGCTGAGCTTAAGCGCCCGCACCTTTTCATCATCAATGATCACCTGATACTGTGGCTCATCATTCATTCCATTAGGCCTGACCATGGACAGCACCGGATTCTTCGCAGCCATTCCCAGCAACTGATTTCTGGCCTGCATCAGCTTTTCATGCCCGATGCCGCCTCTGTCCTCGAGGAAAAGGTTAAAACCGGTGGCATTCCCGAGTTCCATCACTGCTGGTGGTGCAAAAGCAATTACCGTCGCTTCCTTTATTGTACTGAAAAAGCCCATCGATCTGCCGGCTAACTCAAACACATTGCCCTTTCGTTCGCTCCAGGGTTTCAACTGAACAAAAACTATGGCTGTTCCCTGCCCACGCCCGGAAAAGCTGAATCCGCTTATCGCCAGGGTCGATGCAACGACGTCTTTTTCGTGGTCAATATAATAATCAGAAATTTTAGTCAGCACCTGCTGCGTCTGAGCTGCGCTGCTGTTCACCGGCATCTGCACCTGGACAAACAGGTTACCCTGGTCTTCATCAGGCAGAAAAGCAGTCGGCAGTTGCGGAAAAAGCACAACCAGAAGCGCCAAAATCGCAAAGAAGATAAGCAATGCACGTTTTTTTGCACGTAGTGTTCGCGCTACCCCATTACGGTAAAGTACCGTTCCTCGCTCAAATTTCCGGTTGAACCAGCCAAAAAATCCTTTTTTCGTGTGCTGACCTGCCTTAGCTGGGCGAAGGAGGGTTGCACAAAGTGCAGGAGTAAAGATCAGCGCAACCAGCACGGAGAGCGCCATGGCTGACACAATGGTGATTGAAAACTGTCTGTAAATGACCCCCGTAGAACCACTGAAAAAAGCCATCGGTAGGAATACCGCAGACAATACCAGACCGATCCCAATCAGTGCTCCGGATATCTGCTCCATTGATTTCCGCGTGGCCTCTAATGGTGAAAGCCTCTCTTCTTCCATCAATCGCTCAACGTTCTCGACGACGACAATCGCATCATCAACCAGTAAGCCGATGGCGAGCACCAGACCGAACATAGTCAATATGTTTATTGTAAATCCACACGCGGACATGATCCCAAATGTACCCAGTAACACAACGGGCACAGCCATTGTTGGGATTAGCGTTGCACGCCAGTTTTGCAGGAACAGGAACATTACCAAAAAGACCAGTACAATCGCTTCCAGCAGCGTATCCACTACACCTTTGATAGACGTACTGATAACAGGTGCGGTGTCGTAAGGATAAACAATCTCCACTCCCGCGGGTAAAGTGCTTTTTAGATCCTCTAGCCTGCTACGCACAGCTTCAATAGTCGCCAGGGCGTTTGCCCCTGTAGCCAGTCTCAGAGCAATAGCGGTGCTGGGAAGGTTTTTGTCATATTTTGAATGTATGGTGTAACTTTCAGCACCCAGACCCACTTTTGCAACATCCTTCAGCAGAACCCGGGAACCATCTGGCTGAACCTTCAACAAAATATTTTCAAACTGTGCTGGAGTCGTAAACCTCGTTTTACCGATGATTGTGGCATTGAGTTCGGTGCTACTTTCTGTAGGCAGCCCACCAAGCTGTCCGGATGAAACCTGAACGTTCTGCGCCTGAATAGCTGAAGAGACGTCAGTTGGCGTCAGGTTATAGCTGTTGAGTTTCGCAGGATCCATCCAGATACGCATCGCATTCTGAGCACCCATCACCATGAAATCACCGACACCACTTACGCGCGACAGCGGGTCCTGAAGTCTGGAAACCATGTAATCACTCAGATCGAAACTACTCAGGCGTGCATCTTTAGATACCAGTCCGACAATCAGTAGAAAATTTATCTGATACTTGGCTACGCGTATCCCCTGCTGCTGTACTTCTTCCGGCAAAAGCGGATTGGCCAGTGACAGTTTGTTCTGAACCTGAACCTGCGCGATGTCAGAGTCGGTTCCCTGATCAAACGTGACGGTAATCGTAAACGAACCATCCGAATTGCTTTCAGATTTAAGATAACGGAGGTTATCCATCCCGTTCAGCTGCTGTTCAATAACCTGAACTACCGTGTCCTGTACTGTGTTAGCCGAGGCGCCTGGGTAATTACCACTGATAGCAATAGCCGGTGCGGCGATGTTTGGATACTGATTTATAGGTAATTTGAAAATGGCCAGAGCACCGGCAAACATGATGATAATGGCAATAACCCACGCAAACACAGGCCGATCAATAAAAAAACGTGACATAGCTATTCCTTACTTCGGCTGAGCTGCAGCCTGATCAGACCGGACGATAACTGCAGGAATGGCTTTTACTTCCTGACCAGGCTGGACATTTTGTCTGCCATCAACAATTACACGATCCCCGGCCTTAAGGCCTTCGCTGACGACCCACTGGTTACCGACTAAGCGTTCCGTGATCACTTTTCGTAGTGCGGCTTTATTATTTTTTTCGACAACGAGAACCGTTGCACCGCCATCAGAATCACGGGTCAGCCCACGCTGTGGAACCAGTATTACCCCTTTACGAACGCCATCCTGTATCCGGGCGCGAACAAACATACCTGGCAGCAAACGGCCATCAGGGTTAGGAAATTGCGCCCGGATAATGACGGAGTCTGTTGCCTCATCTACAGTAACTTCGGAAAATTTAAGCCGGCCCGGAAAGGCATAATCTTTCCCGGTATCGAGACGCAGGCGAACGTCAGTTTGCTGAGCCTCCCCGCTGGATAAAAGACCTGCTGAGAGCTCTTCCTGAAGCTTTAACAGCGCAGTTGAGGATTGAGGAATATCGACATAGATAGGATCAAGCTGCTGAATGGTTGCGATAGCATCCGTCTGATTAGCCGTCAGCAAAGCGCCCTGTGTAACCGAGGATCGGCCGATGCGACCCGATATTGGTGCGGTTATTGTGGTGTAACCGAGATCAATTTTTGCGGCATCAACCGAGGCCTGCGCCTGAAGCCAGGTTGATCGAGCATCATCTGCGTCCTGTCTGCTGATGGCGCCATTTTTGATAAGTCTTTCATAGCGTTGTGCCAGCAATTTTGCAGACTGCAGCGCAGCTTCTTGTTTTGAAAGTGTTGCCCGGTAAGATGCAGGGTCAATCTGATATAATGGCTGCCCGGCTTTAACTACGCTTCCCTCCTCAAACAACCGTTGTTTAAGAATGCCGCTAACCTGGGGCCTGATTTCAGCAACCAGGAAAGCAGATGTTCTTCCTGATAATTCTGTAGTCAGCGTAACATCTTCATTTTTGAGAGTAATGACTCCGACTTCATTTGACGGAGCGGGTGGCATGGCTGATGATCGATCACATCCCGCCAGCAGTAGTGTGGAAAGCATCAGAAAATAAGCTTTGGGTATAAGAAAGGTCCGGGTAGTCATTTCAGGGCTCATTTAAGTAGTATGTTCATTCTAGTATATTCATACTATAATGAACATACAACAGATCAACGGAGTAAAACAGCGATGACCGATGTAAGTACTGATGGCCTCAGTGAAAAAAGCAGAAACCGTAAAAATCAGGTGCTGGAGGCTGCGGCTAAATGTTTCAGAGAGAGTGGTTTTCACGGCAGTAGCATTGCGCGGATATCAAAAATGGCCGGCATGAGTCCGGGACACATTTATTATCATTTTGAAAATAAGGAAGCGATCGTTGAGGCGCTAATCGCAAGGCAGGAAAATACAATACTGGAGCTTTTCAGGGATATAGCCATTGGCCCGCCTGATGAACCACTTTCATCCGCCATGACCCGCTACACCAGAAAAATGGTTGATCATCATATGGATCCGGATTTTGTAGGATTGTGGCTGGAAATTGCGGCAGAGTCGTCCAGAAATCCTGCGGTCGCTAAAATTTTACATCTGTCTCATAAAAAAACCGAGGCGCTGTTAGAAGCTCAACTGCAGGCCAGAACGGGCATAACGCATTCAGCTGACTTTAAAAAACTGCGTTCAGTCATGCATATGATCCCGATTATATTTAATGGGTTATCTATATACTCAACGATCTGGTCTGAAGAAGATAAAACTGACAAGAAAGTTCTTACGGCTAACATAAATGAAATAATCGATCACTTTCTTAAAGGGATGTGACAGAAAGAGAAACCTTTTCGGCATTTTATTTTCTGGTCTGACAAGGTTTCATGCTGCATCATGATAATTCACAGAATTATGGCTGCTGCAAAACCAGTACTGTGGGATAACGCCTGACCACATCGAAGATCTGGAAGCTTTAGATAATTAAAGAGAAGAAGTAATCAACGTTAATTCTCATAAAGAGAATACATATACTTTTTTATTCACAAAGACATAGTTAAGTATTACCCTTAAACATGTATATAAAATGCAACTTAACTTATGTGAGCTCGATATGATTACTCCAGAACAGAAAGAACTTGTTAAAGCCACCGTGCCGATTCTCAAAGAAAATGGTGTTGCACTGACAGACTATTTTTATAAACGCATGCTGAAGAACAATCCCGCTTTAAAGGAAACATTTAACATGGGCCATCAGCGCAGTGGTGCGCAAGCTAAGGCTCTCGCTGGCGCTGTACTGGCCTATGCTGAGAATATTGATGATCCATCCGTACTTGCTCCTGTTGTTGAGCTTATTTGCTACAAACACGTCAGCCTCAATATTCAGGCTCCGGATTATGATATCGTTGGTGAAAATTTACTGCATTCCATCAGCGAAGTGCTCAGCATCTCTATGGACGACAAGCTGATAGCAGCATGGGGTGCCGCTTATCAGCAACTGGCTGACCTGTTCATTGCTACTGAGAAGTCACTTTACGAACAACAAGCCAACACCCCTGGCAGCTGGCTGGGCTGGCGCGACTTTATCGTCGAGCGGAAAGTTAAAGAGAACAGTGAAATAACGTCATTTTACCTGGTGCCAAAAGACAAAAAGCCTCTCCCTGTTTACAAGCCAGGCCAGTACATTACTGTACGCGTCACTGTCCCGGAGCTCGGTATAAAGCAGCCACGACAGTACAGCCTTTCAGATAGCCCGGGTGGCAAATACCTGCGCATTTCCGTGAAGCGTGAAGACTCGCGTGCTGAAAACCAAAATCCGGGATATGTCTCTTCTACACTGCACAACGTAATTGGTGAAGGTGACACTATTGAGGTCAGCGCGCCGACCGGCAACTTCTTCCTCGTCAACCCCGATCGCAATAACGTGCTCATCAGCGCGGGCATTGGCCTGACGCCTATGATCGCTATGCTTAATCAGCTCCTTACTGATAAAAGCCGCCCCGACGGTAAGCCTTCACTGTGGGACAAGCTGAAATCACCCTTCAGGCATGATGAAGAGCATAAAAAGCAGATTACATTTATACATGCGGCACGCAGCCCGGATGTTCATGCTATGCGCAGAGAAGTCAGCGAACTGGCGGACAAGCACAGTAATCTTCACGTCTACGTGGCGTATGAGTTCGTAACTGATGATGACGTCCCCGGCGAAGATTATCAGATGCTGGGCCGGCTGAACCTGAAGGAGGTGCCTGATCAGCTTCTGCCTCAGGATGCGGATTACTATCTGTGCGGACCGATTCCCTTCATGCAGCACCAGAATGCATCCCTGCTGGAGCTTGGCATTCCGCAGGAGAGAATCCACAGTGAAGCGTTCGGTACCGGCGGCGTTTCTCTCTAATCAGTACCTGCTCCCCTCCGGGGGAGTAACAGGGAGGGATTATGAAGCTTAGCCAGTTTACGGACATCGGTCTGCGAACGCTTATTTACCTCACACAGCCAGCCCGTCAGGAACCCTTTACCATCCGTCAGATGGCAGCAGAACTGAATGTTTCAACACACCATCTGATAAAGGTAGTAAGTTTTATGGCCCGGCAGGGTTGGATTTTGACATTCCGGGGACATAACGGCGGCGTGAAGCTTGCCCGCAGTCCGGCTGATTATAAACTTGGTACGGTCATCAGAACTCTGGAAGAACGGGCTGATAATGCTCATCAGCTCGTTAACTGTCATACTCCGGCATGTCCGCTCAGTAGTAACTGTAAGCTGAAATCGCTCCTCCAGGATGCCATAAACATCTTCACCAGCTATCTTGAACAGTACACGCTGGCCGATGCTGTCCGTAATCCACAGGCACTGAGTGGTCTGATGCATATTCCCGTCGTTAATGTCTGAGCAATCCCGCAGCTTCGGCGATGAACTTTCCAGCTTCCAGAGCAGGTTGTTTTTTATCTTTATTCTGATGTCAGGAAAAAGGCGGTTGCCGCTTTCCCTGACATCACTCAGGAAAATTGTTTAAACCGGACTGATGTGCTCAATGCGCCCTGATAAAGCGGGCCGTATCATCCAGCAGCTCTTTATAACTTTTGTCTGTTTTAGAAATATCAAAACCGTGATCTACATTCCTGCTCCAGAGTTCATGATATCCTGGATGATATTTCAGCAGAGCCTTTGCTGAAGCTGGCTGAGGCGTGATATACGCATCCTGCAGGCCAATGGCCAATAGCAGAGGACCTTTATAACGGGAAATTTCCGCTGCCGGCGTGATGCGGTAAAGGCTTTCAAAGAAATTGCCGCGGAGGGGTATCACGAAGTTATCTTCGCGCCTTCTGGCCACGTATACCTGATTGCCTTTAGACAACCCTTCGTTAAAAACCTTTTCCCCAAAAATTGCCGCATAAGCGGCGGGTGGATTGATGCCGGGATTCCACAGAATGACTGAGGACAACGGAAATGGCGGTGAGGCGGCTACCGCGCTGGCAACTATGCCGCCCTGGCTATGCCCAAGCAGGGAAATTTTACGGCGGTTCACCTGCCCGCTATTGCTCAGATATTTCAGTGCTTCTTTTACTTCTTCTATCTGGCTTTCAAGCGTTGTGTCAGCAAAATCACCGCTGCTGTCTCCGCTGCCCATAAAGTCGATTCTGAGGCTGGCAATCCCGTCCTCTGCCAATTGCTGAGAAGCATACCTGAGGTAACCTTCCCGGAAATACGGTGTTTTTTCACCGTTTCTCTCACCGGTGAAACCGTGAAGAATAAGAACGGCAGGCGGGTTTTTGACATTGTCCGGCAGCGTCAGGGTGCCTGTAATGGTATTGCTCCCGCTGGTAAAGTGGATCTCGCTTTCACCGCCCAGGGCTGAAAATGTCGCGCCAGTAGTTACCAGCAGTAAAAATAGTTTTTTTAATTTCATTTCCGATCCCATTTTTAAGGTATATGAAACTGAACGCTTCTTTCATAAACGAGCCAAAACGTTCAGTAAGATAATTGCCGTAACTTTTACCGGCTAATTCAATGATTTTAAATTCTATTTAACTCATTCTAATCAACCAGCGGCAGGCCAGGCTTCAGCCTGAACTGCAAAAAACTTAACCGCTCAGATGGTTAATTTCAGTCCGGTAAATCCAGCCAAAGCCCTTATGTCTGACACGCGCTGTTTCATTTGCCGCTCTGTCTTCACCTCGTCGTACTTGTGGGTGACATTACGCTCGCATACAATCTTAATAAATGAATACAATCTCAATAATATTCTCATTATAAGATTTATAGGCACCAGGTTATTTTCTGTTCGTCACTAACCGGAGGAGTAATGATCTCAGCGCTGAATTACAGGCCCGAAACCAGGGCTTTTTTACTGTCCCTGGCCGCGTGTTTCGTTCTGGTAATCGGTATGGGGTACGGAAGGTTTGCATTTACAGGCGTACTGCCGGTGATGCTGCATGAGCAAATTCTCAGCCTCACAACCGGCAACCTGGCTGCATCAGCCAATTATGCCGGTTACCTCATCGGGGCGTTGCTTCTGTCAAAAGCCAGACCGTCTGATGCCCGTCACCTTTGCTTTGGCTCGGTATTCGCCACACTGGTCGGTATTGCCCTGCTTGCATGGCTGCGTTCACCAACAGCTATTATTGTCGTCAGGGGAATTGCCGGTCTCTGTAGCGCGGTAAGCCTGATTTCAGCTTCGCTGTGGTTACTTCAGCACATGAAACACGCGCACGGCGCCCCGCTGATGTACGCAGGAGTGGGGCTGGGTATTTTCATATCAGCTGAGTTCATTTCGATGGGTAAGGCACTGGCGCTGTCCAGCCAGACTATCTGGATAATGTGTGCGATCAGTGCTGCCGCATTTTTCCTGATCATATCGCGCCTGCTTAACAGCCCGCCTGATGTACTCACTGACTACAGCAGGCCAACTCAGTCAGGCGCGGCAGTCAGAACGTCTACGCGTGCTGCCGCATACCGGTTGCTGGCCGTGTACGGACTTGCTGGTTTTGGCTACATTATTACCGCCACCTATCTGCCTCTGTTTCTGTCTGGCTCACTGTCCGGCATTGATCCCGTCCAGGTCTGGGCTGTTTTTGGCCTGGCTGCAGTTCCGTCCTGTTTTTTCTGGCACCGCCTGGTGCGGACTCATGGTTACCGGGTGAGCTTCACGCTTAACCTTTTCATTCAGGCTATCGGTGTCATTCTGCCAGCCTTCAGTCATTCGCTTGTTTGTTGTCTGGCCAGTGCCATGCTTGTCGGCTTCACCTTTATGGGTACGGTCACGATTGCCCTGCCGGAAGCAAGGCGTCTGGCTGACGCAGTCCGCTTTAATATGATTGCTGCTATGACCGCCGTTTACGGCCTTGGACAGATTGCCGGACCGCTTGCCGCCGGGGCGCTTTACGCTTCAACAGGCTCGTTTAGTCCCTCCCTGACTGCCGCCGCCGTTTCGCTGATTGCCGCCGGTATCATCATCGCGCTTGAAACCAGTCATAAAAATCCAGCTGAGGAAAATACCTTATGAGCAATATGCTGCTGATTATTGATATCAGTCACGACAGTGTGAATGTGTCTGATTTTGATATGATCCGGTTCAGACCGGTCTCCATTGAGCATTACTCCTTCATGGATTTTTATGATATCAACTCCATACTGGATCACCACTTACGTCAGGGATTGACCTTCGTGCTAGAGGCTTGCTGCATCGTTTGCGATGCCATTAATGCGGGCGAATGGGTCATTCCCTCGCATAATCCGCAAATGCGGCTGTCCATTAATAAGCTGAAAACACAGACAGGCATTAAGAAAATCTGCTTCCTCTCGCCTGCCGAAGCCCTCTCGTTTAGCGCACTGGTAAGAGAGGCAAGCGGTATTCAGCATCTGACAGGCAGCGAAAACCTTACTGGGGAGGGGATAAAGTTTACAGTTGAAACCCGAGACCGGTTTAGTTGCAGTCTGCTCAGACAGAACAGCGGCAGATGGCAGGCTAGCCGCATCGTCTGTAATGAACCCGTGATCACCCCCGATGACACAGCCATTACTGGCTTTTTACATCATTACGGAATTGATGCTCTGCTCAACGAAAGAGGTCTGGTGCTGTTATACGGGTATTTTTGCGCCCGCAACGACAGACAGGCAGATTACCTGACCTACAGGGATGTATTGATGAACTTTACTGGACAAAATCAGCAGGAACGTAAAGCCGCGATTAACGCTTATTTTAATTTACTGAGCCGTTTTTTTTCACAGATACAGGAACGTACATCCGTAAAAGCACAGGATATGGCCTTTATTATCCATACAACACAGCCTGACCTGTTTGCGGTGAACTTCCGCCAATATGTAGCAGGTTTATCTGACAATAATCCGGCTTATTCTGTCTATCTGCATTCGTCAGATACGCCCCGGCTTTACGGTGCTGCTGAGTGGGCATCGCATTAAGGCCTGCCCGGCTCAAGCCGGAAATGGCCTGGCAGGCATTCCGGCATGGGTTTCAGGCGGAAATATTTGATGTGTTCTGCAGAAGTCTCAGAAGTTTGTCCATTGCAGGCGAACTGTAATCCTTACGCCAGATTAACTGCGTGGTTGCCGAGCCAGCTGGCAGGATAGACAGTCCGTCTGGCAGCTGCATCAGATCGAGTACGCTCTGCGGCAGCATACACATATATGAGCCCGACGCGACACAGGCCAGCATGGAGTGATAAGAGCTGACCTCCTGAATCTGTACCTGCTTCCCGCTGCCAGCCATTTTGGCAAGTACTGCAGTGGCGATTTCACGATAAGTACATCCTCTGGCAAATGCAGCCAGACGTCCCTCACTGATATCCCCCAGATTGCGGATAAGGTTCATACCTGTCGGGAGCACGAGCAAAAGCTCTTCCGTAAAAAGAGGCTGAAAGCTCAGATTATCCGGGCACACTACCTCGCCGTCTTTTTTTAGTGGCAGCGCAACAAGCGCACAGTCCAGTTCAGAAAGCATAACTTTTTCGGTCAGAAGCTGAGTATGGTGGGTGCTGAGGCTGACTCTGACATCCGGACACGCCTTACTGAAAGCCGCCAGCGGTTCAGCAAGCCGGCTTGCTGCAGTACATTCCATCGTTCCCAGAGACAGCGTACCGCCTGGCATCGTAGGATGCAGGCTCTGGCGGGCTTCCTGTGCAAGACTCAGGATCTTTTTGGTATAAATCAGAAACTGCTTCCCCTGGGGGGATAATCGCAGCCTCTTGTTTTCGCGGATAAAAAGTTGCGTATCCAGCTCTTCTTCAAGCTGCTGAATGCGGGTGGTGATATTAGACTGCACGCGCCCCAGACGCTTAGCCGCCTTCACAATACTCAGCTCTTCAGCCACAATCCGGAAAATTTCAAGTGAAGTATGGTTCATCCAGCATTCTCTTTTTGAAAACAATATTGATCTTTTTATCTCGCCAGGGGATTTTATGACCTCTCCCCTACGACATCAAGCAGGCAGATAAGATGAAGAACATGCTGTGCCAGACCCTTGACCTCAAGTATCCCATTATCCAGGCACCGATGGCAGGTGTTTCCACCCCGGAAATGGCTGCGGCCGTCAGCAACGCGGGAGTCCTCGGTTCTATCAGCGTCGGAGCTTCGACACCGGAGCAGGCAGAAGTAATGATAAAAAAAACACTTTCGCTGACGACCGGGCCGTTCAATGTTAATGTCTTTTGCCATGCGCCTGTTGTGCGTAGTCCGGAACTGGAACGGACATGGATTGAACGTTTCCGTGAAATTTTTGACCGTTATGACGCAGAGATGCCTGCAGAACTGTCTGAGATATATCAGTCTTTTCACAATAATGAAAAAATGATGGATGTCCTGCTTACGGCTGCTCCTGCAGCAGTGAGCTTCCATTTTGGTCTGCCATCTGCGGCTTTTCTGCAGCGTATGAAATCGCGGGGGATCATTACGCTGGCTTCAGCAACCAGCGTAAGAGAAGCATTGGAAATTGAAGCTGCCGGCATTAATTTTATCGTGGCCCAGGGAATTGAAGCAGGTGGCCATCGAGGCATTTTCAGTACCGATTGCGAGGATCATCAACTCAGCACGTTCACGCTGGTCCAGGCCATAAGAAAAGTCACTCAGTTACCGGTAATCAGTGCCGGCGGAATCATGGACGGAGCAGGCATCGGGGCTATGCTCAGGCTGGGTGCAGCCGGCGTACAGATGGGAACCGCTTTCATACTCTGCCCGGAATCTGCCGCAAATGCAGCTTACCGAGAGGTACTGAAAAGCGAAAAGGCTGCCAGTACGGTGATGACATCAGCAATATCAGGCCGGCCGGCGAGATGTATTACGAATGATTTCTGCCATCTGGCACGCGAGTTTATGCAGGATTGCATTCCCCCATATCCCCTTACGTATGCTCTGGGAAAAGCCCTTGCAGCAGCAGCAGCAGCGAAAGGTGCTCACGGCTTTGGTGCTCAGTGGGCCGGCCAGGGTGCAACGCTGGCCCGCGAAATGCCGGCAGCTGAACTTGTCCGAAGGCTTGTAGCTGAGTGGCAGGCAAGCTGACGACACCGGCTCTTCAGAAATCAGGAAATCGGTCCCGGTCTGCCTGAGTCCGCTTCGCTCCGGACATTTCCGAAAGGAACAAAGCCGGGCAAAGATTCAACCCTGCAGAGCCAGGACCGTATAGCAGGATAACTTTCCAGACTCAGACCGCCTTCGGGAGCCGCCGCAATATAGGCATAACAGGCTATATCAGCAATGGTAGGTACTGGCGTTGCCAGCCAGTTGCGGGACTGCAGGTGCTGCTCCATGAAGGTGAAAAGCCTGTCAGCTACCCTGCAGGCGAAGTCATAGTCCTCCTGCGCACCGAAAATTTTGACCATGCGGGCCGAACCGGGTCCGTAGCGAATTTCACCTGCCGCCTTACCCAACCAAAGCTGTACCTGTGCGAGTGCTTCTGATTCACAAGGCAACCAGGCTGAACCGTCCGCGTATTTCAGACACAGGTAGACCAGAATGGCATTACTGTCCGCTATAACCCGATTCCCGTCTTCCAGCACAGGCACCTGGCCAAGAGGATTTAACACAAGGAAATCTGCTTGTTTACGCGACTGAGCGGAAACATCTTTCAGCTGGTATTCAATGCCGAGTACGCCCAGCAATAGCCTGACCCGATGTGAATGGCCAGATGCGGGTGAAGAATAAAGCGTTAATGATGACATCCTGATTCCTTTTGTTAGTGATACAACGATTGAAATTTCCTGATGGACCTTTCATCTGCGCGACAGCCTCACGCGACTTCAGTTTGTTCAGGAGATCAGGGATGTCGTTGAGAAACAGTTTGCCGCAGCACGTCAGGCCAGGACCGACGAAGACTGTATAGCCTGTATAAAAAACCTACGGGAAGAGACTGAGAACCTTCGTGAACAGGATCGCCTGCTACGGATGCAGACCGCAAAACTCATCGCTAAAGTGGAGTTTGTCCGGGACAATAACGAAATTGTCGGGTACGTCATATCTGCGGTACATATCGTTTTATCCGGGGTTGCCATGTTTGGCGGGATGATCATGATCTCTTCCATGATCCCCATCGGTATGCTAGCCGGTGCCACGCTGTTCATTGACGGCGTAAATGGCATATCGAAGGAAGTCAGTCATCTCCGTTACGGCAAAGAGTCGCACTCTGAAGGAATTTTTGCAGATGGGGTAATAGAGGCTGCGCAGTTCATGGGATTCAGCCCGAATACAGGAATGGCACTTTACAATGCGGCTACATTGAGCGCCAGCGTTTACAGTGTTTTTGGTCTGGCAAGAAAACCCGGCGCGTGGCGTCTGTTCCGGTGGTTGCCCCGTGATTATTACCGGAAAGTTGACACCATGAGCAGACCAAAATTAACGATGAAAATCGTGGACTATGGCGTCAAAGCGAAAGTGGTTTTTGACCTTCTCACGACCGATCAGCAGAGTCGCTAATTTCTGTTCGCTCTCTGGTATCGCCAGGACTTATAAGACAACACAGGCGGTTGTACAAAAATGGCAACCGCACAACCGCAGAGCAGCGCAATTCCGCCGGAAAAAACGGTCTCGCTGGAGCCAGCAAAGAGCAAAAAAATAAAGATAGCAAGACAACACAGCACAACGGTCAGCGCTATTGTGAAGCGTCTGGACAGATCCTGAATGGCATCCCCCAGGGAACCGCCATAACTTTCCAGGTTGTTTTTGACTTTTCGCAGGTCTGCGGAGCTAAAGCCTGAGCGCAGCAGGGCATCTTCACTTACTATCATTGCTTTTCATCCTTAAAATGTTCCAAGGAACACCACAAGATATAACAAAAAGTGGTCCGGTTATCGATCCCGGTTTTCCCCACATTGACCCGACTACTATTAGATGTCATACGTGAGATTTCCCTGCAAGTTATTGATAATATTACACCTAAGTCATCGCGCAGCCAGAAAGGAATTTGTCATGTGTTCCAGCTTTTCCGGGTTTTACGGCGTATAAAAACAGGCCGTAGCTAACGTTTTCATCTCTGCCAACACAATATTCGCTTTTGATGCCAACATCCTCCTGACCCTTATTAGTAGTAAATCCTGATAAGATTTGTAGCCCTATCAAAAATATGTGTGTACGGCCAAATCCGCCCTCCCTACCGCATCCTCTCACTGGCAAGATGATAAACATCGCTGCGCTCGCGTTTACCCACAGCAACAACGGCAATCACCAGTTGATCGTCTATTACCTGATAAACCAGGCGAAACCCGGACGCTCTGAGTTTGATTTTATAGCAGTCTTTAATCCCTCGTAGTCTGGCAGAAGGAATATGGGGATTGTCACAACATTTCTTCAGTTTTTTGGCAAACTGCTGCTGGAGAGATTTGTCCAGCTTCTGCCATTCTTTAAATGCCTCTTCCCTGAATTTGACGGTATAACTCACAAAAGCGCATCCAAATCGACATCGAGCAGACGCTGGCCGCTGCGTTCGTTAACCAGCTTAACCAGTTCCTGATCGTCAAGGGCATCAAGCATCTGTTCATAAAGCTCAGCCGGGACGCAATAGAATGCAGGCTGGTTGCGGTTAAGAATGGCGACAGGATAACCGTCACCTGCATTAACCGTGGCCATCGGATTTTTCTTCAGTTCGCTTACGCTGGCACTGGTATCGCTTAAAATAATGTTTGGCATAGAGCCTCCAGGACTGCTTAACAGGTCTTTATAGTAGCAGCCTCAAGACCTGATAACCAGTCTCTTTCGGTAGATACAAATGGCTATGTTTGATGAACTGCAAAGGCTGAATGAGCTATTTGAAATGCCGGAAGATGGGATTATTTTTCATTTCTCTTTTTCGCGCCGACAGGAACAGGATCTTCAGTTGCAGCATCCTGAATAATCAGCGCATTGCTTTTCTTATCTAAGGTCTTGAGAAGCGGCTGCAATTCTCTGAGCATAAGGTCCAGACGCTGCATATCCCCCGTCAGTTTTTGATATACGGGCGATCCAGGCTGAATACCTTTTATGCTGCGGCTGAGCTGTTGCAGGCTTTGCTGCATATCCTCAGACAGTGTTTTCATTGCAGGGCTACTGATAAATCCATCAATATGCCTGAGCGATTTTTGTATTTCTGTCATGGTGCGCTGACTTTGTTTTAGCGTACCGGTCGCAACTGAAATCAGTGGCCGAAGCGGAAGACTGTTCATCTTATCCACTATAGCCACAATCTTTTGCTGTATCTGGTTTAAACCACCAGGCGTTGTGGGGATGACTTTGTAACCCGCGACGATATCCGGTCCTTTGTCGGGCTCAACATTTGCATAATAGTCTAAGTCGATAAACAGCGAACCGGAAAGCAGACTGCCTGTTTTCAGCGAGCCTCTTAACCCCTGTTTTTTACCCAGCTGTAGCTTTTTCTCCAGGTCAAAGTCTTCCCTCATACCGCTCATGAATCTCTGGGGTTCAATGTGAATCAGGACGGGAACCTCATAATGGCTGCGAAAATTCTGGGTTATCTCTGGCGAGGTAAAAGGAACCTGAGCAACCGTCCCCAGGCGTATTCCACGAAACTCGACAGGCGCGCCTGCCTGAAGTCCGCGAACAGAATCGGAAAAGAACAATACGAAGTCGAGGTGTTCGGTATAACGTGAATTCGCGATGCTTCGCAGATCGTCATAAAGAGTATAAGTTGCTACGCCCTTAACCGGCTGGGCCAGGGCCACGCCTTCAGGCAGGTCAAAACTGACCCCGCCACTTAATAATGTGGTGATGGAGCCCATCTCCACGCGCATCCCGGATGAGGATAAATCCACAGCAATCCCACTATTCTTCCAGAAACGAACGTTTGAGGTGACAAGCTGATCAAAGGGCGAAGCGATAAATACCTGATAACGCATCATCCTTTTTTCCATATCAAACCGGCTGTTCTCGACTGACCCGACACGCAGGCCGCGAAACAGAACCGGGTAGCCCGGCATGAGTTGCCCCGCGTCACGACTATTAAGCGTGATTCTTATCCCCTTTGCATTCGGTGAGGCCTGGGGAGGCGTATCTGACAGCCGATAGCGTTCCGGCGCTGGCCCTGGAGCACCTGGCTGTAAGGCTATATAGGCGCCTGAGAACAAGGTGCTTAAGCCCGTTATCCCTTCGAATCCAATTTCAGGCCTGACCACCCAAAAAGCGCTATTGCCGGTCAATAGTTTTTGCATATCAGTGTGCATGCGAACCTTGATCTCGACGTGCTTAAGATCGTCAGTAAGCTCGGTACTTTCAACGAAACCCACATCAATGTTGCGGTTTTTTATTACGGTTTTACCTGCCTTAATCCCCTGTGCGTTTTCGGTCATCAGAATCACCAGAGGTCCCTGCTGGCTTTTATGGTAATACAATAAAAAGGCACCGATGAGCAGCGTGACAAAGGGAATGATCCAGACAGAAGACCATCTTTTGTTGGGGTTTACTTGAGCACTATCCGGCTTATCCGACAAAGTATGGACTCGTGTAAGAACAGAGTAACCTGTACTTTTCAGGGCGTTCTGTTGAAGAAGGATTCGATCTCAGGGCTATGTATTCGCTGGTCTTTCCTGAGGCCATGATAGTTAATCTCATCATTAAGCGTTAAATTTCGATAAGTCAGGATCATAAAATCTACTTTCAAACGGAGATGCATTATTTTCCAGTAAATAATGGATCGGATAATTCGCAACAACGTCGGGGCAGGATAGTTAATAAGTATAAAGATATTTTTTTAAATAAAGCTTTAGAAATACAAATCTGTGATCAACGTGTCATATTATTTTAATAAAATCAAATCAATCAGTTACCAACATCATGGAGGTTAACGACTCAAAATAAAGAGGAATAATCCTGCGTTTAAAGTCTAATAAATACACTAAAATCATCACCAATGAACAGTATTGCCCACCTACGTCCTCGCTGAAGTGCCTAAAATCCCTGAGCGCTGCATGACTTTCTGGTATTGCGTCTGTCACCGAGGTATGTCAGGTTAACTCTTTTACGAATTGAAATATTCTTGCAGCCGATCTATTTTTACTTCGCATTCCAATTTAGCAGAGGCACCTATGTTCCTTAACTATTTTGCTTTGGGTATGCTGATCTTCGTTTTCATAATTATTTTTTATGGAATTATCGTTCTTCATGATATTCCCTATTTAATCGCAAAGTCCCGTAATCATCCTCATGCCGATGCCATTCACGTCGCAGGTTGGGTAAGTCTGTTTACACTGCATGTCATATGGCCTTTCCTGTGGATCTGGGCCACACTTTATCGTCCGGATCGTGGTTGGGGTATGCAGAACCAGTACACTTCATTACTGGAACTGCAGCAGCGCGTAGCAGAACTGGAGCGTTTACAGGCTGATTCCAAACCGCTTCGACCGGAGCGATGATATGGATCTGCTCATTATTTTAAGCTACGTTGCGATAGCCTGGGCTGTTTTTAAAATATTTCGCATACCCGTCAATAAATGGACAGTGCCAACAGCGGCCCTCGGTGGGGTTTTTCTGGTCAGCGCGCTAATTCTGCTAATGAATTATAACCATCCCTATACGTCACTGGCACAAAAAGCAGTTGTCGCGATTCCTGTTACCCCACAAGTGACCGGCGTCGTAAATGAAGTTACTGATAAAAAAGAAGTGCTTATTAAAAAGGGAGAAATGCTCTTCACCCTGGATCAAACCCGTTATAAGGTCCGCGTCGAAAGATTAAAAGCCGACCTGAGCACCGCTATTAACAATATTGAAGCGATGAAAGGACAATTAAGCGAAGCCGTTGCCTACACAACCCATGTATCTGCTGAGCGGGATAGATTATTTCTGGACTATCAACGCTATCTCAAAGGCAGCAAGGCGAAAGTCAATCCATTCTCCGAACGTGATATTGATAATGCCAGACAGGCATTTCTGGCGCAGGATGCCCTGGTAAAAGGTTCTCTGGCGGAACAGGAGCAGCTCAGAAGCCAGTTGAACAGTGTATCGGGAGGAGAACAATCCCAGATAGCCAGTCTGCGCGCGCAATTAGCAGAAGCCCGGTATAACCTGGATCAGACGGTTGTCCGCGCACCCAGTGATGGTTATGTCACTCAGGTCTTAATCCGTCCCGGAAGCTACGCAGCCGCCCTGCCGCTGCGCCCGATCATGATATTCATTCCTGTGCAAAAACGTCAGATCATTGCTCAGTTCAGACAAAATTCCCTGCTTCGCCTGACAGCGGGAGATGAAGCAGAGGTCGTTTTTAATGCCCTTCCGGGACAGGTATTCTCAGGAAAACTGCTCAGAGTTTTGCCAGTGGTTCCAGGCGGAGCTTATCAGGCACAGGGAACGGTGCAATCGCTGAGCCTTGCTTCAGGTTCTGATGGCGTATTAGCCTTAATTGAATTAAACCCAAATCAGGACGTTGATGCATTGCCAGACGGCATATTTGCTCAGGTTGCGGTCTATTCTGACCACTTCACGCATGTTTCGGTCATGCGTAAAATTTTGCTGAGAATGACCAGCTGGGTGCATTACCTCTACCTGGATCACTGATGATAAATATATCCTTAACTTTCCATCCATTAACTGTTGGCCTCCTTTCTGAAGATGTTAATCAGAACAGTTATGAACGGCCTGGCTTTGTAATAGACTCTGATTTGAAATTACCCTGAAAACACGGCGGGTGGTTAATTAAATTACTGATCGGTTATCACAAAATAGGATCGTAAATAAGCTTTTGAAATAGCTGTTTGCATTGAATATGCTATGTTTTAAATGTAGTTACGAATTCTAATCGTCTTTTATAACATTCCGAGGATACGCATATGAAAAAATTAATTTTTGGTGTGGTTATTTGCTCCTTATCGTTTGGCTCATTTGCTGCCGAAATGATGTCAAAGAATGATTTTATGAAAGTGAAGGATCAGTATGAAAAGATAGGCGATATCTCAACATCAGGTGAGACCAGCCCTTCAGATGCAAAAGCGGAGCTATCAGAAATGGCCGATAAAAAAGGCGGCGATGTGTTCGTACTGACCTCAGCCAATACGAATAACAAAATTAAAGGTACCGCTGATGTATACAAGAAAAAATAGCGGAGTAACGAAGCTATCTGTCTGAAATACAGACTGAAATAGATGATTTTTTTCGGAACCTCAGGAAATATGTTCTTAATACAGGTTAATCGATGCCCTTTACTAACGTAAAGGGCATCTTTCTTACAGCACCATCAGGACTTTAAACCGTTTTAAGCGAGGATGAGCTGAACGTCGGTGACAGGACCTTATCTGCCCAGGCTGATGCGCGGATTACACGTCACGCTAATCCGCCTGCACTTGATTAACTCCAGGCGATGACGTTATCAGCCGTCAGGCGAAGGTTCCGCTAATCAGCCGCCGCCCGCCTCCCCCTATTTCTTATCCAGCGACCAGGTTGCACTGCGGATATCGACCTTCACTGGTAACAGACCAATCTGGGTAAACTTATCGGCCAGAGCCTGCTGCTGCGTGAAGACTTCAGGTGTCATCCGCTCAGCCCCGAACGGCATCCTTGCCAGCGCCCGTTGCCAGATCGGCTGCGGCAGACCGGTTGAGGTGGACATGATTTTTGCCGCCTCTTCCTGATGTTGATTGGCCCAGGTACTTAGCGACCCAAGCTCATCCACCACCTGGCTGGCGATTTGCGGCCAGGTTTCCGCAAACTTACGGCTGGCAAGATAGAAGGTGTAGTGTGGCACCAGGCCTTCGGCATTTTTAATCAGCCGCGCGTGGGCGTTGGTTTCAACTTCTGCGTAGTAAGGATCCCAGATTACCCAGGCATCCACTGCACCGCGCTGGAAAGCGGCACGCGCATCCGCGGGTGGCAGATATACCGGTGTAATGTCTTTATAGCTCAGCCCCGCCTGTTCCAGCGCAGTTACCAGCAGATAGTTAACGTCAGAGCCTTTATTCAGCGCCACGCGTTTGCCTTTGAGATCCGCCACGCTTTTAATGGGGGAGTCGGCGGGCACCACAATCGCCTCAGTTTTGGGGTTGGCAGGAGAATGTGCCAGATAAACCAGATCGGCCTGTGCGGCCTGAGCAAAAGTCGGTGGTGCGTCGCCGGTTGCGGCCAGATCGATACTGCCGATGTTCAGGCCTTCCAGCATCTGCGGCCCGGCCGGGAACTCAATCCAGTGAACCGCAATCCCCTGTTTCTTAAATTCCTGATCCAGCGTGCCGCGATATTTCAACAGGGCGAAGATATTGGCTTTCTGAAAACCAATGTTAACTGTTTCGGGTTTCTCTGCTGCTGCCTGGGTGTTGAACGCTAATCCCGCCTGGGCGGCAATAATCAATGCGCTAAGCAAAACTCTTTTCATCTCTCATTCCTGAGTCTGGTTGTTGTCAGCGCAACATAACAAACGCGGGTTGAAGCGCTTAGCGATCAAATGTTCGATGCTTAGCGAAAAAAACGCTATGGATGCCAGACCGACTCACGTACCCGAATGGCGCGACTCAATAGCCCCAGTGCATAGAAGCGGTCAGCGATGGTCTGCTGTTCCCGGATGATGGCTAAGTTCATGCGCTGGGTCTGGTGACTGCGCCGCGCTAAGGCATGCATCAGTGAAGGCGCTGATATCCCGAGTTCGGTGGAGAGCAACGCAGCGGCTTCAGCACGGTGTGCATCGATGTAGCGGCCAGTCTGCTCCAGCGCGGTGAGCAGAACCTGCAGCAGATCGCCCGACTGCGCGGCGAACCCGCGTTCGGCAAGGTAAAACTGATGATTATTGACCCGGCCGGTGCCATCAGCGATCACCCTGAACTGTCCGCTGTTCTCTGCATCGCTGAGCAGCGGATCCCACATCATCCAGGCATCCACTGCGTTGAGATCGCTGGGCGTCAGCGGATATTTGGGCGGTGCATAGACGATGCGCACATCATCCAGCCCTAAACCCGCTTCATCCAGAATCTGCAGCAGCAGATAGTGAACGTTGGAACCACGATTCACGGCGATGCGTTTTCCTCTGAGATCGCCAATCTGCTGAACCGGGCTGCTGTTCGGTACCAGCAGTGCCACGCTCTGCGGCGCGGCGGGTTCCCAGGCAACATAAACCATCGGGCTGTTGCTGGCCTGCGCAAACAAGGGGGGAACTTCACCGGTCGTGCCGAAATCGATCTCCTGTTGGCTCAGCGCATGCAGAAGCTGCGGACCCGCAGGAAACTCACTCCACAGCACGCTGACGCCTCTATCGGCCAGCTGCTGTTCCAGTGACTGGCGCACTTTCAGGATGCCGAGGTTGCCAAATTTCTGATAACCGATGCGCAGTTCCCGCTCCCGTTCTGGCTGCTGATTCAGAGAAGTGTCGCGCTGACGCAGTGAAGTGCGGCGCGGTTTAATCACTCCCAGATGGCCCAGTTGGGTGCGCAGCGTATGACGACTGATGCCAAGCAGCGCGGCGGCCTGCAGTTGATTGCCCTGAGTGAGTTCCAGCGCATTCTTTATCAGCGCCTCAATTACCCGGGGATAGAGCGGTGTTTCGCTCTGCTGCATCTGCTGCCGTAAAAACTGATCCAGCGCCTCCTCTCCCGGTGGCAGCTCGCTACCCGTCAGATTATTCAGCCGGAGCTGCTGCGGCGTGACCAGCGAGGTTTTGCTGAGCAGGACGGCATTATGCAGGGTGTTCTCCAGCTCGCGGATGTTGCCCGGCCAGCTGTAGTCCATCAGCGTGGCTACAGCATCTTCACTGAGACGTAACTGAGGTCGGCCCAGACGGCGCGCATAGAGCTGCAGGAAGTGAGTGGCCAGCACCGGGATATCTTCGCAGCGCTGGCGCAGCGGCGGCAGCGTGACGCTGGCCACATTCAGCCGGTAGTAGAGGTCTTCCCGGAAGCGCCGTTCACGGATCGCCACCGCCAGGTCGCGGTTGGTGGCCGCAATGACCCGCACATTGACCTTTACAGCCCTGGAGGAACCCACACGGGTAATCTCACGCTCCTGCAGCACGCGCAGCAGCTTCACCTGCAGCGACGCACTCAGTTCACCGACTTCATCCAGCAGCAGCGTCCCGCCCTCTGCCGCCTCAAACCAGCCGCGATGGCGATCCTGTGCGCCGGTAAATGCCCCTTTCTCATGACCAAAGAGTTCAGACTCCGCCAGACTCTCAGTGAGGGCACCACAGTTGACCGCCAGAAACGGCTGTCTGCTGCGGGCGCTGTGATGATGCAGATAGCGCGCCATCACCTCTTTGCCGGTGCCGGTTTCACCAATGATCAGCACCGTCGCGTCGGTAGGTGCAAGCTGATCCAGCACGCTTTTAAAGGCGCGCGATGCGGGGTCAATCAACTCAGGGCTGGCAATCTGCATCTTATTCACCGGGTTAACAGGAAAGCCATGACCATACCGCGTGGATAACGCGGAAACGAGAGGTTAACCGGGCCGGATTGTTGCCAATGCAGCAGACTGTAACTTTACCTGTCGCAAATGCAGCAATATTCAGCAAGAGAAAATATAAATATGTTATTGAATTGATGAGATAAATTTTAATACACAGAGTGGCATGCATCCTGCTAACACCTATATAACTAAAGAATTTATGCCTATGTATTAAATCCAAATATCGTTATAAAGGAATCAGCTAATGAGCCATGCGACACAGGAAAACCTCAACCTCTTCTGGTTTCTGCCCACCCATGGCGATGGGCGCTATCTTGGCACCACCGAAGGCGGCAGAGCAGTCGATTTACCCTATTTACAGCAGGTTGCGCTGGCGGCAGATAATCTGGGCTACTACGGTGTATTAATCCCGACCGGTAAGAGCTGCGAGGATTCCTGGCTTGTCGCCTCTGCACTGGCTCCGATCACCAAAAAGCTGCGCTATTTAGTGGCCGTGCGTCCTGGCCTGCAACCGCCAAGCCTGGCGGCGCGTATGGCGGCCACGCTGGATCGGCTTTCTGGCGGACGTTTATTGATTAACGTGGTCACGGGGGGCGATCCGGTTGAGAACAAAGGTGACGGCATCTTTCTGAGTCATGAAGAGCGCTATCAGGTGACCAGAGAGTTTCTTGAGGTTTACTCCCGCCTGCTGAAAGGCGAGAAGGTCGATTTTTCGGGTGAGCATATCCGCGTTGAAGGCGCTGAGATCCTCTTTCCGCCGGTGCAGGAAAATGGCCCACCGCTCTATTTTGGTGGTTCGTCTGATGCCGCTATCGACGTTGCGGCGAATCAGATCGACACTTATCTGACGTGGGGCGAGCCGGTTGAACAGGTAGCGGAAAAACTGGCGGTGGTTCGTCAGCGGGCGCAGGAGAATGGCCGTAGCCTCTCCTACGGCATCCGGCTGCATGTCATTGTCCGTGAAACCGAAGAGGAAGCCTGGGCGGCGGCCGATCGGCTGATTTCTCATCTGGATGAAGAGACCATTGCCGCCGCGCAGAAGATCTTTGCCCGCATGGACTCAGCCGGACAGGCGCGGATGAGCGCGCTGCATCAGGGCTCGCGAGACAGCCTGCGCATTGGCCCCAATCTCTGGGCAGGCGTCGGCCTGGTGCGCGGCGGCGCGGGTACTGCGCTGGTGGGGAGTCCGCAACAGGTAGCCGATCGCATCCGGGAGTATCAGGCGCTGGGGATCGAGAACTTTATTTTCTCCGGCTATCCGCACCTTGAAGAGGCGCACCGCTTCGCTGAACTGGTGATGCCGCTGTTACCGCTGGCTGCCAACGCCGAAAAGAAACAGCGCAGCGTGAACACCGGTCCTTTTGGTGAAACCATTGGCGGTGACCGTCGTCCTGATAAACAGGCCAGCGCCAGTTAACAGAAGAGAAGGCTTGCTTATGTCACAGCAGCAGATAGTCATTATCGGCGGTGGTTTTACCGGAACCGCGCTGGCGATCCATCTGGCCCGGGCTGGCCAGGCAGGATTGCACGTGACGGTGATTGAACCACGAGCGCAGCTTGCTCAGGGGGTGGCATACGGCACCACCGATCCGGCCCACCGCATCAATGTGCCGGCCGCCAGAATGCAGCTTGCTGGTGATGAAGAGGGCATATTTGACCGCGACTATCGCACATCACCCGCCTTTCAGGCCGACCCGGATGCGTTGTGGCGTGACGGCAATGTTTACCCGCAACGTGGTGAGTTTGGTCGCTGGGTCAATGCGCAGTTTGTGCATCAGCAGCAGCATTCGCCGGTAAAACTCAGCCATCTGCGTGACAGCGCAGTTGCGCTGCAGGATGGCGTAGTGACCACAGCCTCAGGGCAGAAGATCCGGGCTGATCAGGTGGTGCTGGCAATCAGCCATCCACCGCCGGACCTGCCTGTGCTGCTGAAACCCTTGCAGGGGCATCCGGGATTAATTGCCAATCCCTGGCAGAATGGCGCGCTGACACAGGTCGCATCTGACGATCGGGTAGCGATTATCGGTTCAGGCCTGACCATGTCCGATGTGGTGGCATCGCTGCATCGCCAGCAGCATCGCGGAGAGATTACCGCCTTCTCACGCCGTGGACAGCTGCCGCGTGCCAACCTGAGCGGCAGCGATGAGAGCTACACCCTGGATTACAGTCAGCCGCAGCCCGCCAGCGCACTTGGCTGGTTACGTCGTGTGCGTCAGGAGGTAAAACAGGCGGCCGCACTGAATCTGCCCTGGCAGCTGGTGCTGGATGATATCCGCCGTAATGGTCAGCATATCTGGCAGAGCCTTTCATTGCATGAGCAGCAGCGTTTTCTGCACCATCTTCGCCCCTGGTGGGATGTTCACCGCTACCGGATTGCCCCACAGGTAAGTCAGATTCTGAACCAGCAGCAGGCGAGCGGTCAGTTGTCACTGCTGGCGGCACGTCTGATGGGGGCAGAAGCGGTGGGAAACAATCTTGAGCTGACGCTGCGCTGGCGTGGAGCGCAATCAGAAATCTGGGTGGTGGATAAAGTGATTGTCACCACCGGGCCAGCGCACAACGCACTGCTTAAAAGCAACGCGCTGCTGCGCCAGCTCCACGGCGAGGGCGTGATTCAGCCTGACCCGCTGGCGCTGGGCATTCAGGTTAACGCGCTGTCACAGACGCTGAATGCACAGGGTGATGCAAATCCTCATCTCTTTGTGGCCGGGCCTGCCGCGCGTGGTCGCTTTGGCGAACTCATGGGATTACCGCAGGTTGCAGAACACGCTGAGTCCGTAGCACGGCAGCTACTCTCCACTATGCCGCTGCCCATCAGCGAGCGATGTCCCGGCTCACTCATCTACTGAATCACCCTTCCGGAACAATCACTTAAAGGTGGGCGGCAAGCGATTGCCGCATCCGCACAGGAGTCGCTATGTCATCGCAACGTGAAATTCGCCTGAATGCTTTCGATATGAACTGTGTCGGTCATCAATCGCCCGGCTTATGGGCGCATCCCCGGGATCGTTCCTGGCAGTACAAAGATCTGGAGTACTGGACCGACTTAGCACGCCTGCTGGAGCGCGGCAGGTTTGATGGACTGTTTATTGCTGACGTGCTTGGGGTCTACGACGTGCTCAACGGCAATAACCAGGCCGCAATTCGCCACGCCACGCAGGTGCCGGTAAACGATCCGCTGGCGTTAATCACGCCGATGGCGCTGGTGACGGAACATCTGGGCTTTGGCCTGACCGCGTCACTGTCATTTGAGCACCCCTACCCGTTTGCGCGGCGGATCTCGACGCTGGATCATCTGACCAAAGGCCGCATTGGCTGGAATATTGTGACCTCCTATCTGGAAAGCGGCGCGCGTAATATCGGACATCAGGCCCAGACCGACCACGATGCGCGCTACGACTATGCCGATGAATACCTGCAGGTTATCTATAAGCTGCTGGAGGGAAGCTGGGAAGATGGCGCGGTCCTGCGCGATCGTGAACGTCATATTTTCAGCGACCCGAATAAAATCCATCCGATTAATCATCAGGGTAAATTCTTCCAGGTGCCCGGCATCCATCTGTGCGAACCTTCGCCGCAGCGCACGCCGGTACTTTACCAGGCGGGCGCCTCCAGCCGCGGTAAAGCGTTTGCGGCGGAACATGCCGAATGCGTGTTCGTGGCGGCACCTTCGAAAGTTCTGCTGAAGAAAACCGTGGCGGATATTCGCCGGAGAGCCGCTGAAGCGGGACGCGATCCCCGCTCCATACTGGTCTTCAACCTGCAGACAGTCATTGTGGGTGAAACCGACCTGGCGGCGCAGGCCAAATGGCAGGAGTACAAGCGCTATGTCAGTTACGAAGGCGCGCTGGCGCTGATCTCAGGCTGGACCGGTATTGATTTCGGGCAGTATCAGCCGGATCAGGTACTGAAACATCTGCACACCAATGCGATTCAGTCGGCGGTTGAGACATTCTCTACTGCCGATCCCAACCGCCAATGGACGGTGCAGGGCCTGGCAGACTGGGTAGGCATTGGCGGATTTGGTCCGCTGCTGGTGGGCAGCGCCGAAACGGTGGCCGATGAGCTGCAAAGCTGGATTGAAGAGACAGACGTTGATGGTTTTAACCTCGCCTACGCCGTGACGCACGAAACCTTTACTGACGTGGTGGAACTGCTGGTGCCGGAACTGCAAAAGCGTGGCGTCTACAAGCAGGAGTATCAGCCCGGCACGCTGCGTGAAAAGTTATTTGGCCAGGGGCCGCGGCTGGCGTTGCCGCATCCGGGTGCCGGTTATCGCCGGAGTGCTGATGTGGAACAGCGAGCAGCAAGGGTGGAAGTTTCATAATAGAGACGGCTGGCTGTCCGGCATGAATAACCGGCGCATAGCAAAGTGCAAAGAGATAAGAGTACGTCTTGTCGCCGGTAGATGGACAGGCATTACCGGACCGGTCATTGCTGTTAACCGTTGCTGAACCGGTCTGCCATGTGCTGCTGAAACCTCACCCGTTTCAGCAGTATATAAACGAAATTTCGCTGAATGCTACCGGATGAATTTTATATTTCATGCGGGGTCTGGTGTGGGCGAAATATAAGTCTATCTTATTGAATTAATTATAATAGTTATCTGTATTTGTTGGTTGTTAACTATGCCAGGAATTCATATAAAACCCTTGTTACCTGCTGAATATAATAACGAGGATACGATGAGTACATTAGAAATTGACAACACCTTAACTGCGCCACCGCCTCACTCTCAACCGGTTCGATCGGTGAGTGATGTGGCCCGGCTGATCAACAGTAACACCGAAAAAAACAGCTATGCACGCTGGATTGTTTTCCTGGCGCTGGGCGGCGTGTTTCTTGATGCCTACGATCTCACTACCCTCTCCTACGGCATTGATGATGTGGTTAAGGAGTTTGGTTTAACCCCGGTACTCACGGGCCTGGTGACGTCGTCAATCATGATCGGCACCATTGTGGGTAATCTGGTCGGCGGCTGGCTGACCGATAAATATGGCCGTTACTCAGTGTTTATGGCGGACATGCTGTTTTTTGTCGTCTCCGCCATTGCGGCAGGGCTGGCCCCCAACGTCTGGGTGTTGATTGGTGCTCGTTTTCTGATGGGCGTCGGCGTCGGGATCGATCTGCCAGTTGCCATGGCCTATCTGGCAGAATTCTCTAAGTTCTCCGGCAAGGGCAATAAAGCATCGCGCCTCGCAGCCTGGTGCCCGATGTGGTATGCCGCTTCGTCGGCCTGCTTCTTTATTATTTTTGCGCTTTATTTCCTGCTGCCCGCCGAACATATCGACTGGCTGTGGCGCGCCTCGCTGCTGTTTGGCGCCGTACCGGCGCTACTGATTATTGCGGTGCGCAGTAAGTTTATGAATGAGTCACCGCTGTGGGCGGCGAATCAGGGCGACCTGAGCGGTGCGGTGCGTATTCTGCGTGACTCTTACGGCATTGTTGCGCATGAGGAGTCGCCCGCTAAAACCGATGCGGTGAAAGCGACGCCGAAAGTGCGTTTCCACGTACTGTTTCAGAAGCCTTATCTGGAGCGCACGGTCGTCAGTGCGGTGATGAACATCTGTATTTCGTTTGAATACACCGCCATCGCTTTCTTCCTGCCCTCTATCCTGGCGCAATTTCTCGGCGCGGGTATATTTGAAACCATCTCTGCCTCGCTGGGACTGAATGCGTTGTTCGCCTTTACCGGCGGGCTGTTGGGGATGCGACTGGCGTGGAAATTCCCTTCACGGCATGTCGCAATCGCCGGATTTGCGCTGCAGTTTATCGCGCTGATTTCGCTGGCTTTGATCGGTCATCCGCAGGCGACTGCTGGCGTGGTGTTTGCGGTACTGATGCTGGGTTTGTGGCTCTTCGCAGAGGGATTCGGACCCGGCGCGCAGTTGATGATCTATCCGGCGCTCTCCTACCCGACCCACATACGCGCCACCGGTGTCGGCTTTAGTCGTTCGCTCTCTGGTGTGGGCAGCGCGCTGGCGCTGTTTATTCTGCCAATTTTGCAGGCGCGTTACGGCACCAATATGTTCTGGATTGTCTCACTGGCCGCCCTTATCCCGATTATTTTCCTGTTAATCATTCGTTTTGAACCGACCCGACAGGACATCGATGAACAACCCGACTCAGGAGTGGATCATGTCTGAATTAAATCGTACCGAATTTGCCGAACTGGTTCAGCATTTCAGGCCGCTGTTCGCCCGCATCGCTGAGGGGGCCAGTGCCCGTGAAACCGAACGCACACTATTGCATGAGCCGATCAACTGGCTGAAAGCGGCACGCTTCGGCATCCTGCGTATCCCCAAAGAAGAAGGCGGCTTTGGGGTTTCGCTGCCCCAGTTATTTGCTCTGCTGACCGAACTGGCTGAGGCAGATTCGAACCTGCCACAGGCGCTGCGTGCGCACTTCGCATTTATTGAGGATCGCCTGAACCAGCCTGCCAGCGAGGATCGGCGTCGCTGGTTCCGCCGCTTTGTAGACGGTGAACTGGTGGGCAGCGGCTGGAGTGAAATCGGCGCGGTGAAGCTGGGTGAGGTCAATACTCAGGTTTCTCCCGATGAAATGGGATGGCGGATCAGCGGTGAGAAGTTCTACAGCACCGGCACGCTCTATGCAGACTGGATTGATGTCTATGCTCAACGTACTGACAATGGCCGTGACGTGATTGCCCTGGTGAACACCCACCAGAATGAGGTGGAGCGCGATGATGACTGGGATGGTTTCGGGCAGCGGCTGACCGGCAGCGGCACTACGCGCTTTCATCAGGCCCGGGTTGAACTGCCACATGTCTATGATTTCAGTGAGCGTTTCCGCTATCAGACGGCATTCTATCAGCATGTCTTACTGGCCACGCTGGCGGGCATCGGGCGGGCGGTGGTACGCGATGCCGCTCAGGGCGTGGCGCAGCGTAAACGCATTTACAGTCATGGTAATGCTTCGCAGGTGAAGCAGGATGTGCAGGTGTTGCAGGTGGTGGGTCAGATAAGCAGCTGGGCATGGGCAGTCGAAGCCGCTGTCGACCGGGCGACCTACTCGTTGCAGAGGGCATTTGAGCTGCAACTGAGTGGCGCAGATGAGGCGCAGCTTCATGCGGCTAACGTGCTGGCCGAAGTGGAGTCTGCCCAGGCACAGGCGGTGGCCGTTGAGCTGGTGACGCGTGCGGCAACAGAATTCTTCAATGCGCTGGGTGCATCTGATACCCGCGTCAGCAAGGCACTCGACCGGCACTGGCGTAATGCACGAACGGTGTCGTCGCACAATCCGGTGATCTACAAGCTACGTAACGTAGGTGACTGGGAGGTGAACGGCAGCGATCCGACCTTCATCTGGCAGATAGGCAATGGAAATGGGATATAAAATCGCTGTTTAATGGGCAGGTATTTGGGTGTGGTAATGGATCAGCCGGCAACGGAAGCAGCATGGCATAGTGACGGTTTTCATTTTATCCGGACGGGAAACTGGCGTTGGCCATTTAATATCGGTCATTCAGTACGTGATGCGGTAAATAAACACGCTAAACGCGACGTATGTTAATTATCATTTATTAAGCATCAATCGGGCGTTATTTTCTGCCAGCCTGAAGGGTTACTTTTGTGCAAAGGGAAAAGAGCCAGCATTACATCATGACACTGGCTCTTTTTTCATCAGCGTGGCTGTTAAGGCTTACTTCCAGGCTCTGGCATAGCTGAAGAGTGATGAGTTGAGATTTTCCAGCCCTGACCATCCCAGACATAAGTGAAGGTGTAACGTGCTGTGACGTGGGTGCTATCTTTAAAAGTAAATGTATAAACGCCGGTATCAATCGCTTTATTACAACCGATTCTGATAGTCCGGGAATCTATTTTACCGCTCGGTCCTTTTTTCAGGAAGTCTTTAAAATAATCGATACGTTCCTGATCGGTCAGACGTACCTGATTTGAAATGGTCGGCAGTAAAACGGCATCGCTAACATATAACTGAGAGACTTTAGTTGCATCGCCGGTTGCCAGCGCATTATTCCAGGTATTAAACAGGCTTGCGACATCCTGCTCGGAGGCTTTAACACAGGTCACGGGCTGTTGTGCCAGCGTAATTGCAGGCGCGCAGGAGAGACCTAAAAGGCATAATGATAATAACGTTTTTTTCATAAAAATATCCTCTTTTACCCTGGTGGAAGCCGGCGTGCTGTGAGACATCCCAGACGCCGCCATAAAAAGTGCTAATAATTCGCTATTGCGATATGGTCATGCTGTCTTATCGAAAATGAGTCCGATGCGGTAAATAAATGGCCAGTCTCATTTGATTCAAAAATATGATAAATATACGTATCGACGCTTTGACTGGCTGGATTGCAAGATAGCTGATGATAATTACCATCAGGTATTTAAATCTTCAAAAAGGCAGGATTTAGTTTTTTATCCTGTATTTTAATAGCGTCAGGCTTGTGAGTAGTACAGTTGAGCAGTCTGTAGTTCAGGCCTGTGAATATAGTGCCGCCCATTTTTTCAGTGATGTTAAGAGTAAAAAAGTTTTCAAAGGAAAACCCTTCTGGGTAATGTTATCTGGGGTTTTTTTATGAGCGTCAGATTCAACAGGCTGACTATTTAATCCTGTCTGCGCTCATTTAAATAAAGTTTTCTGGCATTTTCACTGTTTACCGCGCTAAATAAATCAGCGTCTGGATGCGTGATTTAATTAAGTGATGTCTTAACAGATAACAGGTTCAGAATTTAAACTATCCCGCGTTAAGGTTTTTTTTGTCAGTATCCTGTTTTAATCCGATGTTCCGATAGCAGATGCCGTTCCGCCTATCGATAAACATCAGTGTGTACTCACCATGCATCCCTGCCCCATCCGATTGTAGTGACTCGCGATCCGGTAAAAACCAGGCTGGATGCTGCACCCAATCATGACTTCGTATAATTGTTCTTATACGAAGTCATGACATAGGGACGGTGCCGGGTTAAGATGGATAGCAATAAAGTTCGCCTTGAAAATGACAACGCTACGTAAATTCTGCCCGGTTATCCCCCTGCTTAGTTCTCAGAATTAACGTAGCGCGATCATCGGCGTCTTTGGTTGATAAGTGAGCAAATATGAGTGAGTTAGTGCCGTTAACCCCTCTGACGGTTGACCGGAATAGCGATATCACCGAACGGCTCCGGCAGTTCGTTCAGGATAAAGAGGCTTTCTCACCTAACACCTGGCGACAGCTGCTTAGCGTAATGCGAATCTGCAATCGCTGGTCGGAAGATAACCAGCGCAGCTTCCTGCCGATGAGTGCAGACGATTTGCGTGACTATCTCTCTTTTCTGGCTGAAAGCGGCCGGGCCTCCTCAACCGTCACTTCACACGCGGCGTTAATTTCGATGTTACACCGTAACGCCGGATTGCCGGTGCCCAATGTCTCTCCGCTGGTTTTCCGTACGATGAAGAAGATAAACCGTGTAGCCGTGATCAACGGTGAGCGGGCAGGCCAGGCCGTGCCCTTCAGGCTGACTGATCTTCTGGCGCTGGATAAAGAATGGGCAGGTTCTGATAACCTTCAGGCGCTTCGCGATCTGGCTTTTTTACATGTGGCTTATGCGACACTACTGCGTATCAGTGAACTGTCGCGATTGCGGGTGCGGGATGTGATGCGTGCCGGCGATGGACGTATCATTCTGGATGTGGCGTGGACAAAAACTATTGTGCAGACCGGCGGATTGATTAAGGCGCTCAGCACCCGTTCGACTCAGCGACTGGAGGAGTGGATTGAAGCGTCCGGGATATCAAGCCAGCCTGATGCCTGGCTGTTTACTGCAGTACATCGGTCTGGCCGGCCACTGATTGCTGAAAAGCCGATGAGCACAAGGTCACTGGAACAGATTTTTAGCCGTGCATGGCGTACTGCCGGAAAAGTGGGCGCAGTAAAGGCCAACAAAAATCGCTACACCGGCTGGAGTGGCCACAGCGCCAGGGTGGGAGCTGCGCAGGATATGGCAGATAAAGGCTATCCGATTGCCAGGATCATGCAGGAAGGCACCTGGAAAAAACCAGAAACACTGATGCGCTATATCCGCCATGTGGATGCACACAAAGGTGCCATGGTGGAGTTTATGGAGCAATATAGTGACCCTGATTATCCTGGCTGATGGCTCCTGAAAAGAGAATAAAGCCCTTTTTCAGGCTGAAGTTATCCACAGAAAAAGTGGACAGCCTGTGTGTAAGCCGGTACGGATTATCGCTGCGGCGGGTATCCACAGCGTTCATCCGGCTGATTTAATTGATTTATTCTTACTGCCATACCAACTGCGGCGTTTCTGTCATGATAAACAGAGCACGTCGGCAATTATGAGTGAGTTGCTGCGCCCGGCAGTGAACCCTGCTCTGGCGCTCAGTGAACTGCAGCAGGAGAATTAAAATTACACGAACCCTACTTCATTTTGGTTCCCATCACATACGTGTGTGTAACAGTTCGATCGTCCCCTGACATTTCCATACCAAACAGCAGCTCTTCGATGCTCTTAGTTTCTTTGTTGCGTCCGGTGAGAACCTGTCCAGCCTGAGGGTCGAGGACGACGAAAATCCTGGCTGTTCTCAGCTAAATGGGTATGCAGATAAACGTCCGGAAATTCTTTAAGCAATTTTCCAGCTATAGTGAGTTCATTGTCAGTGGAGGTAGGCGCGAAACGTGGCGTAACGGCATAATCAAGACGGCCTTTGTGCTGCCATTTTTCAATCAGCGCTTTGCTCTCATCATAGGCTGATTGCGGTGTATCCAGTAATTCAGCGAGTGCATTTCTATCCATCAGGACTTTACCGCTGATCATACGCATATTACGTTTTAACGCCTGCTCAAAAAATGCATCAACTGAGACTGGCGAACGGGTTGCAAACACCAGTGCCGTGGTTGTGCCATTTTTTACCAACTGATCAAGGAAGACAGACGCTTCCTGTGAAGCGTACGCGTGATTGCTGTATTTTATTTCTGTTGGAAACGTGTAGGTATTGAGCCAGCCAATAAGCTGTTCGCCATATTCACTGATCATGGTGATTTGAGGATAATGAACATGAGTGTCAACGAGTCCAGGCGTAATAATTTTCCCGCTGTAGTCAATCATGCTGTCGACCGGCTGATCTTTCAGTGTCGTATAATCACCCGAATTTAAAATATATACATATTTAACAATAAGATAGCTGCCTTTGTAATGGGCGGCTGCTTCTTTATCTTTTGCTGGGTCGGCTTTAAAGTAGATGATCTCCGCCCAATATCCAACCGTTTCTGCTGCTGCGTAAAAAAGAGAAAAGAGACAACAATGCTATAAACTCAAGTTTCATTTACTACTCCATTTACTTTTTTAAAAAATCCGTATCACTCTTTTCAGGGCGGGAATAATAGGTGAAATGAGGTAGGGTGAAGATACCAAAAATACGATGAAATTATTAATCTGAAAAGATCATTTAACTTCTGAAATTAATCCTTTTTGCTGCTGTCTTATCAGTGTGTCAGTCAATGTTGTCTGAAGTTTGAATTTCAGCTGCTTAAGTGTGTCAATATTAAATCGTTTACATTATGGTCCGGGTTTACAGAGTTGCAGCCTTTATTGTCATACTCATACCGGACAACGCATTAACATTTATATCATTACAGGACAAAAATATGGGAAACTGGCCCCTCTTAATGTCGGGAGTTGTTATGCTTTCAGTCGCTACTACAACCATCGCATCCGCTCAGGATCAGCTGCCAGGCTACGCTCAGGGTGCAGAGATTATCCAGGTTAACAGCAGTCAGGACCAGATCGACAATATCGGAGATGTGGTTTACCGCCAGGTAAAAAGCACGCGCTCTGTCAGGCAATTGCATAGGTCACTGCTGGTTCCCCGCACCAATGAATTGAAACCAGCGATCGTCTATTTTCCCGGCGGTGGTTTCCTGACATCGGAACGTGACAAATTTATTTCAATGCGGCTGGCGTTAGCGGAAGCCGGTTTTGTAGTTGCTGCTGCAGAATACCGCACTATTCCTGATATTTTTCCGGCACCAGTTTTAGATGCCAAAGCCGCAGTCCGATATCTGCGCCAGCATGCCTCAGAGTATGGCATCGATCCGGCGCGTATAGGGGTTCTGGGCGATTCGGCTGGGGGATGGCTCGCCCAGATGATGGGGACTACTAATGGGGATAAAACGTTTGATAAAGGCGATTTCCCTGACCAGTCTTCAGATGTTCAGGCGGTGGCCACGTTGTATGGCATTTCCGATCTACGGAGCATCGGCGAAGGCTTTCCCGATGCAATACAAAAAGTGCATCAATCCCCTGCCGTAACTGAAGCTCTGCTGGTTAATGGTGCCGCTTTCCGCGATTTCGCCGGGGCATCAGTGACCGACGAGCCCGAGAAAGCGCTTTACGCAAGTCCGGTTGGTCACCTGAAAGGCGTTAAACCGCCATTTTTAATTATGCACGGCAGCAACGATACTCTGGTCTCTCCGGAGCAGAGTGCGAATCTTTATAACGCCCTTAAAAAAGCGGGTGACCGTGCTGAATACGTATTAATTGAAGGGGCTGAGCATGGTGATTACCGCTGGTATCAACCTGAGGTAATCACCAAAGTTACCCACTGGTTCCGCCAGGCGCTGGGCGGACCGGTGAAATCACAGAATCCATCAGCGGCAGATCCTGACGCCAGCCTTTAACTTAATGAGATGCTTTCTTGCCTGTTAACCTGTGCAGACAAGAAAGCACTCATTTGGCGCTTATTAACTCACTCGACTGCTGCAGGTCCGTGTAACGTATCATCCGGCCCGCCAGGCTTTAGCCGTTACTGCACGTAATTTTCCTGTTTACTGCAGCTACTGTGGCAGCCGCGGCAACTCCCCTTTTCCTCCCTGAGCATGACCGGTATTGACTGCACCCGGCTTCCCGCTTTTCGCAATGCCAGCAGGATGATTCCGTTCAGCACCAGCACGCTTATCAGGCAGGTAGCACTGAATGCAGGATGGTCGGCAAAAGTGACGGTCTGGTAAAACAGCGTGGCGGTGGTGTAGGCGATGTTGAGTCCCCAGAAGAATGAGAACATCATCCATTTTTTACCGGCTTCCCGCGCAATAGCGCCCATGACCGAGACGCAGGGAACATAAAGCAGGACAAAAATTAAGTAACTGTAAGCGGCAAAGCCACTGCCAAATTTGGCTGACATCACGCCCATCGAGCCGGTCGCCATCTCACCATCGCCTTTACTGGCATCGATGGGATGGGCCAGCGCATCAATTCTGAAGGCAGCCGTTAACCCCGCCCAGGTCTCTGTCAGCGCCTCTTTAAGCTCATCCAGCAGGTTGAAAGCCTGCGGATCAAATGGACTGCTCTGGATTGCCTCTGTGGTGTAAAGGCTGTTGAGCGTGCCGACGACGACCTCTTTCGCCATGATGCCGCTCACCAGTCCCACGGTTGCCTGCCAGTTATCCTGAGTGACCCCTATCGGCAACAGCACGGGCGTGATCGCTTTGCTGGTCGCCGCCAGCGCAGAGTGGTTAATGTCATTAACCATCTGGCCATTAAAGGCGAAGCTGCTCAGTACGCCAATCAGCATGCTCACCAGGATGATGACCTGTCCGGCTCGCACCACAAACATTTTCAGCCGTTGCCAGGTCTGCAACAGCAGGCTTTTGAGATGAGGCCGGTGATAGACCGGCAATTCCATGATAAATGGCGAGGCTTCGCCGCCCAGCAGGGTATGCTTAAGCACCAGACCGGTCGCGATGGCCACTATAATACCCAGCAGATAGAGGGAGAAAACCAGGCTGGAACTGTGACTGTTAAAAAATGCCGCAGCGAAAACCGCAAAGATCGCCAGCCGTGCGCCACATGACATAAAAGGCGCAATCAGCACCGTCAGCAGACGCTCACGCGGTGTATCCAGCGTCCGTGTCCCCATGACCGACGGGACATTACAGCCAAAGCCGACTATCAGCGGCACAAAGGATTTTCCCGGCAGGCCCAGTGACTGCATCAGCCGATCCATCACAAAGGCGGCGCGCGCCATGTAGCCGGAGTCTTCCAGGAAAGAGAGGAACAGGAACATCAGGCCAATCTGCGGAATGATCGGCAGCACGGTATTGATACCGGCCCCGATACCCTGCGCCAGGAAAACCGTCAGCCAGTCAGGGAAGTGGCAGACATAGCCCAGCCATTGTGCTCCATGGATGAATATCGCCACCGAACTGCTGTCGAACAGTGGCTGTAGCGCAGCACCGATGTTAATTGAAAGCACGAACATCACGTACATCACCGCCAGGAATATCGGAATGCCCATCCAGCGGTTCAGCACAATTTTATCAATCCTGCGGGTCAGACCGGCGGGCATTGCCTGATGAAGGTTACTGACGGCCGCGCAAACTGCGTTGATGGCGCGATAGCGGTAATCGGCAATCTGCACACCGGTCTCTCCTCCGGCCTGCTGCATAATCTCGGGCAAATACGGAACCAGCGCCGGACAAAGTTTCTGACTGTTGATATCCCCTTCCAGTAGCTGCAATGCCAGCCAGTAACGTTTTTGTGGGGCTATGGCGGCGGGCATCTGCTGGCAGAGCTGCTCAATGGCCGTTTCAATTGCGGCCGGATAACGTACCCGTTCCGGTGCGCGGTAAATATGAGGCTGGTCAATCAGCGCTTTGAGCTGGGCAATACCATCACCCCTGGTTGAGGTCAGTGAAACAACCGGACATCCCAGATGAGCTGACAGTGCTTCGACATCAATAGTGATGTTCTGACTAGCGGCAATATCCTGCATGTTCAGGGCGACAATGCAGGGCACGCCCAGTTCCAGCAGCTGAAAGGTCAGGAACAGATTACTTTCCAGACTGGAGGCATCGACGACGTTAATCACGACATCGGCGTGATCCTGATAGAGATACTGGCAGGCGATGCTCTCATCTATCGAGCTTTCAGCAGATAGCGTCGTCAGCGATCGGGTGCCTGGCAGATCGATGAGCCGGACATCTGACTGCGCGGTAAAAAATTGTCCCTCTTTGCGCTCAACCGTGACGCCAGCCCAGTTCCCTACCCGCTGTCGGGCACCGGTGAGCTGATTAAACAGCGTGGTTTTGCCGGTATTGGGGTTACCAATCAGCCCAATGGTTATCTTTTTCATCAGACGATTTCCTCCAGGATGATGTCGTCCAGGTCACGCTGCCGCACCGCCAGGCTGACACGGCGGGTAGAGATCTGCACTGGGTCGCCCATTGGTGCCACGCGAATGACCTCAATAACTGCACCGGGAAGCATACCCATTGTCAGTAATTTCTGGCGCCAGGCGGAATTTACCGATGGCTTATAGCCAAGGATTCGGTAGGTACTGCCCATATTCATTGCCATATCACGCCCTGCCTAAGAGTAAGAAGCACTCATTCTATAAATGATAAGCGTTTCGCTTTTTGATCTGGCATCGGGCAGACAGTGAAAAAGCGCTCTGAATGGCTTTCGTTTAGAAAACAGAGAACATCTTCCTGTAACCTGGTTGCTTACGGGAAGGGTTGATACAGGCGATGTCTATAAGATCTCCTATCGTCAGGTTCTGGGCTTTGGGGCGTCGGCATCTATAATCCGGGCAGTGATTTTCCCGTGAATGCAGGGGGCTATTCGTCCGTTGAGAATGGCGACAAGCCTTACGGCAATCTGATTGTCGTAAGTTGTCCAAAATCCAAAAGGCTTATATGAAACAAATTACTGTTACTCACCTCCAGCAACTCAGCGAGCAGGCTGCGGATTCTCCTCGCTTGCGAGCCAATCGTAACTTACACCCTGAATTGAGCAATCCGGTGCAGCGGCTGGCCATCGCTATGGAGCCGGGCACCTATGTCCGCCCTCACCGACATCCGCATACCTTTGAGTTGCTGACCTCGCTCAGTGGGCGGTTTCAGGTATTACATTTTGACGAAAATGGGCATGTGACCCAACGGGTGGTTTTAGGTGAAGAGTGTAAGGTGCTGGAGACGGACGCAGGCACCTGGCATGCGGTGTTATCGATGGATAAAGGTGGCGTTATTTTTGAGATTAAACACGGGGGTTACCAGCCTTTGACTGAACAGGACTCAGCCCCCTGGGCACCCGCCGAAAATGAGCCGGGAGCTGAGGAGCTAATGAAATGGTATGCACAGGCACAAGTGGGTGAGGGTTTTAGATAATAGTTGCTTTGCGCTGAGTAAAATGTATCGCTATCGATGCCGTTCTGCCTGAGCGAAACCCGATGGAAAGCATCTACCGCTGATTTCTGCCAGGCGTTACTGTTCCCCATTTTTAAAATTCCGCAAGAAGTTAACAGTATCGTTTAGTTACATCATTCTATCGTGCTATAAATAACAGTTACGGCCCTTCGGGCCGTGCAGGGCGGCTGGTCAATGAGCACTCGGATTCACAGAACGGCTCCGTTAAGGTTTAATCAAAAAAAGCCAATCTGGCAGGATAGCGCCGGTAACCTTATATGCTCCAATAGGGTGTTGTAACTAATTAGCGGTTGAGCTAGTTGCTGTAAGAGAAGAAAGGCGCCCTGGGAGGATCATTTTCATAATGGCAGTGCCCTGATTTTCAGGCCACCGCCAGATGATGAGCGAATAAAGCTTACTTCAGAACACGAACCGTTTTTACATCAATCTCTACGCTGTTCCAGTCTTTATCAACTTCACCTTCGATGCGGACTTTATCACTCGGTGATAACGATTGCCCCATCCAGCGCTTGTCATCAATATCGACATTAATTGTTCCGGTAGCATCTTTGAACTCATAAAGTTCATGCCCGACTTGTCTGATAATGTTACCTTCCAGAACGACCCATGCGTCATCACGCAGTGTCTTAACCTGAGCGACAGAAACTACGCCGGGCGTCGGACCTTTAAATCCGCCCTGAGAATACCCCTGCCCTGCTGGATTAACAAAGCCTTCCTGCGCAGAAACTCCAAAACTCATACCGGCAAACAATGCTGCTAAAAGAATCTTTTTCATTTTTTTATCTCCGTTAAATGGTAAGGCTAATTTACGATGCAGATCTTAACGGGATCTTAAGAAGAAGGATTACCTGCGCGTGTTTTTAAAAATGTAATGAACATAATGCGAACGATAATTCCATTACAAAATAACAATCAAAGTTAAACATGTGTTGTTAACACAAAAAATAAACTCTTAACTGAGAGGTAAGCTTTAACATCCACTACAATATGGTAATTCTTGCGCTTTCACTTTGCATAATTTCGCACAAATTACATAGCTCACCTGCCTGTTAACGGCTATTGTTTCCTGGCATAGATATATCCCAGTATTAAATCATTCTGTATCTCAGTTTTGCTCATTATATATTTTGTACTTTTTATAACCACTCAATTGAGTGGTTTTTTTTGCCTGACTAACGGTAGTGACGGATCCCTGTAACGTTAAGCAATCCGTTTACGGCAATAGTCCCCATCGATAATGCGGTCTGTTCTGGCGCGAAAAAGGAGGGGAATGCTGTCTGCAAATACATAAACCAGGAAATGAAACGTGGTTAAACACCCGTGTAGTATTGAAACTTTCTTAAAGAGAGTGGTGATAGCCTGATGCCCATCACAACTGAGAAGAGATAAAGACGCATGCAGAATTTACCGAAATTCGGAGATTCACCCGCATGAGCCTCCGATCCGAATAAGTGAAAATTATTTCAGTCTCTGAGCATCATCCTGGGCTTCTTTCAAATCCATTTTTGCAGATTCCAGCTTTAGTTTCTTTTCCTCTACCTTACTGGTTTTCTTCCTGATTCTTTCAGTACGACCTTCTGTTTTCGCTTCAGCAAGTTCCTCCTGGGCTTCCTGGAGCTCGAGCTCCGCTTTTTTTACCTTCATCTCGCGTCTGCTGACATCATGAGATGCGCGCGTTGCCTGACGTTCATCAGTACAATACGTTTCAACCTTATTACGAGCAATATTGAGCCGTGCAATTTCTGCACTATTACCCTGTTTTTTGGCCATTTCAGTTTTGGTTAAAATATCTGACAACTGATCATTACAGGAATCTGTTGCAGCGAACCCTGCCAGGGGTGACGATATCAAAATCAAAGCGATAATTTTACTTTTCATAGCTAAATAAAATCCTTGTTAAAATAAACTAATCAGAATGATAGTTCCGATTGAATATAGCGAAGAAAATCAGAGCCACAAGAGATAAATTGATAAATGAAGTTATATTCCAATTCTGGATTCATTGTTAAAGTTCAGTAATGATTGTTACTTTTTGACAGCTGAGAAAATTTTTCTGAAATAAACCGGGTGCACATCTGGTCGAAACACAATTCAGGCTCGTCCATGTTGCATACTCCTGAGCAAGCCATGGAGTTGATCCAGATCATTTTCTTCCCGATAAAGAGGCAAACTGCCAGATTGTTAGTATGTCGTTTAACAATCACAGCGAATAATGCCGCATCTTCTTAAAAAGTAACGACAGGAAAGTAAAATGACATCTTTTAATTCTGGCAAGAAATTCGCCTTCGCTGTTGCGATGATGGCTTCCGTTATGTCCCTTTCCGCCTGCTCAAGCAATTACGTGATCTCTACCAACGATGGGCACATGATTACGACTCATGGAAAACCCGCAAGAGATAAAGAAACAGGCATGATCTCTTATAAAGACACGGATGGAAACATGCATCAGTTACAACAGCATGATGTTAAAGAGATTGTGCAAAAGTAAATCTGCTTTAATAACGCTCTTAATCGCTATCATGAAAATCTCACCCTGTGGAAAAACTGAGCAATGAAAATTTCTGTAATTGGCTGTGGCTTATTATTGTGTGCATCCTCCTCTGCCATGGCCATTGGCCTGAACGCCGAACAAAGTAAAAACACTTCGGTGCTGGATGCAGAAATCGGCCGTTCATCCGGCGGGCTTTACGTCGATGGTCAATGGATGAAAAATACGGCAGATGGTGTTCAGATTGGTCAGGCGGGTACCGGTTATAACCTGGAAATCGGACCGGTGATGCTGACGGCTGGCGTTAAAGCCGCTTACATCGGCGGCAAAAAAGGAGACAACGGCGTTGCATTTCCTGTTGGCGGCGGTGTGAAAATCAATCTGCCTGCTAATTTTGCGTTGTATGGAGAGGGTTATTCCGCCCCGGAACAGCTGACCAACAGCGTCAAGAATTTCGTTGAGGCCAATGGCGGTGTCAGCTGGTCACCTGTGGGGCCACTGGTTTTAAAAGTGGGCTATCGCTATGCGGGTGTTGATGGCAAAGATGGACGTCCGGGTCATACCCTGATCGATGGTCCCTATATCGGTGGCGGCCTGACATTTTAACGTCGGATGACTCTTCCCTTTTTTTGTGGTGAGGAAACCCTGCAGATTGACCGATCGGTTTCCTTACTCAATTACTCGTCTCAACTCAGGCGGGGAGCACTGAGAAACAGATTATGAAACCTCTTATGCTAATGTTATTTACTCTCTGTCTGACCGGATGTGCGCAGTATAAATGGGTCAAGCCTGATGCATCTGAACAGCAGGAAACAATAGCGGAAACAGCCTGTCGGGCCCAGGCACTGCGGGATTTACCCCCTGACAATGTCGTTAGCGGTAAATACACCTCAAAAGACAGTAAATATAAAACCACTGACACCGATTACTCTACCAGCGATGCCAATGAAAACCAGCGAGAGATCCTGGTGAAAGATTGTATGTTTAAAAAAGGCTGGCGCAGATTGAGATTCAGCAATAGCCATATCTCCCTCCCCGAGGCCAGGTCAACCCCTGGCCAGCGGTGATCAGCGTCAGAGGTCAGGATTTATTTCTGTATCATCCTCTTGTCGTTCAGCACGCTGCCGTCGGCACCGTTCCGAGCAATACAGTACCTCGTCCCAGCATCGTTCCCACTTTTTTCGCCATGACATCGGTTTGTTACACGTTTTACAGTAGCGAACCGGTAATGACTTTTTATTGCCTTTAAACACCTTAGTCCCTCCTGAGAAACCCTGATAATGCTGACAATAGTGTCCTCGTACAGTTTTTAGCTTAGTGCCGTTTCCAATAAGGGAAGGCGAGATTGTCGCGAAGTTAGCGTCATGCTCCTTTGCCGAAGCAACTCATTAACTGTTTATTCAGTGATTCTGCCATTTGATCTGACATCGCACTTTGAAATCTGAGCTGTCTGGATTCCTTGACACACGGGTAGGCGACTGACCAATTAATTGCGATGGTTAACAAAGCGCATTTCCTTTAAAAGTGCAGGGATATCTGACCAGGTTTTTTGTTTAGCCTCTTATTCTATAGGTTGTGTCACAAACGAGTGATGTAAGTAAGCAATGAACTCAATCAATAACGCTTGTAAGTAAGTATTGAGGGCAATTGAGATCGCACCGCTTTACCGTTTTATCAGCGCATAGGGCAATATGGAACCCGGATGATGTTGCTCAGATTGCCTTGATCAGCAGATAGCCTCCCTGGCCCCATACGGCGGCTAAAAAAGTCATTACGCCCGTAAATAATCAATCGAGGGACATACGGTAAGACGTAATTCTGACTGTTTTATATCCATTTACTGAAGTACGTCTATCCAGGCTTTTAAAACCAGCCCGTAACCCGCCTGGCGATGATAGCCTTAACCGGAACGTTATTTAACGTGATAAATTAACCTGTTATCATGACCTTACAAATAGTCCAATAAATCAGCCCGCTAATGCTGATTTTCCGTAATTTTGCTATGTGTTCTATACAAAACAATTACGGTTAACCTCATGCCCATATCCAGCTTTAGCTGGAAGAAGTATGCAACGATGTTTGACTCTCAGAACAAAGCAGGTATGGGATTAGCGAAGCGATGCCGCTGGTAAAACAGCGTGAAAGCACAGTTTATCCATAACGTAACTAAATTATTCAGCATCATCAGATGGTGCACCATTTTGACATTTTGAGCGAAGAGTGTAAAAAAAAGAGTAACTTTACTTTTGTTTAAGGGTCTTACGTTAATTACAGTTTAAACTCTTTGAGAAAGCGATTAATATGTTGGTGTTGAACTACCGGTTCTGTATTTTGATTCTTCGAAGGCAAGCATCTTAAAAAAGCAGGTCTGACGAAAAGCATCAGCGTGAACCCGCTCTGTATTTTATTATCTGAACATGACTATGGTGACTTTGATGAGTGACACTCTCAACAGCTTGAATAATATCCGTACCCTTCGCGCAAACGCTCGCGAGCTTGACCTTGCTGCCCTGGAAGAAATGCTGGAAAAACTGTCGGTTGTGGTAAGTGAGCGACGTGAAGAAGCGCAGGCTTCTGAAGCAGCTAATCGTGAAAAAGCTGAGAAACTGGCAAAATACCGTGAATTACTGTTGCAGGAAGGTATTGATCCTAACGAACTGTTAAATGGTATGCCGACTGCGCCAGCAGTGAAGAAAAAACGCGCGCCTCGTCCTGCTAAATATCAGTACACCGACGAAAATGGTGAGGTTAAGCAGTGGACTGGCCAGGGCCGTACCCCATCTGCTATTAAATCTGCCATTGATGCAGGTAAATCGCTGGATGATTTCCTGATTTAATTCAGTATGAATTATGAAACACCGCCTGCATCAGGCAGGCGGTTTTTTCGCCATAAATGGTCAGGCTCAAGCATCTCAATTACCGGCCAGCCTGTACCCTTTCCTTTCTCATCTTGTTATTGTCTCCATCCATAATCCTGCTCAGGCGTTCCCTGAACTCAATAACTCAAAAGCCTTACGCAATCACGCAACAGGCAATGGGTCTTATCCTGTTATCTCAACCGCTTTATTTATTCAGCGATTGCGTGTTGCGGGCTGTGATAATTTCCAGTCCGATCTGTTGACCATAAGAGAGCTCAAGCGTATTGCCATCAGGATCGGCAAAAAATGCCCAGTAGCCTACTGGCGCACCAGATTGCTGCGCGTCGCGTCGCAACACACCTTCAAGCCGTGCGAGTGCCACTTTTTCATCTATCTCTTCACGGCTGGCACAGGCCACGCCAATATGACCAAATGGACCCAGCGGCGTATCTTCACTGTTGTCAGATTGCACCAGCACCAGCGCGAAAGGTCGGGTTAAATCCGACAGCCACGCCACTTTCTGTGCTTCAGGAATGCCAGGTTCGCGCTGGTGTATCACCTGCATCCCGGCATAACGCTGATAAAAATCCACGCTCTTCTCTAAATCCCGTACCTGCAAAGCAAGATGAGTGAAACCGGTATCGTTTGACATGGCCGCTCCCTGTTTAAGTTGAGCAGTCACCATGCCACAGGCAGGATTCAGAATTTGATCACGGATGCTCAGCCGCTTCGTTCTTCACACATGGCCTGGTTACGCCCTGCACGTTTCGCGTGATACAACGCCTCATCCGCGCGCGCTATCAGCGATTCTTTTTCCTGTTGTGAGTCTGAAGCAAGATAGACGGCGCAGCCTGCACTCAGGGTGACGTGCTTCTGCGGCAATTCCGTGGTGAGATGCGGAATATCGAGCCTGTTAACGGCGTCGATGATTGATTGAGCAAGGTGCAACGCGGCTGACAACGGTTCTCCAGGCAGAATAATGGCAAACTCTTCGCCGCCATATCGCGCTGTGAGGTCGTTTTTGCGGCGGGCGGCGTTCTTCAGGACAGTAGCCACTTTTTTCAGGCAATCGTCACCCGCCACATGGCCGTAGGTATCGTTGAAACGTTTAAAGTAATCGATATCGAGCAGGATCAATGACACGGGCTGGCCACTGCGCTCCACGTTCTGCAGGCATTCAGTCAGCATGTGATCAAAATGGCGCCGGTTGGCAACACCCGTCAGCCCGTCACTCTGTGCCAGATTTTCCAGTGCGCGATTAGCCGCGGTCAGCTCATCGCGTAATTGCGTCAGTTCAAGCTGATAACGCAGCGTATGCCGTGCCTGACGCAGTACAAATGCACCCAGTAAAAGAATAACAATCAGCAGCGCCAGGCTCAGAATCAGATCCTGTACCCAGCTCTTAAGCCAGTGGTTAAACAGTGCGCGCTTGTCATATCCCGCGGCCACTACCAATGGATATCGCTGTGAGCGGACAAAGCCAAAGATGCGTTTTTTACCATCAAGCGCAGCGGTCCACTGACCGCTGCCTTTATCCGCATGGGCCAGCATCCTGAGGAAAAGCGGACTCACTGAGAGATTTTTACCGATGTAGCTATCCGGCATTGGACGGGCGTAAAGCACGGTACTGTCTGCCAGCATCAGGACCAGCACATCGCCATCGCTCAGTTCATAATAGCTATAGAAACGGCGGAAATAGTCCACTTTAATGGTGGCGAGCAGGACACCCCGAAAGCCGTTAAAGGCATCGTTCACACGAAGCGTAACCGGGATCACCAGCTCGTGAGTAGTGCGGCTGCGAAGCACCGGGCCGACATGGAGGGTATCGCGAGCGCTGGCGCGGTGATAATCAAAATATTCACGATCGGAATTATTGATGTCAGGTGGTATCCGGCTCATAGAAGTGGCTATCCATTTCCCCTGCGCATCATAGTAGAATAAGCCGTGTAGCTGCGGCAGGCGGCTCTGCAACAGGCGCATCGTCTGGCTCAGCGCATCGCCATCTACACCGGTTGTGGCAATCTGCTTTTCGAGCTCGCGTTGCACTTCGCGTAAAGAGAGCTCGGTCTGCAAAAACGTATCGTCCGCCTGGCGCGCCTGTGATAGCGACAGATTAACCGCCGTATCTTCAGCTTTATCGACGGTTTCGTTCCAGTCTTCCCGCAGCGTCCACACATTTAAGCCAATCACCGCCACGCTGAGCAATACGCCTGAAAGGATAATACTTCTTAGCAGCGGCGAGATTTTTGGCGCTGGCCCCTCATTTTTCCGGCGAAACGTCATGCCTGTCCTTAATAAACCCTGTTGACTGATTTAAGCACAGTAAATCAAAAGCAAAAATGCAAATCCCACAATCCTGTTTCAACAATGATGATCCGCAATAAACCAGCAGATTTCGCTTAAAATTTCTTCTTTATTGGTTTAACCAGCGCTATTAATAGTGGATTAATAGCGAATAAGGCTACACTAGCGCTTCAAATATCACGTCGGTAAATGTTACCCTTGCCAGCTGAATAATTTGCACTTTATTGATTAAGTTGAGTATTTGAGGATTTGTTATGAGTAAAAACCTGAGCAGCCTGAACAATATCCGCACGCTTCGTGCAGAGGCGCGCAATATGGCTTTAGATATGCTGGAAGAGTTACGCCAGAAATTAGAGACCGTGGTAAATGAACGTCGTGAAGAGGAAAACGCGCGGGCAGCGGAAGCCCGTCAGAAAGCAGAAAAACTGGCGTTCTACCATGAGCTGTTAATGGAAGAAGGGATTAACCCGGCGGAGCTGGTAAATGGCGCATCTCCCTCGGTAACCAGCAAAAAGAAACGCGCAAAGCGTCCGGCGAAATACCGTTTCAATGACGAAAATGGTCAGGTTCGTTACTGGACGGGTCAGGGCCGAACGCCCTCCGTAATTAAGGCGGCCATTGAAAACGGCCAGCCGCTGGATGATTTCCTGCTGTAGTCACATTTATTTCTGCCGGAATAGTGACCGCCATTACGCGGGAATATTCCGGCAGGCAAAGCCACAGGCGCAGATATTCATCCGCGCCGGGTCACTCATCATCCTGTCGTAATGCCTCATCACTCATCACCGGATGCGGCCCCCGAAACGTCCGGCGCCACTCGCTGGGAGAGACGCCAAACCGGGATTTAAAACGCTGACGAAATGACACGGGCGAATCAAAACCCGCCTTTTCTGCCACACATTCAATGCTGATGCCGGTGGTTTCGAGTAATAGCTGGCTGCGTTGCAGACGCTCTGCTGTCAGCCACTCTCCCAGGGACATGCCTGTCGCCTTATGAAAATGACGCGTCAGCGTTCGCCTGCTCATGCTGAGCGTCCGCGAAAGTGAGTCAAGATCCTGCGGCTGATCCAGATTCTGTCGCAGGGACGCCAGCAACGCGTTGATCTTACTGTCACGCGTTGTTTCCGGAACCGGCCGCTCAATGAACTGCGCCTGACCGCCTTCACGGTAAGGCGGCACCACCATGCGTCTGGCTACCCGATTAGCCATGGCGCTGCCATAGTGGTGACGGATGATATCCAGACAGCAGTCGATGCCCGCCGCGGTGCCGGCAGAGGTGATCAGACGATTGTCACGGGTATAAAGAGCATTACTGTCGAGGTGAACCTGCGGAAAGCGCTCGCTGAAGTCACGCTCAAATTCCCAGTGAGTGGCAGCACGATGCTGATCGAGCAAACCTGCATAAGCCAGTACGTAAGTGCCCAGACATAGTCCGACGACCTCTGCGCTGCGCTGCCAGGCTGCCACCAGCTTATCAAGCAACACCTGCGCGGGTTTTTCAGCCGGATTGTGCCAGTAGGGCACGATAATAATCTCCGCCTGATCAAGCGGGTCAAGACCCTGTTCCACCGTAATTGACAATCCCATCTCTGAAATGACCGGGCCAGGTTTCAGTGCGCAGATATCGACATGAAACAGATCCGGCTGCGGCAGGGCAGAGCCGAACAGAATACAGGGAACTGAAAAATGAAACGGACTAAAACCGGCCGTTGCCAGCACCGCGACTCTCAGAGCAGCCATCCTCTCCCCTTACTGTGTGACAGCGTAGTGTTGAGATCTCCAGCACAATTGTGCAGGTTTAGTGCCACGACGCTCAGAACGTCATTGTTTCACCATCTTCCGGGATCAGCACCTGGTCAGCAATACCCTGTTCGGTAGTCCAGGCACGTAGCTCAGCGCGCGTCAGTAAACAGTGGTTGATCGCCTCCATGTGTGAGGCAACCAGCGTTGCCTCAGGCAGAATATTCAGCGTACGCTGGGTATCCTCTTTTCCCATGATAATCGGGCCATAGAGATCGTTGGTTGCATTGCCGATATTCATTACCACTACCTGCGGCTGAAAACGTTGCAGCGCTCTGACATAGGGCTTAACCCATACGGTATCGCCTGCAATGTAGAGGGTTTTTTCTGCCGGATGGGTAAATACCAGGCCACAGGCGTCACCCAGAATATCGCCCATCACTTTGTCTGCATATAAGGCATTGCTGCCATGCTGACCGTCGGTTTTATAGATTGTCAGGCCATCAACAAACGGATTCTCATCCTGCAGCACGCGAACATTTTCAAAACCCTGCGAACGAATCAGCGCTGCATCTGTTTCGTTCTGGCTGTAGATCATCATCGTCTTCGGCACTAACTGCTGCGCAGCCTCATCCCAGTGATCCATATGCGTGTGAGTGATAATAACCGCATCGACTGCCAGCAGTGCAGCGACCGGGACAGGCAGCTCAACCATCGGATTTCTAAGATGCGGACGAGCATTTCCGGCAAACCCGGACCAGGCCTCTTTTTCGGCCAGCATCGGATCGATCAGGAATTTTTTGCCTGCATAGTCCAGTAGCAGGGTGGCATTACGAATCTGGGTCAGCTTCATTTTGGCTCCGTGAACATTCTCAGTGAAATCAGCCAGGCTTACTGGCTACCATGAGGTCACTTTACGGCACTGTTTACCTGCGCGTGACAGGCTCAGAGGACAGTGTTCGATGAAATCGGGCCAAACTGCACTATTTTCTTATGGCAGGGTATCTATCGGTGCTGGCGTCGTGACGAGACAGCCCGGAATGTTCAGGAATGGCAGAAGTTCCGGAAGTTGCTTTTAACTCTTTACCGACAACGATAACGCTCTCTGACGATGTCTGTTAAAAGCATTGCCGGTTAAAATATTAGTAGCCCTGGCGGGTCCCGGACCTGTGTTCTGATTATTAACCTTTGACAAGAGAGTCTGTGAACGACTTATGGAAATTGCACTGGCTGGAGGCATCGGGTGATGTCGGGCCTTATAAATCGTCAATAGTCAGGGCCGCTGAGCTCGCCTGCGAGCACCTCTCCTCCGTGACGCGTGTCCCTCCTCTGGATATTCTGGTTCAGTGCATGCCGGAGGCAGTCATTCCTGAAACCGGTTTTGCAGGTCGGGCTTACAGTCCCACCCTGTTCGGCCTGGCCATTGACCCGGCAAATCCGAATCTGCCCGGGATGCTGGAAAATGGCACGCTGGTGCGGCAGATCGTGCATGAAGTCCATCACTGTTTGCGAATGCGCGGACCGGGATATGGCTGGACGCTGGGTGAAGCGCTGGTCAGCGAAGGTCTGGCGGGTCAGTTCGTCTGCTGGCTGCTTAAAACGGCAGCAGAGCCGTGGGAACGAGCCATAGAGCTAAGCGAATTGCAGGCTAATCCAGTGCCGCTGACCACGCTGCAAAGCCCTCATTATGATCATTCTGCCTGGTTCTTCGGCACGGGTGACTTTCGCCGATGGTATGGCTATACGCTGGGCTACCAGATGGTTGCCGCATGGCGCCGTGATAACGCGGAATGCGCTACAGAGAAATGGTTCAGCGTGACAGCCGATGAGGTGATTGCCACGGGGCTGGCTAAGGGCTTGCTGACAAATTGAGGTTAAAAAAATGCCGCAGCAGGCTGCGGCATGTTATTTCAGATTCGCATCAGAAATCGGCTTTCAGAACCACACGGTAATTGGCTTTACCGGCGCGGACGTGATCCAGCGCTTTATTGATGTCAGACATCGGGAAGAACTCAACCTGTGGCGCAATATCCGCACGCGAGGCGAGTCGCAGCAGCGAACGCAGCTGGCCTGGTGAGCCGGTTGATGAACCGGTCACCGCTTTGTCGCCCAGGATCAGATCAAAAGCACTCACTTCAATCGGCTTCAGCACGGCACCCACGGTGTGGAATTTACCCTGAGGTGCCAGCGCAGCGAAATAAGGTTTCCAGTCCAGGTCGACCGCCACAGTACTCAGGATCAGGTCAAAACGGCCTGCCTGCTTTTTCAGGGCTTCAGGATCACGGCTGTTAACCACTTCATCCGCGCCCATATCCAGGATTGACTGCTTCTTATCCGGCGTTGAGCTGAATGCCACCACTTCGGCACCCATCGCGTGCAGGATCTTGATTGCGATATGGCCCAGTCCGCCGATACCAATCACACCCACACGGCTGGTCGCCGTGATGTTGCTCATCAGCAGCGGTTTAAACACGGTGATACCGCCACACAGCAGCGGACCGGCGCTCGCCACATCCAGTTTTTCCGGCAGCGGAATAACCCATTGCCAGTCAGCACGCAGCTTCTCGGCAAAACCACCTTTGTTCATGATGGTCGGGATGCTGCCCTGCTGACAGTTAACCTGCTCGCCGTTAATACAGGCATCGCAGTGCTGACAGCTTTTTGCTGTCCAGCCGATTCCTACACGCTGGCCGACTGAAAGACCTTTATTCTTAGCCGCTTCGCCCAGGGCTGAAACCCGGCCAATCACTTCATGTCCTGCAATCACCGGGAACTGAGAGATGCCCCACTCGTTGTCGATCATCGACAGATCTGAGTGGCAGACGCCACAATATTCGACCTGGACTTCGACTTCTTCGGCTGCCAGTTCGGCGGCATCGTACTCATAGAGTTCAAGGGCCTGGCCAGCCTGCATGGCTGCATAACTTTTAATTTTCATTCATACCTCTGCGTGGTTAATCACCGACAAGTGTAACAACTGAAAGCCCGCCCTGCCTGGTCGTTACGCTTACACCGCACTTTTTTATCTTTTATGCTGATAAATCAGCCCTTAACCTGCGCACCGGAAAGAGTTTGTAACACCTTGAGCTGCGCGACGGCTTCCTGCATCGCATCCATCCCCTGCGTCAGTTCACGCAGGCTGCCGAGATGCTTCGCAATGTCAGCGCGCTCATGTCGCGTCTGTTGATTCATGGCCGCCAGGGTATCGGCTGCACTGATACTGCGCTCTGCCATCTGGGCGGCGGTCTGCGCCGAATCACTGGCCACCAGCCGGATACGTGAGATGGTGCTGACTGCCTCACCGATGTTACTGGCTGTGGCTTCGGCCTGCTCTTTGGAGGAGTGCGCCAGACGACGAACTTCGCCCGCGACCACCGCAAATCCCCGCCCAGCCTCGCCTGCACGAGCCGCTTCTACTGCGGCATTCAGCGCCAGGATGTTAGTCTGGAAAGCAATATTGCTGATGCCATGCGTAATCTCATTGATGCCGTTGGAAATTTTCTCCAGATCGTCCAGACCATCATCCAGCCGCCCCTGAGCCTGCTGGCTCTCGGTGGCGATGTTACTGATGTTACGGATACTGCTCTCTGCCAGGCTCAGGGTTTCTCCCTGGCTCTGAGTGGCTGTTTCCAGCACCGGCAGCGCCTCCATCAGCGGCGTCAGCGCCTGCTGATAAGTGATAACCCGATCCAGAACCCGCGTCTGAACGCTGTTAAGCGCTTCCCAGCGGCGCAACGCTCGCTGCGCGTAGTGTGCCGCGTAGCCGGCGTACTCTACCGGGAACTGGTTCATCGCTTTGACGTCATGATTAAAGAACACCAGTGCAGAGAGCGTCTGATTGATGGGCACGCCCAGGATTTCGCCGAAGCTGGAAAAACCGGCGGCGGCAATGCCTTTGAAGAAGTGGGCATTATGCAGCTTGTCGGCATTGCCGACGCGACGCAGGATACAGTCGTTCATCAGGATCGCCGCGGGTTTGCCATGCTGAGCGGTAAAAGCCTGCCACTCCCGCTGCGTCGTCTGTTTAAAGTCTTTCTCCTCCATCAGGAACAGCCGATCGCCAAACTCAAGATCGCAGAAAAAGTGTACGCCGCCCGATTCAATTTTGGCGATCGAGCGAATAAAGAACTCGCCGCCAACTTTAACGCCGAAAGTGAGTCCCTTTAGCCGTTCGCTCAGTTGTGCTTCGTTGCAGTTAAGATGTTCACACAGCGCCCCAACAAACGACTGCTGCTGCCCCTGGCGGTTAAACACTGACGTCACAGTGCGCGCAATCGGATCGGCTTCAGCAATCAGCCAGCTCTGATCGCGTGGCGTGAAGTTCTGGCTTTTAAAAGGAGCAAATGATTTTCCTGGCGCCATCTGGCAGAACACAATCACCGCCTTGCCCTGCAACACCCTGCCACCTGTACCAATCCAGGTGCCATCAAAGGTGATTTTACCCCCGGCCGAACCGCCAATCGCCAGGCAGGGAAAGCGCCCGCTGTTATACCAGGCCTGCATCAGAAAGCCTTCAGATGCCGACAATCCATCACAGTAAATCATGGCGAAAGTACGATCGGCCGAGAGCGGCATCCGCACCTGCAAGCGCGCCAGCTCCTGCTGGATGGCGGTGATGCGCTGGCTGGCGGTCTGGGTGTCGGCGACATGCAGATCAACAATATGCGTCTCATGGCGTGCGATCAGTGTGTCCGGCAGCCAGAGGTAGCTTCCCTCCGGACCATTGCCATCACAGTAGGTGCTTTGCGATCTGCTGCTGCTCAGCGCGCCGTTGGAAGAGAGCGTCAACACCGTCAGGTCGGCGGAGTTGAAGCGCTGCCAGGCCTGACTGACCCGCTGAAAATCGGCTTCAGGCGGAACGAAGGTCATCAGGATCCCGCCCGCGCGCGAGCTTAAACCCATGGAGGCCAGTGAATCTGGCAACGCACGACAATCGTAGGTGCCACTGGCAGGTTGACTGCTACGCGAAAGACGGGCAACAGGCAGGCGTCTTTTGATCGTCTTAATGATCGACATATTATTATATTCGCTTTTATTTGAGTAATTTGCGCTTAAATTAGCGCTTTCTGGTGTGTATAAAAGGAGGGCTAAAAGCAGGTCCGTTCGCGTTCAGAACTCGTCGCGGAGTGCCGGGTTCATCAATGATCGGCGCACTCAACGCCAGTTGGTTATCGCCAGTAGCGGGAAAAGCTTTAACGATTGCTGTAGTTGGTTTAATGGATGAATATGTTACATCTTCGTAGCATAAAATAAGCTTTAGCGTGATTTTATCGGGAAAATATAAGGCTGTGCGGGTGAACAGGTTTGCGATGCTGGCTTACCAATGCGGTAACTGTAAATACAAAGGAGGTTCACTGTGGGTTCAATTAGCATCCGAATTGATGATGATCTTAAGAGACGATCCTTTGCTGCGCTCAAAAAAATGGGTGTGACGCCCTCTGACGCGCTGCGCCTTATGCTTGCATATATTGCAGATAATGAACGTCTTCCCTTTAAGCAGACATCACTCAGTGACGAAGATGCGGCGTTAGTAGACATAGTGAAAGAACGCCTGCGAAATCCTGAGCCTGTCAGGATCACGCTGGACAAGCTTTAATGCCCTGGCAGCTTGAGTGTGATCAGAGGGCACTGAAAGAGTGGCGCAAGCTGGGCCCGACAGTACGTGAACAGCTTAAAAAGAAGCTGGCTGAGTGTCTTGAGTCACCCAGAATTGAGGCGAACAAACTCAGCAGGATGCCTGACTGCTATAAGATCAAGCTAAAGTCATCCGGTTATCGACTTGCATACCAGGTTATTGATGACCGGGTGGTCGTTTTTGTGGTGGCTGTCGGGAAAAGAGAGCGCTCAGAGGTCTGTTCTGCCGCTTCCAGGCGTCTCTCTTAAACAGGCGACTTCACCGCTAACAAACAAAGCGGCGCTATTCCTGTTTACCCGTCACTCTGCTGGTTCCAGTGCTGTTCGCAGCGCTCCCGAGCTTCGGCAGGCAGGTCGCGTAAATCTGGCAGCGTGTCGCCGGAACCGTAGCCCATTGATCCCGTCGCTTCCTGCTGTTCATCCTGCGCGGCGAACGTGATTTTCTCATCCAGCTGCTGCCAGCTATCGCCCTGCTGCCGGTAGATCACAGCAAAAGTGGGCGTCTGTGCATCATCGCCGTAAATTTCATATTTCTGTTTCTGCTCGTCAGAACCCAGCTCAAGCGTGTCGATTAAGGTCGCATTACTCATAGCACTCTCCTTTTTCGTCAGGTCTGTAAGCGTAGTTCATCCCCCACAGCCCTGCCGACACCATCCCCTTTCGAAAAATTAACATCACTATTATCAATAAATTAAGTCTGTGCATTTGCATAAACGAAGCGGACGACTATGCTTGCAGATGTGACTAGCTAGTCCTTTTTATCTAATGGAACATTGATATGAGGTCTTCCTATGACACAACAGAAATACAGAGGTGGTGCCGGCAATTTTGCCAACGATCCAGAACGGGCGAGTGAAGCTGGCAGTGCAGGAGGCAAGGTCAGTGGGGGCAATTTCAAAAACGATCCTGAAAAAGCCAGGGAAGCCGGTCGGAAAGGAGGCAAAATTAGTCGCCGTCCTTCTAAGTAATTCTGAATAAAGCGCTTTAGGACGTATTACGCCATGGAATGGCATCTATCCCAATAAGGTTCATCATGCTCCCTCTTTTATCCTTAATGCCTCTCTGACCAGGGTAAAAGCGGGTGAATGTTGCTTGCGGCTGGGATAGTAGAGGTAATAGCCGGGAAACGGCTCGCACCAGCGCTCCAGCACGCGGATCAAGGTGCCCTGCCCCAGCCCTTCTGCGACTTCCTGTTCAGGCAGGAAAGCGATCCCCAGCCCGGCGAGAGCCGCTTCTGCAATGTGTGCCGAGGTGTTGAACGTCAGTTGTCCATCTACCCGTACATTTAACGGCCCCTCTTCACCGTCAAACTCCCAGACGTACAACCCACCCGCTGTCGCCTGCCGCATGTTAATGCAGTTGTGATGCAGCAGATCCTGCGGTATCTCCGGCGCAGCATGACGCCGAAAGTAGTCGGGCGTGGCCACCGCAGCCATCCGTAATGGCGGGCTTATCGGCATCGCCACCATGTCTTTATCAATGGTGTCTCCCATCCTGACCCCTGCATCAAATCGGTCGGCCACGATATTGCGTAAGCCATGATTAGCATCGAACTCAAGCCGGATATCAGGATAAGCCGCCAGCAATGGCGTCAGTTTTGGCATCAGGAGCGAGCTCAGAATATGCGGTCCGCAGGTGATCCGGACTGTGCCGGCTGGTTTGTCCCGCATCGCGGTCAGCATATCCAGTTCCGCCTCAATTTCATCGAACCGGTTGCCAATCGCCTGGATTAACCGTTCACCCGCTGCGGTCGGTGAGACGTTACGGGTCGTGCGGGTAAGCAGCCGAATCTCCATCCGGTTTTCCAGCGCGGTAATGGTCTGACTTAACGCGGGTTGCGTCACGCCCAGCAGCGCTGCCGCGCGGGTAAAGCTGCCCTCACGCGCCACGGTAATAAAAGCCTGCAGGTCATTCATGTTGCGCTTCATACTGCACTTCCGCCGATAGATTTATAAGTTCTGGTTATAACCCCATTAAGGATTCATTAGTTAGTCAATATAAAGCGAAACAGTAAAATTTCCTGAGTTCATCGGCACCGCAAACAATGAAACAGGAAACAACATGACTTCCACGGAAACAACTGACTGTTCCCCCCGGCATAAAGAAGCGCACTGGGGTGGTGTCTGGGCAATGACGCTGTGTGTATTCGCGCTTATCGCCTCTGAATTCATGCCGGTCAGCCTGTTATCGCCGTTATCACAAGATCTGGCGGTCAGCGAAGGTCTGGTCGGACAGGGCATCGCTATCTCCGGTGTACTGGCAGTGATCACCAGCCTCTCAATAACCCGCATCGCAGGGAACCTCGACCGCAAAATTCTGTTGCTGGCGCTCACGCTGGTAATGGCACTATCCGGATTGATGGTGGCGATGGCACCCAACTATCTGACTTACATGACTGGCCGGGCATTGATTGGCGTGGTGATTGGCGGTTTCTGGTCGATGTCAGCGGCGGTCGCTATCCGGCTGGTACCCACCGGGCAGGTGCCGCGCGCGCTGGCCATTTTCAACGGCGGCAATGCGCTGGCGACGGTTATCGCTGCACCGCTGGGCAGCTATCTCGGTTCTGTCATCGGCTGGCGCGGGGCTTTTTTCAGCCTGGTGCCGGTAGCCTTGATCGCACTGCTCTGGCAGGCGTTAACGCTGCCATCGATGCCAGTCGATTCGGCCCGGCAGCGCAGCGGAAAAATCCTGCAGCTGCTGCGTTCGCCGCTGGTTACGGTGGGTCTGACCGCCTGCGGCCTGCTCTTTATGGGCCAGTTCACCCTGTTTACCTATCTCCGCCCGTTTCTGGAAACCGTGACGCAGGTTGACGTTTCTGCGCTGTCGCTGGTGCTGCTGACTATTGGCGTCGCCGGCTTTATCGGCACGCTGATTATCGGCGCTGTTTTGCAGCGCGGATTCTATCTGACCCTGATGATCATCCCGTTGATTATGGCGCTGGTTGCGGTGCTGCTCATGGTGTTCGGTCATCACCTGTGGCTGGTGGCGCCACTGCTTGGCATCTGGGGACTGGTGGCAACAGCGGCACCAACCGGATGGTGGGCCTGGATCGCCAGAACCTTTCCGGATAATGCCGAGACCGGTGGCGGATTAATGGTGGCCATCGTACAGCTGTCGATTGCTTTGGGGTCGACGCTGGGTGGCCTGGCCTTTGACCATGCAGGCTGGCAGACCACCTTTGCCATCAGCGCCACATTACTGGTCACTGCCGCCGGACTGGCGATGATCACCGCCCGTAAGGAAAGCGCTGCCTGATAGCAGATGCGTTGTTTAACCGGGCAACCCGTTGCCCTCATGTCGTCAACCCCGATAAGGATCTTCTTATGAGAGCATTAACTCTGATGTTTGGACTGTTGCTCAGTTCATTTGCGGCCAGCGCTGCCGATATGTCACGCGGCGCCGATAACTTTTATCAAAGCGATAAAGTCACCCGCGAGAAAGTCACCTTTAAAAACCAGTATCAGATGGGTGTGACCGGCACCCTGTACAGACCGAAAGAGGCCGGTAAAACGGTGCGCCTTCCGGCGATTGTGGTAGGTCATCCGATGGGCGCAGTCAAAGAGCAGAGCGCCAGCCTCTATGCGCAGAAAATGGCTGAGCAGGGATTTGTTACCCTGGCAATTGATCTTTCATTCTGGGGCGAAAGTGAAGGCCAGCCGCGCAACGCGGTCTCTCCGGATATCTATGCCGAAGACTTCAGCGCCGCCGTGGATTACCTGGGTACCCGCCAATTTGTCGATCGCGACAGGATTGGTGTGCTGGGCATCTGTGGCAGTGGCAGTTTTGTCATCAGCGCAGCGAAGATTGATCCCCGCATGAAAGCCATTGCTACCGTCAGCATGTATGACATGGGGTCAGCCAACCGTAATGCACTTAATAAAAGCCAGACACTGGCGCAGCGCAAGCAAATCATTGAAGCGGCGGCACAGCAACGCTATGTAGAGTTCACCGGGGGTAAAACTGAGTACACCAGTGGTACACCACATAAAATCGATGCTGATTCGCCTCCGATAGCCAAAGAGTTCTATGATTTTTACCGGACGTCTCGCGGTGAGTTCACCCCGAAAAACAGTTCAGCTGCGCTGACCACGCACCCGACGCTCACCAGCAACGTGAAGTTCATGAACTTCTATCCGTTTAATGACATTGAGACCATCTCACCGCGCCCGATGCTCTTCATCACGGGTGATAAAGCGCATTCACGCGAGTTCAGCGAAGATGCGTTCCAGCGTGCGGCACAGCCCAAAGAGCTCTATATCGTGCCTGATGCAGGCCATGTGGACCTTTATGACCGCACTGACCTGATCCCGTTTGCGAAGCTGACCGCCTTCTTTAAACAGCATTTGTAATCTTCCGCTGATCATTAATACCAGCCCGCCTGCAGACGGGCTTTCTGCGTTATTGGCCTTTGCGATGGCGGGTCAGGTAGTGCTTCACCAGCACAAAGAACAGCGGAACAAAGAACAGCGCCAGTACCGTGCCTGCCAGCGTACCGCCGATGATACCGGTGCCGATGGCGATGCGGCTGTTAGCACCGGCACCCGTCGCCACCGCCAGCGGGATCACCCCGGCGATAAAGGCCAGCGACGTCATCATTATCGGCCGCAGACGGGTTCGTGCTGCCTGCAACGCAGCCGCACTCAGCGAACTTCCCCGATGAACCGCATCCTCCGCAAATTCGATGATCAGTATCGCGTTTTTGGAGGTGAGTCCGACCGTGGTCAGCAACGCCACCTGGAAGTAGATATCATTGCTTAATCCGCGCAGTGCCACCGCCAGCACGGTACCCAGCACGCCGAGCGGCACCGCTAACAGCACGGAGAAAGGCACCGACCAGCTCTCATACAGCGCAGCAAGACAGAGGAAAACCACCAGAATCGAGATCGCATACAGCGTGGTTGACTGCCCGCCCGCCTGCTTCTCCTGCAGCGAAAGACCGCTCCATGCCCCTGTAGTCCCTGCCGGGAGTTCATTGGCCAGTCGCTCAATGGTGTTCATAGCATCGCCGGAGCTGAACCCTTCGGCGTTCTGACCCTGAATTTCGTAGGAGGCAGAGCCGTTGTAGCGATTAAGGCTTTCGGGTCCCATGGTCCATCGGGTCGAGGCAAACGCCGAGAATGGCGTCATGGTGCCCTCACTGTTACGGATGTACCATTTATCCAGATCCGAAGGTGATGAACGATACTGACCGTCGCCCTGAACATAAACCCGCTTTACCCGACCCCGGTCGATGAAGTCATTGATATAGGCACCGCCCCAGGCGCTGGTCAGCGTATCGGTCACGTCATCCAGCTGCAGTCCCAGTGCCACCGCTTTGCTGGTATCAATATCGACCTGCAACTGCGGCGTTTGTGGCAGGATATTGGCCCGCACGCCGAGCAGTTCCGGACTTTGCGCTGCGCTTTGTAGCAGCTGATCGCGCAGGTTGCCCAGTTGTTCACGCGTGGTGCCACCACTGGCCAGCAGCTCATAGGTAAAGCCGTTGTTCTGTCCCAGACCCGGCACCGACGGCGGCGTCAGCGCAAAAATCTGCGCATCCCGAATCGACGCCAGCGCGTAGGTGGCGCGCCCGGCAATCGCTTCGGCAGAGTTTTCACTACCCGGTCGCTGATCCCAGTTCTTAAGCTTGATAAACGCCATACCGGCATTCTGCGCAGCACCGCTGAAGTTAAAACCGTTGATGGTGAAGACCACATCAATATTCTGTTTCTCTTCGGTCAGGAACCAGTCAACTATCTGCTGATTGACTGCCTCTGTACGGCTGGCCGTAGCACCCGCTGGCAATGTCGCCTGAAGCATGATGCTGCCCTGATCTTCAGTCGGCAGGAAGCTACCCGGCAAGCGGGTAAACATCACAAACAGTACCACGCCCATTGCCGTATAAAGCGACACCATGATCAGCGGACGGCGCAGAGTGCTTACCACTTTGTGACGATACTGGCGCTCGGTGGCGGCATAAAAGCGGTTAAAACCGCCAAAGAAGCCTTTACGATGGGGTGAGGTCGGCCGCAGCAACATGCCACACAGTGCAGGCGTCAGGGTCAGTGCCACCAGCACAGAGAAGGTCATGGCAGCGATGATGGTGATGGAGAACTGCCGGTAAATCACACCGGTCGACCCGGCGAAAAAGGCCATGGGGAGAAATACCGCGGAGAGCACGAGCGCGATAGCCACCAGCGCGCCGGAGATCTCTTTCATCGACTTTTCCGTTGCCTCACGCGCCGGCAGACCTTCGTCATGCATAATGCGTTCGACGTTTTCGACGACCACGATGGCATCATCCACCAGCAGCCCGATGGCCAGCACCATAGCAAACAGCGTCAGGGTATTGATGGTGTAACCGCACAGCGCCAGTACGCCAAAGGTGCCAAGCAGTACCACCGGCACCGCCAGCGCCGGGATCAGCGTCGCACGGATATTCTGCAGGAACAGGTACATCACCACCACTACCAGCGCGATCGCTTCGATCAGGGTGATCACCACATCCTCAACGGAGATTTTGATGAAGTCAGTGCTGTCGAGCGCATAGGCCACCTCATAACCTTCCGGCATTGAGTGGCGATACTCTTCAACTTTGTTTTTCACCAGCGTCGCGGTGGCCAGCGCATTTGCGCCCGGCGCCAGCATCACACCGACACCCGCCGCAGGATGCCCGTTGAGTCGGGTGGTCATGTCATAAGATTCGCCGCCCAGCTCCACCCGCGCCACATCACCCACGCGCACGATGGCACCGCTTTTGTCGCTTTTGACGATGATGTTTCGGAACTGCTCTGGCGTCTGCAGTCGCGACTGCGCTCTGACCGTGGCGGTGAGCTGCTGATTATCAGGCGATGGCAGGCCGCCGATTTTACCGGCTGAAACCTGAATGTTCTGCGAGCGTATTGCCGCCGACACATCGGAGGGCTGCAACGCAAAGGAGTTGAGTTTGAAGGGATCGAGCCAGATGCGCATCGCGTACTGACCGCCGAACACCTGGATGTCACCTACCCCTTCGGTCCTGGCCAGCGGCTCCTGCATATTACTGACCAGCCAGTCACCGATATCCGTGCTGTTACTTTTGCCCGTGGTGTCATACAACCCCATCACCAGCAGGAAGTTTGACTGCGATTTGGTCACGGTAACACCAAGCTGCTGCACTTCGCTGGGCAGACGGGAGAGTGCCTGCTGCACCTTGTTCTGCACCTGCACCTGAGCCGTGTCCGGATCGGTGCCCTGACTGAAGGTGACGGTAACCGACACATTCCCCTGTGAACTGCTGCTGGAGGTAAAATAGAGCAGATTATCCAGCCCGGTAAGCTGCTGCTCGATCACCTGCGTGACGCTGTTCTCCAGCGTCTCTGCAGAAGCACCGGTGTACGTTGCGCTGATATTCACCGAAGGCGGTGCAACATCGGGATATTGTTCAACCGGCAACAGGGTAATAGAGAGCGCGCCAAGCAGCATGATTAAAATGGCAACAACCCATGCAAAAACGGGACGATAAATAAAAAAACGAGAAAACATCAGCGGGATCTCTTCCTTTTGGGCGGGTGCAAAACCTGCATTCCTGCAGGCTAACAAACAGCGTTGATTATAGGGTGTAACCTCAGGCTGAACATCCTGACGTGTTCTTTTCTTAAAGCTGAGGGATCCCGTGACGCTGCATTTTCGATTTATCGCGGATTTAACTGTGCTGACATCCGATGTAGGCATCAAAGAGAAAGCCGATCCATAACGAATCTGATGATGCATTAAGCAAAATGGTGAGCCCTGACTATCCTCAAATAAAGGATATTGATCAGGAGAAAACCATGAAATTTTTCTACTTCGTTTCGCTTATCGCCTCTGCCCTCTATTTACTGGCCTTCCTGCCTAAACTCCGCACCCGTCGTGAACCCATAGCCTACTGGGGGTGCTGGACTTATCTGGGCGCTAACGCCATTTTCTGGGCCGTTTATGGTGTCATGCATTACATTTAATGTCATTTTTTAAGCAAAGCGGTAAACAGGGATGTTTAGGGCACTATCCTGCTGATTAATGGGGTTAGCGCGAGCGGGATCGTAGAGATTTATTATTTTTCACATTTCATCACAGCGACAGGATTTTGTGCCTTCTTACAGGCCCGGCAGTTATACAGAACTGCGAGACGTGCTGGAAAAATCATATAAGGCGGCTACGCTGTTTTTCAGCTAACCCTCTGGATTTTAAAGCCTCCCGTCCCGCGGAACACGATGATTTCTTCTTCTGTTCCGTTATGGGATATATTGGCATCACTATCGTAAAATTTTCTCTGCATAACAGGTTATCCCGGCAATGGCTTTGATCCCTAAAAACTATACGCGGCTGGAAAGCGGCTACCGTGAGAAAGCACTTAAAATCTATCCGTGGGTGTGTGGACGCTGCTCACGCGAGTTTGTCTATTCAAACCTGCGCGAACTGACGGTTCACCATATCGATCACGACCACACCAACAACCCGGAAGATGGCAGTAACTGGGAGTTGTTGTGTCTCTATTGTCATGACCACGAGCACTCAAAGTACACCGAGGCTGACCAGTATGGCACCCGTGTAGTGGCTGGCGAGGACGCACAAAAAGATGTCGGTGAGGCTACCTACAATCCCTTTGCTGACCTGAAGTCGATGCTGAATAAGAAGAAGTAATGGCTGAACTGTCAGGCTGGCCGACCGGCCTGACAGTCTCGCTTCCCGAAGAGGCTCACAACGTCTGGCCGCGGCCAGAACGCAGTGTAGTCCGTCGTGCCAGATGCCACCCTGGCCAGACTCAGCGCGATATGAATCTTTTACCAGCCGGTTATTTCAGATTTTGATATCAGTCATGGCCGGGTGAACCGTACGTTAATCCCCCCTTCACCGACACTCTTTTTGAGGCTATCTGTCGACAGCACCTTTCCTATTGGCGTGTAGCTATAGGAGGTCTGGAATGTCTCGTAAAAAAGAACCAGCGTCTTATTGCCATACAGCATCACATCGCCCTGCTGGATCGTGCCGGGTTTGTGCGGATCGTTATTAAGAGCAGCAGGCAGGTCTGCAAACTTCTCATTGCCGTTCAGCTCCGCCATCGTCATGGTCAGCGGGAGTTGCTGTACAAATGCTTTCGCGGTGGCGTTATCCGCCAGCGCAATCTCATACGACTGATGGTTGATCGTCATAATAATCTTCATGGGATGCAGCTCTCCTGCCCGAACCGGGCCACTGGCTTTAGCGGGTATCAGACTATAGCTGGAAAGTAAAACCAGCAAAAGTAAGGCTCTTTTCATAAGGTTGCTCTCCGGATTATGGCGCATCTGTTCAGACATGGAGTGCGTTACTGCGATCGCCGTCCAGCCCTGAATAAACTGGCTCACGTACCTGCCGTTACCTGATGGTAAAGATTTATCCTTCACCCTTCACCTGCATCATCTCCTTGTCGGCGGAACTCACGCACCGCTTATTCTGCAACAGCCTGGATGCGCTGCGCTTCATCTGAGGTGCTGAACTGATTTGCGGCTTACGTTTCGGACTGTCGAAACATTTTGAGAAATATTTTCCCTGAATAACAGCCGGTTTCCACGTTGTTGCAACTATTTCTGTACCAGGCTTAATAAATAACAACAGAGACAATGTGGAGCATTATGAAAGAGCAAAATCGCACAAATGGCATCGCTCCTTATGGGGGCGCTGCCGGAGGCTGGGGCGCATTGAAGGCGGTTGCCGATGCTATCCGCGGCCAGATGTCTGTGAAGCAGGATGTGATCGCCCTGTTTAAAGTCAACCAGCCGCAGGGCTTTGACTGTCCGGGCTGCGCCTGGCCCGACCCGCAACATGCCTCATCATTTGAGTTCTGCGAAAACGGCGCAAAAGCCGTCTCCTGGGAAGCGACCAGCAAACGCACCACACCGGAATTTTTTGCCGCTCATACCGTGACTGAGCTGTGGGAGCGCAGCGCACTGCATCTGGAGGGCGAAGGCCGCCTGACCCATCCGATGAAGTACGATGCCGCTACGGATACCTATCAGCCCATCGAATGGGAGACGGCGTTCCGGGAGATTGGAGAGCATCTGCGCAGTTACGACGATCCGGACAGCGTCGAGTTTTATACCTCGGGACGCGCCTCCAATGAAGCGGCGTTTCTGTGGCAACTTTTCGCCCGCGAATATGGCACCAATAACTTCCCTGACTGCTCAAACATGTGCCATGAACCGACCAGTGTCGGGCTTCCGGAGTCAATTGGCGTCGGCAAAGGTACGGTAGAGCTGGAAGATTTTGATCACTGCGACCTGGTCCTTTGTATCGGCCACAACCCAGGTACCAACCATCCGCGCATGCTGGGCACGCTACGGGAAGTGTCGAAACGCGGTGCCACTATTGTGGCGATCAACCCGCTGCGTGAACGTGGCCTGGAGCGTTTTACTTCGCCGCAGAGCCCGATTGAGATGCTGTCAATGAGCTCCACTGAACTGGCATCGACCTACTACAAGGTCAGGGTGGGCGGTGACGCAGCGATGCTGAAAGGGGTGATGAAGATCCTGCTCACTATGCACGAGGAGGCGCTGAGCAAAGGCGAACCCGGCGTCATTGATGAAGCATTCATTACTGAGCACACTGAAGGCTTTGACGCCCTGAAAGCCGACCTGGAGAGCACGGACTGGGAGCATATCCTGAAAGTCTCGGGCATGGCCCGTGAGGAGATCCAGCATATCGCCCGGCTCTCCGCCAGCGCTGAACGTACCATCATCTGTTATGGCATGGGCATTACCCAGCACCAGTACGGCACTCAGAACGTGCAGCAAATCGCTAACCTGCTGCTGATGCGCGGCAATATCGGCAAGCCGGGTGCAGGTATCTGTCCGTTACGCGGTCACTCCAATGTGCAGGGCGATCGCACAGTGGGCATTACTGAGATTCCACCGCAATCGCTGCTTGATAGTCTGGAGAAGGTGTTTGGTTTCCGCCCGCCGCAGAAGCATGGTCACGGCGCCGTTGAGGCAATAAAGGCGATGCGCGACGGCAAAGCCAAAGCGTTGCTTTGTCTGGGCGGCAACCTGGCGGAAGCGATTTCCGATCCACAAGTCACGTTCCCGGCGATGCGCAATCTTGATCTGGTGGTGCATATGGCGACCAAACTGAACCGCTCGCACCTGTTACTGGGTAAACATAATTATCTGCTGCCGGTGCTGGGCCGAACAGAGACCGATGTTCAGGCAACCGGCGCGCAGAGCGTCACCGTGGAAGATTCAATGTCGATGGTGCATGCCTCACGCGGTTCGCTGGATCCCGCCTCACCCCATCTTAAGTCTGAACCGGCGCTGGTCGCCTCACTGGCGAAGGCAACGCTGCCGGACAGCGTGGTTGACTGGTCGGCCATGGCAGCCGATTACAGCCGCATCCGCGATGCCATTGAAGCGGTGTTCCCGGCGTTTGAAAACTTCAATGAGAGGATTAAGCATCCGGGCGGATTCCGGCTTCATAATGCCGCCTCAGAGCGCGTCTGGCTCACACCCTCTGGCCGTGCGCAGTTTAAAGTGATGCAAGGCATCAATGAAGATCCCCGGTCACTGAAGTGCCATGATCTGGTGCTCACTACCCTGCGCAGTCACGATCAGTACAACACCACACTTTACGGGCTGAATGACCGCTATCGTGGCGTGACAGGCCGCCGCGATGTGCTGTTTATCAATGCAGAAGAGGCGGAGAAGCGACAGTTACGGGTAGGTGATCGTGTCGATCTGATGGCGCTGGACCCGGATGGCAATCCCACCTCGCGCCAGATGAAAAACCTGACCATCGTGATTATTGATATGGCCCCAGGTTCGGTCGGCGCTTACTATCCCGAAGCCAATGTGATGGTTCCGCTCGACAGCCACGATACCAAAAGCGGCATTCCCGCCTATAAAAGTATTCCGATATCCATGAAACGTGTAACTGACGAGACCCGGACGACCTCAGGCGTTTTACGCTAGTCAGGCGTCTCAATTTGCGAATGTTGCCAGCGTGGCCGGTGCTCCGGTCACGCTGTTTTTATTGTCGCGCCCTGAAGTTTTATCGATCCTCTCTGCCTGCTTTACCGCCTGTAAAGCACCCGACGTGAAGCAAGCCTGACGGTAACATCATATACACTACAGTCCTGAAAACGGCTCTATAAACGATCGACTCTTTTTTGCCTGCGCAGATGTTCAGCGCCCTACCGGAAAAATGCCATGTTTCACCTGATTTTCAGCTTACCCAGCTGGTATGTTATTGCGCGCGTCATTATTCCCTTGTCCCTGCCACTGGCTGTAAAGATCCTGCTCTCCGCTCTGGTGCTGCTGGCTTCACAATATCTGCTGGTGAGCCGTTTTACCTCAGGCGGGATCTTTTCCGCTGAAATGCCCCGCATTATCATCATTCTGTTTAACTGGGCCTACAGCACCGTGCTGCTGCTGGCGCTGCTTCAGATGCTGATGGATGCGGTCATGCTGATTGCCCTGCTGTTGCGTCATCCGCTGGAGCTGGTTCCCGGTGTTCTCTATCTGGCCGTTGTGCTGGCGATGGGGCTGGCTGCCTTTGGCGTTCAGCAGGCGATACGCGTGCCGCCGGTCAAAGATGTGACTCTTGCGCTGCCCAACCTGCCCGCTGAATTCGATGGCTATCAGCTGCTGCAGCTGACCGACCTGCATATCACCCGGTTGTTTAATGCGGCCTGGACCGCCGCAATGGTTGAACGGGCAATGTCTCTCAAAGCCGATCTGATTGTGGTCACGGGCGATGTGATCGATGGCAGTCTGGCGCATCGACGACAGGACGTTGCGCCGCTGCGCGGGCTGGCAGCGCCTGACGGCGTATGGGCTATCACCGGCAATCATGAATATTTCTTCCATCAGGCAATCTGGACGGCGCATCTGGCCTCACTGGGTCTGCAACCTCTGCTCAACAGCCATACCGTTATCCAGCGCGGAACTGCAAAGCTGGTGATTGCCGGCCTGCCGGACGCCTCCGCACCCGGCAGAAACGCGGTCGGCCCGGATCTGGCCCGCGCGCTGGAACAGGCACCTGAAAACGCGCCGGTAATCCTGCTGGATCACCAGCCACGCAATGCACGCCAGAACGCAGCGCAGGGCGTGGATGTGCAGCTCTCAGGACATACGCATGGCGGACTGATTATCGGGCTGGACAGGCTGTTTGCTAAACCCAACGCCGGGTTTGTTTCCGGGCTTTATCAGGTTGGTGGAATGCAGCTCTATGTGAATAACGGCACGGCACTCTGGCCAGGCATGGCGGTGAGGCTGGGTCGTCCCTCAGAACTCACCCGGATTACCCTTCGCCGCCAGCCGTAGTTGCGTGAAGAAATAGCCTCAGGAAAGTGCGGTTTTCGCAGGTGTGCATAAGATTGAGTGAGACAAAGGAGATCACCATGACGATGTTATGTACCGCCTGCGGAACGGCTTATCCCGCTCATTCCACTCATCAGCACTGTAAAATCTGTGATGATGAACGCCAGTACGTTCCGGCCGCTGGTCAGCGCTGGATCGCGTTTGATGAACTGCGCGCCAGCCACGCCAATAAGTGGACGGCCCATAGCGATGCGCTGTTAAGTCTTAAAACCGTGCCTGAGTTTGCCATCAACCAGCGCGCTTTTCTGCTGCGCACGCCGCACGGCAACGTGCTGTGGGACTGCATTGCCAACCTTGATGATGCCACCTATACGCTGATCGCGGCGCTGGGCGGCATTGATGCTATCGCCATTTCACATCCGCACTACTACACCACCATGCAGGAGTGGGCTGAAGCGTTTAATGCGCCCATTCATCTGCACGCCCGCGATCGCCAATGGATTGTGCGGAAGAGTCCGCATATCCAGTTATGGCAGGGCGAGTCGCTGACGCTGATGCCCTCTGTGACGCTGTTACGGCTGGGCGGCCATTTTCCCGGCGGCAGCGTGCTGCACTGGGACGAAGGCGAAGGGGTGATTCTGGCGGGTGATATTATCCAGGTCACGCCGGGTGCGCATGGCGTGTCGTTTATGTGGAGCTACCCGAATATGCTGCCGCTGTCAGCCGCTACGGTAGGCGACATACTGCATCGGCTCTCCGGCGTCACATTCGGGCAACTGTATGGCGCGTTTGAAGGGCAGGATATCCATCAGCAGGCAAAAGAGAAGGTGATGCGGTCGGGAGAGAAGTATCTGGCCTGTCTGCAGGATCATCAGGCCTAGCAGGCTATAAACGCTGAGAAGAGAACAGCCGCCCACAGGCGGCTGTTTAACATCATTATGCAGTCTGGAACACCGCAACCATCGTACGTAACTGCCCTGCACGCGCGGCGAGTTCATCAGCTGAGGAGGCCGACTCTTCTACCAGCACGGCGTTCTGCTGCGTCACCTGATCCATCTGGTTTACCGCGATATTGACCTGCGAGATACCACTGCTCTGCTCTTCGGATGAAGAAGTGATGTCGCGCATCAGCTGAGAGGTCTGTTCAATGGCGCTGACGCTCTGTTTCACCTTATCGCCTGCGTTCTGCGCCATGGCGATCCCTTCCTGCGCGTGGCCGACCGACTGCTCAATCAGACCCTTGATCTCTTTAGCTGCACTGGCTGAACGTTGTGCCAGTGCCCGCACTTCCGATGCAACAACCGCAAAACCTTTACCCTGCTCACCGGCGCGTGCCGCTTCCACGGCCGCATTCAGTGCCAGAATGTTGGTCTGGAAGGCGATACTATCGATCACCGATGTAATCTCTTCAATTTTACCTGAGCTGCCACGAATTTTGTGCATGGTCTCCATCACCGAATCCATTGCTGCACCACTGGAGAGTGCAGCCTGCGTGGCAGACTCTGCACGGGCAGAGGCAAAGCGCGTGTTATCCGCGTTTTGCTGAATGATTGCCGCCAGCTGCTCCATACTGGCAGCCGTTTCAGCCAGTGAAGCCGCCTGTTGCTCGGTGCGTGACGACAGATCGCCATTGCCACGAGCAATCTCTTCTGAGGAGTTGGCGATGGTGGCCGCGTTACCTTTGATATCCGACACCAGCTGAGCAAGACGCTGCTGCATCCGCATCAGTGCATTCAGAAGCTCAGACATCTCATTGCTGCCGGAAACGGTCAGCTGTGCCGTCAGATCACCTGCCGCGACACGGCTGGCAACTTCGACCGCTTCTTTAACCGGCCGGGTCACTGAACGGGTGATCATGACGGCCAGCAGAATGGCCAGCAACGCGACGGCAAACAGACCTGCCAGTAACAGATACTGTCCCTGACGACGCTCATCAATTTGAGATAGCAGTAATTCCTGCAGTCGATCGCTGCTCTGGTTACCCAGCATGCCGTAGCGGTTGATCGCCTCAGTTAAGACCCGCACATATTCAACCGGCGTAATGCTGACCTGTCCGGTTACGATAGCGCCTTCAGCCAGTTGCAATGCACTCAGGGCCTGCTGTTTCGCATTCTGCGCCAGATCACCAAAGGTCGCTTTGAGATCCGGTTCAATCATAAACACCTTATCCATATTGCTGCTGAACTGCGACAGTGCCGTTTTGCCATTATCAAGCTGAAATGCCAGACGACTACGCTCGGCATCAGATGCTTTACCGCTGGCAATCAGCGAGGCACCATTGCCGCGAATCTGACCCAGCGTTTCAGTGAGCAGCGGCAGGCGACTAAAGATACTCACGATCAGCTGGTAGGTATTTAAATCGGCATCCAGTGAAAGTTGATAAAAATCCAGCACATCCTGATTGGTGTCCAGCAGCACCTGAATCAGATGAGTGTGATTCGTCAGGCTGCTCGCCAGCGTCAGTCGGCCGCCATTGAGGTCCTCCTGTAACTGACGCCACTCCTGATTAACCTGCTCAAGGCGCTTTAATGGCTGCGCCTGCTCATCGCTTTGGCGCAAATCGGCAACAATGCTCTCAGACAGACTATTAATCTGGGTCACTAATGCCATACGCGGCGGGTTATCTGGTTTGTTCTGGCCAATTGCGATTGCGCTTTCAGCCCGATGACGCTGTAGCAGGTTAAGTAACTGAAGGACTTTTTTCTCAACCGGAATTCCGGTGAGCTCAACTTTCTTTGTATCGATAAGCTGGTTGCCCGTCTGAATAAACAGAAAGGTGGGTAAAATAAACAGCACCAGCGCAAAGGATCCCAGTAACAGGAATTTCGCTGGCAAATTAATCTGATCGAGTATTTTTTTCATTCTTTTCCGCTCTGATGTGTGAGGCGTGCAGGTGTGTAGCGCACGAAATAGCTTTCGTAATATTATTTTTACCATTTCTTTTACATAGCCAGAGATGCCTCATGCAGCACAATGTCGCTATGAAGAAAGGAGTTTCGTATAAAAAATCAGAAGTACATTTAACACGGAAGGGAGTATAGATTGCGCTGCGTTATTTTACAGTGAATAAAATGACAATATTTACTTCAATATTAACCTAAGCCAAATTGTAATAATTATTTTATAAATCAATATATTAAAATAAAATCACTACACATAAAACATTAAGCCTCGAGCCTGACTTCAGCGTTGTTGTTTTGAAAATAAAGAAATTCAAGTTACGTCATGAATAGCCGATAACTGACATCCTGCCTGTATCTGACTCATTACCACCAGACTGCCAAAACAAATATCCACGCCCGGCCAATTTCAATTTAAACCTTACAACCCTAAAGAGTTACCTGCGCTTTTATAATGAAATCGATTTCATATTATATTTATTTCAGGAAAAGCCGTTTTATTTATTCTGATTTAAGATAAAAAAAAGCCCCCACATTGTGGAGGCCCTTAAGTTACTGCTCAACCATTAAAAACTTTCCCAGTTCGCCTTAGTCAGGTCGATGGTCTGGTGCTCAGGCTGCTTTGTGTGTAATACCGGACGCCGTACTGCAGCGGTCTGCTGCGACTGCACTGCACTGTGATTGCTTTCCAGCTTAAAGGTCGCCACCAGTCCCGACAGCGTTTCTGCCTGCTCCTGCAGCGACTTAGAGGCGGATGAGGCCTCTTCCACCAGCGAGGCGTTCTGTTGCGTCACTTCATCCATCTGACCGATAGCCTGATGAACCTGTTCAATGCCTTTGCTCTGCTCAGAGGTAGCCGCCGCAATCTCATTGACCAGATCGGCCACCTGCTGAATCGCCTGACGGACATTTTCACTATTAGATCCAACGCCGCTGGCCTGCTCTAAACCGTGCTCGACCTGTGAAACCGATGTTGAGATAAGATCCTTAATTTCACGGGCGGCAGAAGAGGAGCGCTGCGCCAGATTGCGCACTTCAGAGGCAACAACGGCGAAGCCGCGACCATGCTCGCCCGCACGCGCTGCTTCGACTGCCGCATTCAGCGCCAGAATATTGGTCTGAAACGCGATGCCTTCAATCAGTCCGGTAATTTCAGAGATTTTGGCAGAGCTGGCGCGGATTTCATCCATGGTGCTGAGCATCTGCTTCACCGCCGTCCCATTCTGGATTGACATGTGATTCGCGTTATTTGCCAGGCTGCTGGCCTGTTGCGCACCTTCTGAGTTCTGTCGCACCGTTTCGCTCAGTGTCGCCATGCTGGCTGAGGTTTGCTCCAGTGAAGCCGCCTGTTCTTCCGTACGTGCAGAGAGATCTTCGTTGCCTGCGGCAATCTGCGTTGATCCGGTACTGACTGATTGCGCGGCGTGATTGACAGAGAGCAGCGTGCCGGAGACGCGCGCCAGCAGCTGATTAAATGCCATCGCCGTTTTGCCGATCTCATCCTTACTGCGGACCTCCGCGGTATGAGTCAGGTCGAGGGTATGACTCACCTGCGTCATGGTATTGACCATGCCTGAAAGGCTCTTTTTGATGCCAAGAATCACCTTAGCGGAGAAACCGGCCAGTATCAGAATAAGCAGCAGCGATCCGCCAGACATCGCCCACAGGGTCTGGCTATAAACGCGCTTGTTCTCCGCCCTGAGCTGTTCGCCAATATCGATATTAAACTGAATCTGACGGGTGAAATCCGCTTCCATCTTACGGGCTGCGGCACCAATACCGCCCTCACTCTGCAATAACGGCAGCGTGACAGCATCATTATGGGCGCGTGAGGCGGCAAGAAATGCCGGCAATGCGCTGCGGACCGCATCCAGATTTTTATAGGCCTGTTCCGTCATCGCTTTGTCTTCATCGTTCGAAATGTCGTTAGCCATGTAGTAATCATTGAGCGACTTAATCTGTGTAAGCAGATTTTCAATGTGCTGTTCCGCAGCAGGGAATTTTGTCGCATCACTGGTGCTGTGGTGGCGATAAAGCGCAATACCCAACTGGTTGGTGACGCTGATCGATTTATTGATATCGCGAATGCTGGGTATCGCGTTCATCTGTACATATTCAAAGCGGGATTGAAAGCCCGAAATCACTGATAAAGAGATAATCACCAGTGCAATCAGTGACATTGCAAGCAGTGAGAAAATCAATACCAGACGTTGTGTAATAGTCATACTTGCCCCCGGCAAAAAAGAATAATCTGGACATAATTCAAAGTTGGATCGTTCTTATCGGCTTTTGTCTGCAGGGCTTTAATTAAGCATGGCGAATATATTTTTTTATTTTTCCTTGCGAATGGCACAGAGTGAACTACAGAAAAAACTATTCTGGCATTAGTTAATTTTTATTTTGACACGCCCTTTTACATCTCATCATCTGCGATAAATTTACCAGATGGGCTGTCAGAAGTTTTCCACTGCCGGATGGTCACAATGAAGCGGCAGCAGTCATTCATTGGGATCTGATAATTAGCTCGCTAATTCAACAGTTCTGATGATGTTAATTGTAAAGAGAAGGCAATAAATTTTGTGAGATGCCGTGACAGAAGCAGCAACGGCAGGGGTTGTAAAGCTGAAGAGCTGAAGGGTAAAAAAACAGCATGACAGTCTGTCATCAGATTTTCTGATAGGAGGGTAACTTGCTACCTGTCGGATAACAGGCGTCCATATCAGATTTTAACCTTTTGTGTCAGGGCCAGATTTAATCAGTGAAATCGCTGGCGGAATGCTGAATCTGGTCTATGCTCACTGGCCCGACCAGGCTTTAGTCTGTTGGGTAGCAATAACGCTTAAAATAAAAAAAGGTAGTCGTCATGGATTTAGCCACATTTGAAACCAGAACCGGTCTTTGGCCACACATGCAGTTTACGGATGTTGAATATGAAGTGTGCAGCGCAGGTGTAGAGATCTATGCCATTGATGTCAGTCGTCAGACCAAGAGCAAGCTGTTTATCTGTCGTGTCACCAACGAGCAGCAGGCAGCGTCGCTAACGGCACAGTTCAAAGAGTGGTTGCCGAAGTTAAAGCTTAAAAAACGCAAAGTCGCATTGAATCTGGCGCGCATGGCGTGCGAGAAGAGCTACCCCGCGAATCCTAAATTCCAGGATCGGTCTGACATGCGTCGGAACACATCCAGGCTCTGATGCCTGCTTCAGCCTGAACCTGTTACAGCGGGCAGGCTGAAACGCTTTATTATCCTGTCTGCGCTGCGGCACGTTTTAATCACGCGCCGCAGGCACCTGGAACAGCCGACATTCCCCGGGCTCAATTGAGATATCACTGAAAGTCGTGATATGCATCTCTATCCACGTATTCGCGGCCCGAAGCGTGTGAGGTGAGTTGCGTTGTTCCAGTTCAGCCACAAAATCCCGGGTACTCACTGTGCACTGACCGGTATCATCCCGCCTCATCGCCTCTCTGAATGCTGACCAGACCTCATCATCCTGTGACATCTCTACCCCACACCTGCTCTCAACCGACAAAATACTGTATGCATGAACAGTACGATTATTCTTTTAAACGGTCAAGCCTGCTCTGTGTACCACTCTCAGATCGCTAAGCAATGGCTTAATTGTGGCCATTTATAGCAGAAGCAGCAGCCGAAACAGGACTTTAATCCTAATCTTAGAAATCGTTTTCATTTCGGATTAAGGTGTTGATTTTTAGAGTCATTAAACATTGTTAGCGTTTTAATTATTTGATATCTAACTAAAAAAAGAGTTAACCGTAGCGGCATAAACATGGTTTTTGCCCTATCTTTAAATGGCTCTGTGATGAAATCCACTTCTTTTACAGAGCGATCTGACTCCTACCCTTGCCCCCTTTACAGGGGGCACTTTTTTCAGATAACGCAGATACCCACTTCTGATTGTCTCTGCAGACCGGCAACGTTCATGCGTTGCGGACTACTGTGCTGATGACGTTAAAGGCGTGTCTGGAAAAGTGGTTGATTTGTAAGCTGATAATTCATTGGCGGTGCGGACATCAGCAGAAGCCTGAAACAGCGGATTGAATCTGAAAACAATTTTCCGGATTAGCAAATAAACGGATTTTTACCCGCTTAAAAACCTCGCCAGAATGACATGGTAAAGAGAGTAAAAAGTGCGTAATAATCTGGCAATATCAGATTGACCAGCGCCTCACCAGGGATGCTGTAACGTTATAATAATGCGCTATATCTGCTGTTCGCTCCCGCTTTTGCGGGGGCTTTTCTTTTCCAGTCATTTCTATGCCCGGTTATTGCCGCACCGCCATCTGATGTCCTGATTGTCGAATCCTGTCGTACTACCTGAATCTACGATTAAATTAATGCTGCAAATATAACGGCATAATGGTCGCAGTTGTGCCCTTAACCGGCAATATTTCTGTGATATGTTTAATCAGTAACTTTTGCCACGTGAGTCTGATTATGCTCTCCACCCTTATTTACCGTAGCCAGCTTGCGGGTTCTGTCTCGCCAGAGAGATTGAAAGCGCTGGTGGAGCGCGCCAGTATCAAAAATGCCGAGGCTGAAGTCACCGGGATACTGCTCTATGACGGTCAACACTTTTTTCAGGTGCTGGAGGGTAGCATCGACAACGTTCACACAGTTTTCCAGCGTATCAGTCAGGATGAGCGGCATTTTAACCTGATTGAGCTGATGCGGGATTACGCCCCTGCGCGTCGCTTCGGTCATGCCGGTATGGCCTTGTTTGATTTACGTGATTATCAGAAACACACCGTAGTGGATGCCCTGCTTAAGCGGGTCACACTGAGTGATGAACGGATCAGAGATGACCGGGTGGTAAAGTTCCTGCGTTCTTTCGTCGAGGGGCGGGATAAAGAGACGTTTATCAAAATTGATCCTGCCAGTCAGTGGACGCTGACAACGCCAGTCACCTCCGAAACTCAGCCAGCCTGGCAACCGGCACCGGGTCAGCGTTGTGAATTTGCTTTACAGCCTATCGTGGATACAGCGAATCGCCGGATTGTCTCCTGTGAAGCCTTAATACGTGGTCAGCACGGCGCATCACCCGCTGATTACTTTTCACAGTTGCCAGAAAGCGAGCGCTACCAGGGCGATCTGCACTCTAAAACCTACGCTTTCCAGCTGGCCAGGCATCTGGGGTTGCGCGAGCAGACACTCTCCGTCAACCTGCTGCCCATGTCGCTGGTGGTAATCGATAATGCTGTTGAACATCTTATCCAGCAGATCAGGCAGCAGGGATTGCGACCAGAGCAGGTGGTGGTTGAAGTGACCGAAGATGAGATCATCTCGCGCTTCGACGCATTCCAGTTTGCTGTCCAGCAGCTGAAAGCGGCCGGGATCAGCCTGGCGCTCGACGATTTTGGCGCCGGTTTCGCTGGCCTGTCGCTGTTAGCCGATTTCCAGCCCGACAAAGTTAAAATCGATCGCAAGCTAATCACCGATATCCACCGCAGTGGCCCGCGTCAGGCGATAGTGATGGCCATCATTAAATGCTGTCAGGCGCTGGAAATTACGGTCATTGCGGAAGGGGTTGAAAAAATTGAAGAGTGGCTCTGGCTGGAAGGTGCCGGGGTACGCTATTACCAGGGCTTTTTGTTTGCCCGTCCAGCTCTCAATGCCCTGCCTGCAGTAAGCTGGCCAGCACGACGCCCGGAATCGCCCTCGCCGTGATCACTCCCTTTCCTGCCCTTTTGCCCATAATTTGATGCGGCTCACACCGCTTCGCTGCAAAAGGCAAAAGCTGTGCCATGCTTGATTCATCTGACAGCCTTCAGGCAACACAGATATTCATCAGGTCACTGGACAACAACCGGAAATGGGAGAGTCATCATGAACGAAGATCGCATTGGCGGTAACTGGAAGCAGTTCAAAGGTAAAGTTAAGGAAAAATGGGGTGATCTTACGGATGATGATATGACCGTTGTAGAAGGGAAGCGCGATCAGCTGGTCGGTAAAATTCAGGAACGCTACGGCTACGAGAAAGATCGTGCCGAAAAAGAAGTGAAAGAGTGGGAAGATTCCAACAAGTACCACTGGTAACGCGTTCTTAATCGCCGGGCGTCCCTGCGTCCGGCACCTGCCCTGTAGACCTGTTTAATCCCTCTCACCCACTGCCATCTCTGCACCCGATACACCGGCAGATTATGGAAATGATTGTTTCTTTATTTATTCCTGACGCGCATACTGCGTCATCTTCCCTGTTCATGGGATCTCAATGCCTTCCGGATATCAATTATGCCCCAGCACTCTACTGACACCGTATGTGGTCTCGTCGGTGTTCTTCCTGAAACTCTGCGCCGCTGGCGCCGTGCCGGACTGTTAACGCCGCCTGGTCCTGCTGGCTACTCAGATAATCAGCTTACGCGTGCGCTCTGTGTGCGTGAAATGACCTCAGGGGGTCATACGCTCTTTGATATCCATACTGCGCTAAACTGGTCCAGCGTTACGCTGCCTGGCGGCTGGGCCTGTCGGGAAGAGGATATGTTGCATCTGCTGGCGCACAATACGGACGCAGATATTGATCGCGAACTACAGATGATGAATACCGACTATTGTGGTGATGATTATGTTAATCGCTACCTGCGACCGCTCAACCTCTGGCTGCGCACTGACCTCAGCGAAGGTGCGGCGTGGCGACAGCAGCGTTTTCATTCAGCGGTAGTCAGTCAGTGGGAGCGCCTGGCGCTGGCCTCACAACGACGCAGCACCGTACCGCTGTTTCTTGAAGCAGTCAGCGTCACAGATGAAACCGAGATCTGGATGGAAGCGATACGGCTTAACGGACAGGGCTTTCGGGTTGAAGTTGCAGCAGATGCGTCAGGTATTCCCGCCGTGGCGCAACGCCGCTTTGAGCATCATCTGATGTGGTGTGGTGATGGTATCAGCGCATCGATGAAGGCTGCATTTCACTCCAGTCTTGAGGCGGGTGAACCGATCATGCTGACCGGAACGAATACCGGCTTACCGTCGCAAATCAGCCTTATGGCTGCCAGCGCCTGAACTTTTTTGACTTTCTTACCTGCCAGCGATTAAAAAGGCGGAAACAGCCTGTGCCGTTTCCGCCCTGTTCATATTACTGATGTTCAAGGGTACGCTGACCGCCGATCGCAATCGGGATACGGCGCGGTTTCTCGCTCTCCGGTATTTCCTGGATCAGATCAATGCTAAGCAGACCTTCCGCCAGGCTGGCTCCGGTGACCTTCATGTGCTCTGGAATGGAAAAGCTCAGCTGGAAATCGTGTCGGGAAATGCCGCGGTGGATCCAGCTGGTGTTCTCTTCCCGGCCCTCGCCAGACGCTTCCTGGGACGATTTCTCTCTGTGACCGGCCACTGAAAGCCGTCCGCCTCGTAACTCGATCTCCAGTTCATGCTCTTTCCAGCCAGGTACGCTGACGGTCAACGCATAGCGATTATCCTCTACCCGCTGCAGATCGTAAGCGGGAACCGACGTTACCGGGCTGTCGCCAGTAAGCTGACTGAACAATTTATCGATGCGGTTAAAGCGGTCTGAAAAGACAGAATCAGCCAGCGAAGGGAACACTGAAAATTGTTGTACTGACATGGTGATAATCTCCTGAACAGGTTCATCCAAAAGTTCATCTGATCGGGTTCATATTTCCGATCATCTCCATAAATAGGGATCAGTTGTCAGCTTTCAAGTCGGTAAATATAATTTTTTTACCGTTATCAGACAGCCGGTTACCACAGCAATAAATTTCAGGATATTAACGCAACCGTTACTTTTTGCTCTGAGGTGCAAGAGCAAAATGGGGATGACAGCCAGCCAGTAATAACAGCAACTCATATTCTCCCTGACTTAATAATGTCGGGTTACCTGCGGCTTCTTTGGTTTGCCAGACGCGCAGGCTAAGGTCAAAACGCTCAGCAGCGCTCTGCTGTGAGAGCCCGGCGGCAAGACGAAGTTCACGTACATTACTCTGGACGACCACAGGCGGCCTGGGGGGACGATTCACCAAACAAAGACTCCTTAAACATGATTAAACCGCAAAGGCACAGCGCTTCGCCATCAATAAAAGCGAAGCGACCTGAGAGCGGCCAGAACGAAAAGACCAGAGAATAATTGACTATTTTAAATAAATGTCAAATTTCAGAGTTAAAAATCATGCATGATTTTTTTATAAGCGAAGCGGTATATTTTGTCCTGACAGAGACTTTTCTATTTCCATAGAGTGCTTTATTCCTCCAGCCAGGAATTATCCTGTTATTTGCCTTAAGAGCCATTCAGGGATTAATCCGCTACCTCAATCTCCCTTTCTTCATCAGGATAGATGTATAGCCTGAGGGTCATGTTCAGGCAGCATCATTGAAAAAGAGGAGGATAATAAATGAAAAATCCTATCCAGCGTCGCTCGCCCGACGATCTGTCGCAGGTGGAAATTCGTGAACAGTGGCAAATCACCTACTGGACCCAGGAACTGAGGACGACACAGGAAAGGCTGACACGCGCGATCCGCGAGCGAGGGCCGCGGACCGAACAGGTACGTGACTGGCTGGAGCAAAACCCGCCGCCACGTCGTCCGACACAATTCACACACGGCATGAAAGGTTAAACTGATTACTGTCTGAAGCGACGCGTTACTGGCGGTCTTGCGGTAGATTGACCTATAGCAGTCAGGAGTACACTGACAGGTCATATCTGCCGGTCTTCATCTTTTCGGGCTTTTACCTTGAGTTTTAATAGGTTACCTCCCTTATCAACCAGCGGATAGCGATCCGTCTCTGGCTGCAGACCTGTTTCACTGTAAAACTGACTTAGAAATAACATTAACCACCCTGAATGCTTATTCATCTCCTGACGGAAAATAAACATTAACAACCGTAAAAACCCTCTCCTGGCTATATAAAATGAACAAATGTAAATAATCAGGCGCATCTTCGATTAAATTTTCGAATCGTAACAACCCCTTTAATGCGTTAAAGAAAATATTAAGAGACACCCGCTGCATAGTCCCTTATCATCCGGGTGAAAATAAAAATCACGCCATATTTCCTGCCGCCCGAATCACATTTCGCTCCGGACAGTTTTCTTTTTTCGCTCCGTAATCAGCCGGTGCGGGGGTTCTACACACATGTTAAACAATTTAAACGGCGACAATGAGCGCCGCAGCCGCGCCTTACAGGCGTTGCGCGACCCTGATGAAAGCCGCGATGAAGTTCTCCGGAAATTTGTCCGGTTAGCCAGTCAGGCCCTGGGTATCCCGGGCAGCTTTATATCGGTGCTGGATGACGAGTTCCAGACCGTTCGGGCATCACACAATTTTGATCTGCAACGCTCAAAGCGTGCGGATTCACTTTGTCGCCACGTGGTTGATAGCGACAGTGCGGTAATCGTCCCTGATACTTATTACGATGCGCGTTTTGTCACGCATCCCCTGATCACTGGCGCACCCTTTATCCGCTTTTATGTCGGTGTGCCACTGAAAACACGCGATGGCATTATTCTGGGAACACTATGTGTGACCGACACCGAGCCACATGCGTTTCCCAGTGACCAGGTGACGACATTAACGCTGCTCTCTACGCTGGTAATGTCCTTTCTTGAAGCCTGGCACTCGGCGGGTTTTACCGATCCGGTGACCGGGCTGCCTAACCGTCAGCGCCTGATACGTGATTTGCAATATCTTGCCGTTGCCGGCGATACCACGCCACGCCGTCTGGTTCTGATTGATTGCATTGATATGTCGCGTGCTTATGAACTGGCCCGCACCATGGGAATGAGCCCGGTTGAGAGCCTGCTGAAAGATATGGCCACTCTGCTGCCGCTGCGCCTGCGTCCAGCGGTTGGGGAGATGATCTATACGGTGGCCACCGGCCGCTTTGCTATCCTGACCCGAGCGGATAGCCGACTCAGTGCAGCCTGGGTAGCCGGTCGTCTGGAAGGCATCAGTGCGGATATGGATGAAGGTCTGTCGGTCGCGCTGACTCCCCATACCGGTGAGGCTGACTTTGTCGCTGGCAGCATGCCAGCGTCTGAAATATTAGGCCGTGCGGTCAGTGCGCTGCATGAAGCGGTCGGCCGTGGGCTGCCCTCTCAGCGCTTTGACGCTGAGGCCGAAACGCAGCGTTCAGAAGATTTCCTGCTGATGACCGATCTTAAAACGGCGTTACGCGAGAACACCGGGCTATATATGGTCTATCAGCCGAAAATTTGCCTGCAAAGTGGTAAACCCGTGGGTCTGGAAGCGCTTATCCGCTGGCAACATCCCAGCCGGGGCGAACTTTCTCCTGCTGCCTTTATCCCGCTGGCTGAGCAGACCGATCTGCTCTCTGTACTGACTGCCTGGATTATCGATCGGGCGGTTGAGCGCCTCAGCCGGTTGAGGAATAACTGCATCCAGCTGCCGCTAACGATAAACGTCAGCGTACGTGACTTTGCGCGCGAGGGGTTCGCTTCAGCGCTGGAAAGTAAGATGGTCAAATCTAAGCTCCCGACCTCTCTGCTGGGAATCGAATGTCTGGAAACCGAACGTATCCTTGAAAGCCCGACCGCCCTGCGCGGGCTGGAGATGCTCAGAGCACGAGGATTCACTATTTCACTCGATGATTTCGGTTCCGGCTACAGCAATATCAGTTATCTGCGTCGCATGCCGCTTGATGTGATTAAGCTGGATCGTTCCCTGATCAGTGAGCTTTCCTCTGACACGGCTTCACGTATCATTGCACGCAGCATCATCGCCATGCTTAAAGAGCTGGACTATACCGTAGTGGCAGAAGGGGTTGAGTGTCCGGATGCAGTAACATCCCTGACCGAATATGGCTGCGATCAGGCTCAGGGCTATTTCTATTCGAAGCCGTTGAACGAAGAAGCATTGGATCACTGGCTGCACTGGAAGCTGCGTGGCGAGTGTCATTAAAACTGGAGCAGGCGCAATCTGATATCAGATTGCGTTTTCAGTGAGCAGATCGAGCTCTGATATCCTCCTATGATTCTAATTCAAAATATTTGATCAATATCAGCAAAAGTTAGCTATATCAGTCTGGCGAGATCGCGCCTATCATTCATTACATCGAGGAAAAACGCCTCTGCCTGACTGAAATACGCTAAGGAATTGACCATGAAATCCATCAAAACTTTCGTTGCTGTTGTTGCACTCTCTCTGATTTCATTCGGTAGTTTTGCCCAGACTATTACCGCTACCGCTTCTACCCTGGATGCTGCTGAAGCGAAAGTCGCGGCACAGGCCAAAGATGCAGGTGCATCCTATAAAATTACCGGCGCACGCGTTGATAATCGTGCTTATGTCTCCGCTGAACTGATCAAATAACATTTACTCCTTCAATACGATGAGGCTGCCATTACGGCGGCCTTTTTTATTATGCAGGAAGCATAAGTTCGTCTGCTCAGGTTCAGCATCTCTGATCCCATTACGATTGTTGAAACCGTGCCCCGTAATTTGCCGCTTCGCTTACTGCCACCTGCCGAGGTGCAGTCTGTGCGGCAGTGAATAAGTAGAGATGAAACATTTTTTGAACAATGCTAGCGTGTGCGCAACAATCTTATAAAACGGAGCTGCACATGCTGACTACCATAATATACCGCAGCCATATTTCAGATGACTTTCCCATCAGAACTCTGCCCGCGATGGTCGACAACGCCAGCAAAATAAATGCGGCTCACGACGTGACCGGCATCTTATTATTTAACGGCACCCATTTTTTTCAATTACTTGAGGGTCCGGAAGCGGGCATTCAGGCAGTCTATCAGAGAATTTGTGCAGATCGACGGCACCACAATGTGGTGGAGCTGATGCGCGACTATGCGCCTTACCGCCGATTTGGTAATGCGGGCATGGCCCTCTTTGACCTGCGTGAACACGATCGCTCGTCGCTCCTGCAGGCAGTGCTGGATAAAGGGACGTCCAAATATCGCCTCACCTATGATGATCGGGCACTGCAATTCCTGCGCACGTTTGTAGAGTCTCGCGAGAAAGAGAACTACTACGAGGTCCTCCCGCCGGGTTACTGGGAGTTTATTTCTGAGCACAATGATGTGCCGGATTCCCGTCCGGAGACAGAAGGCGTCAGCTTTCGCCCGGTGGTGGATCCCCTCGCTCGTCAGGTTACAGCGATTGAAGCGACCACCCTGCGGCCTGCTCCCGCCGACGAAACCTCAGGCGATCAGCTTTATGTTAACGATCTGGAAACCGTGAAAAAGACGTTTTCCCACGCTGGCCTGGTCTGCCCGGACGGTATGACACTGTACGTCAGCCTGCTGCCTATGACGCTGGTGGTGATACCCGATGCCGTTGATCATATTGTGACCGCTATTCAGCAGGCGGGACTGGTTCCTGAGCAGGTTGTAGTTGGCGTAAGTGAAACCGCAGTGATCTCGCAGCTGGAAGCGTTCTCTGATGCCGTACGCGCGCTAAAAGCAGTCGGAATCAGTCTGTCGATCGACAATTTTGGTGACGGCTCCGCGGGATTGTCCTTGCTGACTCACATTCAGCCCGACCGCATTCGTATTGATGCCGGTATCACCCGCGACGTTCATCGCAGTGGGCCAAAGCAGGCGGTGGTTCAGGCGATTATTAAATGCTGTTCAGCACTCGAAATTACCGTCATCGCGGCAGGGATCGTACAGGCAGAAGAGTGGATGTGGCTGGAGGCTGCAGGCGTGATCAACTTCCAGGGCACGCTGTTCGCAGCCGCGGGGCGCTATGAAGCACAATCCGTTGCCTGGCCGGAATACCGTGAGGCGATGTAACACTCTCTGTCCCGATGGTGATAAAGCGGTACGTCATTGCGAGGCCGCTTTCTTCACCGATGCCCTGCGCGGCAGTATCAGAGCCGCAGCGGTCCCATTAAACATCTCCCCTCCCCCGCGCCCCCATCGGACCCGTTCTTGCGACAGCAATAACAGCAGCGCCTAACTGCAGGTTCCGGTCATACCTTAACCTCTGCACTCATTCTGGCTTAGCTCTATTGGGTAACCACTGTAGCGAGTAAAGTTACCTGTTTAACTCTTCCACTGAGCAAATCAGTGGCTGCGGATTCATTTTTAGGATCAAACTTCATCACCTATCCACTGTAGCGAGTAAAGTAACGATATTCAGGATTCGGAAACCACTGTAGCGAGTAAACGGAGCAAGTAAATTGTCATTCGTCCTTATGAATTGCAGCGCGAAGGCGCATTACCCAGTGTTTCAGGTACTCCAGGTACGGTTTCACTTAGTCATAACCACTATAGCGAGTAAAAACCCGATCTCCCTCTCAACAATGAATCTTGACCCTTGATTACACAAACCGCCCTGCGTACGGCCTGGCAGAAACGCTTTGAGAAGAAAGTTGAGCTCTGTGGCTGCAAAAACCTGAAGCACGCCACATTGTTTAACGGCTGTGGCGAGTAACCATCTATAGGTGTGGGCATTTGGCAATTTAACAGGAAGTCTTTTACTGACAATATATAAATTGATAGTGAGTGCTTACTATATTTAAGATAACCACTATATCGAGCATAGGCCAGTGACAATAACAACCACTATAGCGAGTAAGCTCCCCATTTCTGCTCCCAATTAACAACCACTGTAGCGAGAATATCTCATTCCCCAGCGTCAACATCTGATCATTAACTGACCGCTTTAGCGATAAAACAACCTGATAACCACTGTAGCGTGTAGTTTACTCACCCTTATTGGACGAAAGGGAGCTGAAAAAGCGCGGTAACGGAGGAGATAACCACTATAGCGAGTAGAGTAATAACACCAATTTCACTGCACAGCCTGCGTGAATACATCATGTCTGGCGTGCATTATGTGCCGTGATCAGGTGGATAACCACTATAGCGAGTAAAGATGGGATCATTCTGGCTGTTACGCTCTTTGAGACCGCTCTTCCGGGAGAGAATAACCACTATAGAGAGTAAACACAGCACCGGGCTCAATTCAGGCCCTGCCGATGGGGAGTGAGTAATAGCGCGATTAACCCTGTTCAGACAGGCGTTACGTATGTTGCTGACGGGCTGGCAACCACTATAGTGAGTAACGTTACTCGCTACAGTGGTTATTGCCTTTCAGCCCGGCGTTCCCGATAAGAGGTTGAAAGCGGAGTACATGTTTGCAAAAACCGGGTCATTGCTTCTTCTGCTTCCTGATTTTGTTCAGCAGCTCTTTTTCCTCACGCGAGACCATCACCAGCTCACTGCTATCCTCTTCAATCACCGGTTCAGGCAGGGTGACGTCAATTACGTCGGAATCGATATCAAGATCGTCAAACTCATCCATCTCATCATCGATCAGGCCTGACTTACTGAGCGGCAGTTCGGCCGGACGCAGTTTAGGATGACGGTAATGAACCCAGAAGTAGACTGATGAACCACGTCGGGTTTCGGTATAGTCGAGATAGCCGATCTCTTTCAACTGCTCCATGGCCTTTCTGACGGTGGCATTCTGCGTTATCACGCGCGAGGTCAGATTAAGTCTGGCGCGCAGACGCGCCATAGATATCGGCGCAGGCTTTGGCGGAAGGCTTTCAATGAAGGTGTAGAGCGCCTGAGCAGACTCTTTGCGTGCCAGCTCATTGATGGCTTTAAGCTGCAGCAGAACCTTTCTGTCGAACTGATACAGCTCAAAGATCTTGGGATCGGCCTGCAGCGTTACCGTGTCCTTCTTGATGCTGTATTTCGCAGACTGCACCAGATGCGTCGTGTAGTTCTCTCCGCCCTTACTGGTAAAAGTCAGGGTGTTAGAGGCAATACGGGTCAGCGAAGCGTCCAAGCGGCTTCTGAGCTTCGAGGAGAGCCGCACTGAGGGTATGCCGCATAGTTTGGCAAATTCAACGAATGAGAGCGTTACCGTGTCTCCCAGACACTCATGCGTAGCGAAAGCACGAATGATCCCGACCCAGGTTTTGAAATCATTATCCATATCCAGGCGGGCACCCAGAATCTTGATGTTGTCATAGCCTTCTGACCTGACCAGGGATAACTGTTTAAGATCCTGGGTCACATCCATGGCGTTCATCTGGTTTTTCTGACTGCGTGCTGTGGATTTTAACGTCGGAACAAATAAACCGAGTCGCATCAATGCTACCGGCTGGACGGTGTTGTTACTGTTGGGGGTAAGAGTAACAACTTCACCTGTACGTTTATCTGTTTCACTAAACGCATCAGCTATGTTCAGGATATCTGGTTCTTTTCTTGGCATTAGGAAGATCCGTGATGTGAACAGGCGAGAGCCGCTGTTACTCGATACAGTGGATACTATCACTCACTACAGCGGTTAATCTACTTACCATAGTGGTTATTTCTCTCGATACAGTGGTTGTTTTACTCGTTATAGTGGTTATCTACCCGGCTTTAACGCAGTCATACCGTGGCCTGAAGCTATGCCGGGATCTTTAGGGAACTTAATAAGGATCTTAAATGGATCTGTTATTGGATCTATTCAGTGGATAACCTGAGAAAACTGACTGAAAAAGAGTCGAACCACCGCCCTCCCCCTTTCCTTGATCTCCGTCTTTCATCGCAAGCACTCTGGAAAAAGCCGTCATCTACACATAAGCAGGGTTATGCACACCGATTCAGGCCATTTACTCGCTATAGTGGTTGTTGAGTACTCGCCAGCGCGGTTGCTTTTCTCGCTATAGTGGTTGTTATACTCATTATAGTGGTTATTCTTCTCGCTACAGTGGTTACTGGCCCCCTTCCAGGCCTTGTGTAACAAGGCTTCAGACGCTGCAGGGATCTGTTAAGGATCTCAATTTGATCTATTGAGGATCGACCAATTGGATCTGGCCTGTGGATAACGGGGATAAACACATCAAACAAAGAATTAGCTGAGAGTCACGGTCAGAAGTGATTCTTACCTTCAGTTCTGAACGTGTGGTTTACCAGAAGCCCGGTTGAGAAGATTTTTTACGGACAAAGCGATCTAACGCAGAGCATAGGTAAGACTGGAATGTTGCATACACCTATAACCATTAAATCTATAAGGTTACCAGGTTTGAATCAGGTCTCTGAAGCGCGGCCAGTGAAAATACAGAGAACTCACCATGACATTAAACACCTATCTATTTGATAAATAATGATTTATTTATTATTTTCATGATGAAAACACCAGGGGATGCTTACTTAGCGCAATATCTTTGTTTTGTCAGTGCTCAGAATCTGTCAGACATACTAAAAGAGAAATTAAAATGACGTTCCCGCAAGAAATTAATAAGTCGCCGGTGAAAGAACAACAGGAAGAACAAATACGTTCGGAAACTAACTAAAGCTTATAAACAGGCTTAGTGCGAAGGAAGCAATTTCAGGCATGTAAGAATGAGATGAAGATGAAGAGATAATATCCGGATCTGAATCCAGCACAGCAGAGCGTTAATTCTGACTGTCCGGTATGTTACATTATGGTGAATTATCCTAATTAAGATTGCTGTAAGCCTTGCCGCTTTAATCCTGTCCCCTGCTCCTGCTCTTAAATCGGCAGTCTTACTCTTTCATTATTTTGGTTCGTGACATCATAAAATGTTAAGCGAATTAAACCCTCATCTTTTCAGGACTAAGCCCCGCACTAAAAAGTCTTATGCGGAAAAAATGCCTGACATTATGTGTACAAGCAGCGAGACAGATTATGACCGCTAAATAATGACAGGGCATCAAAGGGCATAGATTTAAAAGCAGTGATCATAAGTTAGCACTGATAGAAGTAACGATTACTAGCGCACTTTACCGTTATGCCTACTCCTTCAGGTTCAAAAACACTGTAATAGCTTCTGAGTAAAACTCTCCACCAGGAGTAAGTACTGAGTGAAAGTACATTAATTCTGGAAATTTATCACCAGGCTATTTCACTCGTAATTACCTGATTTATAGTAACTTTTATTGAATTTTCATGCTGAAAACACCATTGATAATACATGAAAACGGTTTACGAGTAATCAGCAGACTGGCAGATGATTTATCAGAATCGGAATGCACCGATCCGAATCATTAGTCCTTAAAATATTCGTTTCGTGTCGCCATTTTAAGTTCTCTGTCTCAACCAGCCTGTAAGACAAAAAAGCAGAGCGATTCACTTTCCAGTGATTCACAAAAGTAATACTGCTTGCATCTCACCATCGCGGAGAAAAAATCCAGGTTTTTGGCATTTTTCTAAAAAATTGGCAGGTATGTGCTTTTTGTGTAGTATGCAAAAAACATTAACGCAGAGGGGCTTATGAAGCGTGATTATGGTGGAGTGCTGGAAATGGCCACACGTGCCAATTCCATGTTACATGGACTGAGTAACCATATTGAGCAGCAGCGTCAGGAATTTAACCAGACCGGTTTTTACCAGACCTTCTCCCGCAATGCTGTCGCCAACATGCCATTGCTGAGTAAGCATGCTGTTGTCGCCGCAATTGGTGATATGGAAGCAGCAGGTTATCAGTTTGGGAAAAAACAGACCGGCAGCACCTCACAATATGCCCTGACTATCCAGAATGTGGTCGACATCTATCAGCATCGTAAAGTACCTAAATATCGCGACCGGCACGATGGCCCCTTTGTCGTATTTGTTGTCAGCCTTAAAGGTGGTGTTTCGAAAACAGTCAGCACCGTCACGCTGGCCCACGGTATGCGTGCACATCCTTCTATGCTGCACAATGACCTGCGTATTTTGGTTATCGACCTGGATCCACAGGCATCAAGCACGATGTTCCTGAGTCATACCAACAGTGTCGGTTCAGTTCTGGAGACGGCAGCGCAGGCGATGCTGAACGATCTGGATGCTGACCAGCTTCGTAAGCAATTCATTAAACCTACTGTCATGCCAGGCGTTGATGTGATCCCAGCCTCTATCGACGATGGTTTTGTTGCAAGCGACTGGGAAGAGCTGGTTGCTGAGCATCTGCCAGGCGTTGCGCCTTCGGAAGTATTACGCCGTAACGTGATTGATCGTCTGGCGGGTGACTACGATTTTATCTTCCTTGATACCGGACCTCACCTTGATTCATTCATGCTGAATGCAATTGCGGCCAGTGATGTACTGCTGACGCCGACGCCCCCGGCACAGGTCGATTTCCACTCCACCATGAAGTATCTGACGCGTCTGCCGGAAATGCTGGAGCGTATTGAGTCCGAAGGCATTGAACCCCGGCTTAAAGCCAATATCGGCTTTATGTCCAAAATGACTTCTAAACACGATCACCTGACTTCGCAAAGCTATGCCAGGGAAGTGTTTACTAAATCGATGCTGGACTGCAGCCTGCCGCGACTGGATGGATTTGAACGCTGCGGCGAATCCTTTGATACGGTGATCAGTGCCAATCCCTCCTCTTATCCGGGCAGTGCGGACGCTCTGCGCAAAGCTAAATATGAAGCCGAGCAGTTCTCAAGGGCTGTGTTTGACCGCATTGAATATATCAGGAGTACCCTGTGAGCAAACCTATACAGCGCATCGGGCGCAAGTTTGGTGATTCTGCTATCGCAAACATGATCGACAGCAGCAGCCAGTCGCGCACATTTACGCTGAAGTCGGGCGCGAAGGCCACCTTTGTGCGCCAGCTAATCCTGCATGATGATATTGAAACCAGAACCAGCGTTGACCCAAAAATCAACGGACGTGATCAGAGCACGCTGACGCCGGAATCGCTTCAGGAGATCACCCGCACCATTACGCTGCAGCAATTTTTTCCGGCTATTGGTCGTGTCAACGGTGACCGGATTGAAATCATGGATGGTTCGCGCCGCCGCGCCGCATGTATTCTTTCCGGTGCCAGTCTGGAAGTACTGGTCACCGCTGATGAACTGAGCCTCAGTGATGCGCGTCAGCTGGCCGCTGATATTCAGACAGCAAAAGAGCATAACCTGCGTGAATTAGGCCTGCGCTTTATGCTGATGAACGAAAATGGCATGAGCAAAACAGAGATTGCTAAAGCAGAAGGCATCTCAAACGCCAAGGTCTCACGTGCGTTCCAGGCCGCAGCCGTACCCGCTGAATTTATCGAACTCTTTCCGGTCGTATCTGAGCTGACACTTCAGGATTACCAGTTGCTGCTCGATGTCTGGGAAGAGGCGAAAGCGGAAGCGGTTGATGTCACCGCGCTGGTCAGCGATATTAAGCAAACGCTAAAAGCTAATGATTCCGTGCTAAGCGCCAATGCGGATGAGAAAAAGAGCGCGATTCTTAACGGCTTTAAAAGCGCCCGTCGTCAGTTAAAAAAAACTGCACCCGTCAGCAAGACGGTGACGGAAAAGCTGGCTACCTTTACCACTGCTAACACCTACGCGCGTCGTAAAACTAATGATGAGAAGCGCACCGTGCAGTATGAATTTAGCCGTCTGCCAAAAGAGATTGCTGAACAGATCGACGCGTCGATCAGACAGATACTCTCCACGTTAAAATAATTCTCTTTACGGTTTGAATACCGGAACCGGCCCCTGTGCCGGTTTTTTAATTCTTCCCTCCACCGGCCTCCCGATTGTGCAATCCGTATCTTATCGCTTCGCCTGATCACGACTTCTGTTAGTCACACATCATTTCCGATGGGTAACGCTTGAACTCAGCACGGTTTATCGCTATAGCTAAAACGGTTTAGCTGTCAGGATTAATCAGAGGAGTTTTTTATGTCTGTACGCGTATGGTGCCTCGGGGATGCCGTGGTGGATTTGCTTCCCGAAATGCCGGGTCGCCTGATGCAGTGTCCGGGCGGGGCGCCTGCCAATGTCGCCGTTGGAATTGCCCGTCTGCAGGGAAACAGCGGTTTTATCGGACGAGTAGGGGATGATCCCTTTGGTGAGTTTATGCGGCAGACGCTCATTGAAGAGAAGGTTGATACCCGCTACATGATTGCCGATACCCAGCACCGCACTTCAACCGTAGTGGTCGGACTGGATGACCATGGCGAACGGTCCTTTACCTTTATGGTGAGGCCGAGTGCTGACCTGTTTCTTGAGGCGCAAGACCTGCCCGTATTCCGGCACGGGGAGTGGCTGCATTGCTGTTCTATTGCCTTATCAGCTGAACCGTCACGCACGGCGACCCTGACCGCCATGAAGCAGATCCGGGCAGCAGGCGGCCATGTCAGTTTCGATTTAAATCTGCGTCATGACCTCTGGCCCGATCCGCAACTGCTGCATGCGGTGGTGAACGAGGTGCTGAGCCATGCGGACGTGGTTAAACTGTCCGACGAGGAACTCGATTTTCTCTGTCCGGATCAGGAATCCACTGTCAGCATGCCGAAGCTGGCGGCGCGATTCAGCATAAAACTATTGCTGGTCACGCGGGGCAGGGAAGGGGTGATCGCCTGCTATCAGGGCCAGCTATGCCACTATGCTACTTCACCCGTGGTCAGCGTTGACACTACAGGCGCAGGTGATGCCTTTGTGGCCGGATTACTCTGGGGGCTGGCGAAGTCGGGTCTGCCTGCCGATGAATCGCAGCTGGCCATCTGCCTTACCAGCGCACAACGCTGCGGTGCACTGGCAACCACGGCTAAAGGAGCCATGACAGCACTTCCGCGGCTCCACCAGCTGAACGACCTGCCAGACTGATTATCATTATTCCCCCTGTTTTGGGAGCTATCTCACAATCACTAAACCGGTTTAGCTATTTTCATTGCGCAGGGAAATTACCCGTGGCTATGATTTGCGCCTAAACCGGTTTAGCAAAAAATCCGGTGGTGATAGCCTCTCTTCAGGGACATAAAAAATGAAAAAAAGCGCGTTAGCAGTGAGTCTCTCAACGATATTACTTTCCACATCAGTCTGGGCCGACTCCAGTATGAGCAGCATTGAGGCACGCCTTGCGGCCATGGAGCAGCGACTGCAGGCAGCCGAGCAGCGAGCGAATGCAGCGGAAACCCGCGCACAGGTCGCTGAGAAACAGGCACAGATGGCTGAGAAGCAGGCACAGCAGCTGGCTGCCGTGCAGCAACAGACCCAAAACTCCACCGCTGAGGTCGCGCAGCGCACCGCGAAACTGGAACAGAAATCAACCGATGAAGGTGGCTTCGAGTTCCACGGTTATGCCCGTTCAGGATTGCTGATGAACAGCTCGGCCGCCAAAACTCAGGGTGGCCCGACCGTGACCCCTGCCGGGGAAACCGGCGGGCACGTTGGTCGCCTTGGCAATGAGCCGGATACCTACGTTGAGCTCAACCTTGAACATAAGCAGACGCTGGACAACGGCGCCACCACCCGTTTCAAAGCGATGCTGGCCGATGGACAGCGCACCTACAACGACTGGACAGCCGCCAGCAGCGATCTCAACCTGCGTCAGGCGTTTGTCGAGCTCGGGCAGCTTCCCACCTTCAGCGGCGCATTCGATAACGCCACGGTCTGGGCCGGTAAACGTTTTGATCGCGATAACTTTGATATTCACTGGATCGACTCCGATGTGGTGTTTCTTGCCGGTACTGGTGCCGGTATTTACGACATGAAATGGAGCGATCAGGCGCGCAGTAACATTTCCCTTTATGGTCGTACCTTTGGCGACATCGAAAACAATGAAAACACTGCGCAGAACTACATCCTGTCGCTGAATAACTTTGTCGGGCCGGTGCAGCTGATGGTCAGCGGTATGCGTGCGAAAGATAACGATGACCGACGGGATATCGACGGCCTCAGAGTCAAAAGCGATGCGGCAGAAACCGGCGTACATGCGCTGCTTGGCCTGCATAACGACAGCTTTTATGGGCTGACAGAGGGCACCTCGAAAACTGCACTGCTCTATGGTCATGGACTGGGCGCAGAGGTGAAGTCGATTGGTTCTGATGGCGCACTGTTGCCGGAAGCGAACACCTGGCGTCTGGCGAGTTACGGTATTACCCCGCTGGGCGGTGGCTGGCACATTGCACCTGCTTTACTGGCTCAGCGTAGTGACGATCGTTATGTCAAAGGTGACAGCTATGACTGGGCGACAGTTAACCTGCGGCTGATTCAGGAAATCACCCAGAACTTTGAGATGCAGTATGAAGGCTCTTATCAGTACATGGATCTGCGTCCCGAAGGCTACAACAACCGTAATGCGGTCAGCGGCAGCTTTACCAAACTCACCGTTGCGCCAACCCTGAAAGCCGGTGATGTCGGTGACTTCCTCAAACGTCCGGAAATTCGTCTCTTTGCAACCTGGATGAACTGGGATCACCGGCTGGATAACTATGCCAGTGACGACGCTTTCGGCAGTAAAGGATTCGATGCCGGTGGCGAATGGAACTTCGGCGTACAGATGGAAACCTGGTTCTGACCGGGCGGCCCCGGATGCCGGGGCCAGAGATCAGGATGGATAAAAACATAACAAGATTGAGGTGTGTATGGACTATGTAAAAATATCGCGGGCATTGCTGCCCCTGCTGGGTGGTAAAGAGAACATCGCCAGTGCTGCTCACTGTGCCACCCGGCTGCGGCTGGTGCTGGCGGATGATGAAAAAGCGGATACCACCGCGATTGGCCGGATTGAGGGGGTTAAAGGCTGCTTCCGCAATGCGGGCCAGCTTCAGGTTATCTTCGGAACCGGCGTGGTGAACAAGGTCTATGCTGCCTTTATCGCCGAGGCAGGCATCAGTGAATCGAGCAAATCCGAGGCCGCTGATATAGCCGCACGTAAGCTCAACCCTTTCCAGCGCATCGCCCGCCTGTTGTCGAACATCTTTGTGCCGATCATTCCGGCGATTGTGGCATCAGGTCTGCTGATGGGCCTGTTGGGGATGGTCAAAACTTACGGCTGGGTCAATCCGGAAAATGCGCTCTATATCATGCTGGATATGTGCAGCTCGGCGGCCTTTATTATCCTGCCGATCCTGATTGGCTTTACGGCTGCCCGCGAGTTTGGTGGTAACCCGTTTCTTGGTGCGACACTGGGCGGCATTCTCACTCATCCGGCGCTGACCAACGCCTGGGGCGTCGCCGCCGGTTTCCACACCATGAACTTCTTCGGCATTGAAGTGGCGATGATTGGCTATCAGGGCACGGTATTCCCGGTGCTGCTGGCGGTGTGGTTTATGAGCATGCTGGAAAAGCAGCTGCGTCGGGTTATCCCGGATGCGCTGGATCTGATCCTGACCCCGTTCCTGACGGTGATTATCTCTGGCTTTATTGCGTTGCTGATTATCGGACCGGCGGGTCGTATGCTGGGTGATGGCATCTCCTTTATTCTCAGTACGCTGATTGCGCACGCTGGCTGGCTGGCGGGACTGGTGTTTGGTGGACTCTATTCGGTGATTGTGATTACCGGCGTCCATCACAGTTTTCACGCTATCGAAGCCGGACTGCTGGGCAATCCTTCCATCGGCGTGAACTTCCTGCTGCCTATCTGGGCGATGGCGAACGTGGCTCAGGGCGGTGCCTGTCTGGCCGTATGGTTTAAAACCCGCGATGCGAAGATCAAAGCGATTTCGCTGCCTTCAGCGTTTTCCGCGCTGCTGGGGATTACCGAGGCGGCTATCTTTGGTATTAACCTGCGCTTTATGAAACCCTTTATAGCGGGTCTGGTGGGCGGCGCGCTCGGTGGTGCCTGGGTGGTGTCGGTCCATGTTTATATGACTGCGGTCGGACTGACCGGTTTGCCGGGCATGGCGATTGTCCAGGCTGGCTCTCTGCTCAACTATGTCATCGGCATCGCCATCGCGTTCACCACTGCGTTTGTAATCTCTTACCTGCTTAAATACAAAACGGATTCTGAATAATGGCCTCATCAACACGTCTTGCCGCCATTCTGCAGGCGGTGATGCAGGGTATGCCAAAGGCGCTCAGCGACAGCCATTACCCTGGCTGGCATCTGGCACCGGTAACCGGCCTGCTAAACGATCCCAATGGCTTTATCCATTTCGACGGTGAATATCATCTCTTCTATCAGTGGAACGCGCTGGAGTGCGCGCATCAGCAAAAATGCTGGGGACACTGGCGCTCAGCCGATCTGCTGCACTGGCAGCATCAGCCCATCGCCCTGATGCCAGACGAGGAGTATGACCGCGGCGGTTGTTACTCGGGCAGTGCGGTAGACGATAACGGTGTACTGATGCTGATCTACACTGGCAATGTGAAGTTTGATGATGGTTCACGCACCGCGTGGCAGTGTCTGGCGCAGCAGAACAGCACTGGCGGTTTTGACAAACTCGGTCCGGTTATCGCCGTGCCGGAGGGCTACACCGGCCACGTTCGCGATCCCAAAGTGTGGCGTCATGAAGATTACTGGTACATGGTGCTGGCCGCGCAGAATACCCAGCTGCAGGGCAGGGTATTGCTTTTGCGTTCTGATAATCTGCGCGAGTGGCAGAACCTCGGCGAGATTGCGGGCAGCAAACTGGGCGGGCTGGATGCCGCTGGCTACATGTGGGAGTGCCCGGATATGTTCACGCTCGGCGACAGCACCTATCTGATCTGCTGTCCGCAGGGTGTTATGCCTGAAGAGAAACGCTACCTGAACAGTCACGCCTGCGCCTGGCTGAGTGGCTCGCTGGATTATCAGCAGGCTGCATACCTGCACGGCCCGCTGAACGAAATGGATGCCGGGTTTGAATTCTATGCACCACAAACCACGCTGACCGCTGACGGCCGGCGTCTGCTGGTGGGCTGGATGGGAACACCAGACGGTGAAGAGATGGCCCAGCCAACCGTGGCGCATCACTGGATCCATCAGATGACCTGTCTGCGCGAGCTGAGCTCCCGCAATGGCCGGCTCTGTCAGCAGCCGATTGCAGAACTGCAGGCGCTGCGGGAGAGGGAGCAGCACTACCAGGGCCGCGCCGATGACGCGCCGCCAATCGCCGCGCAGCGGCTGGAGCTTGCGCTGGAGAGCCTGGGCGATATAGAACTCAATTTCGCCGATACGCTAATCCTGACGTGGCAGCAGAATGAACTGCGGCTTGCCCGTCGCAGCCTGGTATCGGGTCAATGGACCTATCGTTACTGGACAGGGGCTGCGCGCCGGTTGCAGATCCTGTGTGATCACTCCAGCGTTGAGATCTTTATCAACGACGGGGAAGGGGTGATGAGCAGCCGTTATTTTCCGGACCACCCGGCGATGCTAACCCTGCGCGGTCGCGCAGAACTGCAGGCCCGCTACTGGTCGTTACGCCGCTGCATGGTAGAATAAGTCCTTGTTTCACTAACCGATGCCTTGCCGTGAGAAAAACAAAACGCGTTACCATCAGTGACATCGCCGGACTGGCTGGGGTTTCTAAAGCCACTGCCAGCCTGGTGCTCAACGGCCGTGGCGAAGAGTTACGGGTGGCGAAGGAGACGCGTGAGCGGGTTCTGACACTGGCCCGGGAACACCATTATCAGCCCAGCATCCACGCCCGGATGCTGCATGACGCCCGCAGTCATACGCTGGGGCTGGTGGTACCGGAAATCACCAACCACGGCTTTGCGGCCTTTTCCCATGCGCTGGAAAATCTCTGTCGCGCGGCCGGTCTGCAACTGTTGATCTCCTGCACCGATGAAAATGCCGGTCAGGAGATGGCCGTGGTCAATAACCTGGTGGCGCGTCAGGTCGACGGGCTGATTGTCGCCTCCAGTATGCTGAGCGACAGCGACTATGTCAGCCTCAGCGAACAGCTGCCGGTGCTGCTGTTTGACCGCCACATGAACAATACCAGGCTGCCCTGGGTCATCACCGACTCTGTGACGCCCACCGCTGAGCTGGTCGAAAAGCTGGCGCGCACCTGTCCGGAGGAGATCTATTTTCTTGGCGGACAGTCTGACCTCTCCCCGACCCAGGATCGTCTGACGGGATTCAAAGAGGGACTGATGCGGGCGGGTGTGACGCTGCGGCCGGAGTGGATAATTCAGGGTAACTACCATCCCGGCAGTGGCTATGAGATGTTTGCCGCGCTCTGTCGCCGGCTGGGACGCCCCCCTAAAGCGATGTTCACCGCCGCCTGCGGTCTGCTGGAGGGAGTACTGCGCTACATGAGCGAGCATAACCTGCTGACCAGCGACATCCGCATTGCCAGTTTCGACGATCACTATCTCTATGATTCACTCTCCATTCCGATCGACACGGTTGAGCAGAATGTCCCGGCACTGGCGCAGGCCTGCTTTTCTATGCTGACCACCATGATCGCTGGAGAGGATCCCGCTGACAGTCAGCTAATCCTGCCCGCCACGCTGCGGCTGCGCGGTTAACCGCCGGGCGCTTCAGGGCAGGGCGCTGCAGTGCTTTACCATTCGACCGGCAGGGCGGTGACGCCGCGCAGATTGGCTCTGTGGTTGCGGCGAACGCCAGCGGCCACGGGCCGCATCTCTGGCAATCGGGTCAGTAATACTTCCAGCGCCACCTCCATTTCTGCCAGTGCCAGCCGGTAGCCCATACAGTGATGTATACCGCCACCGAATGCCAGACATCGCCCCTCATGCCGCCGGATATTCAGCCGTTCCGGAGAGGTAAATACCAGCGGGTCGTGATTGGCTGCACCAAGGCTAAGGAAGAAGCGGGTTCCGGGCGGGATGAGCTCGCCTGCCAACTCAATCTCTTCCAGAGTCGTGCGGTAAAGCATCTGGACCGAACTGTCGTAGCGCAGACATTCCTCTATGGCATCGGGTATCAGCGCATGATTCTGTGTCAGGCTCGCAAGTTCCTGCGGATGAGCATGCAGGGCCAGAATGGTGTTGCACAGCATATTTGACGTTGTCTCATGACCGGCAAGAAACAGCAGTATCACATTGGCGATGATCTCATCGTGATCCAGCTGGTCGCCGTCACTGTCGCTGCGCAGAAAAAGTGACACCAGATCGCTGGCGGTGCTGTCACGACGGGAGACGATCACGGCACTGAAGTAATTTTCCAGCACGGCAAATGCTTCAGCGGCTTTCAGCAAATCCGACTGGCTGATTTGAGGATCGAAAACCCTGACCAGCGCAGAGGTAAGGCGACCCAGTTCTGGTGCATCAGATTCTGAGACATCCAGCATCCGGCAGATAATGCGCACCGGTAGCGGAAAAGCGAATGCCTGAGCCAGATCGCAGGCACGACGGCCTTCCAGTGCATCAACCAGTTCATTGGCTATCGTCAGCGCCATCTCCCGGAGGGATTTAATCTCCCGGGCGCTGAACGCCTTCATAACCAGTCCTCTTAACCGGTTATGATCGGGTGGGTTCAGCACCAGAAACATTCTGCTGATACCCTGAAACAGCGGCAGTCCGGCTGCATCATCACCAAATCTTACTCTGACACTTTCCATATAATTTTTACCGACCCGCCGGTCGTTCAGCAGGGCGTCCACCACGGCGTGACTGCCACTGATGATGATCTTCTCTCCGGCAGGGATAAGCGGTCCCTGCTGATGCAGTTTTCGATAAAGGGGAAAGGGATTGTCAGAGTAGTCGGGGTTCATGAGTTCATGAAGCTGCATAGCATACTCCGCTGATTGAGGGTTAGTGCTGGCGCTGAATGCGGGAGAGGGAAGCGAACAGGCTGTTTTTATCACTTTCACTGAGGTGAGGTGCCGTGAGTTGTGACATCAGAAATTCTTTGTCCTCCTGCGAGAAGGCGCCAGCCATCAGGCGCTGGCTGATCGCCGTCAGGAGCTGGGTATCCAGCTGTTGTATCTGCTGTCTGGTCTCGGTCAGATCCCTGACAGGAACAGCGCTGTCTGGAGCTGAGAGCCAGTCAGCCCGATAGCGATACTGGATCGCCTTGCTGGCGTTCATCAAAGCGTGAACAAACGGCTCCACGGAGTGGGGTTCAAGCCCGGCCTGTTGTGCGTTTTGCAGCATGTTATCCAGCACCACCTGTTCCCGTGGCAGATCCTCAATAGGTAAATGATGCAGTGCTTTATAACCCGCCACCGCTTTCATCACCTGCATCCGTTCATTGAGCGCAGAAGAGAGTGATCCAAGAGAAACAGATGAAACCGAACCTGCAAAAACGTTACTGCACATAAACAGTGAAGAGAAAAAAATTGCCACAAAGTGCGTCATTTGCCTGCTCCATAAATGAAAACTGGCACTAATTTAGGCATGAAAAAATAACTATGTGTGATTATTTTGTTTTCAAAATGTGAACAGAGGCCTGTGCCAGCCTGATACTGGCATGTTGTTAATTTAAAGCCGGTTTTTCGCTTTTAATTCATGAAAGCTTCATATTGGTATGTCATTGTGCCCGGTTGATTTCAGCCCGGTCAGGCCGTTACCGGCTGTCATAATTCGATTAAGAGCGTCCGGCGTCTGATGGGATCATCTGCGAAGATAAGCTGAGGTTTAGCAGGGAGGCACAGCCGCCCGGATCGGGTTTTGCGGAGTCACGACAGACCTGTTATCAGGGAACGAACACGGCACGAACGCAGCCATCTTCTTTATGTTTAAACATTTCATAGCCCCGCGGCGCCTCTTCCAGCGGAAAACGATGCGTCGCCATGAAAGCCGGGTTCAGTTCGTTTCGGGCAACATGTTCAAGCAGACGGTGCATGTAGCGTTGCCCATGCTGCTGGGCAGTACGAATGGTCAGGCTCTTATTGATCATCAGCCCTAGCGGAAACTTATCCATGACGCCGTACACCCCCAGAATGGCGATGTTGCCGCCTTTACGGCAGACATACATCGCCTGCCGCAATGCTGCGCCCACATCAGTTTCAAGATGCAGCATCTGTTTGGTCTTGTCGTAGACCTGACTTAATCCCTCGCCACGTGCTTCCATACCAACAGCATCAATACAGCTGTCCGGGCCGCGTCCGCCGGTTAACTCCAGCAGTGCTTCGTTGATATCGACCTCCGTATAATCCAGTGTGATGCTGCCGGCGTAGTCGCGCGCCATCGCCAGTCGCTCCGGATAGCGATCGATACCGATGACCTGATGAGCTCCCATCAACCATGCGCTTTGCTGTGCCATCAGGCCGACGCCGCCACAACCCCAGACCACCACCGTGTCACCCGGATGAATATTACAGAAATCGGCGCCCATGTAGCCGGTGGGAGTCGCATCGGAGAGGAACAGCGCCTGCTCATCGGTTACGCCCTCAGGGACGACGAAGCAATCATTGTCCGCAAAAGGCACGCGAACATATTCTGCGTGTGAGCCTGCATAGCCACCAAACGCGTGACTGTAAGCGTATATGCCACCGGTCGCGTGACCCAGCACCGTCTCTCCTTTCTCCCACTGCGGATGGGTATTGTCACAACAGGAGGGCAACTGATGCTGGCAATACCAGCAGGAACCACATGAGATAAAGGAGGGTACCACCACCCGATCACCGCGTCGGATATTGTTGACCGCGCTGCCGACCTCCACCACTTCTCCCATGAATTCATGCCCCAGGATGTCGCCTTCCCGCATACCCGGAATCAGGCCATCAATGACGTGCAAATCGGAACCGCAGGTGGTAGTGAGCCTGACGCGAATAATGGCATCATGAGGATTGAGCAGACCAGGATCGGCCACGGTTTCAACGCTTAAATCGTTAACGCCATTCCAGCAGAGTGCGCGCATTTATTTCTCCTTATCCTGATGTCCGGCATGACGACCCGCAGGCTGCCCCTGCAGCGTGGGGATCTCACCGGTCTCTGCCAGACTCTTAAAGCGATGTAACGCTTTGCTGGCCACCTCTTTCGGTAACAGATCAAATAACGTCGTCACCTTTTTTCCCAGTGCGCCACCCGGTGGGGTGAAGTGCAACGTCAGAGCCAGTTCAGTACCCCATTCACCCGGGGCAGGGCGCAGACGTAATTCACCTTCGTTAGGAATGTCAGCACCTTCCAGCGAGCGCCAGACAATCATTTCGCCTGGCTGCGCTTCAACAATGCGGGTTTCCCAGCGGTAGTGCTTACCTAATGGCCCTTCAATCTGCCAGTGCGCATCGCTTTTATTAACCGTTTTCACGCTGGCAAAGTGGCTCATAATGCGTGGCAGGGTATCGGGCTCAAGCCAAAGGGCAAAAAGTTCAGTGGCGGGCAAACCGACGGTAATCCAGCGCCGCAGTGTCAGGGTATTATCACTGGCGGTTGTCTGAGATGTTGTTGTCAAAACGTCCTCCGGTAGCTCTCTCAGTGGAACGAAAATCATTCAATCTGAGTTAAGAACAGCTAGCGGAATTTTGCGAGCGAAGCCGTGCCCTTCCGCGAAGATCTGCGATGTCAGAAAGGATGCCGGGTCGTGCGCACAGGAAAGCGCCATGCCGGTCTGGGTTCAGGTATAATGTGATTCGCGAGTGTGGCGGTTTTTTAGCAGCAACAAGAGGTAGATATGTCTGAATCTGAAGCGACTACCGGTGGTAAAAGTGTCGCGGCGTTAGTTGAGAGCCTGGAAAATCAGGCGGCAAAACGTTCAGACGCGAACTGGCACGAAGGTCTGAAAAGCAGCACCAAAATCGCACTGGAAAAAATTAATGGTGCGTTTGAGGCAAAATGGATCAGCGCAGACGAGAGCCTGAGCCTTAAGCAGCGCGTTTACAGCGTGCAGGATAAGTTGATTGAGCTGGCTTTGTGGTGATTTAAATTGCCCGTTGGCCCGCACGTAAATCGTCAGGGGTAAAAAAATGATATTTCAGCACGCAGCGTCGCCCGGCATTTTGTGCGCTGCGCAGTGAAGGAGTATTACCGGGCAGAATGGTACCGGTGAGCAGCGCCTTCTCACCATATTGATGATGAAGCTGCTGCTGCAAACGCTGCTGAGCGCGCGCGGCGAGTCCACGGCCCTGATAAGCGGGCATTATCACTTCATCCATAATCTGAAACCCCTCAATAAAGGTCAGTCGCCGGGGGACACAAATCATCAGCCCTGCCACTATGCCCTGCCAGATAATCAGAAACACATGTCCCGCGGCGATATCCTCCCGTAACTCCTGCCTGCTGGTTGCCAGTAGCTGATCGCGCAGATGCGGCAGCGTGTGCCAGCTGGCACGATAGGCGCGATTAATCGCCGTGATACAGGCGGGATAATCTTTCCGGCAGGCTGTCACCAGTGAAATATCTTCGTCGACAGGAACAGAGAGTGAAGCCAGGTCGCTGAGGAAAAGCAGTTGATCGGTTATACCGATGTCAGGATAAGTCGCAGGCAACAGGATGCGCAGCTTCAGAGGTTTCAGCGGCTGCCATGCCTGCATAATGGCGCTAGCGACCCTGTAATCGATGATGCCGTCACGCGCAACAACCTCAATAAAGGGCTGTGCAGGATCGCCACCCAGATAGCGCGGCCCGGTGAGATAACGCTGGCCATTTATCGTCAGTTCACGCTGCAAAAAGGCGTGCTGGGGCAGACCGGTTTCACGCCATGGAAAGGCGGCAGAAAAATGGTGATCGTGGCATCGTGTCTGCTGCTGCGCCAGCCAGCTGGCAAGCCAGTCGCTGAGACGTTCAGATGAGACAGGAACAGTACGGTAGAGCGACACCATATAATCCAGCATAAGATTCCTTATTGCCCGCCGTCAGTGATCTCCTGCCTCTCTCCGCGATAAATCTGTACCGTTGCCGGCTTGCAGATGAGGCTGATGAGAGTGTAAACGATGTGCTCTGTTTATGACCATCTCAACCTCTCAGCAAGCACCATTAGATCCCCTCTGCATGACGGCTCCGGACCTGCCAGACGGTTCAATGCTAACAATATGAGCAGATGTCCGTCATCTTGTGTGATCGCTTATCGCTCCGACCCTCTGAGCTGAATTAAACATGGGTAACGATCTCTTCGGGTCTGGCTGGATTTCGTATACATGGTCAAATTAATTGATGAAATAAGGCAGGGTTGCCCAAAAATTTAAACGCGAAATAGAGGTGAAATTTTTACTTAAATATTACGGAATCAGATAATCGGCAGCCGATAAATGGATTATGATAACGAGGCTGTTCAATAATTATAAAATTTCCGTTCTTTTTAACACCCGGGGGTTACATGGTTCATATTGATTTATGCACCCAGGAGGGCGTGATGAAAGCTTATGCTTTTCAGACGCCGATGCAGGCAATGACCCTGCTGGAAAAAATTAAAGATGATGAATTTCAGTGGTTTAATCTTGAATGGGAAGGGCGTCGCTTTACCTGTCCGCATCATTTTATTAAAAGGCTCAGCAGCCGCTCTTATATTAAATCCTTTTGGCGTTAAATTCGCTTAAAAGATAAGGCTGATGCACAATTAATTATTGTTGATGCAGGTTTTATTTAACTGTTCTACGCATATTTTTAACACAATAAATAACGGGGCAGAGCCTGCCCCGTTATTTTCAGCAACCGGATGGCGTTGTTATCACGGTCAGCGATAATAATAGCGCGTCATCTGCACAGATTCCGGTCTGCTCAGTATCATTATTACTGCTTAATCATTTTCTGCTGTTGCTTATCAGGGCTATCGAAACGCTAAACAATCCTTTCCTTTATGCAGGACTGGACGGTTGTGGGCTGCGCCCGCCAATGCGCCGTGATCCTGTGTAAATCATCTTCTGTTCTGCCCTTGACGAGAAACGTCTACTGTTACACTCAGATGACACTTAATCCGGATCCCGACTGCAATGCCCTATGAAAAAATGCGCCTTCGCTCGCTGCTGACTTTGCTTTCCATCGGGGGCGTCATTCTGACCTCCGGTCTGCTGCTGAGTGCGCTGCTGCTGTTTCAGAAGGCCAACATCGAAGACAGTCTGCTTGAAGGGAACATTGCCTATGCCCGCAAGCTGGCTGATACCACCGATCGTTACCTGGCGACAGCGCAACGTGAACTGGCCTGGAGTGCGTCGCAGATCAAGGGGCTCAGTGATATCAAACGACTGGAAGCAGAGAGCGATCGCCTGCGAATGCAGTCGGGCTTTTTCAACTCGGTGGTGGTGGTCAATCATGATGCCATTATTGCAGCAACGTCACCCGATAGTCTGAATCTCATTGGCGTGAAGCTACACTCGGCGGCCAGCCTGCAGGCCATAGCGACCCAAAAGCCTTTTATCTCAGCTCCTTTTACCTCTGCTGCCGGTAACTATGTGGTGTTTTTATCACAACCTCTGTTCAGCGAAGATGGCCGCTATCTGGGCTACATTGGCGGGACTATTTATCTCAAGAAACAGAGCATGCTGAGCGAGATCCTGAGCCAGCATTTTTATACCAATGGGTCAACGGTCAGCGTGGTCAGCAATGAAGGGCTGATTATTTTCAGTCATGACGCGGCGCGCGTCGGAACAAAGATGCTGCTGAGTCTGGCACTGCAGAAACGGCTCGCCACGACAGAAAGTGGGCATTTCACGCTGGAGAGTGATGGACAGCACTATCTGACCGGCTATGGCACACTGCATAAAACGGGCTGGAACGTGTTTATTACCGGCACTTCTGAAACGGTCAGGCAAATTCTGATGCGCACAGCAGAAAGCGCTGTCTGGTTCGTTCTGGGCATTATTGCCGTGACGGCGGCTATTATTGCCTTTATGGCCGGTCGGATCGCCTCTCCACTGGAAAAGCTGGCTGACAGAGTGCGCGATGGCGGCAGCGAAGCGCAGGCGGAATCTCTCGCCACGGTAAAAACCTGGTATTACGAGGCTGACCGGCTCAAAGAAGCCGTGCAGGCGCATCGCCACGCCGTTGCAGGTCACCTTGCCGCGCTAAACGATGAGGCGATGACCGATCCGCTGACCGGGCTCTGTAACCGACGCGGATTTTCGGCGCTGGCGGCGCAGTCAGACAGCGAGCATGAACAGTGTGCCATAGCCATTGATATTGACCATTTTAAGAAGATAAACGACTGGTACGGGCATGACGCGGGTGATGCGGTTCTGGTGAGCCTGGCAGCGTTGCTGCGTCAGGCCTGTCGCACCGGCGATATCGTCAGCCGGTTTGGTGGCGAGGAGTTTATTCTGCTGCTGCCGCATACCACGCTGGCTGATGCCGTCCGCACCGCGGAGCGCATCCGTGAGACCGTCAGCGCCACCACCTTTCCGTTTGCCGGAACGATGACGATATCAGCCGGGGTGGCTTCACGGAGTGCTCAGGATAGCGATCGCGACTCTCTGCTGCGGCGTGCCGATGAAGCGCTTTACGAAGCAAAAGCCGCCGGGCGTAATACCGTCATCATTGCCGGACCTGAGGGGTTCAGCGCGTCTGATTCGGCCGGGTAAGATTCCAGGGTGGGACAGACTCAGCACTTACTGCGCAATCGCCAGCCGAGCCACTCATCCAGTGCCGCTTCAGGCAGCGGCCTCGAGTAGAAAAAGCCCTGTGCCTGGTCGCAGCCGAACTCGGTCAGCGCCGTATCGGTTTCCGCATTCTCCACGCCCTCAGCCAGCACCATATAATCGAGATCTTTAAGCATCGCTATAATACTGCGGGCGATGACGCGCGATGCGGTGTCAGATGAAATTTCGCTGATCAGTGAACGGTCCAGCTTGATCACATCCAGCGGTATGCGCCGCAGATAACTGATATTGCTGTAGCCGGTTCCAAAGTCATCCAGTGAAATACCGAATCCACGAAGTTTCAGCATCTCAAGCCCCCGCATTGCGGTTGCGCTCTCCAGAATCCGTTCCGTCTCCAGACACTCAATGCCCAGCAGCGAAACCGGGAGCTTCGCCCTGATCATCTGCTCTTCCAGCTCGTCGGCAAACCCGTCACGGGAAAAATCGCTGCTGCTGACGTTAATGGTGATGGGCAGCTGAATATAGCTGTTGCGCAGCCGGGAGAGCCGGGCGATGGCGTGCTCTGTCACCCAGGTGGTCAGTTCGCTGAGCAGCGCGGTTTGCACGGCAAAGGGTAAAAACTGTGCAGGAGACAGTTCGCCGCGCTGCGGATGCTGCCAGCGGATCAGGGCCTCCAGGCCAATTGGCTTGCCGCTGTGCAGACAGATTTTAGGCTGATACGCCAGCCACAATCCCTTATCCTGGCGTATCGCGATGGCCAGATCATGCATCAGGGTGAAGTCCTGCGTATGGCGCGTATCAGTAGCCTCGCTAAAAGGCATCGAGGCGACGTCGCGTGTAATGGCCTCGTGCAGCGCGCTAACGGCACGCCGCAGGATCTCCTGGGCAGGCATCTCCCCGGTATTGAAACTCGCCTCACCGGTGTGGGTCATCAGTGCAACCGACAGCCCATCGCCGAGATCCGCGCTGATCCCGGCCAGCTTGTTTGCCACCCAGCTGGCAGTGAGTCTGCTCTCCTGACGTGTCAGCAGGGCAAAGCGCCCGGTGGCTACGGTGTAGAGCATCTCTCCTGGCGCAGGCCTCAGGCGCAGCGGCAGCAGTGTCGCCACATCTTTCAACAGGCTTTCAACCGGCCCCATGCCCATTGAGCGTGCAAGCTCGTAGGCGCGCGGCATATCGATACAGTCAATCAGCACCAGCCGCCGTGGCGTGGTGTCACCGGAGGCGGCAAGAAATTGAAGGTCGCGAATCAGACGCTGGCGGTTGGGCAGACCGGTTACCGGGTCGGCAAAGCCAGCCGAGTACCAGGCCTCAAGAAATGACATCACCAGTGCCGCCAGCATCTTCAGCATGGCGACCTGATCCGCATTAAAGGGATGAGGCGCGGTGTCAGTCACGCACAGCGTACCCAGTATCAGACCTGTGCTGCTTTTAAGCGGTACGCCGGCATAAAAGCGGATAAAAGGCGCGCCAACAATCAGCGGATGCTCAGCAAAGCGGGTATCCAGCAACGTATCGGGTACTACCACGGTGCTGTCACTGTCCACTGCATGGCGGCAGAGCGAGTCCTGCCGGGAGGATTGAGTGAGTGTGAAATTTTGCGCGGCCTTTACATGCTGCATCTCATCATCCAGTACGGAGATAAAGCTGCCGGGTATACCGAGTGCCTGGCTGGCCAGCCGGACGAACTGTCGCAACACATCGTCACGACTTTCGTCGTTACTGCGCAGCGCGTGCAGTGTTCGCGTACGGCAATCGTCGCCGTCGCTGAGACTCATAAGCATGGATTCCTCCGCACCGGCTGATTACGGCGCGAAATTAAACAGAAAAATTGAAGGGTATGACGTCATGACTACAGGCAAATTCTGCAAAAAGAAAGAGTCATGACCATTTATTTTTTATCACACTGCACGCCACTACTGGTCAGAATAGCAAATACCTTTTCTTTAACGAAATATTTTAGTAATTACGATTCTATTATTTTGTCGTTAAAAACTTTTAATTTCTTAAATATCCTGCCAGTATATAGAGCATAAACATAGTGCACTATATAATAACGCACTAAAGTAGATGACATAACTTATTTTTGCTTAATTTTAACCACACCAATGACAACATCGGGGAAACCTCATGAATTCACTCAGGCATTTCACTATCCGCCGCGTTGTGCTGTGGATGATGATCGTCTCACTGGGCATCGTCGTGCTGGCAGGCGGCTACAGCAGCCAGGTAGTGCGCGATATCTTTCGTCAAACCGATCGTTCGGCCGTTCTGACGCAGCAGCTGAGCTTTCTGGCGCACAGCGCTATCGTCATGCAGAGCGGTACGCCAGCCGATAAAAACGCGCTCGTCGCCTCCACCCCGGCAGATGCTGACTGGGATAACTTCCGCGCGGCACTCACGACAACCCCCTCAGAATACGCAACGGTTGCCCGTGCGCAGCTGGACAAGGTGACGCAGCAGCTGGCCGGGAATCAGGCCCCGCTGAAGGCTGACCGGCATCGGCTTGAGGGCGTCTTGCTGGCAGCACTGCTGGCGGCAGTAGCGTTACTGCTGTTTTGCGACCGCTATCTGGTCGTTCATCTGGTGCGTCCGGTAGGTAAAATTCGCGGTCATTTAAAAATTATTGCCGATGGCGATCTGACGCGCGAGCCGGAAGATCTGGGGCGCAACTGTGTCGGACAACTGGTGCCGCTGGTCAAAGAGATGCAGCACAGTCTGTTGCAGACGGTCAGCGCTATCCGAGACAACGCCGCCATTCTTCATCGTGAAGCGGGCGACATTGCTGCGGGTAATGCCGATCTCTCCGACCGGACATCCACTCAGGCTGCTGCGCTGGAGCAGACCGCAGCCAGTATGGAGGAGATTACCGTCACCGTGCGTCACAATGCACAGAATGCCCGGGAGGCACGTGAACTGGCTGCCAGCACCACGGATACGACTCAGCAGGGCGTAGAACTGGTTCAGTTGGTATCGGCAGCCATCACCAGCATCGCTCAGGGATCAGAAAAAATCCGGCAGTTCACCACCACTATCAATGGCATTGCGTTTCAGACCAACATTCTGGCGTTAAACGCCGCTGTAGAAGCTGCCCGTGCGGGTGAGCAGGGCCGCGGCTTCGCGGTGGTCGCCAGTGAGGTACGTTCACTGGCACAGCGAAGTGCTGCTGCCTCTAAAGAGATCGAAGAGCTGATTGCCGATACCGTGGCACGCGTTGACGATGGACGGCGGGCGGCTGAGAGCGCAGGTACCACCATGGAGGCCGTGCTGCGCGGCGTCGGCGGCGTGAATGAACTGATCGGACAGATTGCGCTGGCTTCGGATGAACAGAGCAAAGGGATTGCTCAGGTCACGGTCGCCGTTGCAGAACTTGATCGCGTAACGCAGCAGAATGCGACGCTGGTTCAGCAGGTTTCGGCGACGGCAGGCAGTCTCAGTGGACAGACTGAAACGCTGGGCAGCGTGATTACGCGCTTTACCCTGCCGCATCCTCCTCTCGCCTTAGAGACTAAACGCGTCACGCCTGCTGAAAAAGGTGGCTGGGCAACGTTTGCGCGGGCATAGCCTGAACGTATTTTTTCTGAACTGTAGATAATGTCTGTCCGGGACGGGATAACGATTAACGCTCACTCTTTTTAAAAGAGGAATGAAACGGTCATTTTTTGTGACTGTGATTGACGTTGATCATCATTGGATCAACGCCACCATTCAGAATGACAATTACTCTTCTCAGCGGTACAAAAATTATCCGGGCAGCGATTTAAATATAATTCAGGTTATTTTCTCTGTTTTTACTGGTGCGCTACGCTTTCCTGATAAGTGTAAAATGCCGGGCTTTTAAAACTTAACTCAAATTTATGTTTTGGCCGCAGGCGTGTTCTTCCGCCAGGCCATCTCGCCGGGGCACCGTTATGCGGAGTATTTATATGGGAAATCAGATTTTACAACGGCCTGTCGCCGTCCAGCACAACGTACGTGAACTACGCCTTGCGGCCGGTCTCTCTCAGGAGATTGCAGCCGAGCGTTTCGATCTTAGTCAGCGTGTCTGGCAGACCAAAGAAGCAGCGAAAAATCCTGCGCTGCTCAGCCAGGGAGAATATGAACTGCTGATGTTGCTCGCCGGAGAGCATCCGCACTATCAACTGGTACCGAAGCTCAAAAAGTAAGGCATTCAGCCCCTGTTTTCTCTTAAGTAAAGTCATGTCGGGCCGATATAGAGAGTTAAGCGAAGCGTGTTTACCGCTCGTCTGCTCTGTTCTGGCCAGATAATGTTGGGCGTTCGTCGCACCCTCTCTGCCAGGCATAACGTATTAACTGATGCCTTTATGTTTGCGGCGTCAGCTTTATCGGGCTCAGCGCGGCAACCTGTTGCTGCCGGGTTCACTGACGGGCCTTTCTTCTGGCAGCGGGTCGGCAGTGAACTCTGCGCGTTCTGTCTGATTGAACGTGTCCTCTTTATGCTGTGGCTGGCCTGCCACAGCAGATAACATCAGAGGAGAGTTACGCTGAAACGTCCAGTTTATCATGATGCCGAGGCGGCTCGCCTCGACGCACTTAAGCAGTATCATCTGATGGATTCACCGCCGACCGATGCGCTGGATCGCCTTACTACGCTTGCCGCGCGGCTGTTTCGGGTGCCGGTCGCTTTTGTCTCGCTTATCGATGAAAAGCGACAGTTCTTCGCCTCCCGTTACGGTTTAAATATTTCAGGTACGGCGCGCAACGTTGCCTTCTGCCACCATACGCTGGCGCAGGGCGATATCCTCTGCGTGCCCGATACGCTGAAAGATCCGCGCTTCTGCGATAGTCCACTGGTTCACGGTTACCCCTTTATCCGCTTTTACGCGGGGATCCCGCTTTCGACCCCGGATGGGCATCACATTGGCACGGTCTGCCTGACCGACAGCCATCCGCGTGAGCCGCTGACCGCAGAGGACCGGAAGCATCTGATTGATATTGCTGCACTGGTGATGGATCGCATGGAGATGCATCGTCTGGAGTTATTGCGCTACACCAGCCAGCAGCGACTCGAGGCGATCTCATCCACTTCGCCTGACGCCATTGTCTGCACCGACCTTCGGCGTGGCATAACCTTCTGGAACCCGGCTGCCACCGCGCTGTTTGGCTACAGCGCAGAGGAGATGCGCGGCCAGTATATCAGCGAGCTGATCCCTGCTCGCTGTCAGACTGACTACCGTAATGAACTGGTCCGGATTACCTCTGACGAAGCGGCTATCTCGCACCCTCGCTCTTTGCAGATATGGGGTGTGACGCGTGAAGGTCGTGAATTTCCGGCAGAGGTCTCTTTTTCGGGCTGGCGTGAAGAGGGCGAGCGGCTGGTGGGCATGATCATCCGCGATGTCACGGCCCGCTATGAGAGTGAGGCGCGACTCTGTGAGCTGGCCTCACTGGATATGCTGACACGTCTCGCCAGCCGGAGCGCGTTTATGGATCAGGTGGGCCAGCTGACCCGGGCGGGCGTCCCCTATACGTTACTGATGACCGATCTCGATGGTTTTAAAGAGGTTAACGATACGCTGGGACATGCGGCAGGCGATGCGTTGTTGTGTCACGTTGCCGAACAGATTCGTGCGGTGTGCGCCAGTGCTGTGACGGCTGCGCGCCTGGGCGGTGATGAATTTGTGATCCTGTTAGCGGGCGGCAGTGCTGAGGCAGCGATCACTGCGGAGAAACTGATTGCGGCCGTTCAGACGCCATTCCGCTATCACGACTCGCCGGTGGTGGTCGGTGCCAGCACCGGCATCGCCTCCTATCCGGAGCACGGAAGGGATCCCTCTTCGGTGATGTCCGCCGCTGATCTGGCGCTCTACCGCGCCAAAGCGTCGGGTAAAGGCTGCAGCATGCTGTTTATGCCCGCGTTTCGTGAGGCGGAGCAGCAGCGCCGCCGCTTTGAGCGCGAACTGGAAACGGCTGTGCGGCAGCAGCAGTTCACTCTTTACTATCAGCCCCGCTACGACGTTGAAAGCGGAAAGCTTATTGGCTGTGAGACGCTGGTGCGCTGGCAGCATCCGACGCGCGGGCTGCTGTTGCCGGCTGAATTTATAGGCATGCTGGTTAAAAGCCCGCTTTCAGTCACGCTGGGTGAATGGATCATCCGCAGTGCTCTGGCACAGGTCCGGCAGTGGCAGGTTCGCTCTCCTCAGCTTCGCGTCAGCATCAACCTGTTTCCGCGCCAGCTGGCAGGGAACAGCCTGGAGACGGTGATACGTGAGAGTGCCGGAGGCGATGCCGGTTTTGTCGAGCTGGAAGTGGATGAGCCACTGCTGGCCGTGCTGATGCAGGATATGCCGGTTCAGGTTGACGCCGTACGCCGAACGGGAGCCTCGTTCGTTATCGATCATTACGGGCGTACGCTGGGGGCGATTAACCTGCTGCGCTATAGCGTTGTGACGGGTTTTAAAATCGATAAGTCGATGACGCACGAGCTGGGTTCCAGCGTGCGGGTGCGTATGATGTTCCGGGCAATTACCGCGCTCGGCAAAAGCCTGGGTATCCGGGTGGCTGCCGAAGGGGTGGAAGACAAAGAGCAGATCGCCTTTGTTACCGCCGCCGGATGCGACATTATGCAGGGCAATGGTCTGTGCCAGCCACTGACGCCGGCGGACTTTGAGGCGATGCTGTGCGGAGAGGAGCACTATCCACCCGCTGTCGCCAGTGGTTCCGACATTACGCCACGCGAATCGGTCTGATGGTGGCGAGCGGAGAGGAGAATGCCCGACGCCTGATAGTCTGCGCCTCAGGGTGAGTGTGCGGGCCGGTATTCCTGTTTCAGCAAGCCGAAGATCCAGTCATCCTGCCACTGGCCGTTGAGAAAGAAGTTCTGCCGCAACGTTCCCTCCTGCACAAAGCTCGCTGAGATCAGGGTCCGGCGTGAGGCCGCATTGCCTGCTGTCACCGTCGCGATCAGTTTGCGGTAATCCTGTTGCTCAAAGCAGAAGGTGATAATGGCATGCAGAGACTCGCTGCCGTAGCCTTTGCCCTGCGCATCTGCGGCCAGAATAAAGCCAAACTCCGCAATACCCTCTCCGCGATCGATAAACCCGCAAAAGCCAGCCGGAGAACCGGATGTTTTTTCTCCGATAACCAGACAGAGCCAGTGCCTGCAACCCTTGTACCAGGCGGGCAGGCGGACATCAAATGAGTGGGTTCTGATCTCTTCAGCGCTGCGCGGATCGCTGATGTACTGCATCACCGATCTATCCTGACTGACTGCCAGATAGAAGGGCCAGTCTTCCTGCCGAAGTGGCCGATAAGTCAGGCGTGGCGAGGTGACTTTCAGCGGTATTTCAGCCGGTACTTTAGCTGGCTCTTCAGTTGTCATCGTGCAACTCCCTGTGGATCGGATCTCTGTGGCGATGGCGCAAAAATAACACAGAGTGGCTGACTGGCGGGACGTGCTTTCGCTGCTCTGCGAGGTATCCCGCAATCCCGACGCTATCTCAACAGCGCCTGCTCTCGTGTATTATCCAGATCCCGCTGGCCACATTTGCTCTTATCGCTGCGCTGTCAGGCCTTCTTCCCACTTCATTGCTACGCTTTTAGCCAGATGGCTGAAAATTGACCCTGATGAGAGTAATCCCCATGGAATTGAAAACGTTTGAAACTGGAGCCTGGGCTGCACTGCAGGAATCTGCGCCCGATCCACAGGGCGGATTTCGTTATCTGATGCTCTGTACGGTCGATGCTCTGTTGCAACCTCAGGCGCGCACCGTGGTTCTGCGCCAGTGTGTCGACGACCGCCGGATGCTGACATTTCATACGGATGTTCGCAGCCCGAAGTGGCAGGAGATGGCGGCGAATCCGCAGGTTACCGTGCTGGGATATTGCCATCAGCGTCGCCTGCAGCTGCGGCTGGCAGGGCGGGTTGAGTGTTATGCGGCGGGAAGTGATGTTGCCCGGGCAGCCTGGCGTGCGTTACCGCAGCACACGCGGCAGCCTTACACCGGCGGACCTCCGGGGGAAGCGCGGACAACGGCTAACGAAACGCCTGACGCGACGGCAGCGGAAACCGGGGAGTCCCGTTTTGGCGTGGTGATTTTTCAGGCCAGTATGCTGGACGCCTATCAGCTTCAGCGAAACGAAAATCAGCGCGCCCTGTTTCGCTATTCGGCTAACGGCGAGTTGCAGGAAAGCGAATGGCTCAACCCCTGACCCGATATGCCTGATTCACTTCAGGTCGGGTTAACGCCTGATTGATCCTGTTTTCGCGCACGCGATAAAAGAGATTTCACTGTCTGCCGCTTCGTTATCTGTTTTTTATCTGCCGCACCGCTTAATCGATTTTAGCACCACGTTATCTTCATATAATGGCGTTTTTCTGCTTTTTACTATCTTTTGTCATTGTTTGTGCCAGGCTTTTACTAACCGAAAAGCAGTGACTTATGCTCAAGGTAAAGAAAAGAACAAATGATCGCTCTGTATCACAGGCAGGTTAAACATGAACAATCAACCTCCTGAAAAACCAGGGTCAGAGGGTAGCGACCAGGTGATAAGCCTGGCGGAGGAAACCGTTGAGGTCTCGAAACAGCGGGTCATCGACGGTCATGTCAGGGTTACCCGACAGGTCACTGAGCATCAGCAGAAGATTGCGCTGATGCTCCGGCACCAGACGGCGGAAATAGAACGCATTCCTAAATCGGAACGCCTGGCTGAGATGCCGGAGATCCGTGAAGAAAATGGTGTTCTGATCATTCCTGTCGTTGAAGAGGAAATCGAGATCGTTCGTCATCTGGTGCTGAAAGAGGAGTGGCATATCCGCAAAGTTGTCAGTGAGGAAGCGACAGAACAGGTTGTCTCCCTGCGAAAACAGCACGCTCACCTGACCCGAATACCCTATTCAGAGCCGTCCAAATCCATCACCGAGGAGCACAACATGGCGCGTGAAACAATCGTAACAATGTTCAGCAATATCTCACTGGCAGAGGGTGCAAAGCGTAACCTGATCAAGGCCGGGTTCCTGGATGATGACATTGATATCATCTCCGGTGATCGTTTGCGTACCGAAGGTCAGGAGGCCCGTCACCCTGGCTTCTGGCAACGCCTGTTCGGCAATACGCTGGAGGAGGATCAGGCCGAAGTGTATGAAGACGCGATGCGAACCGGCGGAGTAGTGCTGTCGCTGCGGGCCGATGAAGATGAATTACCTCGCGCCCTGGGCATCCTTGATGCACATGAAGAGCTTACCGAGCGCAGTGCGGCGCTGCCCGATGATTACGCGCCCGGTTACGCGACCAGTGATGGTCTGACTGCACCTGCCAGTGGAACGCTTCAGGATAATGCCGCCGTCGATCCGCTCTCTACCGCTCCTGCCCATCGTGGCGCTGCCCGTACTGCCCTGACCGGTGACGAAAGTGACGAGGATGTACTGCGTCTGGCAGAGGAGCGACTGGAAGTGGGTAAACGTCTGGTCAGCGAAGGGTCAACCCGCGTTCGCCGCTACACTGTCACCGATCAGGTGTCAGAAAATGTCTCGCTGCATGAGCAGCACGCCGCAATCTTCCGTCGTCCGGTGAATGAATCAGGTTCACCCACTCATGTTGACTGGTCTGAAAAAACTGTCGAAGTGGAAGAGACGCATGAGCAGCCCGTCATTAATAAGACCGCAGAGATCATTGAAGAGGTGGTGTTACGTAAAGAGACAAGCGATCGGGTTGAAACCATCAACGATTCGGTACGTCGTCAGGAAGTGGATATTGACCATGCCAGTACAGATCCTCTCGGAGCAGACCGGCTGACCGGGAATCGTACTGTGGCCGATCCGTTACTTGAAAGCACGCGTCAGGCCCGCGCTGACCACGACTCCCGTCCGGTAACGCCAGGCAGCGAGCCAGCGCATAAAGAGGGTTTCGCGGAGAAGGCCGGTGATAAAATCGCGGAAGCGAAAGAGAAGGTTGAAGACAAGTTTAAAAAGCCGTAATGCCGGAGCGGTAATTGTCGCCTTCTATGCCTGAAAACCCGTCGCAGACGGGTTTTTTTCATAAATCACACTGAAATTCCGAAGGCAATTTAATGGAATCACTTAGACCTGGCACCCGTTAATGGTGAATGGCCACATTGAAAGTTATATAGACCTCTCGTCTTAAGTGTATGTACGTTATTAGTGACCAGCCCCCCAGTATTAGATACAACGATCAGTTAGTAATGTCGGTTTGTTTACCTTCTGATTTTCCATTTCTCCAGCCTGCTGCAAATTCAGACGGCGTCTGGTAATTCAGCGATGAATGAGGTCTGGACTCGTTATAGTCCTGCCGCCAGTCATTAATGATTTTCCGGGCATGAACAATATCGCTGAACCAGTGTTCATTCAGGCATTCATCGCGAAAGCGTCCGTTAAAACTCTCAATAAATCCGTTCTGTGTCGGTTTACCGGGCTGAATAAGCCGCAGCTCCACGCAATGCTCAAAGGCCCATTGGTCAAGTGCTCTACAGGTAAACTCCGGCCCCTGGTCAGTTCTTATCGTAGCCGGATATCCGCGAAACAGCGCAATACTGTCCAGAATATGCGTGACCTGCACGCCTGAAATCCCAAAGGCAACAGTGTCAGTCAGGCATTCCTTTGTGAAGTCATCGACGCAGTTAAGGCACTTGATCCTGCGACCGGTGGCCAGTTCATCCATGACGAAATCCATTGACCAGGTCAGATTGGGCGCATCCGGGCGAAGCAGCGGAAGCCGCTCAGTCGCCAGACCCTTACGACGTCGTCTGCGCTTCACACTCAGGCCGTTAAGGTGATAAATGCGGTATACCCGCTTCTGGTCTGTCGTCAGAACTTTCGACCCAAAGCCACCTGAAGCGCCTCCTTATCCAGCATGGCTTCGGCGAGCAGCTTCTTAAGGCGGACGTTCTCCTCTTCAGGTGACTTAAGCCGCTTTACCTCAGGGACTTCCATGCCGCCAAACTTCTTGCGCCAGGTGTAGAAAGTAGCGTCTGAAATAGCATACTTACGGCAGAGTTCCCGTGCAGAAACCCCGGCTTCGGCCTCGCGGAGGATACTGATGATCTGTTCGTCGGAAAACGCTTCTTCATGGGGATGCCCTCATGTGGCTTATGAAGACATTACTAACATCGGGGTGTACTAATCAACGGGGAGCAGGTCATATCAGTCATAGCACCATCGCCTGGCACGGGCTGACTCGATTACCATCCCGATAGTAAGAGGGATGGCCTCGCGCGGGTTTTTTGGATAGTAGAGGCTGAAAGTCACCAGATCAGAATCCATTCCAAACGCATCGAAGACGTTCTGAAGGCATTCCGCAGCGTCCTCCGGGTCAAGCTTCATGTCCTGATTAAGCGACATCTCTGGCGTGAGTGTTTTTTTCCGGAACGTAAGCAGCGATCGGCCGTTCCACGGCTCAATGAGTGCCATTACGCGTGCCTGTGTGTCATCTACCATAACTTATCCTCCCCGCGAGCGATGGCATTGTACAGTCTGACCGAATTGAAACTGATATCGGCAACGTCTCTTGCCAGAATCACCCAGCCCACGACGGGTATCGCCCGACCGACAAAGGTGCTGAGCTTATGCGTAAAAAGGATACGCGCGGTCCGGGGCGGGTATCCCCCTACGATGGTGGGGAGCTGTATGCCGAAAGGAAACTTGGCGTTAGGGAATACTCTGCGTGCTGCCCGTGAGGCATAGGAGGTACCCTTGAGAGCATCGCGCGGTTTGGTGCGGGTAGTCAGGACATTACGTCCAGACAGGATGGCCACGATCGCTCCGAAGTCATCAATGCCCAGCTGTTCAGCGACTTCTTCACAGAAAATCATGAAAAAGAGCTCACCAGCGGTGAGGTTCGGTCTGCCCGCGTAGAAATAGGTGTTATTGAGTTCTTCAGTCGTATCCACTGCCAGCTCCCACAAGTTCACTTCATTCATCATCCTGATGCTTTTTAAACAATACCTCGCGCGTTCATGCTTGACAACCTGACGGTCTGCGACAGGATAATAAAAAACGGTAATTTTACCTCATCTCCCTGCAGGCACTCGCGGCATCATTTCAGAAATGGGCATGGTTTCGCTATCCTTATGTCTTAAATGATTTTTTATGCCGTCAGCACGCTGAATAACGGGAGCGGGACGGCACCAGGCACTCTGGAGTGCATACCTGGCCATAGAGAGATAAAGGTTATAGAAAGGTTCGTGGGGTATTAAACATTTCCCATTGTTTATATCCATACCTTACATAGACCTGCATTTATCGATACCACAGGAATTTACATTAGAGTCACATAAGCGATTTGCTAGTGACGGCTTTGCTTTATTTAAGTTTGCTCCAAGGTTTTTCTTAAGAGATAAGGAGGCTTTCTGTACATGCTGGTTACCAGTCTGTGCTGCCACGAAGCGATGAACCCCCCTCGCGTTGTGCTGACCGCGATCCCTGACTACCCTTGCTGTTGTTTTTATCCCAAAACGGGCCGGATAGCCTGAACGCCGGATTAGCATCTGCAATTTTTAGTCATTAACGGCAGGCGATCGTGAATCTGCCGTGCATTATCAATCAGGGAAATCATGACAGAACAACGCAACGCCGATCATTACCGCGCTGATGAGCACATTGATCCTTATATCTCGGTACAGGGTGCAAGAACACATAATCTCAAAGATGTTTCGCTGCGATTTCCCCGCAACGCCATGGTGGTGTTCACCGGGGTTTCAGGCTCCGGTAAATCGTCCCTTGCCTTTGATACCCTCTATGCGGAAGCCCAGCGCCGGTTTATCGAGTCGGTGTCGCCACATGCCCGTCGTCTGATCGATCAGGCTGCTGCGCCGGAGGTGGATAATATTGACGGACTTCCGCCCGCGGTGGCGCTTCAGCAGAGCCGGGCTGGCGCGCAGGAGCGTTCAACGGTGGGCAGCCTCACCCGAATTTCTGTCACGTTGCGCCTGCTGTTTTCCCGGGCGGGCGTAAGGCCTGAAGGCGTTCCCTTTATGACCGCCGATTATTTCTCGCCTAACAATCCTGAAGGTGCCTGCCCCCATTGCCAGGGACTGGGAAGAGTGCACACCGTTAAAACCGAGTCGATGGTGCCGGATGTCTCACTGAGCATCCGCCAGGGAGCTATCGCTTCCTGGCCCAGAGGCTGGCATAACAAAAATCTGCGCAGCATCCTTGAGACGCTCGGCTACGATGTCGATGCGCCCTGGCATACGCTTTCAGCCCGGGATCAGCAGTGGATACTGCTGACTGACGAACAGCCCTCGGTGCCGATTTTTGTCGGTCTGAACGCTGAGCAGCGTGAAAAAGCGCTGGCGGCGGGCGAAGAGCCGGCTTATACCGGCACGTACACCAGTGCAGCAAAAATCGTGCTGCAGAGTTATTCGGGTGGCAGCGAGACGACAAAGAAACGACTGGCACGCTTTGTGACAGTCACTCCCTGTTCTGAATGCCACGGTAAAAGGCTAAACCGGGATGCGCTGTCCGTCACCTTTGCCGGGCATGACATTGCCAGCCTGAGTGAGCTGCCGGTCTCAGAGCTTGCTGAACTGCTGAAGCCTTATGCACGTGGCGCATCGCCAGACCTGCCGGCAGAGGCAGCACTGCGTGAGGCGGTTATCCGAATGGCGTCGGATATCTGTATGCGGCTTGAGCAGCTGGAAACGCTGGGTCTGGGTCATCTGGCGCCGGGACGCCGTACCACCGTACTCTCATCCGGCGAGCTGCAGCGCGTACGTCTGGCCACCCAGCTGATATCGCGGCTTTTTGGCGTGCTTTATGTGCTGGATGAGCCGTCAGCCGGGCTGCATCCAGATGATGTCAAATCGCTGCTCGCATCCCTGAAGAACCTGGTGCGTGCCGGTAATTCGCTGGTGGTCGTCGAACATAATATTGACCTCATCGCCGAGGCGGACTGGCTTATCGAGGTCGGCCCAGGCCCGGGAAAAAATGGCGGTGAGATTGTCTATAACGGCGAACCAGCAGGGCTTGAAGAAGTCAGTGCGTCACCCACCTCGGGCTATCTTTTCTCACGAAGCTATACCGGGCTGCGCCAGCGCCGGCCCGCAGAGAGCTGGCTCAGCTTTGAACAGGTCTATTGCAACAATATTGCCGGAGTGGATATCGCCATCCCACTGGGGAGAATGACGGCCGTCACCGGCGTGTCCGGCTCCGGAAAATCGACGCTGCTGAATCGCGTGCTTCCGGAAATGCTCGGACGTTTTGACAAAACCCCTGACATCGAGGAGGGCGAGGAAGAGGATCTGGTGCCGGACGTTAAGGGTCAGGTTGTCAGCGGAAGTGACGCCATCGGCCGTCTGGTCCGAATCGATCAGCGTCCTATCGGACGGACACCACGCTCAAATCTGGCCACTTACACCGGATTTTTCGACATTGTCCGCAGGCTGTTTGCAGACACCGACGCGGCGAAAGCCAAAGGCTTCAGCGCCAGCCGGTTTTCCTTCAATCTGCCAGCCGGACGCTGTCCTGCCTGTGAAGGGCAGGGACAGATTTCGATTGAGCTGCTCTTCATGCCGAGCGCTACCGCCACCTGTTCCGTGTGCGCGGGAAGCCGTTATAATCCCGAAACGCTGGAGGTGAAGTGGAACAACCTGACGATAGCGGATGTGCTTGATCTGACCGTGGACGACGCCACTGAGGTGTTTCATGGACATGACGGGATCCAGCGTTCGCTGAAAGCACTGACGTCGCTGGGGCTGGGATATCTGACGCTGGGTCAGCCCGCCACTGAACTGTCGGGCGGCGAGTGCCAGCGTATCAAGCTCGCCTGGGAGCTGCAGCGGGTCCAGCGAACCTCCACGCTTTATCTGCTTGATGAACCGTCGACAGGCCTGCATCCATCAGACATGGATAAGCTACTGGTAGTGCTGGATGAACTGGTGAAGCGTGGTCATACCGTCATCATGGCGGAACACAACATGCGCATAGTGGCAGAGGCGGACTGGGTGATTGATCTGGGTCCCGGCTCGGGTCTTAAAGGAGGAAGGGTTGTCTCCTCCGGCTCACCGGAAGAGGTCAGCGCATCTGCAGAGAGTCTGACTGCGCCCTGGCTTTCCGCGCAGCTAAAAAAGAGGGCGGGCGATCCGGAGTAATCGGGCGGTATAGGTATCTACCGCTTAAGGTGATGTAGTCTGAGGGCTCAGGGGCAATATGGAGGCTCCTGAACCCGCAAGCTCTTATTATTACCAGAGGAGAAGCCTTCTGGTCAGGAATGATATCGGTATTCTGCCAGTAGAAATGACCTTCCCGGCTTGTACGGACTTTACTCAATAATATCCCTGTCACTCCCATTACCGCTTTGCAGGTTTTCGATGGAATGTATCAACCTGCGGGCATTCTTAGGCGATCGCAGCAGCAAGGCCGTCTCTTCCAGTGAGTTATATTCTTCAAGCGACATCAGCACGCAGGATTCACCGTTCTGGCGGGTGATCAATACCGGCGATTTATCTTCAACGGTCTGAGCCATAATGTCACACAGATTCTGTCGGGCTTCGCTGTAACTGATTGCTCTCATGGAACCTCCGCAGTGGGTATTACAGCTCATTTTACAATGACGACTGCTGGCAGGGGAGTTTAGGTGAGAATTCTGGAGATGAAATCGCGAAAGTGTTTCCTTTTGCGAAACAGATGATGTAGTGTTTCTTATGGCGAAACAGGGAGTCTGATCGTGATTAAAAGCTGGAAGCACAAGGGATTACAAAAGCTTTATGAGAAAGGCGACACAAGCGGCGTGCAGTCTCAGGACGCAGAACGTATCAGGCTGCGCCTGCTTGTAATTGATGAAGCCGTATCAACGGATGAATTCAGAAACTATCCGGGCTTTCGCTTTCACCCACTGAAGGGTGAAAGAAAGAACCTCTATTCAATTACGGTCAGAGCAAACTGGCACATCACGTTCGAATTTACAGACGGCGACGCATTCATTCTCAACCTTGAGGATTATCACTGATGGCAATGTTTAATCCGCCACACCCTGGTGGCCTGATAGCGGAATATCTCGAAGATAACGACATCAGCTTGCGCAGTCTGGCTAAACAGCTGGGCGTTTCCGCAGCTTCGCTGAGCAAAGTGGCTAGCGGTAAAGCCTCCGTCAGCCCGGAAATGGCTGTACGGCTGGAGGCGGGCCTGGGTATTGCAGCACGGCTCTGGTTATCCATGCAGGCCGCATGTGATCTGCATAAGGCGCGAGAAACTACAGATGTTTCCGGCGTTCCTCTGCATCCTGGGATCGTAGCATCGTCATTGCGGGACGAGACGGTATAGTCCTCGCCCCGTAGCGGCTTTCCTAATCGCCAATACAAACCTTTTATCTCATCAGCGCAGCGGCGCATTAACCTGTAACGCATCCAGCTCACGGGCGTCGTGACTGCAAAAAAAGGTGATTTCGCCGCCGCGCTGGCAGGAGAGCTCACGCAGTCGCTGCTGATTGTGCCGTCTCGCCACGTTATCCATGCCCATCATCCACTGGTAAAAGCGCAGTCCTGGCGTGCAGTGCCGCGTCTGCTGCCGCATTTCGCCGCGGTAAAACCAGGCATCGCCGCCGTGCAGTAGCCAGCCATCGGGTTGCTGAATCGCGATACCCGCGTGACCCGGTGTATGGCCCGCCAGCGGTACCAGCAAGATCTCCGGCGGTAAGTCACGCAGGCGATTAACCGCCTCAAAACCAAACCACTTTTCTCCCTGCGGCTGATAGGTTTCCCAGTTGCTGATCCCACCCCATTGTCCAGGCCGGTAACGTTCCCGTGACAGCCAGCTATGGCGCTGATGCGCGGTATCAACCTCCTGCTGCAACAGATGGATTCGCGCCTGCGGAAAATCGGTCAGTCCGCCAGCATGATCAAAGTCGAGATGGGTCAGAATAATATGCCGCACATCCTCAGCCCGGAAACCCAGTGACGTAACCTGCGACAGTGCGGTCAGTTCATCGCGGCGCTGAATATTGTTTAATGCGCGGAAAAAGCCGGACAGGCGGCTGCCGGGCGCATGGATATCCTGGCGACCAAAGCCGGTATCCACCAGCACCAGCCCGTCGCGATCCGTCTCAATCAACAGACAGTGACAGACCAGATGTGCTTTCAGGCCTTTACTGAATCCATCATAGAACGCGCCGCCCAGCGGGCACATACAGCCACAGTTAAGGTGGTGAATTTTCATCGGGCCTCCATAGGGTAAATGGGGATATCTCTGAGAAGCTACGGCATGTCCGGCGCGCAGCACATCAGCCTGGCTATAGAGTGTAGAGAGGGATGACGCAGTAGGCGGAGCGGTGAAGCGGATAACCGGGCAAAATTGCCGGTTATCCGCCAGAAAGCAGAGGATTATCAGGTGTGGAACAGCGGGAAAGCACCGGTCAGCAGACCGCCCGCCATCAGCACCAGACTGACCAGAATCCCCCACTTGATGGCAAAGCGCTGGTGGTCGCCGATGTCGACTTTCGCCAGACCCACCAGCAGGTAGACTGACGGCACCAGCGGGCTCAGCAGGTGGAACGGCTGGCCAACAATAGACGCGCGGGCAATCTCTTCCGCGGTGATGCCGTAGCTGGCTGCCGTCTGGGCGATAACCGGCAGGATGCCGAAATAAAACGCATCATTCGACATAAAGAAAGTAAACGGCAGACTGACCAGCGCGGTAAACACCGCAAGGTAAGGCCCGAAGCTATGTGGAATTACCGCCAGCAGACTCTTCGCCATGGCATCAACCATGCCGGTGCCGGAAAGGATGCCGGTGAAAATACCGGCGGCAAAAATCAGCGAAGTGACGGCCAGGACGTTACCGGCATGGGAGCCAATGCGCGCTTTCTGCTCCTCCAGCGTCGGATAGTTGAGCATCACCGCAATCGCAAACGCCAGCATAAACAGGATCTGAATCGGCAGTAAACCAATCACCAGCAGCACCAGCAGCACGGTGGTCAGGATGAAGTTAGGCCAGAACATCTTCGGACGGCGATTAGCTGCGCACTCTTCAGCATCGCCCAGTCCCAGCTCAATGTTGTCGATATGGTGATCTTTCAGGGTCATTACGCCAAGACGCTTACGCTCACGCAGGCCAAACAGCACCGCCATCGCCACCAGGCTGGCGCAGGCCAGCAACATGGCAGGCAGCATCGGAATAAAGATGTCGAGGGCGTCGATGCGCAGTGCCGCTGCAGCACGGGCCGTCGGGCCACCCCAGGGGGAGAGGTTCATGATGCCGCTGGCAAGGTTGACCAGACAGGTCATCATCAGCACGTTCATACCCAGCCGGTGATAGAGCGGCAGGAATGCGGCAATGGCAATCATGTAAGTGGTAGAGCTGTCACCATCCAGCGAGACCATTAGCGTCAGCACCGCCGTTCCGACCAGCACTTTCAGGGGATCCCCGCGCACCAGCCGGAGAATGAAGCGTACCAGCGGGTCAAACAGTCCGGCATCGATCATCAGACCAAAATAGAGAATGGAGAAGGTCAGCATCACGCCGGTAGGGGCCAGCGTTTTGACGCCATCCAGCATCATGGTACCCAGGCCCTGGTAAAACCCGCCAATCAGCGCAAATAGGGTGGGTATAAGGATCAGCGCAATCAAGGCTGACATGCGTTTGGTCATGATCAGATACATGAAGCAAACAACCATGGAAAAACCCAGTATCGTCAGCAAATTAACAGCCCTCGCAATGGCGTAAAAGTAATGAAAAAGTTACATGTCGGCAGGAAAATTCAGGTAAGTACTTAGCGTGATAATGATTAACCTGTTGTTTTAATTAACCCTGCTCAGAAAGATGATATTAAATCGCTGTCAGGATTTAGCATTTATTTAACAAAAAAGAGTGATCACGATCATCTTTAAACGAATCTTAAACGAGTTTGTGTGACTGGGATCAAAGGGGGCCACGTGCAACCATGCATTTCGGGCCAGCTGGAAATGGAATCAGAGGTGCTGGGTACAGGAGAAACAGGGGGAACGGCTGAGTCAGGTTGCTCAGCCGGGCAGAGGGATTAGTTACTTAACAGCTGGAGAATCATCTCAGGAGTCTTGTTCGCCATCTTGCTGACGGCCGTCTGACCCTGCTGAATAATCTGGCTGCGTGCCAGCTGGCTTGCTTCTTCAGCATAGTCCGCATCCTGTATGCGGCTGCGAGCCGTTGACGTATCCACGCCCTGCTGCGCCAGCACATTACGGTTCGATTCGTAACGATTTATCTTCGCGCCATAGGTCGACTGATAGCCGCTGATCTTCTCCAGCGCGCTATCGAGCGCCTTCATGGTGGTGGAGATGTCATCACTGTTCAGCAGTGTGGTGTTGTTCAGCCCCAGCGTTTTGGTATCTGACGGCGTAGCGGGGATGCTATCCGACTGCACTGGCTGACCATAATCGGCGCTGGTGACCACTTCCAGAGGGCGACTCTCATGTGGCGGCGTTGCAGGCACGCCTTTGGGTTCCGGCAGCTTTCCCCAGGTCAGATTGCCGGTGAAGGAGCCATTGCCCACCACCACAACAATCAAATCCTCGCTGACGGTATCCAGCGTGATGCGCTCAAGCCGGTTACTGGTGATGGTGCCGTTGTTGAAATCGCCGCTGGCGACATCCTCATAGCGATCACCGTCACCGCTGTAAGTGATGTTCATGCCGTTGTAGGTGCTGCTGTTACTGCCCGCCAGCGTCCAGCTCGGGCCGCCCTCCAGCAACTGAGAACTGTCATAAGTCGCACCGCTGGCAAATCCGTTACTGCTGGTCAGGAGGCGACTATCCGCGGTAGCCGCATTAGTGATGCTTTTGCTGGCCCAGGTGTAATCAGGCGCACTGCCGTCCAGTGGTGTACCGACCAGGTGCTTACCGTCGCGGGTAAAAAGCTGGAGATCGTCATCCATACCCAGCGAATCAATCGTGATGCTTATCGCCGTCGAGCCTGCCGGGATATAGGCCAGCGGGATCACGCCCGAGGTAAAGGAGTAATTCTTGCCCGGCACCGGAAACTTCGTGTTGATAGGGTCAACGTTACCCAGTTTCGCAGGAGGCAGATCGGGATTATTAGTCGCCAGCGGATAACGCCCGAAAATCTCGGTGTGGTCAGCGACTTCATTGATGCCTGCCAGAATCTGCTGGTACTGGCTGTTGACGCTCTGTCGATCCGCGTCTGACAGCGTGCCGTTGGCTGCCTGGACCGACAGGGTACGCGCCTGGACCAGCAGATCGACGATGCTGCCAAGGCCGCCACTGGCAGTCTGGGAATAGCTGATGGCGTCATTGAGGCCACGCGCTACCACCGCATCGGCATTGATATTGGCCGTCATGCGGTTGGCAATCGCCTGACCTGCCGCGTCATCTCTGGCACTGTTAATTCTCATCCCTGATGATAACCGTTCAACCGTTCGTCCCAGAACAGAGTCAGTGTTGTACCGCGTTTTGTTCGTAATCGCGGCGGTTTCGTTATGGTTGATCGTTAACATGGTCGCTTCGAACAGGGAGAGGAGTCTCTGTTTTATCGGCAGGGTGATAAGCAGCTTTAATCTCTGTGGCGACAAAAAGGCAGGGAATACGGGGCCGGACGGTCAACAGTCTGATGGCTAACCGCTTTTCAGATAAAAAAAATTAACGGTTCAAGGATGGCAGGAAACACGCCTGCTACGCGATGACGCAGCAGGCGAACGAAGATCAGTTAAAAACCATGCCGCCATCAATCAACAGCGACTGACCGGTCATGTAATCGGAATCGCGACTGGCGAGGTAGGCGACACAGGCTGCCACATCTTCCGGCTCAGAAAGACGTCCCAGCGTAATGCGTTTCGCAAATTCCTCGGTGCCGTAACCGGCAGGCTTGCCGGCTGCTTCAGAGATCTGCCGGTCGATCTCTTCCCACATCGGTGTTCTGACAATGCCAGGGCAGAAGGCGTTGACCGTGATGCCGGCAGGTGCCAGATCGCGCGCGGCGGTCTGCGTCAGGCCGCGCACGGCAAACTTACTGGAACTGTAAACCGCCAGCTCCGGATTACCGACATGACCCGCCTGAGAACAGGCGTTGATGATTTTGCCGCCGTGACCTTCTGCAGCAAACGCTTTAATCGCGGCCTGCATACCCCAGATCACCCCTTTGACATTGACGTTGTAGACCTTGTCGACCACCGCTTCGGTGATCTCAGCAATCGGCGTGGAGGGCGCAATACCGGCATTATTGACGATGACGTCAAAGCCGCCCAGCGTGCGGCGCGCCTCTTCTACCGCTTCCATCACCTGATCACGCTGCGAGACATCGACTTTCAGCGCAATCGCTTTGCCGCCCTGCTTATTGATCTTCTCCGCGACCTGGCGTGCGGTCTCCTGATTAAAATCGGCTACCGCAACCGCCAGTCCATCTTTCGCCAGACGCAGGGCGATCGCTTCACCAATGCCCTGGCCTGCGCCGGTCACAAATGCCACTCTGTTTTTCATCATGATTTCCTTTTTGAGAAATTAAAGAAGCTGGCTCAGATGCAGCTGACCCATCAGCAGCGGGTTGTCGGTGTAATCGACCGGCACAGCCACCACGGCGGGTCCCTGAACATCCATCGCTTTACGCAGCGTCGGCTCCAGCTCTGCCGCGCTGGTCACCGCAAAGCCCGCTGCCCCAAACGCTTCGGCGTAGGCTTTGAAATCGACCGGTCCAAAATTGACGCCCGAGACGCGGTGATATTTTTTCTCTTCCTGCATCGCCACCATGTTGTAGGCGTTATCGACCCAGACGATGTGCAGAATGTTGGCTTTTAAGCGGACGGCAGTTTCCAGTTCCATGCTGGATTGCAGGAAGCCGCCATCACCGGAAACTGAAACCACTTTGCGCTGCGGCTCGACCAGCCAGGCACCAATCGCCCACGGCAGGGCCACACCCATCGTCTGCTGACCGTTGGAGATCATGATCTGCCGGGCGCGGAAGCTGTAGAGATAGCGGGCGATCCAGATGTGGAAGCTGCCCATATCGACGGTAAGGCTGACGTCACTGTTAATGATGTCCTGCATGGCGCGCACAATGCGCAGCGGATGCAGAGCAAACTGATTGAGGCTGGCACCCTGCATCGCGAGCAATTTGCGCTGCTGCTGACGATCCTCAAGGATGGTGGCGGCTTCCGGGGTCAACTGGAGTGGGGCGGTGATGCGCGCGGCGAGTTTACGCACCGTGGCGGCGATATCACCCACCAGTTCTGCGTCCGGCAGATAGCGGTTATCGGTCTCAGCGGGTATTACGTCGATATGAATCAGGGTGGCGTTACCGCTGTTCCACATCGCCGGTTCATATTCCACCGGGCTGTAGCCGATGGTGACGATCAGGTCAGCCTGTTGCAGCAGCCTGTCGCCCGCCTGGTTGTTAAACAACCCGACGCGCCCGGCGAAGCGTGAGAAGTGATCCTGTCTGACCGCTCCCGCTGCCTGATAGGTGCTGGTGACCGGAATGTGACTGCGTGTCAGCAGCTCATGAATCGCTTCGCTGTTCTCTGTCTGGCTCGCCATTAATCCCAGCAGGATGACCGGATTTTTAGCCCCGGCGATGGCCTCGCTGACGGCGTCGATCATTGAGTCAGGTGCGGCGCCCAGTACCGGGCGGCCTTTGCTGCTCAACGCTTTGCCGGTAACCGGCTGATCGACAATATCCTGTGGCAGGCTGATAAAGGCACCGCCGCCCCGGCCATGTTCGGCGTGGCGAAACGCATTCGACAGGCATTCAGAAAGCGCAGCGGGGTCTGTGACCTCAACTGCATATTTAGTGATTGGGCGAAACATTGAAACCGTGTCCATGCTCTGATGAACCTGCTTGGCGCTGTCGGAGCGCTTCACCTGACCGCCGATAGCCACCACCGGATCGCCTTCGCTGGTGGCGGTGGCCATGCCGGTGATCAGGTTGGAGCAGCCCGGCCCGGAGGTGACCAGCGCCACGCCCGCATTGCCGGTAAGGCGGCCCACTGCGGCGGCCATAAATGCGGCGTTTGCTTCGTGGCGAACCGGGATGGTCTGGATGGAGGAATCCAGCAGTGAGTCGAAGACTTTATCAATTTTTGCGCCAGGAATGCCAAAGACGTGGCGGACGCCCTGTGCCTCAAGTTGCGCCACCACCAGGTCAGCGCCACAGGTCCAGAGTGTGGTATCGGTTGGAGTTTTCATCGTCATTCCTCTGATTAGCTTTCTACCGCACGAATCGCGGCGTCAAGATTGGCGGGGTTGAGGTCGGCATTGAGAAAATCGCTGTCCTGCGGCAAATCCACGACCAGCTTGCTGATGGCACCAAAGGTCAGGGTGCCCTGTTCCAGCGCATAATCGAGAATGTGGCCGCCGCCTTCGCGGTCGTCGGTAATAAAATGTTCGTGATAGCCCGCAACGTTAATGCCCTGCATATATTGCGGCGTACGGAATCCGATCAGTTCGCCCGCACGCTGGCTGAAGGCAAAGGTCGGCTGATCGCCCAGCACTTCCGGCATTGAGCGATAGGGACGGCACTGGCATGGCACGGTGCGGGTCTCGACGCGACTGAAACGACCGCTGATGCGCAGTGCGCAGAACTGGTTATCGGAGGTGATTTCGTTGTCGATCACCTGATGGATCGCCTCACGCGACATCGGCCGGTCAAATTCATACAGATGCTGCGGTTTAAAAAAGGTCATCACAGCAAACGGGGTTTTCTGCGCCGGATCGGCCGGGTGCGCGCTGCCGTCGGCGTGCAGCTGATACACCTTGCTGTCAAACGCGATCATCTCGCCATCCAGCCGGTTAAAGGTACCCAGGCCAAAATCCCCTTTACGCAACAGATCGGCAATACGAACATTGCCGTCGTAAACGCCACTCAGCAGCGCACTCATTAAAGAGGTCTGATAGATAACGCTTTCTGGTGCATCCTGGGAAAGCGTTAAGACAGTATGTTTTAGTTGATCCTCACAGGAACAATCAGTTACATAATTGCTCATTTGATGCCTCGTCGATTAACCGTTAAGCCGTGTTAACCTAATGGTGAACCGATTCAGTCGGTGGGTCCAATAGCGAAACCTGTTAACTTTGAGACGTTTTTGATATGGAACTTCGCCACCTGCGTTATTTTGTTGCCGTAGCCGAGACGCTTCACTTCACCCGGGCCGCTGAAATGCTGGGGATTTCGCAGCCGCCGCTGAGTCAGCAGATACTGCGACTGGAGCAGGAAATTGGCACACCGTTGCTGAAGCGCCTGACGCGTGGAGTGGAACTCACCGAAGCGGGCGAAGCGTTTCTGGCGGATGCCAGGCAGATAGTGCAACTTGCCGATCAGGCGCTGGAGAACGCACGCGGTATTGCGCGCGGGATCAGTGGTCAGCTGTCGCTGGGCTTTGCCAGCTCGGTGGCGTTTAATCCACGCATCTTCACCCTGATCCGCCAGTTTAAAGAGCGTTATCCGGCGATGGAGCTGCTGACCCGCGAAGAGAATATGTCTTTGCTGATGCAGGATTTACAGGAGGGATTGCTGGATGCCGCTTTTATCCGGCTGCCGTGTGAAAGCAGCAAAGCATTTAATCTGCGCGTCATCTCCACCGAAAAGATGCTGATTGCGCTGCCGCGCTGCCATCCCCTCAGCGGCACACCCACCGTGGCGCTATCCGCGCTGGCGGGGGAAACCCTGGTGATCTTCCCGCGCGACGTCTCGCCCAGCCTGTATGAGTTGATTGTCACTGCCTGTCTGCGGGCGGGCTTTTCGCGCCACACTTTTCAACAGGCTCCGCAGATCACTACGTCGCTGGGCATGGTGGCGGCGGGCTGCGGGATTGCGCTGGTGCCGGAGTCGATGCGCTGCGTCGATAACCCCGGGGTCAGCTTCTGCGATATCGAAAACAACACGCTGTTTACTGATGTTGCCTTTGCCTGGCGTCGGCTTCATCCGTCAAAAGCGGTGCTGCATCTGCTGGCGCTGCTGGCAGAACAGCCTGCGGCACCAGGCGAAGCGGGTTGATAAGCGCCAGCTATTGAACTGAAAACAATAACCAACTGGCGGCCAGGGACCGGGATGCCAATAATCGGTGCATGACTACATACCGCGTAAGAGTCGGGTTTCACAACCCGTCAGCCCTGACATTCAGGCAACTGGATGAAATTCTGGAGCCGCAGCGATTCTGGAGAACAGATTCGGCGGGCGGCCAGTTCCGCTATTTCATGGAGTATGAGTACCAGTCTGACGTGCGCGATCTCTGTTCGGTCTGCTCGCTGGCCTACAGTCAGGCCTGCAAAGTCAGAAAGTGCCCGCTGATTCTGGTCGAGGTGATGAACTGATCCTTTCCGGCGATCTCGCACTTCTCAGCATGGGATCGCCGGGTATTGTTTTAACGTGAACCGCGTTGCATCAACAGACTTAACGCGGCGGGCAGCACCGTGAGCGTTACCAGCGTACCGCTGACCAGACCGCCAATAATCGCCAGTGCCATGGGCCCCCAGAAAACCTGATGGGCGATGGGGATCATGCCGAGTATTGCCGCACAGGCGGTCAGCAGAATGGGACGCGCACGGTGATGGGCAGCCTGCCGGATTGCCTCACCCGCGGGCAGTCCGGCCCGGCTATTCGCATCGACTTCACTGATCATGATTACCGCGTTGCGGATGATGATCCCCGCCAGGGCAATAATCCCCAGCAGCGCCACGAACCCCAGCGGTGTGCCAGCCGGCAGCATTGCGGATACGATGCCGGGCAGGCCAAAGGGTGCCATGCTCAGCGCCAGCAGCATGCCGGAGAAGCGTTGCAGCTGAATCATCAGCAAGACCAGCATGACGCAGATCGTCACCGGCAGCAGAGCAAACACTGAACCGTTGCCTTTATCCGATTCGGCTGCCACGCCACCTTCTTCAATACCGTATCCGGCAGGCAGCGAGGCGCGCAGGGCGGCGACGGTTGGTGCGAGCTGCTGCGAGACCTGTTCAGCCCGCTGACCGGGCGCAATATCGGTCTGTACGGTGATGTAAGCCAGCCTCTGACGTCGCCATATTACCGGGTCATCCACTCCCCAGTTCAGCGTTGCTACCTGTCGCAGTGGGATTTTCTGTCCGCTGGCATTGGTGATCATCAATCCTGCCAGTGTGTCAGTGTCCTGCCGCTCCGGGTCATTGCTGCGCAGCACGACGTCGATCAGGCGGTTACGATCGCGCAGGGTGGTCACCACGCTGCCGGACATCAGAGTATTCAGCGCGGTGGCTATCGTTTCGGAAGAGAGTCCGGCTGCGCGGGCTGCTGTCTGGTTCACCGCCAGCGTCATGACCCGTTCTGGCTCTCCGGCGGTAAGATTGACCTCGCGTGTCAGCGGTGAGCGGGCGATCAGCGCCGCCAGCCGATCGGCCGCCTGCCGCACCCTGGCATTATCCGGGCCGGTGATGCGATATTTCAGCGGCCAGCCGACCGGTGGACCCAGCTCCAGCGGCGATACCCGTGTAGTAATATCACTGAAATCCACCGCCAGCTTCTGCTCCAGCCTGCTGCGCAGCCGATCGCGTGCCGCCAGATCTTTCGCCACCACCACCAGCTGCGCGATGTTTTCATTATCCAGCAGCACATCCATCGGCAGATAAAAGCGTATTGCGCCCGAGCCAACGTAGCTGGTGAAGTTCGCCACATCCCGATCGTTGCGTAGCATCTGTTCCAGCTGTGCGGTCCGGCGGGTGGTTTCAGCCTGCGCTGCACTGGCGGGAAGCGTCAGGCTGACCAGCAGCTCGGGGCGATCCGACGCAGGGAAAAATTCACCCTGCATAAAAGTGGTGGCGTAAAGGCTGACCAGCAGCACCGCCATCGCTGTGCCAATCGTCACCAGCCGGTTGCGCAGAATCACCTCCAGCAGCCGATGGTAGCTCCGCGTCAGCACGCCCGGCGGCTTATCGGCCTTTATGTGCCTGGCCGACAGCAGCCAGCAGCCGGTGAGCGGAGAGAAGATGACAGCGACGACCCACGAGCAGAGCAGCGCCAGGGCGATCACCACAAACAGCGAGTAGCAATATTCTCCGGCACTGGAGGCGGCGAACCCGACCGGAATGAAACCGGCGATCATCACCAGCGTACCGGTCAGCATCGGAAAGGCGGTGGTTTTAAACGCATAAGTCGCGGCTTGCCACTTGCTGTCGCCTGCCTCGAGTCGCGCCACCATCGCCTCGACAGTGATCATGGCATCATCCACCAGCAGCCCCAGCGCGATAATCAGCGCGCCAAGCGAGATGCGCTGGAGTCCGATGCCTGCCATTAACATGCCGGTAAAGGTCATTGCCAGTACCAGCGGGATCGCCGCCGCAACGACCAGACCGGCACGCAGTCCCAGCGAAACAAAGGAGACGGCTAACACGATGACGACCGCTTCGCCCAGTATCCGGACGAAGCCGCTGACCGCGTTTTTCACCACCGAAGACTGGTCGGCCACACGGGTCATAGTAATACCGTGTGGTAACTGACCGGCCAGCATCTGCATGCGCTGACTGAGCTGCTGACCGAAATCGAGCATGTTGCCGCTGCCGGCCATGGAGATCGCCAGCCCGATAGCCGGAACGCCGTTAACCCGGAACGTCGGGGCTGGTGGTTCGGCAGGTTGCAGGCTGATGGTGGCCAGATCGGTCAGCGGAATAAAACGCTCACCGATATGCAGGGTAATCGCCCGCAGATTTTCAACCGAAGTCAGGGTGCCGCTGACCCGCAGCGCAATATTCTCGCGGTCGGTACGCAGGCTGCCCGCCGGGACGACATCGTTCTGGGCTTTAATGGCGTCGCTGACCTGCTGTAAATCGAGACCCATGCCGTTCAGCTTGCGCGGCGAAAAGGCGATAACCACCTGCTGCTCCTGTACACCTAACAGGCTGGTTTTACCGATGTCGGGCAGACTGGCCAGGTTGCGACGCAGGTTATCAACCCGGTCGCGCAGCTCTCTGGCGGTAAAACCATCCGCCGTGAAGCCATAAATGGTGCCGAAGGTGTCATCAAACTCGTCGTTAACGGCCGGACCCTGCACGCCCTGCGGCAGTGAAGGGGCAACGTCCTGCATCTTTTTACGCAGCTGGTACCAGATGCCGGCCACCTGAGAGGGCGGCGTGTCATCGCGCAGGTTGACATAGATGACGGTTTGTCCGGCGCGGGTTTCGCTCTCAACCGCATCCAGAGACGGGATCTCCTGCACCTTCTGTTCCAGTACGTCTGTGAGCAGTTGCACAGTGGTGTTCACATCAGCGCCTGGCCATTGGGCTGAGATTACGGCGGTTTTGATAGTAAACGCCGGGTCTTCGTTGCGTGACAGATTTTCATAGCTCAGCACACCCGCCGCCATGACCAGCAGCATGAAAAAGATCACCAGTTGCTGATGCGCCAGCGCCCAGCCGGAGAGGTTAAAGCCAGACGATTTTTTCATGGAGCCTCCTGGGAAAGCGTCACTTTTTCGCCAGGCTGCAGGGTGCTGACCCCGGCGGTGACGACGCGCTCCCCCGGCCGGATCCCGGCAGTAACGAAGATTTGTTGCGCGTTAAAGCGGGCCAGCACTACCGGACGAAGCTGCAGGCGTGACGCCGCATCAACGACCAGCAGCGCGGGTTTGTCTGCGGAGCGGGTCAGGGCGCTGGCGGGCAGGACGATGACCGGCGGCTGCGCATCGGGAAGGCTGACAATGACCGTGGCACCGGGAGCCATCGCCTCAGGCGGCTGATTTAGCGAGATGCGCAGCCGCCATGTGCGGGTCTGCGGATCGGCCTGCGGGCTGATGTCACGCACTGTGCCACTGGCCTGCACGCCGGGATCGGCGAGCAGCGTTACTTTTAGCGGTGTCCGGTCATCAGGGCGCAGCAGCGCAGGCGTTGTCAGGTCAAACACCGCATCGCGTGCATCTCCTGCTGCCAGCGTCATCACATTTTGTCCGGCGCTGACCACCTGACCTGGCTGAACCGTGATGGCGGTGATCCGACCTGCTGCAGGCGCAGTCAGCTGAGTCCAGCTGAGGTTATCCTGGGCATTTTTCAGTGCCGCTTCGCTGCTGAGACGGCGGGACTGTGCGCTCTGCCAGTCCGCCTGGGCGCTGTCCAGCTGGCTGCGGGCGATGGCCCCACCAGGCATCAGCAGCCGCATCCGATGCAGGTTAAGCGCGGCGACCCGTTCGGCGGCGCGTGCGCTGTCGAGATCGGCCCGCGCGCTGCTTAGCTGATTGCGTGACTGATCATTTTCCAGCGCTGCCAGCGATTGCCCGGCGCTGACGCGATCGCCCAGCTCAACCGCACGGCTCACCACCCGGCCATCCAGTCTGAAGGCCAGCGCAACCTCTTCATGAGCACGGATTTCGCCAGTCAGCACCAGCGACGCATCACTGCTGAGCGGTGGGGCAATCACTGATTTAACCGGGCGGAGCGGGGCGGCAGGCGGAGCAGAACTATTGTCCCGGCAGCCGGTCATGATGAATACCCCAAGCAGCACGAAGATGATCGGTGCAAAGATGTGAATACCAAAGAGATGACGCCACACCTGGCGGGCAGCATCCGATAAGAAGTCTGTCATAACCGGGTTCCTTTAATGAGTTGTGCTCATTGAACCCGGCTTGTGTCCAGAAACGTTTTATGAACCATCAAGAAATGGTCAAGCCAGAACAATTTATCTCGCTGGCAGCGTTATCCCGATCAACAGACCGCCGTCGGCGGGCAGCGTGGCGTGAAGCGACCCGCCGTGCGCCTCGACGATCGCTTTGGCGATCGACAGTCCCAGACCGCTGCCGCCGGAGTGGCGGGCGCGTGAGGAGTCAGCCCGGGTAAAGCGGTCAAACAGCTACGGCAGGAAGTCCGGTTCCACACCCTGACCGTAATCACGGAAGGTCATTGTGATCGCCTGAACGCTCTGGCTGGCGGTGATCAGCAATGCGCCACCGTCGGCAGCATAGCGCAGCGCATTTTCACAAATGATGGTCACCACCTGGCCCAGCCGGAAGGTATCGGCATACAGTCGCAGCTCCTCCGGTGCTATGACACTGATATTCACACCCGCCTGTTCTGCCTGCGGCATCAGCCAGCCGGAGCGCTCGCGCAGTAATTCGCAGAGATTAAACCACTCGCGGTTCAGGGTAAGCTGCCCGGCATCCGCCAGCGACAAGAGATGCAGTTCGTCTGTCAGGCGACTGAGCTGCGTCAGTTGCTTCATGATCATCGCCAGCTGTTGCGGTTCGGCAGGAAAGACGCCATCCAGAATCCCCTGCAGGCGACCCATCGCCGCCGTCAGCGGCGAGCGAAGTTCATGCGCCATCGCCACATGCGAGGTGCGCAGCTCACGCTCGTAACGCGCCAGCTGCTGCGTCATCTGATTGAAGTCTTCAGTAAAACGTACCAGCTCCTGTGGGGCTTCTTTTACGATTACTGCCGATCGGCCAAATTCCCCTTTCGACACCGCTCGCGCTGCGGTAGCCAGCTGGCTGAACTGCGCCGACAGCGGGCGGGCGAAACGCAGCGCCATCAGCACCATAAACGGAATCATGACTACGACCAGCACGATCACGGTAAGCCAGTCCGACGAGGCCAGCGACGGATCGGAGAAGTTGATGCCCCACCACTGGTCGATAATCTGATGAAAGCGTGCCGGATCGCTGGCAGGGTGTTGGCGCAACCGGGTGAACTCATCCAGCAGCGCGGGCGGCATTCGGTAATAGACCCAGTACGCCTGCACGGCAAAGCGTAGCCACATACAGATGGCGATGAGCACCACGCTGCCAATCGCCAGAAACAGCACCCGGATGCAGATCCAGCGCCACAGTGAGGTATGCGTATCGTTCTTCATGGCTGTCTGAACCGGTAACCGACGCTGCGCACTGCCGGTAAGACATCAGAGATGCCTGCGGCTTCCAGTTTGCGACGCAGGTTATAGACGTGGGTATCGACCACCCGCTCAAGCGCATCGCTTTCCGGCAGACAGTGCTCCAGCAGAAACAGGCGGGTAAACGGACGTGTCGGGGCACGCATCAGGGTGACCAGCAGGGAAAATTCGGTCGGTGTCAGATCGAGGCGGCGCGGTGAAGCACCGTCACTATCGACCACTGCGGTAAGTGCCACCGGGTCCACCACTAAACCCGCCCAGCGCAGGGTTTCTGCCGCGGGAACCTGACTCTGCTGGCTGCGGCGCAGTACTGCCTGAACGCGCGCCACCACTTCGCCCGGATGATAGGGTTTGACCACGTAGTCATCCGCGCCATAGCGCAGTGCGCCGATGCGGTCCGGCGCATCACCCATCGCGGTCACCATGATTACCGGCGTATCGTCACGACGTCGCAGCGCTGCCAGCACTTCAGTACCGTTCATGCCGGGCAGCATGATATCCAGCAGGATCAGATCGGGCTGCCAGCGTCTGGCGGCATCCAGCCCGCCTGGCCCGTCACCGGCAATCATGACCTCATAATTTTCACGTTTCAGGTAGGCCTCAAGTACGCCCGCCGCATCAGCATCATCTTCAATAATCAGTACACGTTTTGACTGCATTTTCGGATCACCTTGACTGTTTCTTCATAAATCCCTGGTCGTTCATTGACACTCGCCTCGCATACTCCGGCCATTGACGCGGCTCTGAACCCCTCAGCTCCGCACCTGATGTGATAATGAGGAAACGTGATGATAACCGGAAAAATAACGCTGCACATGGTCTGTTTTTCGCTGGCATTAAGTGCCGCTGCGGCCATGGCTGATGAGAGTACCACGCCACCGCCCAGCCTGACGCTGGGCATTGCAGGTATCAATGCACCACGCTACAGCGGCGCCGATAAGCAGCACTGGCAACTGATGCCGGTGATCCAGGCGCGCGATGGGGCCTTCTTTTTAGACTCGCAGAAAGGGATTGGCTACGACCTGCAGGCAGATAACGGGCTTTATCTTGAACATACGCTGGGCTACGGGCTGGGCCGATCTGACCGGAATTCATCCTGGCGTGACGGGGATGACCGGCTCAGGGGCATGGGGAATATCGACGCAACGATGAACACCGCGCTGGCGCTGGGATGGTCGGTAACGCCGTGGCTGGTGCTGGAGGGCAAAGCGACGCTGCCATTAAGTGATAGTCAGGGTGTGCAGTACCGGACTTCCGTAACCCTGATCCCCTGGCAGACCAGTGACGATACCGTGGCACTGCAGGTGGCGGGTCTGTTTGGCGACGGGCGTTATATGAATACCTGGTATGGCGTTAACAGCAAGCAAAGTGCGCGCAGCGGATTTGAACGGTACGACGCCGCGGGTGGATTTTATGGCACCGACACCAGCCTGACCTGGAGCCATCAGTTCACGCCTGCCTGGGCCGCCAGTGTGATAGGTGACTACAGCTGGCTGGATAAGCATGCTTCAGATAGCCCCATCGTTGCACGGCACAACGGCGCATCGGCCACCCTGGCATTGAGCTACACCTTCTGAATGGCACCATGAAGAAAAGTGAGATGCGCAGCCACCGCCTTTTGCTTGCGGCACTGATTCTGTTGTATGTCGTGGTCTATACACTGACAGGCGTGGCGCTTAGTCTGTTGGATGCGCCGGGACGGGGGTAGCGCACTGCTGCAGTTGTTCGTCGCTTTAAGGCGCAGAGTGACTGCGCCAGGCATGTTCATTTTCTGCTACAGATATCAGGCACGCTGGTCTCGCTGGTAAAGATGAATAATCTCTTCAGAGAGTTCGCGAGCCAGCATCGAGGTCATCAGGTGATCCTGCGCGTGAACCATAATTAATGTCATGGGTTGACGGCCTTCGCCTGCATCCTGTTCAATCAGCCGTGTTTGCATTTTATGCGCCTGTCGGGTGAAGGTATCCGCCTCGTGCAGCAGAACCCGGGCCTGTTCGATTTCACCCTGACGCGCCGCCCGTAACGCCTCAAAGCAAAGGCTGCGCGACTGCCCGGCATTAACAATAATTTCCATTACCGCCTCTTCCTGATCGATCATGCTAAATTCTCCGGATGGTTAAAACCGTTACGGGCAGCAGTTGCAGCAAACCATTCCCCGCTTTTTTTCACCGTGCGTTTCTGAGTAGTGATATCAAGCTCGACAAAACCGTAACGGTTTTTATAGCCGTTACACCATGACCAGTTATCAATAAAGGTCCACATATGGTAACCGAGGCACTGACTGCCCTCGTCGATCGCCCGGTGAACCCATTTAAGATGTTCAGCAACAAAGTCGATTCGATATTGATCGTCTATTTGTCCGGCCTGAACAAAACGTTGTTCATCTTCGACACCCATTCCATTTTCTGAAATAAAACAGCGTGGATTCCCATAATTCAGCCGCAGATTAGTGAGAATGTCATAGATGCCTGGTTCGTAAATTTCCCAGCCACGGTATGGATTCATTTTTCGGCCCGGCATCTCATAACTTTCAAAAAACCATTCAGGCATAAACGGAGCGGCAGGATTAATAGCGCTATCGCGGCATTTGACCCGCCGCGGCTGATAGTAATTGACCCCCAGCAGGTCAATGATGCCGTCAGCGATCAGCGCCTTGTCCTCAGCCTGCGTTAACGGTAACTGGTCGTACTGTCTGAGCAGCGCGACCAGATCCGCCGGAAATTCACCCCGTAAAACCGGGTCGAGAAAACTGCGATTAAACAGCAGGTCTGCATGATGAGCGGCCATGAGATCCGCCGGGTGCTGTGACCGCGGATAAGAAGGCGTGAGATTAAGCACAATGCCGATCTCTCCCGCTGAGCGGCTGGTCCTGAAAGCCCGGACCGCTGAGGCATGAGCCAGTACGGTGTGGTAAGCCACCGTAGCTGCCCGGCGGAAATCCACCACGTTAGGATAATGGAAGTCATACAGATACCCGCCTTCCACTGGCACAATCGGCTCGTTAAAAGTGAACCAGTGCAGCACGCGATCACCGAATAGCTCAAAGCAGAGGCTAGCGTAGCGACTAAAAGCTGCAACGACCTGGCGATTTTCCCAGCCTCCCTGATCCTGCATCGACATCGGCATGTCAAAGTGAAACAGCGTAATAAATGGGGTAATGCCCTGTGCCAGGAGCTCATCAATCACCCGATTATAGAACGCCACTGCCTCTTGATTGACGTCGCCGGTGCCATCAGGGATCAACCGCGACCAACTGATGGAGGTGCGGAAACTGTTGTGATTCAGTTGCTTCAGCAGAGCGATATCCTGATGCCAGTGCTGGTAAAAAGTGGACGTCTCACCTGGGCCAACCTGCTGATGAAAGCGGGATGGCTGCTGCGAATACCAGTAATCCCAAATGGTGGCGCTTTTGCCACCGTTCAGGCTATCGCCCTCGGTCTGCAAAGCGGAACTGGCGCTGCCCCACCAGAACGTATCAGGAAATATATAGTGCATAATGCCTCTCTTCAGAAGAATCAGGGGGTACCGGCGGTTTTTGCCAGCGGAGCAGGTGACTGCGACTTTTCCGGCTCATTTTTCATCAGCGATCGCTCGTAGGCCCGCAGGAACGGCAGGTAACACAGCGCTGAAAACGCCATGCAGACCAGGCACATGACCACAGGACTGATCGCCCAGTTAGCTGCCCACGAGGCGCCAATCGGCGCTGGCGTCGTCCATGGCGTGAGAGAAACCACCTGAGCCAGCCAGCCCAGCCGGGTTGCGGTATAAGCCAGTACTGCGTTAAGCATCGGCACGCAGACAAAGGGGATAAACATCAGAGGATTCATGATGATCGGCGCGCCAAACAGGATCGGCTCGTTGATATTAAAAAAACTTGGCACAATGCCCATCCTGCCGATGGTTCGCAGATGGGTAGCGCGGCTGCGCAGTAACAGGAAAGCGAGAGGCAAAGTAGAGCCGACACCCCCAATCAGCAGATAGTGATCCCAGAAGCCCTGGAGATAGATATGCGGCAACACCGTGCCTGCCGCCAGGGCGGCCTGATTAGCAGAGAGATTAGCCATCCAGAACGGATTCATAATGCCGGTCACAATCAGTGCTCCGTGAATGCCGGCGAACCAGAAGATCTGACATAGCAGCACCGACAGCAGAATGGCAGGTAAAGAGTCAGACGCGGAGACCAGCGGTGCCAGCAGATGCATGATGGCCTGTGGAATGATCATTCCGGTCCGGGCTTCAATAAAAAGGTTCAGCGGGTGAAGAGTGCCGATAATCACTATCACCGGAATCAGGATCTCGAACGATCGTGCGACGCCGGTCGGTACCTCTTTTGGCAGACGGATAGTGATGTTGTTGTGCTTCAGCCAGGCGTAAACGCGGGTAGCGTAAATGGCAGTAATCAACGCGGTGAAAATCCCCTGACCTGAAAGATATTCGGTTGAAATAGTGTGATTTGAGTAGGGTGCTGCCACCAGTAAAAAGGCCATAAAGGCCAGCAGACCAGACATCACCGGATCCAGTGCGAATTGCCGTCCCAGACTGGCCCCGATACCCACTGATATAAAGAAAGTCATGACTCCCATGCTGAGATTAAACGGCAACATCAGCTGGTCACGGTAGGTGGCGGAAAAATCGAGCCAGGCACGGGCCAGGCTGTTGGTGCTGGTGGCGGAAAAGGGAGGAAAGATAAATACCAGCATAAACGAGCCAATAATCATAAACGGCAGGGCCGCAGTAAAGCCATCACGGATGGCTATCACATATTTCTGCTGACCCAGCCGACCAGCAAGTGGCGTAATTGATTGCTCGATCACCGTAATCATCGATTGATAGAGGGAACTCATAAGGCCGCCTTGTCATGTGCTGCTGCGATCAGTGACAGGGCAAAATGCAGCACCTTGTCCCCCCGCTGCATGCCGTAATCCATCATATCGATCGGTTGTATCGGAATATTTTGGCCAGCTGTTTTTTCCGTCAGGCTTTGCAGCATGTACTTCACCTGTGGCCCAAGCAGAACCACCTGATAGTGGGAAAATTGCTCATCAAACTCCGCCACGCCAAATGCCTTGATCTCAACGGATAACCCTTGCTGAGCGGCCGCTTCCTCCATTTTTCGCACCAGCATGCTGGTAGACATACCTGCTGAACAACACAACATGATTTTGTACATGGTCACTGTTCCTCACCCTTTACACTCAAGTGAGGCTGATTGGATAACATATGGAAACCGGTTTCCATTGCGATCAATAAGAAGTGTGATGACTGTCAGAAACCCTTATCTACAGGTTTTTTTAATTAGATAACGATCACAAAAATGACTGAAAAGCCAGGGTAAGACCTGTATATGGGAAAACGGTTTCCACAGCATAGTGAAAAAGTTATACTTTGAGCTGCGAATTAATGTACAGCAGGACAGGGTTGGCTTTTTTTGGCGTAGCGCCATTTTCAGGGGAGAACGATGTCTACTATCAACGATGTATCGCGGCTGGCTGGGGTCTCTAAAGCCACAGTTTCCCGGGTGTTGAGCGGCTCACGTGGCGTGAAGGAAGCCAGTCGTCTGGCGGTACTCAAAGCCGCTGAAGAGCTGAATTACCGGCCTAATGTTATAGCCCAGTCATTATTCAGTCAGACAACCCACTGTATTGGCGTAATCTGTGCGCAGGAAAATGTTAACCAGATTACCGCCTGGCTTTTCGCGCTGGAAAAACAACTGCGCCAGCATCAAAAACATCTGTTGTTACGCTTTGCGCGCAGTAAAAGTGAAATCCTCACCGCACTCGATGAGCTGAGTTGTGGCCTGTGCGATGATGTGCTAATCATTGGTGCGCACTTACCGCTTAACATTGATGATGAACATGTCATTCTGGTTGACTGTGCTGAAGCAGAAGGGCCAAACAGTATTCAGTTCGATCACGCCTTTGCCGCTGAGACAGCCTGCAATTTCCTGATTAACCAGGGCCGGCGTCAAATTGCATTAATCCAGCCAGAGAATGGCAGTACGGCCGGGCAGGTGTTAGATGGCTATAAACTGGCGCTGGAAAATAATGTTTTACCCTTTAACCGCAATCTGGTCATCACTGATGCGGTCTCATCATCGGTGGCTATTCAGATGCTGTTGAATAACGCCAGTAGTCGTATTTTTAATGCATTACTGGTGGCTAATGAGCAGGAAGCACAGCGCGTAATGACGCAGTTACAGGCGTTCAATAAAGCGGTGCCTGACGACATAATGGTCTTTAGCCTGGCGGGTTCAGTTAATTTACCAGGTTTACCTGCTATACCGGCGATTGAATATTCCCTTGATGCGCTTGCATCCCGTATCGTCAGCTGGTTAACCGCCACTACCCAGCAGATGCTGGGTAGCTCGGTATTACGGGGTGATTTGATTATTCCCGACTGGCGGCAGCGCTAATTAAGCCAGTGGTTAAGCGATATTGCTCTGCTGGCGCTGCAGGAAGTTCCAGGTTGCGCCCAGCATGCCGGAGTCGTTGCCGTAGGTCGCGGTATCAATGCGGATATCAAGATCATATTTTGCCAGCTGCTCTGCCAGTTCGTCGAGGAACGGCTCCCGCTCGGTAATTCCCCCACCGATAAATATCATCTGCGGATCGAACACGCTGAACAGGTTATATAAGCAGGCCGCAAGATCCTGGTAGAATTTATTCACCACCTGCTGCGCGGCTTCTTCTTTGCGATCGTATGCGTCAAAGACATCTTTACCGGTAACGTCGTCGGAAGACTTTTTGATGAGCTGGCTGTAATTCTCCCGAAGCGCCGTCATGGTACAACTCTGGCTCATGGTATGGCGTTCAATATTGCTGCTGTCAGGGCGCGAAGTCAGCAGGCAGCCAAATTCGCCCGCGCGATTACGACCGCCCCGAATCAGCGCGCCGTTGCAGAAGGCCGCTCCGCCTAATCCCGTGCCGATGGTTAACATCAGAAAATCACTGAGCTTTTTTGCTTTACCCAGCCACTGTTCAGCCAGTAAGGCGCAGTGTGCATCATTTTCGACCGTGGCAGGCAGTGAGGTTTTTTCCGTAAGCCACTGGCTCAGATGAAACTGGTCGAAGTCCCGAATGGTACCGCCCATGGCGATATATCCGGCTTCTGCATCAATATAACCGGGCGTGCTGACGGCGATGCCAGCACAGCCGGGATTTTTCTCCAGCCAGGCCAGGATCTCATCAAGTATTTTGTCGCGTGAATTATGGGAAATATCAGCACTGTCACTGGTCAGAATATTTCCCTGCTCATCAATCACGCCCATTTTTAAAGAGGTACCACCAATATCGAAAGCTGCAATCTTCATTAACGTTCTCTGAGGTTGTTTTCATCCGATTAATTGTAGTGCTGAAAGAAAAAGGGCAGGAGGTCTGTCGGAGGCAATTTTGTCAGGAAAGGTACAGATTTATATGATGGGTGTGGCAAAGAGGGCGTTCTGATAACCCCGACACTCAGGGAAGAACTGAGTAAGTTCTTTCAGGATGGCTGATGTATCACCCGCGCTGAGAGGGTGCCTGGCAGCGCGGGCTTAATAGTTGCTATGCCGTCATGACCACTTACGCAACAGGAGACTGGCGTTGACGCCGCCAAAACCAAAACCGTTCGACATGGCATAAGTCAGCGCGGCGGGACGTGCATTGAGCGCCACCAGGTCCAGATTACCTGCGGCTTCATCGGGATGATGGAGGTTCAGCGTCGGCGGAATAAGCTGCTGTTGCAGCGCCATCAGGGTGAATATCGCCTCAACGCCGCCTGCCGCACCCAGCAGATGGCCGGTGGCGGATTTCGTTGAAGCGATCGCGACTTGCGAATCATCGCCAAACACTGCGCGAATAGCCGCCAGCTCACCGTGATCGCCAACCTGAGTTGAGGTAGCGTGTGCGTTGATATGCTGGACGTCGTCCGGGCTGATGCCCGCCTGGCGCAGGGCGGTCCTCATCGCCCGCGCAGCCCCGCTGCCATCCTCCGGACCCGCGGTTAAGTGGTATGCATCGGCGCTGGTGCCATAGCCGACAATCTCCGCCAGCGGCGTCGCGCCGCGTGCTTCGGCATGGGCCAGCGACTCAATCACCAGCAGGCCGGCACCTTCGGCCATCACAAAGCCGTTTCTGTCGCGATCAAACGGACGTGAGGCATGGTGCGGCTGATCTTCATAGCCCACACATAGCGCACGTGCAGCCGCGAAACAGCCCAGCGTGACGCGATCCAGCGCCGCTTCTGTGCCGCCACAAATAGCAATGTCCGCTTCACCGCTTCTTATTAACCTTGCGGCGTCACCAATCGCCTGAACCCCCGCCGCACAGGCAGTAACGGGCGCGCCCAGCGGACCGGTGAAGCCGTGTTTGATCGAGACATGACCCGCAGCCATGTTGGCCAGAAACGAAGGTGCTGTAAAGGGTGAGAGCCTGCGCGGGCCGCGTGCATCGGTAGTGCGCACCGCGTCGGCAATGGCACCAAAGCCGCCGACACCTGAAGCAATAATCGTCGCGGTGCGTTCACGCGCTGCCTCATCTTCAGGATGCCAGCCCGCCTGATTCAGCGCTTCTTCTGCTGCCAGCAGCGCGAATTCTATAAAGCGCGACATCTTTTTACGCTCTTTCGGCGCAATGAACGCCTCCGGGTCGTAACCTGCCAGCGGATCTTCATCGATGCCGGGCACGCTGCCACCCACTGAAATACCGGTGCCAGCAGTAAGCGTGTCGGGCAGGGTACGTATACCTGATTCCCCTGCCGTTAATCGCCGCCAGACGGATTCAACGCCACAACCGAGTGGCGAGACGATGCCCGCGCCGGTAATGACAATGCGTTGTGATGAGGCTAAGTGACTCATAATTTTGCTCCCTTAGACAGTCCGGACAGTGAGTGAAATGCTGCTGCGGAGAATAGATACACGCCTTGAGGGCGAAAGGTGAGGCCCTGCGAAGGGTGGTGCGATAGATGAACGCAGGGATGGAATACAGCAGACAGAGTTAAGCTTAGCAGCATCAGAATCCTGAGCGATAACCAGACAGAGTGCTATCGTTGATCTTGTGACTAAATAAGTCAATAGTCACATCATGCGTAATGCTCAGGGCGCAAGGCTACGTAACACCAGCGCTGCCAGTTGTGCAGAGGCTTCTTCAGCATCATCAAGGCTGTACTGCAGCAGTACCGGACTGGCGTAGGGTTTGATCACCCGATAGATTGCCTCCGCCGCTTCGTCTGCCGGAGTTTTACGTTCAAACTCACCGGATTCACGACCCCGTCGCAGGATCTGTTGGATCAGATTCAGTAGTCGCACTTCGTGTGCCATCGCTGACGGCCAGCGGTCACGCGACGCGACGGCAGCAATGTCATACAGTTTACGTTCGTGAAAAAAGAGTTCAGTGCCGGTGACGGAAAGCGTGCGAAACAGTCGCCGCAGTTGCTCCGATGCTCCAGGCGCATCGGCGATCGCGGCTTCGACGCGCTGCATAATCATCGCCAACCGGGTGGAGCAGATCACTTCGCCAATCGCCTGTTTCGATTCAAAAAATTTGTAGATATAGGCTTTGGAAAAAGCCGATAGCACGGGCGAGATCGGAGACGGTGGTTTTTTCGTAACCATAATGCGCGAAGTGCTGCATGGCAGCATCGACAATCTGGTCACGCACATTGTGCCCGGCCGGGCCGCGTGTGCCATTTTCCGTTACGGATTGAGTCATTGTCAGAACCTGGCAGATCAAAGGTGGGTGAAAAAATTCAGTGACCACTGTTAGGGGTGGTCACATTTTAGGCCCTGATGCGATTAAAATCCATGGTTCGCAACGAATTAAGAGAGTTGACGCCACTTAACCCGCACAGATGGCAAACTGGCAAGGTCGAGACTGATATTGACTTTGCTGGTTAGCATTAAGGTGATTTTAAAGCCTGCATTTTTCCGGGGAGTTCGCCTTTAAGGCCGGTTATAAAGCCTGAAACAGGATAAAAGAGTCTACGTTCGCCTGCGTGCAGAATTTGAATGTCAACTTAACATCACCTGAGTGAGTTGACAGATTCAGGGCTCTTTAGTGCTTCTTTAAATAAGCTGAATTATACTGTCGGAAATGGGCGCAAATTCAGTGATTTCTTAATGATTTACATTATCGATGATCAGGTTACCTACAATTCAGATGACTGTACGCTGAGTCATATTCCTACCCATGAAACGCTGAGTCTGAGTATTTCATCGGGTCGGCTGTTTGAGCAGTTGCTGAATTCCCAGGGAGAAATACTGGCACGTGAAACCCTGCTGACCGAAGTCTGGGATAAATATGGCCTGCGCGGATCAAACAGTAATCTGAATCAGTATCTGAGTATTCTGCGCAGAGCGCTCGCGGCTTATGGTTGTGAAAATCTGATTATCACCATTCCGAAAATCGGCATCCGACTCAATACTGACATCAAAATTGAACGTGAATCTTCCCCGGCTTTTGTTGTGACAGAGGTTCAGAGTGATGAAGAGCCTGCGGAGAGTCCTGTTTCCAGCCAGGATAGCCCGGCGATACGCCCCGATCCTGTTATGGCGGATAAGGTTGTCAAAAAATCTGGCCTCAGCGTCAGGCAGGGCATATTTGTCCTCATGCTAATGTTGCTGGGAAGCGCTTTCTGGTACTTCATTATAAGTGAGCCTGCTGAAAAGAATTCCTCTATGAGTACTATCAAGCTGCAAGGCGGCTGTGAGGCGGTGATTGTTCAGGGACTGGATGTGTTTGAGCAAAAGTCACTGGATAAGCAAATTCTTGAAATTCTCAAAGAGAATAATCAATCCTGTGTGCCGGGACGACGCATCTATTTCGATAAAAATACTCCATTCACAACAACGGATTATGGCAGGACTATTCTCTCCGCATGTAACCTTAACAGCAGTGGCCATATCGTTTCCTGCGACAGCTTCTATTATCTTGACTGGAGAACGTTTTGAAACGTAACGCCACATTAATGCTGACGCTAACACTCGCTGCGCTGCTGCTGGTGCTTTTTGCCGGAATTAATTATCTTAAGCCCCGGCCTGACGATTTTCCTTTCCGCTGCTCAGCGTTCAGCCGCTATGATCTTAGCCGCAATGATGGTGAAAGGATTAAGTTTGCTGTTTCCCAGGATCTTCGCTTTATTGATTCTAAACTGGGCTATCTCTTGCTGAACGGGCAGGTAACTTTTGGTGATAAAGAAACAACGCTTAATCGACGCATTGCGCTGAGCGCAGGGAATAAAATTGATAGGGACACTTATCGCTATAAAATAAGAACGGTCATTACCGCAACAAACGATACGACGCCAGATGCCGTGTTTGATCTGCTGCTGGCGGAGATCACGCTCGATCCTGGCTATCTGCAGCTAGATACGACTCAGGTCGATAAAAAGACCTATCTGATCGGTGGGCCGCTCGCCTATCTCTTTACCTGCCAGCGTTATTAAATGAAGAGACTTTCAGCTGAAATATAAACCGGAAGAGCAAATGCTCTTCCGGTTTGCTTTTAAATGCGCATTGCAGACAGCGTGTCTGTTACGCAGTACGGAAGCTTTCCAGGGTATCTGAGAAAATCTGAAGATCTGCAGCGCTAATGGGACTCGCCTTCGACAGAGAGAAAATCAACAGGTCGTCCATGTTAAGTGTGAATACCGCTTGTTTCTGGTAAAGACGAAGATTATCTGGCCGAAGAAAATCATAGGTAATCATGATGCCTGTAGTGAGATTATTACCCAGCACCACTGGCTGATGGACTTCCTGTTGCCAGTCTTTCATCTGCTTTTGCAGAATAGCGAGCTGGCTAAGAATATACTCTTCCGGATTATTATGGTCGCCTAACTTATCGCGAGAGATGGTGATTGGCGGCAGAGTAGATCGCGTGCCAGCCAGCGTATTCAGCGTTCGCTCGCAGTAACCTTGCGGCAAAGTAATCATGCCTTCAGTGAAGCGGCAAATAGTCTTATCCATGGGTAATCTCCGTGTCATTGTGGGTTGCTGCCTGGCCAAATAACTGCTCTGCCGTGACTTCGCTGAGTGTGCCGTTATTTAACAGGACGATTTTATCGGCGCTTCGGATAGTTTCCGGACGATGTGCAATGATGATTCGGGTGATCTTCATCTGCTTAATGGCGTTGTTGATCTGCGCTTCGTTGTAGATATCAAGATGACTGGTGGCCTCATCCAGAACCAGAATTTGAGGTTCACGATACAGTGCGCGTGCCAGCAGAATACGTTGCAACTGACCACCCGATAAAAACGATCCCATATCGCCTACCAGGCTTTGATAATTCATCGGCATTTTCATGATATCGCCATGAATCTGAGCCAGGCGGGCCACGCGGGTAATTTTTGCGTGGTCGGGTTCGTTATCAAAGAAGCAGATGTTCTCGCTGATTGAGCCTGAAAAGAGAATATCATCCTGCATAACGCAGCCGATCCGATTACGATGGTGTTCAAGCCCGGTCTGGGTGATATCCATACCGCCCACAGTGATCGTGCCACCTTCCGGGTGCAACAGGCCAAGAATGATTTTGGCCATCGTGGTTTTTCCCTGGCCGGATGGCCCTACAATTGCGAGGCTCTCACCCGCTTTGATCTCCAGATTCGCACCATCAACCACCCAGGGTTCCGTCGGCGCATAGCGAAAACGAATATCGATCAGTTTGATATCCTGCGGGGCTTCTGTCTCCTGGTCGGTTGCTTTACTCACCAGGCCTGGATTGGCCTCAGAGCTGGCTTCTGTTTCTGATAGCACAATATCGGCCAGACGTTCGCCATGCATTCGCAGCATACGGAAATCGATAATAGCGTTGATCAAGCCGGCACCCCGACTCATAAATTGATCGGAAAAGCTGATAAAGGCGGTCAGCATACCGGCAGAGAAGTTGCCATCCAGTACCTGCAGCGCAGCCAGCCAGACCAGAACCACCCGGCCCACTGAGGTTAGTAATCCCTGAGCCGAACCAAACAGGATATTGAGCTTCTGTATCACAATACCTTTATTGGTGGTGTCTACCAGAAAGTTCATGTAAGCCGAGAGTCGCGGCACCTGTTTATTATTCGTTTTGACCGCCTGGATCCCGCGCAGCGTCTCAAGCAGAGAAGACTGGGTGCGTGCCGAGCTGATGATTTGTTCCTCATTGGCGCGGCGAACCGGATCGTAGGCCATGAAGCGCAACAGTGCATAGGCGAGAAAAAGACCAATGACCAGCCATGCCAGTTGCGCGTTGTAGATGAAAAGCATCACTACTGTGACGATTGACATAACTCCATCCAGCACGGTGCTGATGAAGCGGGAAGTCAGCGTGCTCTGAATAGTATTAAGCGAACCGTAACGAGAGAGAATGTCACCGACATGGCGTGATTCGAACCATTCCAGCGGCAGTTTTAACATGTGATGGCAGACGTTTATGGTCCACTGCACACTAAGCTGGCTGGAGAACCAGCTCATTACCCATGAGCGCAGGGCTGTGACAATTGTCTGAAACAGCGCGATCATGATAAAGCCCACACCGAGCAACGACAGCAAAGAATAGTCAGCAGAAACCAGCACCATATCCATAACCCACTGCATAAAGAAGGGGCCGAGGACGCCGAAAAATTCCAGAGCGATTGAGAGGATGAGCACCTGAGCAAAGGCAGACTTAACCCCGGTCACGCTGCCCACCAGCTTCATCATAGAGATGCTTTCTTTCTCTTCTTTCACTTCAAAGGTAGAAGAGGGAACCAGTTCCAGTGCGACACCGGTGAAGGCAGTCGACGCTTCTTTAAATGTCAGTTCGCGAATGCCACGCGCGGGATCGTGAACGGTGATCCTATTGCCGCGAACTTTCTTCAATACCACAAAATGGTTCAGTTCCCAGTGCAGAATGCAGGGCATGCGCAGTTTAGACAGCTCTTCCATTTCCACACGCAGTGCGCGGGAAGTCATGTTGAGTTGTTGTGCCATCGCGATGACATCAGCCAGTGTGGCGCCTTTGAGTGATGTGGCGAACTGGCGACGCAACGTGATCATGTCGATCTCGTGGCCGTGATAGTTAGCCACCATGCCAAGACAAGCCAGCCCGCACTCCGCTGCCTGCGACTGTCGAATCATTGGTAAGCGGTTAAATCATTTAAAATTGAGTTTCTCTAATAACAACACAGAACAGACCTTCTAAATCAGAGAGAAATTTTGTGTCCCAGCGCGAAAATCGGCTCCAGTACCCATTCATAGAGACGACGTTTGTCGACAATAAAGTCGGCATCCAGCGCCATACCTGGCTTCAGTTTTTCATTCTGCGAATAAGCAGTAATGGTTTGTTTATCCAGAGAGACCAGTACCCGGTACTGCTGTTCCTGAACATTGTTTTTACCGGTTAAGTTGGTGACTTCCTGAGGAGAGAGGGCGGTTCGCGAGACCTCGATCACCTTGCCATATTGCTGACCAAATTTTTGGTAAGGGAAGGCTTTGTAGCGCAGCACGACACGCTGACCCGGCTGGATAAAGCCGATGGATTGCGTGTTCACCATGATGCGGGCAACAAGATCGGTATTGTTGGGCAAAATCGCAATTGCCGACTGGCCGGCATTCAGCATCTGACCATTTTTAACCATGATCATGCCGACATAGCCGCTTTTTGGTGCGCGAAGCTCAATGGATCGGCGTGCTTCGTTCTCTGCCATTGACTGACGGTTATCTGCCAGTTGACGTTCGATATCGTTGCGCTTTTTCTCATCATCCAGTGGCTTTTCATGCAGTTGCTGCTCTGCCTGAACAATTTTTTGCGACGTATCCAGCAGTTGAAGCTGGTACTCCTGATAGCGTGCCTGGCTGTCGAGCAGATTGGATTCCTGCTCTTCCAGTTGACGGTTTGAGGCGTACCCCTCCTGGTGCATAGCGTTGAGTTTATCCAGTTGCAGTTTCGCTAACGCCACCTGTTTGCGACGGTGTGTCAGCTGTAGTCTCAGCTGTTCCTGCTGGAGTTTCAGACTGGCGATGGTGTCGGATAATCCTTTCATTTCGACATCATGCAATTTGGCCAGCGTCTGCAGATCCTGCTGAAGTCGTTCACGCTGACCCACCAGATTTTCGGCAATGACCTGACGCGTCTGTCCCATTTGTGTTGAGACTTCCGATGACAACACCATGAGAACGTCATCTTTTTTGACCAGCTGTCCCTCTTTAACCGGGATATCCACGACTGTTGCGCTCACCGGAGGAGGGACAATCAACATGCCCTTTTCAGGCAGCAGTTCGCCGGTAGAGGATTCATATTTCGTATAGCTGCCAAAAATGAAAAAGAGGGCTGTGACGGCAGTAATAAAAATCACCACAGAAATAACAAGCCAGCGGTAGGGCGGACAATAAAGTGCCACGATGCCCAGGTTACCCCGGTTAGCGGCATCAAGCGCCTCCTGGCGAAAAAGTGACTGTTCCATTTATAGATTCATCATGATTAAGGGATTAACGGCACTGAAAAAATTTCAGCATGTCGAGTGATAACGAACCGGTACTTTGCGCCAGATTGATTAAGGCGTTGAGGTAACTCAAGCGGGCTTCAGCCTGGTCTTTGAGCGCGGTGTAATATTTCTGCTGGGCATCAAGTTCATCATTAACGGTGCGGAAGCCCATTTCACGGCCATACTGGACCGACACAACTTTTTCACGTGCTGAGTCGACAGCGTTCTTTTGAGCACTGATTAAGGCTTTACCATTGGTCAGGCTAAGCCAGGCCGAGCGCGTATCGGTTGCCGCTTTGCGTTGAGCTTCCATCGTGGAATACTTTGCCGCCTGACGACGATAGGCCGCTTCAAAAGATTGTGAAACCTGACTGCCACCAGCAAATAACGGGACAGAAACGTTTACGCCATACTGCAGGTTATTACTCTTCGAGTTCGTCCCGAAAATTGCGTCATAAAGGATATTGTCGTCATTGTCGTTACGGCTCCAGTTTTTGCCGTATCGGGCATAGAGTGAGACGACCGGCATATGCGCGCCATCAGCCGCCAGAACATCTGCGTCTGCCTGATCATTCTGAAACAGAGCAATCTTAATCTCCGTGTTGCGTTGCTGGCTGGCATTAATCGCATCGGTGAGTGAAGAATAAGGCGATGCTTTAAGGCACTGGAAATTCACTGGTTCAACGGTGTCAGGGCTGATACCGGATAAACGACGAAATGCTTCGCCTGCCAGCAACAACTGATTGCCTGCCTCTATTTCTTTAGCCTGTGCCAGAGCGTAATTAGCTTTTGCTTCATCCAGTTCCGTGCGGGTATTCTGGCCATTGACTAATCCGGCCTGAAGCTTCTGCTGTTGCTGTTTAAAATTATGGCTGGCGGCTTTTGCTGCCTGCAAAACTTCCTGCTGATAAAGCACAGTAAAATAAGCGTTACTTATAGCGTTTAATAATTTTTCTTCAGCCTGCTTTGCCTGCGCCTCAGCTGTATTTGCAATAGCAACACCTTTACGCCATCCGGCATATTTACTCATATCAAACAGAGGTTGCCTGACGCTAAGATCATAACTATGGTTCGTTACCCCACTCTGATATTTTTTATCAGGTTGCTCCTGACGATCCCAGTTTCCTTCAAGTGTTAATGTTGGCAGCATTCCGGCCATGCCTTGCCAATATTTCTGTTTATCTGCTGCACTGGTCATCTGACTGGATTGTAATGCTGAGTCATAGATTAATGCGGCCTGAGCAGCTTGCTCCAGGCTGGTTGCAGATGTGCAAAATGGAGCACAAATTAGTGCCAGTAGTACAATATTAAAATTATGGGGTTTCATGATCTTCGCTGTATATAAAAAATAAATACTAAGTGGTTAAACAAGTTCCTGTGCAAAAACATACTTAATCAAATCTGTATTAGATTGAAGCTGAAGCTTACGCATAGCATTATATTTTTGTGTTGCAACCGTGCTTATGCTGCGTTTACGCACTTTGGCTATCTCCATTAAGCTATAGCCAATGGCGAACAACCGGATAACTTCTATTTCTGAGGGGGATAGCAGTGTTTGTGCCGTATCTGCTGGTGCAGATAGCACTAAGTTTTTCATCTGTTCTGAGTAGTATATTCCTGAATTAGATGAGCAAACCCAATTGAATGCCCTGACCAAATCACGAATGTCATCGCGTTTATGTACGATAGCATTGACCGGGACTTGTAATATACTTTTCAAAATAGCCTGACTCTTCTGTGCAGTGAAAATGATAATTTTTAAATTCGGATTTTGCTTGTGTATCTGTTCGAGTTTTTTCACGCCATTTGAATCGTTACGTTCAAAGGTAAAGCAAAAATCTGTGATCAATATATCTGGCATCTCCTCCCTGATTATTGACAGTAAACCTTCTGCTTCAACCGGGTAAGCATTGATGTTCAGATTTGAGAACTCTTTTATAAGTATAGTCTGGACGGAATAAAGAATAAATGGACTTTCATCAGAAATACCAATGCTAAGCCTCCTTTTTCCCTGGGATATATTCACAGATGATCCTTTTCTGTAGATAAAATCTGAAGCGGGGCTCCGCAGAGCCCTGCTGACTACTGGTAACTAAGCGTGTACGTTGCGACGGCATTTGCCGTACCAGGATTTATTTTCGCAGCCGTCTGATAATAACGTGCATAAAGTGGCACCGAAATTAAGGCAGAAGAGAGCGGATAACTCGCAATGTTAAAGGGTGTAGCGAGTGCTATCGGCTGCTGGTTTCCATTAAGGATTTGCACGCCGACACCACTGGCCGTTGAGGCGGAGTTAAGCGCCACCACACCCACATCGGAGAGCCCGCTGGGCGCGTCTCCATCGAACTGCATCATCACGTCAAATGTGCCTGAGAGTAAGGCCTCACAGTTAAACTGGATGTTAAATGCTGTGGCCGCACTGGTCTGGCCTATGCCTGCTCCTAAGCCACTAGTAGGGTTCGTGGTATAACTACCCAGTGGTACATTCTGATTAACATCTCCTGCCACTGAGCAGGTCTGATCTTTTACGGTGATACCTGTTTTAATATTGGTAAAGTTAAATGTCTCATCCTTCCCTGTGACTAACGAGCCGACATCAAATGGGTTTACATAACTTTTAAGGTAAGATGACGGTGTCATAGAGTTAGATGTTTTGACGATCTGATAAGGCACGCTCAGAGAAACATCCGTATAAGCGCCCACAGTTCCGCCGCTGGTTAAAGCATATGTGCTGATCATTATACCTGTTGGAATATTTGCGACTTCGGTGCCCATCTCCCCACCATAGCCAGTATATAACGTCAATCCATAGCCAAGGGCATCCGCGTCAATCGCCTTACGTTTAAAATAGACTTCGCCGATCAATCCATCTGCGTACTGCTGCAAATTATCCAGCGCACATTTAAAGTTAGCCGTGGCTGTGCCACTATAAACGATCGTACCTACCGGTACGGCTGCTGAAATATTGATGCCTAATGACTTTATGTCGACCAATGTCCGGGTAGAGGTCATTTTACACGTTAATGTCACATCGGTTGATGAGCCTGCGGCATTAACGTTAAAAATAGCCATCAGCATCAGACTGAATGTTAATGATACTGAGCCAATGAGGCGCAATATTTTCTTTCCTGAAATTAAGAGCATGATGTCACCTCATTAACCCTGGTTATCTTTATTTTCGTTATTAGAAGCGTAACGTACCGGCTGCATTTGATCATTGCTGCATGTTGTCGTCAGTCTCGCCAGCGTCTGATTGTCACTGGACTGAACTACACCCGACTCAAGATTAACCAGACAATTATCATTTTCTGCTTTTCCCCATGAAACATGCAGACGGCTGACATCTTTATTCAGCCTGACGTAAATCTGACCGCCCTGTGAAACAGTAGTAACAAGATTGCCATTTTCATCATTAACTGACGCGCCAAATGGCAAAGCATTTCCATCAGGCTGGTTTGCCCGTATCAGGAGTGGTTTGCCTTTACTGGTTTTATAATCCAGTCTCACAACAGCACCTTCAACAGGTATAACGCGTTGTTGGGTTGATTCCAGCTCAACATCAAGGGGGATGCCTTTTGGATCGATCGCCAGCTCATTTATCCTGTATGGATTAAGATTAGGAACTACCGCTCTGCCGCTTCCGTTTAACACGATATTTGGATAACCAAGCACCCGGGCACCTTCGGCATCAGCTGCTGTTACGACAGCATATGTTGTCGACTGATAAGCACTAAAGTTAATGCCATCAGGCAAAGCAACAACAGCGCCGCTTGCACCTCCGGAAGCTGAGTAATAATTCTCTCCCTTGGTATATGACGCTGTCAGCATGCTGTAAGGCGAACGATATTGTCCACTGACGGAACCTGATTTTTTATTATCGATATCGCGAGAAGCACCTACGTTATAACTGTATTGATCATTCTCACCCAGGACACCATTAACCGCAGTTTGCGCGGTTACACCCTCTTTATTATGGGTTGCGCTTCCGGTTACATAATTTTTACTTTCGCTACCAAGTGGTATTGAGAAATCGAGTGAAAGCTGTGTGTCATGTCCACCGGTTGAATATAATAATCGGTTTGCTGATAATGTATAGGATACGCGACCAATTCTATTATTGTAACCTAACTGAAATTGGGTATTTGTACCGGTGCTGTTCCAGTAATTTTGAATGAAACCAGTAAGATAGATGTTCCCATATGACTCTCCAAAATTTTGGCTGGCAGTCATTGAAAAACGTTGTTTAGGACGGGAAAGATAATTTATTCCGTCACTTTTATTCTTTTTATAGTAGTTATTAATTTGCAATGCATTGTCATAGCTGTAATAGCCTGATGATGAAAATCGGTACGCTGCGAGGGTGAAGTTTGTGTCAGTCTGAGCCACTTTTTTACTGTACGTTGCGCGATAGCTCACACCCTGCTTTTTCTCATCGCCATATTTTGTCTGAGCACCGGTGATATCGAGTGAGATAGCGCCAATAGGTAAACCAAATGCTCCCCCCAACAGGGCTGAGATGTAGTTATCTGATCCCAGAATACCGGTATAGCCAGTCAGACTATTGGTAAAGCCATGCTGAATGGTGCCCTGATATACGGAAGGCGTGTAGGCCATATTGTCTTTACGCGATACACCGCCCGTCACAGAGTAGAATGTCATACCAGGACGCTTCAGCCTCGTCATGGCTGCATAAGGCACTGAAAAACGTGTTTCACTGCCGTCGGCTTCTTTTACAGTAACATCTAAATCGCCGCCGTAGCCTGTAGGATAGAGGTCGGTGATATTAAAGGGACCTGGCGATACTGTTGTCTCATAAATTTTACTACCGTTTTGCGATACGGTTACCTGAGCACTGGTACGGGCAACACCACGAATTTCAGGCGCGTAACCGCGTTGTGAATCAGGCCACATTTGATCGACAGTTGATATCTGCGCACCGCGGAACGAAAGGGTATCGAACAGTTCGCCACTGGTATTTCCTTCACCTAGCAGTAAGCGTGACTTCAGTTGTGGAATATCACGCTGAACATAGGTGTTAATAGCGTTGTAATGATGAGACTCATCACCCTGCTGGCGTCGCCAGCTCAGTGAACCCTCATGGCGAAACATCCAGCCGCCAAGGTTAAAACCTGCCAGCGCTCTGCCATAAAAAGAGTCATATTCACGCCCATCGTTAACAGAGCGGTAATAGTTAGTGTCATAGTTGAGCGTAAATGCTGTTTCACCTTTATCCCAGAACTCGGGGGCGACATAGCCACGTGCTGAGCGCAGCAGATAAATCTGTGGAATTGAGATGTCCATCTGCATATCAGCAGAGTTAATGGCGGCATGGCTCTCCTTAACCACATCTTCAAGGGCGATACATTGCTTACCCGAGCGTAACTCTTCAGCTTGTTGAGAACTGAAAACGGTGTCTTTAATGGAGAGACTTTTTACCAGATCGTAGGAAAGACAGGCCTTAGTACCTGCTCCTTCACGTACAACCTGAACATTTTCACGACTAATCTGACGACCATTTAAAAAGATATCCAGCGTATAGATGCCGGGATCAATGGGGTTGCCTGTTGCATAGCGGGCAACATCTACTTTTACCCCTGGCAAATTTTTCACAAAAGATTCATCAAAATCATAAGATTTTTCAGCAAACGCGGTTTGAGTTGCTGCGGTCAGAAAGAGAGCCATAAAAGAGCGATAAAAAATTCTGCCAGTTTTTTTATTTAGAGATACCGTCCTTGCCATCATAATTCCCCTGGTTAAAGACCAAAAGCTACTGGATTATTTTACTTTCAACCTTACGTGCGGCGCCAAAATCATCCAGATATTGATAATTAAATGTCGTTTTTATTTGATTATTACTCATGCCTTTCAGCGAAAATTCTTTTGTTTCGCCTGGTGCCAGCATCTCTCCTTTTTCACTGACTAATTTATGACCCACACTGTCTTCTGCATTAATTTGTGAAACGTTAACGTAAAAAGAGGAATTGTTAGTTGCAGACAGAGAGTTAGATTTTGAACCATGACGCCACACAATACCTGACGCTGCTTCATTGGCCTGCGCATGATCGAACTGAGCTGGACGATAAAAAAGCTTAATACGACTTCGGATCGCCATTTGCAGTTGATTCTGGTTGGCCAGACTTTTGTCACGAGGTGGAATATCCAGCACATTAAGCCAGAAAATAGATTCTTTGTCGGCAGGCAGATTCGCGCCAGTGAAGACAATACGTAACGTTTGCCCTTTATTAGCCTCCATCCGGAAAACCGGAGGTAATAAAACGAAGGGAACATTTATTTTATCTACGGCTTCATTAGGATTTCCGTTATCAATCCATGCCTGAACAAGCGCGGGTTGATCGCCCCGGTTATCCAGCCGAACGGTAACTTCTTTCTCGGAAGCTGGGTAGATTACCCGGGTGCCGATGATAGTTACGCTGGCAAATGCAGACGTGGTCATTGCACAGGCGAGCAGACAAGAGACTAGAAAGTTAAAACTTTTTTTTTTCATGATATTAACAGAAATGATGAAGAGGAAGAGTGGTGAGGGCGTAGCCCTCACCCTAATCAATTACAGGTAATTGATTGAATAATTTACTGTTGATGCAACGGTACCCGCTACTGCAGCAGCAGTTGCGTAGTACTCAGCAGAGTAAGACAGGGTACCCGCACCCGCTGTCAGAGCCACTGTTGCTGGAGCGGTTGACTGCTCGCTGCTGCCGGCATTGATAGCTTTGTTATTGTTGTCCAGTAACTGCAGATCAACTCCTGTTGCAGTACCGGTATTGGTCAGACGACCGTTAGCGTTCACACCCGCACCCTGTTCAAAGTAAGCGTAGACATCACCGGTTGTTGCAGAGCAATCGCTAAGCGCCAGAGTGAAGCGGGTATTACCTGCTACGGCACCTGCAGTGTTCAGCACGCCTGCAGCAACTTTTGGCAGGGTTACGGTTGCTGTGCTGCCCGCACCGTTAACGCTGACAGTACAGGTCTGAGATGCAATGGTGCCGGTAAAGTTAATTGTGCCATCTGAAGCTTCCGCTGCACTAACCTGAGCTGCAGCCAGCAGCAGACCCATAGCAACCATAGATACCTTTTTCATATACTTTCCTTTGTATAAAATAATGAACAACATGTCATTATGAGCGTTTGCACTTTATAGCAATGGCTCATTCCTTCCTGGAAAAATTATTTTTTCCAGGAAAATTAAAACGCCAGCAGGCCGAAAACTACGGCTGCAGCGATGCCGACAATACCCATGCCAAATGCAGATCCACTGATTGGATTTGCAGCAGGCACTGAGTCAGGGCGTACCCATTCAGTTTTTTCTTTTGAACTTGCGCCTAATTGGCTGAAGAAATCTAAAATTACTGAAGTTAAAGAACCTCCACTAACGCCTTCGATTTCTCGATTGTTTAATTCACGCATGATATTTCCTTATGCAGTAATTACTGGAGCAGTGGCGTCAAACTGGTTTTCAACAATCTGATTGAACCAGCCCACAGTTGAATCCCAGCCATTGATGGCACCATAAAGTGCGCCATCAACCAGGCCAACAACTGCGCCGACAATCAGGCCGACACCGCCAGAGATAATACCTGCACCTACGATGCCACCTGCGCTACCGCCGCTCATGGCCCATTTCAAACCGAAAGCAGTTATACCGGTAACACCACCTACAACGACAGCACCAACAAAATCAAAAAAACCTGCGCCTGAAACATTTCGCATTTCTACAGGTGTTAACTCTCTCATTTACATCTCCAATATTAATCACTTATTCAATTATTCAGTATTGAATTTTTAAAATGCCGCTTCAAGCGAACGGCGCTATTAGATTCGTAGACCATAAAAAATAAAATAGTAAAATATCCATAATTAATATTACGTGCTATTGGTATTAATGACTGAAGATGTGTTTTATTTACAATGCATTTACATTCGTAGTAATTTAGAGTGCCGGAGTGAATATATTCACATCGTTATATGTTTTTTTCTGCCGACTATTGATGAGGTGATTTAATTTTACCTGTAACCAGCTTTTTCTGAATGAAGAAAATGCTACGCATTCTGCGGCGAAAAAGCTTCAGAGGGAGGGGGTGCAGCTTGGTTAAAAGTCCAGAGAATGAGAAATCGGTCCTCATATGCAATTTAAGGTGAATGTTGCAGAGGTAAGGTAAATATATTTTTTTGGTATTTTTATCTACGGTTTTACTAAAAATTAGTATATAAAACTATATATCTTATAATTTGTTATTTAAATGTCTGTTTTGGGGCCGGTGTGGTTTAATTTGTGCCATCAAATGCTGTCGTGTTTTTTTATTTTTAGAGAGGAATTAACAATGGTTCCATAATGATTAAAGGTTTATCAATTATGCCGCATATTTAAACTTGCAGCGCCTTTTTGTGTGCTTAATATAGCGGGATTATAACATCAATGTTCATATGATTATGATTGATTCCTTTTTTAAGAAAAAAGTTATAACACTATCAGTAAGTCTCTACTTGTTAGTTTGATATACTGATTAATTGGCTTTTGAGCGGTGAAATATCTGGTTATGACGTCTAATAGTGGCGTGATGCTCTTCCTTTTTGCGCGTTTATGGTGTTGAATTTTATCAGTATGGTTTTACTATAGTGAAACCAGTAGCAACCTTTCTATGGCTCATATTTGGGGGAGAGTCAAAGATCATCAATACACCAGGCGAAAAAAAGAGACTATAACAAACGGATTTTTGCTAATTTTTCTACTAATCACTAACCTTGTGTTAGTTAGATTGAGTTAATTATTATGTATAGAGTGACTGAAAATCATGAGCGGATCATCGATGCGCTAGCCGGGTATACCCAGGTTGCTAATCCAGATGAGATTTCGCGCGGCAAGCGTCGTTATCATCTCACTAAAGACAATGTGCGCCGGGTTATGTTCATTCTTGATGGTGATTTCTTACTCAAATTAAAGAGCGAAAATAAGGTATTAAATATCTTATCGGCGCCTTTTGTTGTCGGTGTCACTCCGGCACTCGATGAACCACCTGTCTATCTGGAAAGAATTGATTATGGAAAGGTCAGTTTCATTGATTATGATGTGTTCTGGCGCCTGGTGTTTGAGAAAGACCTTTTCAATGATGCCATGTCCATTCTATCTGGCCAGTACTCTGACCTGATGAACTACATCCAGCTACCTAAAAATAACTCATATGATGAAGTGATTTCGTTGATTGGCCGCTGGGGGAAACTGCCACCGCACCTTAAGAAGAGATTTTCGGCACTTTATCTGATTGAAAACAGTTCTCATCTTTCAAAAAGCTCCATTTGCAGAGTGCTGAAAGAATTAAAAGAGAAAGGTGAACTTACCCTGGTTAATGGCAAGTTTACCTGATGATTTTTGTCTAAACTTTGAGATGCTTAAGGGAAAAATGGATTTTAAAGTCATTTGTACAAATGAAAACTACTTCTTTCGGCTGGGCATCTCAAAAATTATTGAGCAAGCACTGTTATGTGACACGCCAGTAGAATTTTTACCCGCTTATGACGCACAAAATTTATATCAGGCGGATTTCATACTAATCAGTGTTGCACAGTGGCGCCTTTATATGTGTCAACCTGCCTACCGGGAACGGAAGCCCGGTAGCATTTTAATGGTGTTTGTTGATGAGGTTGCAGACATCGTTACGGAACAACTGCCTCTCTGCTATCGTTCTTTAATTACTATCTCGCGCAGCGATTCTGTCCGTATTATTTCTGAAAAAATCGTCCATTTTTGGCTGGAAAATCAGGAAAGCGTCAAAGGATTTGTACCCTCGGATTGCTCACATTGTTATTTTGCGCGTATCACGGTTGTCCAGCTGCAGGTGCTAAGCTTTTTAAAGAAAGGGTACAGCGTGGGGCAGACAGCTAAACGTCTGAATCTTTCGGCTAAAACGATCTACGCACATAAGTATAATGTGATGAAGAAGTTTTCGCTAAGTGGTGATAAGCAGTTTAACGCTTTCATTAATGATGTCACCCTGCTGGAACTTTATAAAGGCGTTATTGAATCTGCAAAATTTTAGCTATTTACTCAGTCCATATTGGAGTGGTTTCTGAAGTTATTAGTCATTTCTGATGAACTGCTTCCCTGTGATGCACAGACTGCCTTTCGTGTTCAGGGTGTAAAGAGGTTTTTGTGAAGAAAGAGCCACTAAACAAAGATAAATCTTTGGCCATTACTTTTAAAATGGTGACAGCAATCATGTTAGGTATGATTATTCTGCTATCTGTTTATATTTACAGTAACTATGTCGTTGCTGCACCCGTACTTCATTTTCCGGATACGTTTCAGTCAGGCGTGGATAGCCGTAATCTCTCTCAGTCTGTGCCAGCACTCAACTCTTCGCACGAAAGTCAGCAGGAGCAAGCCCGACATAATCGGGAATTATCAACCGGGCTTCTTTTCAGCATCTGAAGTGGCAGTATTAAAAGTCACTTGTTGTATCAGCCATTGCCAGTACCGGAGTGCGATGTTGTATGCCACTTATCTTTTCGCCGGTGAGTTGCCCGAAGTTACATGAACCGTCTGATAGGCTGATGAACTTAAAAGCCAGCGTCATCGCTGGCTTTTTGTGTTTTTGTAGAGGATTATTTCAGGATAAAAATTCGATCTACATTGATTTCGCTATAGCCATCATCGCGGTCGATTTCACCGGTAACCCGGACCTTTTTGCCAATCAGATAACGATCGTCATCATCATCGTCGTCATCATCTATATCGACACGAATACGGCCAGTCGAATCTTTTAACCAGTAGTGATCATCATCGGCCCTGCCACTGATAGTCCCTGTGAGCGTAACCTGTCGATCGTCGTGCATCGTTTTCGCCTCTGCAACGGTGACCTCCTGACGAGCATACGCCGAGCCCGAGCTGAGCAAGGTCAGTATCATCCATAATATTTTCTTCATTCTCGTCTCCTTTAACACGCATCTTTTACTGCGTTTATTTTTTAAAAACTAAAGCGGTAGCCGGCGTTCACCTGGCGCTGGTTGAAGCGATTTCCATCAACCATATCGGCCTCGATAAAAAGGGTATGGCTGCTGATTTGCGCGCTGACACCGACACCGTTATTCCAGCCATTGCCTTTAAACGAGAGACGCTCATCTGAGCCATTCAGAGCATACGCAGCGTTACCTTCAAACTCGCGTAAAACACCTGTTTTGAGATAAGTGTTGAGTTTGTAATTGCTCTGATTGACTTCATAACCTGCCAGTACACTTGCTCGTCCCATCATCGATTTATAACTTGAGAGAGTAATATTGAGGCCATTTGACGCCCGTACAGAGGATCCATCCTGATGACCTGCGGTCAGTTGAAGCTGCGGTTCCAGATAAAAACCCGTGAGATCGTCAGAGAAGCTGAATTTTTTCCCTGCTTCGAGTGACCCACTCAGACCCGATGAGACACCATTGCCGGATATGCGGTTATTCTGTGTATCGCTGACATCAAACTGATTCCTCTGACGGTTGAATTTCACTACACCGTCCATATAGAAGCCGGCGTCATTCAACCATGTGCCGTAAATACCAAAATGTTCAGATTTGGTGGTGCCATCGCCAGCCCGATAATGAGGTGAGCCCTCTGTTGCACCCATGAACAAGCCCAGATAGATCGGCATCTCATCTGACAGACGTTTATCTACCCCAAACTGATAGCCTGTGTAGTTCATGCTGAAGTGACTCAGCTTACCATTGGCAAAACCCCTGAATCGGCCATCCATCCCACGCAGCCATACATTTCCGGCCGTTTTCCCCTGACGCACATCTCCCATACGCTGCATCAGCGTCTGCATTTCGGCATAATTCATCAGATAGCCGACATTGAGAAAGTTAGCGCCGGCATTCGCGGTGCTGGTGATGGTTGAATTATTACTTTGTTCTGCTGAGGGGATAGGTATCCCGGCATCCTCAGTTGAAGCAGGCTGGAGAGCGTCACTATCCGCAGGTGTTACGGACTGTTCATCCGCCGGGGGCGTTTCAGGTGCTTTCGGCGATGAGAGCACCCAGTTGTTGCCCTGCTTATTGACCGAATAAACATAGCCGCCCAGTTCAACGTCGGTGTTGCCCCTGAAAGTCGCAATGCCATCGGCAGTTTCAACAACGGTCAGTACTTCATTACCTGTGGTGACGGCACTGCCACGGTTCAGAATGTTCAGACCGTAATTACCTGCGCTGCTTCCCGTCACTACAATCTTGTCACCAATGTTGTTCACACCTTCGCCATCGCCAGCCAGACTGGTACGCAGGGAAAAGTTACCACTACCACTGAGGTTTGCGATGGTGAGAGTGGAGTAGGTTGTATTGTCGGTGGCGGCAGAAAGGTCTACCAGTGAGTTATTTAATGTCAGGTTATCGAGATTAGAAGTTTGACCAACGTTCCATGTGCTGTCGGTAAGGCTAACGTTTAAATGGCCGCCATTTACATTATCGCTGGCGGCGCTACCGGACCAGAGTGAACCCGGCGCTAAGTTAAGATCAATTAGTCCGCCCATCGACATGACACTGCCGGTGATCTCCGCTTTACCTTCGGAAGTGATAACGCCCGGCGCAAAACCTGCGCTGTAAAGGGTGGCAATGGCTACGCCAGCCGGAGAATCCATTTTGATAGAGAGATCGCCTGTCAGGCTGATCTGGCCACCATCCCAGGCTAAAGCACCTGCTGCTGTATCAGGGCCTGTAACGCTGATTCCTTCACCATTGATCATGCCGCCCTGCAGAGACCAGAGGCCCCTGCCAACCATGTTTGAGTTTTTAATCACAACATCTGTGTTTGCCAGGTTGATGACTGCACCTGCCGACTGGGCGGATGCACCATAGCCTACTGACTGAATAGTGTTGCGTTCCTCTTCAGTGCCTGAAAAGTTGACGGTGACGTTATCATCCATCGCAACAATACCGCCCGTCTGTGCTGAAGAGATTACGCTACCTGCGCCGATATTGATCAGGCTATTTTCCCGGGCTGAAATGCCGGGTGACGTCGCGCCGGAGGTACTGATAGTCAGATGATCGGCGACCAGTTTACCCCAGCTCCAGATGCCTGCAGAAATGTCACCGGTGGTGATAATGGTTGAATTGCTGCCCAGATCAACTGAGCCGTTATCCTGAATGTTGATGCCCTGAGAAGCTCTGCCAAGCGTATTAATGGTCAGCGCATCTGCTTTTAGCGTTGCGTCGCCATTACCGGAATCACCGGTCAGCGTATCCACCTGCACAGCATGACTGTTGATACCATTGGTCTGTATATTGCTGCCGTTGCCTAAATCAACGTTCGAGCCGTAACCGCTGACACGCAATGCTATACCGTTGGTGCCCTGAGTACTGATTTGTAATGCGTCGGCCTGCAGTGAGGACTGATTGCTCACAACCACCCCTTCTGCGTAAGCAATACCTGACGCAATCGATGTGACAGAGCTGCCCGATCCTAAATTGGCAGAAACCTGTTTTCCGCTCAACTCAAAAGCGACTGCGGTTATCCCTGAAGCATTGAGCACTAATTTATCAGCAGTAAAGTGACTGCCCGCAGACTGGATGAAAATGCCTTTAGCATAGTGCTCAGCATCTTTCACGGTAACCGTACTGCCTGTACCGGCAGTGATTTCAGCGGCAGTTGCACCTGTTACCAGGATCCCATAATAACCATCGCCAGTTGACTGATCGGCGATCAATGTAGTGCCATCAGCCAGAGTAACATCTCCCCCTCTCTGGCTTCCGACAACAGCAGCAGAACTGACCAGCGGCAACATACCCATTCCGCCAGCCAGCATCATCGCTTTTACGCGTTTATTTCTATCAGGATTTTTATTCATATCAGTAACTCTTCCTTAAGGTTTTATTAAAGGGCTAATAGCCTATGAATAGCGCTAAATAGGCTTGCTACCTCTCACTTCATAATTTGTCTTAGCCCGATACGAATTAAGTGTATTGTTTATTAAATCCATTAATAACAGCATGTTTACTAAAGGTGGCAGGATTATGCAGCGTGGAAGTGAATTGTGTAAAGAGAGTGAAAGTGTGTATCTTTTAGCTTTAGGTTAAAAGGTATGCGGCATTCTGCGGGAATTTTCATTGAAAATTAAGCTTATGAGTTAGCTGTAACTCGGGAGGGTTTGTTATTTATTATTACAGTCATTCTCATTTGAGAGTTATTTATTCTCTCCTGTCCGGAAGTTATCAGATTATCAGAAGCAATACGGCTTGTTCAGAGAGAGTTTAGCGAGTTATTGCTATCATTATTGCACGCTCAGATACACTGCCCGGTTTCAGAAGTGAACTGGCCTAAAAGGTTTTCTGACAAACGTGTGGTTAAGAGCCCCTTAATTAAGACAATTATCGTTATTGCGCGCTGAGTCATAGCCTGGTGAACATGAGAAACGTAGTCTCACCGACCTGAAGTTAATGTTGAGAGAGGGTTAAATGAAAATAGTAAACCGAATAACGGTCTGTTCCCTGATGCTGGCTACTCTGCAAATGAGTGCCTGCACGCCCCATAGTGCTGAATCACCGCGCCTTACAATGCGTAATCCCGCAAGCGAATGGTGTGCTCAGCGTGGCGGACAGCAGGTAGAGGAGGCATCATCGAACGGAAATACACTCTATTGCCTGTTACCATCCGGAGAAAAGATTGAGCAGTGGGCATTGTTTCATCGCGATCACCCGAAATAATCTTCTTGCGATTCGCCAGCCAGCAGGCGGGATGTGAGTGAAGTCTATGAAATTGAAGGTCATTGTTAACTATCACTTTTTGCGTCCAATCCCGTCCGGGTACTGATAAAAACCTCATTCTTTTATTACAGTCTTTTTTCTGTACGCCCTCGGCTTTGTGGCTTCATTCCTGCCCCGGAAAATGAGGCTTAGTCTTGCTATTTCTTATCAGCAGATCTTAAATTTTTTAATCGCATGAATGATTTTGACTGTTATTTAATAAGAGCAATCACAGGTGTGTTTAAGTAAATGCAAATGCATGATGTACGAAAATATTTTCAATCCGAATTAATAAGTTATTTTTTATCAATGTGTGTGCTTGCCAATTTATTTTGATCTCATTTGGCAATAAACCTGATTTTGCTTTTGAGGTTCTTTAAATAATAAATATTCAATCCATTTTGGCAATGGTTTTTTATTATCTTATAATACATATAGTTATCACGGTTTTTGCGCTAACCTCCCTCTTTTTTTTGATCTGAGTCAATTTATATAAAAAAATCAGATTCTGTTACCGATTGTCATAATGATACTATTTAATTAATTAAGGTATTTTCTTAAATAATAAAAGTATCATGAGGGCAATCCATTGAAATATTTTGGAAGCGCAGCGCTATGTTGCACCTTCTTTATTTGCACCAAATCTTATGCGGGCATCATGCTTAACGACATTGATGTTCAGGATTATCGCGATTTTGCAGAAAATCTGGGTAGTTATAATGTGGGTAGAATCAATGCCCCAGTTTATAGAAAAGATGGATCGCAATCTGACTATCTTGATTTTCCCATGCCTGATTTTGGCGGCGTATCTTCTATGGGCTACGCAACGCTTATCTCACCTTCGTATATTGTCAGTGTAAAACACAACTCCGGTTATAAAACGGTGGCATTTGGCAATGGTGCTCAATATGCCACAACCTACAATCTTATCAATCGTAACGAACTCAGCACACAAGATTTCCATGCGCCGCGGTTAAATAAGGTGGTTACGGAGGCTTCGCCTTACAATTACGTGACCAAATCAGACTTTATCGCTAATTATAAATCCCGCTATTCATGGTATACCCGAGTAGGTACCGGTACGCAGGAGCAAATCAATGATGACCAGACTGAGCGTGTCCGGCTGACGGGTGCTTATGACTGGAAGACTGGCGGTACTATCAGCGCAACTAACGTACAAGACATATCTTATAACACCTATCTGCGTTATTACAATTTGGGTCCTGATGATGCTAATACCACGCCTCTTTCAATCGGTGCTAACGCCGGAGATAGCGGCAGCCCGGTATTTGCCTGGGATGACATTGAGCAGCAATGGAAACTCGTCGCGGTTCATGTTGGTTACGACCTGGACAGCGGTCTTTACAAAAAACGTGCAATTGCAGGCTATATCCCGGGTGATTTCATTGCTTCGGTGCAGGCTGCCAATACTTCAGCTGACGTCGTTGATATGGCAGGCAACGGCACGATTTTCTGGGACGATAGTGCAATCACGCAGTACGGCTCCTCCTGGTCATGGGCTGGTCTGGGTTCGGCTTACGCCTCAGTCGCACCCTCTACAGCCACCACTGCAGAACTTGATGCCACCAAAGATCTCCGTTTTAACGGGGCTGGCGGACTGATCACGCTGAATGCAACTATCAATATGGGCGCAGGCAAACTTCAGTTTTCTAACAACTATACCGTGGCTTCAGCCGAGGGTGTGAATGCGACCTGGGCAGGTGGCGGCATCGAAGTTGACGCAGATAAAGAAGTCCTGTGGCAGGTTAATGGATTGGCCAGCGATGCCATGCATAAAATCGGCGCGGGAACACTGCATATCAATGCAACTGGCAAAAACCCGGGTTCACTGAATGTGGGAGAGGGTACGGTTATCCTCGATCAGCAGGCTGATGCTTCAGGCAATAAACAGGCGTTTTCTTCAGTCACTTTAGTGAGTGGCCGGCCAACCGTAGTACTGAATGATGCCACTCAGGTGAGTACAGACCAAATCTTCTTTGGCTATCGTGGTGGCCGATTAGATTTGAATGGCAATGCGCTCAGCTTCAGGAAAATTAATCATACCGACAGTGGCGCTACGCTGGTCAACCACAGTGATACCGCGGCAACGCTGAATATTACAGGCTACACCGCCGCTGACGTTCCCTTTAATACCTTCCAGGGTAGCAATCCCAAAGGCACTCCGGGTTCAATCTATGTCTATAACAACCCCTATACGAAAGATACCGAGTACTTTCAGTTAAATACCTCGTCATACTGGTATTTCCCTACGGATAAATCCTCGACGTCCACCTGGACTTACCTGGGTACTGATGCCGATGAAGCCATTAATCATCGGCTGACGCAGCTAAACATTCAGGTGTTCCGCGGTTTTCTGGGTGAAACGCTGGAGAATGCGCTGAACGGCGTCATGAACGTTAATATTTTGCCACGCAACGCCACGGCTATTACCGCACTCACCGGTGGTATGAATCTGAATGGTAATCTGGATGTTGCCAGCGGTACTGTAGTCCTTTCTGGGCAGCCAGTTCCACATGCAGGTGGCGTTGTCGTTGATGACGACTGGAACACCTCACTGTTCAAAGCCGATCAGATCAATGTTGGCACCGGTGCGCATTTCCAGGTGGGAGAATACGCGGGTGTCAAAGCAAATATTGTCGCCGCTGAATCAGCAACCCTCTCTCTGGGCTATAACGACAGCACTCAGGCAGGGGAGAAGAGCTGGCGCTGCTATTCTGCGATCTATTCTGATGATGTTTCCTGCAGTCAGCCGGTGCGCAACGCGGATGATCTCGCGCTGTTACCCGCCAGCGAAGTGGAAGGGGACGTTCAGCTTGCAAACAACGCCTCACTTTATCTGGGCAAGGTTAATTATCAGGGGGCGGTGACTTCTACCGGTAGCAGCCTGATGACGCTGGATGCTAATGCGAACTGGACCATGACTGGCAACAGTAATGTCACCTCACTACTGGCGCAACGTGGATCAACACTTTCGATGGTTCCTTCAGGCAGCTGGAGCGCTAAAACGCTGAGCGTTGATTCACTGGATGCGACCGGATTGAATCTGATGTTAGGCGTCAAACCATCAACGCTGGAGAGCGACAAACTGATTGTAAAAAACTCGGTGCGTGGTGGCGATAACCTGCTGGATGTAAGCCTGTTAGTGAGCAGCGAAGAGCAGGTTGCGCTAACCCAGGATCTGGTGATGGTTGATGCACCAGTCGGCACGTCGCACAGCTATTTCTCTTTTGCAGACAGCTATAGCGGATTCAGTGTTTACACGCCAAATTATCAGGTGAAAGAAGATAACGACCGCGTGCTGTGGGTGCTCGAAAGTAATAAATCGGCTGAACCAGAACCCGCACCGGAAGTGACGCCTGAGCCAGAACCGACGCCCGCACCGGAAGTGACGCCTGAGCCAGAACCAACGCCCGCACCGGAAGTGACGCCTGAACCAGAACCGACGCCCGCGCCGGAAGTGACGCCTGAGCCAGAACCAACGCCCGCACCGGAAGTGACGCCTGAACCAGAACCGACGCCCGCACCGGAAGTGACGCCTGAACCAGAACCGACGCCGGAAGTAACACCTGAGCCAGTAACACCTGCTGAAAACCCGGTGGATGATAGTACTGCTGATCAGGCTGCTGCTGAGAAAGCAAAAACCGAAGCCGATGCAAAAGCGAAAGCAGAGGCCGAAGCTGAAGAAAAAGCGAAAGAGGAGGCCGCGAAAGCTGAAGATGAAGCCAAAAAACCGGCGTTTAACCCGGATGACTGGTTCTCTGTTTACGACAACCTGCCACTAATCCAGCGTACACGAGCCTTACTCGCCTCGCGGCAGTACATTTTCAGTGAAACGGTCAGCCAGTTGCATAACCGCACCGACAGTCTGCGCGCCTCGCCAGAAAGTAGCGGTTCATGGGCAACCATTGAGCAGAGGAAAGGACGTTTTCTGGGTCTGAATACTAACCAGCAGACGCTGAATGTGGGCTGGGATACCCGCAGCGACACGCAAACAGTCGGTTTCAGTGCCAGCTATACCCAGGGCGAAGTCAAAGATGGAGGGAGTGAAAAACATCGACTGGCCACGGTTGGCGCCTATTATTCATGGCAGTCTGATGCCGGATGGTTTGTTGATGCTGCCAGTCGCTATATGTATCTGAACCAGGAGCTAACGCTGGATCCTGCCCTGCATATCAACGGCATTAAAAAGGATAGTCAGATGCTGGCAGGAAGTCTGCGGACGGGATATCAGTTCGGTCTGGCTGACGATACGCTGTTTATTTCACCCTACGTGGGAGTCAGCGGTGGCATCATGTCAGGTTACACCCTGAAAGGAGAGGATGCAGAAGTGGCGTTGAGCTCAGCGACGCCTTACTTCACGACCACCGGCATTATGGCGCAGAAGCGCGGTCTGGGTGTGTGGCTGCCAAACGTGAACCTGAGCGCGAGCATTGAGTATCAATATTCGCCGGGTAAAAACGGCTCAACCACGACGCTTTCAGACCGTCAGTCGAATCGCCAATACAGCGCCTGGTCTGACAACCGCTATCGCAGCAGCGTGGGTCTGCAGGGTGTCATTACGCCTGACCTCTCACTCATCGCGAAAGTCGATACCAGTTTTGGTGGTGAGTTTAAAACGGATTACAGCGGTCAGGTCGGTTTCGCCTGGCACTTCTGATATCGTTCAACAACAGAGCATCACTGTTATAAAGCGTGATGCTCTGTTTATTAACGCACGGTATCATTCAGCAGTAATCTTCAGAAATATATTATCTGAAATCGTTATTAATGAGATACAGGAACGTTAACGCCTGAACATTAATTTAACGTCATTAATCCAGACACCAGTTTCACTGGATTAGCATACCAGTCGCCACACTTCAGCAGGCACTTCGCTATAGGTCTCATTCATTATCAACTCGGCTTTGCGATGATCATATGCGCCTTCAAATGATGAGAGATCGTCAGAAGGAAGTTTTTTTCGCATATAACTTGTCACTATATCGAGAATATCGGTTGATGGGCAGTTTCTTAATTTATTCAGATAATAGATCTTATTCATAATTTTTGCTGAATTTAACCTGTTAAAATGGGCTTATGCGCGGTCTTAACTTTATCTAAGCTGACTCGCTATGATATCGATGCTGTCAGGAGAAATAATTAAGATCCTGACAACAGATATACGTGTATCCTTACGCACTGGATGCGTTCAGATGCACAATGTTGCATCTGACGCTTCACTTACCCGGCTAAGCGGAAGGTTAATAAATCAGTATTGCCACCTTGAAATGTTCATAACTTAATGAATTTATTTTTATTTTTTCGTGTGGCTCTGCCGTAATCCCATATCAGATTGAAAAGATATGCATAGACCAGAAAAAAGATCACCAGTCCACACTCCAGTTTCAGCGCTTCGGGTAGCGTAATATCCAGCCACCATGCTGCAAATGGGATCAACACTAATAAAATACCGGCTTCAAACAGAACGGCATGGAGGCATCTCATTCGCCAGTCTTTTTTAAATCCTGTTCTTAGCTGAACACTGTCAAATATCAGGTTGAACAGATAGTTCCAGCCCATAGCCAGCGTTGATGAGATTATAGTTAAAAGTGCCGATTGCGCAGGCGCTGCAGAAGCCCAGCTAATCAGGATAATAAAAACCAGCACATTAGCAGCAAATTCGAAAATAACCGCGTGCAGTACTCTCTCTGTAGTGGTACGTACCGGAGATAAATAGTGTTCCAAACCAGACTCTCATTAATCAGCCAGGCGCCATTGCTGGTGCAGGAAATTTCAGGATAACCGTCTCGTCAACACAGTTTTAAAAAAGGTCTGCAAGTTGCCCTGTCTTAAACGGATGAGAATTTAGCATCGCACCCGCAGAAAGTGAAAACGTAACGCGACTCCGCCATTAAAAACCCAGCCATGCTTGATATTTATCAAATATTATACAAAACGTGCTTTATCAGTTACCCGGCTTCGCGTATCAGCATCACCATTGCTCATTTTGCTCAGCTCTCCAGGGCCAGGGAGGCTAAGCTGATAGGTTTTTTCGTTGCAACGCAGTGTCGGTCTGCTGGACTCGAGGCGATGATAGCAACTCTGGATTGGAATGAAGCATTAAAACCAAAATCTGAACATATATAGATTTATATTTTAATATTTACATTAAATCTAGTTTTTAAGTCTGATTGATAGCGGTGTTTACCGTTCTGTAGCTCTTGCTGATTCAGGCGAACAGGGAAAAGATGATGCTGTTTAAAGTTAAAAGCGCGTTATCCACTGGGCCCTCCCGAGGGCATTCATCAGATCTCATCAGCGTAACCTCCACAACAAAAAATCCTTGCTCTCACGGGATATTGTGACCTGACGGTTTACTCATATCGAGTTCTCGGCGGTATAAATCATAAAGTCCACTTTCCCGCTGACATACTCATCGGGTTTCTCTCCCTGCTCCAGATAAGTCAGCATCAGCTGCAGCGCAAGCTGGGCATGCTGCCGGGTGTTTTGATCCAGTGTCAGCGCAACGCTCTGCTGCGCCATCAGCGTGCGGGTGGTGGCGTAAAGCTCATGAGTAATCCAGATGCACTGATTCAGCCGACGATGTCGTGCCAGAGCCTGCCCGATCTCGGTATTCCCCAGGCCGGTGTTATAAATGCCCTGCAGATGACCGCTCTGAACCAGCTGCTTCTCCAGCAACTTACTGAGGGTGTCGCGATTTTCCTGGGCGGCCAGAACTTCACGTAACTGAAGATGGGGAAACCGACTGGTTATCAGGTCACGAAACCCTTCAATACGCTGACGATGCGCGCTGTAATCCCGGTGCCCACTGACCATCAACACCTCACCGGGCTGATGCAGCATTTTGCCCATCAGCTGAGCGGCTGTACGTCCTGCCTGCAACTGATTGATCCCCACATGACAGAGCCGGGCGGCACCAGGTAAATCGGTGACCAGCGAGATCACCGGTACGCCACGCGCCTGGCAATGGTCCAGCGCCTCATAGATCGCCGGATGTTCATGGGCAAAAACGATCAGCCCATCACGCGTCTCACCGCCCTGCCTGATAAGCTTTGCCAGTCGTTCTGGCTGAGCCTCGGGGACAAAAGTGCGGCGCAGCGTTAACCGGCGATAGCCCAGATGCGAGGCGACCTCAGTAAAATCCTGTGCCAGCTGCTTAAAGAAAAACGAATCGTTGCTGCTCAGCAGTAGTTCTATCTGCCATGGATGACGATGCTCCTCAGGCAGGATACGCTTCAGCCCGACCTCACGGGCTGCCTGCAGCACCCTGTGAACCGTCTCCGGCGCGACGCCGCCACGTTCATTGAGCACCCGATCCACGGTTGCCAGTCCCACACCTGCCCGTCGGGCGACCTCTTTCAGCGACATATCGATCTCCTGTGAGGTAAACACCTCAAAACACCGTGCCGCTAGTGTAAAACGCAGCGTTATCCTGCAGATGCAGCTTTCTGCCGGACTATGATGGAGTTCAAATAAATGAATAAAAAGCAACGTGTTGCCCTGCTGGGGTGTGGCTTTATTGGTGAAGTTCATGCCGCGAATCTTCAGGCGCATCCTGGGGTTGAACTGGTATGGGTTGCGGATGCGGATCCCGCGCGCGCCGCCGACTTTGCGACCCGCTTTGATGCCCGGGCCGCGTCTGTCACCGAGGCGATAAATGATGGGCAGATTGATATGGTGCTGATCGCCAGCGCGACACCGACCCATGCTAATTTGCTGGAAGCCGCAGCCCGCGCCGGTAAAGCAATCTACTGTGAAAAACCAGTCGATCTCTCTCTTGAGCGGGCCCGTTCAGCCGTGGCTAATGTTCTCCCCTACAACGTGCCGGTCACAGTAGGGTTTAATCGCCGTTTTGATGTCAGCCATCAGCAGCTGAAGCAACAACTCCGCCAGGGGCGGATCGGCCCGGCGGAACTGATTCAGATGGTCTGCCGCTCCTCAGCCATGCCGCCGCTGGCCTATCTTCAGGCGTCCGGCGGGCAGATGCGCGATCAGGCTATCCACTTTTTTGACCTGCTGCGCTGGCTGACTGAAGAGGAGGTGACAGAGGTGGCAGCGATGGGTGCAGCGCTGGCTCTGCCCTCGATCAGCGAATTTGACGACGTGGACACCAGCACGCTGCTATTACGGCTGCAGGGCGGGGCGCTGGCACAGCTCGATAATGCCCGCCGCACCGGCTATGGCTACGATGAACGCATCAGCGTGATGGGACCGCTCGGGATGCTGGAATCAGCCTCTCAGCCACAGCGTGGCGTCAGCTGCTATCAGGGTGCGCAGATTCAGCAGCCAGGCTTGTTGCCCGACTGGTTCAGCCGGGTGCAGCCAACTTATTATGCTCATCTGGATGCGTTTATCCGATCGCTGAACGGTGAGCAGATTGACGATCTGCCGGGCTTAGAGGATGGATTGAAAGCCCAGGCGATTGCGGAAGCTGCGGTGAACTCCCTGGCGGAACGGCGTTTCTGTGCGGTGGAAAAACTGCTGTTCTGATTCAGCGTGACACCCTGGCAAAAAATAATTTTATTTTTATCGAATAGAAACCGGCGCTGAGTTGTTTACCGTACAGCGCCGCGCTAGCGGACTGCATCCGGTGGGTTTTATCGCCTGCCTCACAGACCCGATAAGGATAAATTATGACAACGCGTTCTGGTTTTTCTCTGCTTGCCGTTCCGGCACTACTGCTGATGCTGCACTCTCCGCTGAGTGTGGCGATGGGCGACAATGACAGTGATAAAAAGACGCCTGACTGCCCCAAAGGTCAGGTCTATGACAGTCACACTAAAAGTTGTGTGCCTGAGAAGACCAGCAAGCTGAGTGATGACGATAAAACCCGCTACGCCTGGCATCTGGCGAAAAAGGGCGAATATCAGGCGGCGCTCAACCTGCTGGATACGCTGAAAAATCAGGATACCCGCGAAGCCTGGAACTATCGTGGTTACGCCACCCGTAAACTGGGCCGCACGGACGAGGGCATTGGCTATTATCAGCGCGCCATTGCACTTGATCCCCGTTACGCTAAAGTGCGTGAATATCTGGGCGAAGCCTGGATGATCAAAGGGCGTGCGGATCTGGCGCGTGAACAGTTAAAAACCATTGCCGGGATTTGTGGCACAGAGTGCGAGGAGTACCGCGATCTGCAGGCCGCGATCAATGGCCACCCCGAGGTCTGATGCGGCAGGGAGGAGCGAAAAATCACTCACAGTGACATCCGTCAGCACCTTGCGGAACATCTGACGCGGCTCTGGCGTTACGGCTATGTGCTGTCACACAACCGTGACATGGCAGAAGAGCTGGTGCAGTCAACCTGCGTACGCGCGCTGGAACGCAGCGCGCAGTTCACGCCGGGCACGCGCATTGATCGATGGCTTTTTTCGATCCTTCACTCCATCTGGGCCAGTGATTTACGGGCGCGAAAGGTGCGGCAGGGACAGGGATTTGTGGATCCCGATGCGCTGCTGGCCGCAGATAACCACGTCACCAGCGACGAAAACCGCCATTTCCAGCGCATTATGCTACAGGTTAACGCCTTACCCGAGGCGCAGCGTAATGCACTTTTTCTGGTGTATGTCGAAGGTCTGACCTATCAGGAGGCGGCAGAGACGCTCTCGGTTCCGATTGGCACGATTATGAGCCGTCTGGCCGCCGCACGTGCCACGCTGGCCAGACAGCCGGCGACCTCGCCCGCACCGCAGGAGAAACGGAGATGAACAGGGAAACTTTTACGCCACCGTGGCGCGATGAGGCAATCGTTGCCTGGCTGGATGGTGAGATGACGCCACAGGAAGCCGTGCAGTTTGAGCAGGCGATGGCAGGGGATCCCGAACTGGCGGCACGGGTTGAGCATTTACAGCAAAGTAATCTCGATTTTGAACAGGCTTTTGCGCCGCTTCTGGAACAGGCACCGCAGGCCAGAATGGCACAGCAACTGGCAGCCATCACGGCACCAGAGTCAATGCCAGTCAAAGGCTACAGCCGTCGGGCACTGATTGCTGCGTCTGTCAGCTTTTTGCTGGTGGGCAGTGGCATTGGTTTCCTGGCAAGACCGGAAGATGATGAGAAAGATGAAAGCCAGAATATCCGCGATCTGGAGGCGCGTTATATGTCGCTCTACAGTGCTGAAACGCTGGCCGATACGCCTGATGACGCCGCCATATTGCAGAAGGGGCTGGACCGTACCCGACTCGATTTAGGATTGCAGCTGCATCCGCAGCAACTCAGCCTGCCAGGAGCTGAACTGAAAATGGTGCGGATCCTGCGCTACGAAAGGACGTCGATTGCACAAATCGCCTGGCTGCATGCTGATTATGGCCCGATGGCGCTCTGTATCTCGCCTGCGCCGGATAACGCGAATCCCATCGCCCGTGAAAAGCGCCATGGCATGCAGCTGGCCTGGTGGAAGCGTGACGGCTATCAGTATGTGCTGATTGGCCGCAACCCACCGGCCCAGCTGGCGTCCACAGCGGAAACATTGCAGACAGCACTCGGTTAATCCGGCGGACCCTTCAGCGGTTACCGCTACAGCGGCTGTCTGCCCTGCGCGGCAATGGCCAGCGCAATGTTGACGCGATCATCAACCACCCCGACCAGCCGATCCATTCCGAAGGCTGAGCGGGAGATGGCGGTGGTGGCATGCAGCGCCAGCGAGCCTGAAGCCGGATCAATTGTCTTTCCGCTGTCCAGCGAGGCCAGCATCACGACTGGCCGGCTGACATTTTTAACCGTCAGCACACCAAAAATACGGTAATTCCCGCCACCCAGTGAGGCCACGCGACTGCTGACAAAGTGAATATTTGGGTAATGCTCTGCATCAAAAAACAGATTACTTTTCAGTTGCCAGGTTAACAGGCTGTTCGAGGCCACCAGCGTCCCTACCGGAATAGTCACTTCAATACGATCGTCACGGTCTTCATCAGGATTGAGTGTCACTGTGCCGGTCACACCCTGCAGTCTGGCCTGTGAAAATTCGTGACCAAAGGCGCGCCATGAAAGGCCTATCGACGTTTTATCGGGGGTAATGGCATAGGTTACCGGCGCGGCGTAAAGCACCGGGCTGAGCAGGGCTAACAGAGTGCATAAACAGGCGGCACGCATCATCACTATTTTCTCTTTTTTAGGCAGACCCAACGTTAACGCCTGAAACCGCGATCTTATTCACTTTTTTTAGCACTGTTTTTACCTTACAGGCACAGATAATCTGTCAGATATTAACTGACTGTCACCTGAGATTCACCAAAGGACAAAGATTATTGTAAGGGCAGAATATTAATAACAAACAATATTAAGAATACATTAAGAAGGCTTTATTAATCTGTGTTTTTACTGGAATCGGCGTGGCGCTATTTTTTACCGATGTGAGGCTGTGATTTGCAGGCTGAATTTAGCCTATAAATATCAGTGTGTTAATTTTCATATTAAAAGTTTTCGTCTGATGGATGAGCTCGTTTCTGTGCTCATTACAGGAGAATTCTGCTGTTTTTAAACAAAATATCAATAAATCAAAAAGAGTAGTGGTCAGGGTGATTATTACTTCTTTAATAGTGAACTTTTCCGGAAATGATCAGCTTACTCCTGCCTGATTTTATTGTAATTAACACGCTTCATTTAATGTTCAGTTAACTTTCATGCGGTAGTTTGTATTAGCAGTCCGGTAACCTTAATTCCATAAAGGGAAAATAGGGTGTCGATAGCACCCTGGCCGACTGTTAGTCATTCGTTATTTCAATTCTTTTCCGGCGTTGTGCCTGATTAACAACGCGCGACAGCTTATGGGTTTGATCTGCAGGAGTTTTAGCATGGATTTTTTGCCATTTTCCCGGCCTTCATTCGGTGATGAAGAGCTGGCTGCTGTTAAAGCGGTATTTGACTCTGGCTGGATAACGACCGGGGCAAAATGCGCCGAACTGGAGCAGGCCTTTGTTCAGCTGACCGGTAACCAGCACGCCATCGCAGTAAGCTCTGCCACTGCCGGAATGCATGTCACGCTGATGGCGATGGGGATCGGGCCTGGCGATGAGGTGATCACGCCGTCCATGACCTGGGTCTCTACCCTGAACCTGATCACGCTGCTGGGTGCCACGCCGGTGATGATTGATGTGGATCCCGACAACCTGATGGTGACGCCGGAACGGATAGCGCAGGCGATTACGTCCCGCACCCGCGCCATTATTCCGGTGCATTACGCTGGTGCACCTGCCGATCTCGCGCCAATCTATCAACTGGCTCAACAGCATGGCATCGCCATCATTGAAGACGCGGCTCACGCCGTGGGCACCACTTATCATCAAAAACCGATCGGGCAGCGCGGTACGGCGATTTTCTCTTTCCACGCCATCAAAAATATCACCTGCGCGGAAGGAGGGCTGGTGGTGACCGATGACGCCGCTCTCGCAGATCGTATACGCAGCCTGAAATTTCATGGCCTGGCGGTGGATGCGTTTGATCGTCAGACCCAGGGACGTCTGCCGCAGGCGGAAGTCATGATGCCGGGCTTTAAATACAATCTGCCCGATATCAGCGCGGCGATTGCGCTGGTGCAGTTACAGAAACTGCCGGGCTTTATTGCCCGCCGACGTGAGATTGCTGAACGCTATCTTGAAGCGCTGCGCACGCTGCCGTTCACGCCGCTGTCACTGCCCGCCTGGCCACATCAGCATGCGTGGCACCTGTTTATTATACGCATCGATGAACAGCGCTGTGGTCTTTCGCGTGATGCCTTTATGCAGGCACTGAAGACGCGGGATATTGGCAGCGGTCTGCATTTCCGTGCGGCGCATACCCATAAATATTATCGCGAGCACTATCCCGATTTACGTCTTCCCGCCAGTGAACTTAACAGCCAGCAGATGTGTTCGATTCCACTGTTTCCGTCAATGACGGATCAGGATGTCGAACGTGTGATTCAGGCTTTACATGACATTGCCGGGGCCTGAGATGCGCGATATCAAACCGATCAATATGCTCTCGGTGGTCATCCCTGTCTATAACGAGCAGGAGAGTCTGCCTGAGCTGCTTCAGCGCACCTGCGCCGCCTGTGACTCAATTAAGATTGAGTATGAAATTCTGCTGGTGGATGACGGCAGCAGCGATCGTTCTGCCGAACTGATTGAACAGGCCGCCACGGCTCCCGGCAGCCGGATAACCGGCGTGCTGCTCAACCGCAACTACGGTCAGCATTCCGCCATCATGGCCGGATTCAGCCAGGTCCGTGGCGATCTGATTATTACGCTGGATGCCGATCTGCAGAACCCGCCGGAAGAGATCCCGCGGCTGGTTGACGCCGCGCGTGAGGGTTATGACGTGGTGGGTACCGTCCGACAGCAGCGACAGGACACCTGGTTCCGTCGTAAAGCCTCACGCACGCTCAACCGGCTGATTCAGCGGGTCACCGGCAAAGCGATGGGCGATTACGGCTGCATGCTGCGTGCCTATCGTCGCCACATCGTCGAGGCGATGCTCAACTGTCACGAGCGCAGCACTTTTATTCCGATTCTGGCCAACACCTTTGCCCGACACACCATTGAGCTGCCGGTCATCCACGCCGAGCGCGCCTTTGGCGATTCGAAATACAGCTTTATGCGCCTGATTAACCTGATGTACGACCTGGTGACCTGTCTGACCACCACGCCGCTGCGATTGCTCAGCGTGGTCGGCAGCCTGATTGCGCTCTCAGGCTTCGCCTTCTCTTTAGTGTTGATCGTGTTGCGACTCTTTTTTGGTGCGGCCTGGGCGGGTGACGGCGTCTTCGTGTTGTTCGCCGTGCTGTTCATGTTTATCGGCGCCCAGTTTGTGGGTATGGGACTGCTCGGGGAGTACATCGGGCGCATTTACAACGACGTTCGGGCGCGTCCGCGCTATTTCGTTCAACGCATTGTTCAGGCTCCAGAAGAGCCTTCAGTACAGGATAATCAATCATGAAGACCGTTGTTTTCGCCTATCACGACATGGGCTGTGTCGGCATCAATGCGCTGCTGAGTGCAGGCTATGAGATTACCGCCATTTTTACTCACAACGATGTGGCGACCGAAAACCACTTTTTCGGCTCAGTCGCCCGTCTGGCGGCAGAGCATGGCATTCCGGTCTATGCACCCGACGAGGCGAATCACCCGATCTGGCTTGACCGTATCCGCACTATGGCGCCAGAGATGATCTTCTCCTTCTACTATCGCCATCTGCTGAGCGATGAGATCCTGCAATGCGCCCCAAAGGGTGCTTTTAACCTGCACGGCTCGCTGCTGCCAAAATATCGCGGCCGGGCACCGCTGAACTGGGCGCTGGTCAACGGCGAGAATGAAACGGGCGTTACGCTACATCGCATGGTGAAGCGCGCGGATGCCGGTAATATTCTGGCGCAGCAGAAAGTCGCTATTGAAGATCAGGACAACGCGCTGACGCTGCATCGTAAACTAACCCAGGCTGCAGAGCAGTTGCTCGGCGACGTTTTACCTCGCCTGCGCGAGGGTGAAGTGAGTGAGTGGCCACAGGATGAAAGTCAGGCGACACGGGTAGATCGTCGCACGGCTGAAGATGGCCGCATTGACTGGAATCAGCCTGCTCAGACGATTCACAATCTGGTCAGAGCGGTAACCGATCCCTGGCCTGGCGCATTCGCCTTTGCCGGTTCGGTTAAATTTATTGTCTGGAAGAGCCGGGTTCATCCGCAGCAGCATCAGGCAAAGCCAGGGACGGTACTCTCTAAGCAGCCATTCCTGATCGCCTGTGGCGAAGGCGCGCTGGAAATCCAGACCGGCCAGTCCGAGCATGGCGTTTACATGAATGGCAGCCAGCTGGCGCAGAGTCTGGGCATCGTCCCTGGCGCACTGCTCTATTCAAAACCGCAGTCGGCGCTGCAACGTCGTACCCGCGTGCTGATCCTTGGCGTTAACGGCTTTATCGGTAATCATCTCACTGAGCGTTTGTTACAGGATGAGCATTTCGAGGTCTATGGCCTGGATATCAGTTCAGACGCGATCAGCCGCTTCCTGGATCATCCGCGCTTCCATTTCGTCGAAGGGGATATCGCTATCCATTCCGAATGGATTGAGTATCACATCAAAAAATGCGACGTCATTCTGCCGCTGGTGGCCATCGCCACGCCGATTGAGTACACCCGCAATCCACTGCGCGTGTTTGAACTCGATTTCGAAGAGAACCTGAAAATCATTCGCGACTGCGTGAAGTATCAGAAACGCATCATTTTCCCATCCACTTCAGAAGTCTACGGCATGTGTACCGATGACAGCTTCGATGAGGATTGCTCTAATCTGGTCGTCGGGCCGATCAACAAACAGCGCTGGATCTACTCGGTATCCAAACAGCTGCTGGACCGCGTTATCTGGGCCTACGGCGAAAAAGAGGGGCTGCGTTTTACCCTGTTCCGTCCGTTCAACTGGATGGGACCACGTCTGGATAACCTTAATGCAGCACGCATCGGCAGTTCCCGCGCGATCACTCAGCTCATCCTTAACCTGGTAGAAGGTTCGCCCATTAAGCTGATCGACGGCGGCAAACAGAAGCGCTGCTTTACTGATATTCAGGATGGCGTTGAGGCGCTATTCCGCATTATCGAAAACAAACAGCTGAATTGTGATGGTCAGATCATCAATATCGGTAATCCGGACAACGAAGCCAGTATTAAAGAGCTGGCAGAGCAGCTGCTGGCCAGCTTTGAGCGTCATCCGCTGCGCAGTCAGTTCCCGCCGTTTGCCGGTTTCCGCGAGGTAGAAAGCAGCAGCTACTACGGCAAAGGCTATCAGGATGTGGAACACCGTAAACCGGCTATCCGCAATGCGCGTCGCTTACTCGGCTGGACCCCGACCGTGACGATGGATGTCACTATCGACAACACGCTCGACTTCTTCCTGCGCACCGTTGAGCCACAGGCTGATAAGTGATGAAGAAGATCGGTCTGCGGATTGACGTAGATACCTGGCGCGGCACGAAGCAGGGCGTGCCGGCGCTGCTTGAGCTGTTCCGGCGCCATGCGGTGCGGGGCAGTTTTTTCTTCAGCGTGGGACCAGACAACATGGGCCGCCATCTCTGGCGGCTGGTGAAACCGGCGTTTCTTATGAAGATGCTGCGCTCCCGCGCCGCATCGCTCTATGGCTGGGACATCCTGCTCGCCGGAACGGCCTGGCCGGGAAAGCAGATGGGACGGGGATTGCGGCATATCATTCAGGACGCCACTCGTCAGCACGAAGTCGGTCTGCACGCCTGGGACCACTTTGCCTGGCAGACCTGGGCCGGCGTCTGGCCGCAGGATAAGCTGGTTGAGCAGATAGCACGCGGCACCGAAACGCTGAGTGAGATACTCGGTCATCCTGTCAGCTGTTCGGCCGTCGCGGGCTGGCGAGCCGATGGCCGGGTGATCGCCGCCAAACAGGACTTTGGCTTTCACTACAACAGCGACTGTCGCGGCAGCGGCCCGTTCCGGCCCATGTTGCCGGATGGACAGATCGGTACCGTACAGATTCCGGTAACGTTGCCCACATGGGATGAAGTGGTTGGCCGCGAGGTCAGCGCAGAAGGCTATAACGACTACATTCTGGCGAAAATGCTCTCTTCTGACGATGGGGCGGTATACACCGTGCATGCCGAAGTCGAAGGGATTATCGGCTACCCGGACTTTGACCAGCTGCTGGCTGCTGTGGCCCGTCACGGCATTCAGTTCTGTCCGTTAAGCGAGCTGCTGCCCGACGATCTGAGTACCTTGCCGGTGGGCAGGGTAGTCAGAGGCGAAATCCCCGGACGCGAAGGGTGGCTGGGCTGCCAGAAACTGACTGAAGAGGCGAACTAGTGCGGATACATAACAACACGAAGTGGCTACTTTTTTTCAGCTTTTTTATTCTCTATTACCTGCTTCCGCCCATGTTCCGCGACCTCTGGCAACCGGATGAGACCCGTTATGCGGAGATCAGCCGGGAGATGCTGACAACCGGTAACTGGGTGACGCCACACTTTTTTGGCCTGCGCTATTTTGAAAAACCGATTGCCGGCTACTGGGTCAACTCGCTGGGTCAGTGGCTGTTTGGCCACAACAACTTTGGTGTGCGGGCGGGATCGATATTCTCCACGGCGATGACCGCCGTGCTGATCTACTGGCTCGGCAGGCGGCTGTTTGGTTCGGCACGCACGGCTGCCGTCGGCACGATTATTTTCCTTAGTTCGCTGCTGGTTTATGCTGTCGGCACCTATGCGGTGCTCGATCCGATGCTGATGCTCTGGCTGGCGGCCGCGATGTGCAGCTTCTGGCTGGCGACGGAGGCCAGCGGACGCGCCGGGCGGGCGGGCGGCTATCTGCTGCTTGGCCTCGCCTGCGGCATGGGGTTTATGACCAAAGGCTTTCTGGCGCTGGCAGTGCCGGTGCTGGCTATTCTGCCGTGGGCGATCTGGCGGCAGCGACTGCGCGAACTGCTCTGCTTCGGACCGCTGGCGCTGCTCTCAGCCGCGGCGATCAGCGCACCCTGGGCGCTGGCGATCTATCATCAGGCACCGGATTTCTGGCACTACTTCTTCTGGGTTGAGCATATCCAGCGCTTTGCCGAGGACAATGCCCAGCACAAAGCGCCTTTCTGGTATTACCTGCCGGTTCTGCTGCTGGGAACGCTGCCGTGGCTGGCGCTGTTACCGGGCGCATTGATGACCGGCTGGCGCGAGCGTCAGCAGCATCCCGGCGCGCTCTATCTGCTGAGCTGGACGGTGATGCCGCTGCTGTTTTTCAGCCTGGCAAAAGGCAAGCTGCCAACCTATATCCTGCCCTGTTTTGTGCCGCTGTCGCTGCTGATGGCGCACTATGGCCTGAACGCCGCGCAGCGGGCAGGGCGCGCATTAACAGTCAATGGCTGGCTCAACCTGATTTTCGGCATCATTACTCTGGCAACGGTCGTGCTGGTGCTCGCTCCCTGGAGCGTGACGCATCATCCGCTGTTCACCACGCATGAGATGCTGAAACTTGCGCTGGGGGCACTGGCATTTCTCATCTGGGGGCTGGTGGGCGCATATAGCTGCCGCTCTGCACAACGTCGCTGGCTGGCGGCCGCGCTTTGCCCGCTGGGCGTCGCCCTGTTTATTGGCACGGCAACCCCGGATAAAATCCGCGATGCCAAACAGCCGCAGCGCTTTGTCTCGACGATTAGCCAGCGTCTGGCCTCAAGTCACTTTATCCTGGCGGACAATCCCGGCGTGGCATCTGCCGCAGCCTGGCATCTGCAACGCAGCGATATCGGCTTCTATGACACCAAAGGAGAGCTGGAATATGGGCTGAGCTACCCGGATGCGCAATCCCGCTTTGTCTCTCAGGCGGACTTCGGCGGCTGGCTTGCCGATCATCGCCGTACAGGAAGCGTATCACTGCTGTTGCTGGTTGATTCAGTACACAGTGATATCGGCGAGGATGTTCCGGTGCCGGACGCCGTCTATCGCCAGGGCAGGCTGGTCTGCCTCTATTACAGTCAGACGAAGTGATGCTGCTGCTGATTGTACTGGTCAGTCTGCTCAGCTGCAGTGCGCAACTGTGCCAGAAACAGGCGACCCACGCGGCATCGCGCCGGGTCCGCTTAAGCTGGATTGGGGTGAGCGTGCTGTTGCTGGGTGTTGCGATGCTTCTCTGGCTGCTGGTGCTGCAGCGGGTGCCTGTCAGCCAGGCCTATCCGATGCTGAGCCTTAACTTTATTTTCGTTGCGCTGGCAGGACGCATCCTCTGGCGCGAGCGCCTGACGCTGCGCCAGATCGCCGGCACGCTACTGGTGGTGACGGGTGTGGCGCTGATGGCGAGCCAGCTATGAAAGGATATGGATGGGTCACATGCAGCGTGCTGCTGGTCTCAGCGGCACAGCTGATGATGCGCTGGGCGATGCCGCGTCTGCCCGATGCCAGCAGCATAACGTCGCTGCCTGCTGTTGCCCTGCTGCCCGCCTTGCTGCTGCTGGCCGGGCTGGGCGCTTATGGTGTTTCGATGCTCTGCTGGATTCGGGCGCTGCGCTATTTTCCGCTGAACCGCGTCTATCCGCTGCTCAGCCTCAGTTATGTGCTGGTGTGGCTGGTGGCTGTCTGTTTGCCAGTATTCCATGAGGCGTTCAGCTGGCACAGCCTGGCGGGCGTAGTGATTATTGTCATCGGCCTGCTGTGTATCGTGGTTAAGCCCTGATTTAAGAATGACGTTGGCGTTTGCGCATCAACTACGCTTTTTACTGGCCTTTTCGGGCAGCGAGTAACTCTCGCGGCATTAAAGTATTTGCGGTAAACGGCGGGTCAGCAAAGCGGTTTTATCTTTCCAGTCAGCTCGCCAATATCGCTGACGATCAGATCGGGTGCAGGTGTCAGCGGATACAGTGCCTGCCCTTTGCGGGTAACAAATGCAGTTTTCATGCCTGCACGTTTTGCTCCTCCCACATCCCAGCCATGCGCAGCCACCATCATGCACTCTGAGACGGGCTTGCCCATCTCTTTCATCGCTTACTGATGCGCTGGGGAGACTCTATCCGCTGAAACAGGCATGCAATGAGAACGGGGACTGTGAAACGTTCATGTTTGCAGAAATGTACTGCGGCGGGATAACGGACATTTATGCCCGTATCGGTGTACGTTACTTCCGCCTGCTTAATTACACCCACATGACCGATGCTACCTTATGCAGATTGCCTGATTGAAGCCGGATTTAATCCATCAGTTCAGATGTCCGTCAGTTGATTTGATATTGATCCTTTCACGGTGGATATGGCGTTTATACAGCTTTCCCTGCTGGGCATTGCAGCCGAGGTTGTCACCGGTAATACGCTGACGCTGGAGTTTAACCGGGTGCGCTATACACCGGCTTACTATCTCAACGATTTTGAAGAACGTCTCAAAAGCCAGCGCCGGATCAAGGCGATGCTGGATTTTATCAGGGCAATGTAGGCCATGGACAAAACAGCAGGAAACTACATGGTAGGGAAGCAGTGGTTATGGGTTTGTATGGGGTGCATGAGTAATGCAGAAATTGCACAATATACGAAATTTCGTATAATGAGGTGATGATGCGTAAGAAAATCAGTTTTATTGACAGCAGTCTTGAGGAACTACGGGCTTTCCCGGAAGAGGCCCGGACCGCATCAGGGTATCAGCTTGACCTGATCCAGCAGGGACTGGAGCCGGACGACTGGAAGCATTTTGCTACGGTAGGTCAGGGAGCACGTGAAATCCGAATCCGGGGTAATGACGGCATTTTCCGGATCATGTATGTCGCCAAATTTGAAGAAGCCGTGTATGTGCTGCACTGTTTCCAGAAAAAGACACAAAAGACCAGCCAGAGTGACGTAGAACTTGCCCGAAATCGTTATCGCCGATTGGTTGAGGAGCGTAAAAAATGAATATTCAGACTTTTGATAATGTGTGGGACGCTCTTAGCGAAACGCCAGAGCAGGCGGAAAATATGAAACTCCGCGCCGAGTTAGTAGGCCGCCTGAATAGCTGGATTAAACGTAATGGCCTGAATCAGGCCACTGCTGCTGCTGCGCTGGGCGTTTCACAGCCCAGAGTGTCCGAGCTGGCAGGAGGTCGGATCAACTGCTTTTCAATTGATAAGCTGGTCAGCATGATGTCACATGCCGGACTGCACATAACCAGTATTGAGATAAGCGAACCAGAGGAAGCTTGAGCTGCCTTTTTGCACCGCGCGAACTGCCAGGACGGTAGCCCCTTCGGGGCAGGATAAACCCGGTGCTGATGCACCGGCTATACCCTTTCACCTGACCGTCTTCATCCCTTCCCATCTGACGCTGATAGCTTGCCGTTTCTGCTATCAAGTGACACTACCAAATTGGCCATCTGCAGAAGTGCGCATAATGTAATTTATGTTAAATGAGATATTAACAACGCACTTACTCGCATGGATACTGCTCCGTTCTTTCCTGGTGTTCCGGCAATCGCACTGCCCTGCGCTTTCGAACTGATTCCTTCAAACTTACTGCCTGATAAGAACCCGGACGACGATTCGGTCCGGGATTGGTTTTATGATCGGTCAGTTATTTGAGATGCGAACGCAACTCTTCACCCGCCTGATTAATGGCTGTACTGACCGTAGGTTCCTGACTTAACGCGTTCAGCAAACCGTAATCATGAACCATGCCATTGTAACGCGTCACGGTAACGGGCACGCCTGCTGCATCCAGCTTACGGCCGAACGCTTCACCTTCATCACGTAACACATCCAGCTCTGCAGTCTGAATCAGTGTTGGCGGCAGTTACAACAAAATGCACTTAACATCAGTTTTATATTTAAATACTGTCTGTATTGAAAATGAATTATCTAATGAGTTTTAAGTATGGCCACATCGAAGCGAGTATATAAGTACTGGTTACACTTTGTTGATAACTTAATCTTCATTCACACTCAGTCGCAACGATAAAAATGCCCCAATGAGCGATAGAATAGCACATAACCCATATACAGCAGAATATCCAGCATGGCCAGCGATAAGTCCACATATAGGGCCCGTAACCATATAAGCCATATCCTGGAAGGCGGAAAATCCTCCCGCGGCCATCCCTCTGGCCTCAACAGGCACACGCTTCATTGCTACTACGCCCATTGCCGGGAAAAAGAGTGAGCAACCTATGCCGGTGATCGCGCTGCCCAGCAATGCCATTGTCTCTGTACCTGATAAGCAAATGATGACTAAACCCAGAGCTTCCAGTAGCAGCGAAATTGCTGATACGCGGATCCAGCCATAGCGTTGTGGGAAATGGCCAAAAAAGATGCGCATCAGTAAGAACATCACACCGAACATTGTGATAGCGAAGCCTGGGTTGATCCACTGCCGGCTTTGAAACAGCAGGGAGATAAATGCGCCAATAGCAGCAAAACCACTCGACTGCAGTGAGAGAATAATCCCGGCGGGTAGAATCTTCGCTATTACGTACATCATTCGAGGACGGGCTTTGTTACTTTCTACGACAACGGTCGGTACTGGTGCGTTAATCAACAATGCAATAAAAGGCAACATCAGTGTGACTAGACTGAGTGTCAAAAAATTAGTGTGAGTATAGAGGAAGTAACCGATGGGGGCTCCGGCAGCAAGTGAACCAAAAGTACCTAATCCCTGCCAGGACATAACTCTTGAAAGGTGTTTATCGCCTAGCAGATGAAATCCCCAGGCCATATTGCCGGTCAACAGCAAACTCTCTCCATATCCCATGATGATACGGGCAATTAGTAATAGTACAAACTTAACCATGATGCTTGTAAATGCATATCCTGATAGCAAATATAGTAAACAAGCAATGGCACAAAACAACATGCCTCGCCGGGTGGTATAACGTCCACCATAAGTATCAGCAAGTTTACCTGCGTAGCCACGAGTAAGTATTGTGGATAAGAATTGTGCGCCTATGACCATTCCCACAGCGAAGTCGTCCATGTGCAATTCATTGTGAACATAAAGTGAAAGCGCAGGCAATGGTAGCGAGATCGTAAGATAAGAGAGGAACACAGCAAGGGTCAGTCGGAATAAATAACGTGTTCCTTTTGCCTCATAATCAATTCCTGCAGCAGAAGAATCCATAGAAAATCCTTAAAGGAAAAAGGGTTGATCTCGTAAAAAAGCGTAATTTAACTATGTGGTTGATCATCAGTTAAACATGGAACTGTAGGTAATGTTTATGGCAGTATGATGACATTATTACTACTAGGATTAAGGCTACAAGAGCAGTAATCGGTTTACATTTCCAGATATGATCTGAGCGTAGAGCCGATATAATTGCTGCGAATTAACCCGCGCCTTTTCAATTCTGGTATAACTAATTCAACGAAATCATCCATACCTCCTGGTAACCAAGGTGCCATGATGTTGAACCCATCTGCAGCGTGCTCACGAAACCAATGTTCCATGTGATCGGCAATTTTTCTGGGAGAGCCAATAAGCAGTTTATGTCCCCGCGATCCCGCAAGATGTCTATACAATTGGCGAATTGATAACTTCTGCTCCTGAGCCATTGAGACAATACGCTGTTGCTTACTCTGGCTTCCTTCAGTAAGAGGCAGCGAGGGTAGCGGGCCATCTAGATCATAATGTGAGAGATCAATCCCTCCCAGTTGCATTTCAAGAAACGATAGTCCGACGCTTTCGTCTATCAGGGACTGAAATTCTTCATATCTATCCTGAGCCTTTTTTTCAGTAGAACCGATAAAGGGTAAGATACCCGTCATAATGGCAGGCTTACCTGCATCACGCGAAAAAGCCCTCGCCTGCTGTTTCAAGCCATGATATTCCTGTTGTGCAGCCAAAAAATCATATTGTGCACTGAAAATGACATCGCATGTCCTGGCAGCCAACCTGCGCCCGGCTTCAGAGGTGCCAGCCTGTACAATGATAGGTGGCCCGCCTGGGCAGGCAGGAATATTAAGGGGGCCCCTGACCTGAAAAAACAAGCCATTGTGGTTAAGCGGGCGCATTTTCCTAACATCAAAGAATTCACCGCTTTGCTTATTATAACTGAAAGCGTCTGCATCCCAGCTTTGCCACAGGCCTTGTACTACGTCGACAAATTCTTCGGCACGTTTATAACGCTCGTCATGTGGGGGGAAAATTTCGTTGCCAAAATTTTTCGATTCAAATGGATTTTGTGAAGTAACCAGGTTCCATCCCACGCGCCCATTGCTAATATGGGCAAGAGAAGCAAACTGTCGGGCCAGATGATAAGGATGATGATAGGTCGTCGAAGCGGTAGCGATTAATCCGATATTTCGTGTAGCAGCGCTCAGTGCTGCAAGCAGAGTTATAGGCTCAAACTGGCCAACGTATCTGTGCGCACCGCGGCTGAGAACATGCCAGTCGTCTCCTTTTACTGCCAGGCTATCGGCAAAAAAAATAAAGTCGAAGCAGGCTTTTTCTGCGAGCTTTGCAAAATCAATGCATTGCTGAATATCCACACCCGCTCCTGGCATGACGTCGGGATGCCTCCAGGCCGCAATATGGTAGCCAGTCGGATACCAGAAAGCACCAAGCTTCATTATTCTTCGTTGTTTAGTCATATCAACTCTTATACAAGCTATAGAATATGTTTTTGAGAGGCGATCAGAACAGCAGTTTCACCGGTAACAATATGCCGCGGCGCAATGAGTAAGCATCTTCAAATTCGCCTGCAGCGATAATCAGTGAAACCGTCGACGTTTTATCAGGCAGAGGTATTGTTAGGTAACAGCTATATGCGGAATCCGTAACTTCGTAATCAAAGTGATGAGCGGGGAAATGGAGAGATTTTTTATAATAGCATCCATCAGCTTGCGCCTGAAATTCCAACGGCTGGTTAAAAATATCAATATACAATCTGCGCGAAATACAGTCGGATGGGGAAGTTATTACTAAACGTACAACCAGATGATTTTTCTTGAGAGAAAAATTAACGCAAACTTCGGGCCACCCCTCCGATCTGACATGCAGGACAGCACCTTGATGTGGCGCTGACGTTGAGACTTTCTTATGTTTAACATCAATAAATGCCTGTGCAGACTGCATATTAAGTGGTGTGAAACCCAGAGCATTTACGCTTTCTTCCGTTGTCAGGTGTCGGAAAAAAACAGCGTTGTTTTTTCGATCAAACACTTTCAAAAAACCACTCCAGACAAGTTGCTGATATAAAAAATCTGGCAGGTTCTTTTCATGGTTAATCAAGAGACCTTCAGGTAACAGGTTAATACCGGTGGTTTTGCGCACCATCTCGCACATCCAGGATACACAGGTAATAGCATTTGTCTTATTCACTATATTCAGGAATCGGGAGAAGTTAAAATCTTTAGAACGAAAATAATCTATAAGCTCCGCAATCTCGCTAAACCGAATCGGTGGTTTTTTTCGTGCTGTAACAGAGGATTTTGAAATAAAATCGCGATGAGCATGTGCACAAAGGATAATCGCGGCAGCAGCTGCGTCCGGATAAAACACATTTTCTTCACCGGTATATGTATCCTCCAGAGCATTGAAAATAATATCTTCAACCCTGAACTGCCCAACCTGTAACGCCCTGCCGTGCTTTATGAACGTGTTACCATCAATAATTTTCGGTATCTGTTGTGCATCGTCGTTCAGAAAATACCATACCGGGTAAAAAGCATGAAGATCCATTTCAATACCCATAACGGTCACATTCAGTAGCTCATGAGGTGATACTTTTCGAAATTCCTTAAGCTGTTGAGCTTTTATGGTACGTATCGTTTCGGTTGGGGAAAGCATAATAAAATCCACATCGTTACTTTCCCGAATGTGGTGAAGATCCCGGCTATGAGCATAGGCCGTCAGGCCTTTTAGAATAACAATAGGCTTTTTATCTGTATTAAAATCCCGAACAAATGCGGCGATAACATCGATATGTTTTGCAGCCTGATTAATAAGATGCTGATGTCTTTCCTCCAGGGCCTGCAAAAGCGCTACACTCGCCCATGCCGGTTTCTCCCGACGAAGAGTCTGCAATGCTCGTCCTGCTATACGATGCTGTCGAATAAGTGTCAAAAAGGCTTCATCTCCCAAGCTCATACAGCTTACCGGCACATCGCTGCACCCCGTTAGCCATAAAAGCAGCGACAACTGCTCATCTTCATCGTGCTTTTTAGTCACCTGTTCCTCCTGACACGCAGATCCAGTTTGGCTTGAAAATTTATGTTTCGATTTTATTAACAACTCTCATAAATGCATATTGTTCGTCAAGTTCCTGTTGGCAATAATGTCACTACCAATGGGTATGCTATTGAATAAAAGGATAAAATTATCATTTTTTGCGATTTTATATTTTTTTGGAGTAGGTCGATAAAACGTGTACATAATTCTTTCACAAAATATTCACAAAAAAACATTAGCAAAAGCACTCTGTTGGCGTGCTATTTTTTTCTGGCCGGGACCAGTTGCGGCACCTCTTTGATGTGGTGGCATGAGGAAATTCAATACTGGAGTCTGTTATCAGGGCTTTCAAGACGTTTTGCTCACGCTAGTCAATCTGACGGTTGTTACTGCGGGCCCCAGCATTCAAATTAACGGTTAATTGAGGATATAAGCATGAAAACAGCTCTCAAGCACAATCCAAGCAATAACTTCAATCTGAAAAACGAGCAAGTTAATTTAACCCATACATTTGCTAATGAGCAATACGCAGATTTATCAGTTGCTCAACTGGAAATTATGCGTTCCAAAAAAGAGTCTGTACCTGCTTCTAAATATGGTATTGAAACTATCTGCGGCGCGAGTTGCGAAACAGGTGCTCAATAATATTCATTCGTTAAAACAGCATTCTGGAGTTATGGTGACGCTCACTTATGACAGGTGATACTCCCCGCTTCGCGCTGTTCTGAATGCAATTATTCTTAATAATAACCCAACTTGCGGGGAAAAATAATTCTTCAAAGATGGGTTATTTCTATAATTTATTTAGTGTTAAGGAGTTGCTATGTTTGAGAAAACAGCAGCAAAGGAAAGTAGCCCAACGATCTCTGTGGTTACAGCACATGGACGTCAGTCGCTGCTTTCAGAACCTAACGAGCGTTTGATTGATGTATTGAAAAGAAACAGCGTGCCTTGGTCTGCTGTTTCCATTTATCAGTACAGGGATGGTGATGAAAGCATGCAGTTATCATCCGGACTTGAAAAGACATTATCAGAATTTGACTCCGACCACCTGCTGCTTTATTTCAATCGTAATGTAAATCCATTCAAATTTTTGCCAGAAAATTTTAAGATTGTAAAAAGCGCTGACCAGGCTAATGAATCTACAGAATATTTGTACCAAGATTACAATAACGATCAGTCTACCGCTCAGTCCTTTCTTAAGAAACTCTCTCCTGAAGAATGCCAGTCTGTTATCGCTGCACGCGTCGCGGACACGATTAAGGATCACATCCCTGCCGGGGCTGATTTAGTCGTTGGGGTTAGTGGTGGGGGTGACAGTAATGCACTCCTGCATGGTTTAAGCCTTATTAAAGAATACATCAATGTTCATCCAGTTATTATTATGGGAATACCGGATTGGGACAAAGGAGTGCCCCGAGCAACACAGTTATGTGAAAAATATCAGCTTGAACTAAAAGTGATTGCCGAAGATGAGGTTAAAAGCTTGCTCGGCATTCCTGCTGATGGCGAGAGTCTGATTGATCGCTTTGAGCGAAACTTTCAGGGCGACGATTTTGAATTTTTAGGAACCCTGCTCATTCGGCTCGCACTCAGCAACCATGCCCGCCAGCTAGGAACCGACTGGATTAGCACAGGTTTGAATCTCGAAGATGTACTTTGTGAGAACATTTACAGGATTTCTAACGCCATGAAACCTGCTTCCTGTCCGGTGCGTGAAATTGGCGATATGAAGCTTATTATGCCGCTGTGGATGTGTCCTAAACGAATCATAGATGGATGTTTCCCAAAATTCTCTCTTGATAATTACGATGCTAGATATCCCTGTTTCTCACTGGGCCGAAATCTTTACTACAGCATTGTTTACAACCTGCAGTCTTCATTTCCGGGATTTACGGAACAGCTGGCGCAGGGCTTGTCCACATTAGCTTCCAGCGATCCTGTCAAGTATCACCTTGATGACCAGTTGGGATTTTACGTGGAGCGTATGGTGCCTCTCGCTTTGCGCCATAAGTTTCAACGAATGCTGAAAGACGCTATCGGTCCGAGCATTGACGAGCAAAGCAGCACGGTAGAGAAAACGTAAGCCAACTGCTATTCAGGTAATTCTGTGCATTATTAGAGGGGACTATGCTGATTAACTTATTGGGATGCGACGGTGCCGGAAAGTCAACGCAAATGCGTGAGCTGCTTCCATGGCTGGAAGCGCGAATCGGTAAAAAAGTGGCAACGATAACCAAAAAGGATGCACTTAATCGCGATGAGTATCCTGAGGCACGTTATATCAGCAGTAACTATCGAATGCTGATGTATGACATTTTGCCGGAAATGCGTGCCGAAAGTCGGGCTATGTTTATCTTCAATTTATTTGCCATCCAAATTTGCCAGCGCCCCCCACAGCAAGGAACAGTGCTTTTTCTGGACGGTGGCTGGCAGAAACACGTTGCCACTGAGGCGGCTCTTGGCTTAGATGAAACCTGGCTTAATAATCTTGTCTCTTTTTTCCCTCACGTCGACCTTACTTTATTTCTAGATGTCCGCCCAGACGTAATTCTTAGCTGGAGGAAAGAAAACGATGAGGTACATGCTCCTTATGAATGTGGAAATCAACCTGTTTGCAGTGATGATGCTTTTCTGAATCACATGAAAAAAGTGTATGGAATATTAAAGCGCCAGGCATCAAGTAATAATTGGATAATAATCAACGGTGAGAGAGATGCCGGGACTGTACTGGCCGATCTTAAGTCGGTCATACATGAATATTTACAACGTCATCCTTTATGTTAATGGCAGGTTTGCCCTGTGTACAACTGGAGAGAAATATGGAGCTTGAAGTTTCATTAAGCGGTGAATTACCAGATGAAAGAATTTATCAGGAGGTTTCTGCTGTCGGTTTATTACGCGGTGAATATATTTTCAGAAGAGCCGGTAAATACCTGACAGCAGATGAGGGACCACATTTACTCAGAGAATATATTAAAGAGACACTTCGTATTTTCCCTGATAAGGATGTCTGGTACCGCTTTGTCGATGCACCCGCTAACGAGATTAATATGCTCGAAGGTTATGATGAATACGTACTGGAAGAGTTTCCAACTATTGGGCTTCGTGGCATGCGACGGGCGATGGAACTTCCCCATAGTTTTGAAATTGAATTTAACGTGGTGAGTGAGTTGGCAAAAGAGCACAAAAACCTACACATAATGTTTCCCTATATTTGTGAGATGGATGAGATAGATTTTGGCCTTGAGTATGCACGAAAATATTCATTCCCCAATAAGATCTCATGCATGATGGAAACACCCGCGGCTTTGTGGCATGCACGCGAAATTGAAAAACGTGGTATTGAACATTTTCTGATAGGAATGAACGATCTTAGTAGTCTGGTCGTGGGAGCCAGTCGTGGCAGTGGATATGACCGTCACAATCACCCCGCGATTTTAGGTATGCTCAAAACGTTAAGGAGTGATTTAAAGAATAGTCGTCTGAGTATCGCAGGATATATGAAACCGGCGTTTTATGACCTCGCTAAAGAGACTGGAATGGATGCTATTTCTGTTCATTACTCCTCATTCCCCGCTTTTTTTGGCGAAAAATTCAAAGATTATCGCGATATGGATTTTATGCTGAATTTCAAAAAGTCAGATAACCGTAAGCGGCTGCGATTGTGGGCGCAATCATTGCTTGATGTTGCAAACGACAACGATTCAATGACTATCCAGGGACTCCACTGGCATAGAAAAGGATAAAGGAAAACCTATGACAACTGCGGTTGAGAAAACGGTTATTGCAATCGTTGGCGGAGGCCCACGCTCGGTCTATGCGCTTGAACGACTGCTTGCCCAGCTCAGAAGTGCTGAGCTACATGGGCGTGTTGAAATCCATGTTTTTGAAGCAAGTGGCCGCTTTGGGGCAGGCGTTGCACATAGTGACTGTCAGAACCCTGTAAGTTACCTCAACCGCACAGCTGACCAGATCGCATTTGCAGCAGATGAATCCGTAGCGGCTGCATCCACCAGTCTGCTTCCTACAGCACTCCGCATGCCTTTTCTTGAATGGTGCCAGATGCAATGGCGACATTCGGGCAATAACATCTTTAACCTGCAGGCTCAGGATGTGCCCCGTAGGTATTTGCATGGTATGGCATTGCGTGCATTTTTTGAGCGTTATGCATCTGAACTCCGGCTGATTAAAGGTGTATGTGTTATCGCTCATAACGAAGAGATAACAGGTATTGTCCATGAAGGCATCGGTTTTACTATGTCTACGCCGCAGCGGCAAGGTGGGCTCTTTGCTCACCATATTTTATTCATTACAGGACACACGCCTTGCCGACCGGTCGCTAAAAGTAATGAGTTCCGTTTTGCTCGGAACTTTAATTACATCTCTTGGGCTTACCCCCTGGAGAAGAAATTAACTGAATGTCAGGTTGCGGCACGAGACAGCATTGCATTAATTGGCATGGGCCTGACTGCGATTGATATCTGTCTTTTTCTTACCGAAGCTCGGGGTGGAACGTTCATTCGAAAAAAATCCGGAAAGTTGAATTTTCAACCGAACGGTAAAGAACCACGCGCAATTTTCGCATTAAGTCGCAGTGGAAAAATCTATGCTACACGCCCCAAGAACGAAAAGCTTCATCCTGAACAGTTCCACCGTGCCGTATTTTTTACTGTCAGCGCCGTCTCTTTATTACGACAGAACTGCGGCAGATTGCGCCCTGCCCTGTACGGAAGGCTGCAGCAGCAGCTGGATTTTGAGCGGGATATATTTCCGCTTATCGTACTTGAGATGGCGTGGGTCTACTATCGTACGTTACTGGGTGAACAATGGATTTCGCGTCAATTTTCCGCTACCAATGCAGTTTATAACGCCTATTTATCCGCGCAAACACATCGGGGGAAACCAGATATTGCGTACTTACTCGCTCCTTTGCAGCGAGGTTTTGATGAGCTGGTTGAACGTCTTTGTGCAGTGCGTGGTGATGGTGACAATACCTCCGCGGAGGATGCAGACGCTGCCAGCCATATTTATCGTACGCTTACCGATGAAATTGTTGATAAATCGCTTGCCCCCTTTCGTCTTCGTGCACTGGGACGTGAAAAAGTAAAATGGCAGCACGCCTTACGTATAACTGCTCATAAGTTTGACTGGTATAGCATTTTTTATCCCTTTGCTAATGCGTTCCCAAACTCACCCCGTGAAAGAAAACAGCAAATTCAGATTTGGCTAAGCAGAGACCTTGATGCGGCGCGGCAGGGCAACATTCGCAATCCGCTTAAGGCATGTTGCGATAGTGTCTGGCGTGATTTACGCACCGTATTCTCAGCTGCCTGTGACTTTGGGGGGCTGACGCCAACATCGCAGAAAAACTTTATCCAGCAGTGGCTACCGCATTATAACCGCCTTTCAAATGGTGCCGGCATTGAGGCTATGGAAAAGCTGGAAGCGCTTGTGCGTCAGGGGATCGTCCGCTTGCCTGGGTCAGTCAGAATAAGCAGTCATGTTGCGGGTAAAACATTTACCTTGCGTTATAGGGGCAGGAAGCAGCGTATTGACCACTTGGTTTGTGCACGGGTACATCCTTTTGATGCGCGTTATCAGGTAAATCCGCTTTATCCCAATATGCTGGCAAACAAAATTATTACGTTGTGGGAAAACCGGCGTTCTGAAACTGACTATTATGTTCCCGGTGCCGTTAAGGTCACGTCCGGCTTTCATCCGTTGAAGCATGACGGGAGCGCAGATGATCGCCTAACTTTTTTAGGCTCACCTGCAGAAGGAGTCTGCTTTTTTCAGAATACGGCTGCACGTCCGTCAGCGAACAGCGCGGTGCTCAGCAATATGCACCATTGGGCAGTTGAAGTGGTTAATAAGCTACGGGCTGTTACGCACGCTGTACTGCCGGTTGCCACAGAAGAGGTGGAAAAATGAAGTTAGCGCTCCCTCCCACCTCAGGAAACATAACGCAGTTTCGTCACTGGATACAGCAACGTATGCTTCAGCGACAGGGCAAGAAGCGAAATCTGGTTATTTTTGCTGTCGATGGTATTCATTACAATCTGGCTGAACAGCTCTGGCCATCGGCGAAAATAGCCTGCTGGCAGGCCGTTTTTCCACCGACATCATCCACATGCTGGTTATCCAGCCTGACTGGCAGACGGGTTGACGAACATGGTGTTGCTGGGGTGGTATACAGGCCTCGCACTGATAATTCTGCATTGATAAATATATATGATTATCAGGGCGCAGGAGTTATACAACCTGAAGCGAATATTTTTACAGACGCTGCATATTTTGGCTACCTGCCTCAGGCCATAGCAGGCGATCTGCTTCCCGTCGCCGGGGCCTGGACGCGGGCTCTGCTGACGGGGGCGGTCAACGTTGATCATACTCCCTTCTTCACCCAATCTCCGCTTCCTTCATCCGCGATACTTATAGCCGCTGTGGAAAAGGCTATTGAGCGGGCGCTGAGCCAGAGTTTCCCTACTTTGATATGGTGTTTTATCGATCTCGATCAATATATACATCATTATGGATATGATGGCTTAGTTGCTGATTTTCTTATTAAACTTGAAAAGTTGGCTCATCGGCTAACCCTGCAGCAGGTGGATGTTATAGCGCATGCTGATCATGGTTTAGTCCCCACGCGTCATGATGAAAGCGTAGCAAGGATTCTGAACGACCTCAGCGAGAAATATTCTTGTCCCATGGGAGGGGCAGGCAGAACACGCTGGTTCTATACCGATCCGACGAATTTTACATCTTTAGAACAGGCGCTTCATTGCGCTTTGGGCAATATTGCTGACATCGTATCCGCTGAGACTATGCTTAAGCTGACTGGTTTTGATGCCATCGGTAATCTTCTGGTTATTGCAAGGGGGGAGACATTTATTACTCCGGAAGGCTATCGATACGATCACGGCTCATTATTGCCTCAGGAGCTCAACGTTCCCTGTGCGCTATGGGAGTCAGTATGTTAACCAGAGCTATCGAGACCTATCAAAATATCGCAAAGCTTGAAGATACATCCGATCATTTAAACCTTGCATGGACCCAAGATGAGCGAGACCTCATTGAACCGTCGATTGCTCTACTCCTTTCCTCATGTCTTACTCAGGAGCTAAGTAATCTCAGAGATATTTACCACTACCCTGTGAACGACCCATGGGGTGAGCAACGCTTGCGTTCAATATTACGACACTACTTCTCCCTGCCGGATACTGACTTTTCGCTGTCCTGCGGCGCGGGTGTCAACTCTCTACTTGCTTCGTTAGCTACCCTTCCGGAAGCGTGTAATGTGGCGGTATATGGCGATATTTATCCTGATTTTATATGGTGGTTAACACAAGCCAAAAGTAACATCTGCTGGTTACCTGATGGCCAGCTAGATGAAATGTGCCACACAGCCAGCCGCCAGCATGCCAGTATGGTTTATCTTGAACGGCCAGCATTGCTTGCTGGAATATTTGATGATCTAGCGTCTCTAAGGCTATTTTGCGGAATGCTGGAGCAAAGGGGCATTCTGCTGCTTATTGATGAGTCCAACGCTAACTACCATGCACCGAGCTTTAGTAGTGCTTCACTGCTGAATACATTCTCTAATCTGATTGTTCTTCGAGGCGTCTCAAAGGCATGGGGGCTGGGAGGACTTCGGGTCGGTTTTTGTATGAGCTCGTCTAATCTGGAAAAAAACATCCGCCGGGTCGTACCTCCAATGCTCAATCCGCCTTTAACGTTATCAATGGTTGCAGCGCTTTTGGGCTGTGGAGACACGACACGCCGTCTGCGGAGTCAGATTATGTTAAGTAAAACTCACGTCCTCGCAATGTTATCTGCCAAAGGGGTGACTCCTGCCAGTGCCGCTTTACCTTATTTTTTCATTGATGAGGAACTGAGAGAGCGGTTCGATAAGGCCGGTATACGTACTAAAAATCATCTCTTTTATCGATCACTGAATGAGCGAAGCACGCTGATTCGCATGAGCGTTCCTTTAGCGGAGGACCGCATGGTTGAGTTTTCACGTCGCCTGGGGGTGGATTTTGAAAATTGACCCCTTAATCCTTCAAACGTTCGATCAGTGTTCAGTCACTCATATGATGATGATAGTGGATAGGTTTTCTCTTTATGACCGTTACCAAGCATCAGCGGGAATTCAGAAAGCCGCAGAAGTCATTGCGAGTGCGGCACGCAAGGCAAACGTGCCGTTAGTAGAGATTCATCAATTCAAGGCGGACAACCAGCCGCAATGGTGGAGTTTTCGCGCGCCTCTTTCCTGGACTCCCCTGCGCGCCAGGATGACCATGCAGGGCAGCCCTGCATTCGTTATTGATCACGTAGCACTACCTTTTGCACTGGCGACATACTCACATGCGGCTTGTGGCAAACAATTTCGTTTATGCAGTCACGACAAAAATATTTTGACTGCCCGAGATGTGGTGGTGATTCCAGCAGCCGATTTTTTTTTACGAAATTGGGAACATGACCTGAGTACACGCGGTGCGGCAGGTTTTGTCACTGATGCATTTGCTCGTTATGACGAATATAAAGACTGTTTCTATCGGGGACGTATAGAGCTCGCACCGGGATCGCCCCTTTTTGCGTTCAGTTTGCTGCCGAATGAACAGTCACACTTACTGACGGCTATTTCATCCTCTGACATTGTAGAAATTGATATTGTTATTGATACGACAGAGGATATGCCCGTGTTCTCTGCCTGTTTGCCGGGAATAGAATCACAGCATGAAATATGGGTCACCGCTCACCTTTGCCATGCTCGTGCAGGTGCCAATGATAACGCTTCCGGGGTTAGCGTAATGATTGAAGCCGCCAGATTAATCAACCAATGGCAGGAAGCAAACCTTATTTCGCCGCTTCGTTATACACTCAGACTTGTCTCAGGTCCGGAATTTACCGGAATTGCTGCATTGCAGCACGAGATGCGTCACAAACCTGCCCCTCTTGCGGTTATCAATCTTGATATGGTGGGCGAAGATCAGGAGCTTTGCGAATCGCCTTTTTGCATTGAACGTCCGCCAGTGTCATTTGACGAGACGCTGGTGAATATTTGTGAAGCATTAGCATCTGAGGTATTTGTCCATACATGTTCAGAAGGTGGAAACTGGATGTTTACGTCATTTCTAGGTTTTTCCGACCACGCCCTCTTTATGAATCATCATGATACTCACAGGAATGCCCCTGCAATTCAGATTGGGCACATTAACGATCGTTTCAACCATACTGCGGCAGATTCAACTGACAAAGTTTCTCCATTGGAGCTTAAGCGCACCCTTGCCGTTGTAGTTCCTTTAATCCTTAAATTGCAGAACTATTCTCCTGAACAACTCTCCCTTAGATCTGATTTTCCCTCAACAGGGGTTAGTACGGTACCAGAATGGTCTGGCCCCCTTAATTTGCGTGATTTTATCGAATCACTGCCTAATAAGATTCGCATGCCTTTTCAGCATCGGGTGCGCCATAACAAATTTTATCTCGCCTTGTTACATAATTGTCTGATTGTCGGCTGCACTGGTCCCTGGGAGCTTGTTTTTAACGATATTTGCAATAATTTAGGTCTTCCTGAAGATGATGATCTGAAGGATCTATTTAAGGAAATGCTTTCTCACAATTACCTGGCATCAGAGGAAAATAAATGAAAGAATCTCTTTCTCTTTTTACAGATGAAAACTTTCGGGAGGAGATGCGACGTACTGGCCTTGAGATACCCAAAGAATATTTCAGTGGTGCTTTGGCTTGTACACGTGAAATACGAACCGCAGTAGCCTTATTAAATGCTCACAGACGCCCATGCGAGGAGCCCGCAAACGGATTTAACCTTAGCGCCAATCTTTCAAAATACAGGAAAGATCATGAATGAACCCTTGCACCTTCTGCCTGTATCCGAGTTGGGCCGCCGCTTGAGAAGCGGTATGATAAGCGCTTCACAGCTTACTGAATACTTCCTGAATCGAATCGCACGCTTCAATCCACATGTGCATGCCTTTATCCACTTCGATCCAATACAGGCACGTGTGGCAGCTGAACAAGCCGACCGGGAGCTCGCTTTGGGAGTGAGTCGGGGGCCGCTTCATGGTATTCCTTATGCGCTGAAAGATATTTTCGATGTGGCAGGTACGGCAACAACATGCCATTCGTATCTGATGCGAGATAATATCGCACTTACCAACGCATCTGTGCATCAGCTTATGAAGAATGGTGGCGCAATTTACTTGGGGAAACTAGCCACACACGAGTTTGCTCTTGGTGGACCTGGATTTGACCTTCCTTTTCCTCCCGCCCGTAATCCTTGGCATCTCGCTCATTTTACCGGAGCCTCATCATCTGGTGCGGGCGCTGCAATCGCAGCTGGGCTTTGCCCTGTCGCACTGGGGTCAGATACAAGTGGTTCTATCCGTGGTCCCGCTTGCCTTTGCGGCGTAGTGGGGTTTAAACCGACCTATGGGCTTGTTTCTCGGGCAGGCGTATACCCGCTGTCTTGGTCACTCGATCACTGTGGTCCATTAACACGATTTGCAGCAGATGCCGCTCTGGTAATGGACGTTATTGCCGGCCAAGATGATCGAGATCCAACCACGGTTTGTCAGGCTTTTACGTTTACGAGTGAAGAGCCTGCTGAGCTTTCAGGCGTTAGAATAGCTTGGCCGCGCCATATGTTGACTGAATCGTCATATACAGATTCAGATCTAATTGAATTAATGGACATGCATGTTGCAACGTTACGTGCTCGTGGGGCTATTGTTGAAGAAATTAACTTTGAACATTATGCGCTATTCAATGCCTGTGGGAGGGTGCTCATGAGCGCAGAGTCATTTACTATACACCAGGATATGTTAAGAGGCCGGGCCCGAGAATATGGCAGATACACATATCAGCGACTCATTGCTGGGGCCGCTGTTTCAGCAGCGGAACTGATAGTAGCTCAGCAGATCAGGGCAGAACTAACCGGCTGGATTAACAACAGAATCTTTTCAGATTATACATTGCTACTTTTCCCCTCTTCATTACGAGCTGCCCCAACGTTTACAGAATTCGGGGCGGATTGGCCCCCTGATCCTGGCGTAGTGCCCGGCCGAACAATACCTTTCAATGTCTGCGGGAACCCGGCTATTAATCTTCCCATTGGTCTTTCTGCTAAAGGCTTACCACTGGGCATACAGATGGTTGGCGCGCCGTTTGATGATAAAAATCTGCTTAATTTTGCACGTGCGTTTGAAGGACAGGTGATAATGCCTGCCGCTCAGGAAAGTCTTTTTACTCGTGAAGAATGTCCCAGCTGAGTCCTGTCTTCAGGGAGAGAACCGCAATACTAGGAATGTATAGGATGAGCAATAAACACAATTAAGGAATAACCATGGATGAAATACCCCTTATGTATGATCGTATTTTGCTGACAAATGACGATGGAATTAACGCACCGGGAATGGCAGTACTTAGACGCGTAGCGGAACAGTTAGCTCATGAAGTTTGGATCGTGGCACCCGCATATGACCAGAGCGGAACTTCACATTCGCTGAGTCTTCACGAACCTCTTCGGGTACACCAGACAGAAACGCGTTGTTATGCCATTTCCGGTACGCCCGGAGATTGTGTAGTATGGGCAACACGCTATCTGATGAGTAATAACCCGCCTGATCTGCTGCTTTCAGGCATAAACCGCGGGGCGAATATTGGAGCTGAATCGGTTTTGTCCGGTACTGTAGGTGCTGCGATGACTGGAATGCTGCTGAACATTCCCTCTATCGCATTGAGTCAGGTATTTAGCAAACGGGATGAAATTAAATGGGATACCGCGGAGGTCGCAGCTCTGAAAGCACTTCGGCAGGTACTCAGAAAACCTTGGGCTGGAAGTTGTCTGAACATAAACATTCCTGATGTGCCTCCTGAAAAACTAGGAGAGATAGTTTTTACAGAACAGGGAAAGGGAAATCTGGAAGATATCAGGATAACATCTCATACCGACCCCCGTGCAGAATGCTATTTCTGGATATCACTTTCTCGTTCAATATTGACAAGTGATTCAGGATCTGAAGCAGCTGCTATTATTAATGGAAATATAACTATCACTCCACTTCAGTTTGAACGAACGCAAAAAAATGTGCTTAGGAAGCTCCGAAATTAATAACATTGAAAATAGTTTTACCTGACTTGACATAAAAAAGCAAGCAAGGTCTATATATCTTTAAAAAATACCAACCATCTCAATCTGTTCATTAAAATTTTTGCGGGTGAAGTGAAGGGGTTTATGCTTAAATTTTAGAGGTTAACTTATTTTTATAGCAAAAAGGTTAATTAAAGGTTGTTTTTTGGTATCTACTGCACCTGTCATGATTATTTTTTTGTCGCTGGGGTTAATAAATTAAAAAAGAATAATGGTTGTCTTTTTTTTGAATTCTATAATGTCTTTGCAGTTAAAATAATGATGGCATATGGTAAAAGTTGACTATGAGCTACACTGCTTTTCCTTTTACGAAATAGTCTTTAATAGTATAAAACAGCGTGCGAAGGCTTCCTATCTTACTTCAAAATTGAAATTTATTACGCATAAACTATATAGACACAACTTATGAATAGACATAACTTCTGAGAGTTTTATGTACTTCGCGAAAAAGTACATACAGTGTTAAAATGAGAAGCGTAACAAAATCTCATTAGTTGCAATTGGCCCTGCGAATTATCGGCAGTATTTGAGGGGGCTCAATATCATCAGAGCAACAAGATACGCTAATCCACTTATCAAATCGGGCTCAAAATGTAGTTTATGGTAAATTGTAGCAGAAATAGCCACATCGGTTCCCAGCCGTATTGACGGTGTTTTATGATCCCATTACTCATCGGGCATTGCAAAGTGCGACGAAGAATGATTATGCTTCGATTATTAGAGATCGTACGATGAAGCAGTAAATCCGAAAAAATTAAAAATAATCCGAACGGCTAC
>NZ_VLTF01000011.1:0-120394 GCF_007558755.1 Pantoea sp. paga
GTTAAAGAGCATGCCGCGATTTACTGCGGCGCGGGCTGCGTATATTACGCTTTCCGCATTGTCAGTCAAGCATTTATTTTCGCTTAACTCACTGGTTCGTATGATTTCGAACCTACTCAACCCGGCGCTTCGTAAGCCGTTGTGCCGTGTCAGTGGAGGCGCATTATAGGGAGTTCTCGGAGGGTGACAAGTGCTAATTTCAAATAAAATTCCGAGTGCTGATTTTTTCAGCTAAAAGCCGCTAAAGTGCCAGTTTTTCCAGCAACGAGAAGCCATAACGCCGTAAAACGGGTGATAATTGTACCGCTTCGCCATCCAGCTCCGTACAAAATGCAACGTTCTGCTGCGATGAATGCACTTCAGGTGCTTCATGCTCCAGCAGCCAGGCTGTACGTCGTGCAATTGCCGCACCGGAATCAATCAGACGCGTCCCTTCCGGTAACACCTGCTGCAACTCTTCGCGCAGTAAAGGAAAGTGCGTACAGCCTAAAACGACCGTATCCGGTGGCTCCGCCATCCGCAGCCACGGCTGAACAATACGGCGCACCTCATCCAGAGCAACTTCCGCACCATGGAGCTTCGCTTCAGCCAGTTCAACCAGCTCCGCTGATCCCAGCATCTCTATCTTGCAGGAACCGGCAAACTGCGACACCAGCTCATGGGTATAAGGACGGCGCACCGTGGCACGCGTCGCCAGCAAGCCCACTACGCCATTTCGCGTCAGGCGCGCGGCCGGTTTAATCGCCGGAACCACCCCCACGACAGGAAAGGCAAAACGTTCACGTAAAGCGGGCAATGAAACGGTGCTGGCCGTATTACAGGCGATGATGACTAACGAGAGAGGATAGCTGCGGGTAATGGCCTCAACGATAGCGACCACCCGATCCACAATGAAAGTCTCGCTTTTCTCACCGTAAGGGAAGCCAGCGTTATCGAAGGCATAGAGATAATGAAGATCCGGCAACAGCTGACGGACCTCATCATAGACAGAAAGCCCACCGACGCCGGAATCAAACACCAGCACGGTGGGACGCAAATCAGAAGTTGTAGCTGCCGCTGAGGTAATACTCTCGTCCTGGTGTCTGATAGCCATACACTGTCTCGTAATCTTTATCGAACAGGTTGGCAATTCTACCACGAACCGTGAGTTGTGAAGTGACAGGATATGAGACGGCGAGATCCCACAGGCTGACGCCCCCTAACTTCACGCGACGGCTGGGAGAGCGGTTAAAGTCCGTATCATAACGGTCACCCAGATAATGGTAGGTGACGGACCAGTCAAACTCATACAGCGTCCAGTCGAGCTGATATTTCACCTGCTGCTTAGCCCGGCGTACGAGCGGCTGATCGGTGCTGCCATCCCGCGCGTCGACATAATCATAAGAGAGCTGATGCGCCAGCGGCCCGGTGTCGAATCCTGCGGTCGCTTCAACGCCTTTAATGCGAGCCTGCTTAATGTTGTAGTAACGGAAAGTCGCCGGATCACTATCAATCAGATTATCGATGTCGTTGCGATAGCCCGACACACGCCAGTTCACCGGTCCGCTCAGCCCTTCAAAACCGCCTTCCCACTGCTTACTTTTTTCAGGATCGAGGTCGCGATTGCCATAAACCGGGCTGTAAACCTGCGACAGATTAGGTGCTTTAAAAGCGGTGCCATAAGAGGCGAACGCGCGGTAGCCGGAGATAAACTCCCATGAGGCCGCCGTCTGCCAGGTGTTATGCCAGCCAAACTGATTGTTGTCGTCACCGCGTACCGCACCTTCAAGGGTGACGCTGCCAAACTGCTGCTGGCCGGTCAGGTAGAGAGCGGTATTACGCTGCTCATAACTATCTGACAAATAGTTCGTGCCCGGCTCGGTCGTCTCTTTCTGCCAGTCGACACCCGCGCTGATCGCCCCCTGCCCCACCTGCACGGTGTTGCCCCACTGCAGATTGTACTGGGTGACATCATCAAAGGTGGACGCGGCACCGTAGCGGCCATTGCGCGGATCGTAGTTAATGTCTTTGGTATGGCCATAACTGGCGATGAGCTGGGTAGAGTAGAAGTCACGATTGAAGCGTAACCCGGTGTCCCAGGTCTGGCTGTAGAGCTGGCGGGTATCCGCCAGCCCGATAATATTGAAATTATTATCGTAGGTGTATGAACCGTCGTAGGCGGTGCGGTTATCAAACCCGTAGCCGCGCACAAAACCACTGAGCTCATCGCTGAACTGATGCTCAAGGTTGCCATACAGGGTTTTGCTCATAAAGCCGTCGCGATCGTGTTGCGCCGGGCTAAAGTCATTGGGATAACCCGCCACCACGTCATACCCTTTGGTATAGGTATAATTGCCTGCCAGGGTGAGCTTTGTCGCATCGCCCAGCATCTGCTGGGTTGAGCCGTCGTAGGATTGATAGCCGTTGGACCCGACGCCCGCCGTCAGCGTGGTGCCCGGTTGCGATCGGCCCGTAATGATATTCACCACGCCGCCAATCGCATCGGAACCGTAGACTGCAGAACGCGCGCCGCGAATATATTCGATGCGCTGCACCAGTGACAGCGGGATCTGGCTGAGGTCAGACGAACCGGTGATCCCCGCCTGATTAAGCCGGATACCATCAATCAGGATCAGTACATGTCTTGATTCGGTGCCACGGATAAACAGCGAACTCTGCTGCCCTAACCCGCCACTTTGCGCGACATCGACACCCGGCAGGCGGCGCATCACATCCGTCAGGCTTTTGGCCTGCCAGCGATCAATCTCATCACGTGTGACAACGGTGGTGGGTGCCAGCACACCTGAAACAGGTTCAGCAAAACGGTTGGCGGTCACTATTTGCGTATCATCATTCCCCTGAGCAAAACCGTATTGCGCCCAGAGAGAAATCGCCGTTGCGCTCAGAGCGAACAGCGAAGCAGTTTTTTTTGTCATTTTTATCGCATCCATAAGACGAAGCAGGATGCCGCAGGCCGACAATCAATAGCACGCGATGATTGTACGAGTAGCGACGTTACACCGGCAGGTCTTCGGGCTGGGAACCATAAGTGATGATGACTTCCCATCCCACAGGACAGTGTCTGCAATCGCACTCATCACGACATTCCTTACCGCTGCGCGTCAGCTCCAGATTCACACTGGATTCCCTATTAACTCGGGCTTGAGGCCGGCGTCTGCAGTCTACGGAGTGGAGATACGGAAGTCCAGACTGCCAAACATCTTCTCACTGCAGGACTGGACATCAGCAAGTGAATGCCTACAATCGCCCGCTGGTAAGCTATTAATCAGGATTGCTCATGACACCCGAACATCTCCCCATTGAAGACTATGACGCACAGCTGGCGGAAAAAGTCAGTCGTTTAGAGACGATGATGACGCCGTTTGCTGCGCCCGACGTGGAGGTGTTCCGTTCGCCGGTCAGCCACTATCGGATGCGCGCCGAATTCCGTCTGTGGCACGACGGTGATGATATCTATCACATCATCTTTGATCAGCAGACACGCGAGCGGATCCGTGTTGATCAGTTCCCGGCGGCCAGCCAGCTGATCAATCAGCTGATGCCAAAGATGATCGCCGCGATCCGTGATAACCGTACCCTGCGTCATAAACTGTTCCAGATCGACTATCTGTCGACCCTGAGCAATCAGATTGTGATTTCGCTGCTCTATCACCGCAAACTGGATGATGAGTGGCAGCAGGCAGCCGCGGCGCTGCGTGACCAGCTTCGCGCGGAAGGGCTGGATGTGCAGCTGATTGGTCGCGCCACCAAGACCAAAATCTGTCTGGATCGCGACTACGTTGATGAGTGTCTGCCGGTGGCGGGTCGCGAGATTATCTATCGTCAGGTCGAAAATAGTTTTACCCAGCCTAATGCGGCGATGAATATTCAGATGCTGGAGTGGGCGCTGGATGTGACGCAGGATTCACAGGGCGACCTGCTGGAACTCTACTGCGGTAATGGCAACTTCTCGCTGGCGCTGGCACGCAATTTCCGCCGCGTTCTGGCGACTGAGATCGCCAAGCCCTCTGTTGCGTCAGCACAATACAATATTGCCGTGAACCAGATTGATAACGTGCAGATCATTCGTATGGCGGCGGAAGAGTTTACCCAGGCGATGAATGGCGTGCGCAGCTTTAATCGTCTGGAAGGAATTGACCTGACCAGCTACGAATGCGAGACGATTTTTGTCGATCCGCCGCGCAGCGGACTGGATGAAGAGACGGTGAAAATGGTGCAGGCGTATCCGCGTATCCTTTATATCTCCTGCAATCCGCAGACCCTGAGCGATAATCTGCAGACGCTGGCGGAAACGCACGATGTGACGCGGCTGGCGCTGTTTGATCAGTTCCCCTATACGCACCATATGGAATGCGGTGTCCTGCTGACACGTAAAGCGTAAACAAAAACGGGAACCCTGAGGTTCCCGTTTTTTTATCACTACTGATTACGCTTGCGCTTAAAACGCGTCGCAATCCAGAACACCAGCGCTACCATCAGAACGGTGGGAACGAAGTTTGAGCCAATATCCGGGTATTCTGCCCGCACCAGCGCGCTATAAACCAGAATCCCCAGCAGGAAAAACGCCGCTGCCAGTCCGGGCATACCATCCGGCATATTGGTGTTGAGGTAACGCTGATGCAGACACCAGGCCGCCAGACCCAGCGCAATCAGCGGAAAAATCGAAAATGGAACAAAGGCGCTGAACAGCACAGAAAACGAGCCGTTAATCGCTAAGCCGGTAATAAAAGCCAGTACCAGTGTGCTTTTATCGCGAGTACCTGGGTGGGTCATGGACTGATCCTTACTCATTGCTCTTCGGGTTTTTCCAGGGTGGCCGCCAGTCGCTCTTGCTCCCGGCGGTACCAGTAATAAGCGCCTTTGGCGATCATACGCAGCTGTAACACCAGCCGATCCTCAAGCTTACGTCGCTGCTCAGCATCAACATCCAGTGCTTCTGCACCGGCGCTGAAAACAATGGTCACCATCGCTTCAGCCTGCGCTTCGGTAAAACTGCGCGGCATGCGATTTTCGACCTCAAGATAATCGGCCAGTTCAGCGATAAAGTGCTGAATTTCACGCGCCACGGCGGCACGAAAAGCGGCAGAGGTGCCGGAACGTTCACGCAGTAACAGGCGGAAAGCGTTGGGATTGTTGCCGATAAATTCCATAAAGGTCGACACCGACGTTTTAATGATGCTGCCGCCTTTGGCAATACGCTGGCGCGCCTGGCGCATCAGCTGTCGCAGCATCAGCCCGCTTTCATCTACCATCGTCAGGCCAAGCTCATCAACATCCTTGAAATGACGATAAAAGGAGGTAGGTGCAATCCCTGCTTCACGGGCAACCTCCCGCAAACTCAGACTGGCAAAACTGCGCTCGGCGCTGAGCTGACTGAACGCTGCTTCAATCAGTGTACGTCGTGTACGTTCTTTTTGTTGCGCTCTGACGCCCATTCTCTCTGCCTTTAGCGGTGTTAAGCAGGCACTATAACAAAATTTTCAGCGTACAGATTGGCAATCTTTGTCACCGCCTGTGAACCTCACTCTTTGTCAAAATGTGATGAAAATCGCTGATAGAATTCAGAAGTGCGCGACGAGATGTTAGAATCTCGTTGTAAAAATGTATAAATAATAGGACGTATCGGTATGCAAAAGTCTTACGATTACGATGCCATTGTGATTGGCTCAGGGCCCGGCGGTGAAGGGGCGGCGATGGGGCTGGTAAAACAGGGAGCGCGCATCGCCGTGATTGAACGCTACCACAACATCGGCGGCGGTTGTACGCACTGGGGCACCATCCCTTCTAAAGCTCTTCGCCACGCCGTCAGTCGCATTATTGAATTCAACCAAAATCCGCTCTACAGCGATCATACCCGACTGCTTCGCTCCTCTTTTGCCGACATTCTCAATCACACTGAAAACGTGATCAGCCAGCAGACAGCCATGCGTCAGGGCTTCTACGAGCGTAACCGTTGTGAACTTTATCAGGGCGATGCGCATTTTGTTGATGCCAACACCATTGAGATTGAGCAACCGGATGGCACGCGTGAGACGCTGACGGCAGAGAAGTTTGTTATCGCCTGTGGTTCACGACCTTACCATCCTGACAATGTCGACTTTACTCATCCACGCGTTTATGACTCCGACTCTATTCTCAATCTGCACCACGAACCGGGCCACGTCATTATTTATGGCGCGGGTGTGATTGGCTGTGAATATGCGTCGATTTTCCGTGGCCTGAACGTCAAAGTTGACCTGATTAATACCCGCGATCGCCTGCTGGCGTTTCTTGATCAGGAGATGTCTGACTCTCTCTCTTACCACTTCTGGAACAGCGGCGTGGTGATTCGTCACAACGAAGAGTTTGAGAAGATCGAAGGGGTGGAAGATGGCGTCATCATGCATCTGAAGTCGGGTAAGAAAGTAAAAGCCGACTGCCTGCTTTACGCCAACGGCCGTACCGGCAACACCGATTCGCTGTCGCTGGAAAATGTGGGTCTGGAAGCGGATGGTCGTGGCCTGCTGAAAGTGAACAGCATGTATCAGACGGCTCAGCCGCACATTTATGCCGTTGGTGACGTGATTGGCTATCCAAGCCTGGCCTCAGCCGCCTACGATCAGGGCCGTATTGCCGCTCAGGCGATTATCAAAGGGGAAGCGTCAGCGCACCTGATTGAAGATATCCCAACCGGGATTTACACCATTCCGGAAATCAGCTCCGTGGGTAAAACCGAGCAGCAGCTGACGGCAATGAAGGTGCCTTACGAAGTGGGCCGCGCGCAGTTCAAACATCTGGCGCGAGCGCAGATCGTTGGCATGAACGTTGGCAGCCTGAAGATTCTGTTCCATCGGGAAACCAAAGAGATTCTGGGAATTCACTGCTTTGGTGAACGTGCCGCCGAGATTATTCATATCGGTCAGGCGATCATGGAGCAGAAAAACGGTGGCAACACGATTGAGTACTTCGTGAATACCACCTTTAACTATCCGACCATGGCCGAAGCCTATCGCGTTGCGGCGTTAAACGGCTTAAACCGCCTGTTTTAACGCGGCGTCGAAATAGTGCTGCATGTGGGTTTTAATCGCCTCTGCCAGCTGTTCATAACGGCTGCGCAGAGGTGAACCCGGACGATAGACCAGCGCAATCGTACGCTGTGGCACCGGTTTGTAGCAGGTGAGATAGCAGACGCCGTCGCGGATACGCTCCGGTGGGACTGCCAGCGCCGGGAGCAGCGTAATCCCGCTGCCTGCCGCCACCATATTGCGCAGCGTCTCAAGACTGGTCGCGCGGAAATGGGTATCTTCATCAGCGCCCGCCTCAAAGCAGAACCCCATCGCCTGGTCACGCAGACAGTGCCCATCTTCCAGCATCAGCAATTTCTCGCCTGCCAGATCGGACATAGGCACCCGGTCGCGATCGCACCAGGGATGATCGGCATAGACTGCCAGCTTCATCGGCTCATCAAACAACGGCACTTCGATAAAGGCCTGGCTCTCTTTGACCAGCGCGATAATCGCGCAGTCCAGCTTGCCGCTATCGAGCTGTGCCAGCAGCTGCTGCGTCTGCGCTTCGTGCAGATACATCTCCAGTTTCGGGAATGTCTGGTGCAGCGTCGGGATAATCTGTGGCAATAAGTAGGGCGCGGTGGTCGGGATGAGGCCGATATGCAGCGGACCTGACATCGCTTCCCCTTGCTGACTGGCCATCTCTTTCAGCACTTTCACTTCACGCAGCACCGTACGCGCCTGATCCACCAGCAGCAAACCTGCCTGGGTGAACAGCACTTTACGGCTGGTGCGCTCCAGCAGCATCACACCCAGCTCATCTTCCAGCTTACGGATCTGCCCGCTTAACGTCGGCTGACTGACATGACACGCATCCGCGGCACGGCGGAAATGACGGTGTTCAGCAAGCGAAACCAGATATTCAAGATCACGAATATTCATTATTACCCTCCAAGCCACGATAGCCCGTGGCGATAGATAGAATAGCAATGAACGATTGGCCCTATCAAGGGTGGTTGGGAATAATGCGCACATCAAATGGAACGCGGTATGTCAGGAGAAAAAAATGTTTGCAAGTCAGGAAGGTAAAGCTATTCCGTCAGTGACTTTTCACACACGTCAGGGCGATCGCTGGGTCGATGTCACCACTGAAGCACTGTTTAAAGACAAAACGGTCATCGTTTTTTCACTGCCGGGTGCATTCACACCGACCTGCTCCTCCAGCCATCTGCCGCGTTACAACGAATTAGCGGGTCTGTTTGCCCAGCAGGGTGTGGACAGCATTCTGTGCGTCTCGGTGAATGACACGTTTGTGATGAACGCCTGGAAAGCAGAACAGCGCGCAGACAACATTACCTTTATTCCTGATGGCAACGGCGAGTTTACTCGTGGCATGGAGATGCTGGTTGAGAAAGCCGATCTCGGCTTTGGCCCACGTTCATGGCGCTACTCGATGCTGGTGCGTAACGGCGTGGTAGAGAAAATGTTTGTTGAGCCAAACAAGCCAGGCGACCCATTTGAGGTCTCTGATGCCGACACCATGCTGCGCTATCTGGCGCCCGAGTGTAAAGCTCAGGAGTCGGTCTCAATCTTCACTAAACCTGGCTGCACCTTCTGCACCCAGGCAAAACAGATGCTGATGGATCATGGTATTCAGTACGAAGAGATCGTGCTGGGACAGGATGCAACAACCGTGAGTCTGCGCGCCGTTTCAGGCCGGGCGACGGTACCGCAGATCTTCATGGGGGGTCGTCACATTGGCGGCAGTGAGGATCTGCAACAATATTTGCTGTCAGCGTAAGAGAATCTGAGCGTCGGCCGGGAGAGCAGGCGCTTTGATGATGTGCCTATAAAAATGAGTAATTCTGAAGCTAGAGGTTGGCGGGCATTTAATATGCCCGCTTTTTTTTGCCTGCAGTTCAGACATAACGAGCTGACGTTATGCCCCAGGCAGGCCTTTCATCAAATCGCCTATTAAATCCTGTGCCACAACAAGCCCGGCATCCCAACCAACGTAAGGGCCATAAACAGCACCAGCTGCGGCTCCAGCGATCGCTCCACCAATCATGCCGACAAGTGCGGTAATACCACCGCCGATACCAATGACGTCCGCAGAACTGGCACCACGACCGCCCAAAATAGCTAACGTCCAGGAACCCAGTACAGCTCCGCCAATTGAACATGCTATACCTTCGGCAACATTCGCCAGTAAATTTTCGCCATAAGCTCCAGATACTGAATTCAATTCATTACTATTTAATGTACGCATCATCGATTCCTTTTGAATAGCAAAAAAATTCATTATTAAATGAATGGTTAGTAATTACTGAATTCCACCTGAAATAATAGTTTGTGCTAATTGCTCGACCAAGGGCAGGCTATATGATAACGATACCATTGCGCCGCCGATTACGCCTCCAATTCCGCCAATTATCGCACCACCAACGGCTCCAACCAATTGCCCAATTACACTCAGGCCTAAAATCCCCATTGCATCGCCACCGTGCAAATAACCGATAGCGCCTCCCGCAACAGCAGCAGCAACACCACCAATGACGGAGCTAGCCAAATGATCACCGATAAATAATGCAGCATCATTAGGAGTAATAGCAGCACCTGAAACGCCTGAAACTTCATCTAATGTTAATTCACGCATAAGCCCTCCCGGCCCAAATCAAGAACATTTAAAATAAGTAACCGCATTCTGTTACAGGGACAATTTAAATGTATTTACCTCTTTAAAAAATCGCAAAAAATCCATAAATTATTTTTATAAAAACTGAAATGCCACAATAAAAATTTCCCGAAATTTGTTTCAGATATAAAATCTGGCAATAGTCAAAAAAATGATTCAACAAGGAAGGATAATTCAGGAGGGGGTTAAAAAGACGGTTACAAAAGACTGGCAAAGCCTTTGCTTTGCCAGCTTTACCATTACGCCAGACGCTGCTTTGCGTCACCGATGGCACGCGCAACCTGCTGTGGCGAGACGCCGCCCTGTGCATTACGCTTATCCAGACAGGACTGCAGCGCCAGAATCGGATAGACATCCTCGCCAATCACTGCACTGAACTCCTGCAGCTGTGCCAGCGACAGCGCTTCCAGCGCCACGCCCTGCCCGATGGCGGCAACCACTACTTCGCCAACGATATGGTGAGCTTCACGGAACGGCACGCCTTTGGCGACCAGATAGTCAGCCAGTTCAGTGGAGTTTGCGTAACCCTGTTCAGCCGCTTCCTGGCAGCGCGGACGTTTGACCTGCAGGCCATCCAGCACCAGTACTGACATATGCAGACAGTCGAGCCAAGTGTCGAGCGCGTCAAACAGCCCCTCTTTGTCTTCCTGCATATCTTTGTTGTAGGCCAGCGGCAGACCTTTCAACGTCATCATCATGCCGGTCAGCGCGCCCTGCACCCGGCCACACTTGCCGCGAATCAGCTCCAGCGCATCCGGGTTTTTCTTCTGCGGCATCAGCGATGAGCCGGAGGTCACTTTATCTGACAGCTCGATAAAGCCCGCTTCACCAGTGTTGAAGAAGATCATATCTTCGGCGAAGCGCGACAGATGCACCATGCCGATGGCAGCATCAGAGAGCAGCTCCAGCACATGATCGCGGTCTGATACGGTATCCAGACTGTTGCGCGTGGCGGAGGCAAAGCCCAGCCAGCCTGCCAGTTGCTGACGATCGATCTCATACGCGGTACCGGCCAGTGCGCCACAGCCCAGCGGACTGACATCGAGCCGCTTCAGCGTATCCTGCAGACGACTCTCGTCACGCGCCAGCATTTCAACGTAGGCCAGGCACCAGTGCGCAAACGTCACCGGCTGCGCACGCTGCAGATGCGTGTAGCCCGGCATCACCGCATCCTGATTGGCTTCGGCGGTGACCACCAGCGCCTGCTGGAGATCACGGGTGGCGCCCAGCAGCGCCTCAATCTGCACCTTGCACCACAGCTTGAGATCGGTCGCGACCTGATCGTTACGGCTACGTCCGGTGTGCAGTTTTTTGCCCAGCGCGCCCACCTTGTCGATCAGCTGGCCTTCAACCCAGCTGTGGATATCTTCGGCGTCGCTCTGCAGAATCTGCTCAGGATCCTCACGGACTACATCCAGTAACGTATTCAGGGCCGCTTCCAGCTGCTGCTGCTCATCCTGAGTCAGGACATTTACCGTCACCAGCGCTTTGGACCAGGCAACAGAGCCAATAATGTCCTGCTCTGCCAGGCGGTAATCGAAGCGCAGCGAGTCATTAAACTGTTTAAAACGTTGATCCGCTGCCTGAGTAAACCGTCCACCCCAAAGTGCCATGTGAAAACTCCTCTGAATCGTTAAACAAGGGGCGGCATAAATGCCGCCCCTGAAATGAAACTGTGAGGCGAGGCGCACCTCGCCTGAAAATTACTTCTTCTGCTCGTTCAGGGCGCGGATACGCGAAGAGAGCGAGAACAGACGGATAAAGCCGCCCGCATGACAGTGATCGTACACTTCATCTTCACCGAAGGTGGCGAACTCTTCCGAGTAAAGGCTGTTCGCGGAACGCTTCTGGGTGGCTGTCGCCTGACCTTTGTAGAGCTGCAGCACCACTTCACCGTTAATCTCTTCCGCCAGCGATTCGGCAGCAGCCTGAATCGACTTACGCAGCGGGGCGAACCAGCGGCCGTCATAAACCACATAGGACATCTCGTGGCCCAGCTGCTCACGCCATTTGAAGCTATCGCGATCCAGCACCAGCTGCTCAACCGCACGCAGCGCATTGACCATGATGGTGCCGCCAGGGGTTTCGTAGCAGCCGCGGGATTTAATCCCTACCAGACGGTTCTCAACGATATCGATACGGCCGACGCCATGTTTTGCGCCTAGCACGTTAAGTTTTTCCAGGCACTGGAATGGACTCAGTTTTTCGCCGTTAACCGCCACGACCCGACCTTTTTCCACGGTCACGGTCACTTCTTCAGGCTGGTCAGGCGCTTCCAGCGGATCGACAGTCCAGACCCAGCAATCTTTATTCGGTGCATTGGCCGGGCTTTCCAGCACGCCACCTTCGGTGGAGATGTGCCAGGCGTTCTCGTCGCGGCTGTAGATTTTCTCCAGTGACGCGGTGGTCGGAATGTTGCGCTCTTTCAGGTAGTCCAGCAGCGCTTCACGTGAACGCAGGTTCCATTCACGCCACGGGGCCACCACTTTCAGCTGTGGTGCCAGCGCGGTGTAGGTGGTTTCGAAACGCACCTGGTCATTCCCTTTACCGGTTGCGCCGTGACACAGCGCATCCGCACCCACTTTCAGCGCCAGCTCAACCTGTGCTTTAGCGATGATAGGACGCGCCATTGAAGTGCCCAGCAGATAAGTGCCTTCATAGAGGGCGCCAGTCTGCAGCACCGGATAAACATAGTCGCTGATGAACTCTTCACGCAGGTCAACCACGTGGCATTCAGATGCGCCGGACTGCAGGGCTTTCTTCTCTACACCTTCCAGATCGCCGCGCTCCTGACCGATATCTGCGACAAAAGCGACGACTTCACAGCCGCCGTAGTTCTCTTTCAGCCATGGAATGATGGCCGAAGTATCAAGACCACCGGAGTAAGCCAGAACGATTTTTTTGATGTTTTGCGTTTGCATTTCGTAATCCTTGAATCAGAGTCGTTAAGCGAGAATCCGGGTGCCAATCGACACGCCGTTAAACAGGTCAGGCAGCCGCTCAGCGTGACGCCAGCTGGCAATATCCACCGGGCGGCCCAGGGTACGCGCTGCATCAAGCGCAGCGTGCACTTTCACAATCATGCCGTCGGTAATAATGCCCTGGGTAATCAGCTGCTCAGCTTTGTCGGCGGTCATCTCTTCGATGCGCTGACCTTTGCCGTCGAGAATACCACTGACGTCTGACAACAGGACCAGATCAGCGCCCAGCGTCGAGGCCAGTGCGGTCGCCGCCTGATCAGCGTTGACGTTCATCAGGTCGCCGCTGTCAGTAATACCAATTGAGCTCACCACCGGCATATAACCGGCCGCCAGCAGGGTGTTCAGCAATGCCGGATCGCCCGGCATTGCGTGGCCAACATGGCCGAGTTCTTCATCAAACGGTGTGACATTCACGATGCCCGCATCGCCCAGGCAGAGGCCTACCGCGTTGATGCCCGATTTTTTTGCCCAGGCCAGCAGCGTTTTATTCGCGGTTCCCGCCAGCGCACCGGTAATAATGTCGATCTGATCGGCTGGCGTGACACGCAGGCCATTTTTCTTCTTCACCGGCAGCGCCAGCTTTTTCATCAGTTCATCCACCAGGCAACCGCCGCCGTGGACAATGATCAGCGGACGCTGATGGGCGCTGCGGTAGGTCAGCAGCGCTTCAAACAGGCGGGCCAGCGCTTCTTCGCTGTCTAACAACACACCGCCCAGCTTGATAATCAATGGATTGGTCATGGTTTATTTATCCGTTAAATCAGTGACTGCGTTTCAGGGAAGCCGAACCGGATGTTCAGGCACTGTACCGCCTGCGATGCCGCGCCTTTCAGCAGATTATCTTCGGCTGCCACGACAATCAGATGCTCACCCTGCACTTCAAAACCGATATCGCAGTAAGGCAGACCCACAACGGCTTTCAGCGCCGGTACGCCCTGCTCGTAGAGCCGCACCAGTGGCTTGTTGTCATAGGCGCGATGGAAAACTGCGGCGATATCTTCACGGCTGACACCCGCTTTCAGACGGCAGGTAATCGTCGCAAGGATCCCGCGCGGGAAGTTACCCAGATGCGGAGTGAAGATCACCGGCGTACCAAGGTGCGCGACGATTTCCGGGTGATGACGATGATTGAACAGGCCGTAAGGCTGCAGGCTCACTTCGCAGAAGCTGGTGCCGACATTGGCTTTACGTCCGGCACCGCTCACGCCGCTGGTGGCGTTGATAACCGGCCACTGCGCCTCGTTTAACAGTCCGGCATCCACCAGGGGCTTCAGCGCCAGCTGCGCAGCGGTTGGGTAGCAACCTGGCACAGCCACCAGCTGCGCCTGCTGGATTTTCTCATGCTGATATTCGGCAAGGCCGTAAACGGCTTTGTCCAGCCAGTCGCCATGCTGATGGGTGAAGCCATAAAAGCGGGTATAAAAATCAGCGTCATTAACGCGGAACGCGCCCGACAGGTCGAACACCACACAGCCAGCCTTGAGAAATTCCGGCGCCAGATCATGGCTGACTTCGTGGGCCGTCGCCAGGAACACCACATCCACCTTGTCTGCCCACTCGGCCGCGCTGCTCAGCGGCTGCAGCGGCAAATCCACCACACCTTTCAGCTGCGGATGAAGATCGGAGAGGCGCTTGCCGGCATCAGGGCTTTGCGCCGAAACCGCCAAAGCGGTTATGTTGATATGTGGATGGCGATTCAGGAAGGTGGCAAGCTCTGTACCAGCATAACCACTGGCACCAACGATCAGCGTATTCAACATCAGGCTGTAACCCTTTTTACAGTCGCACGTTCCGGGTCGCGGCCTTGCCCCGTTACCCGCCCTGTCATCTGCAGTGATTTAAGGTTCCCTTGCAGAGGACGTTAATGTATTTTTATTCACTATTACTGCATGAATATGGATACATCCTAACCCAAGGACCGCCAACAGTGAAGACAAAATTACCGCCTTTTATTGAACTGTACCGCCAGTTAATCGCCACACCGTCGATCAGCGCAACCGATGCCGCACTGGATCAGAGTAATGAAACTTTAATCAATTTGCTGGCCGGCTGGTTCCGCGACCTCGGCTTCAGCGTTGAAGTGCAGCCGGTGCCCGGCACCCGCAATAAATTTAATATGCTGGCGCGCACCGGAAGCGGTGCGGGCGGCCTGCTGTTAGCGGGTCACACCGATACCGTTCCTTTTGACGATGGCCGCTGGACACGCGATCCCTTTACCCTGACCGAGCACGACAACAAGCTCTATGGCCTGGGTACGGCAGACATGAAAGGCTTCTTCGCCTTTATTCTCGATACACTGCGCGATGTGGATGTCAGCACGCTGAGCAAACCGCTCTATATCCTCGCTACGGCCGATGAAGAGACCACCATGGCTGGCGCCAAATATTTTTCTGAATCGACGCAGCTGCGTCCCGACTGCGCCATCATCGGTGAACCAACCTCGCTTAAACCGGTACGTGCGCACAAAGGTCACCTGTCCAATGTGATCCGCATTGAGGGGAAATCGGGCCATTCCAGCGATCCCGCACGTGGCGTCAACGCCATTGAACTGATGCATGAGTCGATCACCCATCTGATGCAACTGCGTAATACGCTGCAGCAGCGTTATCACCATGACGGTTTTGCCATCCCCTACCCCACCATGAACTTCGGCCATATTCATGGCGGTGACGCCGCTAACCGTATCTGCGCCTGCTGTGAACTGCATATGGATATTCGTCCACTGCCGGGCCTGTCGCTGAACGATCTCGATGGGCTACTGAATGAGGCGCTGGCACCGGTCAGTGCGCGCTGGCCGGGCCGTGTCACGGTGGCTGAACTGCATCCGCCGATTCCTGGGTACGAGTGCCCGGCAGATCATGAACTGGTCAATGTGGTCGAGAAATTACTGGGTATACCTACTGAGGTGGTGAACTACTGCACCGAAGCGCCTTTTATTCAGCAGCTCTGCCCGACGCTGGTACTGGGTCCGGGGTCGATTGAGCAGGCACATCAGCCAGACGAATTTATTGATACTGCATTTATTAAGCCGACAAGGGCGCTTATCAGTCAGGTTGTGCAGCATTTTTGCTACTGATTAACAGCAAATGGGGCATTTCACTGCATTAACAGTAAAATGCCCCTTCATTGTGCGGGATTTAGCGATAAGAATAACTTATCCCGCTTCGTTCCCGATAAATTCTACGAATTTCCGTTATTTAGCCACATCTTCAGCGCACTTTAACGCATTTGACGAACGCAACATTACGTGGCTAGATAAAAGACGATGTTATGCCCACCGGGTGATTATCCAGAGCGTTTCAGAATGTGGACAGGCGGCAACGGAGCCGGTTCCCTGTAGATTAGGGGGGAACATGGCGTTGCTGATTTTTCTGCTGCCTGAAAGGTCGGGTGTAGAAGTTTTTCAAGACGATAAGGGTGTCAGGGTCCAATGAACGAACAATATTCCGCAATGCGAAGTAATGTCAGTATGCTCGGCAAACTGCTCGGGGATACGATTAAGGATGCACTGGGAGAGAACATCCTCGACCAGGTGGAAACCATCCGTAAGCTCTCCAAGTCATCCCGTGCAGGAAATGACACTCATCGTAAAGAACTGCTCAATACGCTGCAGAACCTCTCCAACGAGGAGCTTTTGCCGGTTGCACGCGCTTTTAGCCAGTTTCTGAACCTCACCAACGTGGCTGAGCAGTATCAGACCATCTCGCAAAGTGGCGAGGGTGAGAACCATCCCGAACTGCTGAAAAAGACCTTTGATACCCTGAAGCAGCAGAAAGATATCAGCGAAAGCGACATCCTTGCGGCCATTGAGTCGCTGTCGCTGGAACTGGTGCTGACGGCTCACCCGACTGAAATCACCCGCCGTACGCTGATTCACAAGCTGGTCGAAGTTAACAGCTGCCTGAAACAGCTCGATCACAGCGACGTCTCCGACTACGAACGTAACCAGATTATGCGCCGTCTGCGTCAGCTGGTGGCACAGGCGTGGCACACCGATGAGATCCGCAAATATCGTCCGACCCCTATCGACGAAGCCAAATGGGGCTTTGCCGTAGTGGAAAACAGCCTGTGGGAAGGCGTACCCGCCTTCCTGCGTGAGCTGAACGAGCAGGTAGAAGAGGCGTTCGGCATTAAGCTGCCGGTCGATTTCGTGCCGGTTCAGTTCACCTCATGGATGGGTGGCGACCGCGACGGTAACCCTAACGTTACGGCGGCGATTACCCGCCACGTTATGCAGCTGAGTCGCTGGAAAGCCACTGACCTGTTCCTGCGCGATATCGGCGTATTGATCTCTGAGTTGTCGATGTCAGAGTGCACTGAAGAGATCCGGGAACTCAGCGGCGATCCGGAAGCGCTTGAACCTTATCGTATGATCCTGAAACGCCTGCGCAGCCAGTTAATGACTACCCAGTCATTCCTGGAACGTCGCCTGAAAGGTGAACGTCTGCCGCGCCCGGCCGATCTGCTGGTCTCCAACGCTCAGCTGTGGGATCCGCTGTTTGCCATCTATCAGTCACTGCAAAAGTGCGGCATGGGCATTATCGCCAACGGTCAGTTGCTTGATACGCTGCGCCGCGTGAAATGCTTCGGCGTGCCGCTGGTGCGGATCGATCTGCGTCAGGAGAGTACCCGTCACACCGAAGCGATTGCTGAAGTGACCCGCTATCTGGGTCTCGGCGATTATGAAAGCTGGTCCGAAGCGGACAAGCAGGCCTTCCTGATCCGTGAACTGAACTCAAAGCGTCCGCTGCTGCCTCGCAGCTGGGAACCCAGCGATGAAACGCGTGAAGTGCTGGAGACCTGTCGCGTCGCGGCTGAAGCGCCACAGGGTTCTATCGCCGCCTATGTTATCTCGATGGCGAAAACCCCTTCTGACGTGCTGGCCGTGCATCTGCTGCTGAAAGAAGCAGGCATCGGCTATGCCATGCCGGTTGCACCGCTGTTTGAAACGCTTGATGACCTGAATAACGCCAATGACGTGATGAGCCAGCTGCTGAGCATCGACTGGTATCGCGGCTTAATTCAGGGCAAACAGATGGTGATGATTGGCTATTCTGACTCGGCGAAAGATGCCGGTGTGATGGCCGCCAGCTGGGCGCAATATCAGGCACAGGATGCCCTGATTAAAACCTGTGAGAAGGCCGGGATTTCACTGACGCTGTTCCACGGACGCGGTGGCAGTATTGGCCGTGGCGGCGCACCCGCCCATGCAGCGCTGCTGTCGCAACCGCCAGGTAGCCTGCGCGGCGGTCTTCGTGTGACCGAACAGGGCGAGATGATTCGCTTTAAATATGGTTTACCCGCCGTCACCATCGCCAGCCTGTCGCTTTACACCGGCGCAATTCTGGAAGCGAACCTGATGCCGCCGCCGGAGCCAAAACGCGAATGGCGCGACATTATGGATCAGCTCTCCGCCGACTCCTGTGCGATGTATCGCGGTTATGTACGTGAAAATGCTGACTTTGTGCCCTATTTCCGCTCAGCGACGCCGGAGCAGGAGCTGGGTAAATTACCGCTGGGCTCACGTCCCGCCAAACGCCGACCTACCGGCGGCGTAGAGTCACTGCGTGCGATTCCATGGATTTTCGCCTGGACGCAGAACCGTCTGATGCTGCCTGCGTGGCTGGGTGCCGGTGCGGCCCTGCAACAGGCGATGGCAGCCGGTCATCAGGATCAGCTGGAAGCGATGTGCCACGACTGGCCATTCTTCTCTACCCGTCTGGGTATGCTGGAGATGGTATTCTCAAAAGCGGACCTGTGGCTGGCGGAATATTACGATCAGCGTCTGGTCGAGAAATCACTCTGGCCGCTGGGCAAACAGCTGCGCGATCAGCTTGATGCGGATATCAAAGCGGTACTGACCATTGCCAATGACTCACACCTGATGGCCGATCAGCCGTGGATTGCCGAGTCAATTGCACTGCGTAACGTCTATACCGATCCGCTCAACGTACTCCAGGCCGAACTGCTGCATCGTTCGCGCGCGCGGGAAGCGAATGGCGATGAACCGGATGCCCGCGTTGAGCAGGCGCTGATGGTGACCATTGCCGGTGTCGCGGCAGGCATGCGCAATACCGGTTAACGGTGGTGCAGTAAAAACAAAAAAAGTCGGGACTCTCCCGACTTTTTTATTGGCTGAAGCAGAGCGGTTAAGCCGCTGCAGCAGCAGGACGCACGCCCAGGGTGTGACAAATGGCGTAACTCATTTCGGCACGGTTCAGTGTGTAGAAATGGAAATCCTTCACCCCTTCGCGTGACAGGATTTTCACCATATCCATCGCGATATTGGCTCCCACCATTTTCCGCGTTTCCGGATCATCATCCAGACCGGCGAACATCGCGCTCATCCAGCCCGGCACGCGCACATTGGTCAGCGTGGCAAAGCGTTGCAGCTGTTTAAAGTTAGAGACCGGCAGAATGCCCGGCACAATTTCCACGTCAATGCCGGTCGCGACACAGCGATCGCGGAAACGCAGATAACTTTCAACGTCGAAGAAAAACTGAGTAATGGCCCGGTTGGCGCCTGCATCGATTTTTCGCTTCAGGTTAATCAGATCGGCCTGGGCGCTTTTCGCTTCGGGATGAACTTCCGGATAGGCCGCAACCGAAATATCAAAATCACCCACCTCTTTCAGCAGCGAAACCAGATCGCTGCCGTACATTTCTGGCTTACCACTGCCTGGAGGCAGATCGCCGCGCAGCGCCACAATATGACGGATGCCGTTGTTCCAGTAATCCTGAGCGATGGTGCGCAGTTCATCGCGCGTGGCATCGACACAGGTCAGATGGGGAGCAGCTTCCAGACCGGTGCGATCTTTAATGCCTTTGATAATGCTGTGGGTGCGATCGCGTTCACCTGAGTTTGCACCGTAGGTCACAGAAACGAATTTCGGTTTCAGGCTGCTCAGGCGATCGATGGAGGTCCACAGGGTCTCTTCCATGTCGCTGGTACGAGGCGGGAAGAACTCAAATGAAACATTAATTTGCCCGTTCAGCTCAGCCAGGCTCTGGTTTAGCGCTTCGCGCTGATTGGCATGAAAAAAACTCATCCTGCACCCTCATCGATTAACAATCGGCCTGTGAACATCTACACGTTTAGACGTCCAGATGTTCAAAATGACGTAATCTGACTGTGCCGTCAACTTAAAAATGGTCAACAGTCGTGATCAATTTTCAATCAACATGAAGGCGATTCAACAGGGGGGAGATAACATATTGAAAACAGGCGCCGAAGCGCCTGAGGAGGAGGAGTTACAGCAGTTGTGCGAGACGATTAATATCTGACTGGATAGCGCCTGCGGTGACATCCCGGCCTGCGCCCGGTCCGCGGATCACCAGCGGATTATCGCGGTACCAGCGGCTCTCAATCGCAAAGACGTTGTCACATGGCAGCAGTGAGGCCAGCGGATGCTCCGGACGCACCGCTTCAACACCCACGCGCGCCTTGCCGTTGGCATCAAAGCGGGCAACGTAACGCAGCACCAGGTCCATCTCCTGCGCGGCTTCGAGCCGCTGCAGCATCTGCTCATTCAGCTCTTCGCCATTTTCAAAGAAGTGGTCGACAGATCCCTGCTGACAATTATTGGGCACCAGCGATTCCACCCGCACCTGATCCGGCTCGATGTTGTAGCCTGCCTCACGCGCCAGGATAACCAGCTTGCGCATCACATCCTGACCCGAGAGATCGGCGCGCGGATCGGGCTCAGTTAAACCCTGCTGCCAGGCCTGATCCACCAGCTCGGTAAAGGGCACCGTGCCATCAAACTGCAGGAACAGCCACGACAGCGTGCCGGAGAAGATCCCGCTGATCGCCAGGATGGTATCGCCGCTGTCGCGCAGATCGCGCACCGTGTAATTGATCGGCAGACCTGCGCCAACAGTGGCGTTATAGAGCCAGTGACGCCCGGTTTTGGTAAAGGCATCGCGGATCTGGCGCCAGGTCTGACTGTCAGACGCTCCCGCGACCTTATTGGCGCTGATAACGTGAAAACCGTGACTGGCAAAGTCGAGATACTGCTGCGCCAGCGGTGTGCTGGCAGTGACATCCAGCACCACCAGGTCATCAAACGGGTGAGCACGCATCCACAGGAACAGCGACTCTTCATCGCGCTCTACCGCTTCATCATCAAAGAAGGCGAGTGCCCGGCTGGCTTCCAGCCCTTCATAGCTCAGCAGGCTGCGACGGCTGTCCGCGACGCCCGCCAGCACAAATTCAAAGCCAGTACGCGCTGACAGCGTTTCCTGATCGCGGGCAAACAGCTCCAGCCAGCGTGAACCGATATTGCCTTTGCCAAACAGCATCAGACCGATGCGCTTTTCTGCCCGGAACAGCGACTGATGCAATCCCTGAATCAGATGCTGAGTCGGACCGACGCGCAACACTGCGACCACGCTGATGTGCTCTTCTGACTGCCAGATGAACTCAATTGGCTGATCCTTTAACTGCTGCCAGAAGCGATGGGTATGCAGCGGATTGCGGGTAACGCCTGCGCCAACCAGCGCCACCAGCGCCAGGCCGTCGCGCAGCTGCAGATGGCCCGGTAAACCGGCATCCTGAAGCAGCGTAAAAGCGCTGTTAACCACTTCAGCGGTGTAACAGAGCTGCAGCAATTGACGATCGGGATGAACGCCAAACGCCAGCGGACGCAGCTGCGCGCGCTTCAGCAACAGGTCTATCTCTTTGTGCAGGATGGCGAAGTCATGCTGCTCTGGCAGCTGAATCTCAATCAGGCAAACATCATCATGGCTGGTGACGATACGCGCGCCCGTCCCGGAGGCCAGCACGCGCTCAATGCGGGTTGATCCCTGCTCCGGCTGATAACTGCAGCGCAGTTGCAGGTCGATATCGCTGCCTGAAACCGGCTGCAGAGTCCGGGTGTGGAGAACCGGTGCAGCCAGGCGCGCCAGTTCGCTGGCTTCATCCAGCCTTAACAGCGGCAGCAGGCAGGCATCAGAGACTTTGCGGGGATCGGCACTGTAGACACCCGCCACATCGCTCCAGATGGTCACCCGTCCGACACCCGCCAGTGCGCCAATCTGCGTGGCAGAATAGTCGGAGCCGTTGCGGCCAAGCAGGACGGTTTCACCGGCGTCGTTGCGGCTGATAAATCCGGTCACCACGATGCGCTTGTGCGGATGCTGCGCCAGTAAAGTCTGTAGCAGTGGCCAGGACTTCCCTTCATCTACCTGCGGTTGTGCGGCACGTTCAGCGCGCAGAAACTCACGCGCATCCAGCCAGCAAGCCTGAAGGTCACGCTGGCTCAGTACCGCTGACATCAGGCGTGCCGACCAGACTTCACCGTGACCGACCACTTCGGCATAGACCGCATCGGTAATCGGCGCATCCAGCAGTGCGGCCAGCTTTTCCAGGTCACGGATAAACGCGGTGATTAAAGGTTCTGCGACCTCAGCAGGCAGCAGCGCACTGATCAGTTCGCTCTGGTAGCGCCGTAAAGCCTGTTGCACCTGATGCGCAGAGAGCCGATCGCTCTGGCTCAGCTTCAGCCAGCTAATCAGCTGGTTGGTGGTTGAGCCTGCCGCAGAGACCACCATCAGGTCGCCCGGCTGGCTGTAGTCCGCCATAATACCGGCAACGCGCTGATAGCAGCGCGCATCGGCCAGGCTGCTGCCGCCAAACTTATGCAACTGCCTGATGTTCGGCGTTCCCGCGCCTGCTGAAATCGTCATGCTTAACCCTCGGCTGCGACCCGGAATGCATTATCCAGATCGGCAATTAAATCTTCGTGATCTTCAATACCGACAGAAACCCGTAGCAGCGTATCGGAAATGCCCGCTGCCGCGCGTGCTTCTGCCGACATCCCCGCGTGCGTCATGGTGGCGGTATGGGAGATCAGACTCTCTACTCCGCCCAGCGATTCCGCCAGCGTAAATAGCTGCAGTGCTTTCAGGAAGCGACGCAGCAGCGCCTCATCACCGTCGAGCTCGAAACTCAGCATGGCGCCAAAGCCGCGCTGCTGACGTACGGCATGTTCGTGTCCGGCGTTTTCCGGCAGCGAAGGATGATACAACTTTTTCACCAGTTTCTGCTGCTTCAGATACTCTACAATCGCGAGTGCGTTGCGTTGTGCGGCTGCAATCCGCGGCGAAAGTGTACGAATTCCGCGCAGCAGCAGATAACTGTCAAACGCTGCACCGGTCACACCAATGTTATTCGCCCACCAGGCCAGGTCGGTAGCGAGTTGCGGATCTTTGGCGATGACCGCGCCCGCCACGACATCGGAGTGGCCATTGAGGTATTTGGTACAGGAGTGGATAACCAGGTCCGCACCCAGCGCCAGAGGGTTCTGCAGCGCAGGACTCATAAAGGTGTTGTCCACCACGCTGATGGCACCCGCAGCACGCGCAGCGGCGCAAATTGCGCTGATATCTACCACGCGCAGCAGCGGATTGCTGGGGCTTTCAATCAGCACCAGTTTTGGGTTTTCATCCAGAGCTGCCTGCAGCGCTACCGGATCACCCTGATCGACAAATTTCACCCGATAGGCGCCGCGCTTGCTAAGGCTGTCAAACAGCCGATAGCTGCCGCCATAACAGTCATGTGGCGCGACCAGCAGATCGCCAGGCTTCAGAAACACCGTCGTGACCAGGTGAATCGCCGACATCCCGGTATTGGTTAATACCGCGCCTGCTCCCCCTTCCAGTTCTGCCAGCGTACGCTGTACGACATCACGAGTGGGGTTGCCACGACGGGAGTAGTCATGCGCACGAGGCTCATTGAAATCCAGGAAGTTATAGGTGGTAGAGAGGTGGATTGGCGGGACAACGCAGCCATATTGCTCGTCATCATTCAAACCGCTGCGCACTGCGATGGTTGCCGGTTTACGCGTCATGAGCGAATTGTTCCTGAAGAGTGAATAAAATGTAGGCCACAGGATATCACCCTCTAATTAGACGTCAATACATCTGGACATCTAAATGTCTTTGCGTATAGATTGAGCAAAACCGCAATAACCGCTAAAATTATGCGTCATCGCCTGGCGTTCCCCTCTGTGAGACAGAGGCAGTGAGCGAAGAAAACCCGCCATATCAGGGGTCAGGCAGGAAAAAATCAGGCATAATCCGCTGATTTCCTCACATTTAACGTTTATTAATTAAGGTAACTCATGGCTGAATGGAACGGCGAATATATCAGCCCGTACGCTGAGCACGGTAAGAAGAGCGAGCAGGTCAAGAAGATCACAGTATCTATCCCATTGAGCGTGCTGAAGATTTTAACGGATGAGCGCACCCGTCGTCAGGTGAACAACCTGCGTCACGCCACCAACAGCGAGCTGCTTTGCGAAGCCTTTTTACATGCCTTTACGGGCCAACCGCTGCCGGATGACGTCGACCTGCGCAAAGAGCGTAGTGATGAGATTCCGGAAGAAGCAAAAGCAATCATGCGCCAGATGGGTGTCGATCCGGATACCTGGGAGTATTAATTCCTCAGGCCGGTTTCGCTTAACCCCGCTTCAAAGGAAGCAGGCTCCGCTCAGGGAGCCGCTTTCCTGATCCATTTGCACCTGGTTATCCTGATTTACGCAGCCTGATTCACTCTCCTGAATATTGCCGTTCAGAATTCTCATAAAAATCCACCCTATTCTCATATTATTCCGCTATTTCTGTTGCAATAAGAGTGTTTTTTTCAATCAGACAATAGAATAATTACTATTGTCCACAATTACCTGCCTCCGTAAAATTTGTCAGAGCGACTATTTCACGGAAAGAAAATGAGCATTGAATATAAAATAAAATCATCTGCATCCTCTTTTTTTATTATCTTTATCACCATTACAATCATTTTCTCTTCTGCCCAAGTGATAGCGGCATCCGCTCTCACAGAGCAAAGTGACAATATCAATGCGCTGCAACAGGATCGGGTCCGCAAAGAGCAATTAATGCCCGAACCGCAGCGAGCGACGTCTGAAAAACAGCGATTCAGGCCAGAAGAGATTCCGTTCCCCCATGAAGAAAACTGCTATTTCATAGACAAGGTTGTTTTAAGTCAGGATAGCAAAGAACTCCACCTCGAAAGATTAAGGTATTTTACGTCTCAGGCAGAAGGGAAGTGTCTGGGCATCGCAGGCATAAGATTGCTGGCAAAAAACCTGCAGAATGAAATCATCCGGGCAGGATATATCACCACGCGCGTTAATTTACCCGAACAGAATCTTTCAGTTCGGGAATTAAAATTTGAGATTAACGCCGGAAAAGTGGGGAAAATCGTTCTTAATAAAGCAGGTGGTGATTATATTAATCTGACCAGCACGTTACCGTTCAAAGCAGGTGATGTACTTGAACTCAGCGATCTGGAACAGGGGAGTCTTAATCTTCAGCGAGTACCGGGATCACAGGTTAAAGTCAATCTGGTGCCTGGCAGTGGCAAAGGCGAAAGCGACATTTATATTCAGCGCGAACAGGATAAATACTGGCAGGTCGGTGCATGGCTCAATGATGCTGGCTCGGTTGCAACCGGCCGCTATCAGGGTGGCGCAGCGCTCTACTTAAATAATATTACATCATTGAGCGACACCCTCTTTGTCTCTTATGGCCACGACATCGCGCCGAAGCACACCATAAAAGGTAACAGTAATAAATCGATAGGTTATTCGATCCCCTGGGGCTACTGGTGGCTCGATCTCTACGCCAGCCGCAGTGATTACCGGCAATATATGACCGGAAACTGGGCTAAATGGACGCTGAATAACAAGAACAGTTATTACAGTGCGCAGCTCAATCGACTGATTTCACGAACTGTGCATCAGACCAGCACGGTCGGCCTGCAAATTTTCGATGCGGAATCGCGTTACTCTCTGGATGACTTTGAGCTTGTCAGCATGCATAAAAAAAGTGCGGGCTGGAAAGCGGTATTGCAACATCAACTCAATTACGATAATGCAGGCCTGGCGACAACGCTGAGTTATCAGAGAAAGATACCCTGGTTTAACAGCAGCAATACCGTTGAGCAGGCGTATGGACTCATTGATAAGCAAGGCCGGATCATCACTTTCGATCTGCAGGGTTCAGTCAACTTCCGTGTCTATGATAACTGGCTGAACTATTCTCCCCATTTCAGCCTGCAATACTCGCCTGATACGCTCTCATCATTGAACCGATTTTCGCTGGCAAACCGCTGGACGGTGCGCGGTTTCGATGGCGAATACGCCCTTCAGGACAATAAAGGGTGGTACTGGCGCAACGATATTAGCTGGATATTCCCCGGCAAACCGGTTCAGCCTTATATCGGTGTTGATGCAGGCCAGGTCTATGGCAATAACAAGACGCAGGATTATAACGGCAAAACCGTCATAGGCAGCGTTGTCGGCCTGCGGGGAAATCTTCTGAAAACGCGCTTTGATTTTTTTGCTGGCTCCCCTCTTAAAAAACCACAAGCCTTTCATACCGATCCCCTTACGCTGGGATTTTCATTGCAATGGAAATATTAAAAAGGAGGAAATAATTTAATAAAAACGCAGTTTACATGACAAACGTACACACACATTTAAAGGATTAAAATAATGAAGAAGCATAAGTTTAAGCTACTATTTCTGGCCACAGTGGCCACGCTGTGCAGTCAGTCTGCTCTTGCGGCACTCAACAGTTACACCCATGCAAACGGATCGACTGTTGTTAATATTAATCAGGCTGATGCGAATGGTCTTTCCCACAATATGTATCAGAGCTTTAACGTTACCAGTGATGGGATGGTCCTCAATAACAGCACCACAGATTTAATACGTGAAAATGGTAATATTGCGCGAAACGGCAATCTGGATAAGTCAGCCAGCCTTATCCTGAATGAGGTTATATCAAGAAGCCCCTCTTCACTGAACGGTTATATTGAAGTAGCCGGTCAAAAAGCAGATGTCATTATCGCCAACCCGAATGGTATTACCTGCTCTGGCTGTGGCTTCATTAATACCGGCCGGGCCACACTTACTACCGGTACGCCTACTTTTACCGATGGTGCACTTACTGGCTTTAATGTGGCGAAAGGCACGCTTACTGTAAGTGGTAATGGCCTGAAAGGGGCTGATTACACCGACCTGCTGGCACAGAAAATCAATATCCAGGGGCAGATTGATACGACTCAACTGAAGGCGATTGCGGGTAGCTATACCTATGATCTTGCCTCCGGTCAGGCAACGGCTACCGGAACCAGCCAGCTTCGCAGCAACAGCATTGATGTCAGCGCACTGGGAGGAGCAACAGCGGGTATTATTCAGCTGCAAACGACTGAAGCGGGTGCGGGCGTTAATAATAGCGGCGTCCTGAACGCGACTAATCTTTATATTGCATCTAATGGCGCGTTAACCAACAGCGGCACCATTCAAACCGGACTGATGAGCGCCACTGCTGGCGGCAGCATCACTAACAGAGGAACGCTTTCTGCCAGTCAGGCCGTCCTGCAGACAACAGACGCGTTCACGAATAACGGCACGATTAAAACCACTGATTACGCCACCATCGTCAGCCTGGGCAAATTCTCTAACAGCGATAAAGCGCAAATTAATGCTGCAGGTACCGTAAACATCGTTTCTCTGGCAGGTAATATTGAGAATAAAGGAACAATCACGACGCCAAAAACCCTGGCAATGCAAACCGGCTATAACACCATTGACGGCGTCGTCACGGCTGTCGCCAACACCAGCCTGCTCAATTCAGGTTCAATTCAGGCAGGTAACCTCAGCATGAACGCCGTTAAAGAGGTCAGCCTCTTATCTGGCGGAAACGTTATCTCGCAAGGTACAACCTATGTTTCTGCGACGAAGGTCTCTAATGGTGCGACACTGACCGCTCAGAATGCGTCTGTCGTGGCTAACGAGGTCAGCAATCAGGGTGTCATTCAAACGAGTGGACTGTTAAATGTGTCGGGGAAAAACGGCATCTCTAATACGGGCACCATGAAGGCGGGCACACTGACGCTGGCAACGGACGAGAAAATCAGCAACTCATCCTGCTTATTGTGGATATTGTGCAGTAAAGGCACCCTGTCAGCAGATAAGATCACCATTACAGCGCCGAAGATCGCTGCCATTGGTGATTTAGATGGTACCTATACTACACAGGTACTTGAACTGAATAAGCCTGCGGCGGTGGCATCAGACACCAGCCTGTAATTGAGATATAAAAAAACCCAGCCGAAGCTGGGTTTTTTCTTGCCGCCGAACCCGCAGGTTCAGGTGCCTTTTAATCTTATTTTTTAGCGCCTGGCACGCTGAAACGCTTGTTAAAGCGGTCAACACGGCCACCAGTTGCCACTTCACGCTGCTTACCGGTATAGAACGGGTGGCATTTGCCACAAACGTCCAGGTTCAGTTCGTGAGTCAGTGTTGAACGGGTGTGGATCTCGTTGCCGCAGGTACATTTGATAGTAACTGCTTCGTATTTCGGGTGAATACCTTGTTTCATGGGAAACCTCATTGAAGGCCGTGTCGCTCTCCGTGCCAGGCTTTAACCTGCACAGCACCACACGCGATTGAACATTATAGGGTGTACTCCGGCCAGATATTTCTCACCGAAGGCGGCATATTATACAGGTAAGTTTCGATTGCTGCAAATATCTGCTGAGATACCCGCCATCAGGGTCAGCGTGTACACTAGCTTCCCCGATCATTGAGCCGGAAAGAGAGAGTTATGCCCGTAGTCCAGGTCGCCCTGCCCGTCCCCTTGCCCCGCCTGTTTGATTATCTGCCGCCACAGGGCGCGCAGCCGGTCATTGGTGGTCGCGTGAGTGTGCCCTTTGGCAATCGCAGGATGATCGGGATTGTGGTCGCCTTTCGTGAGAGCAGCGATCTGCCGGAAGCACAACTCAAGCGCGTGATTGAGGTGCTGGATAGTGAATCCCTCTATCCAGCGTCGCTGTGGCGCATCCTTAACTGGGCCGCCAGCTATTATCATTCGCCGCAGGGAGAGGTACTGAGTCACGCTATTCCGGTACTGCTGCGTCAGGGGAAAGCGGCGCAGGACAATCCCTTATGGCGCTGGGAAATCACCGAGCAGGGTCGGGCGACTGCGCCGGAGAGTTTAAAGCGGGCACCGAAACAGCAGCAGGCGCTGGCTGCACTGCGTCAGCAACCGCTCTATCGTCATCAGGTCAGTGAACATGACCTCACGGATGCGACGCTGCAGGCGCTACGCGCCAAAGGGTTATGCGAACTGCATGAGCATCAGCCGCAGATGCACGACTGGCGTACCACTTATGCCGTAAAAGGCGAACGTCTGCGACTGAATACCGATCAGGCGATGGCCGTGGGTGCGATTCGGGCAGATGATGAACATTACGCAGCCTGGCTGCTGGCGGGCATCACGGGTTCAGGCAAAACCGAGGTTTACCTCAGCGTGCTGGAAAATGTGCTGGCACGCGGTAAACAGGCGCTGGTGCTGGTGCCGGAGATTGGCCTGACCCCGCAAACTATCGCCCGTTTTCGCGAACGTTTTGATGCGCCCATCGATGTGCTGCACTCCGCATTAAATGACAGTGAGCGGCTGGCGGTCTGGTTACGTGCGCGGCGCGGCGAAACGGCGATTGTGATTGGCACCCGATCGGCGCTGTTTACGCCACTGGCCCGTCCTGGCGTAATTATTATCGATGAAGAGCATGACAGCTCCTATAAACAGCAGGAGGGCTGGCGCTATCAGGCGCGCGATCTGGCCGTCTTCCGCGCACATGAAGAGAATATCCCGATTGTTATGGGATCGGCGACACCCGCTCTGGAGACGCTGCACAATGTCCGCAGCGGCAAGTATCGCCAGCTCGACCTGACAAAACGCGCCGGCAATGCCAGACCGGCACTGCAACAGCTTATCGACTTAAAAGGCGTGCAGCTGATCGGCGGTCTGGCACCGGGCCTGATTGGTAAAATGCGCCAGCATCTGCAGGCCGATAATCAGGTGCTGCTGTTTCTTAACCGCCGCGGCTTTTCGCCCGCCCTGCTCTGTCACGATTGCGGCTGGATTGCTGAGTGTACCCGCTGTGACCGCTACTACACGCTGCATCAGCACCATCGTCAGCTACGCTGCCACCATTGCGACAGCCAGCGTCCGCTGCCTAATCAATGCCCGCAGTGTGGTTCAACCCATTTGCTGCCGGTAGGCGTCGGGACTGAGCAACTGGAGCAGCAACTCGGCACACTTTTCCCTGGCGTGCCGGTGTCGCGAATCGATCGTGATACCACCAGCCGCAAAGGTGCGCTGGAGCAGCATCTGGCTGACGTCCATCGCGGAGGCGCACGAATCCTGGTCGGCACCCAGATGCTGGCCAAAGGCCACCACTTCCCCGATGTTACGCTGGTGTCGCTGCTGGATGTCGATGGTGCGCTGTTCTCAGCCGATTTTCGTGCGGCGGAACGCTTTGCTCAGCTCTACACCCAGGTCGCCGGGCGTGCTGGGCGTGCTGGCAAACAGGGCGAGGTGTTGCTGCAGACTCACCATCCGGAACATCCGCTGCTACAGACGCTGTTGCACCAGGGCTATTCGGCGTTCGCCCAGCAGGCCTTGCTGGAGCGACAGGCAGTCCATCTGCCGCCCTGGAGCCGCCATGCGCTGTTCCGCGCTGAAGATATGGATAACCAGCAGGCGGCGGAATTCCTGCAACAACTCCGTAATTTGCTGGAGGCAAGCCCGCTGAACGATAAGGCGATGTGGTTTATGGGTCCGTTGCCTGCCCTGCAGCCAAAACGCAGTGGACGCTGGCGCTGGCAACTCCTGCTACAGCATCCTTCCCGGCAGCGTCTGCAACAGTTGCTGAGCAGTTCGTTGCCGCTGGTTTCAACACTACCCGCGGCGCGCAAAGTGAAATGGACGCTGGATATCGACCCTACCGAGAGCTGATTTAAGCTGACACTGCGAGCCAGATCGAAAAATGTCGCATAAGTCACAATTTTTATGCAAATTAAGTAACAACCAGCCGGGCAATCGTTAACAATGTTGCCCGGTTTGCCTTCAGGTCAGGCAGAAACAGAATTGAACGCGCCATAACGCGTCAGGAGCATGTGTTGGAGCAGAATCAACAACCGCCCGCCGCCACGATGAAAGATGTAGCGGAACATGCGGGCGTCTCAACCGCCACCGTATCGCGTGCGCTGATGAATCCGGAGAAGGTTTCTGCGGCCACCCGCCAGAAAGTCGAGCAGGCGGTTGCCGCCGTCGGCTACGCGGCACATGGCCCCACGCGTAACGCCCGTCGTAATGAGACGCGTACCATCCTGGTCATTGTCCCTGACATCTGCGATCCCTTCTTTAGTGAAATCATCCGAGGCGTTGAAGTTACGGCAGCCGAAGAGGGCTATCTGGTACTGATTGGTGACTGCGCGCATCAGAATCAGCAGGAGAGAACCTTTCTCAACCTGATGGTGACGCGACAGATCGATGGCATGGTGCTGCTCGGCTCAAAGTTGCCTTTTGATGCCAGCATTGATGAGCAACGCAACTTGCCGCCTATGGTAATGGCGAATGAGTTTGCGCCGGAAATGTCACTGCCCACTGTCCACATCGATAACCTGACCGCCGCATTTGAAGCGGTAAATCATTTACTGCAGTTGGGTCACACACATATCGCCTGTATCGCCGGGCCGGAAGAGATGCCGCTCTGCCAGTATCGTTTGCAGGGGTATGTCCAGGCGATGCGTCGCAGCGGACTGACGGTCGATCCCACCTATATTGTGCGCGGTGACTTCACATTTGAAGCGGGCGTTGCCGCCATGAATCAGCTGATGACCCTGCCGCAACCGCCGCGCGCGCTCTTCTGCCACAGCGATATTATGGCACTTGGGGCGATGAATCAGGCCCGGCGCTGCGGACTGCGGATACCGGAGGACCTCTCTGTGGTCGGATTCGATGACATTGAGCTATCACGTTACTGCGAGCCGCCGCTGACCACGGTCACGCAGCCACGTTACCAGATAGGCCGGGAAGCGATGCTGCTGCTGCTGGATGAGTTAAATGGTAAACGGGTCATCAGCGGATCGCGGCTGCTGGATGCCGGTTTAACCATTCGTGGCAGCACGGCGCGAGCAAAAAAGCGTGAAAAATAAGCGTATTTGTCTGATTTTTTCAGTAGATTCTTAAGGCGAACACTGCTGGTCAAAGTTCCGACCCTTAAGTAACATGGCGGACTCCTTGCCGGGCGCGTAAAAATCATCATTTCGCCCATCTGGCACTATTTTTGAAGGGTATAAGAACGAGAGTGGCACAAAAAGATTACGTAGGCCGCGGGCGTTCAACAGGGACGCGTCGCAAAAAAAGCCCCAGCCGTGGCAAGAAGAGCAAAGGCGGTTCGGGAACATCTAAACTGATGATTGTACTGGCGGTCGCAGTGTTGGTGACCTTTGCCGGTGGTTTATGGTTCCTGGCGCATCACAAAAAAGAGGACGTGCCGGTCATTACGGATCATAAAGCCAACGGCAATGGCCTGCCGCCGAAGCCAGAAGAGCGCTGGAAATATATTAAAGAGCTGGAGAACCGTCAGGTCACCGTGCCGACACCTATCGAACCCTCTTCCGGTGGCGAAGTGAAGTCGCAGACACAGCTGACCGACGAGCAGCGCCAGTTGCTGGAGCAGATGCAGGCGGATATGCGTCAGCAGCCGACGCAGCTCAACGAAGTGCCGTGGAACGAACAGACGCCGGCGCAACGTCAGCAGACACTGCAGCATCAGCAGCAGTTGCAACAACTGCAACGTCAGCAGCAGCAGGTTCAGCAACAACAGCAGCAGCAACAGGTTCAGCAGCAACGTCAGCAGTTGCAGGCTCAGCAGCAACAGCAACGCCAGCAGCAGTTGCAGCAACAACAACAGCGCCAGCAACAGCAGCAATTACAACAACAGCAACGTCAGCAGCAGCAGCAGCAGCAGCAGCAGCAGCAGCAAAACGTACAGCGCCAGACGCAGCCAGCACCTGTTACGCGTGAACCGGAAGTGCAGCCAAAACCGCAGGAGACCGCGAAGGCGAAACCGGCAGAAAAAGCCTCTTCGCAGCGCTGGATGGTGCAGTGTGGTTCATTTAAAGGCACTGACCAGGCTGAATCGGTGCGCGCCGGCTTAGCCTTTGAAGGATTTGAAAGCCGTATTACCACCGGTGGCGGCTGGAATCGTGTGGTTATCGGTCCTTATAAAGACCGCGCCTCCGCTGACAGTACCCTGAAGCGCCTGCGCAGTTCCGGACACTCCAGCTGTATTCCGCTCTCCGTCGGGGGTTGAAACCCGTCAAACCCGCCCCATATCTGTTGCATGATACTCCGCGCCCGGTGCGCGGAGTCCTTTTCCGACTGCAACAAGGGGTCTGCCCGTGACAACAATAGTAAGTGTACGACGCAACGGCCAGGTAGTGATTGGCGGTGATGGCCAGGCTACGCTCGGCAATACCGTGATGAAAGGCAACGTTAAAAAAGTGCGTCGTTTATACAACGATAAAGTGATTGCCGGATTTGCTGGCGGCACCGCAGACGCCTTCACCCTGTTTGAACTTTTCGAACGTAAACTGGAAATGCATCAGGGCCATCTGGTGAAAGCTGCGGTGGAACTGGCCAAAGACTGGCGTACTGACCGTATGCTGCGTCGCCTTGAAGCCTTACTGGCCGTCGCAGATGAATCAGCTTCACTGATCATCAGCGGTAACGGTGACGTCATCCAGCCTGAAAACGATCTGATCGCCATCGGCTCCGGTGGGCCTTTTGCCCAGGCAGCGGCACGTGCGCTGCTGGAGAATACCGAGATGGGCGCACGCGACATCGTCGAAAAGTCGCTGAATATCGCGGGTGATATCTGCATCTACACTAACCACAACGTTAATTTCGAAGAATTAACGTCTAAGTCGTAAGGGTATAAATATGTCTGAGATGACTCCTCGCGAAATCGTCAGCGAACTGAACCGCTTTATCATCGGCCAGGACAGCGCTAAGCGCGCCGTGGCTATTGCACTGCGTAACCGCTGGCGCCGCATGCAGCTCGACGAAGAGCTGCGCCATGAAGTGACCCCTAAAAATATCCTGATGATCGGTCCGACCGGTGTCGGTAAAACCGAGATCGCGCGTCGTCTGGCTAAGCTGGCCAATGCGCCGTTTATCAAAGTAGAGGCGACCAAATTTACCGAAGTCGGTTATGTCGGTAAGGAAGTGGACTCTATCATTCGTGACCTGACCGATTCGGCCATTAAGATGGTGCGCAGTCAGGCGATTGAAAAGAACAAATATCGTGCCGAAGAGATGGCGGAAGAGCGCATTCTTGATGTGCTGATTCCACCAGCAAAAAACAACTGGGGCCAGTCAGAGCAGAGCGCTGAACCCTCTGCAGCACGCCAGTCGTTCCGCAAAAAGCTGCGCGAAGGCCAGCTGGACGATAAAGAGATTGAGATCGACCTGGCCGCCAGCAGCCCTGGCGTCGAAATCATGGCCCCTCCGGGCATGGAAGAGATGACCAGCCAGCTGCAGTCGATGTTCCAGAACCTCGGCGGCCAGAAGCAGAAAGCCCGCAAGCTGAAGATCAAAGAAGCGATGAAGCTGCTGATCGAAGAAGAAGCGGCCAAACTGGTTAACCCGGAAGAGCTTAAGCAGGACGCCATTGATGCCGTTGAGCAGCACGGTATCGTGTTTATCGATGAGATCGACAAAATCTGTAAGCGCGGCGGCCAGAATGCCGGCGGCCCGGATGTCTCACGCGAAGGCGTTCAGCGCGACCTGCTGCCGCTGGTTGAAGGCTGCACCGTCTCCACCAAGCATGGTATGGTGAAAACGGACCACATTCTCTTTATCGCCTCAGGCGCGTTCCAGGTTGCCAGCCCTTCCGATCTGATCCCGGAGCTGCAGGGTCGTCTGCCCATCCGTGTTGAACTGCAGGCGCTGACCGTGAACGATTTCCAGCGCATCCTGACCGAGCCGAATGCCTCGATTACCGTGCAGTACAAAGCCCTGATGAATACTGAGGGCGTGAACATTGAGTTCACCGAAGAGGGTATTCGCCGGATCGCTGAAGCCGCATGGCAGGTCAACGAAACCACCGAAAACATCGGTGCGCGCCGTCTGCACACGGTGCTGGAGCGTCTGATGGAAGATATCTCGTATGACGCCAGCGATCGTCACGGTGAATCCGTTACCATCGATGCTGACTATGTTGGTAAACATCTGGATGAACTGGTGGCTGACGAAGACCTTAGCCGCTTCATTCTCTGATCCACTGATTCAGCGCTTTTCAGAAGCCCAGCCCACCCGGCTGGGCTTTTTTATGCATGTTCTTGATCGAACGGTGCTTTTTTCATACTGATGATTTTGCCAACAATCTGCATATAGCGATATACTTACCCTTCCTGTGGCAAACAGACGAAACCCTTATGAAATACGATACATCTGAACTCTGCGATATCTACCATGAAGAAGTGAATGTTGTTGAACCGCTTTTTTCAAATTTTGGTGGGCGCACTTCATTCGGTGGTCAGATTACCACAGTGAAATGCTTTGAAGACAACGGCTTACTCTACGATCTGCTGGAAGAGAATGGCCGGGGTCGGGTACTGGTGATTGATGGCGGCGGCTCAGTGCGCCGTGCACTGGTGGATGCGCAGCTGGCACGTCTGGCGGCAACCAACGAGTGGGAAGGTCTGGTGATTTACGGTTCGGTACGCCAGGTTGATGAACTGGAAGAGCTGGAGATTGGCATTCAGGCGATTGCCGCAATTCCGGCAGGCGCTGCGGGTGAAGGAATTGGCGAAAGCGATGTGCGCGTCAATTTCGGCGGCGTCACCTTCTTCTCCGGCGACCATCTCTATGCCGACAACACCGGTATTATTCTGTCAGAGGATGCGCTGGACCTCGAATAGGCCAGACATGAAAACGGGTGCCTGAGCACCCGTTTTTCACATCAGCTGAGGCTTCAAACCTCTTCCATTTTTCCCAGCAATGCACGCAGACGTTCCTGCCACACGTGTTGCTCTTCTTTCAGGTGCTGATTTTCACGCATCAGCGCATCGTGGTTGCCCGCGACTTGTTGCGCATCGTTACGCAGTGAGTTGTTCTGCTCTTTCAGCTCTTCGATTTCCATCTGCAACAGGGTGATGGTATCAATCGCCTGCTGTACTTTCGCTTCCAGTTTCTCAAACACTTCAAATGACATCTTTCTGACCTCTCCTAAATTCCTGCAAGGCGTTGATGATGCCAGCTTAAGCCAGCAACGTTGTCCCGATTGTATGTAGCCTCACCCCGCAAGTCCAGCAACGCGGCCGCTGCGGGCGTAGTCTGTAACACTTTTCAGCCAATCCCTGAATTTACGCTGCGCTTACTGCGACTGCTTTCTGGTACGGGTCCGTTATCTCCGTCATCAGGCGCGAATATTGGCTAAGGAAAGCCAGAATACGCGAAAACGCGCATTTTTATGACGCAGTACACAAAAAACGATTTCGCTATTTCTCGTTTATGTTCGTTAACGATAAATTCACACCAGCCCTACATTAAAGCTGGGTGCCTCATGGAATGAGAACAAAAACTGATAAAATTTAACCTCGCTTCAGGAACCACTATTATGAGTCAGACAACTAACACGCTCAAAGGTCAGTGTATTGCCGAATTTCTGGGGACAGGCTTGATTATTTTCTTTGGCGCAGGCTGTGTGGCTGCACTGAAACTCGCCGGTGCCGCCTTCGGTCAGTGGGAAATCTGCATCATCTGGGGTCTTGGCGTTTCCATGGCCGCCTACCTCACCGCAGGCATTTCGGGCGCGCACCTGAACCCGGCAATTACCGTTGCGCTCTGCCTGTTTGCTAATTTTGAAGGACGTAAAGTTCTGCCTTATATCGTATCGCAGATTGCCGGTGCCTTTTGTGCCGCGGCGCTGGTATACGGTCTCTACTACAGCCTGTTTTTTGATTATGAGCAGAGCCACCAGATGGTGCGCGGCACGGTTGAAAGTCTCGACCTGGCAGGCATCTTCTCAACCTACCCTAATCCACATATCGGTGTCGGCCAGGCCTTCCTGGTTGAGATGGTCATCACGGCAGTATTAATGGCGGTCATTATGGGTCTGACGGATGACGGCAACGGCATTCCGCGTGGCCCACTGGCTCCACTGCTGATTGGCCTGCTGGTTGCGGTTATCGGTGGCTCCATGGGTCCTCTGACCGGCTTCGCCCTTAACCCGGCTCGTGATTTCGGACCGAAGATCTTCGCATGGCTGGCAGGCTGGGGTAACGTTGCCTTTACCGGTGGTCGTGACATCCCTTACTTCCTCGTGCCGATTTTTGGCCCGCTGGTCGGTGCCTGCCTGGGTGCAGTAGGTTATCGCACACTGATTGGTCGCTACCTGCCAGGTACCGCCCAGGAACCTGCAAGCGTTCCAGCAGACAAACCGGTTGCACGCGCTCAGCAGCGTAAAGCGTAAGTTTCACCTTTTATCATCAGGACAGAATTTATGACTACCACAGATAAAAAATATATTGTCGCGCTCGATCAGGGCACAACCAGTTCACGCGCTGTCATTCTCGACCACGACTCTAATATCGTCGCGGTATCGCAGCGCGAATTCACCCAGATCTATCCGAAAGCGGGCTGGGTTGAACATGATCCAATGGATATCTGGGCTTCACAAAGCTCAACGCTGGTTGAAGTCCTGGCACATGCCGACATCCGCTCTGATGAGATTGCGGCAATCGGTATCACCAACCAGCGCGAAACCGCTATCGTCTGGGAAAAAGAGACCGGCAAGCCGATCTATAACGCCATCGTCTGGCAGGATCCCCGCACCGCCGACTACTGTCACAAACTGAAGAAAGAGGGTCTGGAAGAGTATATCCAGCACACCACCGGTCTGGTGATTAACCCTTACTTCTCCGGAACCAAAGTGAAGTGGATTCTGGATCACGTTGAAGGCTCACGTGAGCGTGCAAAACGTGGCGAGCTGCTGTTTGGTACCGTCGATACCTGGCTGGTCTGGAAAATGACCCAGGGCCGGGTGCATATCACCGACTATACCAACGCCTCCCGTACCATGATGTTTAACATCCATAAGCTGGAGTGGGATCAGCGTATGCTGGATATCCTGGATATCCCGCGTGAAATGCTGCCAGAAGTGAAATCCTCTTCTGAAGTTTATGGTCAGACCAACATCGGCGGTAAAGGCGGTACACGTATTCCAATCGCTGGTATTGCCGGTGACCAGCAGGCTGCGCTGTATGGCCAGCTCTGTGTTCAGCCTGGCATGGCGAAAAACACCTACGGCACCGGCTGCTTTATGCTGATGAACACCGGTACTGAAGCGGTAACCTCAACGCACGGCCTGCTGACCACAATCGCCTGTGGCCCGCGCGGTGAAGTGAACTATGCATTGGAAGGGGCTGTATTTATCGGTGGCGCCTCTATTCAGTGGCTGCGCGATGAGATGAAGCTGATCAGTGAAGCTGCTGACTCTGAATACTTTGCGATGAAAGTGAAAGACACCAACGGCGTTTACATGGTGCCTGCTTTCACCGGCCTGGGCGCCCCTTACTGGGACCCGTATGCCCGTGGTGCCATCTTCGGCCTGACCCGTGGTGCTAATGCTAACCACATCATCCGTGCGACGCTGGAGTCTATCGCTTATCAGACGCGCGACGTGCTGGAAGCGATGCAGAACGATGCCAACACCCGCCTGCAGGCGCTGCGTGTTGATGGTGGCGCGGTTTCCAACAACTTCCTGATGCAGTTCCAGTCGGACATCCTCGGCACCCGTGTTGAGCGTCCGGAAGTGCGTGAAGTCACCGCGCTGGGTTCTGCTTATCTGGCAGGTCTGGCCGTCGGCTTCTGGCAGGATCTGGATGAAGTCCGCTCTAAAGCGGTTATTGAGCGTGAATTCCGTCCAAGCCTGGAAACCACCGAGCGTAACTTCCGTTATGCTGGCTGGAAAAAAGCCGTAGCCCGCGCCCAGGCGTGGGAAGAACAAGAGTAATATCAATGCCCGCGACCGTTGCTGTCGCGGGCCTTTTCCCCGCTCCACTGCCCCGCTGTGTTACACTGCCTGCCTGTTTTTTGTCAGGTAGATGCCATGAAACGAGAACTTGCCATTGAATTTTCCCGCGTAACCGAAGCTGCCGCCCTGGCAGGCTATCACTGGTTAGGACGCGGCGACAAAAATGCGGCTGACGGCGCGGCTGTCCATGCCATGCGTCATGTCCTGAACTCCATTGAAATCGACGGTCAGATTGTGATCGGTGAAGGCGAAATCGACGAAGCTCCGATGCTCTATATCGATGAAAAAGTCGGTACCGGTCGCGGCGATGCGGTCGACATTGCGGTCGATCCGATTGAAGGCACCCGCATGACGGCGCTTGGCCAGGCTAATGCGCTGGCGGTGATGGCCGTAGGCGATAAGGGCAGCTTTCTGCACGCACCCGACATGTACATGGAAAAACTGATTGTTGGCCCCACAGCGCGTGGAGAGATCGATCTCGACCTGCCGCTGGAAACCAACCTGCGTAACATCGCCATCGCGATGAATAAGCCGCTGTCGCAGCTAACCGTGTCGATTCTGGCAAAGCCGCGTCATGACGCAGTGATCGGCCAGTTGCAGCAGCTGGGCGTGCGGGTGTTTACCTTCCCGGATGGCGATGTCGCCGCCTCCATTCTGACCTGCATGCCGGACAGCGAAGTCGATGTGATGTATGGCATCGGCGGCGCACCGGAAGGCGTGGTCTCTGCGGCGGTGATCCGCGCGCTGGATGGGGATATGCAGGGCCGGTTGCTGGCGCGTCACCACGTGAAAGGCGACAGCGCTGAAAACCGTCTGCTGGGTGAACAGGAGCTGCAGCGCTGTGCAGAGATGGGGATCGAAGCGGGCAAAAAGCTGACGCTGAATGAGATGGCACGCAATGACAACGTGGTGTTTGCCGCCACCGGCATTACCAGTGGCGAACTCCTGAAAGGCATTACGCGTCAGGGCAATATCGCCACCAGCGAGACCCTGCTGATTCGCGGTAAATCACGCACCATCCGCCGTATTCAGTCGATTCACTATCTCGACCGTAAAGATCCGGCGCTCCATCCCTTTATCCTGTAACCGGCTGGTTGCCGCGCTCCGGCTGACGTGAGAGCGGTAACCAGCAGAGCAGCATCACCAGCGCCGTAAAGAACATCAGCATGCCAAGGCTGAACTGATCGCGCTGCGGCATCATGGCTGACAGCCACGCCACCAGGCCCGATCCCAGGTTCTGCATCCCGCCAATCAGCGCGCCCGCGCTACCCGCCAGCCAGGCATAAGGTTCCATCGCGCCTGAAGTCGCCAGCGGGAACAGCATGCCAGCCCCAAAGAAGAACAGCGCAGCCGGAACCAGCAGCGTCCAGATATTCATCACGCCGAACCATGCCGGGATCCACATCAGGATGCCCGCCAGCAGGCAGCTATTTACGCCCCACCACATCAGACTGTGCCATGAACCCTGCTCGCGACCGGCAAACCAGGCACCAAAAAATGCTGCCGGAATCGGCAGGATGAACAGGATGCTGACGGTCAGGCTATGCAGGCCGAGCACGCCGCCCAGCAGAACGCCACAGCTCGACTCAAATACCGCAATCCCGGCCAGCGCGCCAATCAGCAGCACAATGTAGCGAACGAAATTCGCGTCGCTGAGCAGGCGGGCGTAGCGTTTAAAGAAAGGTGTCACTTCCGCGCTTTGCGGTCGGGTCTCCGGTAGCCAGCGTGCCATTGAGACGGTTACCGCCAGACAGAGCAGCAGCAGAAAGGCAAAGCAGGCGTGCCAGCCAAAGAGCTGAGTCAGCAGTGCACCAATTACCGGTGCCAGCAGCGGGCTGACCAGAATGCCCATATTAAGCAGGCTGTTAGCGCGGCGCAGTGCATGCCCCTCGTAGAGATCGCGCGGCATGGTGCGGGCCATCACGCCAGCTACGCCGGTGCCCAGTCCCTGAACAGCGCTGCCGAACACCAGCATATCGAGCGATGTCGCCATCAGTGCCGTGATTGCGCCGATCATAAAGATCATCATGCCCGCCAGGATCACCGGGCGACGGCCTATGCTGTCTGACAGCGGGCCATAGATCAGCTGGGATCCGCCATAGGTCATCAGATAGGCCGCCATCACGCGCTGCAGCGCGCCATCACGCACATTCAGAGCATCCGCCATCACCGACATCGCCGGGACATAGATAGTCTGTGCCATCTGCCCTACTGCCACCAGCACAATGAGCATCACCAGCAGCGGGCGATTTTCGAGTTTAGTCATCATGATTATGCAAAATTTCTTTCTGTGAAAGGAGGTTAAAACAGCGGTTCACCCGCCAGTCATCTTATTATGGCGGGCAAAATATCAGGATTAGATGACAAAGCGAGAGGTGAGCGAAAAGGTCCCGGCTTGCGCCTGTCAAGTTTATGGGCCAGCCTGTAAAGACAAAGCAACAGTTTGTCGATTAGAGCCTTTGCCCCGGCGCAGGCTGGCAATCTCACCGGGCAGCCGCGAAAATAGTGACCTGCCTGAATAATCAACAACCAGGGAGTGATTATGGCTGAGTGGGTCAATGCTGAAGTAAAGGAAGTAAAAAACTGGACGGATGCGCTGTTCAGTCTCCGGGTAAAAGCGCCCATCGATCCCTTTATCGCCGGGCAATTTGCCAAGCTGGCACTGGAAATCGACGGTGAGCGGGTACAGCGCGCTTACTCTTACGTCAATGCGCCGAAAGATGATCTGCTGGAGTTTTACCTGGTCACCGTGCCAGAGGGCAAACTGAGTCCGCATCTGCAGGCACTTCAGCCTGGCGATCAGGTGATGGTCACCAAAGAAGCGGCAGGATTCTTTGTGCTGGATGAAGTCCCTGAGTGCAAAACCTTATGGATGCTGGCAACCGGCACCGCTATTGGCCCCTACCTGTCGATGCTACAGCAGGGCGAAGGTCTGGATCGCTTTGAAAACATCGTGCTGGTTCATGCTGCACGCTATGCAGCCGACCTGAGCTTTTTGCCGCTGATGCAGCAGCTGCAACAACATTATCAAGGCAAGCTGCACATCCAGACGGTGGTGAGTCGCGAAGAGATCGCCGGTTCGCTGACTGGCCGGGTCCCGGCGCTGATCGAAAACGGTGAGCTGGAGCGCGCCACCGGGTTAAGCCTGGATGCTGACAGCAGCCATGTGATGCTGTGCGGCAACCCGCAGATGGTGCGTGATACCCAGCAATTACTGAAAGAGACTCGCGAGATGCGCAAGCACCTGAAGCGCAAGCCGGGCCATATCACCAGCGAACATTACTGGTGAGCCGTTTGCCGGTATCGCACCGGCTGAGTCGCGGTACCAAACCGGTTAGCGCCGGGGGTACCGCGAAAGAGACCGAGATCGAGCAGCAGGCCAGCCAGTAACACAAATGGAATGGCGCGACCCAACAGCCAGGGCAGTATGCCGTCCAGCATGCTCCAGTTCCCTGCCACCAGCAGCCAGGCAACAATCACCAGAAATCCCCAGTAGCCGCGGCGATTACGATCGTGCAATCGTTTAACGATAACCGCGCTGGCGGGCCATAGCAGGCAGACAACGCCAAAGGCCGCCATCTGAGTATCAAGCCAGTCGTTAGCCGCTAACGCGAATAACAGGGTTGTTGTCAGCAACCAGACCGCCTGCCAGATCCAGAAATCACGTCGTCCCAGCCGGCCGCGCCAGGAAAAACACCATTGTTGTAACGTCATGCATTATCATCCAGAGAGAAGAGAACCGCTGCGGTTTTGACCTCGCGGATAAAAACCGTTTTAATTTGCGCCTGAGTTTACGGGTTAGGATCGACAAAATGAAGAATTTGCCTGGCGCACTGCTGTTATCGTTTGCGCTGACGGTTCCGGTCTTTGCCGCCGATCCGCCACCGCAGGATCGGGCCGATGCGTTGCCCACCGCCCCCTATCTGCTGGCGGGCGCCCCCACTTTTGATATGACTATCGGCCAGTTCCGCGAAAAGTATAATCAGGCCAACGGGGCGCTGATGCTGCCGGAATATCGCGCCATTGATAATCGGGGTGACAAAAGCACCCTGACGCGCGCCGCCAGCAAAATCAATGAAACTCTCTATGCGTCTACCGCGCTGGAGCCCGGTACCGGCAAAATTAAGACGCTGCAGATTACCTGGCTACCGTTGCCAGGCCCGGATCAGAACGCCTCACAGCAAAAAGCGCTGGCCTACATGACCGCCATGTTGCGCTTCTTTGTACCGGGACTGAGCGCCGATGAGGGACGTAAAAAGCTGGAGGGTTTGCTGAAGCAAGGTAAGGATTTACCCTACTTTGCGCAGGTCGAGGGCGCGTTGCGTTTTGTGGTGGCTGACAACGGCGACAAGGGGCTGACCTTCGCCGTTGAGCCGGTCAAACTGGCGCTCGCCAGCCCCTGATGATGAGGCCGAAAATGACGAAAAGCAAAGCCATCGCTACATTTGATCTCTATACTGTCTGGCAGACAACGCTGCCAGCTGGCAGCGATTTTTCATGTATCGCTTTATGCGGAGGATAGAATGCGACATCCACTGGTTATGGGTAACTGGAAGTTGAATGGCAGCAAGCAGATCACAGCTGAACTGATCGCCGGTCTGCGCAAGGAACTGTCTGGCGTTGAGGGTTGTGGCGTCGCCATTGCACCGCCAGCTCTCTATCTCGAGCAGGCAAAACACGCCATCTCCGGTAGCCACATCGCACTGGGTGCGCAGAACGTAGACGTTAACCTGTCTGGTGCGTTTACCGGTGAAGTTTCCGCAGAGATGCTGAAAGATATTGGCGCGAAATATATCATTATCGGTCACTCAGAGCGCCGCACTTACCACAAAGAGAGCGACGAATTCATCGCTAAGAAATACGCGGTGCTGAAGTCAGTGGGCCTGGTACCGGTGCTGTGCATTGGTGAAACCGAAGCGGAAAACGAAGCGGGTAAAACCGAAGAAGTCTGCGCTCGTCAGCTGGATGCCGTTCTGGAAACTCAGGGCGCCGAAGCGTTTAAAGATGCGGTCATCGCGTATGAGCCAGTCTGGGCCATCGGTACCGGCAAATCTGCCACCCCTGCTCAGGCACAGGCCGTTCATAAATTCATTCGTGATCATATCGCGAAGAAAGATGCGGCTATCGCAGAACAGGTCATCATTCAGTACGGCGGCTCAGTTAACGATAAAAATGCAGCTGAGCTCTTCACCCAGCCCGACATCGATGGCGCGCTGGTTGGCGGTGCCTCACTGAAAGCGGACGCTTTCGCTGTGATCGTTAAAGCTGCAGCGGCTGCAAAAAGCGCTTAAGCAGTAAACGTACCGATTAAAGGCGGCTTAAGCCGCCTTTTTTATGGGCGCTATCAGCTGACAGGCGTGATCCTGTACCTCCTCCGCTGAACCGCTGTTCAGCAGCAGCCAGTTTCGCTCTATCGCCATCAGCACCAGTCGTCCATCACTTAATTCAGCCAGTGCCAGCCCATATTTCCCCATCTCGCTGCGTGCCTCTGGCCGCTCATCGGCCAGCCGGATAAACGCACTCTGCCGGGTCAGCTCGTCCAGGGTCAATGCACGCAGCCAGTAGCGGTGCTTACGCAGCGTGATGCTCTGCCACCGCCCGCTAAGCTGTGGCGTCAGCTGATCAAGCTGCTGACGCACATCGGGTCGCAGGCAGGAGATATGAATATGGAGCTGGTTCTGCGTGCGGCCATACTGTGAATTGATAGCCAGTGACAGGACACGATCATCAATAGGTGAGCCGCGTCGCTGCGCAAGCAGAGTCCGCTCATTCCAGGCAAGGGCAAAGTAGTTGGGTGTAGCGGATTGCAGTAACCCCGGGCTTTCGATGCCGGTGATCCTGTCGAGCGGGATCAGCAGATACTGCAACGGCCCGTGCATATCTTTTAGCATAGCATAGCGATGCCGCTGATCGACGCGCTGACAGGGCGCAGGTTCTCCACCACTCTGCTGGTGAGGCAGACATTTCTCGCTGACGATCTGCCACAACGCATCACTGTTCTTTTTGAAATGCAGTGCGGCAGCCAGCATCCCCGCAATGACCAGTACGAGCAGAACCGCAACCAGGCGGGTTGCACGACGATGTGTCGGCATAACAACGCTTCCTGAATGGCTTAGCAGCCTGCATCCTCGCCTGGCGAGAAAAAAATGTCACGGGGAATTCTGGCAGATAACCCAGCGGCTGGGCGGAGAAGAGAAAAACCGGGATGGTAGAGGATAAGCGGTCAGCGCAGGGATGCGCTGACCGCAACGCATTACGGTTTCATGACCTGGTCATAGCTGCCGCCATCGGCGAAGTGAGCTTTCTGAGCCTGTGTCCAGCCACCAAACTTGTCCTGAATGGTAAACAGCTTCACTGGCGCAAAGGTGCTGGCGAATTTCTTCGCAATTTCAGCATCACGCGGACGGTAGTAGTTCTGTGCAGCGATAGTCTGGCCTTCTGGCGAGTAGAGGTATTTCAGATAAGCATCGGCGACTTTACGCGTCCCCTTTTCATCTACCACTTTATCGACCACCGACACGGTCGGTTCAGCCAGAATCGATTCGCTCGGGGTGACAATCTCGAACTTGTCTTTGCCCAGCTTGTTAACCGCCAGATACGCTTCGTTTTCCCAGGCGATCAACACATCACCAATCCCGCGCTCAACGAAGGTATTGGTTGCGCCGCGTGCGCCGGAATCCTGCACTTCAACGTTTTTAAACAGCGCTCTGACGTAAGCCAGCGCTTTGGCCTGATCGCCGTTGTTATGATCCAGCGCCCAGCCCCAGGCCGCCAGATAGTTCCAGCGTGCGCCGCCGGACGTTTTCGGGTTAGGGGTAATAACAGATACGCCTGGCTTCGTCAGGTCGCTCCAGTCATGGATGCCTTTAGGGTTATCTTTACGAACCAGGAAGACAATGGTCGAGGTGTAGGGCGCAGAGTTGTCCGGCAGACGCTGAATCCAGTTTTTATCAATACGACCGCGTTCTGCAATGGCATCAATATCCGATTGCAACGCCAGTGTGACCACATCCGCCCGAATGCCGTTAATCACGGAGGTCGCCTGCTTACCGGAACCGCCATGCGACTGACGGACCACGACATTATCGCCGGTTTCCTGTTTGTAGTGCGCACTGAACGCTTTGTTGTACTGTTCGTACAACTCACGCGTTGGATCGTAGGAAACGTTTAACAGCTGAATGTCTTTCGCCAGAACGCTGGTTGAGGCCAGCAACAGGGTAACGCCGATACTCCACTTGTTCATTACGCACTCTCCCAATGTCGTTATGGGCTAAGCGTGACATAAACCAATACAGAGCTAAAAGAATTAAAAATAAGCTGTTATAACCATGGGGAATATAGAGGCGGGATGCCGGGGCGCGCCAGGTCGCACACCCCGAAGAGGAATTAATAGAGTTTTTTCGCGGTGTCGAGCCAGTCGCGTTTGAACGGACGCTTCATATTCTCAATGGCGTCGACGATGTCGTGATGCACCATCTTCTCGTTCTGAATACCGACGCAACGGCCGCCGTAACCCTGCATCAGCAGTTCAATGGAGTAGGCACCCATGCGTGAAGCCAGAATACGGTCATACGCACAAGGTGCACCGCCACGCTGAATGTGGCCCAGAACGGTAGAACGGGTTTCACGCTTGGTTTCTGTTTCGATGAAACGCGCCAGATCGTCGATATCGCAGATGTGCTCAGTAATCGCCACGATAGCGTGCTTTTTACCTTTGGCGATGCCCGCTTTGATTTCCGCTACCAGCTCTTCACGGGTATACGGGAACTCAGGCAGTACGATGAACTCACAGCCACCGGCAATGGCGGCCGCCAGTGTCAGATCGCCACAGTAGCGACCCATCACTTCCACAATCGAAATACGCTGATGCGATGAAGAGGTATCACGCAGGCGGTCAATCGCTTCAACCACAGTTTCCAGCGCAGTGAAATAACCGATAGTGTAATCCGTTCCGGCAACGTCGTTATCGATGGTGCCTGGCAGACCAATGCACGGGAAGCCCATTTCAGTCAGGCGCTTAGCCCCCATGTAGGAACCGTCACCACCAATAACAACCAGCGCATCGATGCCGCGCTTTTTCATGTTCTCAATGGCAACCTGACGCACATCTTCATTACGGAACTCAGGGAAGCGAGCTGAGCCCAGGAAAGTGCCGCCGCGGTTAATCATGTCTGAAACGCTGTAGCGATCAAGATTGATCATGCGATCTTCGTACAATCCCAGGTAACCGTCATAGATCCCAAAAACTTCCAGTCCTTCACTCAGCGCGGAACGCACCACGCCACGAATAGCTGCGTTCATGCCTGGGGCGTCACCGCCGCTGGTTAATACACCAATTTTTTTGATCATGACAACCTCTGGATTGTTCAAAACTAAGGGTTAATCCTGCCTGTCGATCGCTGCTGAAGCTCATTTTACGACTCGCGCGACACGTGATGGCAGATAGTATATCAAAGGCTTGCTGCTGAATTGATTCAGGTCAGACAACTTTTCACTATTTTTTGCAGCAATGTTAGCGTTACGTCATCCCTGCCGTATCGATTTGATTCATTTAAGTTAAAAACCTAAAGAATCCTTTCTCTCGAACGGTACCACAGAACAGGGATCCTGATGGATAATTACGTCTGACCCGGGAAATTCTTTGCGTAACGCCTTCTCAACCTGATCGGCTACCCGATGCGCCTGCACCAGTGGCAGCTGATCTTCCAGTTCCAGATGCAGCTGAATAAATTTGGTCGGCCCGGACTGACGGGTTCGCAGATCGTGAACGCCCTGCACCTGCGGCCAGTTTGTCGCAAGCGTCAGGATTTGCTGCCGTTCCTCTTCCGGTAACGCGCGATCCAGCAATGACTGAACCGCCTCGTAGCCCATACGCAGTGCGCTGTAGAGAATAAAAATACCAATGCCCAGCGCGAACAGGGCATCCGCGCGGGCAAAGCCGTAGCTGCTCAGCACCAGCGCAATCAAAATAGCGCCATTCATGATGACATCGGACTGATAGTGCAGCATGTCAGCCCGGATCGCCTGGCTGCGGGTTTTACGAACCACCCATCGCTGAAAGGCCACCAGTACCAGCGTTGAGCTCAGCGCCACCACGGTTACTACAATACCGACGCCGGGCGCCCGCAACTCATTGGGCGTCGCCAGATGCTGCAGGCCGGTCAGAAACAGAAACAGCGCCGAGCCAGAAATAAACATACTTTGCGCCAGCGCTGCCAGCGACTCCGCTTTGCCGTGCCCGAAAGTATGATCCTCGTCGGCAGGCTGCAGCGCATAACGCACCACCAGCAGATTGGTCAGCGAGGCGGCGATATCCACCAGTGAATCCACCAGAGAGGCCAGTAAACTCACCGAACCGGTGTACCACCAGGCAAAAATTTTCACGAGCAACAGCACAGACGCAAGAATGGTCGCGCCGAGCGCAGCACGCTTTACCAGTCTGCCATAAGAGGGTTGCATGCCAGATTCCCTGTGCGGCATCAGTGATGATGCGCACCAAAATGAATGAATGGCTCAAGTTTAACATCGGGAGGCGGGCACTGCTTAGCGAGTCGTTCAACGGATCGGACTCTTTTGGAAAAGCGCGACAGGCACAAAAAAACAAGCCCCGGCCTCTGTGGGAGGACGGGGCAAAGTGTCATACACATCAGTACCAGGCCACATTCAGGCCCTGATCTGGGCTGAGAAAGGGACGACGACTACTTTTTGCCGCCTTTTTTCCCGGCTTCTGATGCTTTTTCACGATCGTTTTTGAAATTTCCGCCGCCGCTACTCTGACCGCCTTTCTTACCGGCTTCAGACGCTTTTTGCGGATTATCTGCGAAATTACCTGAACCACCACGATGCTCTGCCATAACTTACTCCGTTAATAGATTCATTCAGGACTACATAATGTGGTTGCTGCTCCCTGAGACTTCGCAAAGACACTTAACTTCCCTGCAGTGACAGGATTAAGTGTAGAGGGTGCGCCTGAACCGGCAAGCGTAACGCGGGGGATTTATCTCATTGAAAAATATAATTAAAGTTTTCTATGCCTGCCTGTAATTCATTCACTTTCAGTGAGTTATAATATTTAACAGGTGGTAAAACCCTTACCGGTACGCTTAAATTTAAGTCATGACCTGAATAGTAAAGAATCGGCGAGACTTATCCATTAAAGCTCAACAAGCGCTAATCAAACAGGGGTTTTATTGCGTGGTGATGATTCCAGTCAAAATAAAAAAAGTGAAAAAAAGATAAAAAAAACCCGCCATTACGGCAGGTTTCTTTTTATTCACGCTTCAAGTTAACCGTACTTCCTTGCGAAGTCGTCGTCAGACTGGCAAAGATACAAAATGAATTCAATAAAAGCGATAAAAGCTGGAATGAATGTCCAGCAAAAAATCAGGTACAAAAATCCCTGACCAATTTTTCCAAGGTAAAATTTATGAACCCCAAACCCCCCAAGGAAAAGCGCCAGCAGAGCAGCAGCAATTCGGTTCTTATTGCCCTGACCTGACCCTGATTGAGTCGCACCACAATTAGGGCAAGCCCTGGCTGATTCATGAATTTCTTTGCCACATCCACGACAAAAAACCATCCCAGACATAATCACTCCTTAATTAAATTGCTTTAGTCCCAAAACTATCGGCAGGCCAGAGCCAAACCTTACAAAAAATCGTTTCAACTCAGACATCTCAACGACATGTATCCAATCAGGCAGCCAGAACTGACTGATATGCATATCCGTTCCGTCAGAATGTAGAAAGAGGTCCGCCGCACGTCATCCACGCACTGGCGACAAGCGTTACTTTATCCATTCAATTTTCTGCAATCCTAAGCAAAGATAACACCTGAACTCGTAGCATATTGCTGCACTTATGATTGGTACGCACAATTCCTTTAATGAGCATCAGGCTGGCACGGATTATTGGAGCAGCATTCTCATTTCTTAAGCCTGCATTACACTCAGAAGCTGTGATAAAACACTTCCACCACTCGTGTTATTCACACTACTCCTGAACCATTTCTGCGCACTCAGTGCCTGGCTCTTCTCAAAAAAAATGATGTTAACCCTGCCCGCAGGAAAACTGAAGCCATAAGTCTCTCTCTGTCGCCCACACTCGGATTAATTCATAAAGCTTGATCTCGCTTTATAAAATCCTTAAACATCTGATTAATAATAGAAGGTTGTTACACGGCAGATAAAAAAAACCCCCACCATCATGGCGGGGGAAGACAGGGATGTGTCTATGGCAAGGAAAACAGGGATACTATGTTACTGGTTACTGCTGGTACTACTCACTGCCTGCAGCGATGACGCTGACTGCAAATTCGAAAACTGTCGCAGCTCATTAAGTCGCCGCTGGTAATTCTGTTGTAACGCCGACTGCTGGGCTGGCGTTAGCAGCTGAAACATTTGATTCTGTACGCGCGCCATCTCGACTTGCTGTTCAACCTGAACTCTGGCGATCACTTCCGCCTTCTCGCGGATGGCCGCTTCGTTAAACTGGTCTGCAGTCACTAACTCATGTAGTGCTGCGATATCGTCAATATGGACGACCGGGCGCTCATGTCGGGCCTGTTGCATCAGGTCACGCATCTGCTGACGTTGCTCTTCAGTCAGCTCGATGCCATCGAACATGTGGCTTTGCGGATTTTGCGTCATACTGCCTGTCGGCAATCCGCCATGATGCATCTCGTCAATCGTCGTCGCATCTTTAGCACCTGCGCTGGCGACACTCAGAGCCATCGCTGAGGCAAGGACGACGGCGGTTAATTTGCGCATCGTGTACTCCAGTTCGTTCCGTTTTGCGATTCAACGAGAGCCAGTGTACGGCGACAGCTGCAAACATCCGTCAGGGGGTGTAAAACTACGTAAAGCGATGGATAGGTGCGCCAGGAACACGGTATTTTGCCTGCGGAGGGCTACAAAAATGAATAAAATCCTGTTGGTAGATGACGATCGCGAATTAACTTCGCTTTTAAAAGAACTGTTAGAAATGGAAGGGTTTGAAGTGGTGGTAGCCAGCGATGGTGAACAAGCGCTGAACCTGCTCGATAACTCAATTGATCTGCTTTTACTTGATGTCATGATGCCGAAGAAAAACGGTATCGACACCCTGAAAGAACTGCGTCAGCAACATCAAACCCCCGTCATCATGCTAACGGCGCGCGGCAGCGAGCTGGATCGCGTACTGGGCCTCGAACTGGGTGCAGATGACTATCTGCCTAAGCCGTTTAACGATCGTGAACTGGTGGCGCGTATCCGCGCTATTCTGCGGCGCTCAAACTGGAGTGAACAGCAGCAGCAACACGACAATAGCTCGCCCACGCTGGAAGTGGACTGCCTGCGTCTCAATCCCGGCCGTCAGGAGGCCAGTTTCGATGATGTCACGCTGGATTTGACCGGCACGGAATTCACCCTGCTCTATCTGCTGGCGCAGCATCTGGGCCAGGTGGTGTCGCGTGAGCATCTGAGTCAGGAAGTGCTGGGCAAACGCCTGACGCCTTTTGACCGCGCTATTGATATGCATATCTCCAATCTGCGTCGCAAGCTGCCTGAACGCCGTGACGGCCATCCCTGGTTCAAAACCTTACGTGGCCGCGGCTATCTGATGGTTTCGGCATCATGATTGGAAGTCTGACCACCCGTATCTTCGCCATCTTCTGGTTGACGCTGGCGCTGGTGTTGATGCTGGTGCTAATGGTGCCCAAGCTCGATTCACGACAGATGACCTCGCTGCTGGAAAGTGAACAGCGGCAGGGAATCATGATTGAGCAACACGTCGAAGCAGAGCTGTCACAGGATCCCCCTAACGATCTGATGTGGTGGCGTCGTCTGTTTCGGGCAGTGGAGAAGTGGGCACCGCCGGGTCAGCGGCTGCTGTTAGTGACCAGTGAAGGTCGGGTGATCGGCGCGCAACATAACGAAATGCAGGTTATCCGCAATTTTATCGGCCAGTCTGACAATGCCGATCATCCGCAGAAGAAGAAATATGGTCGTGTTGAGCTGGTAGGGCCTTTCGCCGTTCGGGATGGTGAAGATAACTACCAGCTTTACATGATTCGTCCCGCCAACAGTTCCCAGCTCGATTTCGTCAATCTGCTGTTTGACCGTCCCCTGTTACTGCTTATCGTCACCATGCTCATCAGCTCACCACTGCTGCTCTGGCTGGCCTGGAGCCTGGCTCGTCCGGCACGTAAGCTGAAATATGCTGCCGACGAAGTCGCAAGCGGAAACCTGCGTCAGCATCCGGAACTGGAATCGGGCCCACAGGAGTTTCTGGCGGCGGGTTCCAGCTTTAACCAGATGGTCAGTGCGCTGGAGCGGATGATGACCGGTCAGCAACGTCTGTTGTCGGATATCAGCCATGAGCTTCGTACCCCGCTCACCCGCTTGCAACTGGCTACCGCGCTGCTGCGTCGGCGCCAGGGTGAAGGCAAAGAGCTGGGCCGCATTGAGATGGAAGCACAGCGTCTTGATGGCATGATTAACGATCTGCTGGTGCTGTCGCGCACCCAGCATAAAAATGCGCTGGTCAGCGAAGCGATGAAGGCGAATCAGTTGTGGAATGGGGTGCTGGAAGATGCCCGCTTCGAAGCGGAGCAGATGGGCAAGAAGATGGATATTCCCTATCCGCCTGGCCCGTGGCCGCTTTATGGTAACCCCCATGCGCTGGAGAGTGCGCTGGAAAATATCGTACGCAATGCGCTGCGCTATTCACACACCCATATCAGCGTCAGCTTCTCCGTCGATATTTCCGGCATCACGGTACACGTTGATGACGATGGTCCTGGCGTGAGTCCGGAAGATCGTGAACAGATTTTCCGGCCGTTCTACCGTACCGATGAAGCACGCGATCGCGAATCCGGCGGCACCGGTCTTGGCCTGGCGATTGTTGAAACGGCAGTGCAGCAACATCGCGGCTGGGTTAAAGCGGATGACAGCCCATTGGGCGGCCTGCGTCTGACCCTCTGGTTGCCGCTCTACTCCTCCGCTCGTCAATAATTTGTTATGCTTCGGCCCCTGTCATCGGGGGCCTTATGCTTAACATTGTCTTGTTTGAACCAGAAATTCCGCCGAATACCGGCAATATCATCCGCCTGTGTGCCAATACTGGCTTTCAGCTTCATCTGATTCAGCCGCTTGGTTTTGCCTGGGATGACAAGCGTTTACGCCGCGCCGGGCTGGATTACCACGAATTCACTGCCATTAAATTCCACGCCGACTATCAGGCATTTATCGCCTCAGAGTCGCCTGAGCGTCTGTTTGCGCTGACGACCAAAGGTCGCCCGCACACAGTGCCGTAGCGTACCAGGCTGGCGATTATCTGCTGTTTGGCCCGGAGAGCCGTGGACTTCCGGCTGAGATCTTAGCGGCGCTACCGGCTCAGCAGAAAATCCGTATCCCGATGAAAGCGGAAAGCCGTAGTATGAATTTGTCGAACGCCGTATCGGTGGTGGTCTATGAAGCGTGGCGCCAGCTTGATTATGCGGGCGCGCTGATTAAAGACTAGATGCCGTCGCCAAACTGAAAACCCGCCAGGCTGCCATTAAAGTGCTGATCCATATCCATCGACGGCTTTTCACTGCCTGGCTTACCAACGATTCGCGCGGGTACGCCTGCTGCGGTGGTGTGCGGCGGCACGGGCTGTAACACCACGGATCCGGCACCGATTTTGGCTCCCTTGCCAACTTCAATATTGCCCAGGACTTTCGCACCGGCACCAATCATCACCCCTTCACGGATTTTCGGGTGACGATCACCGCTGGTTTTGCCGGTTCCGCCCAGCGTAACCGATTGCAGGATCGAGACATCATTCTCAACCACGGCGGTTTCACCAATCACAATGCCTGTGGCATGGTCGAGCATGATGCCGTGGCCTATGTTGGCGGCGGGATGAATATCGACGGCAAAGGAGACGGAGATTTCATTCTGCAGATAAACCGCCAGCGCGCGCCGGCCTTCATTCCACAGCCAGTGGCCAATGCGGTAGGCCTGTAAGGCGTGAAAACCTTTGAGGTAGAGCAGCGGCGTGGAGTATTTATCGACTGCCGGGTCACGCTGGCGCACCGCCTGAATATCGTACGCCGCTGACATAATCATCGACGGATCTTCACGGTAGGCTTCTTCAACGATTTCACGAATGGCGATGGCGGGCATAATCGGGTTAGCCAGCTTGTTGGCCAGCATATAACTCAGTGCGCTACCGAGATTTTCATGCTTGAGCAATGTCGCGTGGAAGAAGCTGGCCAGCATCGGCTCACAATCAGCCAGGGCGCGCGCTTCTGCTTTGATATTATTCCAGACCAGTTCTAACTCATCAGACGACATTGCTGTTTTCTCCCGATAAAAAAAGCGCCTGAATGGGCGCTGCAGGTGATGATGCTACGCGTCCTGCGTTAGCCAGTGCTGTTTTCGTCCTTCCTTGTTCGTCCCAGCAGACTCAATGCTGCATCTCTCGCCGGCTTTTCGCAATACAGCACCTGATAAATCTGCTCGGTGATCGGCATTTCCACACCAAAACGGGCAGCCAATGCTTTGACTTCTTTGGTGTTTCTGTAGCCTTCTACAACTTGTCCGATAATGCGTTGCGCGCTATCTACATCCTCGCCCTGGCCCAGCATCATGCCAAAACGACGGTTACGTGACTGATTATCGGTACAGGTCAGCACCAGATCGCCCAGACCCGCCATCCCCATAAAGGTGGTGGGATCGGCACCCAGCGCGGCGCCCAGCCGGCTCATTTCAGCCAGACCACGGGTGATCAGTGCGGTACGTGCATTCGCGCCAAAACCAATCCCGTCAGAGATCCCGGCACCGATAGCAATCACGTTTTTTACCGCGCCGCCCAGCTGTACGCCGATGAAGTCAGGGTTGTTATAAACGCGGAAGCTCTTACCGCAGTGCAGCTTCTGCTGCAGATCCTCAGCAAACTGCGCATCCGTTGCGGCCAGCGCGATAGCCGTCGGTAATCCGGCTGCCAGCTCTTTCGCAAAGGTCGGTCCGGAGATTACAGCCAGCGGAATGTCATCGCCGACAATTTCCCGCGCCACATCCTGCAGCAGACGGCCGGTCTCTTTTTCCAGCCCTTTGGTCGCCCAGACAATACGCGAGTCGGATCGCAGATGAGGCTTGATCTGCTGCAGTACCTCGCCAAAGACATGACTCGGCACCACAACCAATAAATCGCGGCTGGCAGCAATAGCTTTGGTCAGATCAGGTTCAAGGGAAAGATTGTCGGGGAACGGGACATCAGGCAGGAAAGCGGTGTTGCAGCGGTCACTCTGAAGTTGCGCCAGATGCGCCGGGTTATGTCCCCACAACAGCACCGGATGGCCGTTGCGGGCCAGCGTAATCGCCAAAGCGGTGCCGTATGAACCGGCACCGATGACGCTAATCGAAGCGTGAGTTGTCATCAGGCATCCTGATGTGGTTCAGCACCTTCTTCACCTTGCTGCTGCTGCAGGTAGTTCATGAACAGCGCATCAAAGTTAACCGGTGCCAGGTTCAGCTGCGGGAAGGTACCACGTGATACCAGGCTGGTAATGCATTCGCGTGCGTACGGGAACAGGATGTTCGGGCAGTATGCGCCCAGGCAGTGTGCCATCTGCGTTCCTTCGATACCGCTGATGGTGAAAATACCGGCCTGCTGAACTTCACACAGGAAAGCGGTTTCTTCGCCCACGGTGGCGGTTACAGTCACACGAAGTACCACTTCGTAAACTTCGTCAGCCAGCTGAGAAGATGCAGTGTCCAGATCCAGTTTAACGTCCGGTTCCCACTCTTTCTGGAAAACCTGTGGTGCATTTGGCGCTTCAAAAGAGATGTCTTTGGTGAATACGCGCTGAATCTGGAATTGCATTTCGTTGGTATTATGTTCTGACATGTGACCAAATCCTATGTATGAGATTGTCCGGCGTAAAATTACGCCTGCAGTAAGGGATCTAAACCTTCGCGATTATCGAGTGCGAATAAGTCGTCGCAGCCACCAATGTGCTGCGCATCAATAAAAATCTGAGGCACGGTGGTGCGGCCGCTACGCTTGATCATCTCTTCGCGTTTCGCCATGTCTCCATCAATGGGGATCTCCTGAAACGATACGCCTTTTTGCGTTAACAGCGCCTTCGCCCGATGGCAGTAAGGGCAAGTCGCCTTGGTATACACTTCAACATTTGCCATGATCAGCACCTCTGTAAGATTATTTGCCGCGAACTAACGGCAGATTTTCGCCGCTCCAGCCACTGATACCATCTTTCAGCACTGAAACCCGCTCAAAGCCGGCCGCGCTGAGATGCGCAGCAGAATCACCCGCGCTTTGTCCGGTTGCACACACCACAATTATGGGCTGCGCTTTATGCTTTGCCAGTTCGTCGATGTTGCCTTTTTTAATCTCAGCGGCTGCGACATTAAGCGCACCTGAAATATGACCTCTGCGGAAATCGTCGCGCGAACGCACGTCTACAACTACCGCGTCCTCTTTATTAATCAGGCGGGTTGCTTCACCGCGACTGATCGTTTTTACCTTAGAGAACATTCCTTTAACGGTAGTCACAATCACCAGAACGAGTAAAACGACCCATGCCAGACTCAGGATGGGGTGATTGCTTGCAAACTGCATAATTTCTTGCATGAGGGGTAACGACTCCAGACCGGGCTAATAAGCTAAAACAAGGGTTCTGAGTATACCTGCGCCACTTCGCATGTACAGATGCTATGCGGCCAGAGTATCGATTTGTGCTTCATTTTCCAAAAAAAGTGGCTGAATAGCAAAAATGGCGTAAGGCTTAATCCATGTCATTGTGAAAGTGGACATAACTGGAAAAGCAAATGCCAGTGGGGAGCACTGGTAAGCGGCGGTTCATCGTGGAATAATCATTGGCCTATGAAGGGAAAAACAACCGTTTCGCACACAAGGACCCGTCCCAACGGCGATAACCTGCCGTTGTTCACACACTTGTCCAGCCTCTCCCTTAGCCTGCTTTGTGCGGGGGCACTGTTATTGCCTGCCGCCGCCGTTAGTGCAGAAGACAGCAAATCTCAGTTGCAATCTATTCAGCAAAACATCGCTGAAAAAGAGAAAAGCGTTAAAGCGCAAAAGCTTCAGCGCAGCAAATTACTGGATCAGTTGCAGAGTCAGGAAAAAATCATCGCTCAGGCGAGCCGTCAGTTGCGTGACACCCGCAATAGCCTCAACGCCCTGAATGACGAAATCAAACAGCTTGCCACCTCCATCGCCCGCCTTGAAAAACAGCAAACCCAACAGGAAAACCTGCTTTCAGAGCAGCTTGATGCGGCGTTTCGTCAGGGTAAGCACAACGGTGTACAGCTGTTGATGGGCGGTGAAGAGAGCCAGCGCAGCGAGCGTATTCTGGCCTATTTCGGCTATCTGAATGCTGCGCGCCAGAAAAATATCGAATCGCTGCAACAGACGCGTCAGGATTTGGCTCAGCAACGCGCCACGCTGGAGCAGAAGCAACAGCAGCAGAAAGGCTTATTAGCGCAGCAGCAGGGCCAGCAGCAGAAGCTGCAACAGGCGAGCGAAGCGCGGAAAAAAACCCTGACGAAACTGGAAAGCGCGCTGGAAAAAGATCAGGCCGATCTGGTCGAGATGCGTCAGAACGAAAGCCGTCTGCAGGATAAGATTGCCCGTGCGGAACGCGAGGCGCGCGAGCGCGCCGCCCGTGAAGCGCGTGAGGCGGAAAAAGTGCGTCAGCGTCAGGCGCAGGCGAAAGCCAAAGGCTCCAGCTATCAGCCGACCCAGAGCGAACGCGAACTGGTGGCGCGCACCGGTGGACTTGGTCGTGCCGGCGGGCAGGCCTTGTGGCCGGTACGCGGACGCATTGAACATCGCTTTGGTGAACAGCTGCAGGGTGAACTGCGCTGGAAAGGACTGGTGATTGATGCGCGCGAAGGTACCGAGGTGAAAGCTATCGCCGATGGCCGCGTGCTGATGGCCGACTGGTTACAGGGTTACGGCCTGGTGGTCGTGCTGGAACATGGTAAAGGCGATATGAGCCTGTATGGCTATAACCAAAGTGCGCTGGTGAGCGTGGGTACGCAGGTGAAGGCAGGACAGCCTATCGCACTGGTGGGCACCAGTGGTGGCCGCGGTACCCCGTCGCTCTATTTTGAAATCCGACGTCAGGGACAGGCCGTCAATCCACTCCCGTGGTTAGGAAAATAGGTTTTGCTGCAACTTCGAAAAATCCCCGTTCTGTTGAGCGCCCTGCTGTTCAGCTACGCTGCGCAGGCGGGCAAACTGGCCATTGTCATCGATGACGTAGGCTATCGCCCTGCCGAAGAGAACAAGGTCCTGCAGATGCCGCAGGCCATTTCAGTGGCGGTTTTGCCCAACGCGCCACATGCCCGTGAAATGGCCACCAAAGCGCACCAGAGTGGTCACGAAGTGTTGATCCATCTGCCCATGGCGCCGCTGAGCAAACAGCCGCTGGAAAAAGATACCTTAACGCCGGAGATGAGTAGCGAAGAGGTTACCCGCATCATGCGCAATGCGGTTAACAACGTGCCTTATGCCGTAGGTCTGAACAACCATATGGGCAGCAGGATGACCTCCAGCCTGCCCGGCATGCAGAAAGTGATGCAGGCGCTGAACCACTATAATCTCTACTTTCTGGATAGCATGACCATCGCTAACAGTCAGGCTGTTCCTGCCGCACAGGGCACCCAGGTCAGGGTATTAAAACGCCGGGTATTTCTGGATGACAGCCAGGATATTAATGCCATCCGCCAGCAGTTCAGTCGGGCGGTGAAACTGGCGCAGCGCGACGGTTACGCCATTGCCATTGGTCATCCCCACCCTAACACCGTGCGGGTGCTGCAGCAGATGTTACCCACATTGCCAGCCGACGTTACGCTGGTTCGCCCCAGTCAGCTGCTGAACGAATCACTCCGCAGCGGCTCACGGACGCCTGTGGCACCGGCAAAACCGGCGACACCGCGCTTCCAGCCTGCAGACCTGTGTAAACCGAAACAGCCGCTGGCGCCGGTTCCTGCCACCCGAGCCTTAACGGTAATAGCGGAAAGTGTGAATAACAGCCCGCTGTTTAACACGCTAAAAAATCTGTTCTGAATTTGCTATGAATGCTAAGTGTTCAGCTTAGCGTTCATTTATACGCAGAAATTACTATAATCCTCGGTCGGGCGATAACGTGCTGTGCGGGAACAGTGATAGGGATGACGATTATTAAACAAAAAATCCTGCTACTGGATAACGGCAGAGAGTGGGGCGGCGGCACCAACAGTATGCTGGAGCTGTTGAAGCGTATCGATCGTCAAAAGTTTGATATCACCTGCTGCTTCTATCACAACTACAGCCGTGGCAACGACGAAACCATTGAGGCCACGCTGAATGCGCTGGCTATCCCGGTCTTTTTTATTCCGCAAATCAGGCAGCCACGCTGGGCAAAGTTTGTTAAAGAAGTCGCGCGGGCACTGCTGTTTTTTAATAAGAAGCTCAAGAAGCGCGCCATCGATCAGATTGATACACACTGGCGCATTATGCCCAATGCCAGCAAAATCAATTCACTGCTGCAGCTGGGGAAGTTTGACACGCTCTATATGAATAACCAGCCCAGCACCAATGTGGAAGGTTATCTGGCGGCGCGCAGCCTGGATGTTGCGGTAGTGCAACACTGCCGTATCGATCCGGTTCTGGAACCGCGGCTGGTCAGCATGGTCAATCAGGATTGCCAGGCGATCATTGCCGTGTCACAGGGCGTGAATAACACCCTGCGCAGCCACGGTGTTGATGCGGAACGCTGTTTTACCGTCAATAACGCTATCGACATCCACCAGCCTCTGCCCGACCGCCTTGAAGTACGCCAGCGCTTTAAACTCTCCCCTTCAACCTTTGTGTTCGGCACGATTGGCTCGCTGATATTGCGTAAATCTAATCACCATATTCTGCAGGCACTGGGCCGTTTTAAACGTGCTAATCCCGATGCCGACTGGAAGATGGTGGTGGTCGGAGCGGGTCCGGAACTTCAGCATCTGCTGCAACTCGCTACCGCAGAGAACATCCAGCAGCACGTGGTCTTTACCGGCTTTCAGAACAACGCGCTGGATTACCTCACTGCCTTTGATGCGTTTATTCTTGCCTCACGCAGTGAGGGCTTACCAAGGGTTGTGCTGGAGGCGATGCTGGTGAATACCGCCGTAGTGGGATCCCGCGTGGTCGGTACTGCCGAATTGATCAGTCATGACGAAACCGGGCTGCTGTTTGATTATGGCAACGTGGTGCAACTGACCCAGCATCTGACCGCACTGTGGCAGGATGCGGATTTACGTCAACGCCTGATCAATGCGGCAGCGAAACGCGTACGTGAACAGTACGCTATTGAAACTTATATCAGCGGCGTCGAGAATATTTTACAAAGCGTCGTGAAAAAGAAACCTCATGCTTAATTTTTTAAATCCCCGTTATCGCCATATCAGGGCGAGTCATAACCTGCCTTATTCGCATAAAGAGGTTCAGGGTACTGTACCGGTCACTTCTGTCGTGATCCCCTGCACCGGCGCGGACTATATCGAAGAAGCCCTGCTCAGTGCCGATTTTGCGGCGCGCTTTGCGACAGAGGCTGAAGAGATCGTAATTGTCAGCGATCAGCCGGCTCACGCCTTTGGCAGCCTGCCAGTAAAAACCCGTGTCGCTACGCTGGATGTCCCGCATCGGGAAGAGAGTTATCGCTACAAGCAGATCTATCGCAGTCGTTTGATTAAATTGCAGGCGCCCTTACAGGCTAAAGGCGACGGCATTCTGATGATCGATTCCGACCTCAATCTGCTTAAGATGCCGGAGATCATGATGAAGTCCGGCCATCTCTATTCCAGTTTTCGTCAGGGGAAAATGATTGCCAAGCTGGCTGATGCGCCGGAAGAGGCGATTCCCGCCTACTACCCGCACAGTATCCGGCCCTGGCTGGTGGATCACGTGAATGGGGCTTACCTGGCCGCCACCCGTGATGTCTGGCAGCGCATTTCGCCGCTGTGGCTGACGCTGTTTAATGATACCTGGAATTTAATGAACGACAGCCAGCCGCCTACTGACCAGCTGCCGCTGGCGGTGTTGCTGGACATGCTGGATATTAAAACCGTCAATCTGGGCGAATGGGCTAACTGGCCGGTCTCAAAGAAAATTGGCGGTCAGTCGGCGGTGATCCCGCCTGAAGTGGTAGGCGCACATGGCGGCTTTCCGCTGTCGGAATGGCAAAAATACCTCGCCGATCCGCAACAGCCGCTGAACTTTAAAGGCCAGGACTACACGCGTAAAGTGCGCTACCTGACCGATGAAGAGAAAAAACAAAGCTAATCATGCGGCCGCCCTGGCGGCCGCTGTTTTAATCCCAGCTCAGTATCACCTTTCCCGAGCGTCCAGAACGCATCTCATCAAAGCCCTGCTGGAAATCGTCGATTCCATAGCGATGGGTAATAACCGGCGTTAAATCAAGCCCGGACTGGATAAGCGCCGCCATTTTATACCAGGTTTCAAACATCTCCCGGCCATAAATGCCCTTGATAAAAAGCCCTTTGAAGATCACCTGATTCCAGTCGATCGCCATTTCACCCGGCGGGATGCCGAGCAGTGCAATCTGCCCTCCGTGATTCATTACCTCCAGCAATGAACGGAAGGCAGGTGGTGCACCAGACATCTCCAGCCCGACATCGAATCCTTCTGTCATGCCCAGCGAGTGCATCACGTCTCGCAGATCCTCATTCGCCACATTCACCGCGCGCGTGACGCCCATTTTGCGCGCCAGTGCCAGACGATACTCATTGATGTCCGTGATCACCACGTTGCGTGCGCCGACATGGCGACAGACCGCGGCGGCCATGATGCCGATAGGACCCGCGCCGGATATCAGCACATCCTCACCCACCAGATCGAACGATAGGGCGGTATGCACGGCGTTGCCGAACGGATCAAAGATTGCCGCCAGCTCATCGGAAATGTTGTCGGGAATTTTGAACGCATTGAAGGCCGGGATAACCAGATACTCCGCAAAGCAGCCCTGGCGGTTAACACCTACACCCATTGTGTTACGGCATAAATGCGTTCGCCCGGCACGGCAATTGCGGCAATGTCCGCAGGTAATGTGCCCCTCGCCCGAGACCCGATCGCCAATCGTAAAGCCTTTCACTTCCTGTCCTATCGCAACCACTTCCCCCACATATTCATGACCGACAATCATCGGTACCGGAATGGTTTTGCGCGACCAGTCATCCCAGTTGTAGATATGGACATCGGTACCGCAGATGGCGGTTTTACGAATCTTAATCAGCAAATCGTTGTGGCCCGGCTCCGGAACCGGCGCATCGGTCACCATCCAGATGCCCGTTTCCTTCTTCAGTTTGGCGAGTGCTTTCATGACGGACTCCTCAGGCGATAACGCCCAGTTGTTTGCCGATACGGGTAAAGGCCGCCACCGCACGTTCCAGCTGTTGCTGGGTATGCGCCGCAGAGATTTGGGTGCGAATACGTGCCTGTCCTTTTGGCACCACCGGATAGAAGAAGCCGGTAACGTAGATGCCTTCCTGTTGCAGCAGGCGGGCGAACTCCTGGGCGACGCTGGCTTCACCCAGCATTACCGGGATAATGGCGTGATCGGCTCCCGCCAGCGTAAAGCCCGCCGCCGTCATCTGCTCCCGAAAGTAACGGGCGTTGTCCCACAGACGCTGACGCAGCCCGTCGCCTTCGCTGAGCAGATCCAGCACCCGCAGCGAGGCGGCAACAATGGCCGGGGCCAGCGAGTTAGAGAACAGATAGGGACGGGAACGCTGGCGCAGCCACTCCACCACTTCTGCTTTTGCTGCGGTGTAGCCACCGGAGGCGCCACCCAGCGCTTTACCCAGCGTGCCGGTAATGATGTCGACCCGGCCCATCACATCGCAATATTCATGGGTTCCGCGTCCGGCGTTCCCCACAAAGCCCACCGCATGGGAATCATCCACCATCACCAGCGCAGAAAACTCATCGGCCAGATCGCAGATAGCGGGCAGATTCGCAATCACCCCATCCATTGAGAAGACCCCATCGGTGGCGATCAAAATATGACGCGCGCCTTTATCGCGCGCTTCCTGCAGACAGGCGCGCAGCTGCGCCATATCGTTATTGGCATAGCGGTAACGCTGCGCTTTGCACAGCCGGACGCCATCGATAATGGAAGCGTGGTTCAGCGCATCAGAGATGACGGCATCCTGCGCATCGAGCAGGGTTTCAAACAGGCCGCCATTGGCATCGAAACAGGAGGAGTAAAGAATGGCATCCTCCATGCCGAGAAAGTCTGCCAGCCGCTTTTCCAGCTGCTTATGACTATCCTGCGTGCCGCAAATAAAGCGCACCGACGCCATGCCAAAACCATGCGAATCCATCCCCTCTTTCGCCGCCTGAATCAGCGCCGGATGGTTCGCTAAACCTAAGTAGTTATTGGCGCAGAAGTTAATCACCGCCGGATTATCGCCAACCGCGATCTCCGTCTGCTGGGCAGAGGTGATGATCCGCTCCTGTTTAAACAGTCCTTCCTGATGTGCATCATCAAGTTGCTGACGAAGTTGTTGATAAAATTGCGCAGGCATCATTGCTCTCCTCAGATGGCAAAAATCTGGCATATCTTACTGAACAGGCCGCTTCTTCACGATAAATCGCCCAACAGAATGTCATTTTTGCAGCATAGTTCACGCCGCAAGGATGTACGCACAAAGCGTTACAGAGTCATCTGGCTGTCTGCACCCTGATGAAATGTTATGATGTGAGGTATTCGTGTGTGAAACCTCCTGTTTCACCCCACAACGTTGAAGGTAACAACATGATTATCGTAACTGGCGGCGCAGGAATGATTGGCAGCAACATTGTCAAAGCGCTGAACGATCGCGGTCACACCGACATTCTGGTGGTGGATAATCTGAAGGATGGCACCAAGTTTGCCAATTTAGTCGACCTGGATATCGTCGATTACATGGACAAAGAAGAGTTCCTGATGAGCGTGATGGCGGGCGATGATTTAGGCCCGATCGAAGCGGTGTTCCATCAGGGCGCCTGCTCCTCCACCACCGAGTGGGATGGCAAGTACATGATGGAAAACAACTATCAGTACTCCAAAGAGCTGCTGCACTTCTGTCTTGAGCGCGAGATCCCGTTCCTCTACGCTTCTTCCGCAGCGACCTACGGCGGACGCAATGAGAATTTCATTGAAGAGCGTCAGTATGAGCAGCCGCTTAATGTTTATGGCTACTCCAAGATGCTGTTCGACCATTACGTCCGTCAGATGCTGCCGGAAGCGAACTCGCCGGTATGCGGCTTCCGCTATTTCAATGTCTATGGACCGCGTGAAGGCCACAAGGGCAGCATGGCAAGCGTTGCCTTCCATCTGAACACGCAGATCAGCAACGATGAAAATCCAAAACTCTTTGAAGGCAGCGACGGCTTTAAACGTGATTTCATCCACGTTGATGATGTTGCGGAAGTGAACCTGTGGTGCTGGGAAAATGGCGTCTCCGGGATTTACAACTGTGGCACAGGCCGCGCCGAGTCCTTCCAGGAAGTGGCTGACGCAGTACTGAAGTTCCACCAGAAAGGTCAGATCGAGTACATCCCGTTCCCGGAAAAGCTCAAAGGACGGTACCAGGCCTATACTCAGGCCGATCTCACTAAATTGCGTGCCGCTGGCTACGACAAGCCATTTAAAACGGTGGCGCAGGGCGTCGCTGACTATATGGTCTGGCTGAACCGTAACGCATAAAGGAAGCTGCTCCGGCGATGAAAATTCTGGTAATCGGCCCGTCGTGGGTCGGCGATATGATGATGTCGCAAAGTCTCTATCGCACCCTCAAGGCCGAACATCCCGATGCGGTAATTGACGTGATGGCACCTGCATGGTGCCGTCCGTTGTTGTCACGCATGCCGGAGGTGAATCAGGCGCTGGCGATGCCGCTTGGGCATGGCGCGCTGGAAATCGGTGAGCGTCGCCGGTTGGGCAAAGTGCTGCGCGTCAGTCACTACGACCGTGCTTATGTGCTGCCTAACTCCTTCAAGTCGGCGCTGGTCCCCTTCTTTGCCGGAATAAAACGCCGCGTCGGCTGGCGCGGTGAAATGCGCTATGGCCTGCTGAATGATTTGCGGGTGCTGGATAAAGCCGCGTTTCCGCTTATGGTTGAGCGCTACGTTGCGCTGGGCTACGACACACCTGTTGCTTCGGCGGCGCAGCTGCCACAGCCGCTGTTGTGGCCAAAACTGCAGGTTGAAGAGCAGGAAAAAATTGAAACGGCCGCACAGTTTCAGCTCGCCGCGACCCGTCCGGTCATCGGTTTTTGTCCGGGTGCTGAATTTGGTCCGGCCAAACGCTGGCCGCACTATCACTACGCCACGCTGGCCCGCCAGTTGATTGCTGAAGGCTTTCAGATCGTGCTGTTTGGCTCCGCCAAAGATCGCCCGACCGGCGAAGAGATTATCGCTGCGCTGCCCGAAGAGGCGCGTGGCCACTGCCGTAATCTGGCGGGTGAAACTCAGCTGGAACAGGCGGTGATTTTGCTGGCGCAATGCCGTGCCGTGGTCAGCAACGACTCCGGCCTGATGCATATCGCCGCGGCGCTGGATCGTCCACTGGTGGCGCTCTATGGACCAAGCAGCCCTGACTTTACGCCGCCGCTGGCAAAGCAGGCGCGAATTATTCGCCTGATTACCGGCTATCACAAAGTACGCAAAGGCGATGCCGAACAGGGCTATCATCAGAGCCTGATCGATATTCAGCCTGAACGCGTACATCAGACGCTGAGCGAACTGCTCGCGCCACAGGAGGTGCCATGCACGTCCTGATTGTTAAAACTTCATCAATGGGCGATGTGCTGCATTCGCTCCCGGCACTGACCGATGCAATGCATGCCATTCCCGGCATCCGTTTCGACTGGGTAGTGGAAGAGAATTTCGCACAGATCCCTGGCTGGCATCCCGCAGTAGATAAAGTGTTACCGGTCGCGATTCGCCGCTGGCGCAAACACTGGTTTGGCAGTCAGCAGCGTGAAGAGCGCGTGCTGTTTAAGCGCGCGTTACAGTCACGTGAGTACGATATCGTGATTGATGCACAGGGCCTGATCAAAAGTGCCGCGCTGGTCACCCGCTTATCGAAAGGGGTGAAACATGGGCAGGACAGCCGTAGCGCGCGTGAGCCGTTCGCCAGCTGGTGGTATGACATCCGCCATGAGGTCAGTAAGCGGCAGCACGCGGTTGAGCGGACGCGCGAACTGTTCGCCAAAAGCCTGGGCTATGAAAAGCCGCAAAGTCAGGGTGACTACGCGATTGCCGGACACTTCCTGCATCATCTGCCCGCTGACGCACATCATTACCTGGTCTTTCTGCATGCCACGACGCGTGACAACAAGCACTGGCCGGAATCACACTGGCGACAGCTGATTGAGCAGATGCAGCCCAGCGGGTTGCGGGTGAAATTGCCCTGGGGTGCTGAACATGAGCATCAGCGTGCGCAGCGCCTTGCAGAAGGATTTGAGCATGTCGATGTGCTGCCTAAGCTGACGCTGGAAGCGATAGCACAACAGCTGGCGGGCGCACGGGCGGTGGTCTCAGTGGATACCGGATTGAGCCATCTGACGGCGGCACTGGATCGCCCCAACCTCACGCTGTATGGTCCGACCGATCCTGGATTGATTGGCGGTTACGGGCAGAACCAACAGGCACTGAGCGCCCCGAATCATAATCTGGCAGAGCTGACTGCTGACACGGTGGCAGAGAAACTGCGGGCCGTTATTACGGAAAACATGCCATGAACTATGTGCTGATCTACCTGCTTCTGCTGCCTTTCCGGGCCATAATGCGGCTGTTTTACCGGCCAACCGGACGCAGCCTGATCATCCAGACGGCAAAGATTGGTGATTTTATTAATATCACCCCGATGCTGCGCGCACTGGGTCAGTCTGAGTTGCTGATCAGCAAAGCGGTGGAGCCGCTGGCGCGTCATGATGACACGGTCAGCCGCTATTTCCTGATTGAAGAGGCGAAGCGCAGCTTTTTTGCTAAACTGAAGCTCGCGTTCACTCTGATGAACCGCTATGACAACGTCTATCTGGTGCAGCCAAACAGCGTGAACCTGTTTTTCGCCGCGCTCTGCAACGCACCGAACAAGCAGTTTCTGCGCACCTATGTGCGTAAGTCCTACCATAAGACCTTCTATCGCAGCGCCAGCGGTATTGTCGACCACACCAAAACGGATTTAACGCTCGACAGCTACCTGAAGCTGATTAATCGAGACTACCGCTACACCGATTTCCCCAAGCATGCGACCTCTCCGCTCTGGCAGCCGCCTGCGCCGCCCGCCGCGCTGGTTAATCCGCGCGGCGGTATTAAAATTGGCATCAGTATTTCTGCCGGTAACCGGGCTAAAACCATTCCTGCCAGCATCTGGCAGCAGCTGATGGCGTCGCTGGCTGACCTGCCCTGTACCTTTTATGTGTTTGGCCCACCGGCTGAGCAGCCGTGGCTGGATGAGTTACTGAGCCTGACCGGCCCGAAAGACAATATCGTCAGTCTGATTGGTGAGCTAAAACTGGAAGAGGTTCCGTGGGCCATTGCACAGATGGATTTCTACATCTCCTCTGACTCTGGCAATGCTTATATTGCGGATGCGCAGCAGATACCGGTGATCATGCTTTACGGGCCGTGTGAAGTCCGGGAACAGCGCCCGGTCAATAACGTTTTGTTTATCGGACCGGATAATATTGCTGCGTCGACGTTCGTTTTTGCCACCCGTTTTCAGTTTGATCAGCCTGCTGAAAAATTATTCGGGCTGGATCACGATAAACTGACTAGAATACAAACGTTTATTACTCATAATCTGGAATAGTGAAGCGTAATGGCAATTACCCCTCTTGCTGAGGCCGTTCAGCAAAGTCAGCTGCTGGTTAACACGCTTGCTGACACGGATGATAATCCGGTTCATGTTGCGTTTGGCATCAACTACGCCTACGCGCGTGGCATGGGCATTACGTTGTTTTCACTTCTCAGCCATCATCCTGATACCGCTTTCCACGCCCATGTTTTTTCAGACTCGCTTTGCGAAGAGGATGTGGAAAAACTGCGATCGCTGGCCAAAGGCCATCGTCTGGCGATCACGCTGCATATCTTTAACCGAGCCTGGGTTGATCAGTTGCCTGCGGTCGGACGCTATCCCAAAAGTATCCACTACCGTTTCCTGATTCCGGAAACCGTGGCGAGCTACAGCGATCGGGTGATCTATATTGATGCTGACACCCTGGTGGTAGGCGACTACTCTCCCCTGTTCACGCTGGATATCACTGATTACACGCTGGCGGCCTGTAATGACACACCGCGAGCGCGACATAACCAGTGCGCAAGGCTGGGGCTGAAGCATCATCACTATTTCAACTCCGGCTTTATGCTGATTAATATTCCACGCTGGCTCGAAAGGCAGACCACCGCGCGCATTACCGACGTGCTGGTAACGCGGGGCGCAGAGTTTGGTTTTCCCGATCAGGATGCGCTGAATATCGTGCTGGAGGATGAGGTCCTGATCCTGCCAGACCGCTATAACTACATTTACGATATCATCGCCAATAAAGTCTGGGATCACTCGGGCGTGCCTGAAGAGACGGTGATGATTCACTACACCGGTAAATGCAAACCCTGGCATGCATGGGCTGGCAGCGATCTTTCCCAGCGCTACTACAGCTATTACCAGCGCTCCCCCTGGGCTTCACAACCACTTGATACGCCAAAGCATTATAAAGAGATGAAGCGATTCGCCCGCGTAAAGTGGCATCAGAAACAGTATGCTGAAAGCCTGAGCTGGATGATGAAGTATGTCAGTCTCAAGTTTTTTAAGCAGAGTGAGCAATAGCACACTCAGGTTTATCAGATTGATGCGGGCGCTGTTATTTCAGCGCCTGACTTTCCCGCCATTTATCCCGCCAGCTGTTTGCCACGACCTCTGTAATAACGACGCTGACAGCAAGCCAGCATAATAATCTGTTTACCTGCACGGCCACATTGCGTAAAAAAAGCGCATATAGCGCATTATTATTGTCGGGCGTGGTTTTTAGTAAAGCAGGGATGCAACATCGTTTTATAATTGTGAACTCCCTGATTTCACTCTGCTGATTTGGAAATGATTTATGACGAGGCAACGCCCTTTCGCAGTGAATACAATGCTGGTGCAGATATTGTCATGAGTACTTCTCCTCTGCTGAGTATCATTACCCCGATGTACAATGCGGGCAGCATGTTTGATGAGTTCATGCAGTCACTGCTGGCGCAGACGCTGACTCTGCTTGAGATCATTATCGTCGATGACGGTTCAACCGATGGCTCAGGCGAGCGCGCCGATCAGTATGCACAGCAGCATTCTCACATTCGTGTGATTCATCAGGAAAATGGCGGCGTCTCGCGCGCCCGTAACGCCGGGCTGGCGATTGCCCGCGGGAAATATGTCACCTTCCCTGATGCAGATGACACCATGAAACCCGATATGTATCAGACGCTGGTGACGCTGGCGGAAGCAGATAATCTGGATGCGGCACAGTGCAACGCCGAGTGGTTTTTCAAACACAGCCAGCGGGTAAAGCCGCTGATTCCGCTGGATCGCCTGCGCAGCACGCCGGTGCTGAACGGTGCCGACTGGCTGAATACCGCGCTGAAAACCCATCGTTATATGCATGTGGTCTGGCTGGGCATCTATCGCCGGGAACTGATTGAGCAGCACCAGTTGCAGTTTGAGCCCGGCCTGCATCATCAGGACATTCCCTGGACCACCGAGTTTATGCTGCTGGCAAAACGCGTGCGTTATACCGAAGCGGTGCTCTATCGCTACTACATGCATGACGCCTCAATCAGCAATCGCAAACGTACCGGCGAGCGCAACGTTGAGTATCAGCGCCACTACATGAAGATTGCGCGACTGCTGGAAGAGCTCAATGACCGCTATCGTGACCGCGTGAAGATCTACCCGTCGTTTCACTATCAGGTGACTCATGAAGCGCTCAGCGTTTGCCACAGTGTAAGACGTGAGCCTGACGCACGCGCACGCCAGGCAATCATTGCCGAGCTGTTCGCCACCCGGACACACCTGCGCATGTTACGCAATGCCCGGGGAATTAAGCAGTGGTATCAGTTGCTGTTGTGGCTGGCCCGACTCTATCGCTGGCGTGATAAATAACCTTTGAGGCTGGCTTTATCCTAAAAAGGGTTTGCCCTACAATCGGTTCACTGAATTCTGAGAACTCTTGTTTATGGCCAGCCTGACTCCAGCAAACATCTCTCCAAAAAATATATTACTGATTAAGCTGCGCCATCATGGTGACATGCTGCTCACAACGCCCGCCATCAATGCGCTTCATGAGCGTTATCCGCAGGCCAGCATCGACGTGTTGCTCTATCAGGAGACGCGTCCGATGCTGGAAGCGCATCCGGCTATCCGCCATTTGCACGTCATCGATCGTAAATGGAAGCAGGAGGGCACCTGGCGCAAGCTGGGCCATGAGCGTGCATTAATTCGCGCCATACGTGCCGCCTATTATGATCTGGTAATTAATCTGGCCGATCAGTGGCGGGCAGCCCTGATTACGCGGCTCTCTGCGGCACCCGTTCGCATCGGTTTTGCCTATAAAAAACGCGATAACGTCCTGTGGCGATGGTGTCACAACTGCCTGGTCCCCACACATAATCACAGCAAACTGCATACCGTTGAGCAGAATATGTCGGCGCTGGCACCCCTCGGCATCAGCAGCAACGGCGCACGTGTCTCAATGCACTACAGCGACGCTGACCAGCAAACTGTGCTGACACGACTGGCGGAACATCATGTCACTGCGCCCTATATTGTGGTGCAGCCGACCTCACGCTGGGGCTTTAAATGCTGGGAAGAGGAGAGTGTTGCCGCCACGCTCGATCAGCTGGCGCAGCCGGGCCGCAAGGTGGTGCTGACCGCCGGGCCGGACAAACAGGAGCTGGCGATGATTAACCGCATTCGGGCGCTGTGTGCGTCGCCGGATGTGGTTTCGCTGGCCGGTCAGTTTACCCTGCCGCAACTGGCGGCGCTTATCGATCATGCCCGGCTGTTTATTGGTGTCGACTCTGCACCAATGCACATGGCCGCCGCACTTGAAACGCCCTGCATTGCGCTGTTTGGCCCGACCAAGCTGCAGCACTGGCGGCCATGGGGCGACAACAATCATGTCATCTGGGCGGGTGACTATGGCCCGCTGCCCTCACCCGATTCCATCGACACCAAAACAGACCAGCGTTATCTGTCGGCCATTCCGGTGAAGGATGTGGTCGCGGCAGCGAGGAGCTATCTGAATGAGTAAGTTACGGCTGGCGATTGTCCGGCAGAAATATCGTCCGGATGGCGGTGCCGAGCGTTTTATCTCGCGCGCGCTGGAAGCGCTGGGCAGCGAGCAGCTCGATCTCAACATCATTACCCGCAACTGGCAGGGCACACCGAATCCTGACTGGCATCTGCATATCTGTAATCCGGCAAAGCTGGGCCGGGTATCCCGTGAGCGTGGTTTTGCCCGTGCTGCACGCACCTGCTGGGAGCGCGAGAAGTTCGATATTGTGCAAAGCCACGAGCGCATCGCGGGCTGTGATATTTTTCGCGCGGGTGATGGTGTTCATCGCGTCTGGCTGGAACAGCGCGCCCGCATCGTCTCATCGTGGCAACGACTGAGTGCTGTGCTCAGCCCTTATCATCGCTATGTTCTGCAGGCGGAAGCGGAGATGTTTAACTCTCCGACGCTGAAAGCGGTGATCTGTAATTCTGAGATGGTAAAGCGCGATATCCTGCGCTGTTTCTCGCTCGACGCCGGAAAAATCCACGTTATTCATAATGCTATCGACGCCAGCCGTTTCCAGCCCGCCACGGAAGCAGCACGTCGCGCTACCCGTCAGCAGCTGGCGCTGCCTGATGCGGCGACCGTACTGATTTATGTCGGCTCCGGCTTTGAACGCAAGGGGTTGAAAGCGGCGATACAGGCGCTGGCTGCCAGCGACCGTTATCTGATTGTGGTGGGTCAGGATAAGCAACTGCAACGGTATCAGCAGCTGGCAAATCAGCTTAACTGTCTGGACCGGCTGCGCTTTGTCGGCGTACAGCAGGATGTGCAGCCGTTCTATCACGCAGCTGATGGCCTGCTGCTGCCCACCCTCTACGATCCTTTTCCTAATGTGGTGCTGGAGGCGATGGCCTGCGGCTTACCGGTGATTACCAGCACCGGCTGTGGTGGCGCAGAATTTATTACCGCTGGTCAGGAAGGCTTCGTCTGTGATGCCTTGGATATCAAGGGGTTAAATCAGGCTGTTAATGCACTACCGGCGCTTTCTGTCGATTCACGAATGGGTGACGCGGCGCGGCGCAAAATTGAACCTTATGGTCCACAACGGCTGGCGCAGGCGCTGACTTCGCTTTATCAGCAGGTCCTGAGCAGCAACTGACAATGTGGGATGAGTGCATGCGGGGTTTCTGATAACATGCCGCCATCTGATTTTAATCTGCTTTTAGACGCGAATTTGCTGTAACGGTAACTATGACGACCATTTACACCGCATTGCTCTACTTAATTCAGCCACTGATTTGGCTGCGCCTGTGGCTGCGCGGTCGTAAAGCGCCTGCCTATCGCAAACGCTGGGCAGAACGCTATGGCTATTGTGTCGGCAAAGTTAAGCCCGACGGCATTGTGCTGCACTCGGTCTCTGTGGGTGAAACCCTGGCCGCGATCCCGCTGGTGCGCGCTCTGCGTCATCGTTACCCGACCCTGCCGATTACCGTCACCACCATGACGCCTACCGGCTCTGAACGCGCGCAATCTGCATTTGGCAAAGATGTGCATCACGTCTATCTGCCTTATGATCTGCCGGGTTCAATTAATCGTTTTCTGGATACGGTCAACCCCCGCCTGGTGATCATCATGGAAACTGAGCTGTGGCCGAACATTATCCGCATTCTGCACCAGCGTAATATTCCACTGGTGATCGCCAATGCCCGCCTCTCGGCCCGGTCGGCTAAAGGCTACCGCAAGCTGGGTAAATTCATGCGCCGGCTGTTGCAGAGCATCACGCTTATCGCGGCGCAGAATGCGGAAGATGGCGACCGCTTCCTGAGCCTGGGCCTGAAACGTTCTCAACTAACGATTACCGGCAGCCTGAAGTTTGATATTTCCGTGACGCCAGAACTGGCCGCCAGAGCGGTAACGCTGCGTCGTCAGTGGGCGCCGCGCCGTCCGGTGTGGATCGCCACCAGCACGCACGAAGGTGAAGAGGCCATTGTGCTGGATGCCCATCGCCGCCTGCTGCAGACCTTCCCGGATCTGCTGCTGATTCTGGTGCCCCGCCATCCCGAACGTTTTAACGATGCCCGTGAACTGACGCAGGAACGCGGCTTCAGTTTTATCCTGCGCAGCAGCGGCGAGATCCCGTCTGGCTCAACGCAGGTGGTCATCGGAGACTCAATGGGCGAACTGATGCTGCTATACGGCATTGCCGATCTGGCCTTTGTCGGCGGCAGCCTGGTTGAACGGGGTGGACACAACCCGCTGGAGCCTGCTGCCCATGCTCTTCCGGTTCTGATGGGACCCCATATCTGGAACTTCAAAGATATCTGCAGCAAGTTGCAGGAAGGCCAGGGGCTGATCACCGTCACCGACGTGATTTCGCTGGAAAAAGAGGTCACCAACCTGTTACAGGATGATGATTACCGCCGTTATTACGGACGTCATGCGGTAGACGTGCTGCACCAGAATCAGGGTGCGCTACAGCGTCTGCTACAGTTACTCGAACCGCATCTGCCACCACGGGCCCACTAATGTCAGCACGCCAACGTCTTTCCGTGGTGATGATCGCCAAAAACGAAGCGGAACTGCTGCCTGATTGCCTGGCCTCGGTCAGCTGGGCCGATGAAATTATCGTGCTGGACTCAGGCAGCCATGACAACAGTGTCGACATCGCCACGCAGGCTGGGGCGAAGGTCTACCACAATGATGACTGGCAGGGCTATGGCATCCAGCGCCAGCGCGCGCAGCACTATGCCACCGGCGACATGATTCTGATGATCGATGCGGATGAACGCGTGACACCTGAACTGCGCGCCGCGATTGAGCAGGTGCTGGTCGCGCCACCCAGCCGTACGGTTTATAGTCTTGGCCGCAGTAATCTGTTTCTCGGCCGCTTTATGCGTCATAGCGGCTGGTATCCTGACCGCGTCATGCGACTCTATCCACGCACCTTCCGCTACAATGACAATCTGGTGCATGAATCACTGCAGAGTGACGGCGCGCCAGTGGTGGCATTACCCGGCGATCTGCAGCATCTGACCTGCCGCGATTTAATCGCCTTTCAGCGCAAGCAGCTGGCTTATGCCGAAGCCTGGGCTACGGAACGCCATCGGCGCGGTAAGCGTTGCAGCCTGTTTTCTCTGTTCAGCCATACGCTGGGCGCGTTTGTGAAAACCCTGCTGCTGCGTGCCGGTTTTCTCGACGGAAAACAGGGCTGGATTCTGGCGGTGGTCAATGCGCAATATACCTTCAATAAATATTCAGCCCTCTGGGCGCTGAATCATGCTTCGGCAAAAGGGCGAGTATGATCACGAAAGCCATCTATCCCGGAACGTTTGATCCTGTGACGCTCGGTCATCTCGACATCGTGACGCGGGCAGCGCAGATGTTTGATCAGGTCATTCTGGCCGTTGCCGCCAGCCCCAGTAAAAAACCAATGTTCAGCCTGGATGAGCGCGTGGCGCTGGCTGGTGAAGTGATAGCCCATCTGCCCAACGTTGAGGTGGTCGGATTCAGCGACCTGATGGCGAATTTCGCCCGTGACCAGCAGGCGAATGTGCTGGTCCGTGGCTTGCGTGCAGTGTCAGACTTTGAATATGAAATGCAGCTGGCCCAGATGAATCGTCATCTGCTGCCAACGCTGGAGAGTGTTTTCCTGATGCCGTCTGAAGGCTTCTCGTTTATCTCATCTTCGCTGGTCAAAGAGGTGGCGCGTCACGGCGGCGATGTTACCGCCTTCCTGCCCGCGCCGGTGCATCAGGCATTGCTGGCTAAACTGGCTTAATGCTGGCAGTTCGGGCACCAGTAGGTGCTGCGCTGTCCATGTCTGCCGCTGACAATCGGCGTACCGCATGCCCTGCAGGGTTCGCCTGCCCGCCCATAAACCTGTAACTGCTGTGCAAAATAGCCGGGTTTACCGTCGCTCTGTAAGAAGTCACGCAGTGTGGTTCCGCCCTGCTCAATGGAGCGTAACAGCACCGCTTTGATGGTATTGACCAGCAGTTCCGCTTCGGCCTGCGACAGACTGCCGGCAGCACGATCGGGAATGATCCCGGCGGTAAACAGTGACTCGCTGGCGTAAATGTTGCCTACGCCCACCACCACTTTGTTATCCATCAGCCACTGCTTGATGAGCGTCCGCTTGCCGCGTGACTTCTCAAACAGGTAAGCGCCGTCAAACTCCTCGCTAAGCGGCTCCGGCCCGAGATGTGCCAGCACGCTGCTGCCCGCCAGATCGCTGCTCCAGAGCCAGGCACCAAAGCGGCGCGGGTCGGTATAGCGCAGCACTTTGCCGTTGCTCATGACTAAATCAACATGGTCATGCTTCGCCGCTGGCAGCTCTTCTGACAGCACGCGCAGGCTACCGGACATGCCAAGGTGGATAATGATCCAGCCATGCGGCAGTTCCAGCAGCAGATATTTCGCCCGGCGCTGCACACTGAGCACCGGCTGATCGCTCAGCGCCAGGATCTCCTGCGAAACGGGCCAGCGCAAACGTGAATTACGCACCACGGCGTGAAGGATGGTTTCACCGACCAAATGCGGCTCGATACCGCGACGGCTGGTTTCAACCTCTGGCAACTCTGGCATACCCTCTCCTCAGCGTTTTACACAAACAAAAAACCCGGCCGGAGCCGGGTTTTTAGCAGAACACTAAAATTACTTAATTTTAGCTTCTTTGTAGAGCACATGCTGACGTACAACCGGATCGAACTTTTTCAGTTCCAGCTTCTCTGGTTTAGTACGCTTGTTCTTCGTGGTGGTATAGAAGTGACCTGTACCAGCAGAGGAAACCAGCTTGATCTTCTCACGAATACCTTTAGCCATGATTCAGTTCCTTAGTACCTTAGTACTTCTCACCACGGGCACGCATATCGGCTAACACCGTATCAATGCCCTTTTTATCAATAATACGCATACCTTTAACAGATACACGCAGAGTAACGAAGCGCTTCTCGCTCTCAACCCAAAAACGGTGTGAGTGCAGGTTCGGAAGGAAACGGCGTTTCGTCGCGTTCATTGCGTGGGAACGGTTGTTACCCGTCACCGGACGCTTTCCAGTTACCTGGCAGACTCGTGACATGTCAATATCTCCAAAAATCAAATCAGCTCGAGCTTTAAAAATTAGGTTTGGGCCGCCTCGTCAGGCTTGCAGCCCGCCAGGCGAATTCCATGGAACCCGCTAAGCTGGCCTAACCGCCAAACCCGAGATTCTCAAAGGTGGCGTAGTATACGCCGCTCAGCCCAAGTGCTCAAGTCCCGAACAGATAAAGATCCCGAATGATCGGGCAAAAAGCCGCCACCTGGCGTGAAATTTCCCGCTGTCAAAGCCATCCCCGCTCGGCAAAGGAGACATATTCGCCATGACCAATCACCAGATGATCGAGCAGACGGATGTCGAGTAGCTGGCAGGCTTCGCTGACTTTATGGGTCACTTCACGGTCTGCACGGCTCGGCTCTGCCATGCCCGACGGGTGATTATGCGCCAGTATCAGGGCGGCGGCATTGAGCTTCAGCGCTTCCCGGACAATCTCGCGGGGGTGAACTTCCACGCTGTTAATGGAACCAGAGAACATATTTTGTGCCCGCAGCACACGATGCTGATTATCCAGAAACAGTGCCATAAAGATCTCACGCTCCTGATGGGCTAACAGACTTTGCAGATACTGGCGCGTGATTTGTGGATTTTCCATTGCGCTTTCGCGGGCCAGCTTACTGGCGAAAAAACGCTTCGCCAGTTCGGCAATCGCATGAAGTTGTGCCAGCTTGGCATCGCCGACCCCTTTGATTTCACCGAATGCCGCTTTGTCTGACGTCATGAGCTGATAAAGCGAGCCAAAACCGTCCAGCATCTGACCGGCCAGCTCCAGGACGTTCTGTCCAGGCGATCCGGTACGGAGAAAAATGGCCAGTAGTTCGGTATCGCTGAGGGCATGCGCACCCAGCTTCTGGAGTTTTTCCCGTGGTCCCTTTATTTTCATGTCCGCTCTCCCTGAGATGAGCCTCAGCATGGCCCATCATGAAGCGTGCGGCTATGAGTGAAGCTGCAATCTACGAGACAGCTCGCAAACGCAGTCAGTGAAAAGGCGCATCCGCGCTTTTGTGATAAAGTCCGTGCATTCGCCGCCGCGAGCGGCAGAGAGCTTAGTGAGGCCAACATCATGATGGGATTAGCCGGCAAAAAAATTCTTCTTGGCGTGAGCGGCGGTATTGCTGCTTATAAAGCACCTGAGCTGGTGCGCCGCCTGCGCGATCGCGGTGCTGATGTCCGCGTGATGATGACAGAGGGTGCGAAAGCATTTATTACTCCGCTCAGCCTGCAGGCTGTCTCCGGCTATCCGGTATTTGACGATCTTCTTGATCCGGCAGCGGAGGCGGCCATGGGTCATATTGAACTGGCAAAATGGGCCGACCTTATTGTGCTGGCACCGGCCACTGCTGACCTGATTGCCCGTATTACTGCCGGTATGGCAAACGATCTGGTGACGACCGCCGTGTTAGCGACGGCCTCACCCGTGGCAGTGGTGCCCGCTATGAATCAGCAGATGTATCGTGCGGCGGTGACCCAGCATAACCTGCAGAGCCTGCAGGCGCGTGGCGTGCTGATTTGGGGACCGGACAGCGGCAGCCAAGCCTGCGGCGATGTCGGGCCAGGCCGGATGCTCGACCCGCTGGTGATTGTTGACCATGCGGTGCAGTGGGCCTCGCCCGTCAACGATCTGCAACATCTCAACATTATGATTACCGCCGGCCCTACCCGTGAGGCGCTGGACCCGGTGCGCTACATCACTAACCACAGCTCCGGCAAAATGGGCTTTGCCATTGCCGACGCCGCCGCCAGACGCGGTGCACAGGTCACGCTGGTCAGCGGCCCGGTCACCTTGTCTGCGCCAGCGGGTGTGCGGCGAATTGATGTGACCAGCGCGCTGGAGATGCAGGCCGCCGTCATGAGTGAGATAGATAAACAACATATTTTCATTGCAAGCGCAGCCGTGGCAGACTACCGGGCAGCCGATATTGCGGCCGATAAAATCAAGAAACAGGGCGGCGATGATAACGTCACGCTGAACCTGGTAAAGAATCCCGATATTGTTGCCGGCGTCGCTGCACTTCAGGAAAACCGGCCATTCGTCGTTGGATTTGCTGCTGAAACACAGAATGTGGAAGAATACGCCCGGCAAAAACGGGTGCGCAAGAATCTGGATCTGATCTGCGCTAACGACGTCGCTAAAGCCGGACAGGGGTTTAATAGCGACACCAATGCTCTTCACCTTTTTTGGCAGGATGGAGAAAAACGCTTACCGCTCAGCGATAAGTCTCTCCTTGGCCAACAATTAATAGACGAGATTGTCAGCCGTTATGATGAAAAAAATAGACGTTAAAATTCTGGATCCGCGCGTCGGCAAAGAGTTTCCACTGCCGACCTACGCGACTTCAGGTTCCGCTGGGTTAGATTTACGCGCCTGCATTGATGATGTTCTCGACATCGCACCAGGCACCACAACGCTGGTTCCGACCGGCCTGGCGATTCATATTGCCGACTCCGATCTGGCCGCTGTGATCCTGCCGCGCTCAGGCCTTGGCCATAAACATGGCATCGTGCTGGGCAACCTGGTGGGTCTGATTGACTCCGACTATCAGGGACAGCTGATGGTCTCGGTCTGGAATCGCGGCCAGGAAAGCTTCTCGCTGCAGCCCGGCGATCGCATGGCACAACTGGTCTTTGTACCGGTGGTGCAGGCGGAATTTAACCTGGTCGAAGATTTCGACGCCAGCCTGCGCGGCGAAGGCGGCTTCGGCCACTCCGGCCGCCAGTAACCCGCATTACCGACTTTCACTTACGCCCGTTATTTTTTCCTCATCGCCACAGGACGCGTTCCTGTGGCAGATGCGTAGGTGTTGCCTGTTTTTAGGTGAATTTCAGGGGTCTTTAAGGTCATGGCAGAAAAAAAAGTCGCGAAGCGGAATCGTCGCGAAGAGATTTTGCAGGCGCTGGCGCAGATGCTGGAGTCGGGTGATGGCAGTCAGCGCATTACCACAGCCAAACTGGCAGCCACGGTGGGCGTTTCCGAAGCGGCGCTATATCGTCACTTCCCGAGTAAGACACGAATGTTCGATAGCCTGATTGAGTTTATCGAAGACAGTCTGATTACCCGCATCAATCTGATCCTCAAGGATGAAAAAGAGACCATGACGCGTCTGCGTCTGATCGTGCAACTGATTCTGGGATTTGGTGAGCGTAATCCGGGACTGACACGCATTCTGACCGGCCATGCATTGATGTTTGAGCAGGACCGACTGCAGGGACGCATCAATCAGCTGTTTGAGCGGATTGAAGTGCAGCTGCGACAGGTGATGCGGGAACGGAAAATGCGCGAGGGCGAAGCCTTTCAGGCTGATGAGGCGCTGCTGGCAAGTCAGTTGCTGGCTTTCTGTGAGGGTTTACTGTCACGGTATGTCCGTTCTGAGTTTCGTTTCAGTCCTACCGCAGACTTTGAGGCTCGCTGGCCGCTGATTGCCGCGCAGCTGGCGTAAAGCGTAAAAGAAGGCGGGCATTGCGCCCGCCTCTGTTAAATCCCGTACGCTTTCTGATAGGCACGTACCTGAGCCAGATGATCGGCCATCTCAGGCTTCTCTTCCAGCCAGGCAATCAGGTCTGCCAGCGTTATAATCGCGGTCACTTTGCAGCCGTAATCACGTTCCACTTCCTGAATCGCCGACATTTCTCCGCGTCCACGCTCCTGACGATCAAGCGAGACCAGCACGCCTGCCAGAGTAGCGTTGTGCGCGCCGATAATATCCATCGACTCACGAATCGCGGTGCCTGCGGTGATCACATCGTCCACCAGCATCACTTTGCCCTGCAGCGAACTGCCAACCAGCAGGCCACCTTCGCCGTGATTTTTCGCTTCTTTACGGTTAAAGCAGTAAGGCACATCGCGGTCATGATGATCCGCCAGCGCCACCGCCGTGGTGGTGGCTATCGGAATGCCTTTATAGGCCGGGCCGAACAGCAGATCAAAATCAACAGCGCCATCCACCAGCGCCTGCGCGTAAAAGCGTCCCAGCAGCGCTAAATCCCGTCCGCTGTTAAACAGACCAGCATTAAAGAAATAGGGGCTTTTACGCCCGGACTTCAAAGTGAACTCACCGAACTTCAGCACCTGCTTGTTCAGGGCAAATTCAATAAACTGACGCTGCCAGGCTTTCATTTCTCACTCCTCAAATAAAGAAAAGGCGACTCTGAGGTCGCCTGTTACATCAATTTTCCAGCGCTGCTTTCTGCGCCTGAATTAATTCCTCAATTCCGCCCCGTGCCAGCGTCAGTAGCGTCAGCAACTCTTCATGGCTGAACGGTTCGCCCTCAGCGGTGCCCTGCACCTCGATCATGCGGCCATCTTCCAGCATCACGACGTTCATATCGGTTTCTGCGGCTGAGTCTTCAACATACTCCAGATCGCACAGCGCTTCGCCTTTGACGATGCCCACTGAAATCGCCGCGACCATGCCCTTCATCGGGTTCGCTTTCAGTTTGCCACTGGCCACCAGCTTGTTCAGCGCATCAGCCAGCGCCACGCAGGCTCCGGTGATTGATGCGGTGCGAGTGCCGCCATCGGCCTGAATTACGTCACAGTCGAGCGTAATGGTAAATTCACCCAGCGCTTTAAGATCAACCGCGGCGCGCAGTGAACGGGCGATCAGACGCTGAATCTCCAGCGTACGTCCGCCCTGCTTGCCTTTTGCAGCTTCACGCGCCATACGGCTGTGGGTCGAACGCGGCAGCATGCCATATTCGGCCGTTACCCAACCCTGGCCCTGGCCTTTGAGGAAACGCGGAACCCCTTCGTCTACCGAGGCAGTGCAAAGCACTTTCGTTTCGCCGAATTCCACCAGAACGGAACCCTCTGCGTGTTTGGTGTAATTGCGGGTCAATGTGACTGGACGCACCTGTTGTGCGCTACGGCCTGCTGGACGCATGGGTATTCTCCGGCTTGCTAATGATTGGCTGCGCATTATACGGACTTCCTTGCCCGCTGTCTCTTGCGCTGGTCTGACGCAGGCATCAGATGAAATTCCCCGCCAGCTGTGGCTAAATGCGCGTTCCTTTCTCTCTGATAAAAAAGACATATGGCCGCCATTCTTCATTTCCTGCTGGCGCTGGTGGTGATCTTCGCCCTTGCGCTGCTGGTCAGTCATGACCGTAAACAGATTCGTCTGCGCTTTATTATTCAACTGATTGTGGTGGAAGCCGCGCTGGGTTGGTTCTTCCTTCACTCTGCCGGGGGTCTGGCGCTGGTCGGCTCGTTCGCCGGTTTCTTTGAGACGCTGCTGGGTTTTGCCGCACAGGGCACGGAGTTCGTGTTTGGCGGAATGAGTAAGCAGGGGCTGGCATTTATCTTCCTTGGCGTGCTCTGCCCGATTGTCTTTATTTCGGCACTGATCGGCATATTGCAGCACTGGCGCATCCTGCCGCTGCTGATCCGTATTTTCGGGACGCTGCTGTCGAAGATTAACGGCATGGGCAAGCTGGAGTCGTTCAACGCCGTCAGCACGCTGATTCTTGGGCAGTCGGAAAACTTCATCGCTTATAAAGGGATTCTGGGTGATATCCCGCCGCGCCGGCTCTACACCATGGCAGCGACCGCGATGTCTACCGTTTCGCTGTCGATTGTCGGTGCTTATATGTCGATGATCGAACCGAAATATGTGGTTGCGGCACTGCTGCTTAACATGTTCAGCACCTTTATTATCCTGTCGATCATCAACCCGATGAAAAGCCAGGATGAGCAGCCTATCGCGCTGGATAAACTGCATGAAGAGCAGAGCTTCTTTGAGATGCTGGGCGAATACATCCTGGCAGGCTTCAAAGTTGCGATGATTATTCTGGCCATGCTGATTGGCTTTATTGCCCTGATTGCTGCCGTCAACGCGCTGTTTGCGGCGGTGTTCGGCTACAGCTTCCAGCAACTGCTCGGCTACCTGTTCTATCCTCTGGCCTGGCTGATTGGCATTCCCAAAGTCGATGCCCTGCAGGCGGCCAGTATCATGGCAACCAAACTGGTGGCGAACGAGTTTGTGGCGATGATTGAACTGCAGAAAGTCGCGGCAGGCATGAGTGCGCGTGGGCTGGGTATTCTGTCGGTGTTCCTGGTCTCGTTCGCTAACTTTGCCTCTATCGGCATAGTGGCAGGCGCAATAAAAGGCCTGAATGAGAAACAGGGAAATGTGGTTTCCCGTTTTGGCTGGAAGCTGGTCTATGGCTCCACTCTGGTCAGTCTGCTCTCCGCAGCCTTTGCCGGTCTGTTTATCTGATTATTCAACGGGCGGCAGCTCTGCCGCCCGCTTTCGCCTTAGAATCCGACGCAGACGGGTGCATCCACCCGCATAACCGACTCCTGACCAAACCGTTTTTTATAGAGGCTGCGTAACGCCTCTATATCACCGTTGGTGGCGGGATCGATCCCGTGGATCAGCATCAACGCCTTACTGTTCTCCCGTGCCAGCTGACCATTCTCGCCCAGCCATTGCCCTTTGGCATCATAGACCGACAGCCCCGCTTTAAACCGTGGCGTGACCTCATTATCCACGAAGTTCATCCAGTCGAGTGAACTCACCCTGCCGCCATCAGGCTTGCTCAGTCCAAACCACAACGTGGTCTGCATCATCATGTCGCCACCCGCACAGATGGGTTGCGGTTTAGTGGGCGGCGAGTGGCGTGCCTGGCAACCAGCCAGCAGCAGAGCCATCACAACAGGAAGGGCAATAACGCGAGACATAGATCAGTCATCCTCACAAAGGGTCAATGGTCATCATAAGTGGCTGTCGCTGAAAGCGGAAATGGTTCGTTATTTTCCTGTGCGACGCTTATGCCTGTTATGCCGTGGCTCGCCTCGCTATACTTCACCCATCTTTCCGCAAATGAGTACCGCTTATGATCCGCAGTATGACCGCTTATGCCCGCAGCGAAGCCAAAGGCGAATGGGGCAGCGCCGCCTGGGAGCTGCGTTCCGTGAACCAGCGTTATCTGGAAACCTACATCCGCCTGCCGGAACAGTTTCGTGGGCTGGAGCCGGTTATCCGCGAGCGCATTCGCCAGCGTCTGACGCGCGGTAAAATTGAGTGCAACCTTCGTTATGATGCCGATCCCAGCGCGCAGGGCGAACTGATGCTCAACGAAACGCTGGCGAAACAGCTGGTGCAGGCTGCCAACTGGGTAAAAATGCAGAGCGACGAAGGCGCGATTAATCCGCTGGATATTCTGCGCTGGCCGGGTGTAATGTCTGCGCAGGAACAGGATCTGGATGCCATTAACACCCAGTTGTTGCAGGCACTGGATGGGGCGCTTGATGACTTTATCGCGGCACGCGAAAGCGAAGGTACCGCCCTGAAAGCAATGATTGAGCAGCGTCTGGAAGGCGTCTCGCAGGAAGTCAGCAAAGTGCGTGCGCAGATGCCTGAAGTAATCAAATGGCAGCGTGAGCGGCTGGTCGCCAAACTGGAAGATGCTGAAGTCCAGCTGGAAAACAATCGCCTTGAGCAGGAACTGGTGATGATGGCGCAGCGGGTTGATGTTTCTGAAGAGCTGGATCGTCTGGATGCGCACGTTAAAGAGACTTACAACATCCTGAAAAAGAAAGAGGCCGTGGGCCGCCGTCTCGACTTTATGATGCAGGAGTTCAATCGTGAGTCGAACACGCTGGCATCGAAGTCGATCAATGCAGAAATCACGACTTCAGCCATTGAACTGAAGGTGCTGATTGAGCAGATGCGCGAGCAGATTCAGAATATCGAGTAATTTCCACTCAACAAAGCGCTCGCAGTGGCGCTTTGTTGCCCTTTCAGGCGCAGTCAACACTTAAAGAGTCAGCTCCTTATGCCAGTTGCTCGCTTTTTCAGCGCGGCCAGCATCAGAATCAGGTAAAGATAAATAAATAATCATTTCCAGACTGTTCCTGAAACGGCCTCGCTTACAAATAAAGCTTCTTTCAGGTTTATGTTAATTATTTGAAAAATAATAATTTTACAGGATATATGTACTTTTATAGCCGGTTTTGCCGCATATCCATGAAACAGGTCAATCCTGTAGATGCCGGAGTTTCCCTTTCTTTGAAGGCACTTTTTGATAAAATGTTGGTCGAAATCAGTACAGCTGTACCGCCTTAAGACTCATGGAAGTGCTCTTTGTGCGATGCATCCCCCTATCCCATGAAGGTTGTTAATGAAAAACACCGGAAAATTTAGCAGTTCGCTGCTGCATCCGCGTTATTGGTTTACCTGGTTTGGCCTTGGCGTACTCTGGCTGCTGGTCCAGCTCCCCTATCCTGTTCTTATGCGTCTCGGTGCCGGTGCCGGCAAAATCTCTCGCCATTTCCTGCAGCGCCGCGAGCGTATTACCCGTCGTAACATCGAACTCTGCTTTCCGGGCATCAGCGAAGAAAAAACAGAACATATGATCGCCGGTAATTTTGCGTCGCTCGGGATGGCGCTGGCTGAAACCGGTATTGCCTGGTTCTGGTCTGACCGTGCGGTAAGACGTCTGTTTAAAGTGTCGGGAATGGAAAATCTGCATGCCGCGCAGAAAGAAAAGCGAGGCGTGATGCTGATTGGTGTGCATTTCATGTCACTGGAGCTGGGCGGCCGCATCAGCGGACTCTGTCAGCCAATGATGGCGATGTATCGCCCACACAATAACCAGGCGATGGAGTATGTGCAGACTAAAGGGCGGATGCGCTCAAATAAAGCGATGATCGACCGTCGTGATCTACGCGGTATGGTTAATGCCCTGAAACAGGGTGAATCGGTCTGGTTTGCGCCTGATCAGGATTACGGCCCCAAAGGCAGCACCTTTGCGCCGCTGTTTGCGGTGGAAAAAGCCGCCACGACTAACGGGACTTTTGTTCTGTCGCGTCTGGCGAAGCCAGCGATGGTGCCGATTATGCTGATTCGTAATCCAGGAAATGATGGCTACCATTTGATCATCGAACCGATGCTGGAAAATTATCCTCATACGGACGAGGCTGCTGCTGCAGCTTATATGAACAAAGTGATCGAAAATCAGATACTTCGTGCACCCGAACAGTATCTTTGGCTGCATCGTCGCTTCAAAACCCGGCCACCGGGTGAAGAGTCGCTCTACGTCTGAGTTAACTGATAAAGCAGGCCTCGCGCCTGCTTTGTTGTTTTAATCTGCTGAACGACATCTGCTCTACGTCCACTCTCTCATCCTCGTTTGCTGTGCTCTCATACTGACTCTGCCGTTATAGCTACCCCTGCAGTTTCAGCTGTTCAGCACACCTGTCTGCGTCCGGCAGGCTGGTATCAAAGAGATAATTAAGGAATGATGAATCCTCTTACCTCGTCAATGCCGGACAATCTTATGGATATCAACGATACACAGCAGTGGCAGCGTCCGCTGATTGATGATCGCCTTACGCCCTATATTGAAGTGGATGCAGAGCGCCTGGAGCAGAACCTGCAGCATATGCAGCGCAAAGCCAGTGCGGCAGGCGTCGCGTTGCGACCGCATATCAAAACGCATAAAAGCGTCTGGATTGCGCAGCGTCAGATCGCGTCCGGCGCCCAGGGTGTTACCGTCTCAAAGCCCAGCGAAGGCATCAGTTTTATTCAGGGCGGCGTTCGTGATCTGCTATTAGCCTACCCGATTGTGCAACCGCAAAGCGTGGCTGAATTGCTGCGCCACGCCGTGCTTCATCAGGTAAAGCTCATTCTGATTGCGGACAGGCTGCAGGGCGTAGCGGCTATTGCTGATGCCTGTCAGCAGCAACCGGAATGCGACCTTGCGGTAGCGATTAAGGTTGATGTTGGATTACATCGGATAGGTGTCAATCCTGATACAGATGAAGCGGTGCTGATTGCTCAGGCGCTGCAGGAGAAAGGGTTACGCTTTGCCGGATTAGTGTCACATGCCGGCCACGCTTATGGTGCCGGGAATGCCGCGGCCATTGCGGATGTCGCCCGGCAGGAAACGGCATTGATGCAGCGAGTACAGGCAAAACTGCAGGCGGCTGGTTTTACCGACTGCCCTCTCTCTGTGGGTTCAACGCCTACGGCGCTGGCAGCAGAGATTGCACCCTGCATTCATGAAATCCGGCCCGGAAACTATGCACTACTGGACCTAACCGCCTGCCGTCTCGGATTAAGTCACGTCGATCAGCTGGCAATGAGCGTCCTTACCCGTGTCGTGGCGGTGAACGATCATTTCGCGATTGTGGATGCCGGGTCAAAAATGCTGAGTTCGGATAAAGGGCCACACGGCACCAATGCCAGCGGCTTTGGTGTGGCAGCCGACGAAGCGGGTCATACTTATGAAGTGACAAAATTATCTGAGGAGCACGGTTTTCTGCTTTATCAGGATCGCCGCCCTGAAGTCGGCACGCTGCTGCGTATATTCCCTAATCACAGTTGTGCCGTGATGGCGCAGTCGGACGGCTTTGTTCTGCGGCACGCTAACGGCCATAGCGAAGATCATGTGGTTTCTGCGCGCGGCAATTTCATCTGAGTCAGTGGCAGACATCATCACCAGTTGTCTGCCATTTGTACGAAACCCTTTCAACACCACAGTTCTGCTGTTACAACGTTTTAACAAGCCTGGCCCCATGCTTTAATGCTTTTTTAGCTTATTCACTGGAGGTTACATGCTCTCCTCTCGCACTCTGAGCCTGACGATTCCACGTCACTGGTTAGATCTTTATGAAACCATCTGGAAGCCAGAATTTTTCCCAAAGTGGGCTTCCGGGCTGACGCACAGTGCGTTAGAACCCGATGGCAATCGCTGGCGTGCTAAAGGCCCCCAGGGCAGTGTGAAGATCCGGTTCTCGCCACATAATCCGTTTGGGGTAATGGATCACTGGATTGATAGCGGCTCAGGAAAGGAGATCTACGTACCGATGCGCGTGATAGCAAACGAACAGGGCGCCGAGGTGATGGTAACGGTCTATCGCCAGCCATTTACTTCAGATGAGAAATTTAAGCAGGATATTGAATGGGTTAGCAACGATCTTGAGAAACTCAACCAGCTTCTTACACAATAAATCAATGACTTAGCGCGCCTTTTTCTCTGCATTTATCACTGGCCGTTAATGAAAAAATATAGAAAAACTTTCGACGATAAAGCATAAAGCGCTTATCTGATTACTCATCATCCTTACGCATTTATCACCAACCCTGCTTAAGCATCGTTGCCAGGAAAAATCCTGGCAAAACCCTCTGAAAGGCAGGCGACTCCCTCTGATTCCGGGCCTGCTGGTTTGCCGCATAAACAATTTCTCACTGGTCCATACATTAATCATTAACAATCGTTTATTAGCAATCTGCTGGGGATTTAATATTTATCATGCATAAAGTGAAACCATTTATTTCTGCGGTCGAGTAATCAGACTTTTCTTATGGTGTTAAATTAAATAAAACAATGTATAAATCATTCCACACACAGCAATACCCATAATGATAAAGCAGGAAAAAAGTCATGGACCGCTCAACGTATCCTTTGTTATCAGAAAAAGAATGCATTGAGATTGCCGCAAGGATGCTGGCAGGAGAATATAAAACTACAACAGGATTTATTCGTGATCTGGCGGAATTCTTATTCGCTGCAGGGGATTCCGCCATGACACGAAACAGCAATTTTACCAGGGATATCTTTTTATCCAGGCATCATTTGATTGAACCCATAATAACATGGCAAGCCTGTAAAGCGTTTTCAGGACTTCGGCCGGAAAAATTGCACTAACTAACGGTGTTACAGCAACCTCTCCTTGCCGTTACACAACTATTTAATTCTCACAGAGTCGATGGACTCTAACGAGTATATTATGGCAATACGTGAAAACAGTCTGAATAGCGCAAAATGGTCTCTGCTCTCTTCAATCAAAATTATTGGTATCGGCGTATTACAACTCTCGTTGCTGGCGCAGATTCTGCAGGCGAATGAACTCAATCTGCTGGCGATCGCCGTGATTGCTTTACTGGCTATCGATACTCTGGCCGATCGGGGCTTCTCAAATACACTGATCCGCCGCTCGATTCTCTCTATCAATGACCTCTCCACGATCTACTGGGGGAATATGTTGATGGGCGTCGCGGTGTTTGGTCTGTTATTTACTGGCAGCCATCTGCTGATCAGCCTTTTTGATCAGCCTGAACTGGCATTAATGCTGCAGATGGTCTCAGTGGTGTTTATTATCATCCCACAGGGTCAGCATTACCGTGCGATATTACAGCGCGAAAAACAATATACCCGTATCGCTTTTGCTGAAACCTCCTCGGTATTAGCCGGACTTGCCGTTACCTTATTTACCGTCTGGCTGACCCCTTCAGTATTATGTGCGATCTGGGGTTACCTGGCGATGGCATCCATTCGTATGCTGATTTACTGCTACTATGGTCGTTCATGGTTCCAGCCGGAATACCGTTTTAGCCTGAATACATTTTCTAAAATTCGTGCAAAAAATAAATAATAAAATAAGTCTGTAGATGGGCTCTGAGCATCCGAAACGATGCGTTGGCGTGCTGTTAACCAGCACGCCTTTTCTTTTTATTTAGTCTGTCACATTATTTCTCTGATCGATTCTTTGCCCGCAGCATCCAGACCTTTTTTATCTCCTGTATAAACTGGTTTTCGACCAGCGACTATCTGGCGATCGTCGTCAGTTCACCGTCCGCCCTGAGTCGGAAAACCCCGCGCCGGAACGCGCAAACCCTCTGTACGTTGTTTCCTCTCAACTTTTTCAATCACCTGCCGCAGGCCCTTCGCAAAAAAGTCTTTCTATGCTGACGCCAGCGCTGGCTGGTATAAACTGCGCTCATCCCGGACGCCGATCGCCAGAAAAGCTCAGTCGCCGTTTCTCAGGCAATGCCGTAGTCTTGCCGCCGTATTACTGGAGTCTGCTATGTTACTGACCGTTCTCTACATTATTGGTATTACTGCTGAAGCCATGACGGGTGCGCTGGCGGCGGGGCGCCGCAAAATGGATCTGTTCGGTGTCATCATTATTGCGTCCGTGACCGCCATTGGTGGCGGTTCGGTGCGCGACATCCTGCTGGGTCACTATCCGCTGGGCTGGGTGAAACATCCCGAATACATCATGATTGTTGCAGCGGCGGCGGTAGTAACCACTTTCCTGGCACCCCTGATGACGCATCTGCGCAAAGTGTTTCTGGTGCTTGATGCGTTAGGACTGGTGGTCTTTTCTATTATCGGCGCGCAGGTTGCGCTCGATTCAGGACACGCCATGATTATTGCCGCGATAAGTGCGGTCATTACCGGCGTCTTTGGCGGCGTACTGCGTGACATGTTCTGTAATCGCATTCCGCTGGTGTTTCAGAAGGAACTCTACGCTGGTATCGCTTTCGCCTCTGGCTGGATGTATATCCTGCTGCTGAAAACCACGCTGGCGCATGAGGCGGTGATTATCATCACCCTGCTGTTCGGATTCTTCGCCCGTTTACTGGCGCTGCGCTTCCGTCTTGGTTTGCCGATTTTCAACTATCCCCATCCCGAGCATTGAGTCTGCGGGAATTCCCTGCTGTCTCAGAAAAGCGATCAGCGCCTGCAGGCGGGCATCATGGAACTGCGTAACCAGGCGCTTTGCCAGCGCCGCACCGACACCCGGTAAAGCTTGCCAGTCCCCGACATCCCGCTGCATTAAACTCTCCCAATGCTGATCGGGCAGCGCATTGAGGGCCTTCCGCGGCAGTGAAACACCTAAGGCATCCACCCAGCGACGAAGCGGCTGCTGACGGGTGAGATTAAAACGGTGCCAGAGCTGACCCGCCCGCTTCGGAGAGAGGCCCGTTGCGGCGGCGATCTGTTCTGGTGTTAACGTCAGCCAGCCGAACAGGTGCGTCATACTGCCGGTTTCCAGTAAGTGCAGCCAGGTGCTGCGCTCAACGCCAGGAATATTCAGTACCGTTTTCTGACTGAGCCAGCGTAATTTTGCCAGTAGCTGCTTCTGGCATTCAGCGCTGAAGGTGTAACAACTCAGCGGCGTGTAGCGCGACGCGTCGGGAGGCTGAGGATAGTGCCGCTCTGCCACGCGCCAGATCACCCGCTCCAGCCGGGGAATGCCCTGGCCCGCCAGACTCAGTGTGATGACATCTCCCGCCACGATATTGCTCTCCTGCCAGCGACGCAGCGATCCAACATTGACCCGCCTGACCGTCTTATCATCCAGTTGTACCGGCTGCAGATTAAGTACCGCGGCTATCTTCCCGGTTCGGCCGACTGGAAAATCGACGGAGAGTACTTCAGCGCTGACTTCCGGAGGCTGATATTTCCAGGCAACGGCCCATGTTCCCTCTCCAGGCTGCCAGTTTTTGCCCGCAGGACGCAGGCTCTGATGAACGACGACGCCGTCAGTGACAAAGGGCAGCGCAGCATGAAACCAGCGTTCCCGCCACGCTGCAACCTCCTCTTCGTCTTTAACGCTGTGGCTCCAGTTTGCGGCAACGCCCAGTCCCCAGCGGCTGAGTTGCTGAAGGCGTTCCGTCATCGTGGCGGGGCCATCTGGCCAGGCCCAGATAAAAATATCGAGCGAATCCAGCAGAGGAACCCGCTGCTTGCTCATCATGGCGCCAGCGACCTGTGAGCGCGCATTCCTGCCGCCATCAACCGCCTGCTGATGACCGGTCATCGACAGAAACAGCTCACCCTGCAGCACAACCTCTTCAAGTCCGGTCTCGATCCGCAGCGGAATTGCAGGGATCCAGACGGCTTTAGCCAGCCACTCTTCACCGCGTAATCCATCACCACGACTCAACAGTGAAACCAGCCTGCCGTGGCGATAAACCAGGGAAACGGCAATGCCATCCACTTTCGGCTGCACCCAGAGATCGTGCCGTCCCTGCATCCAGTAAGCCAGGGCCAGCTTGTCGCGCATCTTTTTTACGCCCGTGTGGGCGACCGGATGCAGGTGCTCACCCTCACCCGGCAGTTGCGGTGCGTAAGCGGGCTGCAGAGGGTTAAAGCAGTGCTGCCAGTGATTCAGTCGCTGCTGCAGACTGTCATAATCTGCATCAGCCACCGGACTCTGCCCCTGACGATAGTAAGCATCATCCCAGTGCTGCAGTTGCTGTTGCAGACGACGGATCTCTTCTGACGCCCGGGTGGGTGTCCAGACGGGACAAAGGGCGCTGTGCGCAGGCCATATGGCAATCCACAGAGCAGCCGCAAACAGCGGCCAGCCGAATACTTTCATGATCTCTCTCCTGACGTTTTGCAGCATTCAATACCGGTGCTTCAGCGTCAGCCAGAGGTGATGTTCAGTTATGGAAGGGATGCCGTCGCAATCAGGGAATAATTACAGTCGTCCGACAGAGATTTGAGCGAAGATGCGCAAAAGTTGAGGGTTGCCGCTGCGCAAACGCTGCGTGGCAGCGGGAAGCTGTGTATACTGTGCAGGAAATCGACTCCGCTTTTAATCAATTCAAGAAAACCATGGCTCAAGGCACGCTCTATATTGTTTCTGCTCCCAGCGGCGCAGGTAAATCCAGCCTGATTCAGGCGCTGTTAAAGACCCAGCCGTTGTATGATACGCAGGTCTCTGTTTCGCACACGACGCGCGGTATGCGTCCGGGTGAAGCCCATGGCGAACATTACTTTTTTGTTGAGAAACATGAATTTGAGCAGATGATCGCGGAAGAGGCTTTCCTCGAACATGCCAAAGTTTTCGACAACTATTACGGTACTTCGCGCCATGCTATTGAGCAGGTGCTGGCAACCGGCGTTGACGTGTTTCTCGACATCGACTGGCAGGGTGCGCAGCAAATTCGCACCAAAATGCCTGGCGCACGCAGCATCTTTGTTTTGCCGCCTTCGAAAGAAGAGCTCGATCGCCGTCTGCGCGGTCGTGGCCAGGACAGCGAAGAGGTGATCACGCGCCGCATGGCTCAGGCGGTAGCGGAAATGAGCCACTACGCTGAGTACGACTATTTAATTGTGAATGATGATTTCGATCTGGCGCTGTCCGATCTGAAAACCATTATTCGCGCAGAACGTCTGCGTATGGCGCGTCAGAAGGCGCGTCACGATGCTTTAATCAGCAAACTGTTGGCAGTCTGAATACAGTTTCAGTATGATGCGCAGTCATTTCTTCATCTGTGGAGTAGCACACCTATGGCACGCGTAACCGTTCAGGACGCAGTAGAAAAAGTTGGTAATCGTTTTGACCTGGTGTTGGTCGCTGCACGTCGTGCACGTCAGATGCAGGTAGGCGGCAAAGATCCACTGGTTCCGGAAGAGAACGATAAACCTACCGTTATCGCCCTGCGCGAAATCGAAGAAGGTTTGGTCACCAATCAGATTTTAGATGTGCGTGATCGTCAGGAACAGCAAGAGCAGGAAGCCGCTGAGTTACAGGCCGTTACCGCTATCGCTGAAGGTCGTCGTTAACAGCCACCTGCAGGTCGCCCTTGTATCTGTTTGAAAGTCTCAATCAACTGATTGAAAAATACTTGCCAGAGGAGCAGATCAAGCGCCTCCAGCAAGCCTACCTTGTCGCACGTGATGCCCACGAGGGACAGACACGCTCCAGCGGTGAGCCTTATATCACCCATCCGGTTGCCGTGGCCTGTATTCTGGCGGAAATGAAGCTCGACCATGAAACTCTCATGGCCGCGCTGCTGCATGACGTGATCGAAGATACGCCTGCCACTTACCAGGACATGGAACAACTGTTCGGTAAAAGCGTGGCGGAACTGGTCGAAGGCGTTTCCAAGCTGGATAAGCTGAAATTCCGCGACAAGAAAGAAGCGCAGGCAGAGAACTTCCGCAAGATGATTATGGCGATGGTGCAGGATATCCGCGTCATTCTCATCAAGCTGGCTGACCGTACCCACAATATGCGCACTCTCGGCGCATTACGTCCGGACAAACGTCGCCGCATCGCGCTGGAAACGTTAGAGATTTACAGTCCGCTGGCGCACCGCCTGGGTATTCATCATCTTAAAACGGAGCTGGAAGAGCTCGGTTTTGAGGCCCTCTATCCGAACCGTTATCGGGTCATTAAAGAGGTGGTGAAAGCCGCGCGCGGTAATCGTAAAGAGATGATCCAGAAGATTCTTTCTGAGATCGATGGCCGTTTGCAGGAAGCGGGCATTCCCTGCCGCGTCAGCGGGCGTGAAAAGCATCTTTACTCGATTTACCGCAAAATGACGCTGAAAGAGCAGCGTTTTCACTCGATCATGGATATCTATGCCTTTCGCGTCATCGTGAAAGATCTGGATACCTGCTATCGCGTTCTGGGCCAGATGCACAGTTTGTATAAACCGCGTCCGGGCCGCGTCAAAGATTACATCGCCATCCCCAAAGCGAACGGCTATCAGTCGCTCCATACCTCAATGATTGGTCCGCACGGCGTGCCGGTCGAAGTACAGATTCGCACCGAGGATATGGATCAGATGGCGGAAATGGGGGTCGCTGCGCACTGGGCTTATAAACAGGCGGGCGAAAGTGGCACCACCGCACAGATTCGCGCTCAGCGCTGGCTGCAAAGCCTGCTGGAGCTGCAACAGAGTGCGGGCAGTTCGTTTGAATTTATTGAAAGCGTGAAGTCCGATCTCTTTCCCGATGAGATCTACGTCTTTACACCTGAAGGCCGCATTGTTGAGCTGCCAACCGGTGCGACGCCGGTGGACTTCGCTTATGCGGTCCACACCGATATCGGCCATGCCTGCGTTGGCGCACGCGTTGACCGCCAGCCTTATCCGCTGTCGCAAACCCTGACCAGCGGTCAGACGATTGAGATCATCACTGCGCCAGGCGCCCGTCCTAACGCCGCCTGGCTCAACTTTGTCGTCAGCTCCAAAGCCCGCGCAAAAATTCGTCAGCTGCTGAAAAACCTCAAGCGCGAAGACTCCGTCAATCTGGGTCGCCGCCTGCTCAGCCATGCGCTGGGCGGCAGCCGTAAACTGGCTGAGATCCCGCCTGAGAATATCAGGCAGGAGCTGGATCGTATGAAGCTGACCTCGCTTGACGATCTGCTGGCAGAAATCGGTCTGGGCAATGCGATGAGCGTGGTGGTGGCGAAGAACCTGTTGCAGGCTGACAGCAACGCCATCAGCAGCAACAGCAAGCGCGGTAAACTGCCGATCAAAGGTGCAGATGGCGTGTTGATTACCTTCGCCAAATGCTGCCGTCCGATTCCCGGTGACCCGATTGTTGCCCATGTCAGTCCCGGCAAAGGGCTGGTGGTGCATCATGAATCCTGTCGGAATATTCGCGGCTACCAGAAAGAGCCCGAAAAATTCATGCCGGTCGAGTGGGATAAAGTCACCGAGCAGGAGTTCGTGGCGGAAATCAAAGTCGACATGTTTAACCATCAGGGCGCACTGGCTAACCTGACAGCGGCAATCAACACGGCCGGTTCCAATATTCAGAGCCTGAATACCGAAGAGCGTGATGGGCGCGTTTACAGCGCCTTTATCCGCCTGACCGCACGTGATCGCGTCCATCTGGCGAATATCATGCGTAAAATTCGCGTGATGCCGGATGTGATCAAAGTCCATCGTAACCGTAATTAGGCATGAACGATCAACGATTTGCCCGGATTCAGGCGATGCTGGCACTACGCCAGCACGATCTCACGGTCTGTATGGAGCAGGTGCATAAGCCGCACAATGTTTCCGCGGTGATCCGCACGGCGGACGCCGTCGGCATCCACGAAGTGCACGCCGTCTGGCCGAGCCAGCGGATGCGCACTCAGGCTTCCGCATCTGCCGGAAGCAACAGCTGGGTAAAAGTGGTCACCCATCCCACCATCGGCGATGCTGTAAAAGAGCTCAAACAACAGAAGATGCAGGTTTTAGCGACCCATCTCTCTGCCGATGCCGTGGATTTCCGTGAGATCGATTATACCCTTCCGACCTGCATCCTGATGGGCCAGGAAAAAACCGGCATCACCGAAGAAGCGCTGGCGCTGGCCGATCGGCAGATTGTGATTCCGATGGTGGGTATGGTGCAGTCGCTGAATGTCTCGGTCGCCTGCGCGCTGATCCTGTATGAAGCACAGCGGCAGCGGCAGAACGCGGGTCTGTACCTGCGCGACTACAGCCTGCTGGACGAAGATGAGCAGCAACGTCTGTTGTTCGAAGGCGGATTCCCGGTGCTGGCGCGGGTCGCAAAACAGAAAGGTTTACCCTATCCGCGCATCAATGCGCAGGGCGAAGTTGAAGCCGATCCCAGCTGGTGGGCAACCATGCAATCGACCGGTAAAAGAAGATGAAAGGCCGTCTGCTGGATGCCATCCCGCTCAGTACCCTGACCGGCGTCGGTGCCAGCCAGGCGGCAAAGCTGGCCAAAATTGACCTGCATACCATTCAGGATCTCCTGCTTCATCTCCCGCTACGCTACGAAGATCGTACCCAACTCTATGCCATTGATGATCTGCTGCCCGGTATCTGGGCCACAGTAGAAGGCGAAGTGCTGCACACAGATATCACCTTTGGTCGCCGCCGGATGATGGTGTGTCAGATTAGCGATGGCAGCGGCGTACTGACGATGCGCTTCTTTAATTTCAATGCCGGGATGAAGAACAACCTGTCGCCGGGCCGGCGCGTCACCGCGTATGGTGAAATTAAACGCGGTCAGCGTGGCGCTGAGATTATCCATCCCGAATACCGAATCCAGGGCGAACAGAGCAATGTGACGCTGGAAGAGACCTTAACGCCGGTTTATCCCACCACCGAAGGTATTCGGCAGGCCACGCTGCGTAATCTCACCGATCAGGCACTGACGCTGCTGGAGAGCTGCCCGATTGCCGAACTGCTGCCGCAGGAACTGAGCGGCGGTTTGATCAGCCTGCCAGATGCGCTCCGCACGCTGCATCGTCCACCACCCGATCTAAAACTCAGCGAGCTGGAGAGTGGTCGTCATCCGGCACAACGCAGATTGATTCTGGAAGAGCTGCTGGCGCACAACCTCAGCATGCTGGCGGTACGCGCCGGTGCTCAGCGCTATTACGCTTTACCGATGCTTCCCCGGCACAACCTTAGTGACCAGTTGCTGGCTGCGCTGCCCTTTTCACCGACCAATGCGCAGAAACGCGTGGTGGCGGAGATAGAGAAAGATCTGGCAAATGACTTTCCGATGATGCGGCTGGTGCAGGGTGACGTCGGCTCGGGTAAGACACTGGTCGCCGCGCTTTCGGCGCTGAACGTTATCGCACATGGTAAGCAGGTAGCCCTGATGGCGCCGACCGAACTGCTGGCTGAACAGCACGCCAGTAACTTCCGCCAGTGGTTTGCGCCGCTGGGCATTGAAGTGGGCTGGCTGGCCGGAAAACAGAAAGGCAAAGCCCGCCAGGCTCAGCAGGAAGCGATAGCCAGCGGTCAGGTGGCGATGGTGGTGGGCACACATGCCCTGTTTCAGGAGCAGGTGCAGTTCAACGGTCTGGCACTGGTCATTATTGATGAGCAGCATCGATTCGGCGTCCACCAGCGACTGGCGCTGTGGGAGAAAGGTGAGGAGCAGGGCTTCCATCCGCATCAGCTGATCATGACCGCCACACCAATTCCACGCACCCTGGCGATGACTGCTTATGCCGATCTCGATACCTCAACCATTGATGAGCTGCCGCCGGGACGTACACCGGTGACCACGGTGGCTATTCCCGATACCCGACGTGATGAGATTGTGGCGCGGGTTGAGCATGCCTGCCGTGAAGGGCGACAGGCCTACTGGGTCTGTACCCTGATTGAAGAGTCAGAATTGCTGGAAGCACAGGCGGCAGAAGCCAGCTGGGAATCCCTGAAAACTGCGCTGCCGGACTTAAACATCGGGCTGGTGCATGGCCGGATGAAGCCAGCGGAAAAACAGGCGGTAATGCAGGCGTTTAAAGCGAATGAACTGCAGCTGCTGGTGGCGACGACCGTAATTGAGGTCGGCGTGGACGTGCCGAATGCCAGCCTGATGATCATCGAAAACCCGGAGCGGTTAGGGCTGGCGCAGCTGCATCAGCTGCGGGGCCGTGTGGGTCGTGGTGCCGTGGCATCACACTGTGTACTGCTCTACAAAGCGCCGCTGAGCAAGACGGCGCAGAAGCGTTTACAGGTACTGCGCGACAGCAATGACGGCTTCGTCATTGCCCAGTTCGATCTGGAGATTCGCGGGCCGGGTGAACTACTGGGCACCCGTCAGACCGGCAATGCCGAATTTAAAGTGGCCGACCTGCTGCGCGATGCGGCGATGGTGCCCGAAGTTCAGCGTGTGGCGCGCCACATCCACCAGCATTATCCCGAGCAGGCCAGCGCATTGATTGAACGCTGGCTGCCAGAGAATACCCGTTATACCAACGTCTGAATGATCCCCATCTGATTCGGCTTTTTTATCCTCGCCGGGCAAACGATTGCTTTTAGCCTGCGGATGATTACAATCGCCACATTATTTTTTGGGAAGAACAGAAGATGTCCACTAATCCGCAGCCAGAACAGCCTTCCGCCACGCAAAGCGAACTGATTTATCGTCTTGAAGATCGTCCTCCCCTGCCGCAAACGCTGTTTGCCGCCGGTCAGCATCTGCTGGCGATGTTTGTCGCGGTCATTACCCCCGCGATTCTGATTTGTCAGGCGTTAGGGCTGCCCGCAGAGGATACCCGGCACGTGATCAGCATGTCGCTGTTTGCATCGGGTGTGGCATCACTGCTGCAAATCAAAACATGGGGACCGGTGGGTTCGGGCCTGCTGTCGATTCAGGGCACCAGCTTCAACTTCGTTACGCCCTTGATTATGGGCGGCATGGCGCTAAAAAATGGCGGCGCTGACGTGCCCACCATGATGGCGGCGCTGTTTGGCACGCTGATGGTCGCCTCCTGTACCGAAATGGTGCTGTCACGCGTATTGCACCTGGCGCGCCGGATCATTACGCCGCTGGTTTCCGGTATCGTGGTGATGATTATCGGCCTGTCGCTGATTCAGGTGGGGCTGACCTCCATTGGCGGCGGTTTCAGCGCAATTAACGATCATACTTTTGGTGCGCCGAAAAATCTGATGCTGGCAGGGGCTGTGCTGCTGGTGATCGTGCTACTTAACCGGCAGAAGAATCCCTACCTGCGCGTTGCCTCCCTGGTCATTGCCATGGCCGTGGGCTATCTGCTGGCCTGGGCGATGGGCATGCTGCCTGCCGCCGGCATCCCCACCGATCAGCCGCTGATCGTGGTGCCGACCCCGCTCTATTACGGGCTGGGCTTCGACTGGAATCTGCTCATCCCGCTGATGCTGGTGTTTATGGTGACCTCTCTGGAGACTATCGGCGATATCACCGCCACCTCGGATGTGTCAGAGCAGCCGGTCAGCGGCCCCCTCTATATGAAACGCCTGAAAGGCGGCGTGCTGGCGAATGGCCTCAACTCCTTTGTCTCCGCGCTATTTAATACCTTCCCGAACTCCTGCTTCGGTCAGAACAATGGCGTGATCCAGTTGACCGGTGTTGCCAGCCGCTACGTGGGCTTTGTTGTCGCGCTGATGCTGATTGTGCTGGGGCTGTTCCCGGCGGTCAGCGGACTGGTGCAGATGATCCCTGAACCGGTACTCGGCGGCGCCACCATTGTGATGTTCGGCACCATCGCCGCCTCGGGTGTTCGCATTGTGTCACGCGAGCCGCTTAACCGCCGTGCCATCATGATTATTGCGCTGTCGCTGGCGGTGGGCCTGGGCGTTTCCCAGCAGCCGCTGATCCTGCAGTTTGCGCCTGACTGGCTGAAAACCCTGCTCTCTTCCGGTATTGCGGCGGGCGGCATTACCGCTATCGTACTCAACCTGATTTTTCCGCCAGAGAAGTAAGGCCAGAGGCAGGCTTCGGCCTGCCTGCTAATTATTCGGATTTACATCCAGGCTGTTGAGCTGTAACGGTAATTCAGGCATAACAACCTCTCACCGGATTTAACTCGGGAAGGATGCTATGAAATTTATTGGAAAGTTTTTCCTCACCTTACTTTTGCTGCTGCTTTTCACCCTGGTCGTGATCTATGTTCTGTTGCAGACACAGTGGGGTGCAGGCTGGTTTAGCCGTTGGGTGAGTGACAAAACCGAATGGCATCTCTCCCTGAGTAAAATTGAACACAATTTCTCCTCTCCCTCTCACATCATTCTGGATGACTTCAGCTTTGGTCACGATGGACAGCCTGCAGTTCTGGTGGCGAAACGGGTCGATCTCGGTCTGGCACTGATTCAGTTCAGCGATCCGCTACATTTCAGCAGCCTTGAGCTGCGCGATGGAGAAGTGAATCTGGCCAATCTGGCAGCAGGCAGCGCGCTACCGATTCAGGCCGATCGCCTGCAACTCAACAATATGCGTATCGACAGCCCCAACAGCGCGTTACCGCTGTTTGCTCAGCAGGTGAATGGCGGCATCCTGCCGTGGAAACCCACTGCCCTTGATATGCTGGGTCGCGATGCCCGCTTCCAGATGAGTGCAGGCAGCATGACGCTGAATAATGTGCCGGGTGAAAACGTACTGATCCAGGGCAGTGTTTCCCAGGGTCGGATGCGCTTTGACAATATTGGTGCCGACCTGGCGCGTGGCTCTATGACCGGCAACGGTGAGCGCGATGCCAAGGGCAACTGGAAAATTAATCAGCTGCGACTGAACGACATCCGTCTGCAGACCACCAGCAGCCTGAAAGATTTTCTGCATAGCCTGCAGGTTGTCCCCTCTATTGCCATTACGCGACTCGACATGACCGATGCCCGCCTGCAGGGGCCTGACTGGGCGGTAACGGATCTGGATTTGACGCTGAGAAACGTTAACTGGCAGGGTGATGACTGGCAGAGTAACGATGGTTCGCTGGCGCTGAATGCCAGCAATTTTATCAACGGTGGATTCGAACTAAATGACCCCATCGTTAACCTGGACTTCTCACCGCAGGGCGTGGCGCTGACGCAGTTCAGTTCACGCTGGGCGAATGGGGTGATTCGGGCTGACGGTGACTGGTCGCGTAGCGATAAACGCCTGACACTGAAAAACCTGGCGGTGGCCGGACTGGAATATACCCTGCCGCAGGACTGGCGCGACCGCTGGCAGGCGACACTGCCCGCGTGGCTGGATAGCGTAGCGGTGACGCGCTTCACCTCTAATCGCACCCTGATTATCGATATCAATCCGGCTTTTCCCTTCCAGCTGACCTCACTGGATGGATCCGGTGAAAACCTGCTGCTGGCGCAGCAGCAGCAGTGGGGGATCTGGTCGGGTAAGCTCAGCCTGAACGCGGCAGAATCAACCTTTAATCGCACCGACCTGCGTCATCCGTCGATTGCGCTGAGCGCTGACCAGCAGCAGATTCAGGTTACGGAGCTGAGTGCGTTCAGTAATAAGGGTCTGCTCGAAGGAACGGCCACCGTAGGCCAGCAGCCAGCCCGTCCGCTGACGCTGCAACTGACAGGTCGTGCTGTGCCGGTGAATGTGTTGCAGAACTGGGGATGGCCCGCACTGCCGTTAACCGGTGACAGCAATATGCAACTGCAGCTGAGCGGTGCATTAACCGCCAATCAGCCGCTGCGCCCGACGGTTAATGGCAGTTTGTCGGTGACAACCGACAGTCAGCAACTGCAGCAGACCATGCAGGCAGGCGAGGTACATTGATAACATTAAGGGCCGCAGATGCGGCCCTTATGATTAGTTGATACGCGCGCCGGAACCCCCCTCTTCCAGCGGCCCATCCGGATCGGCGGGCAGGACGATATAGACCCCTTCAAACACAGCGCCACACTCATCATTGCCAAAAAGCTCGACCTCAAGCTGCACACGCGCTTTACGCCCGCGCGCCAGGCGGTCGAGATCGCCGCTTAATGAGCCCAGGTCGGCAATCGCGCCAGGCCGTCCGCTGATGGGGTGGCTGTAGCGAATGTGCGCATCCGCCAGAATAATGGTGCCACCCAGATGACGCTCGCGCAGCAGCAACCAGATTAATCCCCAGCCGGTCAGCGTTGCCAGCGAAAACAGGCTGCCAGCGAACAGCGTCTGGTGTGGATTCTGGTTGCCCGCTTCAGGCATGGTGGTGATAAATTTTTGCCCGGTAAACTGCAGAATACGAACGCCCATCTTCTCGCTGAGCGGGATATGATCATACCAGGCCTGTTGCAGCTGACCGCACCAGTCGGCGCGATGTAGGATATCGTCAAGCGTGACGACCGGTTTGATCATCAAAAAGTGACGAACCGGCGTCGTCTGCGGCGCGGTAATCTCGCCCTGATTGATGTAGCCGAGTTTAGCGAAGAAAGCGACAGCATCTTCGCGGGCGCTGCAGGTTACCCGCTTAGCCCCTTCCTGACGCGCCACGGATTCCAGCGTCATCGCCACCAGAGTACCCAGTCCCTTGCCCTGAACCGAAGGATGAACGGCCATGAAGCGGATAGCGGCCTCATTGTCGGCATTAATATAGAGACGGCCGATGGCGACCGGATTTCCCTGCTCATCAACCACCATCTGATGATGCGCCAGCGCATCCCAGGCGTCACGTTCCGACCCCTGCGGCTGACGCAGAGGTTTACGCAACATCTCCCAGCGGAACTGATAATAGATATCCAGCTCTTCCGCCGTCTGTGGCACGCGAAGGTGATACATGTAATGTTTCTCCCGCTCGGATGTGTGGCCTGTTCCCTGCCGCTCAGCTGACGTTCTCAAACCTGTAACCAGAACGTCACAGGACCATCATTCACCAGCGAGACCTGCATATCCGCAGCAAAACGGCCATTAGCCGTGGTGATGCCCTGCTTGCGACAGCAGTCGCTGAAATATTCATACAGCCGCTCGGCTTCAGCGGGCTCGGCGCCACCCGAAAAGGAAGGACGCATCCCTTTTTGGGTATCTGCGGCCAGCGTAAACTGTGACACCACCAGCACGCTTCCACCCGCCTGGCGAACACTCAGGTTCATTTTGCCCTGCTCATCACTAAAGATGCGATAGCCCAATACGCGTTCTGCGAGACGTTCCGCACGCGCGTTGTCATCGCCCTTTTCCACGCCCAGCAAAACCAGTAAACCGGCATCGATTTCACCGACCACTTCCTGATTGACGCTGACGCTGGCGCGCTGTACGCGTTGAATCAATGCAATCATGTTTCCTCGCGTTGCTCCTCTTTGTGTTGCTGCTTTAACTGCCGATAGTCGGCTAACGCAACGGTTATTTCAGCGCCTAACAACACAATACACCAGGTCCAGTAGACCCAGAGAAACAGAATGGGGATCACGGCCAGTACGCCGTAGATCAGCTGATAAGAGGGGAACATAGTAACATAGAGCGCAAAGCCCTTTTTGCCCAGCTCAAACAGCGCACCGGCAACCAGCGCGCCAATCAGCGCATCGCGCGGCGGCACTCGCTGGGTAGGAACGATGCTGTAGAGCAACCAGAAGGCGAGCCACGACAGCAGGAGCGGGAAAATTCGCAGCATCTGATCGACCAGGCTGGTGACGCCTGTCGCGTTAATCCAGCGCAGCGACAGCAGATAAGAGCTGATTGCCAGACTGGCTCCGGCCAGTAACGGGCCAAGTGTCAGGATCATCCAGTAGACCGCAAAGGAATAGACCATCGGCCGCTTCTTGTTGCTGCGCCAGATGGTGTTTAACGCGGTATCGACGGAATGCATCAGCAGTAAGGCGGTAACAATCAGGCCGACCGCTCCGACCGCCGTCATCCGGTTTACGTTAGCTACAAACTGCTCAAGATAGCGTTGCAGCGTGTTACCTGCAGCCGGCATCAGATTGGTAAAGACAAAGTGCTTCAACTGCACGCTGATATCTGAAAAGACCGGAAACGCCGCAAACAGGGCAAACACCACCGCAATCAGCGGCACCAGCGCCAGCAATGAGACATAAGCCAGATTACCGGCCTGGGTCGTCATGCCATCCTCATCAATGCGTTTCCACAACAGCTTAAGCCACAACCAGAACGCATGCAGCCCGGGACGAAATTTACGTGACATCATGAATTACTGTTGACCTGCAAACCAGTTGGGTACCGTTTTACTGTCAGTAACCAGTACACTTTCAATACCCAGGGCGCGGGCCGCCTCAATGTTCTGTGGATTATCGTCAAAAAATACCGCCTGATCGGCTGCCACACCTTCTGCGTCCAGCACATGCTGGTAAATGCGGGCTTCCGGTTTACGCATGCCCAGCTGCTGGGAGAGATAGAGCTTGTCGGCTGCCTGCTGCACGTCCGGATACTGCGTTGGCCAGAATTCGCAATGCAGTTTGTTGGTGTTAGAGAGAATCACCACCCGATGACCTTCCAGCCGCAGCCGGTTCATCAGCGCCAGGATTTCCGGACGCACGTCAACGAATACCGCCTGCCAGCCAGCGGCAAACTGTTCATAGCTCAGCGCGATTTCCAGCTTTTCACACAGCGCCAGCGCGAAATCTTCATCGCTGATCTCGCCACGTTCGTGTTGTTCAAACGCCTCATCCATCTGGAAATGGCTTTGCAGCGAGGCCAGCGGCACACGACTAAGGTCACTCCAGACACCCAGCACGCGGTTAAAGTCGATATCGATAATCACATTGCCCAAATCAAAGATATACAGCATGGTGTGTCTCCTTCTGTTCCCTGGAGTATTCACTCTAGCGGCAAAAGGGCAGGCTGAACAGGCACTCGCGGAGAGAAAAGCGTAAACGGCAGCGGGCAGCTAAAAAGCGCGACATATCCCACAAATAATCGCTGGCCCGGCTGAAGAGGCAGGAATTTCAGGCAAAAAAAAAGCCCCGCAGGCGGGGCTCTTTATCAGCTAAAGGCGCAATTATGCGTCTTTAGGACCACGTGATGCACGTTTACGGTCGTTTTCAGTCAGGTGACGTTTACGGATACGCACTGACTGTGGTGTAACTTCTACCAGTTCGTCATCATCGATGAACTCGATCGCCTGCTCAAGGGTCATCTTGATTGGCGGAACCAGCGTCGTGGCTTCATCAGTACCTGAAGCACGCATGTTGGTCAGTTTCTTACCGGTCAGGCAGTTAACTGTCAGGTCGTTAGAACGGCTGTGAATACCGATGATCTGGCCTTCATAGACTTCTGCACCGTGACCCAGGAACAGCTTACCGCGGTCCTGCAGGCTGAACAGTGCAAACGCAACTGCTTTACCCTGACCGTTGGAGATCAGTACGCCGTTCTGACGCTGGCCCACTTCGCCCGCACGAATGTCATCGTAGTGGCTGAAGGTAGAGTAGAGCAGACCGGTACCGGAAGTCATGGTCATGAATTCGTTACGGAAGCCGATCAGGCCACGGCTTGGGATCACGTAGTCGAGACGTACGCGACCTTTGCCATCCGGATCCATGTTTTTCAGATCGCCCTTACGCTCACCCATGGCTTGCATGACTGAACCCTGGTTGTTCTCTTCGATATCCAGCGTAACGTTCTCGAATGGCTCCTGTTTACGGCCATCGATTTCGCGGAAGATAACTTTCGGACGGGATACCGCCAGTTCGAAACCTTCACGACGCATGTTTTCGATCAGAACTGACAGGTGAAGCTCACCACGACCTGATACGCGGAACGCGTCAGCATCTTCGGTTTCTTCAACGCGCAATGCCACGTTGTGAACCAGTTCTTTGTTCAGACGCTCAAGGATCTGACGTGAAGTCACGTACTTACCTTCTTTACCGCAGAACGGTGAGGTGTTGACGTTAAAGAACATGGTAACTGTTGGCTCATCGACGCTCAGTGCTGGCAGCGCCTGCACATTCTGTGGATCACAGATGGTGTCAGAGATGTTCAGCTCGCCCAGACCGGTGATAGCAATGATATCGCCCGCTTCTGCCAGGTCGCTGTCGATACGCTCAAGACCCAGGTGAGTCAGGACTTTACCGACTTTACCGTTACGGGTTTTGCCTTCGCTATCGATGATAGTGACTTGCTGGTTAGGCTTAACTTTACCGCGCTTGATACGGCCGATGCCGATCACGCCGAGGTAGTTGTTGTAGTCCAGCTGAGAGATTTGCATCTGCAGTGGGGCGTCAGCCTCAACCTGCGGAGGTGCAACGTGGTCGACGATCGCCTGATACAGCGGGGTCATATCGTCAGCCATGTCGGTGTGCTCAAGACCTGCAATACCATTCAGCGCAGAGGCGAAAATGATAGGGAAGTCGAGCTGCTCATCAGTAGCATCCAGGTTAACGAACAGGTCAAATACCTGATCAACAACCCAATCCGGACGCGCACCAGGGCGGTCTACTTTGTTGATAACCACAATCGGCTTCAGACCATGCGCGAACGCTTTTTTGGTCACGAAGCGGGTTTGCGGCATAGGGCCATCCATCGCATCTACAACCAGCAGCACCGAGTCCACCATGGACATGACGCGCTCAACTTCACCACCGAAGTCGGCGTGTCCCGGGGTATCAACGATGTTGATACGGTAGTCATTCCACTTAATGGCGGTGTTTTTTGCGAGGATGGTAATCCCACGCTCTTTCTCCAAATCATTGGAGTCCATCACGCGCTCTGTTGCTTCGGTACGGGCATCAAAAGTACCGGATTGTTGCAGCAGTTTGTCAACCAGGGTGGTCTTTCCATGGTCAACGTGCGCGATGATGGCGATGTTACGCAAATTTTCGATCACAGCTTTGCCTCAGGCATTAGAAATAGCGCGTTATTGTACACTGATTAAGCGGAAGACTGAACACGATCACACTTTTCACTGAAAGTTTATTGCATGGAGGCCAATTTGCCCTGTTACCGGTGCAGAAAATGCACTAAGTTGGTCTGATGCACCAAAACAGTGCCACCAGATGGCCGTTTAGCACCACAGTGGTGCAATAAAACGATCATGGTGCAGCCGCTTTATGACAAAAAGGTGCACCACAAGGCGATTTAAGCAACATCAAAAAAGTTGGCACAGAATTCGCTTTATCTAAATCAAGCGTAAACGCCAGACAGATGTCGGTTGAAGAGCGTGCCGGAAGAGGTAGGTCAGGGAGTTGTTTTCCCGCAACGTATTCCGGAAACGACGTTTCCTCGCCATGTAGATAATGAAAGACCATTTCCAGGAGAGTTGAGTATGTCCGCTGAACACGTTCTCTCGATGATGAACGAGCATGAAGTTAAGTTTGTTGACCTGCGTTTTACCGATACCAAAGGTAAAGAACAGCACGTTACGATCCCTGCTCACCAGGTTAACGCTGACTTCTTCGAAGAAGGCAAAATGTTCGATGGTTCGTCTATTGGCGGCTGGAAAGGCATTAACGAATCAGACATGGTGCTGATGCCTGACGCCACCACGGCGGTCATGGATCCTTTCTTCGAAGATTCTACGCTGATCATCCGTTGTGACATCCTCGAGCCAGGCACCATGCAGGGCTACGACCGCGATCCACGCTCTATCGCTAAGCGCGCTGAAGATTTCCTGCGCTCTTCCGGTATCGCTGATACCGTGCTGTTTGGACCAGAACCAGAATTCTTCCTGTTCGATGACATCCGTTTCGGCTCATCGACGTCCGGTTCACACGTTGCTATCGACGATATCGAAGCGGCATGGAACACCGGTAAAGAGTACGAAGGCGGTAACAAAGGTCACCGTCCAGGTCTGAAAGGCGGCTACTTCCCGGTTCCACCGGTTGACTCATCACAGGACATCCGTTCTGCCATGTGTCTGACCATGGAGCAGATGGGCCTGGTCGTTGAAGCGCATCACCACGAAGTGGCGACCGCGGGTCAGAACGAAGTGGCAACCCGCTTCAATACCATGACCAAAAAAGCGGACGAAATTCAGATCTACAAATATGTGGTTCACAACGTTGCGCACGCTTACGGCAAAACCGCGACCTTTATGCCGAAGCCTATGTTTGGCGACAACGGTTCAGGCATGCACTGCCATATGTCACTCTCCAAAGGTGGCCAGAACCTGTTTGCCGGCGATAAGTACGGCGGCCTGTCTGAAATGGCGCTGTTCTACATCGGCGGTATCATCAAGCACGCTAAAGCGATCAACGCCCTGGCGAACCCGACCACCAACTCTTACAAGCGTCTGGTCCCGGGTTACGAAGCACCGGTTATGCTGGCTTACTCTGCCCGTAACCGTTCAGCCTCAATCCGTATTCCGGTTGTTGCCAGCCCGAAAGCGCGTCGTATCGAAGCGCGCTTCCCGGATCCAGCGGCTAACCCATACCTGGCGTTCACCGCACTGCTGATGGCTGGCCTGGATGGCATCATCAACAAAATCCATCCTGGCGATGCGATGGACAAAAACCTGTATGACCTGCCACCGGAAGAAGAAGCTGAGATTCCAAAAGTTGCAGGCTCTCTGGAAGAAGCGCTGAATGCACTGAACGAAGACCGCGAGTTCCTGACCCGCGGCGGTGTATTCACTGACGAATCGATCGATGCTTACATCGAACTGCGTAAAGCAGAGATGGATCGCGTTCGCATGACGCCACACCCGGTTGAGTTCGAGCTCTACTACAGCGTTTAACTGGTCAGACGTTTTTTGTTGCCGTGGAAACTTTTAGCCCATCTTCGGATGGGCTTTTTTCTCCGCGAATTCACCGTTCATTCGCCCTCTTTTCGGCTTAAAGACTAAAATGCACCTCTTTAGTGCAGAGGAACGTTGTATGGCAACTGGCTCTCTGCCCGATGCAGGGCAGATTCTCAACGCGTTAATCAACAGTATTTTGTTGGTGGATAACGATCTGGTTATTCATTACGCCAACCCGGCGGCGCAGCAATTACTGGCGCAAAGCTCACGCAAATTGTTCGGCACGCCGTTACCGGAATTAACCGGCTACTTTTCGCTGAATATCGAGGTGATGCGCGAGAGTCTTGAGGCTGGCCAGGGATTTACTGACAGTGAGGTCACGCTGGTGGTAGATGGTCGCGCACACATTATGTCGCTGACTGCCCAGCGGTTACCCGATGGCTTAATCCTGATGGAAATGGCGCCGATGGATAATCAGCGTCGTCTCAGTCAGGAGCAGTTACAGCATGCCCAGCAGGTGGCCGCTCGCGATCTTGTTCGCGGCCTGGCCCATGAGATTAAAAATCCGCTGGGAGGATTACGCGGCGCGGCACAGCTTTTATCCCGCGCCCTGCCCGATCCCTCGCTGAATGAATATACCAAAGTCATTATTGAACAGGCCGATCGGTTGCGGAATCTGGTTGATCGTCTGCTGGGGCCGCAGCAGCCGGGCATGCACATCACGCAGAGCATTCATCAGGTGGCCGAACGGGTGGTCAATCTGGTGTCGATGGAGCTGCCGGAGAATGTCTCGCTGGTACGGGATTATGATCCCAGCCTGCCGGAACTGCCGCACGATCCCGATCAGATTGAACAGGTGCTGCTTAACGTGGTGCGCAATGCGCTTCAGGCGCTGGGCGACGATGGCGGCACCATTATTATCCGCACCCGCACGGCTTTCCAGCTGACGCTGCACGGCACGCGTTATCGCCTGGTGGCACGTATTGATATTGAAGATGATGGCCCCGGCATTCCGGCCCAGCTGCAGGATACGCTGTTTTATCCGATGGTCAGCGGACGCGAAGGCGGTACCGGTTTAGGCCTCTCCATCGCCCGTAGCCTGATTGATCAACATTCAGGAAAAATAGAATTTAACAGTTGGCCGGGACACACCGAATTCTCGGTTTACCTGCCTATTCGCCAGTGAGGTTTCTATGCAACGAGGGATAGTCTGGATCGTCGATGACGATAGCTCCATCCGCTGGGTGCTTGAACGCGCGCTCACTGGAGCCGGTTTGAGCTGTGCGACTTTTGACAGCGCAAGCGAGGTGCTGGATGCCCTCTCAACCAAGACCCCGGACGTTTTACTGTCAGACATTCGCATGCCCGGTATGGATGGCCTGGCGCTGCTGAAACAGATTAAGCAGCGTCATCCGATGCTTCCGGTCATCATAATGACGGCGCATTCTGATCTGGACGCTGCCGTCAGTGCCTATCAGCAGGGTGCCTTTGATTACCTGCCTAAGCCGTTCGATATTGATGAAGCGGTTGCGCTGGTCGAGCGTGCTATCAGCCACTATCAGGAGCAGCAGCAGCCACGTAATCAGCCGGTCAGCGGACCCACCACCGATATCATCGGTGAAGCGCCCGCGATGCAGGATGTGTTCCGCATCATCGGACGATTATCGCGCTCGTCGATCAGTGTGCTGATCAACGGCGAGTCCGGTACCGGTAAAGAGCTGGTGGCCCATGCGCTGCATCGCCACAGCCCGCGCACCAAAGCGCCCTTTATCGCGCTCAACATGGCGGCGATCCCCAAAGATTTAATTGAATCAGAACTGTTTGGTCACGAAAAAGGCGCCTTTACCGGGGCGAACCAGATCCGTCAGGGCCGTTTTGAGCAGGCGGATGGCGGCACGCTGTTTCTGGATGAGATCGGTGATATGCCGCTGGATGTGCAGACCCGTCTGCTGCGCGTGCTGGCCGATGGCCAGTTCTATCGCGTTGGTGGCTATGCGCCGGTCAAAGTGGATGTGCGTATTATCGCGGCGACCCACCAGAATCTGGAATTACGTGTACAGGAAGGCAAGTTCCGTGAGGATCTGTTTCACCGCCTGAATGTGATTCGTGTGCATCTGCCGCCGCTGCGTGAGCGTCGTGAGGATATCCCGCGTCTGGCGCGTTATTTCCTGCAGGTGGCGGCGCGTGAGCTGGGTGTGGAAGCGAAGATTCTGCATCCGGAAACCGAGACAGCGTTAACCCGACTGCACTGGTCAGGAAACGTGCGTCAGCTGGAGAACACCTGTCGCTGGCTGACCGTGATGGCTGCGGGTCAGGAAGTCCTGATTCAGGACCTGCCCGGAGAACTGTTTGAATCCAGTACGCCGGAGAATCCGGTGCAGTCGCTGCCTGACAGCTGGGCAACGCTGCTGGCACAGTGGGCCGATCGCGCTCTGCGTTCCGGTCATCAGAATCTGCTGTCAGAAGCACAGCCGGAGATGGAGCGAACGCTGCTCACCACTGCGCTGCGTCATACGCAGGGCCACAAACAGGAAGCGGCACGTTTGCTGGGCTGGGGACGAAACACGCTGACGCGCAAGCTCAAAGAGCTGGGCATGGAATAAGCGGTTCAGTACGGGCTGGTGCAGTCTGCCAGCCCGTTTCTTCAGATAACGCGGGAGAACTGCTGCTGACGCGCTTTCTGACGCAGATAGCGATCAAAGCACATGCAGATATTGCGGATCAGTAACCGGCCAATCCCCGTCACCTCCAGCCCCGTAGCGGTTTGTTCCACCAGCCCATCAGCTATCAACGGTTTCAGCAGCGCCAGATCCTCAGCAAAATAGTCGCCAAAGCGAATGCCCCACTGTGCTTCTGTCGCGGCAAAATTCAGCGAGAAGTTACAAATCAGCGTTTTTATCACTTCACGACGCAGGCAATCATCGTCGATTAAGGCGATGCCACGCCACAGGCCATTTCCCTGCTGTTCCACACAATTGTACCAGGTATTAAGGTCTTTCTGGTTCTGCGCATAACTGTCGCCAATCATGCTGATGGCAGAGACGCCAAGCCCCAGCAAATCGCTGTCGCCCTGCGTCGTATATCCCTGGAAATTGCGATGCAGCTGCCCTTTGCGCTGCGCGATGGCCAGTTCATCCTGCGGCTTCGCAAAGTGATCCATTCCAATGAACTGGTAGCCCTGCTGAGTCAGGGTTGCGATGGTCTGCTGTAAAATATCCAGCTTTTGCTGAGCCGATGGCAGTTCATCCTCTTTGATTTTACGCTGTGCCGCGAACATCGCCGGCAGATGCGCATAGTTAAAGACGCTAAGACGATCCGGGCTCAGCGCCAGTACACGCTCCAGCGTCCAGGCGAAGCTGGCGGGCGTCTGCAGGGGTAAACCATAGATCAGGTCAATGCTGGTCGAGCTGAACCCCTGTTCACGGGCACGCGCCATCAGACCGAAAATCACCTCTTCATCCTGTACCCGGTTAACCCGCTCCTGCACCGATTTGTTGAAGTCCTGCACCCCCATGCTCAGACGATTAAATCCCAGCGATCGCAGGTGATCAATCACATCCAGCTCAATTTCCCGGGGATCCACTTCGATCGACATTTCGGCATCATCGGCCACGCTGAAATGCTGCTTCAGTAAGCCCACCAGCCGGGAAATCTGCGCATTGTCGAGGAAAGTTGGCGTGCCGCCGCCCCAGTGAAGCTGCGTGACCTGACGCTGACGAAACAGCGGCGCACGCTGAATAATCTCCTGCTCAAGCACATCCAGATAGCGGTCCGCTTTGTGGCGCTGACGCGTCACTATCTTATTGCAGCCGCAGAAGTAACAGAGACGATGGCAGAAGGGAATATGGACATAGAGCGACAGCGGACGATCAGGGTAACGCGCCACGGCACGCTGGAAGTCGTTTTCGGCGTACTGCTCGCTGAACTCCAGCGCAGTGGGATAGGAGGTGTAACGCGGGCCGGCATAATTGTACTTTTCAATTAACGCCTGATCCCACTCAATCTGCTGCGATGGCATGCTCACTCCTTCCGGGAACGTCGTCTGAGAGAAGGTCGCGAAGAAGAGGAGACAAAAGGTGAGCGGGATGAGACCCGACGTAAACGTTGCTTCAGACGCGACAGGCGTCGTAGTTTAAACAATAACCACAGCAGATAACATGTCGCCAGCAGCGCGAAAATTGATCCAGGCCAAAACATTGTCGTTTACCTGTTAAGCGCGGCATGCGGATAACGCATGCCGATCAAATTTGCTTAGTTGCCTTTCAGCAGACGGTACATATCTTCTTCAGCCTGCTCATCTTCGGCATCATCCATCACAATGCCTAACTGCTCCATCAGTTCGTCGATACGATCCAGCGAGGCATCCAGCCAGCCCTGATCTTCAGCCGACAGCGTTTCACCATTTTCCAGGCGATCCAGCAACGTATCCAGACGTTCGTCATTTTCCAGCTTCGCCAGCTCTTCTTCTGGTGTCAGACGCACTTTCTTCTCTGCTGCCGGTTTTTCTGCGCTTTTCTTTGGTTTAACGGCGGCGGTTTTTCCTTCAGCGATCAGGGCCACCGGTTTTTTACTCCCAATGCGCGGATCTTTCACGCTGTCCGCCTGACGTCCGCCATTGTTTTCGGACGCAGCCGGATTAGCACGGCTGCCAGATGCATGTCCGCGATGCTTTTTATCACGTTTGCGATCGCGTGCTTCATGGTTGATATCGTCACGCGATTTGCGTTTGGCTTTGACGGCAGGTTTGCCGTTAGCAGCTCGTGCAGGTTGCTTCATAGTATTCGGTCCCGGCTTTTTTATTCAGTATAGAATTGCGGCGAAATCTAGCAGAAAGTAGACAAAGAAAAAAGGCGACAGCTCAAGCTGTCGCCTTATTTCATACCTTCATAAGAAGGAATCATGTTTTAAATCCTTTTCGGCTCGTAACATCCCGGTTAATCCCGCGCCTGCTCAACTCCTGAGCTATTCCTTATCCCTGTCTGGCCGCATCCCTGACCCTTTTCCATTCCATCGCTCATAACCCTCCTGGTATCCCTGAGCGCATCATCCTGATGTGTGCTGCCGTGCACTGCACACTAATGTAGACCAACTGGTAAAAGCCTCAAGTCAGTGTCAAAAATAGTTAGTTCAAAAAAAGAACGATTAACATTAAGGCATTGAATTACATATTTTTTTATTTTTAGTAATTAAAGTAAAAAGCGAAATAACCCGCACCATTAATGGCAAATCTCTTACAAAGTTTGTTACCGAGATGCGATTGAGCACTTTCGCGTCATAACGCGTATAATCGCCCGCATTGCCTTAATGCGTTTTCTGGAGTGTCACCTTGTCTGAATTGAATTATCACGTTACCCACTTTGTCATGAGCGCGCCGGATATCCGCCATCTGCCTGCCGATACCGGAATTGAAGTGGCTTTCGCTGGCCGCTCGAACGCGGGAAAATCGAGTGCGCTGAATACGTTAACCAATCAGAAGGGTCTGGCGCGTACCAGTAAAACGCCGGGACGTACGCAGCTGATTAACCTGTTTGAAGTGAAAGAAGGTAAGCGTCTGGTCGACCTTCCCGGTTACGGTTATGCCGAAGTCCCGGAAGAGATGAAGCTGAAGTGGCAGCGCGCGTTAGGTGAATACCTGCAAAAACGTCAGGCGCTGAAAGGACTGGTTATCCTGATGGATATCCGCCATCCGCTGAAAGATCTCGACCGGCAGATGATTCAGTGGTCAGTGGAAAGTGGCATTCCGGTGCTGTTGCTTCTCACTAAAGCAGACAAACTGGCCTCAGGTGCCCGTAAAGCGCAGCTCAATGTCGTGCGTGAAGCCGCTCTCGAATTTGTTGGTGATGTGCAGGTAGAACTCTTCTCATCACTGAAGAAAATCGGCGTGGATAAGGTTCGTCAGAAGCTGGACAGCTGGTTTAATACGCTTGAACCGGCGGTTGAAGATCAGGACGCGGAAGAGTGAGTGGAAACCCTGTGCCGGTGACGCTGACGGTACAAAAAGCCCAATAAAAAACGCCCCAGTCACAGAATGACTGGGGCGGCTAAATTCAGCCAAATCCGATTACGTGAAGTAAAAGGTCTGAAAGATAGAACATCTTACCTCTGTACCCTACGCGACGAACTTTACCTGATTTTCTGTGCGTGACAAAGGCTTTTTTGTTGCTTACTTACATCAAACAGGACTTTTTTTACCATGCACGTCACAAAAATAGCGTTGTGATGTAGTTTAATGACGAAAAAAGTGTTTAGCAGATAAGCAGTTAGAAAAGCGCTTTCTCTCAGTGCCAGCGTTGACCGCGCTAAACCGGTCAACTAAACGATTTTCTTATACCTGATTCAGGGCCGATTCTGTTCTTCAGAACCGACCACACGCATCGAATCAGTGGGCTTCATCCCAGTTGTCACCCACACCGACCTCAACCAGTAAAGGTACGTCGAGCTGTACGCTACCTTCCATCAACGCACTGATTTTCTGGCTCGCCTCTTCAACCGCCTCGGCTTTAACTTCGAACACCAGTTCATCGTGAACCTGCATGATCATTCTGACGGCATTGTCGTTTTGCTGTTCCAGCCAGTTATCCACGGCAATCATTGCCCGCTTAATGATATCCGCTGCCGTTCCCTGCATCGGCGCATTGATCGCGGCACGTTCAGCGGCTTTCCGGCGAATGGCGTTACCGGATTTAATATCGGGCAGCCACAGCCGACGGCCTTCCAGCGTTTCGACATAGCCTTTACTCGCCGCCAGCTGGCGTGTGTTCTCCATATAGCGCAGGACGCCCGGATAGCGTTCAAAGTAGAGATCCATATACTTTTTCGCTTCACCCGCACCGATATTCAGCTGACGCGACAGACCAAAGGCGCTCATGCCATAAATCAGACCAAAGTTGATCGCTTTGGCGCTGCGACGCTGTTCGCCGCTGACCTTATCCAGCGCCACGCCAAACACTTCGGATGCCGTCGCGCGGTGGATATCTTCGCCCTGGGCAAAAGCGTCCAGCAATCCTTTGTCCTGAGAGAGATGCGCCATGATACGCAGTTCGATTTGTGAATAGTCTGCCGCCACAATGCGATGGCCTTTGGCCGCAACAAATGCCTGACGGATTCGGCGTCCTTCATCATTACGCACCGGAATGTTTTGCAGATTCGGATCGGCAGAGGATAAGCGTCCGGTTGCGGTGACGGCCTGATGATAAGAGGTATGTACCCTGCCACTGATCGGATTAATCATCAGCGGTAATTTATCCGTGTAAGTAGACTTAAGTTTGGATAAGCCGCGATGCTCCAGAATCACTTTGGGCAACGGATAATCAAGTGCCAGCTCGGCTAACACCTCTTCGCTGGTTGACGGCGCGCCGCCTGGTGTTTTCTTCGTGGGTTTGATGCCCTGTTTTTCAAACAGGATCACCTGAAGCTGCTTGGTGGATGAGAGGTTAAAGGGTTCCCCCGCCAGCTCATGCGCTTTTAACTCAAGCTCAGCCAGTCGGGCCGTCAGCTCTTTCGAGTGCTGCGCCAGAATAGACTGATCGATCAGCACACCGTTGCGCTCTATGCGGGAAATCACCGTCAGTAACGGCATCTCAATCTGTTCGAAGACTTTTTTCGGTCCCGCTTCTTTCTCCAGCTCTGGCCACATCTTCAGATGCAGCTGCAAAGTCACATCTGCATCTTCGGCAGCGTAATGGGATGCCTGCTCTAACGCGATTTGATTGAACGTCAGCTGATTTTTACCTTTACCGGCGATCTCCTGGAAGGTCACGGTTTTATGGTTAAGCCAGCGAGCGGCCAGGCTATCCATGTCATGTTTGCCCACCACGCTGTTGAGGATATAGGACTCAAGCATGGTGTCGAATTTGATACCGGCCAGCTCAATGTCGTAGTTCTTCAGTACGCCGCGATCGTATTTCAGGTTCTGGCCAACTTTCCAGGCGCTCTCATCTTCCAGCAGGGGCTTAAGCTGTGCCAGAACGGTGGCGCGATCCAGTTGATCAGGCGCATCAAGATAGTCATGGGCAACCGGCAGATAGGCGGCTTCACCGGGCGCCACCGCGAAGCTGATGCCGACGATGTTAGCGCTCAGGGTATCCAGCGCGTCGGTCTCCAGATCAAACGCAAAGACTTCGCTGTTTTTCAGCTTCTCCAGCCAGCTATCAAAGAGATCCTGATCCAGAATGGTGACATAACCCTCGGTCGGTAACACGCTGCTGGTTTCAGCCACCGGGGCCGGTTCATCAGCCAGCGCTTTTTGCGCCTGCGTAGTGCTCTTTTTGCCCTGCAGCCATTTACCGTCCTGCAGGTCACTCAGCCAGCGTTTGAACTCGTAACGACTGAACAGGGTCTGCAATGCCTCTGTATCGGGTTCAGTGACTGTGAGCTCTTCACAGGGCAGCGCCAGCTCAACGTCTGTCTTAATGGTCGCCAGCTGATAAGAGAGAAACGCCACATCACGATTCTGCTCAAGTTTGGTCGCCATGGTTTTGGCACCACGAAATCCGAGATCGGCCACTTTGTCCAGATTGTCATAGATCGTCTGCATGCTGCCCAGCCCCTGCAGCAACGCCTGTGCCGTTTTCTCACCGACGCCTGGCACGCCAGGAATGTTATCGGAGCTATCACCCATCATGGCAAGGAAATCGATGATCAATGCGGGTGGAACACCATATTTCTGCTCAACCTCTTCTGGTCCCAGAATGGTGTTGCTCATGGTGTTAATCAGCGTGATGGCGGGCGTGACCAGCTGCGCCATATCTTTGTCGCCGGTGCTGATCAGCACTGAGAGACCCTTTTTTTCCGCTTCCAGCGCCAGCGTACCGATGACATCATCAGCCTCGACGCCGCTCACAGCCAGCAACGGCAGCCCCATCGCCCGCACCATCTCATGCAGAGGCTCAATTTGTGCACGGAGCTCGTCAGGCATGGGGGGACGGTGAGATTTGTAATGCTCAAACAGCTCGTCTCTGAAGGTTTTGCCTTTGGCATCGAACACCACAGCAACGTGACTCGGATTGTATTGCGCCAGCAGGCTTTTCAGCATGTTGAGCACGCCGTACATGGCGCCAGTGGGTTCACCTGCACTGTTGGTCAGCGGCGGAAACGCGTGATACGCGCGATAAAGATAGGATGAGCCATCGACCAGAATCAGGGGATTTTCTGCTATTTGCGCCATAAGTCTGTGTAGTCTTCGTTGCTATGAGTTGGGCTATAAGGATGCCACAACCAGGCAGAAATGGTGAACTAAGGCGTGCCACGTCTGGTGTTTTTCACGCTTTTGGGGACAGGATCGCAACGATCGTTCTGTGGATAACTTTGTGCGTAAAAATTATAACGCGCTGTTTTTCAGGAAAATAAATAATCGGCACCTGAATAAAAATCATAAATTTCATTGGCTTATTTAATTTCCGTGACCCGATCGCTATTTTTAATAGCGCGATCCCTTGTGTGGATATTAAATTTATGCCCTGGAGATGGACAAAAATTGGCCCGTTGTTCAAAGGCATAAAAAAAACGCCAGCAGAGCTGGCGTTTAACGGGGTGTGAGGCTGATTACTTCTGGCTTACCAGGAATTTAACCACGTTCGCATAGTCCGCGACGAAATTATCCATAGAGCTGGTATCCAGACCGCCGTTGTTAACCATGTATTTGCCGTTCACGAAAATAGCAGGCACACCACGCAGATCAACATCAGCAGCGGCTTTTTGCTGCTGCGCAACCAGCGCTTTTACGGCGAAGCTGTTCCAGGCAGCATCATAGTCAGCTGCGGAAATACCGGCCGCTTTGACAAAGGTCTCTTTCAGACTGGCAGGATCGGTGATGGTCTGCGTTTTCTGAATGCCATCGAAGATCGGTGCTGTCACTTTATCTTCAACGCCCAGCGCCATCGCGACAGCCCAGGCCTGGGTCACGACCGGCCCCAGATCTCCACCGAGAAAATCGACGTGGTATTTCACCATTTTAGTTTCAGCAGGCAGATTCTTTTTCACCGCGTCATTGACGTGATAAATACGTTCAAACTGATAGCAGTGCGGGCAGAAGAAGGAGAAGAACTCCATCACCTGAGGTTCGCCGGCCACAGGTTTAGGCAGACTCACATATTGTTTACCTTCAGTGAACTGGGCAGCAGATGCGCTGAATGCCAGCACTAAACCCATCAGTGCAAACCAAATTTTTTTCATCGTGAAAAATTCTCCTGACTACGTCATTAATATTGCGGTGTCAGCTGCAGAGGAGGTTCCTGCAACAGCTTCTCCTGCTCGGTAAAGAGTGAAATTTGCCTGCGCCAGAAATCTTCATCTGTCATCCAGGGGAAAGCGCGCGGAAAAGCGGGATCCTGCCAGCGTCGGACAACCCAGGCCAGATAATAAACCATGCGCATGGCGCGTAAAGGTTCAATCAGTGACAATTCATTAATATCAAAATCACTGAACTCACTGTACGCCTCCAGCAGTATATCCCATTGAATTCGCTGTTCCTGACGATCGCCGCTGATCAGCATCCAGAGATCCTGCACAGCAGGGCCATTACGGGCATCATCCAGATCGACAAACAGCGGTCCGTCACGCCACAGGATATTACCCGGATGGCAGTCGCCATGTAATCGTAGCGGCTGCCACGTGGTGTGCCACTGTTGTTGCAGCGTGTTTCCCAGCTTATCGATAGCCTGTAGCAGTGCAACTTTAAGCGATGCAGGCACTAACAGAGAGTGCTCCAGCACCTGCCGGGGTTCATGCAGATATTCATCCAGACCGATGGCAGGCCGATGCCTGAACAGCGCTTTACGCCCGGTCTGATGAATGCGGCCCAGGAAGCGGCCTACCCACTCCATCTGATCTTCGTTATCTGTCTCATATTGCCGTCCGCCCAGGCTGGGGAATACGGCAAAGAAGAAGCCAGCGTGACTGTGCAATGTCTCACCCTTTAACCGCAGCGGCGCCGCGATGGGCACTTCGTCAGCCAGCAGATCAAGTGCGTACTGATGTTCTTCAGCAATCTGTTCGGCACGCCAACGCTGTGGGCGATAAAACTTCGCAACATAGCGGCGTTTTTCGTCGTCGCTGAATTGATAAACCCTGTTCTCATAGCTGTTCAGGGCTGTCAGACCCGATTCGACGCGAATTCCTGTTTCCCAGAGCGCATCAAGCAACACGTCGGGATTCAATGTCTGGAAATTAAAAGCAGCGTCGCTCATCATGTTACCTGTAGTTGCCCTTGCAAATAGCAGCCAAGGATAACACTACTCGTCCTGTTTAATGACACCCCGTGCGCGGAGCAGTGCTGTTTTGAAATCAACTTCATAGTCTTTTTTCAGGCCTGGGATCTCATCATCGCTGGCTGAGTCACGCATCCTGAGATGGTAAATTAATACATCATCGGTTAATTCACTTAATGGGCCACGGAAACCAGATTCCTGAGCCAGTTTCTGTAAAAATGTGACCAGATTAAGATCAGGCTCTTTTTGCCAGGCGGGTTGCAGCAACGCGATTAACTCGTTTAAACGATGGCATTTCATTCAGATTCCTCCTTTCACAGTGCGTCATCAGCGAGGGCACAGTCATGACAATGTTAAGCGGCATCATTCTGGCCGGTGGTCAGGGCCGCCGTATGGGTGGTCAGGACAAAGGGTTAGTACAGCTGGATGGCAGGCCGCTTTATCAGCATGTCCTTGAACGGCTCAGGCCACAAGTCGACATTGTCATGATTAATGCGAATCGTAATATTGATCGCTATCAGTTAAGCGGATGTCGGGTTATTAAGGATGTTTTTGATGATTATCCCGGTCCGCTGGCCGGGATCTACAGTGGGTTGCGTGAGATTGAAGGGGAATGGGCGGTATTCAGCGCCTGCGACACCCCCGCTATCCCGCTCAACTTCGTGGAGCGGCTGATGCAACAACGAGGCGATGCCCCCGCAGTGTGGGTGCGCTCACAAACCCGGGATCATCCTACTCTGGCGCTTATTCATCGCGATCTCCGTACGCCACTCGGTGAATACCTGCAGGCTGGTGAGCGTCGCCTGATGCAGTTCCTGCGCGATCAGGGTGGACATGCGGTGCTGCTGGATGATGATGAATCGCTATTCCTGAATGTGAATACGCCTGATGACCTTAGGGACTATCCTGCCGGCAATATGCCGGACGGAAATGGTCGTCAGCCAGCATAATGTAAAGTCCAGTAGCAGAAGATCCAGCCCGATAGTAACAATTAACGGGACGTCCTTATTTTTGCAAAAAAAAGAGCTTTTTTTATCTCTGGATGACGATGGCTACAGTTATTCGTGGAATAAGAGTCGCTGAGCATTCTCAGCCATTGCAACATCGGATGACTGATTACCAGTAAAATAGCTTCAGACAGGGATAGAGAAAAAAGGGGCAGCACGCCTGATATTTAAAATGGCAGGTGATACCCCGGACGATCAGAGCATTATCAGCCAGCGTTCAAAATATTTGTCCAGACTGAATCTGCGCGTGCCATGGAATCAGCAGTACCTTCCGCAGCACCGACTACCAGACCAAAAACAACGCCCCAAATGCCACCAAACAGGCCGCCTAAAACACCCTGTGCTGGAGCCAGGATTCCACTGGTTACGCCATTAGTATTAGCAGAGATGTTCCAGCCCGCCCATGCAACGCCCATTCCGCCAGCAAACATTCCGATAACTGCACCACCGATGCTGTCTAAGATCCCAGTAGAGGCGGCACCTGATACTAATTCTGTTTCAGCAACAGTCAGTTCTTTCATTTTAATCTTCCTTAAATTAATTAATGCTTAATAGAAATCCATCGGAGACATTTAATTAAATGTCGAAATTAGTTTCAATCAAGCACTAAAAAATGTAAATAGAATAAAATCCATTCATTCTAAATGCTATGCGTTAGTCCTGTTAGCAGGTTTATTATCATATTAGCTTAATAAGTTGGTAACTTATTAAGCTATAAATTTCAAAAACTTTGTATCTGCTAGTCTTTATTTTATATTTTGATCTAATGATTATTATAGTTTCCGGTATTTATCAGGTTACTGGTAATTCAAAAAGGAAATGAAGAAACATGGAGGCTACCGGAGCAGGCTTACAGGTCAAGTTTTCAGCTTAACGTGGCAAAGTGCA
>NZ_VLTF01000012.1:0-73486 GCF_007558755.1 Pantoea sp. paga
TCCGGTTTGCCGTGTCAGTGGAGGCGCATTATAGGGAACGGCTCAGATAGCGCAAGTGCAAATTGAGACTTTTTTACTGACCGTTCATTTCGCACTCAAAAGGAGTATTAAATAAGCAAAAACCCCTCAAAAGGGCAAAAAAAAACGGGCCAGAGGCCCGTTTTTCATTCCACACCTTACTGATGTGCAGTAATGATGTTGTTCTCCACATCCATTTCGATGGTTTTGCCTGGCACCAGCGAACCGGCAAGGATCTGCTGAGCCAGCGGGTTCTCGATCTGCTGCTGTATCGCACGTTTCAGCGGACGTGCACCGTAGACCGGATCATACCCGTTCTCCGCCAGCAGTTTGATCGCATCATCAGAGATGTGCAGCTGATAACCCCGTTCATCCAGACGTTTGTACAGCCGCTGCAGCTGAATCTGCGCAATGGACGCAATATGTTTCTCAGCCAGCGGATGGAACACCACCACCTCATCAATACGGTTGACGAACTCAGGACGGAAATGCTGTCCGACCACACCCATCACGATATCTTTCATTTCCGGGTAACTGAGATTGCCGAACCGCTCCTGGATTAAATCTGATCCCAGGTTGGAGGTCATAATCACCACGCTGTTACGGAAATCGACCGTCCGGCCCTGCCCATCCGTCAGACGCCCATCATCCAGCACCTGCAGCAGAATGTTGAAGACATCAGGATGCGCTTTCTCTACTTCATCCAGCAGGATGACCGAATAAGGCCGACGGCGCACAGCTTCGGTCAGATAACCGCCCTCTTCATAGCCGACGTAGCCCGGAGGTGCACCCACCAGCCGTGATACTGAGTGTTTTTCCATAAATTCAGACATGTCGATACGAACCATCGCATCGTCACTGTCGAACAGGAAATTAGCCAGCGCTTTACACAGTTCGGTCTTACCGACCCCGGTTGGCCCCAGGAACAGGAAGGAACCGATAGGCCGGTTTGGATCAGAAAGGCCTGCGCGACTACGGCGAATAGCATTTGATACCGCCTCAACCGCTTCATCCTGTCCGATGACCCGGCCATGTAAGTCCTGCTCCATGCGCAGTAACTTATCGCGCTCACCTTCCATCATTCGTGCGACCGGAATACCGGTCCAGCGTGCCAGCACATCGGCAATCTCCACATCGGTTACCCGGTTACGCAGTAACTTCATGGTCTTGCCTTCCGCCTGAGTCGCTGCGGCTAACTGTTTTTCCAGTGCCGGAATTTTACCGTACTGCAGCTCTGACATCTGAGCGAGGTCACCCTGGCGACGTGCCTGCTCTAAATTCAGACGCGCCTGCTCAAGTTCCGCTTTAACGTTCTGCGTGCCGGACAGCGAGGCTTTCTCTGTCTTCCACTCATCTTCCAGCTCGGCATATTCGCGCTCTTTCTGGTTGAGCTCGGTTTCCAGCATCTCAAGACGCTTGATGCTGGCATCGTCCGCCTCTTTCTTCAGCGCCTGCTGCTCCAGCTTCAGCTGAATGATACGGCGCTCCAGGCGATCCAGTGACTCCGGCTTCGAGTCCATCTGCATACGAATGCTGGAAGCTGCCTCATCGATCAGGTCAATCGCTTTATCCGGCAGCTGCCGGTCAGCAATATAACGATGAGACAGGGTCGCCGCCGCGACAATCGCCGGGTCAGTGATCTGCACATGGTGATGCAGTTCATAACGCTCTTTCAGACCACGCAGAATGGCGATGGTATCTTCCACACTTGGCTCAGCCACAAAGACTTTCTGGAAACGACGCTCCAGCGCGGCATCTTTTTCAATGTACTGGCGATACTCATCAAGCGTAGTGGCACCCACACAGTGCAGTTCACCACGCGCCAGCGCAGGTTTAAGCATATTGCCGGCGTCCATCGCACCGTCCGCTTTACCGGCTCCCACCATGGTGTGCAGCTCGTCGATAAACAGAATGACGTTGCCTTCCTGTTTCGACAGGTCACTCAGTACGCCTTTCAGACGCTCTTCGAATTCACCGCGATATTTCGCCCCGGCCACCAGCGCACCCATATCCAGTGCCAGTACCCGACGTCCTTTCAGACCCTCAGGCACTTCACCATTGATGATGCGCTGCGCCAGCCCTTCGACAATCGCGGTTTTACCTACGCCAGGTTCACCAATCAGTACCGGGTTATTTTTGGTACGGCGCTGCAGAACCTGGATGGTGCGGCGAATCTCTTCATCACGACCGATGACCGGATCGAGTTTGCCCTTCTCTGCCCGCTCGGTCAGGTCGATAGTGTATTTTTTTAAAGCCTGGCGCTGATCTTCAGCCCCCTGATCGTTCACGTTGTCTCCTCCCCGCATCTGTTCAATCGCACTGGTGATTTTTTCACGCGTTGCGCCCGCTGCTTTGAGCAGATCGGCCAGTGAGCCCCGTGATTCCAGCGCGGCCAGAACAAATAATTCGGATGAAATAAAGTTATCGTTGCGCTTCTGCGCCAGCTTGTCGCACAGGTTTAATACCCGGACGAGGTCAGATGAGGGTTGTACATCGCCTTCGCTGCCCTCAACTTGTGGCAGGCGATCAATAGCCTGCTCAACCTGAGCGCGAAATGGCGTAACGTCGACACCGGCCGAAGTCAGTAAAGGTGAAACCGATCCGCCTTCCTGTTTGAGCAATGCGCTCATCAGATGCAGAGGTTCAATGAATTGATTGTCGTGTCCCAGAGCGAGGGACTGCGCGTCGGCGAGAGCCAGTTGAAATTTGTTAGTAAGACGATCCAGACGCATAATTCCTCCCATTACAGGTCAAAATGCTACTGGAGATTAAATGAGGTCATCCCTCAAAATTTCAAGGTTAATGACCTGAGATTTGAGTAAAAAATACGCTAACTGGACCGTCTTATGGCGTAAGGTTATAACAGCCAGATCAAAGTTGCCATACGCCCGGTGATCCCATCGCGGCGGAAAGAGAAGAAATCGTCGCGCTGCGTAAAGGTACAACGGCTGCTGGCGCTGACTGAATTCACGCCCGCTGCCTGCAGTCGCATCCGCGCCAGCAGGCCGATGTCGGCGTAAAAGCGGTCACCTGATGGACGGAAAGCCTGCACAGCCCGGGGATCCTGAGCCATAAAGGCCTGACGCACTTCGGCACCGACCTCAAACGCATCAGGTCCGATTGCCGGTCCAAGCCAGGCATGAATCTGATCAGGTGGCGAACGAAACTGCGCCAGCGTATTTTCCAGTACACCCGCACAAAGTCCGCGCCAGCCTGCATGTGCCGCCGCCACTTCCGTGCCATCCTGCGAACAGAACAGGACCGGAAGACAGTCAGCGGTCATGATGGCGCAGACGACGCCGGGCTGATCGGTAATACAGGCATCAGCACGTAATGGCGTACTTCCCCCTGCAGCCAGACGCACAACCTCAGTGCCATGAACCTGATCCAGCCACTGCGGCATGGCAGGCAAACCCGCCTCTTCCATCAGCAACTGCCGGTTACCCGCCACCGCATCCGGATTATCCCCCACGTGCCCGCCAACATTCAGTGCATCCCAGGGCGATGTGCTGATGCCGCCCTGTCGCTGCGTCGAGCAGGCCCGAACGCGTGACGGAGCGGGCCATTGAGGAGTAATCAGATTCATCACCAATTCAACTGGTCTTTAAATTCTTCAGTGTCTGCTTTTAACGCCGCGATTAGATCAACCATGTCCTGCGGAAGCGCAGCATGGAATTCCATTTCAATCCCGCTGATAGGGTGATAGAGGCGCAACATCGTGGCGTGCAGTGCCTGACGATCGAAACCGCGCAGCGTAGTAATAAATGCCTCTGACGCGCCTTTTGGCGGACGCGGACGGCCACCGTAAAGCGGATCGCCCACCAGCGGATGACTGATGTGAGACATATGCACACGGATCTGGTGAGTACGACCGGTTTCCAGACGCAGGCGCAGACGGGTATGGGCCCGGAAGTGCTCCATGATGCGGTAATGAGTGACCGCCGGTTTACCCATTGGGTGTACCGCCATGTGAGTGCGTTTAGTTGAGTGACGGCTGATAGGCTGCTCAACGGTGCCGCCCGCAGTCATATTGCCAATCGCAACCGCTTCATATTCACGGGTGATTTCGCGACGCTGCAGCGAGTCCACCAGATGCGTCTGAGCCGGAACGGTTTTCGCGACCACCATTAAACCGGTGGTGTCTTTATCCAGGCGGTGTACGATGCCCGCGCGCGGCACATCCATAATCGCCGGATAGTGATGAAGTAAAGCGTTTAATACCGTGCCATCCGGATTACCGGCGCCAGGGTGAACCACGAAGTCGCGTGGTTTGTTGATGACAATAATGTCTTCATCTTCATAAACGATGTCGAGTGGCAGATTCTGCGGTTCCCAGCGCTGCGCCTCCTCGATCTCAGCGTCAATCGCGACCAGCTCGCCGCCCAGCACTTTTTCTTTGGGTGTATCGACCATGACGCCGTTTACAGTAACGCGACGATCGAGGATCCACTCTTTTATGCGAGAACGTGAATAATCAGGGAACAATTCCGCCAAAGTCTGATCTAAACGTTGTCCGAGTTGTGATTCGGATACCGTTGCGGTGAGTTGAACTTGTTGTGCCATATACAGCTTCTTCGTTAACGTTGGGTTTTCACGGCGATGCCGTTTAATATAATGTGCTATCGTACCTGGTCATTACCGGGAGCTATACGGACAGCTTCCGCCATAACATTTGAGGATAATCACTTCGTCATGACGCGTATGAAACATCTGGTGGCTGCTGCCACACTGAGCCTGGCACTTGTTGGTTGTTCCGGCTCAAATGACGCGGTACCGGACAGCCCGCCTTCTGAAATCTATGCTACAGCGCAGCAAAAGCTGCAGGACGGTAACTTTAAAGCTGCGATTAAGCAACTGGAAGCGCTGGATAATCGTTATCCGTTCGGTCCTTATTCGCAGCAGGTGCAGCTGGATTTAATCTACGCGTACTATAAAAATGCCGATCTGCCCCTGGCGCAGGCTGCCATTGCTCGCTTTATGCGTCTGAACCCCACGCATCCGAACATTGACTATGTCATCTATATGAAAGGTCTGACGGACATGGCGCTGGATGACTCCGCGCTGCAGGGCTTCTTTGGTATTGATCGTTCTGACCGCGATCCGACGCACGCTCGTGATGCTTTCCGCGACTTCTCCCAGCTGCTGCGGAGTTACCCGAACAGCCAGTATGCGGCTGATGCTCAGAAACGCCTGGTCTATCTGAAAGACCGTCTGGCTAAATATGAGCTGTCAGTGGCGCAATTCTATACTAAGCGTGAGGCTTATGTCGCGGTTGTTAACCGTGTCGAAGGTATGATGCGCGATTATCCGGATACGCAGGCAACACACGATGCTCTGCCGCTGATGGAGAATGCTTACCGCAATCTGCAGTTGAACGCTGAAGCCGATAAAGTGGCGAAAATCATTGCAGCTAACAAAAGCTGATAGTCAGACAGATTTCCAGCCATAAAAAAAGCAGCCTCTCAGGGCTGCTTTTTTTTGCTCACAGAACAGTCAGATTTGGATCTGATCTCAGCGAGCTAACTCATCAAGCATGCCGTGTTAATCGTTTCGCTTCAAGCCATTTCGGCCAGTTTCTCTGCCTTTCTCACAGAATGTTGTGACTGACAAAAAGTGACATTTTTTCGTGATCGAAATCCCACATTGAACGCTTTTTCGCGCTATGCTGAGAAGACCAAGACGGAAATGACAGAGAGGTAAGAACGATGATTCTGAACATTACCAGTAAACAAATGGACATCACTCCGGCAATCCGAAGCCATGTCGAAGACCGTCTCGCCAAGCTCGAAAAATGGCAAACCGACCTGATTAATCCGCATATTGTCCTTTCCAAAGAGCCCAAAGAATTCGTGGCTGACGCCACTATTAACACACCTAACGGGACTCTGGTGGCCAGCGCCAAGCACGATGATATGTATACCGCTATCAACGATTTGATTGCCAAGCTCGAGCGTCAGCTGAATAAAGTTCAGCACAAGTCTGAAGCACGCCGCGCCAGTGCCAGCGTGAAAGACATCATTCCCGCCGACGAAGAGTCCTGATTTTCTTAACGCTGTTTCTTAACGCGCCTGCGGGCGCGTTTTTTATTGACAGCTTTTAAGCAGTACGGTTACTCTCAGGTCACTCTCTTTTCGGACATTACAATGAAATCTGATCTGTTTTTCTTCGCTTTCTTTTTTACCTTCCCCTGAACGGGAGGCCATTCGTCGTGTGAAAATGAAAGCGAAGACGAACACCGAAGCCTCCCAACCGGGAGGCTTTTTTTTTGGATAGCATACAGGTGAGCCCTATGAATCCCGATAATCCATTGCTGGCGCTACGCGATAAAATCAGCGCCGTGGATAAAAAACTTCTGACGCTGCTGGCCGAGCGTCGTTTGCTGGCAGTGGAAGTTGCACAAGCGAAACTGGCGACGCATCGCCCGATTCGGGATGTGGAGCGCGAACGCGCGCTACTGGAAAATCTTATCGTGCTGGGTAAGGCACACAACCTGGATGCGCACTACATCACCCGTCTGTTCCAGCTGGTAATTGAAGATTCCGTGCTGACTCAGCAAGCGCTGCTGCAAAAAAACCTCAACCATCCCCATGCGCATGCCGCCCGTATCGCCTTCCTGGGCCCGAAAGGCTCTTATTCGCATCTTGCAGCACGTAACTACGCGTCGCGCCATTTCGATAGCATGGTGGAGTGTGGCTGCCTGAAGTTTCACGACATCATCAAACAGGTCGAAAATGGCGTAGCTGATTACGCCGTGATGCCGATTGAGAATACCAGTTCAGGCTCTATCAACGATGTCTACGATCTGCTGCAACAGACCAGCCTCTCAATCGTGGGCGAGCTGACATTGCCTATCGACCACTGCGTGCTGGTGAATGGCCCCACCGATCTTCAGCAGATTGAGACGGTTTACAGCCATCCTCAACCGTTCCAGCAGTGCAGCCAGTTTATTAATCGTTTCCCGCACTGGAAAATCGAATATACCGAGAGTACCGCGGCAGCGATGGAGAAAGTGGCTGCGCTCAACTCACCTAAGGTGGCGGCGCTGGGCAGTGAAGCCGGTGGCGAACTCTATCAGTTGCAGGTGCTGGAACGTAATCTGGCGAATCAGCAGCAGAACCACACCCGCTTTATCGTGCTGGCCCGCAAAGCAATCGAGGTTTCTGACCAGGTGCCAGCGAAAACCACGCTGATTATGGCAACCGGCCAGCAGGCGGGTGCGCTGGTCGACGCGCTGCTGGTACTGCGTCAGCACAACCTGATTATGAGCAAGCTGGAGTCCCGCCCGATTAATGGTAATCCGTGGGAAGAGATGTTTTACATTGATGTTCAGGGCAACCTGCAATCGGAGCGGATGCAGCAGGCGCTGCAGGAATTACAGACCATGACCCGCTCTCTGAAGGTACTGGGCTGTTACCCCAGCGAAAATGTGGTGCCCGCTGAACCTGGCGAATAAAAGAAGAAAAAAAGGCATCCAACTGGATGCCTTTTTCATTGATGGATGGCTGTCATTTATGGGCGGCTGTCATTGGCCGATCGCAGCAGGCTTCGGCTTTCGACCAGGAAACGTTTTGCGTGATCGCCAAACCACTGTTCAACCCGGTTAAAGCTGGCGATAAACGCCTGCTTATCGCCCTGCTCCAGCAGTGCAATCGCTTCACCAAACCGCTGGTAATAGCGTTTTATCAGCGCCAGATTACTCTCTGAAGACATGATGATATCCGCATAGAGCTGCGGATCCTGAGCGAACAACCGCCCCACCATCGCCAGTTCCAGCCGGTAAATTGGCGACGAGAGCGCCAGCAGCTGATCCAGATTGACGTTCTCTTCGGCTAAATGCAGACCATAAGCGAAGGTAGCAAAGTGACGCAGCGCCTGAATGAATGCCATATTCTGGTCATGCTCAACAGCGCTGATACGATGCAGACGCGCACCCCAGACCTGAATCTGCTCCAGGAACCACTGATACGCTTCCGGTTGTCGTCCATCACACCAGACCACCACCTGTTTTGCCAGGCTGCCGCTGTCCGGGCCAAACATCGGATGCAGACCCAGCACAGGCCCGTTATGGGCAGCCAGCATCGCCTGCAGAGGCCGGTTTTTGACCGACGCCAGATCGACCAGAATACAATCTTCCGGCAGTGGTGGCAGTTGGGCAATCACCTGCTCGGTCAGGTGAATCGGCACGCTAATGATCACCATTCCGGCATCGCTTAGCAGAGTCTCAGCCTGAGGCCAGTCCTCTTTATCCAGCGTTTTAACCGTATAGCCAGATAGCCCGAGCATTTTTTCAAACAGCCGGCCCATCTGGCCCTTACCACCGACAATGACCACCGGGCGCAGTTCAGGACAGAGGGTTTTAAAACCTTTGTCATTCTCGCTGGTATAGGATTCCCGCATCACGCGACGCAGCACATCCTCAATCAGATCCGGTGGTACGCCGAGTGCTTCGGCCTCTTTGCGACGCGAAGCCAGCATCGACGCTTCACGCTCAGGCACATAGATAGGCAGGCCGTAACGGCTCTTCACCTCACCTACCTCGGCCACCAGTTCCAGTCGCTTAGCCAGCAGGTCAAGCAGCGCTTTATCTACACTGTCAATTTGATCGCGTAACGCGGTCAGTTCAGCCACCATTGCTCTTACACCTCTTGTGACAGACGCGCCGACAGCACTCCCTGCAGATCCTGATGCATTTCACGCAGCAACGTTTCGGTCACTTCCCAGTTGATGCATGCATCGGTTACGGAAACGCCATACTTCATTTCGCTGCGTGGCTGCTCAGAAGACTGGTTACCTTCATTGATATGGCTTTCCAGCATCAAACCAATGATTGAACGGTTCCCGTCTTTGATCTGCGCAATAGCGGATTCCGCTACGCCAGGCTGACGGCTGTAGTCTTTGTTCGAATTACCATGGCTGCAATCTATCATTAAGGCTGGACGCAGTCCCGCCTTGAGCATCTCTTTTTCACACTGCGCGACATCTTCAGGACCGTAGTTCGGCGCTTTGCCGCCACGCAGGATCACGTGACCATCCGGATTGCCCTGAGTCTGCAGCAGGCAGACCTGACCGGCCTGATTAATCCCGACAAAACGGTGTGGCATTGCGGCTGCACGCATGGCGTTGATTGCCGTTCCCAGACTGCCATCGGTGCCATTTTTAAAGCCTACCGGCATCGACAGGCCCGAGGCCATTTCACGGTGCGTCTGCGATTCAGTGGTACGGGCGCCAATGGCAGACCAGCTGAACAGGTCGCCCAGATATTGCGGGCTATTAGGATCCAGCGCTTCAGTGGCCAGAGGCAAACCCATTTCAACCAGGTTCACCAGCAGCTGGCGCGCAATGTGCAGACCCGCTTCCATATCAAACGAGTTATCCATGAAAGGATCGTTGATCAGCCCTTTCCAGCCGACGGTGGTACGAGGTTTTTCAAAATAGACGCGCATCACGATAAACAGCTGATCTTTCAGCTGTTCGGAAAGGGTTTGCAGACGACGAGCATATTCCAGTGCCACTTCGGTATCGTGAATTGAGCAGGGTCCGCACACTACCAGCAGACGCGGATCGCGGCCGGCAATAATGTCAGAGATGGTCTGGCGCGACGCCGCGACCTGATCCTGCTGTTCGGTGGTCAGTGGAAACTTCGCTTTCAGCTCTTCAGGCGTGATTAATACCTGTTCACCGGCGATATGCACATTGTTCAGCGCGTCTTTTTGCATGATGGCGATCCTTTGGCTCGTATTGGCAGTCATGGACTCCTCACTGAGGAATGCAAATACTGTATCACAGACAATACATAGCGCAATATTATATGTACACCTTTATTACCACGGATCAAGCAAGGCGCGAAATACACTTAAAATACCCAATAAAATCATAGAAATAATTCAAGCCCTGCCCACAAAAAACCAAACTCATATGTAAAAATAAGTTTACAGTCAAGGTTATTGCTTTTCTGCTACCCACATGCAGAATAAAAAAATCATTCTGTTCGCGCTGAGAGAGTTATGCGCCCATCACCACAAAATATTTATCTGCGACCTTTTGAGCTCAGCGACGTATCTGCGTTTACCACTGCGGTTAACGCCTCTCTGGACAGCCTTATCCCGTGGATGGTCTGGGCGCATCACGATTATCAGCCGCATGAAGCAGAAAGCTGGATCCGCTTTACCCACTGGCAACGGATGAAAGAGGAAGCGGAAGAGTTTGCCATCGTTGATCAGCATGACCAGCTGCTGGGGGGCGCAGGAATACGCTTTGCCCGTCATCCGGGTGACATCAGCGCAATTGGCTACTGGGTTCGCAGTGATGCCCAGCGTCAGGGAATCGCCAGCCGCGCGGTAGCCGCGTTGCTGCCGCTGGGGTTTTCACGCCCAGAGACCCGGGTGATTGAGATTCTGGCAGCAGAGGATAACCTGGCCAGTCGGGGCGTGGCTGAGAAGTGCGGTGGTCAGTTCATTGGCTGTCGCTATGGCCTGATCGTATTAGAGGAGGGGCCGGTTAATACCGCGATTTATCATTTTCAGCGGCCGGACGCCTGTTACCTATAGGCAGCAAGGCTGGCAGTGACATAAAAAAAGGGGCTGGCAGATGCCAACCCCTTGTTTGCTATTAACTTTTAGATGTCGCGTTAGCGATACCTTAGTTAAGACGCTTTTTCAAGACACCATTGATACATAAGCTATTTATTTATAAAACAGTTAGTTAGCTATATATCTGGTGCAACCAAATGCGAGCACGTACAAGCTGGGTAGTCAATTTGTGGACATTAAACTTGTCAGAGGATTAAGCGCCGCCGCTTCTTCTAAATGGTCTGGAGCAAAATGAGCATACTTCATGGTTTCACGGATGTTAGCGTGACCGAGTATTCTTTGAAGCACCAGAATGTTGCCACCGTTCATCATAAAATGGCTGGCAAAAGTGTGCCGTAGCACATGGGTCTTCTGACCTTCTATAAGCTGGATAGTAGTAGTAGCCAGCATCTTCTTGAAATCCTGATAGCATGGCTTAAACATCCTGCCCTGCCGTTCCTTTAGCTCGTCATAAAGCCATGCCTGGATAGGAACCGTTCTGTTTTTACCGCCTTTAGTTTTAAAGAATGAAAGTTTATTAGGTGATAGCTGTGAACGGGTCAAGGTTTCCGCTTCAGTCCAGCGCGCGCCAGTAGCCAGGCAAACTTTGCATATCATCTTTAAGTCTGGCTTTCCGTAAAGCTCGCAGCCATTCAGAAGTTCTGTGATCTGCCTTAAGGTAAGCCAGGACATTTCCTTTTCGTCTTCCCGGAACGTCCTGACACCTTCCAGTGGGTTAGGTAAAGTCCATTCCCCTAATCGCTTCAGTTCATTGAAAACAGCGGCAAGATAGTTTTGCTCTCTGTTGACAGTAATAGGCTTTACTTTCCACTTTGATTCATCGTCGTGATAGCCATTAGAAATTTTACCTTTCAAGCGCTGGTCACGATAATGCGCCCAATCTTTTGCCGTCAATTGAGAGGCTATCGGATCACCTAGTCCGGCACACACAATATCTAATTTAGCCTTACGAGATTTGACGGCCTTGAGCGACTGCCCATGCAGAGAATCCCAGAGATTTATCAGCTCACTAAGCTTGCGGCGATCCTCCTTCTCTTTTATCCACGGTTTGTTTCCGGCCTCAGCGCGCGTGTAATCTTCAAAAGCTACCGCTTCACCTTTTGTCGCAAAGCTTTTCCTGACACGTCGACTGCCGCGCCCATCTAAATAAAAATCAGCTATCCATTCACCAGAAACAAGTTTCTTTATTGCCACCAAATCACCTGCTGTTTTTCAATTCTTGAACAAATGCGGCTAAACCGGGATTTCCTCTGTCGGAATAGCAACAAGCGCGGAATGACTCAGCCCACTGATAACCATCGTTCTGGAATAAATCATCTGAATTGTCAATGCCAGCATATTGGCTTGAAAGTTTTAAAGCTTTTTCTCTGCTAAGAGAAAAAGTGAATGCGTATTTAGGAGCAGGTGTATATTTATGGGTTTGAACATCTAATTCTCTAGGTAGCACAGTTACTTTGATCGTATTAGCTGGAGTCTGAAACAACACTCGGTAAGCAGCGTAGACAGCTGCTTTATTAGCCTCATACTTAATATTTCTTTCAACGTCACCTTTGAAGATGGTAGGTAAAATTTGTACATGCAAAGGTTTTTTGCTCAGAACCTTATAAGAGCCGTTCTCTGGTGGATAGTCATTGTGATCTTCCATCATGGCTTTCGAATCTTTGAACATCTCAGGAGCAGCCCAAGCAGAGTGAGCAAAGGCAGCAAAACAGCAAATTGTGAGAGCTATTTTAATTTTCATAATGACTTAGTTATTTTCCATCAGTGTGAGATAAACCATTCCGACGCATTCAACATCTTCTATCTTACAATCAAAATTAGATGATGAATTTTTAATATTTATCTTGTTTCCTGGAATTCGGGATACTGTATAAACATCATTCACTCCATCAATATTTATTAACCATAATCCATTACCTATAGCTTTCACTTCTAGATCTACAATCCATTTATTACTCCCCTTTTCCACTAACGCTGGGTTATTCACCGTTTCTGCAATCAGACTAGGGTCGCATACCCATAAGCCTGTCTTGTTTAGCTCACCGTTAAAGAGGGAATATTTTTCAATCGTTACAATTTCACTGGATGACATTTGTTCACAATTGTTCCGCGCAGTCATTTCACCAATGCCAGTAGCAAGCCATCTTAGAGAAACGCCAGTATCCAACGCACAGGTTATGACAACGTCGCCTGGGAAATAGTCGCGACGAACCCACGCACTCATTGTGCCGGAGGGAATCCCTAACAAGTCTCCAAGTTCTTTCTGCATGGTAAACCCGTAAGCATGCAGAATCCTCTGAACCACTTGCTTTCCGCCATTAGCTAAAAGCTGCTCGTGCAATTCTTTACCTTTTGTAAAATCATGCGGAGCTGCCTTTAATCTTACATTTTCAAGTTCGCCTGAAATTAGCCACTTTAAGTCCGCACCAGTATCTATAGCGCACTGGATAATGTAGTCACCGGGCAAGCTGCTTCTTGCAACCCAATTATTGATAGTTGGTAAGGGGATCTGCAAAAGTTCAGCAAGCTCAGGTCTTGATCTAACACCATAAGAACTAAGGATTCTTTCTAAAATCTCTTTTGCATCACCTAAAGCGTTAGACATGATTCCCTCAAATATTCCATAGGGGTTACTTTACAATCACTCAATTGGATCATATCATCCACCCCGTAAGCCAAAATGCACGCCAATGCACTACAAAAGCTACCAACTGGAGATAATCCCCGATGACCAATCAAATTACAATACCTAGCGGCCCCGATCTGATGACCTATGAACAGTTCGCACAGGCTTATGGCTACAGCCTTCGCACCGTGAAACAGATGGTTGAAGACGGTGATCTGCTTGTTATGCCACGTAAAAAAATTGGTGGTGCTGCACGCATCAACATGGTTGCCTTCCGCGCGCGTTTGCTCGCTCAAGGTGTCAACTGCCGCTACGTCGCTGCGTAACAACTTAATTATTTAAGTTGAGCATAGGAATGACCATGTTTGATTTTAAGACTTCCACCCATAGCCACTATAACGACGCCTGCCGCAAGTTTGCGCTGTCCCACAATATGGTGAAGCTGGCCCAGCAAGCGGGCATGAAAGTGCAGACTCTTCGTAACAAACTGAATCCTGATCAGGTGCATCAGCTGACCGTTCCTGAAGTGCTGCTGCTTACTGATCTGACCGAGGACGCAACGCTGATGGATGGGATGCTGGCGCAGCTGCACTGTCTGCCGTGTGTTCCTGTCAATGAACATGCCGCTGAAAAATTTCCGGCTTACGTGCTCAATGCTTCCGCCCAGGTCGGGACGCTTGCTGCCAGTGCTGCTAATCACGCCAGCATTACCACCTCATGCCGTCGCGGGATTGTTGAAGCTGCTAATACCGGCATTCGTTGCATGATGCTGGCGGCTCTGGCTGTACAGGCGCGTATTCATTCAAACCCCACCATCGCATCAACTGTAGACATTGCTGGTGCGCTCGGTTCGTCAATTGGCATGAGCTAAGACTATGGGCGAAGGATTTACTTATTACTTTCGCTATCGCGGAAACGATATGTCAGTGGATGCGGAAGATGTCGCGCTCTAATACCCGTCAATATCTGGCGATGGCAGTGGATTTTTTACCCTGGTAAATGGTGATCGCTTTCGGGGTGAAAACGTAAGAGAAGTTAAAAAGGGGAAGAATGATTTATGCCGATATTTGTGAGGCTTTTAAAAAATCAGTCACCACCACAGCAGTTAGCAGCTTCAGGGCATGGGTGGTTAGAGACTAAAGCAGGTAAGCGCTGGCATCCGGCAATTTCACAGGCCGAACTGCTGGCAGAATTAACCGGTAAGAGGAAAGAATCATGGGTTACAAAGCTGAGAGTATCACTGTTCAGATGAACGCGGGGCAGCGTGCAAGTGCGCTTAATCATATCTCTGCGCTTCGTACCATGATGTACGGCGATTGCAGCCACGAACTCAAACGCTTTATCGCAGATATGCGTAATAAGCGCGATCACCAGGCTGAACAAAATGGCCGCGCACTGAGCGCAATATTCTTCCTGGCAAATATCAGCAAAGAACGTCACAGCGTTGATTTCAGTGAACTGACGAGTGACGAATTAACGGCGCTGATTAGCGCGATGAATCACTTAAAGGCAGTCGTGAGTTTATTTCCAAAGAATCTGACGTTACCTAATTAATTAACCCAACGAAATTAAATGGCGTAAACCCGCCGGGCATTTTTTTGCCCGAATTCAGGAGAAAGAGAAATGCGAAATATCGAGACCCGTAATTTTAAAGCCGATGAGGACGCGCTGGCCGTCCTGCTGAGTAAGGCCAAAACCGAACAGCTTAGTGATGATGCGCTGTCCGTTTCTATCCGGCTGGCCGCACTGGCAATTCATGCCCGTAAAAATGAAATGTCCGCAGCGGAAATCATCGAGTTGCTGGACAAAGAGGCGGAACGCTTTGAGAACCAGGCGCAGGAGCTGCACTGATGGCCGATTCAATGGATATGATACAGCAGCGCGTGCAGGAAGAACTGGCGCGCAATCTGGCTAACGCTACTCACCGCCCGGCAGGGGCGAGTGAGTTTTTCTGCCTGTCGTGCGGCGAAGAAATCCCGGAGAAGCGCCGCCGCGCACTGCCGGGCGTTTCCCTCTGCGTGACCTGCAAAGAAATCAGTGAGCTGAAAAGCGTGCATTACAAAGGGGCGGCATTATGAAAACCATCCTGAAATGGGCCGGCAGCAAGTCCGGTCTGATGCCTGAACTGATTAAGCACCTGCCCGCCGGTGATCGTCTGGTTGAGCCGTTTGCCGGTTCATGTGCGGTCATGATGAATACGGATTACCCGGCCTATCTGGTGGCGGATGTTAATCCCGATCTGATTAACCTCTATCGCCAGGTCAAAGAGCATACGCGCCCGTTTATTGTTGTGGCGGCCTCGCTCTTCAATCAGAACAAAACTGAAGAGAGTTATTATAAGGTTCGCAATGACTTCAATTTCAGCGCGTCGCTGTCATTGCTGGAACGTGCAGCGCAATTCCTCTACCTGAATCGCCACGGCTATCGTGGCCTTTGCCGATATAACAAGCGCGGTGAATTCAATAACCCCTACGGCAATTATAAAGAGCCATATTTCCCGCTGGCCGAAATCGAAGCGTTTGCCGTAAAGGCTCAGCGCGCGACATTTGAATGTCTGGGGTATAACGAAACCCTGAGTATGGTCCATGCCGGTGATGTCGTGTACTGCGATCCGCCGTATCACGGCACATTCACCGCTTATCACACCGATGGGTTCAGCGACGATGATCAGCACTCGCTGGCCTGCATCCTGCTGGGTATCTCTGAGCGTAACCCGGTCATCGTTTCAAACAGCGACACACTTTTTACCCGCAGCATCTACCGCGAATTTTGCCTGACCAAAGTCACTGCCGCCCGCTCCGTTGGCGTTGCTGCCGGTGAAGGCAAGCGCGCATCGGAAATCATCGCTATTCGCACACCAGTATCACAACAAAAAAGGATTGCATCATGACTATTAATATTCGTGCGCCAGAGTTTTTTGCTTACAGCAGTGAGCATGGCTATGAAACTTACGACACGGCTGAAAAAGCTAAAAATGCCGCAGAAAGCATGATTGGCGATTTTCTCTTTGATGGATGGGACAAAGAAGTAGAAACGGTAAGCTGGGGCCGCGTGTGTGGCTGTGCAGTGATGGTAGACAAACGCCAGGCACCAGCGGGAAGTGAATTTGATTACACCTGTAATTACGTGGTTGAGGATACCCCTTCTCATGAAGTGCTGCTGAGTGAGCTAATTGGCAGTGAAGTTGCAGATCTGTTTGCGAGTTACGGCGCTCTTGGTGGACCGGAATCACCAGAAGATGCTCAGGCGCAGCTTATCACCCGCCTTGCTGCAATACTGAAGGCGGTTTAATGTCCGCTGAGTTTGCATATCCGTGGAATGCCCCTAAGAAGGCAATCAATCCACAGCTGGACCCGGCGGAAGTTGCGCCGGTGTCCGCGCTTTCAAACCTGATCAGTCTTTATGCTGCAGATAACGAGCAGGAGCAGCTGCGCCGTGAGGCAATGAGTGATGAGGTTTGGGACCGCTATTTTTTCAACGAGTCCCGCGATCCTGTCCAGCGCGAAATTGTGCAGGACAGAATTGTCAGCCGGGCAAAGATGGCCCGCGAACAGCAGCAACACAATCCCGATCTGGTTATCGTGGCCGATGTCAGCGCCCAGCCTTCGCACATCAGTAAGCCTCTCATGGAGCGCGTTAAGTTTTTCCACAATCTCGGCAGGCCTAAGGCTTATTCCCGTTACCTGCGCGAAACCATCCGCCCATGCCTTGAAAGGCTGGCCCGCGTGCGAGAAAGCCAGGTTTCTGCCTCCTTCCGGTTTATGGCCGGTCACGACGGGCTGGATGGCTTGCTGGCGTTGCCTGAAATGAACCAGAATCAGGTCAAGCGTTTATCAACGCTGGTCGCTGCGCACATGAGCATGTGTCTTGATAAAGCCAGCGGCCATCTGTTCGTCAGTGACGACGTGAAGCCAGAGCAGGTCCGCCAGGCATGGGAGCTTGTTGCTGCGGAAGCGATGCGCCTGGACGTAATCCCCCCGGCCTTTGAACAACTGCGCCGCAAAAAGCGCCGTCGCAAGCCCGTGCCCTATGATCTGATCCCGCCCTCGCTGGCCCGTATGCTCTGCGCGGACTGGTGGTATCGCAAGCTGTGGCAGCTTCGCTGTGAATGGCGTGAAGAGCAACTGCGCGCAGTCTGCCTGGTCAACAAAAAAGCGTCTCCTTACGTCAGCTTTGAGGCGGTGATCCATAAGCGTGAGCAGCGTAGGAAGTCTCTGGAGTTCTTCCGTTCGCATGAGCTGGTTAGCGATGAAGGCGATACGCTGGATATGGAAGATGTGGTTAACGCCAGTAACAGCAATCCCGCTAACCGCCGCCTTGAGATGATGGCCTGTGTTAAGGGGCTTGAGCTTATCGCGGAAATGCGCGGCGACTGCGCCATGTTCTACACCATCACCTGTCCGTCGCGCTTCCACGCCACCCTGAGCAACGGCAGGCCGAATCCGAAGTGGACCACGGCCACGGTTCGCCAGAGCAGTGATTATCTGGTCGATACGTTTGCCTCTTTCCGTAAGGCCATGCACAAAACCGGTATGCGCTGGTATGGCGTGCGGGTTGCAGAGCCACATCATGATGGCACCGTGCACTGGCACATGCTGTGCTTTATGCGCAAAAAGGAGCGCCGCTCAGTCACTGCTCTGCTGAAAAAGTTCGCCATCCGTGAAGACCGTGAAGAGCTTGGCGGCAATACAGAGCCGCGATTTAAGGCGCTGCTTATTGATCCGCGTAAGGGAACACCGACCAGCTATATCGCTAAATACGTCAGCAAGAATATCGATGGGCGCGGACTATCGGATGAAATCAGTGCAGAAACCGGTAAATCACTGCGTGACAACGCAGAGAACGTGGGCGCGTGGGCATCACTTCACCGTGTTCAGCAGTTCCGTTTCTTTGGCATTCCGGGCCGCCAGGCTTACCGGGAACTGCGTGTGCTTGCCCGTCAGGCGCTGAGAAATCAGAGCGATAAAAAAGCCGGTGCGCCGGTGCTTGAAAATGCGCAGCTGGACGCAGTGCTGGCCGCTGCAGATGTTGGCTGTTTTGCCACCTACATCATGAAGCAGGGCGGCGTTCTGGTTCCGCGTAAACATCACATCGTCAGAACTGCTTACGAGCTTAACGACGAGCCAACCCCTTACGGCGATCACGGCACCCGCATTTATGGCATCTGGTCCCCGTTAGTGGCGGGCCGCATCTGCACGCACGCAACGAAGTGGAAAATGGTCCGTAAGGCCGTTGACGTTCAGGAGGCGACAGCCGACCAGGGCGCTCGCGCCCCTTGGACTCGTGGCAATAACTGTCCCCCTGATGAAAAACTGAACATTTCAGGGGGCATTCCGGTATCCCTGAAAGTACAGCAGTAAAGCCTGCCTGCGGGGATCGAGGTCGTCGGGGGCGGGTGTCATGTTCATGCAGCCAAAATACGGCCCCGCCGCTTCCTTTTCCGCCATCCCGCATTGTGTGGTTTCCCGCACAACGTCCGCGCGTTGTTTCGATACCCCTGCCGCCGCAACCATAGAGCCTCACAGAGTTTTACTGACCGGAGCCTGGACAATGGCAAAGAAAGCAAAGCGTTTTCGTATCGGGGTGGAAGGTGCCACCACGGACGGGCGCACCATCGAGCGCAGCTGGCTTGAACAGATGGCGGCAAATTACAGCCCTGAGCTGTACACCGCCGTGATCAACATGGAGCACATCAAGGGCTATACGCCTGACAGCCCGTTTCGTCGCTTCGGCGTGGTAGAGAAGCTGGACGCCGAAGAAATCAGTAACGGCCCGCTGAAAGGCAAGCTGGGGCTGTATGCCCTGATCAACCCGACTGATGAGCTGGTCACACTGACCGGCACCATGCAGAAAATCTTCACCTCTATGGAAATCCGCCCTGAATTCGCGGACACCGGTGCGGCCTATCTGATTGGCCTGGCCGTGACCGACGATCCGGCCAGCCTCGGCACGGAAATGCTGCAGTTCAGCGCCAGCGCCGGGGCGAACCCGCTGGCAAACCGCAAGCAGCATCCTGACAACGTTTTCTCTGCCGCTGAAGAAACCCTGATCGAGTTTGAGGACGTGGCCGACGAAAAGCCCGCCCTGTTTACCCGCATCAAAGCGATGTTCAGCAAACAGCAGCAGACCGACGCGGCCCGATTCAGCGACGTTCATCAGGCCGTTGAGCTGATCGCCACGGAGCAGCAGGACCTGAGCGCACGTATTGAAACGGCGCTAAGCGAACAGGCCGACAGCCTGAAATCACATTTCAGCAGTGCGCTGGGTGAGGAAGTGCTGAAGCGCGAAAAGCTGCAGGCGGACTTTACCGAACTGCAGCAGCAGCTGAGCCGGGAAGATGGCCGCCAGCAGGTCCGCCCGCGCACGCAGGGTAACGGCAGCGGCGGCGAAGTGCGCACCGACTGCTGATACAGCGGCGGCAAACCTTTTTAACGAACAGAGAAAGCGAAGCGATGAAAAATACTACCCGTTTTAAGCTGAATGCTTACATGTCGGTGCTGGCAGAAATCAACAAGATTGACCTGTCCGCGCTGAACAGCAAATTCACCATTGAGCCGTCCGTGTCGCAGACGCTGGAAAGCAAAATTCAGGAGTCTTCCGCGTTCCTGCAGGCCATCAACATCATGCCGGTCAGTGAGCAGAGCGGCGAACGGCTGGGGCTGGGGATCGGCACCACCATTGCGGGCACCACCGATACCACCCAGAAAGAGCGCGAGCCGACCGATCCGACCTACATCGACGGCGACGGCTACAAATGCACGCAGACCAACTTTGACACCGCGCTGCCTTATTCAAAGCTGGACATGTGGGCGAAGTTCAGCGATTTCCAGGTGCGCATCCGTGACGCCATCGTGAAGCGTCAGGCGCTGGACCGCATCATGATCGGCTTCAACGGCCTGAAGCGTGAGAAAACCTCAAACCGCGTGCAGAACCCGCTGCTGCAGGACGTGAATATCGGCTACCGCCGCGCAGGCCCGCGTGCTGGAGCAGGCAAAAAACCGCGCCAGCCAGCTGCAGCAGACTTATAACGGGCTACGCCTGTCGGTGCAGCGTCAGCGTGAGGCGCTGGGCGCTGCCGGTATCGACACGAAGAAACTGAGCCAGGCACAGCGCGAGCTGAAAAGTCAGTCGGATGAGGCGCGCGCCGCCATTGACCGGCAGCAGCTGTCGCTTAAAAAGCTGGGAGAGCGACAGGCAAAGCTGAGCGCGGTACGTGAGCGATATTCTCGATCGCTTGAGGTGCGCGATCGCGTGGCAGGAGCCGGTGCGGCAACGTCTGCTGCCGGGCTGGCAATGGGCGCACCGGTGCTGGCCTCCGTGCATGCATCAGCGGCAATGGAAGACGCCATGAAGGGCGTGGCAAAGCAGGTTAACGGGCTTCGCGACGACAGCGGCAACCGCACGAGGCAGTTCTATGACATGCAGGCCGCCATTAAGGCCGCCAGTGAGCAACTGCCAATGGAAAACGGCGCGATTGACTACGCCGCGCTGGTTGAAGGTGGCGCGCGCATGGGCGTGACTAACCAGAACGATTCCTATGAGGACCAGAAGCGCGATCTGATGGCCTTTGCCAACACGGCGGCGAAGGCGTCCACAGCGTTTGAACTGCCCGCCGGTGAGCTGGCCGAAGGGCTGGGCAAGATTGCCCAGCTTTACAAAATCCCCACGCGCAACATTGAGCAGCTGGGCGACGCGCTGAACTACCTGGACGATAACGCCATGTCCAAAGGGGCGGACATCATTGATGTGCTACAGCGTATGGGTGGTGTGGCCGACAGGATGAACTTCCGACAGGTGGCGGCGCTGGGTTCAACATTCCTTACGCTGGGTGCCACCTCAGAGATTGCGGCCAGTTCCGCTAATGCCATGGTGCGCGAGCTGTCTATAGCCACGATGCAGAGTAACCGGTTTATGGACGGCATGGACCTGCTGAAACTCGATCCGGCAAAGATTGAAAAGCAGATGACCACGGATGCTATGGGCACCATCATGCGCGTGCTGGAAAAGGTTAAAAAACTGCCGGACAGCAAGAGAGTGCCCGCGCTGACGATGCTCTTTGGCAAGGAGTTCGGCCCTGCAGCGGCAAAGCTTGTCAATAACATGCCGGAGCTGCGCAGGCAGCTGGCACTGACACAGGGGGATGCTGCAAAAGGTTCGATGCAGAAAGAATCTGACATTAACAAGGACTCGCTTTCGGCGCAGTGGATGCTGACTAAAACCGGGGTGTCAAACACCATGAGCGGCCTGGGCGATTCACTGCGCACGCCGCTGATGGACATCATGAATATGGTGAAGAAAGTAACTGGCGTGACCCGCCGCTGGGTAGAAAACAATAAAGAGCTGGCGGGCACGCTGGTGAAAGCAGCGGCGGTCATATCGGCGGTGGTGCTGATGCTGGGCACGTTCATGATCGGCCTGGCGGCAGTGCTGGGACCGCTTGCGCTGCTGCGGCTCAGCTTCAGCGTGTTAGGTATCAAAGCATTCAGCGCCTTCGGACTGATTAAAAGCGCCATCGGCATCGTGGGGAACGGCGTGCTGTGGCTGGGGCGGCTGATGTTCGCAAACCCGATTTTAGCCGTTATCGGGCTGATTGCCGCCGGGGCGCTGCTTATCTGGCAGAACTGGGACACGCTGGGGCCGAAACTTGCCGCGCTGTGGGACGGTATCAGCACAAAGGTCAGCAGCGTCTGGACCGCGATCCGCACCTACATCAGCACAAAGTGGGGCGAGATTGTCGCCGACGCGAAGGCGCTGCCCGCGCGGTTTCAGGAGGCCGGTTCACAGATGATTGACGGCCTGATGGCGGGCATCAGCCAGAAGTGGGACGCCATCAAAAACAAGCTGTCGTCACTGACCGACTACCTGCCGGACTTTCTGAAGCCGGGCGGCGATAAGTCCGGCGGGCCGCAGCTGCCGCGACCGGCAACAGTAAAAACGGGCGGCGGTGTATCCCTGCCGCCGGGCGGGTTCCCCGGATTTGCGGGCATGTACGACAGCGGCGGCTTTATCCCGTCCGGCAAGTTTGGTGTGGCCGGTGAAAACGGGCCGGAGCTGGTCAGCGGTCCGGCGAACGTGACCAGCCGCCGGAGCACCGCACGGCTGGCGGCACTGGCGGCGCTTACGCTGGGCGGCGCAGCGACGGCGGAGACAAAGCCCCTGCACCCGCTGAGCCTGCCAGTTCAGGCGTACCGGCAGGAAGCACCGCGCATGAGTGGCAGTGCTGCACAAGCAGCTGCGCCGCAGATTCACGCCTCCTTCACCATCGTGCAGCAGCCGGGACAGAGCCAGCAGGATCTGGTTGATGAGGTGATGCGCAGGCTGGAGGCAAAAGAGCGGCAGGCGCAGGCCCGCGCCCGCAGCAGTTACCGGGACAGGGGAGGATTTGAGGAATGATGATGACGCTGGGCTTATTTGTTTTCATGCTAAAAACGGTGCCCTATCAGGAACTGCAGTATCAGCGCAGCTGGCGTTTCCCGTCAAACAGTCGCGTGGGCGTGAGGCCGTCGCTGCAGTTTTTAGGCCCGGACAACGACACGCTGACGCTTTCCGGCGTGCTGCTGCCGGAGATTACCGGCGGCAGGCTGTCGCTGTTCGCGCTGGAGCAGATTGCGGAGCTGGGCCGCGCGTGGCCGCTTATCGAGGGCAGCGGGACGATTTACGGCATGTTCGTGATTGAAAGCCTGAGCCAGACCAAAGCGGAGTTCTTCAGCAGCGGTGTGTGCCGCCGCATTGAATTCACGCTGACGCTGAAGCGCACCGATGAATCGCTGGGCGAGATGTTTGGCAGCCTCAGCGATCAGTTGTCTGCCATGCAGGGCGCAGCAGCCACCGCCGCCGGAAAGGTGAGCGCCGCAGCGGGAGGATTATTTTCATGATGACCAGCCCGTGGATTAACGGCCAGCAGAACTCACCGGCGTTCCGGCTGACGATGGACGGCGCAGACATCACGCAGAAGCTGGAAAAGCGCCTGCTGAGCCTGACGCTCACTGACAACCGGGGCTTTGAGGCGGATCAGCTGGACATCGAGCTGGACGACGCGGACGGCCAGCTGCAGCTGCCGCGCCGGGGCGTCGTGCTGTCGCTGGCGCTGGGCTGGCAGGGTGAGGCACTTTTTCCGAAAGGCAGCTATGTGGTTGATGAAATCGAGCACAGCGGCACGCCTGACCGCCTGACGCTGCGGGCGCGCAGCGCGGACTTCCGGCAGACCCTGAACACGAAGCGGGAGAAGTCCTGGCACAAAACCACAGCGGGCGAAATTGTCCGGGATATCGCCGGGCGGCATAAGCTGAAGACGGCGATGGGTGAGGACATGGCCTCGACAGAAATTGACCATCTTGATCAGACCAACGAATCAGACGCCAGCTTTCTGATGCGTCTGGCTAAACAGTGCGGTGCGGTGGCCTGCGTCAAAGACGGTAATCTGCTGTTTATCCGCCAGGGGCAGGGGAAAACGGCAAGCGGCAAAGCGCTGCCGGTTATCACCCTTCAGCGCAGGGACGGGGACCGCCACCGCTTCACCCTGGCGGACCGGGACGCATACACCGGCGTGATTGCCAGCTGGCTGCATACCCGCGAACCGGCAAAGAAGCCGGTGGCTAAGGTGAAGCGCAGGCGACGTAAAACCACGGCGAAGAAAAAGAAGGAACCGGAGGCGAAGCAAGGGGATTACCTTATCGGCACGGACGAGAACGTGCTGGTACTGAGCCGCACTTACGCGAACCGGGGCAACGCCGAACGGGCGGCCAAAATGCAGTGGGAACGCCTGCAGCGTGGTGTTGCAACCTTCTCAATCCAGCTGGCGAAGGGACGCGCAGAGCTTTACACGGAAATGCCGGTGAAGGTAAACGGGTTCAAGCAGCAGATTGATGCGGGGGAATGGATCATCACAACGCTGACGCATAGCCTGACCGCTGACAGCGGATATACGACACGTATCGAACTTGAAGTTAAAATTGAGGACCAAACCCTGCAATAGTAAAATTAATTATCCTTTTGGATAACCAATAGGTATGATCAAGTTAAATATTCAACAGGGCGAATCCTAAATGATGAATTGTCCAAAGTGCTCTCACGCTGCACACACTCGCAGCAGTGTTGTGCTCTCTGAGAACACAAAAGAACGTTACAACCAGTGCCAGAACATCAACTGCGGCTGCACCTTCAAATCCTTAGAAACTGTAACCGATATAATCATGTGCCCAGGTAGAGTAAATCCTGTACCGCCCCACCCTGCCCGTGGAGGCCCCAAAACGTCCCAAGGCCAACTCTGGCTCTAACCTGCTTCGGCGGGTTTTTTAATGCCTACATTTGACTACAAAATAATTCTGCGTAGCCAATCCGTGGACAAGGCCCAAAAAAAAGGGGTTAGCATCATGCTAACCCCTTGTTTGCTATTAACTTTTAGATGTCGCGTTAGCGATACCTTAGTTAAGACGCTCTTTAATACGAGCAGACTTACCAGTACGCTCACGCAGGTAGTACAGTTTGGCTTTACGCACAGCGCCACGACGTTTAACAGCGATGCTGTCAATTACAGGTGAATGAGTCTGGAATACACGCTCAACGCCTTCGCCGTTAGAAATTTTGCGAACAGTGAATGCAGAGTGCAGACCGCGGTTACGGATAGCGATAACCACGCCCTCGAATGCCTGCAGACGTTTTTTAGAACCTTCAACGACCCATACTTTCACTTCCACGGAATCACCCGGGCGGAAGGAAGGTACGTCCTGTTTCATCTGCTCTTGTTCAATTTGCTTGATAATGTTGCTCATAATTAAATCTCATATCCTGGGTAAACTGATAGTCGGGGAAGAGCTTACTCTTCCACATCATCGTTTTGTTGCTGCTGAGATTCCCGCTGGAACTCATTCAGCAACCTTGCTTGCTCTTCAGTCAGAGCCAGGTTTTCCAGAAGTTCAGGTCTTCTCAGCCAGGTACGGCCTAGCGACTGCTTCAGACGCCAGCGGCGAATATCAGCATGGTTGCCTGACAGTAATACTGCCGGGACCTCCACGCCATCTAACACTTCAGGTCGGGTATAGTGCGGACAATCCAGCAAACCTTCCGAGAACGAATCCTCATCGGCTGACGCCTGCTTGCCGAGCACGCCAGGAATAAACCGGGCGACTGCGTCAATCATCGTCATCGCTGGCAGTTCCCCGCCGCTGAGAACGTAATCACCGATTGACCATTCTTCATCAATTTCGGTCTGGATTACGCGCTCATCAATCCCTTCATAACGGCCACAGACCAGAATTAACTTGTCCCGTGCCGCCAGTTCGCAAACGCCCTGTTGGTCCAGTTTGCGACCCTGAGGTGAAAGATATATCACCCTGGCCCCATCACCTGCCGCTGCTTTCGCTGCGGAGATGGCATCCCGTAAGGGTTGTACCATCATCAGCATTCCCGGTCCGCCGCCGTAAGGACGATCATCCACGGTACGGTGCCGGTCGTGCGTGAAGTCACGAGGACTCCAGCTCTGAATGCTGAGCAGACCGTTTTTTACAGCCCGGCCAGTTACCCCGTAATCGGTAATAGCGCGAAACATTTCTGGAAACAGGCTAATAACACCAATCCACATTGTATTCGCCGTTACGTTACCGTTCGATTCGGAGATCAAAAACCAGGATCCCAATCTACCTCAATGATGCCAGTAGAGAGATCGACTTTCCTGATAACCTGTTCATCAAGAAACGGAATTAACCGCTCCTGAGCACCGAATGCATCCTTCAGGTTTGCCTTAACGACGAGAACGTCGTTCGAGCCGGTTTCCATCATATCGATGACTTTACCCATCTCGTAGCCTTCGAGGTTAACCACCTGGCAGCCCATAAGGTCTTTCCAGTAGTAGTCGCCCTCTTCCAGCGATGGCAACTGCGTCGAGTCAACCTGAATTTCGCAATTGGTTAACTGAGCCGCCGCATCCCGATCTTCAATGCCTTTAACTTTGATGATCAGGTCCTGATTGTGGTGCTTCCAACCGTCCAGTTCGACCTGCTGCCATTTACCGGCGCGCTGGATGAACCAGGGTTGGTAGTTGAAGATGCTTTCAGCGTCTTCAGTGGAGGAAAACACTTTGAGCCAGCCGCGAATACCGTAGGCGGCTCCCATCTTACCCAATACAATCGGGTTAACAGGAGGCTGTGCGGCAATTTGTCTGCTCATGCTTACCACCGTGACAGATTAAGCTGCTTTCTTAGCTTCTTTGACCAGCGCGTTAACGCGATCAGAAAGCGTTGCGCCCTGGCCAACCCAGTGCTCGATACGATCCAGATCAAGACGCAGACCTTCAGCCTGACCAGATGCGATCGGGTTGAAGAAACCAACGCGCTCGATAAAACGACCGTTGCGTGCATTGCGGCTGTCAGTGACGACGACCTGATAGAACGGACGCTTTTTAGCGCCGTGACGTGCCAAACGAATTGTTACCATAACATCCTCTTCAGTTAATAAAACACCCGGCCCCCATCGAGGAACGGGGTCCGGGTGCTGTATAAAAAGCCCGAAAATTTTACTCATTTTGGCGAAAAAAGCAACCTAAACCGTGCCATTTCGGGCTTTTTTGTGGAACGCTTTAGCGGCCAGGAAAACCTGGCGGCATCATACCCTTCATGCCGCGCATCATTTTCGCCATACCCCCCTTCTTCATTTTCTTCATCATACGCTGCATGTCGTCAAACTGCTTCAATAAGCGGTTAACGTCCTGCACCTGCATACCGGAGCCGGTCGCAATGCGACGCTTGCGTGAGCCTTTGATGATCTCTGGTTTCTCACGCTCTTTGCGTGTCATCGAGTTGATGATCGCTTCCATGCGCACCAGCACTTTGTCATCCATCTGTGACTTCACATTGTCAGGCAACTGTCCCATACCGGGCAGTTTGCCCATCAGGCTGGCCATGCCGCCCATGTTGCGCATCTGCTTCAGCTGCTCAAGGAAGTCGTTGAGATCAAAACCGTCGCCGGTTTTCAGCTTCTTAGCCAGTTTCTCAGCCTGATCGCGGTCAACCTTGCTTTCGATATCTTCGATCAGTGACAGCACGTCACCCATGCCGAGGATACGCGAAGCAATACGCTCCGGATAGAACGGCTCAAGTGCATCGGTTTTTTCACCGACACCCATAAATTTAATCGGCTTACCGGTGATATGACGAATCGACAGCGCCGCACCGCCTCGTGCATCACCATCGACTTTGGTCAGGATAACACCGGTCAGCGGTAGCGCTTCATTAAAAGCTTTAGCCGTGTTTGCCGCATCCTGACCGGTCATGGCATCGACCACAAACAGCGTTTCTACCGGATTGATCGCGGCATGAACCTGTTTGATTTCGTCCATCATCGCTTCGTCAACGTGCAGACGACCGGCGGTATCCACCAGCAGTACATCGTAAAACTTCAGGCGAGCTTCACGCAGCGCATTGTTAACGATATCAACCGGCTTCTGACTGAGATCGGACGGGCAGAAATCCACACCCACCTGCTGTGCCAGCGTTTCCAGCTGTTTGATTGCCGCTGGACGATAGACGTCGGCAGAAACCACTAAGACTTTCTTTTTGTGCTTCTCGCGCAGGAATTTACCCAGCTTAGCGACGCTGGTTGTTTTACCGGCACCCTGCAGACCCGCCATCAGCACCACGGCTGGCGGCTGAGCAGCCAGGTCGAGAGCATTGTTCTCTGCACCCATCGCCGTAACCAGCTCGTTACGAACGATTTTGATAAATTCCTGACCTGGAGTCAGACTTTTATTCACATCATGGCCGACCGCGCTCTCTTTCACACGGTTGATGAAGTCACGCACCACCGGCAGCGCAACGTCAGCCTCAAGCAGTGCCATGCGCACTTCACGCAGGGTCTCTTTGATGTTCTCTTCAGTCAGCCTTCCGCGGCCGCTGATGTTTCGCAGGGTTTGCGACAAACGATCGGTTAAATTATCAAACATGGTCTCTCACTAAAAAAAAGATCGCGAGGCGCCTGATCGGCAGAATGCGGCGGATTATAACACGAAGCCTCAGCGATCTCTGCAATTGCCCCTCAGATCGTTTGGAGCCTGCTTCGGCTGGCGCTATACTGCCTTTTTCTTTATCTGACTGAACCTGAAAGGATCTATGTTCGTTTTCGCGATAGTGGCGCTATTCGCCTACTCCTTAAGTCTTGCCCTGATCATTCCCAGCCTGTTGAAACGTAACGGCGGCTGGCGGCGAATGGCGATGCTCTCTGCCTGCGTGGCGCTGGTGACACACGCGGTGGCCTTGCAGCAACGCATATTTGCTGTTGATAGCGGACAGAATTTAAGCCTGCTCAACATAGGCTCGCTGGTCAGCCTGTTGATTTGCGCCATCATGACCATTGTGGCGTCACGCAACCGTGGCTGGCTGCTGCTGCCGATTGTTTACAGCTTCGCGCTGATCAATCTGGCCTTCGCCACTTTTGTGCCCAATGCGTTCATCACCCATCTGGAAACCACGCCAGGCATGATGATCCATATCGGTCTGTCGCTGTTCGCTTATGCGACGCTGATTATTGCCGCACTCTATGCACTGCAGCTGGCGTGGATCGATTATCAGTTAAAAAACAAGCGCCTGGCATTCACACAGGATATGCCGCCGCTGCTGACCATCGAACGTAAGATGTTTCACATCACCCAGGTGGGCGTCGTGCTGTTGACGCTGGTGCTCTGCACCGGGCTGTTTTATATGCAGGATCTCTTCAGCGAAGAAAACGTCGATAAAGCCGTGCTCTCCATCATCGCGTGGTTTGTTTATATCGTTTTGCTCTGGGGGCACTATCATGAAGGCTGGCGTGGTCGCCGCGTCGTCTGGTTTAACTGCAGCGGTGCGGTGCTGTTAACCATGGCTTACTTCGGCAGTCGCATCCTGCAGCATCTGCTTGTCCCCACCTCTCGTTAAAAAGGAAGTTCTGCGTTGGAGAATGTTTCAACCACCACGCTGATTATTACGCTGATCATCATGGTGCTGGTTTCGGCTTATTTTTCTGGCTCCGAAACCGGCATGATGACCCTCAATCGCTATAAGTTGCGCCATCAGGCTAAAAATGGTCACCGTGCTGCCCGTCGCGTCGAAAAATTGCTGCGTCGCCCTGACCGGTTGATCAGTCTGGTGCTGATCGGTAATAACCTGGTCAACATTCTTGCCTCTGCCCTCAGCACCATCGTCGGGATGCGCCTCTACGGCGATGCCGGCGTCGCAATAGCCACCGGTGTACTGACCTTCGTTGTGCTGGTGTTTGCCGAAGTATTACCGAAAACCATAGCGGCGCTCTATCCGGAAAAGGTCGCCTATCCCAGTAGTTTTCTGCTGGGTCCGTTGCAGTACGTCATGCTCCCCCTGGTCTGGTTACTGAATACCATTACCCGGCTGCTGATGCGGCTGGCAGGCATTCGCACCGATGGCTCGGTTAACTCCGCGCTGAGTAAAGAAGAGCTGCGCACCATCGTTTATGAATCGCGTAATCTGATATCACGTCGTAATCAGGACATGCTTTTATCGGTGCTCGACCTGGAGAAAGTCAGTGTTGACGACATCATGGTTCCGCGTAATGAGATCGTCGGTATTAACATCAACGATGACTGGAAGTCAGTCGTTCGCCAGTTAAGCCACTCGCCACACGGCCGCATAGTGCTATTCCGGGACTCGCTGGATGACTGCGTCGGCATGCTGCGGGTGCGCGAAGCCTGGCGTATGATGACGGAGAAAAAAGAGTTCACCAAAGAGATGCTGCTGCGCGCCGCCGATGAGATCTACTACATTCCGGAAGGAACGCCGCTGAACACCCAACTGGTAAAGTTTCAGCGCAACAAAGAGAAAGCGGGCGTGGTGGTGGATGAATATGGCGACATCAAAGGGCTGGTAACGATAGAGGACATTCTGGAGGAGATTGTCGGTGACTTCACCACCTCCATGTCTCCGTCACTGGCAGAAGAAGTGATGCCGCAGAATGATGGATCCGTACTAATTGAAGGCAGCGCCAGTGTGCGTGAAATTAACAAGGCGTTTAACTGGCAGCTGCCAGAGCAGGAAGCCCGAACCATTAATGGCATGCTGCTTGAAGCGCTGGAAGAGATCCCTGTCATCGCCACACGTGTTCAGATCGGTCACTACAACATCGATATTCTGGATGTGCAGGACAATATGATTAAACAGGTGCGTATCACGCCAAAGACGCCACTGAAAAAATCGGTAGGGTCCTGAAGCGATAAAAAAACGCCGCAATCGACATGATGCGGCGTTTTTTTTAGCAGCAAATCCCTGACTAGATGTGCAGTTCTTTCAGCTTTTCAGCAGGCAGTTTCAGATCTTCGTTGCGGTTAACGCCGATCTCATGCGCCAGCACATTGCGGGCGATCTGCTGCGCTTCATCCAGTGAGTGTAGCTTGTAGCTACCACACTGGTATTCATTCAGCTCAGGGATCTGGTTCTGATCTTTCACTTTCAGAACATCTTCCATCGCCCCTTTCCACGCTTTGGCAACGCGCTGCTCGTCTGGTGTACCAATCAGGCTCATGTAGAAGCCAGTGCGGCAACCCATTGGCGAGATATCGACGATTTCCACACCGTCACCATTCAGGTGATCACGCATGAATCCGGCAAAGAGATGCTCCAGCGTATGAATGCCACGCTCAGTGAGAATATCAATGTTCGGGCGGCAAAAACGCAGGTCAAAAACGGTAATCGTATCGCCATGCGGAGTCTTCATGGTTTTCGCCACGCGTACTGCCGGTGCGCCCATGATGGTGTGATCAACGGTAAAACTGTCCAGTAGTGGCATACGTCACCTCCTGTTCTGAGAATTTTTTTTAAAACGATGAAACTTTTCTGTTCGCCCAACGTCTGAATATATGAAAGACGCGCATTTGTTATCATCATCCCTGACAACAGAGATGTTAATTTGGCCACATTGATGTGGCCTTTTTCTTTTCTACCCTTCCCGGCTCGCCAGATACGCTTCAAAATCCAGCTTATCATTCGCTTCCAGCTGCTGCTGTGCAGCAACAGACGCCTGCGCCTGACGCGTGAAATCTTCTTCTGTCAGCACTTCCAGCGGCTCTTCGCAGAGCAGATGGCGATACTGTTCAGCCAGCGCCACGCCGGTTCCGGTTACACCATTGTCCTTCATTGCCTGAAGGATGCGCGCCGAGTAGGTTAGCTCAGGATCGTCGAACGATGCTACCAGTTGATCGCAAACCTGCTGATATTCCGTGCTGTCCTGATTATGACTGTCTAACACTTCAGCAACCCGACGCAGATCGGCAAACAGGGTTTTGCCCACTTCAACCAGCGAATGTTCCGCTTCTCCGCAGCCTACGGCAATTTTCTGGTCCGGTTTACGCCCTTCCAGCACAACCCGATTCCAGTTTATACGGGTGCATTGCAACTCATCTGCACTCATTTCCGGCGCATCGGCCAGGGTACACCAGATCAGGAACAGGTCGAGGAAGCGAACCTGATTCTCATCTACGCCGATCGCAGAGAACGGATTAATATCCAGCGAGCGCACTTCAATGTACTCAATACCACCACGCAGCAGCGCATCAGAAGGCGCTTCACCCGAGCGTGTCACACGCTTAGGCCGGATTGGCGCATAGAGCTCGTTTTCAATCTGCAGCACGTTGGTGTTGAGCTGCAGCCAGTTACCGTCGGCATCTTTAGTGCCCATCGCTGCATACTCTTCTGACGGCGTCTTAATCGCTTTCTTCAGCGCGGTGACATAGCCTTCCAGCGAGTTAAACGTGATGCCCAGAGAGCTCTGCGATTTATTGGTGTAGCCTAAATCGCTCAGACGCAGTGAGGTGGCATACGGCAGCCACATCGTGTCTTTGTCGTTGGTTTCGAACGGCAGCGCGCTCTCACGGCCCTGCAGGAAGCTGGAGCTGATAGCAGGCGATGCGCCAAACAGATAGGGGATCACCCAGCCGAAGCGATAATAGTTGCGGATCAGCCGCAGATAGCCCGCCGAGATCGTCTCTTTTCCGCTTTCCTTATCTTTCACGTCAGCCCACTCCTGCCAGAATGAGAGTGGCAGTGAGAAGTTATAGTGAATGCCGGAGATGGTCTGCATCAACGCGCCGTAGCGGTTTTTCAGCCCTTCGCGGTAGAGCGTCTTCATCCGACCGATATTGGACGTGCCATATTGCGCCAGCTCAATATTGTCCGCATCGTCAATCACGCACGGCATACTAAATGGCCACATGCGTTCATCACCCAGTTCACGGGCAACGTGACGATGGATATCGCGCAGGAATGCCAGCATATGATCAATGCTGTGATCCACTGGCGTAATAAATTCCAGCAACGTTTCGGCAAAGTCAGTGGTGATCCAGTCATGTTTCAGCGCCGACCCCAGAGATTCCGGGTGGCCGCTTTTTGCCAGCTCGCCATTTGCCTGTACACGCAGCGTTTCACGCTCGATGCCACGGCCAATACCTTTAAGGGCATTGGGATGCGCTTCCAGCCAGGAGAGCGCTTTAGATACGTCCGGGATCACATTACCCCCCCGCTGTGATAATAATTTATTTTTGTTCAGCATAATGTTAACCGTAGCCTCGAATCTGTGCGAATCAATGCCACCATTGCATACCCTGTAATGTGGCAGTCGCGATAACGATATAACGCAGTGTTTTGCCGACAGCGAGAAACAGCATCGCAGGTAGCCAGGCGAAACGTAACCAGCCTGCCAGAACGCAGAGCAGATCACCTATCACTGGCAGCCAGCTGAATAACAGTGCTGCAGGTCCCAGTCGGTGCAACCACGTCATTGCTGTGTCATGCCATCGCCCCTGACGTTTTAACGGCAGCAAGCGACCAATAAGAATGTTGGTTAAGCCGCCCAAGGTGTTTCCCAGTGATGCGGCCAAAAGCAACCCGTAAACTGATGTCTTTTTTGCTATCAATAGTGCTATCAGCAGTGCTTCAGAACTTCCCGGCAGGAGCGTTGCACTTAAAAAGCTGCTGCCGAACATCGAGGCATAGGTAAGAACGTCACTCACAGTAAGCGGACATCCACCACAGCCATACCTGCTGCCTTCGCTGCCTGAATACCAAAGTCCGCATCCTCAAACACCACACAACGTGCCGGCGTTACACCCATCAGCTCAGCGCAGCGTAAGAAGGTTTCAGGCTCAGGTTTATGACGCTGAACGTCGTCAGCACCGACGACGGCCGAAAAGAGCTCACGTACGCCCAGCTGCGTCAGTAACGCCTCTGCCATGCTGTGTTCGCTTCCGGTACCGACCGCCATCGGACGCCGCCCGTAATACGCTTTCACCACCTCCATTAAAGGCAGTGGCTTCACGTTTTCCAGCAGCATCGCTTTCACGGCAGCGGTTTTTTCTGCGGCAAGAAGATGAGGGTCGAGTGACGACTGATTGGATTCAATGATGAACTGCGACAGCCGCCAGGTTGGTGCGCCATTGAAGTCGATAATACGTGCTTCATCCAGCGTTAATCCATAACGCGTCAGTACCTGGCGCCACGCTTTTCGATGTGTCGGCTCAGTATCAAGAATCGTGCCGTCCATATCGAAAATCAGGGCGTCATATTGATCGTACATTGTCACTCCGGACATTCATCAAATGAGACATTACTTTAGCCTAATGTGGACAGGTTGTCGCCAGGGGGATGAACAGCAAATGCTTTGAAAGCATTAACAATTTTTGTTTTCAGATAAAGGTTATCGTGCACGACCAGCGATAAACGTACGAAATTCCAGCGTTTTTTTAACATTCTTCTGGCAGACAAGCGGCAGCGGACGGGCATGGGGAGCAAAACAGAAGACGTTGATGCGGGAAACAGGCGTTTCGGATCGCTTAAGTCAGGATGATGAATCAATGGGGCAGATTAAACAGGAAAAGCGTGCGTGTGAAGCCAGAGAGAAACTGCAGAGGTTTTTTCAGGATACTCACTCAGCGTTTGCTGTACGGGCGGTTACGGAAGTAACGCTATGGTGTTTATTGAGGTCTTAGCGATCATCGCGCCATGATACTTTGAGGGATTTTGAAACTAAAGAAGAAGATGGTGCATCCAGGAGGATGACTCAGCTTGCGCTTCGCCCTGCGGGCCGTTGCAGATGCAACGTTATCCCTCTTCGTGCGGCCGGAACGCTTATTGCGTCATGTCACACTGAGGAACTGCCAACATTCGAGAAGATGGTGCATCCAGGAGGATTCGAACCTCCGACCGCTCGGTTCGTAGCCGAGTACTCTATCCAGCTGAGCTATGGATGCATTGGGGTCTATCTTTTGGGGGTCACACTTTTTTATGGACTTTCAGAAACCAACCTGAGGATGTTACGAAGAATGGTGCATCCAGGAGGATTACTCAGCTTGCGCTTCGCCCTGCGGGCCGTTGCTGATGCAACGTTATCCTCCTTAGTGCGGCCTGAACGATAATTACGTCATGACACACTGAGGCACTGTCCATATTCGGGAAGAATATGGTGCATCCAGGAGGATTCGAACCTCCGACCGCTCGGTTCGTAGCCGAGTACTCTATCCAGCTGAGCTATGGATGCATAAATCAAATTCTTGTACAACGCAGGGTGCTAACTACTCACCATGAAAGGAGTTGCTAATTCGCTTTGTTTCTTTTTTTCGATGGTGCATCCAGGAGGATTCGAACCTCCGACCGCTCGGTTCGTAGCCGAGTACTCTATCCAGCTGAGCTATGGATGCATCGAAAATGGCGGTGAGGGAGGGATTCGAACCCTCGATACAGCTTTTGACCGTATACTCCCTTAGCAGGGGAGCGCCTTCAGCCTCTCGGCCACCTCACCTTACGCTTTCTTTCGAACTGTGCGTCTGAACGTTGTTTCTGCTCATCGGCACTGCGTGGCGCACATATTACTTTCCCGGACTTTTAAGTCAAACAATTTTTCCGAAACTTTGTTTGATTGAGCAAATCACACACAATTGGGACAAAATGGCGACAAAAAGAGTGAATTATCAACAATGAAAGCTGATGACGTTAACAAAACAGAGGAGGAACAGGTAGAAAGAAAAGGCAGGATTTTTACAGAAAGCGGTAGCGCCTCGCACGAGTGCGAGACGCTGAATCCGTTAAACGCTGGTTTGTTGCGTTTTTTCAGCCTGGATGCGTTGATAGATCTCTTCGCGATGCACAGACACTTCTTTCGGCGCGTTAACACCGATACGAACCTGGTTACCCTTAACACCCAGCACCGTTACAGTTACCTCATCACCGATCATGAGGGTTTCACCAACTCGACGAGTTAGAATAAGCATTCTTTGCTCCTTGAAAGATTAAAAGAGTCGGGCTTGTACAGGCTCCCGGCATTATCCATCATTTAACGCTGCACAATGTGTATGAGAAATACACCAATGCACATCGATGCGCCAATACATTCTGCTGATAGTTAGTTTAGCCGAAATACACTACATCAACCTGACTTTGTCATTTGCTGCTTTAGCATCGTATTAAAAAGCGCCGGAACAACCGTTCTGACGCTTTTTACGATGCCTTGTTTTAATTCACTTACAGACGGCTGCTGACCCAGTCTTCAACCCCTGCTAATGCGCCTTTCAGAGCACCCGCATCGTTACCACCAGCTTGTGCCATATCAGGACGGCCACCGCCCTTCCCGCCAACCTGCTGAGCCAGACCGGCAATCAACTCCCCCGCTTTAACACGGTCAGTCAGATCTTTGGTCACACCCGCAATCAGCGACACCTTACCTTCAGTAACCGTTGCCAGCACAATAATCGCCGACCCCAGCTGATTCTTAAGATCATCAACCATGGTACGCAACATTTTAGGTTCAACATTGTTGAGCTCACTGACCAGCAGTTTCACTCCCTTAATGTCGATAGCATTGCTGCTCAGTGAAGCGCTCTCCTGCGCGGCTTGCTGATCGCGCAGTTGCTGCAACTCTTTCTCCAGAGCCCGTACATGATCGACCAGACCACGCACTTTCTCATTCAGGTTGCTGCTGTTCGCTTTGACCAGCTGCGCAAGATCCTGCAGCTGGCTGCTCTGCGCATTGACCTGCGCCAGCGCGCCTTCACCCGTAATCGCTTCGATACGACGAATACCGGCTGCGGTACCTGACTCCGCCTGAATACGGAACAGCCCGATGTCACCCGTGCGCGCAGCATGGGTGCCACCACACAGCTCAACAGAGAAATCACCCATGGTCAGAACGCGCACGCGCTGATCATATTTCTCGCCAAACAGTGCCATTGCCCCTTTAGACTTCGCCGCATCCAGATCCATCACTTCAGTTTCAACCGGCAGGTTGCGACGAATTTGCGCATTGACGATATCTTCGACCTGACGAATCTCCTGAGGTTTCATCGCTTCGAAATGCGAGAAATCGAAACGCAGGTACTTGTCGTTAACCAGCGAGCCTTTCTGCGCCACATGCTCACCTAAAACCTGACGCAAGGCGGCATGCAGTAAGTGGGTAGCAGAGTGGTTAAGACGGATGCGCGCACGGCGTGCCGCATCAACCTGCGCCTCAAGGCGATCACCGATACGCAACTGCCCTGCGGTCAGCTTACCGACATGACCGATTGCCTGACCATATTTTTGTGTATCCTGGACGCTAAATTCAGCATTCTTCCCTTTCAGCAGACCGGTATCGCCTACCTGACCACCCGATTCGCCATAGAATGGCGTTTCATCCAGCACGACCACGGCATCCTGACCCGCGGTCACTTCATCAACCGCCTCGCCTGCAACATAGAGCGCTTTCACCGTGGCAGCTAAATCGAGCTGGTCGTAGCCTTTGAAGGATGAGGCGGCATCAATACGAATAACGTTGCTGTAGTCAGCGCCGAAACCGCTGGCTTCACGTGCGCGCTGACGCTGCTGCTCCATCGCCCGCTCAAAGCCGGCTTCGTCGATCTTCAGATTGCGTTCGCGACAGACGTCAGCCGTTAAATCAGCCGGGAAACCAAAGGTATCGTAGAGACGGAAGACGATTTCGCCATCCAGCGTGTCGCCCTGCAGTTTTTCCAGTTCTTCGTCCAGCAGCGCCAGTCCGCGCTCCAGGGTTCTGGCAAACTGATCTTCTTCGCTTTTCAGCACCTGCTCAACCTGAGCCTGCTGGCGCTGTAACTCTTCGCCTGCGGCACCCATGACCTCAACCAGTGGCGCAACCAGCTTATAGAAGAAGGCCTCTTTGGCGCCCAGCATGTTGCCATGACGTACGGCACGACGAATGATACGACGCAGCACGTAGCCACGGTTCTCATTAGACGGGATGACGCCATCGGCAATCAGGAAAGCACAGGAGCGAATGTGGTCGGCAATGACACGCAGCGATTTGTTACTGAGGTCAGTGGCACCGGTAACCTGTGCCACGGCCTCAATCAGTTTCTGGAACAGGTCGATTTCATAGTTGGAGTTGACGTGTTGCAGAACGGCAGAAATACGCTCAAGGCCCATTCCGGTATCAACCGACGGTTTTGGCAGTGGCAGCATGGTGCCATCAGCCTGACGGTTGAACTGCATAAAGACGATGTTCCAGATCTCAATGTAACGGTCACCATCTTCTTCCGGGCTGCCCGGCGGGCCACCCCAGATGTGATCGCCGTGATCGTAGAAAATCTCACTGCACGGACCACAAGGACCGGTATCGCCCATCTGCCAGAAGTTATCTGACGCATACGCGCTGCCCTTGTTGTCGCCGATGCGAATAATGCGTTCACGTGGCACACCGATTTCATTCGCCCAGATATCAAAGGCCTCATCGTCGGTTTCATAGATCGTCACCCACAGACGCTCTTTTGGCAGGCTGAACCACTGCTCGCTCGTCAGCAGTTCCCAGGCAAAACCAATCGCCTCTCTCTTGAAATAGTCACCAAAGCTGAAGTTACCCAGCATTTCAAAGAAGGTGTGGTGACGTGCGGTGTAACCGACGTTTTCAAGATCGTTGTGTTTGCCGCCTGCGCGTACGCAGCGCTGTGACGTGGTCGCACGTGTGTAATCGCGTTTGTCCTGACCGAGGAACACATCTTTAAACTGGTTCATCCCGGCGTTAGTAAACAACAACGTTGGATCGTTATTCGGTACGAGGGAGCTGCTGGTTACAACCTCATGTCCCTTGCTATGAAAAAAGTCGAGAAACGCTTGACGGATCTCAGCAGTGCTCTTGCTCATATATATCCTGGAATCACGCTAACGAACGTTCCCTCTGATCGGCGCGACCACATTCTGGTGGTGCCTGATTAGCGGAACAAAAAGTGGGAATAAGATAAATTTTCTTCAGTGGGAAGTAAAATTACATCGGCTTTTAGTCATCAAAATTTCTGAAAATGGACTGGATATCTTCGCTCATAAAACCCTTTGACTGCAGATAGCGTAGTACTTTCGCTTTCTCTTTCCACTCTGTGGGCAGCGGGTGTCCGAATTTCCGTTCAGCCAGCTGAGCCGCACACGCCGCCCAGTCTACCTCTGTCTCTTCCATTGCAAGATCAATGGCTTCACGGTCGATGCCTTTCTGGGCCAGTTCAAGGCGCACGCGCTGCGATCCAAAGCCCTTACGGCTCCGGCTCTGAATAAATCGTTCTGTGAAACGCTCGTCGTTTAACCAGCCGCTTTCCTGACACCAGTTAAGAACCTGTTCCAGCAACGCTTCAGTAACAATTTCGGGCTCTTTTTTCTGCGCCCACGCAGCACGCTGCGCTGATTGTTGCAGTTTACGCGCTAACTCTGCACGGCTGTGATCGCGCTGACCCAGAATACGCATCGCACGGTCAAGCAGACGGGAGTAAGAGACGACATTAGGTTGGGGCTGAGAGGGTTCAGTCATACTGCGCACCTTGTACAAACAGAGGGAGATTATGGCGACAGAACAGGACAGAGGGAAGGCAAGAAAGGCAATAGAGGGGGATAAAAACTACGAGAGAGGCTTTCGCCCCTCCCGCATCAGAGATTAGAAGTCTTCGTTCGCTTCGGCCGCGTCTTCTTTCTCAGCAGCCTTGTCGGCTGCTGCGAGTTTTTCATCCGCGCCGTTGAGCAACATCTCACGTAACTTCAGATCAATCTCGTTTGCCACAGCAGCATTCTCTTTCAGGAAGTTGCCGGCATTCGATTTACCCTGACCAATCTTGTCGCCATTGTAGCTGTACCATGCACCCGCTTTTTCAATCAGCTTGTGCTTCACGCCCAGGTCGACCAGCTCACCAAAGGTATTGATACCTTCGCCGTACATGATCTGGAACTCAGCCTGTTTGAATGGCGCGGCGATTTTGTTTTTCACCACTTTAACGCGGGTCTCACTGCCGACCACGTTATCGCCCTCTTTGATTGCACCGATACGGCGGATATCAAGACGGACAGAGGCGTAGAACTTCAGCGCGTTACCACCAGTGGTGGTTTCCGGGTTACCAAACATCACACCAATTTTCATTCGAATCTGGTTGATGAAAATCAGCAGGGTATTGGACTGCTTCAGGTTACCGGCCAGTTTACGCATCGCCTGGCTCATCATACGTGCCGCGAGGCCCATGTGTGAGTCACCGATTTCACCTTCGATTTCCGCTTTAGGCGTCAGCGCCGCGACGGAGTCGACGATGATCACGTCAACGGCACCAGAGCGCGCCAGCGCATCACAGATTTCCAGCGCCTGCTCACCGGTGTCTGGCTGAGAGCAGAGCAGGTTATCAATGTCTACGCCCAGTTTCTTGGCGTAAACCGGATCAAGCGCATGCTCGGCATCGATAAAGGCACAGGTTTTACCTTTACGCTGTGCAGATGCGATAACCTGCAGAGTCAGCGTGGTTTTACCTGAAGACTCAGGTCCGTAGATCTCAACGATACGGCCCATTGGCAGACCGCCTGCGCCTAATGCGATATCCAGCGACAGCGAGCCGGTAGAGATAGTTTCCACATCCATTGAGCGGTCTTCACCCAAGCGCATGATGGAGCCTTTACCAAATTGCTTCTCAATCTGGCCAAGCGCGGCAGCTAAAGCCTTCTGTTTGTTTTCATCAATCGCCATTTCAACTCCTAATCAAGCCGGGTAAACACGCACTCAGGGTGCCTGTACTCTTTATGTTGCCGACAATTATACTGTATAGTCATACAGTATCAAGTTTAATTTGTCAGAAATTCGCCATACAGTTTCTGCAGGGCCCATGCCACCGACTGGCGGCGTACGGCATCACGATCGCCGCTAAAATGCTGCTGAAAAGTCAATACGTTATCCTGCGGCCCGGCAAAGCCAAACCACACCGTGCCCACCGGTTTTTCTTCACTGCCGCCATCCGGACCGGCAATACCGCTGACGGAGATCGCGTAGTCAGCATGGGCCGCCCTGCGGGCACCCAGCGCCATCTCCCGCACCACCACATCACTTACCGCACCATACTGCAACAGCGAAGCAGCCTGAACACTGACCATCTGCTGTTTGGCCTGATTACTGTAGGTCACAAAACCCCGCTCGAACCAGGCGGAGCTGCCGCTGATATCGGTAAAGACTTTGGCAATCCATCCCCCCGTGCAGGATTCCGCACAGGTTACGGTGGCATTGCGCTGCTTCAGCTTCTCACCTATCTGCGCACTAAGCGCCTGCAATTGCTGATCATCCATTGCGATTCTCCCTTTGGCTGTGGGTTGAAGGTGGTGCAGAAAAACCGCTTTTTCAAGGTCACTCACCATTATTACGCTGTTTTTGCGGCCAGCATTCCACTGCGCTTACCGATTTTTCACCGCAACCATAAAAAGACGCGGGAAGGCGAGCAACACCTGACCATCGGCCTGAGCCGGATAAGCCGCGAGCAGACGCTTGTGATAATCGGTCAGAAACGCCGTCTGTTCGGTCTCATCCAGCGTTGCCAGGAAAGGCCGTAAACCGGTCGCCTGCAGCCAGCTGATAATCGCCTGTGCATCGGCCATCACGTGATAATAGGTGGTACGCCAGATATCCACCTCACAGCCTGCCTGCGTCAGCAAATCGTAATACTCGCCCGTGGAAAGCAGCTGTGTACGTTCAGCGGCACCGGCATTGATGCGTGAACGCCAGCGATCCGTTGCCGCCACCTCGCGCATCAACCGGTGTGACGGCTCATTAAGGTTATCAGGCATCTGGATCGCCAGCACGCCACCGGGCGCCAGCTGGCTGACCAGATGGGGAAACAGCGTTGCGTGGTTAGCCAGCCATTGCAGAGAGGCGTTGGCGTAGACCACCTGCTGCGGCACATCCGCCTGCCAGTTGCGGATGTCCGCCTGGATAAAACGACAGTGCGGCAGGCGTTCAGCGGCCTGAGTTAACATCGTGGCGGAACTGTCCAGCCCGGTAATCTGCGCCAGTGGCCAGGCATCGGCGAGCAGCTCGGTGCTGTTACCGGGCCCGCATCCCAGATCGGTCACCTGCTCAACCTGTTCCAGGCTGAGGCGCGCCAGAAGTTCGCGGGCTGGACGGGTTCGTTCCGCTTCAAACTTACGGTACAGCACAGGATCCCACTCTTTCATCATGACCTCTCGCTCAGTTATCAGATGCATCCGCTTACTGAGACGGATGAAAGAGGAAAAAGTGCGACCCGTTGCTCATTTTTGAATCATGCGCTGGCAGAGACCGGCCGGAGTCATTAAGTTAAAACACTGTTTCATTTTTTTAACATCCGTTTCAGGAGTCATCTATGAGTGAAGAATCGCCCTTTGCCGGTGTCTGGTGCCCTTCAGTCACCCCGTTCAATGCGCAGGGTGCGGTCGATATTGATGCGCTCGGGCGACATTTCTCCCGCCTCAATGACTCCGGTATCGATACCATACTGGTGATGGGCAGCATTGGCGAGTTCGCCTCACTGACGCAGCAGGAACGCTTACAACTGATTCAGGAAGCCAGACCCTTGTCATCGCTGAAGATGGTGGCGAACGTCTCGGCAACCTGCATTCCTGACATGCTGGAGCTGGCTGAAGCCGCCTGGAAAAATGACTTTGACGCGGTGATGGTGCTGCCGCCCTACTATTACGGCCAGACGCAAAACCAGCTGATGCACTACTTCGAAGCACTGGACGCGCAGCTGGGTGGTAAATGGTTTGCCTACAACTTTCCGGCACGCACCGGCTGCGATCTGACGCCCGCGCTGATTGCCGCCCTGGCTGCAAAGCTGCCCAACTTCGCCGGCATTAAAGATACGGTGGATTGCCTGTCGCATAACCGGATGATGATTGAAGAGACCCGCAAGGTGCGTAGCGATTTTGCCGTACTGTCGGGGTATGACGAGTACCTGCTCCCGAACCTGCTGGCGGGCGGAGCCGGCGTAATTTCAGGACTGAATAATATTGTGCCGGAGTACTTTGCGCAGATGATGAAGGCGTGGCGAAGTGGCAATCTGCCGGAGCTGACGCGCCTGCAGCAACAGATCGGCCGTTTGATGGCGATTTACAGTATCGGAGATGATTTCGTGACGACGATTAAAACGGCCGTGGCACGGCGCTATGACTCGATGAGCAGCGGCTCACGAAACTACGGTGGCACGCTGAATGCGGAACAGTGTGCTGCAATTGATAAGCTGTTCAGCTAAGCAGGAAAGCGGGCGCATCTCTGCGCCCCCGATCTCAGTTCTTTTTCACAAACTCAGATTTTAATTTCATCGGGCCAAAACCGTCGATTTTACAATCGATATTGTGGTCCCCTTCAACCAGACGAATGCTTTTCACTTTAGTGCCGATCTTCAGCGATGAAGAACTGCCCTTCACCTTGAGATCTTTGATCACCGTGACGCTGTCGCCATCTGCCAGCAGATTGCCGTTGGCATCACGCACTTCCAGTGTTGCGTTGCTGCTGTCACCTTCTCCCTCGGTCCAGATGTGACCGCAGGAGGGGCAGTTAAGGTTATCGCCATCTTGCCAGGTGTAATCGGCATGACAAGCCGGGCAGGCAGGTAAAGACATAATGACTCCAGAAATATCAGTGGCTGTGTGGCCTGAAAAAGGGCGCCATCATATAACCTTACAGTTAACAAGGACAGCCTTTATAACAGGCCGCCCTGACGTGCCTTGCTCACCGCCTCACCCAACTGCCACACCGCCATCGCATAATGGGTACTGTGGTTGTAGCGGGTAATAACATAGAAATTGGGTAAGCCGTACCAGTACTGGTAGCTGGTGCCCAAATCCAGGCGTAGCAGACTGACCTGATCGTTATCGTCCAGCGAGCCCTGTGGTGACAATCCTGACGCCGCCAGCATGCTCACGCTGTAACGGGTTTTGAAGCCATCTTCCAGCATCGGTGCCTGACCGCTGGCCGGTACCGCCACGTTTTCGCCGCTGCGCCAGCCATGCTTCTGAAAATAGTGCGCCACGCTGCCGATAGCATCCTCCGGATCCCACAGGTTTGCATGGCCGTCACCGTTGAAATCAACTGCATAATCATTGTAAGAGGAGGGCATAAACTGACCATAGCCCATCGCCCCGGCAAAGGAGCCTTTCAGCGCCAGCGGGTCATCCTGCTCTTTGCGCGACATCAACAGAAAGGTTTCCAGCTCGCTGCTGAAGTACTCTGCGCGGCGCGGATAATTAAAGGATAAGGTCGCAAGCGCATCCAGAATCCGCGTTTTCCCCATCACGCGACCCCAGCGGGTTTCCACGCCAATGATGCCCACAATAATTTCTGGCGGCACGCCATAAACCTGCTGTGCGCGTTGCAGGGCATCCTGATACTGATTCCAGAACGCCACCCCATTTTGCACGTTATCGGGCGTAATGAACTTGTTGCGATAGCGGATCCAGGCGCCATTAGGGCCTGGCGCTGGCGTATAGCTTGGTGCCTGACGGTCCATCAGTCGCAGCACATAATCCAGTCGTTTGGCCTGACCGATGATGTTGTGCAGTTGCTGACGGTCAAAGTCATGCTTCTCCACCATCTTATCGATAAATTGCTCTGCTGCCGGGTTACCGGCAAAGTCGCCAAACATCGCCTGTCCGCTGTGCGACGGCTGCAGTAAAAAACCGCCCTGTGGCGCAGCCAGCATCTTCTGCTGGGACGGGACTTCAGGTTTGCTGCTGCAGGAGGCCAGAAGCGGGATGAACGCAAGGAAGGCTAACTTGAGGCGCATCGGTTATCCATAAACGAGGGGTAATTTCAGATGCGGTAATAGTAGACGTTCAGCGCAATGACATACAGGGCAAAATCTTAAAAAAACGTCAAGGCAGCCGTGGGCTAAAATGGCTGCGGGTCTCTCTCTGTCCCGCAGCCATCATGCGCTTAGCGGCGGTTTCTCACCAGCTGATAGCGACGGGTCAGATACTCAACCGGCGCGCTCCAGATATGCACCAGGCGGCAGAACGGGAACAGCAGGAACAGTGTCATTCCCAGCACCATGTGCACGCGATAGATAAACGCCACGCCGTCGAGATGCTGCGAAGCGCCACCGTGGAAGGTCACCACCGCCTGCGCCCAGCCCACCAGCTTCATCATTTCACTGCCGTCCATGTGCTGGGCGGAGAAGGGAATGGTCAGCAGGCCCAGCGTCGCCTGCGCCACCAGCAGGGTCATGATCAGAATATCACCGACGCTACTGGTCGCCCGCACCCGTGGATTGGTCAGGCGGCGCTTCAGCAGCAGTCCACCGCCCAGCAGGGTCATCGCCCCGAACAGGCCACCAGCGATCATCGCCAGTTTCTGCTTCACGTCGATCGGCAGGAAGGATTCATACATCCAGTGTGGCGTCAGCATCCCGACGATGTGACCAAAGAAAATACCGATGATGCCGATGTGGAACAGGTTGGAAGCGAGACGCATCCCTTTTTTGTCCAGCATCTGACTGGAACCGGCACGCCAGCTGTACTGCCCGTAGTCATAGCGCAGCCAGCTTCCCACCAGGAAGACCGTTCCGGCGAGATAGGGGTAAATATCGAAGAAGAAAGTGTTAATAAAATTCATGCTGATTCTCCTGTGGTACGCGCCGTCGCCGCGGCGATGTCCAGATACTGCGGCGCGACCGCATCGGCGAAGCGACGCTGATGCATCGCCTGCTGCGCCGAGGCGCAGCCCTGTTCGCCGAGAAATTTAATCTGCTCCTCCTCCCAGACAGCATCCAGTGCTGCCGGCGTATCGTCGCGCGCTTCCTGCGCCACCTGTGGCTTGAGGGCCGCAGGATCAACCGCGCTACCGGACAGCGTCAGTAACACTGTGAAGAGATCGGCGTAGGGGCTCTGACGCTCTTCAAGCCGCGCCGCCAGCAAGGCCAGGATAGGCACGATGTCGTCCAGTCCCTGACGCGCGGCCTCATCGCTTTTACAGGCGAGATACTCCAGGTAGAGCGGCAGGAAATCGGGCAGTTCTTTGCTGTCCAGCTCCAGACCATCGGCACGATACTGTTCCAGCAGATCAACCATCGCCTGACCGCGATCGCGTGATTCACCGTGCACGTGTTCAAACAGCAGCAGCGAGGTGGCGCGGCCACGATCAAACAGTTCGCAGTAGTCAGCCTGCACGTCGAGCAGTGGCCGGGCACAGAGCTGATTGATAAACCGCACCAGCCGTGCGCTCTGCTGCAGGCTGAGTTCACTGGCGTCATCCAGCGCCGCGATCAGGTCGGAAGAGTGGGTGAACAGCGCCTCGTCCGGGTAGTCCAGCAGCCGCGAAAGAATCCGTAACGTCATCATGAGGCATCCTCCGGACGAATGGTTTTCTTACTGACGTCGATGGCATCAATACGGCGGCTGTTGAACAGGTTGAATTTGCTGTCACTGCCGTGACAGCCATCGCCAAAGCTAAAACCGCAGCCTTTGCTTTCCGGGAAGGCTTCACGCGCCAGTTCGCGATGGCTGGAGGGCACCACAAAGCGATCTTCATAGTTCGCGATCGCCAGATAGCGGTACATCTCCTGCGCCTGCGCTTCGGTCAGGCCGACCTGCTCCAGCGCCCGGATATCATGCTCACCGTCCACGCTTTCTGCGCGTTTGTAATGACGCATCGCCAGCATCCGCTTCAGTGCCAGCAGCACCGGTGCGGTGTCGCCTGCGGTCAGCAGGTTCGCCAGATACTCAACCGGAATGCGCAGGCTCTCCACATCCGGCAGCACGCCGGTGTGCGCCAGCGCCCCGCCATCCACCGCCGACTGAATCGGTGACAGTGGTGGCACATACCAGACCATCGGCAGCGTGCGATATTCAGGGTGAAGTGGCAGCGCCAGCTTCCACTCCATCGCCATTTTATAGACCGGTGAACGCTGTGCTGCATCGATCACGCTCTGCGCAACGCCATCTTTCAGCGCCTGGGCAATCACCACCGGATCGTTGGGATCAAGGAAGATGTCCAGCTGGCTCTGATAGAGATCTTTCTCGTTTTCCGCTGCGGCCGCCTGTTCAATCCGGTCAGCGTCATAGAGCAACACGCCGAGATAGCGGATACGGCCGACACAGGTTTCTGAACAGACGGTGGGCTGACCCGCTTCAATGCGCGGATAACAGAAAATACATTTTTCTGATTTGCCGCTTTTCCAGTTGAAGTAGATCTTCTTGTACGGACAGCCAGTGAGGCACATCCGCCAGCCGCGACATTTATCCTGGTCGATCAGCACAATGCCATCTTCGCCGCGCTTGTAGATCGCGCCGCTTGGGCAGGTCGCCACACACGCCGGGTTGAGGCAGTGCTCACACAGGCGCGGCAGGTACATCATGAAGGTGTGCTCAAACTGACCGTAAATCTCCTTCTGGATGTTATCGAAGTTCTTATCCTGCGAACGTTTGGCAAACTCGCCGCCGAGAATCTCTTCCCAGTTCGGGCCGTTTTCGATCTTTTTCATCCGCTGACCGGTGATCAGCGAGCGCGGACGCGCAATCGGCTGATGCTTACCGGCGGGCGCATTGTGCAGATGCTGATAATCAAAATCGAACGGTTCATAGTAATCATCCAGCGCGGGCACATCCGGGTTGGCGAAGATCTTCGACAGCAGACCGATGCGACTGCCCATGCGCGGCTCCAGCTTACCGTTGATCTTACGGATCCAGCCGCCCTTCCACTTCTGCTGATCTTCCCAGGCGTGCGGATAGCCAACGCCCGGTTTACTTTCGACGTTGTTAAACCAGGCGTACTCCATGCCCTCGCGGCTGGTCCAGACGTTTTTACAGGTTACCGAGCAGGTGTGGCAGCCGATACATTTGTCGAGGTTCAGCACCATGCCGACCTGTGAACGAATTTTCATGGTTTTATCTCCTGCTGGCTGCCCTGGCAGGCATCGTTGCCTTCCCCATCTAACCAGTTAACGTTGTTCATTTTTCTCACTACCACGAACTCATCGCGGTTCGAGCCGACGGTGCCGTAGTAGTTAAAGCCCCAGGAGAGCTGCGCATAACCGCCGATCATATGGGTCGGTTTCGGGCAGGTCCGCGTCACCGAGTTATGGATCCCGCCGCGCTGGCTGGTGATCTCCGAGCCAGGGATATTCACGATACGTTCCTGCGCGTGGTACATCATGGTCATACCCGCCGGGATACGCTGGCTCACTACTGCACGTGCGGTCAGCGCACCGTTGGCGTTGAACGCCTCGATCCAGTCGTTATCCACAATACCCAGCTCACGGGCGTCATCTTCACTCATCCAGACAATCGGTCCGCCGCGCGACAGTGTCAGCATCAGCAGGTTGTCGCTGTAGGTGGAGTGAATGCCCCACTTCTGGTGTGGCGTCAGGAAGTTCAGCGCCTTCTCCGGGTTACCGTTGGGTTTGCTGTTCAGCAACGGTTTCGCCGCTCGGGTATCGATTGGCGGACGATAGACCATCAGGCTCTCGCCAAAGGCGCGCATCCACTCATGATCCTGATAGAGCTGCTGACGGCCGCTCAGGGTTCGCCACGGGATCAGCTCATGAACGTTGGTGTAGCAGGCGTTGTAAGAGACATGTTCATCTTCCAGACCTGACCAGGTCGGGCTGGAGATAATTTTGCGCGGCTGCGCCTGGATATCGCGGAAGCGGATCTTCTCATCTTCTTTATTGAGCGCCAGATGGGTGTGGTCACGCCCGGTAATTACGCCCAGCGCCTGCCAGGCTTTCACCGCCACCTGACCATTGGTCTCCGGTGCCAGCGCCAGGATCACTTCTGCCGCATCAATCGCCGTGTCGATATTCGGCCGTCCCGCTGCCGGGCCATCCGCTTTGACGTAGTTCAGCTGCTTGAGAAAATCGACCTCTTTGCTGGTGTTCCAGCTGATACCTTTGCCGCCGTTACCCAGGGTCTCCAGCAACGGTCCCAGCGAGGTAAAGCGCTCCCAGGTCGCCGGATAGTCGCGCTCCACCACCATAATGTGTGGCGCGGTTTTACCCGGAATCAGGTCGCATTCGCCTTTTTTCCAGTCTTTCGCCTCAAAAGGCTGCGCCAGTTCCGCGGGCGAGTCATGCAATACCGGCAGAGTAACGACGTCCGTTTCAACGCCTAAATGACCCGGGCAGAGATCGGAGAAGGCTTTGGCGATGCCTTTGTAGATCTCCCAGTCACTTTTTGAGTCCCAGGCAGGATCGACGGCCGCCGAGAGCGGATGAATAAACGGATGCATATCCGAGGTATTCATATCGTCCTTTTCATACCAGGTCGCCGTTGGCAGCACGACATCGGAGTAGAGACAGGTGCTCGACATGCGGAAGTCGAGTGTGACCACCAGATCCAGTTTGCCTTCGGCACCCTGATCCAGCCACTCCACCTCTTCCGGCTTCACGCGGCCTTGCTGGCCTAAATCTTTACCCTGAATGCCGTTTTCCGTGCCCAGCAGATACTTCAGCATGTACTCATGCCCTTTACCGGATGAGCCGAGCAGGTTGGAGCGCCAGACAAACAGGTTACGCGGGAAGTTCTGCGGATCGTCCGGCTGTTCAGCGGCAAACCGCATGGTGCCCTGCTTCAGGCTTTCCACGGTGTAATCCAGCGGCGACTGACCGGCGGCTTTCGCCTGCGCCGCGATGTGCAGTGGGTTGACGTTAAGCTGCGGCGCTGAAGGCAGCCAGCCCATACGTTCGGAACGGACGTTAAGGTCGATCAGGCTGCCGCTGTAGCGACTTTTATCCGCCAGCGGGGAGAGCAATTCGCTGGTGGCCAGGGTTTCATAGCGCCACTGACTGGAGTGGTTGTAGAAGAAGGAGGTGCTGTTCATCTGACGTGGCGGACGCTGCCAGTCCAGACCAAAGGCCAGCGGGGTCCAGCCGGTCTGCGGACGGAGTTTCTCCTGGCCGACATAGTGCGCCCAGCCACCGCCGCTCTGACCGACGCAGCCGCAGAAAATCAGCATGTTCATCAGGCCACGATAGTTCATGTCCATGTGATACCAGTGGTTCATACCGGCACCGACGATGATCATTGAACGACCGCGGGTCTTCTCGGCGTTTTCGGCAAATTCACGGGCAATGCGAATGATGTTCTGACGGGAGACACCCGTAATCTGCTCCGCCCAGGCCGGGCTGTACGCTTTGATGTCGTCGTAGGTTTGCGCGCAGTTGGCATCATCCAGACCGCGATCCAGACCATAATTCGCCAGCGTCAGATCGTAGACGCTGGTAACCAGCGCTTCACTGCCATCCGCCAGTTGCAGGCGTTTCACCGGCAGCTTGTGCAGCAGGATTTCGTCCAGCGCAACGCTGTTGAAATGCTCGCTGGTAATACCACCGAAGTAAGGGAAACCGACCTCGACCACCTCATCGTGGCTCCCGAGCAGGCTGAGCTGCAGTTCAACTTCCTGATGTGATGCCCCATCACGCTGCTCAAGGTTCCATTTGCCTTTTTCGCCCCAGCGGAAGCCGATAGATCCCTGCGGCGCGGTCAACTCCCCGGTCGCCTCGTTGATCGCGACGGTTTTCCACTCAGGGTTATTCTCCTGACCCAGCCCATCCACCAGATCGCTGGCACGCAGCTGACGGCCGGCTGCGTAAAAACCGCCCTCACGGGGTTCCAGCAGCACCAGCATCGGCATATCGGTGTAACGGCGCACGTAGTCGCGGAAATAGCCAACTTTGCGATCAAGATGAAACTCTTTCAGCATCACGTGGCCCATCGCCAGCGCCATCGCGCTGTCGGTGCCCTGCTTCGGACTCAGCCACTGGTCACACAACTTCGCGACTTCAGCATAGTCCGGCGTGATCGCCACGGTTTTCGTCCCTTTATAGCGGACTTCCGTAAAGAAGTGCGCATCCGGGGTACGGGTCTGCGGCACGTTAGAGCCCCAGGCAATAATGTAGGAGGAGTTGTACCAGTCAGCCGATTCCGGCACGTCGGTCTGCTCGCCCCAGGTCATCGGTGAGGCCGGCGGCAGATCGCAGTACCAGTCGTAGAAGCTCAGACAGGTGCCGCCAATCAGTGACAGGTAACGTGCGCCCGCAGCGTAAGAGACCATCGACATTGCCGGAATCGGTGAGAATCCCATAATGCGGTCAGGGCCGTAGGTCTTCGCGGTGCAGATGTTCGCGGCGGCGATCATCTCGTTGACTTCCTGCCAGCTGGAGCGGACAAAACCGCCGCGTCCACGCGCCTGTTTGTAGCTTCTGGCCTTTTCAGGATTACTGATGATGGATGCCCAGGCGTCCACCGGGTCGCTGTGCTGCGCTTTCGCGTCGCGCCAGAGCTGAATCAGCTTCTTGCGCATCAACGGATATTTCAGGCGGTTAGCGCTGTAGAGATACCACGAGTAGCTGGCACCGCGTGGGCAGCCACGCGGCTCATGGTTTGGCAGATCGGGACGGGTACGCGGATAGTCGTTCTGCTGGGTTTCCCAGGTGACCAGTCCATTTTTGACGTAGATTTTCCAGCTGCATGAGCCGGTACAGTTAACACCGTGCGTGGAGCGCACGATTTTATCGTGCTGCCAGCGACTGCGATAGCCATCTTCCCAGTCGCGGTTGCTGTTTAACGTCTGGCCATGCTGGCCGGAAAAGGGCTCGGCCAGCTGTTTGAAATAGCGAAACCGATCAAGAAACTTGCTCATCCGGAATACTCCTGAAGGCTTAATGTGACATTGCTGACTCTGCATCTGTCCCGACACAGAAAGTGAAATTGTGCCGGTGCGCCACACCGGCTTTGTCGTTATCAGGCGCGTGCTTTTCGGCCGTAAACCAGCCAGGTCACCGCGATGCAGCAGAGATAAAAGACCAGGAAGATTTTCATCGCGCCGGCGGGTGAACCGGTCATGGCGAGCGACAGGCCAAAAGTCTGCGGAATAAAGAAACCGCCCAGCGCGCCAATGGCGGAGATAAAGCCGAGCGCAGCAGAGGTTTCTGTTGCCGCTTCGCGCTGTGCCAGCGCATCGTCGCCGCCCTCAGCTTTGATACGTTCCAGCGTCAGCTTACGGAAGATCACCGCAATCATCTGGTAGGTGGAGCCGCTGCCCAGACCGGACGTCAGGAACAGGCCCATAAACACGGCGAAGAAGGCAACGAACGAGCCATCATGTCCGGCACCCGGCAGGGTGAGGAACAGCAGCGCAGCAAACAGCGCCATCAGCACGTAGTTGACAAGCGTGACGCGGGTACCGCCGAAGCGGTCAGAAATGATGCCGCCTGCTGAACGGGCCAGCGCGCCAATAAAGGGGCCGAAAAAGGCGTAATGCATGATCACGACATCAGGAAATTGCGTCTTCGTCAGCATGGCAAAACCGGCAGAGAAACCGATAAATGAGCCAAAGGTGGCCAGATAGAGCAGCGCCATAACCCACAGGTGTGGACGTTTCAGCACCGGCAACTGCTCACGCAGCGAGGATTTCGCCGCCGCCAGGTCGTTCATGCCGAACCAGGCCGCCAGCGTGCCGATCGCCAGGAACGGCACCCAGATCCAGGCGGCATTTTCCAGCCAGATGCTGTCGCCGGTGACGGTGGTCTGCCCCACATCGGCAAAACCAAAAATGGCACAGGAGATCGCCAGCGGGGCGACAAACTGCATCACGCTGACGCCAAGGTTACCGAGGCCGCCGTTGATGCCCAGCGCACCGCCCTGATGGGCTTTGGGAAAGAAGAAGCTGATATTGCCCATGCTCGATGCGAAGTTAGCGCCACCAAAACCGCACAGCAGGGAAATCACCATAAAAGTGGTGAATGAGGTCTGGCTGTCCTGTACGGCAAAGCCGAGCCACAGGCAGGGGATAATCAGGATGCCGGTGCTGAAGGCGGTCCAGCGGCGTCCACCAAAGATGGGAATAACAAAAGAGTAAGGCACACGCAGCAACGCGCCAGAAACCGACGGCAGCGCGGTCAGTAAAAAGAGCTGCTCAGTGCTGAAGGTAAAGCCAACTTTATTCAGGTTAACCGCAACGGTGCTGAACAGCATCCAGACGCAGAAGCCCAGCAGCAGGCAGAAGACAGAAATCCACAGGTTACGGCTGGCGATACGTTTACCACGCGCCTGCCAGAACGCGTCGTTTTCCGGTTGCCAGTCCTGAATTAACGCGCCGCGCGTCGGGGTTTGCAAAGAGGTGGATTGGGTCATAAATCTCTCATCAGCAGAATAATAATTGTGCGTATCCTGCGCATCCGGCGTGGTGTCGGGCTTGATACAAATCAACGGCAATGCAGGTTACAGAGGCACGCCGCCCTCTCTTCACCCCGGTTAAGTAGTTGACTGAATTGAGATAACCCTTATAAATCATAAGGTTTAAACACGGCCGCCCATGCCTTCTGTAAAAGGGTGTCCGACTGGAAATAAAGGAGTAGTCCATTGGGGGTATATAGCGACCCCGCTTCACCGGTAAGATAGGCTCTTCGCCCGCTCAGGGCTGGCGTATGTAACAGGAACAGGAGCCATTGTGACGGCAGAGAAATTTACGCTTTTATTGATCGACGACCATCCCATGCTGCGCAACGGCCTGAAGCAGCTGATTGCGCTGGATGAAAGGCTACAGGTGGTTGCCGAAGCGGGTAATGGTGTTGATGGCCTGGCGCTGGCGCAGCAGCATGATCCCGACCTGATCCTGCTTGATCTTAATATGCCAGGTCTGAACGGACTGGATACCCTGACCCAGCTGCGTGAGATAGCTCTTTCTGGCCGGGTGGTGGTGTTCAGCGTTTCAGATAATGAAGAGGATGTAATCAGCGCGCTGAAGCGCGGCGCTGATGGTTATCTGCTGAAAGATATGGAACCGGAAGCCTTACTGAAAGCGCTGCATCAGGCTGCTGCCGGTCAGATTGTGCTGAGCGAGGCGTTAACCCCGATTCTGGTCGCCCGGTTGCGTGAAGCGCAGCCTGCTCAGACGCGCGACATCAATCAGCTGACCCGGCGCGAACGCGATATTCTGCAACTGATCAGCGACGGGATGACCAATAAAGCGATTGCCCGCAAGCTCGCCATCAGTGAAAGCACGGTTAAGGTTCACGTTAAATATCTGCTGAAGAAGATGAACCTTAAATCCCGACTTGAAGCCGCCGTCTGGGCGCTGCAGAACGGGCTGCACTGACCCTTCTCCCTTCCCCGATGCGGCGCAGTGCCCTCCTGCCGGCCGTAAACTGCCGCAAAAATCGCGTGCCGCCTCGCAGCCCCGCATCAGAGTCATGAGAACAGGCACTTTTTTGTCGCCAGCCGCCGCCACATTTGCCAGGATGCCTGTCAGGTTACACCCGGTCAGGATCGCGGCTGTGCATCACGCTGGCATATGCCCTGCCCTATTCGTTATCATCTGATTATCCTGCACGCCTGGAATCCCTTTCGGTTTCATGGGCGTTGACCGCCAGAAATTCACCGCATTAAAGATGAGCTAAAACCTTATGCAAGAGCCAACCGAAAAGGACTTTCCTTCCCATACGCCGATGATGCAGCAGTACTTATAAAAATCTATTAATATTCTGTTTTATAAGTAAAAATTATAAAATTTTCTTTTTTAGGCTACATATAAAATACTTTTTAAGAAAAATTTTTACGGCAAAACTTAAAAGTTCCGTTTAACTCCCAGCGCAAAGAGATAATCCAGCTTTCCACTCTTTAGCACCCTCAAACCTCTCATCGTTTGTTCCTTCCGAGAAAATGTTAATTCCATATCTCAAAAATCCGCCTTGCAGAAAACAAAAAAAGGTTGAAAGCGATTGAAAAATGATCAATTTTTAACCAATTCATTTCTCAAGTAGTTTCATCAAGGCACTAAAATGATTGATAAAACTGATAAGATACATAAGGTTAGGGTTGCCCAGTATCTACGGATGTCTACTAATCTCCAGGAGTTTTCTTTAGATAACCAAGCACGATTCATAAAAAAATATGCTGATGAGCATAATATGGAAATCATACATACCTATGACGATGCAGGTAAGAGTGGTGTAACTACTACTGGAAGGCATGACTTTAATAAACTTGTTAATGATGTTCTAACAAAGGTTATTAATATCGATGCAGTCCTTGTATACGATGTAAGTCGTTTTGGTCGATTCAAGGATCCTCAAGAAGGCATTTACTATAAATATCTTCTCAAAATGAACAATGTGAATGTCATTTATTGTGCCGAAAACCTCCCGGAAAATAGTGAAACTGAAACATTCATACTTTCTTCACTTATGTACGCAGCGGGAGCCTTAAGTAAAAACCTTTCGATAAAGGTATTTGCAGGACACGTAAACCTGGTGAAAAGAGGATACTATCAAGGAGGAAAACCCGGATATGGGCTTAAAAGAAAGTTACTTGATAATAATAATAAATCAAAGATGATACTCGCTCATGGTGAGAGAAAGAGCCTTCAAACAGACAGAATAGTTCTCGTTCCTGGAACAAAAAAAGAAATTGAGCTGATAAAGAAGATTTTCAATATGTTCATTTTTGACGGATTAAATGAGTATCTTATCGCTTCACGACTTAATCAGGAAGGGTTTAGATTCAGCGATAAAACAGAATGGACACGTGGTCGAATTCACTCCGTTCTTATTAATAGCAGATATACAGGAAAATACACATACAACCGAACATCACAAAAGTTAAAGACAAAAAAGGTCAGAAACCCTGAAGATGAATGGATTGAGTATAGTTCCTTTTTTAAACCCATCATTTCAGAAGAAAAATTCAAATTAGCTAAGGAAATAATTGATAATCGTTCTATCAAAATGAGCAATGAAAAAATTCTTGATTGTTTGAGAAAAATTCTTTCCAAGCATGGAAAAATATCAGGCTTTATTATAGATGAGGAGGATGGTAGTCCATCAAGCAGTGTAATTGCAAACCGCTTTGGAGGTCTTCTCAATGCTTATAAATTAATAGATTATACCCCTGATCGAGATTATCAATACTTAGAGATAAACTCTTACCTACGAAAAAAACACGGTGATATTGTTAACAAAATACAAAATGAAATTCTAAGTAGTGAAGTGAGTATACTTGAAAACAAACTGGTTTCAGTTAATAAAGCTTTAAGCTTCTCTATAGTGCTTTCACGATGTAAAAAAGCAGGTTTAAACAAGCATAGATGGATAGTGCGATTGGACAGGAGTCTAAATCCAGAAATTAGTATCATTGCAAGAATGAACAGTCTCAACACAGAGCCTGTTGATTATTACATATTACCGTCATTAGATTTTTTTGAAAATGAATTAAAACTCAAAGATAACAATAACCTTTTGTTTGAAATGTATCGTTTTGATGATATCAAACCATTCTTTAATATGCTATCAACTGATAATAAGGATGTCATATAAATGCAAGATCAAAATGTTCATATGGTTAAAATATCTTCTATTAAGGTGGTAATACCTCGGTCGAGGAACAAATTTCGTCATGCAGAAATAACTGAAAGCATTGATGCAAGTGGGCTAAGAAAACCCATAACGATTCGAAGGATCGTTGATAAAAAATACGATTTCGCTTTAATATGCGGTCAAGGTAGACTTGAATCGTTGACTGCATTAGGTGAGGAGTTAATTCCCGCTTTTATATTGGATATAGACGAAAACCAGGCTTACATCATGAGTTTGGTCGAAAATATGGCCCGAGTAATTCCAAGAGCGGGGGAACAGTTTCAACGAATAAAAGAAATGACTGAGCAAGGATTAACTAATAAGGAGATATCAAGCTCTACCGGCCTATCTTTGCACTGGATTACAAGTTTAACCATGCTTATTAATAAAGGTGAAAACAAACTTTTATCGGCTGTTGAATCAGCATGCATACCTATATCTTTTGCGGTAGAGATTGCAAGAGTGGACTTCGAGGGTGGTCAAGAACTATTGCTAAAAGCTTTTGATGAAGGTCTGATAAAGCATAAAGATGTTGGTAAAATTCGCGAAATTCTCGACTCGCGTGATGAAGGTCTTAAAGGTTTCATTAATAACAATTTTGGAGTTGCTAAGAAAAAGAAAAAGATGACTACTGATGAATTACAGCAACTTTATCAGGACAATATCTCTCAACATAAAAAAATTAAAAATAAAGCTGAATATGTAGAGATTAAATTACTGGTTACAAGTCAGATTTTCAAAGAACTTACCAGCAATGAGAATTTTTCTAAAATAGTAGATGAAGAGAGTTTACAAGATGTAGTCAAAGTCATAGTTAAAAACACTACTAATTGAGGTGTGAAATGATCAAATACTGCTTCAATGACAAATCAGTAAGTTTTAAACTCACTGATCTGACTTACACAAAAAAGCTTCCTGTAAATTTTCAAATCAGTAAAAAATTTACTCAAATTAAAAGCACAATATTAGCCATCGGCTTAGTAGAACCAATACTTGTCTTCATTGATCAGACAGATAATTCTGTGAAAATCCTCGATGGTCACCTTAGGGTTGAGGCCCTTAAAGACTTAGGCGAAGATAAAGTTAACTGCCTAATTTCGACCACATACGATACCTACACACCAAATAAAAAAGTTAACCGCATAACAATTATACAGATTCAACGAATGCTTAAAGAAGCTGTAAGAGTAGGAGTTCCTGTTGAAATGCTTTGCACCGCATTAAATATAAGTGTTGAGTCTCTGAAATCTAACCTCTCAGTTCTGAAGGGTATATGCCCGGAAGTGATAGAGCTGTTTAACGATAAAGATATTCCGGTTAATACTTTTAGAACCTTAAAGAAAATGGTTCCTTTGAGACAGATAGAATGTGCGAACCTGATGGTAAAGTTTGAAAACTATTCAACTCTATTTTCGGAATCACTATATCACAGTTCCTCTCCTGAATACCTTATACAGCACCCAAAAAAGAAATCAGACTCAAAACTTGCGAACAGGAAAGCGATAGAACGACTTGAGAAAGAAATGGCTCAAGTTCATTTTGACACTCAAAAAATCAAAGAAACATACGGCTCAAATAGCTTAAAACTAACAATTATCATTTCTCATATCAAGAAACTGCTGGAAAATCCAAAAGTATTTCATTGGCTTTTGAGGAATAAGAACGATTACCTGAATGAACTAACAAATATCTCTGACATAGATAAACTTACTTAAAAAACCATATGGGATTACATTTTATCATTTTTTTAATAAAATGCTTGCATTCATGCCTCTTTTTATTAGAATGCTTTCTTACCACTGAGGCACTCTTTCCTGCCCAATCCCATAGTATGCTTGCTTTGCACATGGGGTGTAAAGGCTATCAGTTGCAAACTGAGAAAAGATGGAGTTAATGCCATGACTTTTGAAAAAGTTGTGCTGGTTCGCCAGTATGATCGTTTCCGAAACGGGCAGTGGGAAACGGTGTGCCAGCACACTCGCTCCTTGCCACGTCGTTGATTCGATTCAGAGATGCCTCAGTGGTAACCCTTCTTATTCTGTCATTTCCTTATCAATTTCACTTCCAAACATTCGATTATAATGTGGAAGATCATCCGTCTTATCAAAAACATCTTTGAAGATTTCAAAATATTTTTCAGTTGCCCCCCTGCCTAAATTATTTATATTCGAAGAATCTGAGTGTGACCCTCTATGCATATAGCGACAGAAGGACTTGTAGGTAATATCACTTTCCGACTCTGCAAGTTTTTCTAATACTACTTTAAGGCTTTCCAACTTACATGAAAATGAAAAATAATATTCAAGAATATTTCGCATTACATTTGGAAGAACAACCGGATTCACAATACCATCTTTCACATTTTTTAATACCATCCAATAGGATTCATACTCATTTTTGATATCACCTTTAGACATGGCAATGACATCACTAAATTCATTCTTTACTACTCTCAATAAATTATATTGCTTATCGAAGGTTTTTATTTTAGGAGGTGCTAGTTTTAAAAGCTCTTGGAAAAAGAACAAGTTATGGGTAAGTACCAGAACTTTAGCTTCTGGTGCCATACCTTCAATAATTCGATAATGTATCAATGAAGATATTTCATAAATATAGTCATGAGATAGACTTGATATAGGATCATCAATTACAATTAACTTATCTTTAACCTCTCCTTCTTCGAGTTGACCTTCGCAACACTCCAAAAAATACAAGAAGGTTATTATCGTTTTTTCACCTTCACTTAATGATTTGTAAACTTCAACATTATCGTTCCCTCTGTGTATTTGAAAAAAATTTCTTTCATGTGCTTTTTTAATCTCTAAACCATTTAGCCCAAGATTTCTGAGGGATGCATTTATTTTATCTATAGTTTCGTCCATGTTAGAAACTTTTTTTCTGAGTTGTGAAAAATTATTTTTTTCCTGCTGTATTTCACCTTCAAGAGTTTCTTTCCTTTTTATTATTGTATTCCTTTCCTTTTTCAACTCATCCATATTACTGTTATTATTATCAATCACATCACCACATAAATTTCTCAATACCATCCAAAGCTTATTAGTAACATTGGAAATGCTCGCTTCATAAATATTTAACCTGTCATTAATTTCTTTTATTTCACCATTCAAATCTTTAATTTTTGTGTTCAATTCATCGTGATTCATTGATAAATCAGTGACTGATATTACAGCCGAAGGTTTTTCAATCTTTTCTTTGATAGCGTTTTTATTTAGTTCAAGTGCTTGCCCGTTCTGTGTGATGAGACTCCAGATACTATCGTCATCAGAAATGTAACCCGAGCCATTTAGAGAATGCTCTAATTCTCTTGTAAAATCGTCACAAGCTTTGGAGTAATCATTATGAAAAGATCTAAGATCTTCTAATCTTAGTTCATATATTTCGTCAAAGACATCGCTTATTGCTTTTAAGAAATCATTATTGATTGTATCTCCTTGGCAGAATGGACACTTCGTGTCATTAACATATCCTAATCCCAACTTGACCCAATCTGCATTCCCTAACTCATTAATAACATTTGAAAGGTAACTATTAGACGATGGGATTAATGGTGTTAGGAGCAGTTCTTCCTGTAGTCTATTCAAGATAGGCATTGATGGGAGGTTGATTGAATTGAAAGAAGAACTTTTATTATTTTTTAATTTTTTATATTCATTTAAAACATCATCTGAACTAGCTTCATCTTTTCTAACTTGTGTGCATATTTTATTATATAGGCTATCTTTTCTTAAACTCCCAGTCATTAACTCAGTAAGCTCGGTTGATCTGATATGTGCTGTTTTTTTCCATACAGCATCTTTACAGCTATTCTCAAGCTTTGTAAGCATTTCATCTTTTTCTTTTATCCCATTTTCAAGCCGTGTCAGACTACCTTTTAAACTAGCCATTTTTTTATCTGACCGTTTAATATCCTCCATAACTTCTTTATTACTTTGACTCAATGTAAAAACACCAGGTTGTTCAGACTTATGATAAAACGAGTCTTCTACAAACTGATTGTTATATACGACATACTGATAATCATCTTTTTGACTAAAAGAACACTCCCTGTATGATGAATTGGATGGGCTATAAAAATATCCTGATATGGTAGATTTACCGCTTCCATTTTGACCATATATAAGATTTATTTTTTTACTCAAATCTATATTAATGCTTCGTTCTTTAGAATAGCTTCTTACATTTTTAATCACTAACTGTGCCATTGATATATTCCTTTTATTCTACAAGACACAAAAATAATTTAAAATGGCTCATTTATGAGCCATTTATATATGATCGTCAATATTTACTCCAGTTATCTTCCAGCCACGAAGTGACATTCTTGTGGCTTCTGATATCACTAGGCAAGTATTCTTTTATCATCTTCTCAGCCTTGAGTGCTGATTCCTTACTTTTAAAAGAATGCTTTTCTGCAAATCTATTTAAGAACGGAAGAACTTCATATCCTTCGTTTCTGCTGAGCAATGTGCTGTCAGGCTTACCTGTTTTTTTAGGATCGTCATCACCTATAGCAGTCCAACTATAGGTATATTTCAAATCTGATTTATTTATAAGGGCCATCATAACCTCCAAAATACAATTGATGATATTATCGGTTTGAACACTATTTACTTTATTTTAACGAGCTAAAATACTTAGAGAATTTAATAACTGTGTATCCAAGGTTTCCCTTGCCGGTGTGGGTAGCCCATTTGCAACTCTGTAATTCTTAATGGCTGTTCGTGTCGCTGGTCCCATGCTCCCGTCAATATTGCCGTTGTAAAAACCTTTATCGAGTAAGGCAAACTGCACTCTCATGATCAACCGCTTACGTTTTTCTGTATCAGCAGTCAGCCCACTACTTGCACGGTTGGCACCTGTGGTTCCTGCTGAGCTTGTTGTAGTTGAGCTATCAGTGTCGTTAGAACGAAGCGAACGGATTGAGGAGGAGGAGCGAGTTCCTGAACTGGATGAGTCTGAGGTGCTTGGCGAGCTGTATGTTTTGGGATAGTAAGGAGTGCTTCCGCCATAGTATCCACCGCCTGATGAAGAACGGTGTGAGCTGTGGCTACGGTGAGAACTGTGACTTCTGTGTCCGGCAATGTAGAACGGCATTTCGGTGTTGAGCGGAGCTATCACCAAATCATGTTCGTTCAAAGTCATACCAGGTAAATCACTGGCACCAGTAGATGAATCACTTGCCCATACTGAATTGTTAAGAGCCAAAAAACCAGGAAGCAGAGCCGCGAAATTAAACTTTTTCATATTATTGGTCTCGGAGGTTGATGAAAACGGCCTTTTGATGAACTGAAATAACCAGCACAGGAAGACTTCTGAGTGCATTCATCACATTCTTTGGGATAGTAATTTTTCCAGTCAGAGATGGACTGTGTAGCAAAACCCCATGCCCTTTCAGGAAGGTGGCACAGTGGGTAATTGAAGATGGTAAGAGGGATACCTGACCTGTGTGCAGTGTCTAAAGCCGAAAGGATTTTTTCGCTGTAGTTGTCGTGCTCTATGAAGATTGATGACCAGTTCTTACGGGCCCATCCAATCGACTCTAACCCCATCAGGGAGATCTGGTTAATGTTGGAGAACACACGACCAGCAAACTCTACTATGTCATCAAGCTCTGTGTAGTTCGCCTGAGTAGGGATGACTCTAAGTTCTATGTTGATCCCTGAGTTACCGGCATTGATCATTCCCCTGATTGTTTCATCAAATGCTCCCTCGCTTCCGACCAGATAGTCGTGCACTGATGCTCTTGAAGAATAAAGCGGTATCCCGAACGTGATTTTGATCTTTTCGCTTCGTTCTTTCATCTGCTGGGTAAAACTGACATCCGCAAACTTCCGTCCGTTGGTTAGAACATGCAGTGCTGTGTCAGGAGAGTTTTCGATGATGAAGTCCAGAAAATGCAGGAAGTCTTCGCCGTAGAGCAAAGGCTCTCCCCCGCTCACTCCCACTACTCCATTCAGAGAGAAGGAAGCGATAGCGAGAGCTGACTGGTTGAGAAGCCAGTCATCGTTTCCAGCTTTAGGAGGCTGAGAACAAAACAGGCAACTGTTGTTGCACCTTTCAGTGACAAGGACAGTGTTGTGGTTTGCTCTGCGGGACAGTATCACCCGGAGCATGTTGCCGTTGTTGACGATCCCAATGTCACCATCTTCAATGGAATCGAAAAGTTCCTGACTCGCAATCGAGTCTGCAAAATATGCAGGCAGTCTGGCATCGAGTTGTGTCGCAGTGACAAGCAAATTTGGCAGATAGAATTGAGGATTCTCGGGCTTGGTTTTACACAGGCAATAGAAGCCTTGCTGAACTGGTAAGTCGGATGAAAACCGGAAAATATCGTTTCTCAGCACCTCAGACATAAGCCCACCTTTTGAGCATCTCAGCCATTGGTCCATCCTGAGAGATTTCATTCAGCAGGAAGCGGAACATCCCTTTATGATACTGGCAGAATGTTGACCGACTCTTGTCACCAACAGGCTCGCCATGAACACTGATGTTCTGACAAGGATCTGCTCCACAGAAAGGCTGATATGCGCAGGTGTCACAACCTGGCATGGCGAAGTTGAATGATGATGAGAGAGCGGAACGGTAGTATTCGTTGCTACTGAATGACAGTGAAGCAAACTCTCCTGCACTGAAATCTGCTTCGGGATTTACTTTCTGAAGCATACGGCTTTCATCGCTACCGTATACCTTGCCGTCATAGTTGAACAGGATGCAGTTCAGCACTACTCCGCTTGGTGATTTCAGATCTGCATAACCACTGAAGCCCGGATTGAAAATTCGCTTTAGATGGATTGAAGCTGAATGCTCAACGACAGGTATGCCCTTCTGGTTCTGAAGCAACACTTCCTGCATTAACTTTTTATAAAACTCAAAATATTCAGGCATTGAAAAAGTGAAGCTCTGCTTCTGAGCAAACCCATAGGGACTTACTGGCCTGATAAACATGTCGGTTAGGCCAAGAGACAGATGAGCATCCACAATGGAGGCTGGATCTTTTGTCAGCTCCTTAGTAACTGTGGTTACCGTAGCTACCCGATTAGCTCCCAGCTCTTCTGTGATTTTTCTAATGCCCGTGACAGCTTTGTTGTGAGCCTGATAATCGGTGAGGATACGATTCTTGTTGTGGACGGCTTCATTCCCATCAAGCGAGACGGAGAAGGTGATGTTCCGTTTTTTAACCCAAGAGATGATATCTGCATCGAGTATGGAGAGACTCGTAGCAATAACCATTTCGAAAGCATCACTACCTAATGAACTCTCGCATTCCTCATAAATTGCCCGAACGAGATCGAACCTGAGGAGCGGTTCTCCGCCCTGCACTTCAACCTTGTATGGAGGGGTGCCCAGCTTCTTAATGGTGCTTACGATTTCCGGTATCAGTTCTGGGTTCAGATCGTAACCATCAGCGGTGACCGATGCTCTGCTGACTTGGCAATACTTGCATGTGTGATCGCACCTGAGAGTCGGCACAATCATGAAGATTGGTCTGACGGCCAGTTCGTTCATCAGTCGTTTGGCAAAGGCAGAACTTAGGGAGGCTTTTGAAACTGCCTGAGTAGCATCGTCTGAAATGAACAATCTGCTTTCAAGTAGCCGGGAGGTTGTTTGTTCTGGAGGGAATTTGTTATCGGCAAGAAGATGTAGCTCTTCGTCATCGACGAAGCTGTGAAAGCCAGCAAGGTTGCTGATGAAGACTTTGCCATTGCTAAGGCGGTCAAAGTTGAATGGCATCGTATTCATTCGGCAAGTCTCGTATCGATGCTCCTCAGAACATTGTCGATGATAGAAGCCCTGACTTGGCCGGTATGTGCCTGGAGCTTCTCTCTTAGCTTGTAATCATTCAACAGTCGTTCAAACTCGAACTCAATCTCGTCGTTCCAATGTTCAAACGAAATGAACCAGTGCTCATCGTCTTCATCAAGCTTCCAGCGGGTGACAGTACTCATCCAGTAAAGGCTATTCCTCAACACCCATTCGGAATGCGTTGTTTTTGATATATTTTTTTGCATAACATTACCACCCAGAAAGTATCAAAGAAGAAATCCCAAAATTTTAGTTACCTTTCAAAGAAAGCAATAAACCTCGGATGACATGGCAAAAAAACAGCAACCACCAATAACTATATGTTTTATAAGAATTTATTTTTTATAATTTACAGAATATTCTTATGCTGCAATATTAATCATCATGTTTGAGAATGTAAATTTGTTTTGAAAATTTTTATGACGCATGCCAATATGATTACATGAACTTATGATTTGATTAAATTACGTGCATCAAGAGGCACTGGCTAACTTATTGATTTAAAATGTAATAATGGAGAATCAATCAAATGTCTGAGAAACCAGCGGAAGATGTATGTTTCACATGTCAGCAGTCCCTGCATGATTCTGTTATAATTGAAAAAGATGGCGAGGTGTTCAAAAGTTGTCCTTCATGCTCAAGTAAAGCAGGCACGCATGTTTTCTATAAACATGATGATTTTGGTATGCGAAATATGGGTGATGGTCGATTCATCGTCCAGTCATGGTGTCAAGGGTGCCGATTACAGGACGGTGTATATCCCTACAAAGTATTTAAATGTTAATAACCAAATTGAAACTATACACAAGCCATTGATTTTACCACTCTATTTCATGATGATTTTTTTGTTATAATTTTTCTAATATTCATTTTAGAAAAAATGAATAAATACCCTCATATTTAGTGAAAAGTCAGGAAATCAAAAATATTTTTATGTAAATTGAAACAAAAAGGCCATATTTTAGATGTCAATACATAAAAAATTGACAACCAACCAAAAATGTAGTATATAAAAGGTAGTTGTTAGCTAAAGGAGAACATCATGACTAATATCTTACTGCGAGAAGAAGACTGGGGTCTTTTTTAAAGACCTCTCTACCTAATCTAAATAAAAGCGCCTAGCGGCGCTTTTTTATTAACTAAGGAAAGTTCTATGGAAGATATGTTAATTTATTTTTTTGGTCCTGAGAAAACACTACCAATAAACTATTTACCCCCATTAATAACCTCCATTTGTACGTTTATTACGGCCGCATTGGCAGCTTTGATTGCAATTATCACCGTAAGCAAAAACAGGAAGACAGCACGAGAAAAAAACGCTCTTGAATTTGAATTGTTTTGCCAGACAAATGTCACATTCATTCAGCACTGGGATAATGTAAGGAGGTTAATTACACCCATGATTAAAGATAATATGGTTATAGATGAAAGTATCAGAACCACAATTTTAGCCCCATATCTTGAAAGATATTATTTCTTATCAAGAAAAGATTATAAAAAAGAGTCAGAAAGCGTTTCTGGTGCAGTAACGATAGCCCCTAAAAAAGAGGTTATAGAAGGATATGAAAGTATACTATATATACTGAATTCTTGGGAGCGGTGTGCAAATGCAGTAAGGCATAAAGTTTATGACGAGGAATTTATTTACAGTGCTCAAGGGACAACATTAGTTTTAACATATAACGCACTGGTGCCAATGATCGAATGTAGGAAAAAAAAGAACATAAGAGCTTTTCTTAATGTTGAGTGGTTGGCTACAAAATGGGATTTAAATCACACCATTAGAGGCTCACTTAACAAAACAACATTACAAACATTGCGAACAATAAATGAAGCCAAGACTGAAATACATAACAGCAATAACCTTTTGGTTGACAAATCGAAATTGAATAAGTTCCTAAAAAAACTAAAAAAATATCAAAAACCATCTTTTTAAAAAATCATAAAAAATGGTGCATATAAATGCTTAATTTTTTAAGCAAGGGCTAACTCATAGATGCTCCGCATCTTTGAGTTGCCTTGCTTTTTCTTCCCTTCGGTTGAAAAAGAAAGATCAAAGCCCCCCCACAAGCAAAAGCCAAACCATTGACACTATTGAGGTTTATGGTATTTATTACATATAGCATACGGATTTGCTATTAAGCCTAAATATCAAAAGGAGTTGATATGGAAAAAATAAATATTATTTTCGATGATGAGTTTCCCTCTTCGTTTACCAATAATCCTGTCGCAAAGAAGTTACCTCCCAACCGTCTTCGCAGGTATTCAGTAACTGTCAGGTTGAATGAGGTTGAGCTGAGCAAAGTAAACCAGTCCAGAGGACAGCTCAGCAGAAGCTGTTGGCTGAGATCTTCAGCCCTCAAGCAATTGCCTCCCTCAGTTCCTGAGGTGAACAAAGAAGCCTGGCATCAACTGACGGCTTCTCTGCAAAAGTTGAATGACCTCACTTCATTTCTTATTCGTCGCGGATCTGATGCTCAGCCTTTGAGTAATGAAGTCGATACTCTCAGGCTGAAGCTATCTCATGTGAGAGATGCCCTGCTCTCACTCGATAAGTGATTTTCCGCTCGTGAAAGGAATGCAAAAAATCCGCAGGGGTAGGTGCTTCAGAGGTGTTGTATCATATGCACTTGCCCCAGCATCTCATCACAAAACAGCTCCTGTGATAATCGGCGGTAACATGATTGGCTTATCTGTCGATGAGGTGACTGTTGAGTTCATGCGAACACAGAAGCTCCGCCCAGATGTGCAGAAACCTGTCTGGCACAACTCTCTTCGGCTTCCTATAGGAGATTCACTCACTGATGAGCAATGGAAGCTTGTGGCTAGCGACTACATGAAGCGCATGGGATTCGATGATACCCATCTTCGTTGTTATGTCCTACACGATGATGAGGCCGGCCAGCACATACACATAATTGCTTCTCGCATCCGTATACCTGATGGCCAGCTCTACCTTGGCAGAAATGAGAACCTCATCAGCACCAGGATCATTCATGAGCTTGAGCGGGATCATCTGCTTACACGAACCAAAGGTTCATCTCCTTCTTCAACACCCAAAGTCAGGAAAACTGGAAGGAATGAGGAAATGATGGAAGCAAGGACAGGCAACAAAGCACCAAAGAAAATCATCCAGGAAGCAATTGAGGCGGTGCTCAGTTTCTATGGCACCATCACCATTGACGATTTTGTTTACGAACTCAGCAAGCTAAAGATAACAGCCAAAGCGAGTATTGCTTCTACGGGTAAAATGAATGGCTTCTCATTTGAGTATGCAGGAATCGCCTTCAAAGCATCTCAGTTAGGTAAAGTCTACTCTTGGTCGAGCCTGAGTAAGAGGTTTATCCTCCCCCCTGCTGTCGAGCCTCAGGTGATAGCTGATACAGGGTTGCCTGAGCTGGAGTCAGAAGCAATGGAAAGCCTGGCTAACATAGACGACGAGCCAATGTTCAACTCCCCGGCTATTCCACACATTGAGGAGCCGAATACTAAACAGAATGGCAGTGTTCGCTGGCTACTATGGGTCCCATACCTGAAGCAGATTATCCAAGCCTTGAAAGCAACGGGTCTGAGCATTCTCAAGCCGTCAATCAAGATGAAACCTTTCCATTTCGTTCCCCCCACCCAAAACCTTGGCGATAAAGAACCACTCGCAATCATCATAGAAAGCACCAGTGGGAAAAAAAGATTTTCTGTTTGAAGCCTCTTAAACCTGCTAGTTATCAGTAGCTTAAAACTACACATTAAGTCAAATGCGCTATCTATTCTTATTAATAATCATATTGATAGGAAAAACCGATCGATCGTTTTTACAGATCAATTTCAATATCATGATAGCTTATAGCTATCAAAAAGATCTGATCGATCGGTACAAATGATTTGCTAGAAACTCATTACTGGCCGTAATGTAACTTCAAACGAAGCGATATAGCTCACTGATTTATCAGCAAAATAAGCTGATGGATGCGTGCGCTCTGAATCCAACGAAACAATACTGGATGATTTTATGACAACAATGACTGAAGTTAAGCAACCTAGTTTCCTGATGATGAAGCGAGTATGGATTGCTATCGCTTTACCAATCGTCATTTTTTTCTTTTTAGGTATGCAAGGTTTAGTTCAGCTTGCGATGATTTGGGTTTTCGTAAGCATTATGCTTTTGATGTTCGCCTATAAGAAGTTCAAAGTTAAGAAGTGGAATGCCAGCACCAGGGATTATTTTAATGAGAAAAATGATGGTATCTGGAGTCATGAATATTTCAGTTCGATGATGATCATTGATACCAATAAAGGAAAAATTTTCTTAAAAGAAGAAAAAAAACAAAAAACTTATAACTTTTCAGATGTAAAGGAGTGGAGATATAATTTATCACACGGAGGCGAAATTGTTGGAGGCGGATTAAATAGCCTGACCCTAAATAATATTAACACTAACAAAAACCTGTATGAATCTGGCTTCTTCGTAACCGTAAATGATGTTCAGCAACCAGAATGGCACATTCGATTTTTCCCGAAAAGCGGGCATATCAATACTCAGGATGGTGTGAGAGATCTTGAACTTCAGTTTAAGAGTTGGATGCAAGTCTTCGATCAAGTGTTTAATAAATAACTATTAGGGGTAGAAACTACTCCACTAAAATCTGGATTAAACTGATGCTAAATAAAGAAAAATTGTTAGTTGCTTTGATTGCTATTTTTTTAAGTGGATGCCAACAAATTGAGTCTGGTGTAAACACCATTGATTCGTCAATAAAATCGTTAAATGAAAAATTAAGCCCGAGCAAAAAGATCAAAACCCAGGACAGTGGTCAAAAAATTGAATTATCTTCTTCAAAGGTAGTCAGTGGTTTAGGTAAAATCTGCTCCGATTATGATAGCAATACCACAATGTCTGAGAAGAAATGGACAGGTCAGGTTGTTAAAATTCAGAATGCTAAAATAGTCAGGGTGTCAGAATTCAATAGTGCCAAGACATTGGGTGCTAAGGTTCATGGTGAATACGGAATATTGTTTAGAACAACCGACACAAGGAAATGTATGGGAGTTTTACATATCCAATACTATGATGGTTTAGAGAATGATATTGCCAGCTTTAAAAAAGACGAAGTGATTGCTGTTACCGCAAAAATCAGCAGTTTTTCATATGTAAGTAACTGGTCGCAGTATACTGAAAGCCAGAACTTTACCACCGTAATAGATTTAACTGGTATTGTTACTAAACTATAACACATTTAATAAACAAGCGGGATTTTTACGTCCCGCTAATTCCTTATGGATTCCTTCTTCAGCATTAAAAAAACCTTATAAAAGATGAATTCCTTCACTGATTCTTATAGGTTATAATCAGATCAAGCGATGAAGGAGATGAGCCATGAAAGAAACGATTACTAGAGAAGAACTTAAAAATTATGGATTTACGGACAATCAAGTAAATATCTTACAAGAATACTCTGACAAAGATAACAAGCCTTTCATAACCCTTCTGGAAGAACTGAAAAAACGATTTTATGCCGGAGTGCTTTTAATATCTTTGATGACTATCGCTTTATTGGCATCCGCCGTCAACTATGATAATGGGCATCTTATTGGTGTCGTTATAGTTTCTATTATTTTATATGCATCTGTATTATTTTTGATCCCAATGCAATTTGGCTACAAGGCAATGAAATATTTAAAGGCAAAGAAAAATTCTCTTTAATTATTTTCATTTCTTCCTGTGTGAAGATCATACATCAGCTTCAAATTAGGCCCATTACTGACAATTTTTAGAGCAAGAGAAGCTTTGCTTATATTGTTAAAGTGACGGGCATAATCGCTTGGTATGTTTCTGAACAATCTCCAGGCATCAGGCTTAACAGTAAACTTCAATAGTCCGTATGCTGAGAGTCCTACATCCATTGCTGTGTAAGCTTCCCTACCTGTAGTTGCATCGAAGCCAAGGAATTCAGCCGAAGCGATATAACCCTCTTTAACCAATCCAGTACGTTCTTTCTCGCCTATTAGCGAGTATACACTTTCCTCGACAGAGTTGGCTCCGTGCATAACCAGGAACAACCCTGCTCCGGCACCAACAACATTCCCGGTGACAAATGAAGCGACAAAGATTCCAACACCTGTTACAACCTGAAAAGCTCCAGTAACCACTCCTATACCGTTGATGATATAACCCAGTTCGTTCTGGTAACCTTTGACCAATTCTACTGAAGCATGAACTACGGCTTCACCGCTTCTGAGCATACGGTCCTGGATTGACAAGTAATCTTGCTCAATCTTTAGATTTTGAACACATTCCTGGCACTCATTTTCAGATTTTGAATTACGTATTGTATGAATCTGATTATCAATAAATTTTTGGATCTCATTTTGAAACTGCAATCTGGCAAAACCGTCCTTAAGATGGATCGCTGAGATAAAATTTGCTTGGCTAATTAACTGATTAGCCTCAGCATTTGCCATGACTAAAAAGTAATTTAGGAGCCTGTTTTTATCGAGGTAGTTGTCCATGCATTTGCCCTGTGCGATTATAGATCCAGTAATATATTTAAACAGATTCAGTTGAAAACGAAAAGAGGAAGCTCGAATGAACACGGATATCTACCTGAAAATCGATGGCATCACTGGCGAGGCAAAAGACAGTAATCATGCTGGATGGATCAACATTGACTCGTTTACATGGGGTGCGAGCCAACTCGGAAACATGTCCGTTGGCGGTGGTGGCGGAGCTGGTAAAGTGAGATATCTTGATCTGAGTGCACAAGCACCGATTGATAAGGCAACTCCAGCTATCATGCGGTATGTATCTAACGGAAAACATATAGCTAAAGTCGAACTATCAGTCTGCAAAGCAGGAGGTAGTCAGATCGAATACTGTCGTATCACCCTTGAAGAAGTATTGATTACTAATGCAATTTTTAACGGGTCTTCACAAAGGGATCTCGTAGGTATGACTTACCAGTTCCAGGCATCTAAGGTCAAAACACAATACTGGGAGCAGTCCTCTACTGGCGGTAAGGGGGCTGAGTCCCAATCGGCATGGAACATTAAAGAGAATAAAGAAAGCTAATTTTCAATTAGTAATCTTCAAAGCACTGTTAGAGTGCTATAGATGAATAACTAATAAAGGTCAGAAAATGCTTGATAACAAAGAAACCACCCTTAGATTCAATTCTCCGATAGTAATGAAATTATTAAGTTTAGTTCCTTTGGCTGGAATCATTTACTGTTTAGGGGCATCAAGTCTTTGGATATATCTAAACAGATTAGGCCGTCTCGATGTCTTTTCTTTGGTTTTAGAAAGTGAAAAAACGTTTGATATCATCGCCATTTTTTTGATCATGTCGATAATATTATTCATGCTTTTATTTTATACTCCATCCGCATTAATGATCCTGTCCTTCAACAACAAATTTTACAAGAGTGAACGTTACCCTGAAACAATAGAATATTCGAGCAAAGCGATATTAATAACATCTATACTCACAACAACAGCGATTTTTTTCATAGCATTTTATTCATTATTTGAACTAACTTCAAAAAACATATGGACCTTATTCGCAATAGCGACTCTAGTAAATTTATTTTGCTTGTATTTCTTTAATAGAAAGTTTTTAAAAGGTGGCGTTTTATATAACAGAGTAGCTTTATATAAATATAAATGGTATCTATTATTCACTTCGTTGTTAATTGGAGTGATAGCTATTACCCCTATGACTGCCCTATCCTTATTTATCCCTTTAATTGAAATTAATGATGATTCATCTCCTGAAAGTCTTGCAAGTGTAGTTCTTGTTTCATTAGCTATTATAATTATGTCGCAGATCCCGGCAACATTATTTCTTCGAAAAGAAGACATACCCTCATCCTTTAAGAGATCATGTTTATCGGTTGGAATATCTCTTCTTTTATTAATTCCGATATCTTTTGTAATTAAACCAATCCCCATAATGATAATAGACATTTCAATGAAATTATCAGGAGTTACAGACTTTAGAGAACATAACTATACAATCAACTCTGATGATTACCCTGTGGAAATTTTTGATTATCCAAACTGGAATATACAAAAAAATGTCGCAAATAACAAATATACTATTAAAGGCGTCACCTTTTTTTCATACAAAAATATAAGCTTGGTTTGCCCAGTCGATATCAAAAAAACATATAAGGAAGCAAGAAAATTTTCAATATTCGACAAGGATTTCGATGAGAACACCTTAATTAACCTCGATAAAAAGATGCAATCATGTTTCGTTTTCGACAAAAGTAAAATTATTCAGTGGAAAAGCCCAACCTAAAAAAAAGGATCGTAATTTCATTTCTGTAATTACGATCCTTAACATTTAAATTTACCTTATTTTACTTCTTGTTGATTTTTCTTTCACCGAAAATGAGTGTTGGTCAAAACTAACTTTCTGTTGCTTGAATATCGTTTCAACATCGTGATCATTCCATATTATATATTCAACAATGAATTTATAATAATAAAGAACTCTTTCCAAACTAACTGTATCAGGTATTGTATGAAAATTAGGGCTAAGCAATGCAGATGAGAGAACAGCAATAATATTACTCGGCCCTTTCAAATGAGGATTTTCATAGTCTTGCTGATACTTCAAAAAATATCCTACACAGAAAAGGTAGGCATCTTTCACAATCTTTTCTTTGTTACACTGAGACTCATCATACCTAATTATAAACCTATTGAGTAAAATCAAAAAACGTTGATCTGGCAAATATCTTTGTAATCTATTCATAGTAAGCATCCTTGCTAGTTTGTCATCCGTGACATATTATTTATAGCGTATTCTATTTCAAAATCAACTTTTCTAACCTGAATAATTTACTCTTTATCAGTCTTTTCCCTATCAACTGGCATCAGGGGTGCATTGAGTTGATATTCTTTAATCCCATATTTATAAGCATTAAACTGCCATATTATGAACTGTTGTTTCAAAACCCTAACTTCTTCTTTGAGCGATTCATTTTTTAGTTGCAGATTTCTTATCTGCTGTGAAGCAATGTTCAGGTTTGCAGGTCTTTTGACTTCAGATGCACCAGATTTTATGTTTTTCTTTTGAAGTTCAAAAGCCCTTACTATCTCTTTATGCTGACTAAGGGATTGTCTTGTCGGTCTCTTACCCAGAAGCTCTGTAACAGAGTCACAAAGGTTTTCCCAGGTAAACTTCCCCTGCCTTAAAGTCTGCCATCCTGCTATAGAATTTATAATTATTTGTAGGTCTTTATTAGTTAGGTGTTTGGCCATTATTGTTCTCCTTGTTTGTTATCTTGTCATCCTTCTTCATTTCTAAAATCCGAGACAGGTGTGAAAAATCGTCACCATGCGTTCTTACAAGCGAACCATCAGGCAGTTCGGGGTTTTCCATTAATGCAATCATCCCTTTCACTCTTTCAAGGGTTTTGGTTTGATGCAGATACCACTTATCAGCCCCAAGTTCCTCCTCACTGATAGCATCTTTTACTTTATCAACGAGTTGTTCGGTCGTATCAAGTAAGGACCTGAGCCTTTCAAGTTTCTGCATCTCCCCTTTGACACATATCTGCTCACTACAGTTGATACAATCAAAGTATTTGCTACAGGGAGCTAAAATGTAATCGTGCACACAATATCCATATTCAGTTGTATGAACAGCACCATGCTCTACCTTACTTTTTAAATCACTAAGAGTGGAGATTTCGAAGTTGTCATTCACATCACTATTGCAGGGAATTATAGCTTTCTGATTAATCCCCAGAGTTTTCACTTTTTCAATCATCTCATCTTCAGTGATGTGGTTGTAAACTCTGTTTTGTGTAACTGATACTCTTCCTGACCAC
>NZ_VLTF01000013.1:0-67838 GCF_007558755.1 Pantoea sp. paga
ACAAATCAGCCACTGATGAATTCGGTAGTCTTTCCGGCCGTGCTGCTAAGCCTTTAGGCTCATCCCCATCCCACTGCCCCGTCATTCGGTTATATTCCAGTCCATTTTGTACCTTCAGTAATATCCTGGGCTTCTAAAGTGTTTAATCGCGAATGAGGCCGCCATAATGTCCTTTATCAGCAGCCCCCGTGCACACGGAGCAGCCCTGCACACGCAGTGAAAGGCCGCGATGCACTCTGAGCACAGGCAGAATCGCTTCAAGTTTCGTATTTAGCTTTTGCTTGCGACAGACATCCACTGTAGTTAGTGAACGTTGTTTTTACTGTCAACTTAAGAGAATATTTGCTGCGCTCATTTTTCCTTTGTAACTGTTTCTTCACCTTTTTCTGCAGTCAGCTCATAAAGCCCGGAAGGCCCATCAACGGACATCTGCCATCCACAGCGGTTAAGAAGCGTTTCCAGCCCCTGCACGCGCCCGGTCAGTCGCGCCATCACCGGTGTGACCTGCTGGCCGTCGTTGTCAAACGCAGCATCCAGGCTGGTCCGTGACAGATAAACTCCGTTTACGCCAGCGTTCAGAGCAGCGGAGTGCCTTCCCGACCACTCCCGGTCACTAAGCAGCCGATAAGCCCAGCACATATCTTTCGCCATCTCCAGGGCATATGTCAGCCGGAACAGATCATTCTGCTGGGATAATTTGCCGGTACAGGAGCGCCAGAGATAGTCAAGCTTGCCGGCAAGCTTTGCGGCAACGCCATACTGGCGCCCCTGCTTCAGCAGCCACTCAATATCGGGTGCCACCTCACGCGAAAAGCGGCGTTGCTTCAGGGCGGTTGCCAGCCAGCGTGTTAGAAAGAGATTTTCCTGAGCAGCAGAACTAACGGTACCGTCCTGACGTGCAAGTGCAAGGGCTGCCAGAGCACACCAGGCCAGATGACCGGATTTTTGTGTCAGCGTCACTGCAGTCTATCCTTCTTATGAATCATATTCGCTATTCTAACCGTGATTCTCTAACCAATAAATCGTGTATGGGTAAATCTTCAGTCGCATTAATTCTTGCAGACGTAGCCGTGCTATAAATGCCACTCATGCGGCATAGAGGCGCCAGAAACTAAATAGGCGGCTGTCGGAGGACAGGTGGTCAGATTCATGTTTACAAGCTGGAAAACAGAGGAAACGAGCTTACTGCAAGAGACTCCATGTTTGTAAACAGGATAACGGGCAGCGCAGCGTAAGACAGATAACTATACACTTAACCAGTTTACAAACATGTCCGCCTGAATGTTTCCCATAAACAAACATGGCAGTTACGCGATACAAACAGAGTTAATGTTAAGTGAATACAGCTCACATCTATGTAATAGGCAGCGGTAACCCGCATACCCGAAAAGGTTTCGCACGTGTCCTGATAGAACAGGACAGTCTGAAAACGCCAGTTATCTTTAATTATGAAGACACTACTTATAAGCGCAGCCAGATCCAGGGCATGATCGATGCTGTACTGCAGCTCGATTGCCCTCACCATGTGGTATTCATCAGCGCCTCACCGCTGGCGCTGGAAAAAGCTGAAATTGGTGAAGGACCTAACCGGGATCTGATCTACGAGCTGTATCGCGTTCTGTCTGCTAAGGGCTGTACGTACGCATTCGATTTTCGAGCAGGAAAGGGAAAAGAGATAAACAAACTGCTGGCAGATCACAACGTCTGATTTTGACGCTCCCAGCGTCTTCCAGCTCTATGCCCACTGTAGTGCTTCTTGCCATATTAAGCTGGCGGTTCCATCAGCTGCTCGATAGCAAAGATGAGCGCCGGTTCAGCTTCCTCTGTTCTATTAACTTGGTCCTTAAGCAATAGCACGAGCTCGCGTTTAATCATCTCTCGGCTGACTTCCAGGCCATCCGCAGCTCTGCTCAGACAGATCATGCCGGTGAGTCTGCATGCTCTCCAGTAAGTCGATTCGATTTCGTCATCTTCAGCGTTCTGCATCAGCAACTCTTCCATTCGGATTAAGGGATTATGCGCGAAGAGCATGAAGGCGCAAGTCATCATAAACGGGTAGTTCACTGTATCTTGCGCAAAGCAGATCTGTTGGCCATTCCAGGTTGCCCCAGACATTTAAGGCTGGCGAGCTGTGCAGAGCCTGTCCTTTAAATGCCGCGTCAGAGGCATGGAGGCGCCAGAAACTGTAGAGGACGGCTCAGATGCCATCGGGCGCCGTAAGCCCGGCAGAGCCGGTTACAGGGCTGATAGTGGCGAAAGCCCAACCCCTTCCTGCCAGACGCCGTTTACGCAGCGGCCTGTCAGCAGCTTATCAGCCAGACGGTCGGAGACGAAAGGAAGAATCCGCGGTACCTCTCACAGCTACTCCAGTTTTATAGTTACAACACCCATTAATCAGCCACTGCAGTTCCGGCCCAAAGGGCCGGGCGGCGGCGGCTGTTCAGTGGGGGCAACCGGGTTTCAGGTCCGGCTCAGGTCTGGCCGGAGAGGGGCACGGGTTATACGGTTCTGCTCGGAACGGTGTTAATAGTGTTACTATTGGGTGTTGTAACTAATATGTTTTGCCCGCCGTCTGTCGGCGAGAGCTACCTCAGTCTTTTGATTCTGAGCGGCGCGGTCGCTTGCGGCCGCTGCAAGCGAAGGCATTAAACTTATCCACGCAAAATGCCGGTTTGAAAACCTTATTAGTTATTTTGATTATTTCTTTCTGAACGTAAGTCAGGACTATTTTGCGAGTAGCGCTGATTCTGATTGCCTGTAACCTGCTGATATTAATTGCGTGTAACTGTGGTTAAAAAAAGCGGCACGCTGTTTTGCGGCCACGATTCGTGAATTTCCGAGGAAATGCCGGCGCAGAAAAGGGCGTTCAGTGCCCGGCACAAACGACTTTACCGCCAGTCAAGGCGGTTAAAAAGGTAGGTCGTGTCAGTGGACTATATCGGGTATTTCAGGGAGTACGGGCTCATAGTCGAGCCCCAGCTCCAGCTGTCGCAGACACTTCCAGACCAGGCGGTCAAAGTCTTCAGTCGGAAGATTGCGCCAGACGTGAGCCGGACGCGTGCGCAGCAGCTTGGCCATCGCGTTACGCCTGTCATCGAGCGGCAGTTTACTCAGGCGCTTGCGGCGCTTCTGCTTTGACGCTTTTTCGCGACGGCTTATCAGCGTGGCCATGCGCATATTTTCATACCAGCGGCGGCGGGCGGCGCGTACTGAGGCGTGCGTGCCTGGATCAATGATGCCATCAGCCTCAGCAGCGAGACGCTCATTGCGCTCCGCGAGAAACTTATTCATATCGATGCCGCACAGCTGCCAGAACTGATCGGTCAGCACGATATGTCGCGGCATGCAGTAACCCGTCACCGGGTCCATTTCCAGATCTGGACGCTCTATCAGGCCGTAGCGCTCCCATTCTTCAAACAGGCGGGATATCCGGCTGGGTTCAACGCGAGTTTCCGGAATGACGTCGCCATTTTCATCTTTCGGGCTCAGCTCATCAGCCAGTTTGCTGCCGTTAAAGGTGACCACTGACGTGGCCAAATCTGCGCGCTGCACGCAGAGCGGCCACATTGCGTCATACAGCGCCTGCTTTTCCGGCCGGAAATCACGTTTCCGGCCTGCAGCATCACGAAGGTGGACAAAATAGGGATGCCGGGACATGCGCTGGCGCAGCGTCATTTTGCCTGTGCGCTTGTCTTTGGCTACAAGCCGGCTCATGGCGTGCCCCATCTGACCGGGAAGACGTCTGTAATTTTTCGGTGCAAACCACTCCGGATTAGAGCATTTGCAGGCAGTGGAATGATCGCCACGGTGGCGTTTGTCAGGTCGTGATGATGTAGTGAAGGGTATCTGCTTATACATGCCTGCCACCACCTGTAATACGCAGGCGGAGTAAGCATAGATCGCGTTGTCTTTTTCCGGACATGAAACTATACTCCCCGCATGGGATGGTTATTCCCGTGCAGTTTTGTAGTGGAACCCCGCTAATCTTCATCCGGTCGCCAAACTGAAGAGATTAGCGGGGTTTTTTCTTTTCTGATTTGGTCTTACCGCCTCAGCTCCCTGCCACCTTACGGCGTGGCCAGCCATAAATTCTTAACTGTCCGTAATCTATCACCACGCACTGCGCTGGGCAATAACGTAATCCCCTTACGAAAAACCTTTCCGCTTTGTTTCTGTTTCAATCAGATACTCAAGCATTTCTGCCTGAGTTTTACCTGTTTCATCGCATAACCTGATTAGAGCCTGCTTATGCTCAGCACTAATGAACACTTTGATTTCTTTATGTGTCTCACGCTTGCGAGCCTGATAAGCGCGTACGCGTTCTTTATCAGGAATTGGCTGATCTCTGTTGCGGGTGCGTTTTTTTTCGGGAGCTGATGTTACTGAATCACGGGGGCTCATGCTCGTACCCTGCTGCAAAATAAGACTTTCCGCAGAATACCATAAGCCAAATCAGTAATGCCCTTTCTTTGTGATACCTGAGCAGCAGCTGGCGAACTGACTGCTCCGGCGTTACGGACGATAAGCTGCGGCTGTCAGTACGGCAGTCGGTAGTCTGTTCCGGCGTCCCAGCGGGATTGCCAGTGCTGAAGATAACGATCGGCAAGTTCCGGCATACCTTCGATGACCAGCGCGTTTTCGCTGTTGTACCGGGCGGCCGCGCGGGTGTAGTTGACGCTGGCCACCACGACGGCGACCGTAATATGTGGAAGACTTGCTGTTACAGATTTTTTCTTTAGACTGATTCGCTGACATATCGGATTCCTCATAATTTGATTGTCATGCCCTGCGCGGAGTTACAGCTCCGCCAGGGCAACCATTCCGGCCGTTCCGGCCGCCTCCCTGCTTTGTTACCTTCTGTTTTCACCTCTGTGACAGCCTTGCATGAGCAAAGCCGCGTCATTCAGAATGGGATGTCGTCGTCAAAATCTGTCGGCGGATAATTACCCTGCTGCTGCGCGTGGGGTTCCGGCTGCGGCTGAGCCGCGCTGCGACCGCCCTTGCCGCCATTGCCACTGTTACCTGACGCTGCAGGCGTCTGCTGAGGCTGACTGCTCTGCTGGCCGCTGAACTGCTGACCGGTCTGGTCGCCACTGTTGCCCCCACGTCCGCCCAGCATCTGCATGGTGCCGCCGACGTTGACCACCACTTCTGTGGTATAGCGATCCTGACCGCCCTGGTCCTGCCACTTGCGCGTGCGCAGCTGGCCCTCGATGTAGACCTGCGAACCTTTCCGCAGGTACTCACCCGCTACCTCGGCAAGTTTTCCGAACAGCACAACCCGGTGCCACTCCGTGTTCTCTTTGTTTTCGCCCGTCTGCTTGTCCCGCCACGTTTCTGACGTGGCCAGCGTGATGTTTGCGACCGCACCACCGTTTGGCATGTAGCGCACCTCGGGGTCCTGCCCCAGATTGCCGACTAGGATGACCTTGTTGACGCCTCGTGAAGCCATATTCGTTCTCCTCATGCAGTTGAGTTTTAACCACGTCACCCGTTGAGTTTCTGGAGCCGCGGTGTTGACGTTTTGTGGAAATCGGCTGGTTTTTTCCTCCGGTATTCACTTCACCCGTTTGAGATCCTTCGCCGCGAGGGCGTAAACCAGCGCGGGTGACGGCAGGCGTCCGGGGCGACGGGGACATTTATTTCCGGTCTAACGCAGTGGCCGGAAAAAAATTTTCCCGGCGTTCACTTCACCCTGGACGACCACGGCGCCTGTGCTTGTCTCAGCCCCGGCGAAAGGACTTAAACCGGTGAAGCCCGGCGGAAAAGCACAGCACGGTGCAGCAGCAACGGCGGCTGAGCGGCAGCGAAACGGCGTTGCGCCTCAGAGCGGCGGCGATTTCTGGCCGTCGCGGTTCGCGCCAGCCACGGGCTGGCTGCAGGTCCTTTAAGGTCCCGCTGTCTGATTCTGTTTTAGGGTGTTTGTCTGCGGCAGAATGCCGCTATCTGAATGCGTCAGTGCAGGCCCGTGCGCCGCAAGCGGCAGGCAGTACCGGGCTGGTGTGAGGAAATAATGGTTTTCATAACAAGCTCCCTGTTTATGTAGTCCCTTAAGTGAGCGCTAATCATACACATCAGGTCCATGATAAAAAGACTGCTGACAGGTTTTCAGATGAGCGCCAGCACGCAATGCGCTGTTTTTGCAGACATCAGACCCTAGCCGTCAGGCCCGGGACGCCTGCGGTCCGGCGAAGCTTTCCGGCTTTGCCGGGTAGCTGAGTAGGGCTGACGACCCCGCCAGGGGAAGCCAAAGGTGGCCCTTATCCACATCTTTTCTGCACATCCGGCGCATAAAGCTGTTGATAAACTTCGGCAGGCCGCGTCAGCAGAAGCCTGAAGGGAACAGGCTAAATATTGCACTATCGCTTCGCTGTAACTCTATATAAATCAATGGTCCCGAATAGCCAGTACGACAGTGCTGCATCTGCCATCTTGCACCTTGCGGTAAGCCAGCCAATACCACTGTAAATACATACAGCATTTTGACAGGGACTTTTGCTATGTTTAACGCCTTTGAGTTGATGCACCCGGCGGACAATCCGCCGCCCAGCTTCAGGCCTCTTTTCCTGGAACGTGTGCCCTGCGGGTTTCCCTCACCCTGTCAGGACTATGCGGAGCAGGAGCTCGATCTCAACGAATATCTTATAGCCCACAGGGCAAGCACCTTTTTCCTGCGCGCGCAGGGCAACAGCATGCAGGACATTGGCCTGTATGACGGCGACCTGCTTATTGTCGATCGCTCCCTGACGCCGGAGCACAACGACGTGGTTATCGCCGAGCTTTACGGCGAATTTACGGTAAAGCGCCTTTTGCTTACACCGAAGGGACCCGTTCTGCAGCCCATGAATCCCGCCTATCCCGTTATTATTCCGGACCCGGACACGCTTGAGATCTTCGGCGTAGTGGTGCACTTCGTGCATACCCCTCGCAAAAGGAACTGACATGTTTGGCCTGATTGACGTGAACAGCTTTTACGCCAGCGCGGAGAAGGTATTCCGGCCCGACCTGAAAAATGCGCCGGTGGCCATCCTGTCGAACAACGACGGCTGCATTATCGCGCGCAGCAAGGAAGCCAAAAAATACGTGAAAATGGGCGATCCGTGGTTCAAGATAAAGAATCAGCAGTTTCCTGAGAAAATACACATATTTTCAAGCAACTATGCGCTTTAGTAAGTTAAGTGGAATGCAACATTGACGGCGTAAAATTTGAACAGCAAAGCTGTTGTCAGAGGAGAATGCAATGCTGATTCCACCGAATGAACACGTTCTATTGCTGGCAGAGCGCTGGCTGAAAATTTTATCCGATCTGGGGCGGGCGCAGGCCACACTCACCGCCTACCGCAATGCCCTCCGCCATTATTTTGCGTTCTGCAGCCAGCACAATATTGAACCTGAAAAAGCCCGGTTTGAAGACCTGGCTGCCTATATCAGTCCTCAGTTACCCGGCATGCCCTTTCCCGCGGCCAGCGCCACGCTCCAGCTTCGCCTGTCGGCGATCCGCCTCTGGTATGACTTTCTCATGCACCTGGATCTTTGCACGGTCAATCCGCTGCCCCGATCCGGCACGCCCGGCATGCTGAGTTCCGGCCGGGGACTGGTTCCCCGCGTTGTAAAGCTGCCACGCATTCCTGACGATGCGCAGTGGCAGTGTTTTCTATATCATGCCGCCGCTTCCCCACTGCGTGACCGCCTGATGCTGGCATTAACCTATTACGGCGCGCTGCGGCGGTCTGAAATTACCTCGCTCAGTATTGACTGACTTCGATTTTGCACACCGGCTCATCCGCATCCGGGCAGAAACCACCAAGAGCCGGCGTGAACGCATTGTCTGTTACAGCCCGGCAGTAGTGCCCGTGCTGGCCGCCCACCTTATGCAGATGAAGCGGACCGGAATCGTAAGAGGTGCCCTGTTCCGTTCTGAGTCCGATCGTAATCAGGGCGCGCCGCTTTCATTCTGGACCTGGAGCAAAACGGTGCGGAAATGGACGCTTGAGTCCGGGATGCCTGACATCTCAACCCATACCTTCCGGCACCTGCGGCTGCCGCCACTACCGCATCCGGCTTTACCACCAGTACCGAATTGAAAAAACCGGACTGCAGGCGCAGGCGATCTGCCTCCTGACGTAGCTGCTGCACGTTGCTGAAGTCTTTGATAAGGCCGGCGCTGAAAGCCAGCTCGCGCTGCGCGGTGAAAAGGTAGCGATCGGTGGTGTCAGAAAGCTTGCGGGCATATGCGATGTTACTGTCCAGCAGGCGGTCTTCGATGTTGGCTTTCTGGAAGAACCACAGGCTGCCCAGGAGAAGGACGGACGTCATGAGGATCCCCCCCAGCGACAGGATAACAAGCAGCGTGCGCAGGGTTATCGTATTTTTGTTCATCAGTGGCGTCCGTGATTCTGGTCAGTCCGGGCAGAATGCCCCCCCTGAACGGCGTGAGAAGGCTCCGGAAGAAGCGCTCAGGAATGGCGTGCTTACAAGGAAAGGCAGGGAAATAATTTTACCGGTCGGGTGTCTGAGCGCTGCGGGTTATCTTCCTGTCACCAGCATGGTATACAGGAACGGGTATACCGTCCTGATTTTTTATAAGCTTATTATGATTTTCATTGTAATGAAGTCAGCTTCAGGGAAATGACTCATATACCCATGTGGGTGATGAAGAGGTAAGTATGGAAAAGTATGTAGCGATGCACCGTACGCTGGCAGCACGCTTTGAGAGCATCATGCCGATGCTGACGCAGGTGATGAGTGCGGAGTACCATGACCCGGACGTATTCGTGAATAATTACGGCCTGTTGTTCGCCCTGCAGCAGGAGGGAGCCCGCAGCCTGAAAGACGACGAGTTTGACGCCTGGCTGCGTATTAACGATCCTGACCTGCGTATGAATATTGTGGCCACAGGCATTGGCATCCGTATTTTTGAAAACCTGCTGAACAACTATGCCCGAAAGTAAGCGGGCCTGACTGTACCCGGCCAACCGGACCCTGACTCCCGTATTGCCAGGAGGAAAAAATGCTTGTGAACCTGAGCGGCGACGAAGCGCGACGGCTTGATGCCATTGCGGCGCTGCGCACGCCGGACGAAAATCGTGATGAAGTCCTCGGTAAGTTCGTCATGCTGGCCGCCCAAGCCCTGGGCATGTCGGGAAGTTTCATTTCAGTGCTGGATGAACGTTATCAGTACATTACAGCATCCCGGAATATCCCCGTGCGCCGGGTACCCAGAAAAGATGCGTTCTGTCGCTTTGTCATGGAACGCGGAGAAACCGTGGTTATTCCTGACATGCTGACCGATGCGCGTTCTTCAGGACATCCGCTTGTGCAGGGCGAGCCTTACGCCCGTTTTTATGCCGGTGCCCCGCTGCGTAACGCCGGAGGGGTGCTGCTGGGCACATTCTGCGTCACGGATACGCGTCCACACGCTTTCTCACCCGCTCAGCGAGACATTCTTGAGCAGATGGCCGGGCTGGTGATGGCGTTTCTGGAAACCTGGCACTCTGCAGCCTTCACCGACCCGACAACGGGGCTGCCTAACCACCAGGGGCTGATGCGGGAGTTGCAGCACAGGGCCACGACAGCGGACAGCCTGCGGCTGACCGTCATAGAGTGTATTGACGTGCCCAAAGCTTATGACCTGGCACGTTCGCTGGGTATGCCGCCGGTGGAAGCTCTGCTGAAGGAAACAGGGGACCTGCTTCGCCTGCGGCTCGCGCTGCAGCCGGAGGAACGGCTGTACGCAATTGCTCCGGGACGTTATGCCATTCTGACAGGGGAACAGAGCCCGTTAACCCTGTCCTCCTTGTGCACCCGACTGCAGAACGTCACGGCGCTTATTGAAGAGGGTATTGCTGTTGACCTGACGATAAATGTCGGACAGGTAAGTTTCAGTCCTGCCGAAGTCTCCGGGCAGGAAGGCCTGCGCCGGGCCGTCAGCGCGCTGCACGAAGCCATTTCCTCCGGCAACCGGGCTGAGCGTTTTGACCCATGCACTGACGAACGCCGTAACAACGAGTTCAGGCTGATGCATGACCTTGCGTCAGCACTGCACGGTGGTACGGGCCTTTATCTGGTTTATCAGCCCAAAATATCCCTTGCGACGCGCAGTCTGACCGGCCTTGAGGCCCTGATCCGCTGGCGGCACCCGACAAGAGGCAACCTCGCGCCAGACGCGTTCCTGCCAGCCGCCGCACGTACCCGGCTTCACGCTGAACTGGCAGACTGGGTCATCCGGAGCGTCACGGCACAGCTCGTACGCTGGCAGGACGCCGGCCGTGCCGTACCGGTATCCGTTAACCTCAGTGAAAGCGATTTATCGCGACGTGACTTTGCCGAAACGCTTTATGAGCGTCTGATGCAGGCGGATCTGGCTCCTGAAATGCTGGAAATTGAATGTCTTGAGACAGAAAAAATTGTGGAAAAAGAAGGCGCGGTTGAAGCACTTTCGGCACTGCGCGCGCGTGGATTCCGGATCGCACTTGATGACTTTGGCGCGGGCTACAGTAACGTCAGCTACCTGCACCGGATGCCACTGGACGTTATCAAACTTGACCGCGTGCTGGTCAGGGATATCGTCACGGACGGCCGCAGCCGCATTATCGCCACGAATATTATCCGTATGCTGAAGGAACTCAGTTATACGGTGGTGGCGGAAGGTGTTGAGGACCGGGCAACGGCAGAGGCGCTGACAGTGGCCGGGTGTGACCAGGCTCAGGGGTATTATTTTTCACGGCCGCTTGCGGTTGCAGACATCACGCGTCTGCTGACGCGGACATTCCCCCGTGACTGAAGGGTTCAGGTGTTTTGTACAGAAGTTATCCACCATTTTTGTGGGTAACTTAAGCATGTCTGGATATTTCAGCCGTACTGGTCACCTGCACGCCGCCGGCACGCTATCATACCAGGCTGCCAGTGCACGGGCATCAAAATCAGTTCCTTCGCGGCTGAACGTCAGTTTCCCCGTGTGATCTGCCAGCATGCGTCTCAGCAGCGCACGCGGCGCGGCGGCATAAGCAATATTAACCGCCTGCCCCGCCGGCCCGCCGGTTATCCAGCGCGTACCGGCAGCACCTGATACGGTCAGGATGTCAGGACTGATGCTCCCGGCCGGTACGGCAAGAGAAATGAACAGCGAATTCCCGTCCATGCAGTTTATTCTCAACAAGGCCCGTGCGTCTGAAGAAACAAGCGCGATCCCTGCAGGCTGCGGGTCCTGCACGTCTGCCCTGACCTGGTACAACAGGGTAAACAGTATCATCCCGCTGAGTGCGGGGGAGTATCTGATTACCCGGGATAATGCCCGGCGCGCGTTAACATGAAGTTTCATAAGCCGCACACCTCACGAGCCTGCATCATCAGTGCCTTAACAGTGGCCCGGGCGGGGGCGGGGAACGTTCTCCCTGAGGACTGACGGCGCAGGCAACCACGCCATCAAACCGTATGCCAAGCACCGGTCCCCCTGACGCTCCAAGCAAAACGAAATCAACGCGGCCAAGCCGGGTTACCTGCTGACGAAAGCACGTGCTGAGCCGGACGCTGCCCCCCGTAACGCGAGTAAATGCATGCATGACGCGGTTGTTATTCAGTATCCGGTGCAGTTCTGATGAGTCCGTATTTACCGGTCTGACCGGCTCGTTCTCAGCGTCAAGAAAGGCTTCAAGCAGACAGTACAGGTCATCATTGTCGTGGCCGGTATCAAACGCCTCGTTAAGCAGCAGGGTATAGGAACGTAGATTGAACATGTGGCTCCGTACTGAATGGGTGGCCCGTAAGTAACCTGTGGACTTACAAGCCCGGCAATAAGTCTGAAACATTATTCAGTCAGGCCGGTTAAAGCGCTCAGCCAGAGCCGCAGTATGTCACATATGAGGAACAGGAGTGAGATGGACGTACCATTTCAGTGCCGTTCTTTATCACAAAGGCTAAGCGTCTTCAGGCGGGGCCCCCGTATACCAGACCAGAATGTCAGAGAACCCTGATTGAAGATAGCTTTGTTACAGAGGTGTGGTTGGTAATTTTGAATTTTTTTGCCACATGATGCCGCTGCAAAAGGAGGAATGTGATGTCCTGGTACTCATAAAAGGAAAAAGTTCGATTTATTAGCAATAACTCTTTTTATCTTGAGAACGACTACAAATCCAAAAAAAACAGAAAAATAATTGATACCAAATGGAAAATGAAGCAGCAAATGCTCAGCACTGCATGGATCACATGCTGGTCAGACATTCCTGTTGCTCGCGTATAATAACCGACAGGGTAAGCGCAATGGATGTCTCCAGGGTTTGAATTTGTATTCCACATAAATCACTCGATGAGCACGCGGGTAATGTCCTGCATCGAGGAGATGGTGCCTCGGCTGGAGGTGTATTCGGTTGACGAAGGGTTCTGTGACTGCACGGGTATGGAAATGGCTATGCCATATGAGGACTTTGGCCGCATGATCCGGGCGCACGTCAGGACCTGCACAGGCCTGACGGTCGGCGTCGGGCTTTGACCAACGAAGACCTTGGCGAAGTCAGCACAGTGGGCCGGTAAGGAATGGCCCCAGTTTGGCGGGGTGTTAGCGCTCACGCCAGGCAATCCGGGGCGGACCGAAAAGCTGCTATCTCGTCAGCCCGTGGGTGAACTCTGGGGCGTGGGTTCCAGGCTTGAAAAACGCCTGCAGCTGCTCGGCGTGACAACGGCGCTCGATCTGGCACGCGCCTCACCTTCCTTCATCCGCAAGAATTTCGGTGTGGTACTGGAGCGCACGGTACGCGAGCTTAACGGCGAATCCTGCATCCCGATGGAGGATGCGCCCCCGCCTAAACAGCAGATAGTCGTAAGCCGCAGCTTCGGCGAACGCATCACGGAATATGACGCAATGCGACAATCCGTCTGCGCGTATGCAGAACGCGTGGCGGAAAAGCTTCGCGAAGACAGGCAGTTCTGCCACCACATCTCTGTGTTTATCCGCACCTCCCCTTTCGACACCTGGCAGCCTGGATACGGCAACACGGCATTCGTTAAGCTTCGCGTGGGCACACAGGACACGCGGAACATCATCGAGGCAGCAGTGAAATCGCTGGATACCATCTGGCGCCCGGGCTATCGCTATGCAAAAGCCGGCATCATGCTGAGCGAGCTGCGACCGAACGGCGTGGCGCAGCTCAACCTGTTTGATGACGAGACGCCGCGTGCCGGCAGTGAAGCACTAATGAGCCTGATGGATTCGATGAACCGCTCCGGGCGTTTTAGCATAGGTTTTGCGGGTAAAGGTTTCGACCCTAACTGGAAGATGAAACGGGAAATGCTGAGTAAAGCATGGACGACGAACTGGAAAGAGCTACCAGTTGCAAAGGTATGTTAAAAGCACACATTAGGTATTTAAAAATGTACATATTAAATACATAATAGACATTTATTATGTCTGACTAATAAAACTAATAGTGCTTAGTTTGGCACACTCAGCGCCTGTGCCCGTCCTCTTGGCCGAACTCAACTGCAGGCCGGGAGTTTTACCACGCATCCGTTTCACAGGTGTGAGTTTGCCTGGTGAAACTCATCAAGTAGGCGAATAAAAGGTCCTAGTTTTTTCCCGACGAAATAGCGGCTACACGGCAATTTGTCACCATAGTTAAGACGCTGCTGGCACTTATCGAACGCGGGCCGTTTTCTGCGGACATGACATATGAACATATCCGCGCGCTGGGTAATCAAAATTTCCGAGGCGCCGCTCCAGGATAACCTGTACATCTCGATTAACAGCTGATTAATACATCCTCTTTATCCGGCGTTCGCAGGGCCCTGAGCGTCTCTGTAAGCGTTCAGACTGATGCCAGCCACGAGCTTAAGTGCAAGCACCAACACAATACATTTAAAGCACACAAAGAGTATTCTAAATGTACATTTTAAGTATGTAAAAAACATTCAATTAAACAGGAAGCCTCTCAGTAAGTGGCTTCCTTATTAAGCCTTATTTACTATCGAAAGCGCCATCGCGTGCAAGCTTCTCGCGAAAAGCCTCAAGTATATAAGGCGTCATCAGCAGGGATGTGACGTTACGTTCTTTGAGTGAGTCGTACGCGTCCCACAAGTCCTCCGGGATCTGAACGTTTTTAGCCCTACGCACAGCTTTTGCTTTCCGGCGTGGACCAGAGGATTCGTTTTCAACCTGCTTCTCTGGTTCTGCAGGCCTGACGGCCTCGGCCGCGACAGGCTGTTGTTCAGCTGGTGCAGAACTCCCTGCTTCATGCAAAGGTGCGTTTTTTGAGAGCTGTGAAATTCGTTCGAACATTGCTGATTTAGGATTAGCCATCAGATACACCATTCATATTTAAATAGTACATTTTCAATACTCATTGAATATCTTAATCATACCTTTTCAATTGCATTGCGCATATCTAAAAAGAGCGAGCGCATAGCGTTACCAACATTGCTGTAGCGTGTTGTCATATGCTCAACAACCCCCATGCCCTGACCAAACTGCTGCGGAGCAGCTTTATCCATTGGAATAGCCGTCTCCATCCGAACCAGATTGTCGAACTGGGCAATGTAGTTATCGATGTCGCTGTAATTGCGTCGATTTGGCGGGACCTTATTCATTACGACATGAGCGATTTTTTTCTCGCCCAGCTCAGCTGAGATTTCATCCAGTACCTTACTGAATTCGTGAAGACCCAGAATATCGGACGGGTCATCCTTCAGCGGAGAAATAATGAGATCAGCAAGCGCTACTGCAGCACGCGTGATCGAGGAGTCAAAACCACCACAGTCAACCAGTACGGTTTGCCCCTTCTCTTTAGCTTCCAGAACATCGGCGATAAAGCGGTCCACAACATTCTCCATGTCGTCGGTGAGGCGGACTACATTCCACCGAATATTCTCATCGCGGAAGCCATTGAACGTTGTCACGGCCGGAGTAGGGTCAGTGTCATAAAAAGTATCAGGCTTAAGCTCGGGCGCTATGTTCAGACTGATAAGCGATTTGCCCGTGCCGCCCTTTTTGATTGCTACCGCTACAACTTTTCCCGCGTATGGATTTGATGCGTTATTCATACCTTACCCATCCCTAAAATGTACATTTTCAGTATCTTTTTAGCACCTTATCAGTACATTCACTGAAGCGCAATAAAGAATACCTTACGAATATCAAAAATGTACATTTTAAGTATTTAAAAGGTGTGCTAGATATACACAAAAATAACAAGCATATTCATTAGCATTACTCTTCGAACCGGGGCAGAGGAGGGGTACAATCGAGTTTTACAGGCGGGGGCTATCTCAGCAAGATACCAGCGCTCCTTTCAGTTTTTGGAGAAGTTATATGGATATGTTTTTCTGGTTTTTGATCGCTATCGCGGTGGTCGCTTACCTGATTTCGGGTGGAAAACGTAAAAGGAAGGGGGATGTATACAGACGCAAAACAGATTATCAGCCACCGAAGCATGAAAGTTATGACCGTGCACCGGAGGTTGTCAGGGAGCAGTCTGTAGCAGAACGACAGCTGGTTACGGTCAGGAGCAATGAATTTTATAAACGCCCGCTGATGAATAAAAGTGAGTACGGCGTATTCTGCAGGCTTGAAAAGTTGCTTTCAGCATCACATCGTGGGTATCGCGTATTCTCCCAGGTATCACTCGGTGAGATTCTTGGCTCAAATGACCAGCAGGCTTACCTGGCAATTAACAGCAAGCGGGCAGACTTCGTGATCATAGACTGGTCAGGGCAGCCGATAGCCGTCGTTGAGTATCATGGCAGTGGCCACTTTAAGGACGACGCCATAGTACGTGACGCGGTCAAACGCGAGGCATGCCGCAGTGCGTGTATAGCCTTTATAGAATTATCTTCAAGCTACACAGATGCTGATATTCAAGCCATAAGCGACCATTTACATGAAAGAGCCGCCTAACGTCAGTCACACCACCAGTAAAGTCGTCTCTTCTTTTCCTCAAGTACGCGCCGCAGCTCCCTGCGGTGCCGTCTCAGTTCCTGATGCAGCATACGCTGCTTAATCCGCTGGTAAATTTTATTTTCCACAACCTCAAGTGAATAGTTATCAGCTTCTGATTCACAACGGCTCATTTCTTCTAATAGCCAGTCCATATATAAGTTAAGATTTTCATCTAAAATGTCTGTAAGCTGTGATTTAAAAAACGTATGTGAATCACTCAGTTAGATATATTTCACAAAAAATTCAAAAAGTAGGATAAGCTTTATCGGCAATCTTTAGGTTTTTTTTAGCTTTATACACTTGTGCTAGGCTAAAGCTCGGCCGGTTATGGTTTTTTTAAGCCCATAATTCTGAGCACTCTGGAAACGCCAAATTACCATCGATTTTTAAGGAAGAAAAATGACTGCTGCTTTTCATTGTACAGATGCTTATAGTGCCATTGCTATTTTTGAAAAAGGGTTGTACAAAACTGAAATGATGATGGGGGATAGATGCCTCAATCTATATGACCCAGCCAAACCTAAAAACTTATCTTTACTCGCTCAACGTCATGGATGCTTTATAGATTTCGAGTGGAAATCTAAGGCGATAGCCAGCGGAGCAAATGATATTACAAAATGCGCTTTTAATGAATTGTATCAAGAACAAACAAACTCTTATTCTCCTGTAAACATTTGGCGTTGGCGCATAAGGGCCCCATACACAGGTAATGATCTATTAATGACTGCAATAACTTTCTCTCCTAATGACATTAGAAATACGATTATTAATTCAGAGGACCATAACGAATCTGGAATACTTCCTAGAATATTAAAAATATTAAAAATCAAAGGTAAGTCAGAACGGGAGGCTGACCGAGTCATAGCAAGGCTTTCACAAATCAATAATGAGCTAAAAAAATCCGGAGGAAAACGCATCAGGATTGAGATTGGGGATTAATTTTCAGGCCCATTAACATTCAGTATTAGATTGCCAAATAAAAACTAACTACTTAATTTTCATGCAAAGTAGTTAGTTAAACTAGTAGGTTTCTAGTAACGCATTAGTAGTCATGCCTTGCCTCAAGATCAAAACCATCGTCTCTAATAATCCTTTGCGCATACCCATTCTTATTATCACAAAAATCATCGTCATCAAGAATACAATTAAACAGTCTCACAATTGCATCTGTCCCGGGCCTTTTGTTACCATCTGAATTGAGAAGGCTTTGGAAAACAAGTCTTATCCCGGGCTTAAGCGTGAGGAGGTTGTTCATAACATCTGTTTTAATAAATGGAAGCTCCTTAATGTTGTAAACGTCCTTTATACTATTTATGAGGAATGGTTTTACTCCAAAGATAAGCTCATAGCTATATATCCCTATTGCCCACGCATCATAATTTCTAGTATTCTCACCGTGTGTTAAAAAATCGGGAGGCATAGATGTGAATGATGAAAGGAGTCTTTTGTTATTATCATTAAAAACAGCTTCTTCATCTAAATCTCTATCTAATCTATAAGGCAATTTCTCATAGTGATGTTCAGTGTTCCTCTGGCAATTCCCTAAATCCAAAATCATAACTCTCGGCTGAACGAGGTCGTCGAACATTCTAGGATTATCCATGAGAAGAATATTTCCCGGGTGTAAATCTCGATGGATATATCCGCACATATTGAAGTAATTCAAAGCAGATGCTATTCTTGTAATTAATAAAAGCTTCTCATCCAATGATAAATGTGTGGTGTCATAATCAGAAAGCAAAACACCCTCTTCATATTTATACCCAAAATAGTTTATATGATTATCATGCGAATGGAATATTGGTACTTTAATCTTAGGTAATGGATCTGTTATGTTGTCATCATCATTTTCATAATCCCAAAGCTCACTTTTATGTACATATCCGTTATGCGTCCAGAACGAATTAATATAGTTGCATTTTAAAACAGAATACTCAAGCTTAAACCTTTCAAGTTCAACCTTATTTCTTGGGTTTATCAAAAATTTGATAACTATTTTTTCCTCTCCGTTTGAGTATATTGCACTCAGAGCACTCCCATTGTTAAGTCCTTTAACAAAAGCATGACCATTAATGCTTAGTAAATCTAACTTCTTTAAAAAATAGTAAGTAGAATTCATTTAAACCTCATAAGCATAAAAATCTTTTATATACAGCATAATTTCACCTATAAATTCCGAAGAAATAGTTTTTATATCATCAGTAATTTCATATTTCATGCTCTTGAGAAGCTCATCTACCTCATCTTTACAAAATGGTTCTTTTAAGTGTCTTGTTTCATTATATAAGTCATTGACCATATAGCTAAAGATTAATTTGTATGGTACGTCGGGAGGTAAATTTATGTTTATAATTTTCCCACCCGTTATTAAATGGTTCGCTGCCTCTTTTCTGGACTGAGTACAAAAAACAGTCTGCGATCTGGCTCTCACTCTAAACTCGGCGAAGAACCAGTCATCAAGCATTTTATGTAAGTCGGGTTCGATATTTTTAGGATTGCGCGGCTCTTCAAGATAATGATTTCGTTGGTGCTCAAGACCATCGAAGTTTGAAACGGCTCTGTACAAAGTCAAATTTATTCCTAGTCATTTTGTAGTGCATACAAATTTTTATTTTACATATTCCTTTTGAGAAAACTAGAGCGCCCCTTAAATGTAACTCATGTAACTATAAGCACCTTTATTATAGGTACTAATACGGTGTACTAATTATAACGTATGTACTAAACCAAAAACACTTACTTTCGTACAGTCGTCGCAGCATGTGTCCGAAACCGACCCTTTTAGTACATGTAGTAACGCCATGTCACGAGTTTTTGCCTACTGCAGGGTTTCAACCCTGGAACAGAATACAGAAAACCAGCGCCGCGAAATCGAGGATGCCGGTTTTGCTATTCAGCCACGGCGGCTGATTGAGGAATACATCAGCGGTTCGGTTGCAGCTGCAGAACGTCCCGGGTTTATGCGACTTCTCGACAGGATGGAAAATGGTGACGTCCTGATTGTCACAAAGCTCGATCGTCTCGGCCGTAACGCAATGGATATAAGGCAAACAGTCGAGCTACTTGCAGCATCGGAAATACGCGTACATTGCCTCGCACTTGGCGGTGTGGACCTGACCAGCCCGGCTGGCAAAATGACGATGCAGGTGATCTCAGCTGTCGCAGAGTTTGAACGTGATCTGCTGATTGAGCGCACTCATGCCGGTATTGCCAGGGCAAAAGCCTCCGGCAAACGTTTTGGCCGTCCTCCTGCGCTTAATGAGGAACAAAAGCAGGCTGTGCTCTTACGAATTGATGAAGGAACCAGCATCAGTGCAATTGCTCGTGAGTTTGAGACGACCCGTCAGACCATACTCAGGGTTAAAGCAGGGCGCTCAGGCGAAGAAGGGACATAAAACAGGATTCAATACAGAAATGGCAGGCACACAGACTCTTGGAACACTATTAGCCGCGCCATGATTGAAAGAGGACGCGACGATGTCAGAAATTAAAACATATCCTGTCTGCTTTACTGGTCAGGTCAAAACTGTGGAGTGTGATACTGCATTTCAGAAGGATCATGCCGACACGTTCAAACACTACATCCGTTTTGCCCGACAAAATAAGGCAACCACTCTTATTACCTGTCAGTGCATGAAGAACGATGAAGGTGAAAACCGACGCCGTCTTAAAGCCTGCTATTCATCAACGCACGACAACTACTGGCTTGCCCGCTGGTCTTACAGCGGTTCAGAGCACGCACCTGACTGCCGTTTTTATTCGGTATGGGCAGACGAAAAGCAGGGTGCTATTTACACCTCTGACGTGGTTAAGGCACTCTCTCCGGGCTATTTCCGTATCAAGCTACCTACCGGGTTACAAAAAAAAGAGCTTACGGAGCGCGATGCGGTTGAGCCATCAGGCCCTAAAAGCGGAGGAAAACGCAGGCGTCAGCCCGCCATGCGACTCCTCGGACTCCTTCATTTCTTGTGGGAAAAGGCAGAAATCAATCACTGGCATCCTAATTTTGACAAGCGTGTCTGTTCCCTGTCCGGCAAACCACACCTTACCAAGCCCCGAACGGTTTATCTGATCAACAGCCGACATCAGAGCATCCGCGTTTGCGCGCGGCAGCTGCTGACTGAACATGTCCAGCTGTGCAACACCCGACTGATAAAAATCCCCCAACGTAACACCCGCTTTCGCATACCGGTAACCGTCGCGCCATATTGCGTCGAGAGCTCGCAATGCCAGACCGATAATGTCCCGTGTGTCGCTGGTTGGATATTCGCATGTCATAGCGGCAGAGTTGGCATACTGTGGTTCGTTCCCGTATCGTCCTGTATTGACTGACACACTGACGTGCTGACACTTTGAGCCCTGTTCCCTGAGCTTTTCACTGGCACGCGTGGCATACGTTACGACAGCCTGCTGCAGGTCTTCGATACTCGTGACACGTTGTCCGAAACTGCGGCTCACAACAATCTGCTGCTTTGGCGGCGGGGCATCTTCCAGAGCCAAACAGGATTCACCGTTGAGCTCGCGAACCGTACGCTCAACTATCACATCGAAGCTTTTCCGGATCATGCTGATGTTACTATCGGCCAGCTGGAGCGCTGTACTAATACCCATTGCATGCAGTCGCTTACTCAGTTTGCCACCAATTCCCCAGATGTCATCAACGCTTACCAGTGCGAGTAATTTTCTCTGGCGCTCCGGGCTGGTTAGATTGACGATACCGCCTGTTTGCGTCCATTTTTTAGCAGCAAAATTAGCAAGCTTAGCCAGTGTCTTTGAGGGGCCAAAACCAACACCGATCGTCAGTCCTATTTCTTTCTTCACTCGATTCCGTATCAGTAAGCCAAAGTCTTCCAGAGGCATATACGACGAAATGCCGCTGACATCCAGAAAGCTTTCATCTATCGAGTAAATTTCCTGGCCTGGTGCCATTTCACCCAAGATAGCCATCATTCTGGCAGACATGTCGCCATTTATGTGGAATGCAATTTAAACAAAAAAATCAGTTACCATTCCTCTGAAGTTTATTTTCTGAACAGGAATTATTCAGCCTTGAACCACTTCGGTATGCTTACTGGCAGGGAGGAAAGTTGACGGGTGGTAAGACATAGCCGGAAAATCGATTTCCCCGCCGGGATTTAATCTGCCACGCTTATTCTGAAGCCCTCAATCGGGCAATGCGCTTTTATCTTTCACTTTATGCAGGAAGAAATAATGATAAAAAATTACAGAATCCCGGGACTGACCGCGGTGGCATTTCTCCTCATAAGTACCATTGCAGGTGCTGAAGAAACGCGCTGGACGTTTGACGGCGATATCCACAACAATTCCCTTGCTGTCAGTCCCGATGAAAAAACGGCGGTGGCGTCCTACAGTGAGCGCTCAGACGTGGTGGTCTATGATCTGGCTGCCGGGAAAGTCAGAAAGGTAATGAAGGGCTACGTCACCCCCCGTAATGCACTTTTCTCTCCGGACGGTAAGGCCATATTTCTTTCTGACAGCAGTCTCGGCGTAGTCAAAAAAATCAGTACCGGGACGCTTGACGTGGCGGCCACGCTGCCGCTGGGGCCCGGGGCATTCGGCACGGCCATAAGTCGTGACGGTCAGCGACTGTATGTGAATAACGAGGCCGCCAGCACGCTCTCGGTGTATGACCTTACACATGACCGGCCCATTGCAGTTGTGACGGGTTTTGCCCAGCCCCGTCAGGGCATTAAAATCAGCCCGGACGGCAAAACCGTCTACGTCACCAACTTTAAGGGCGATAAAATTACCCTGGTTGATGCCGTGACGGGCGACATTCGCGGCGAGATAACCGGCTTCAGCAAGCTGCGCGCCATTTCTGTCAGCGCAGACGGCCGCACACTGTACGCGGCTAACAGCGGCAGCAACACAATCGCCGTGGTTGACACGCAAAAGCACGTCATTACGGCAACCATTCCCGTGGGTCAGGACCCTTACGGTGCCGCGCTGACGCCGGATAACCGCTATGTTTACAGCGGCAACCTTGGCGACAACAGCCTCTCCGTTATTGATACCGCCGCCGGTAAGGTGGTGTCCACCGTCACCGGACTGGATGCGCCCCGTCAGGCGATTGTCTTCAACAAGGACGGTACCCGCGCGTGGGTGCTGAATAAAGACCTCAGCATTGCGGTGGTTGACCTGAAAAAGAACCGTGTCATTGACACGATTAAAAGCCCGCCGCAGACCTGACGCGAAACCTCCCTCACTCCAGCGCAGTGACGATCCTTCGCAAAGTGGGGTGGTTAATCACTTTTATAGATTTATTTTAGCTGAATAACCTGTTTTAAAGATTTGCTCTGACATGCCTATAATCTTTCTGTCTACTCAGGAGATTCCGGCATGAACGATAAAATATTCACCCTGCATAACGGTGCGCGTCCGCTGAGTGCGCTGAGCAGCCCGAAAGAGGCCATACGACAGTTCACGCCTAACTGGTTCGCCGCGACCATGGGGACCGGCATCCTGTCGCTGTCTCTGGCGCAGTTCCCCTGGCAGGTTCCGGGATTGCGCCTTGTCGCCGAGGGGCTCTGGATGTTTAACATCCTCCTGTTCAGCGTCTTTGCCGTGATGTATCTGGCCCGCTGGGTGATGTACTTCGGAGAGGCAAAGCGCATCTTCGGCCATTCAACCGTGTCCATGTTCTTCGGCACCATCCCGATGGGCATGGCGACCATCATCAATGGCCTGCTGGCGTTCGGTCTTCCGCGCTGGGGCGCAGACGTTATTCAGGTGGCACACGCCCTGTGGTGGCTGGACGTGGCGATGTCGCTGCTGTGCGGCGTGTGCATTCCCTACATGATGTTTACCCGGCAGCAGCACAGTATTGACCAGATGACTGCCGTCTGGTTACTGCCGGTCGTGGCAGCCGAGGTCGCGGCGGTCAGCGGCGGCCTGCTGGCGCCGCACATTGCTGCCCCACACGCGCAGCTCGGCATCATTATTACCAGCTACGTGCTGTGGGCGTACTCCGTGCCGGTGGCGCTGAGCATCCTCGCCATTCTGCTGCTGCGTATGGCGCTGCACAAGCTACCGCACGAAAGCATGGCGGCCTCAAGCTGGCTGGCGCTGGGGCCGATTGGCACCGGCTCGCTCGGCATGCTGGTCATCGGCGGAGATGCGCCCGGGGTGTTTGCCGCGGCGGGCATGCCGGAAATCGGTCACATCGCGCAGGGCGTGGGGTTCGTTGCCGGCATTCTCTTCTGGGGCTGCGGCCTGTGGTGGATGCTGCTGGCCACGCTGATAACCGTGCGATACTTCCGTGAAGGCATCCCGTTCAACCTTGGATGGTGGGGCTTTACCTTCCCGCTGGGCGTGTACACCGTGGCCACGCTCAAGCTGTCTACCCTGATTGACCTCGCATTCTTTAAAGGCTTCGGTGCGCTTCTTGTCGTCATACTGGCGGCCATGTGGCTGCTTGTCGCGGTGAAAACAGTGCGTGGGGCATGGAGCGGTAAACTGTTTGTTTCTCCCTGTCTGGCAGGCCTGGATCGGAAGCCGTGAGTGAAACCAGCACATCGATGCAGGACTCGTTTTTACGCGAGGAACGCCTCGCGGCAGTCACCGCGCCGCATGTGGCCGCGCTGAATCGCTGGGTCAGCGGGCAGCGTCAGGCCGGTGCAGAACTGCCGTGGTTTGATCCGGCTGACGGCGGGGTTAGGGCCGGACTGCTCGTCCTGCTGCAGTCGCCGGCGCGCAGCAGCCCGTCACCGCGGTTTGTGTCGCGTGATAACCCGGGGCCGGCCCAGCAGAACCTTGGGCGGTTTCTGGCGGAAGCCGGTATTTCGCGTCAGGACAGCGTGCTGTGGAATACGGTGCCCTGGGTCAGTCACGGGCTGCAGAAACGGCCGTCAGCGGCGGACATCCGCAGAGGCTGCGCCTTGCTTGAGGACGTGCTGGCGTATCTGCCCGCGCTGCGCGTGGTGGTGCTGGCCGGTGCCGTAGCGGCTCAGGCCCGCGGGACGGTCAATCATCTGTACCCCGGCGTCCCCGTGTTGACGATGCCGCACCCCAGTCCGCTTTCGCTCTGCACGAGTCCGGCGGTGACGGAAAACATTCGCCGGGTACTCTGCGAGGCACGGGCTGCGCTGGCAGGCTGAGGGCGCCAGCAGAATAATACTGACAGGTTTTGCAACCAGCTCTATACTCATATGACAAGGTGATGGCGTTCCACCTTTCCCAACCGCTCCGTTCCGGAGCTGATGACGCCTGATGCGACTCTTGATTTTCACGAGGTGCGTCAGGCCGTCCTTACTTTCTTCCTGGCCTGCGTACTTCCCTCTTCGGGGAGAGACCTGTGATACACGTTTTTGGCCACATTAATCCTGACAGCGACGCCATCTGCACGGCCTTCGTCACCGCGCACTGGCTGACCGGGCGCGGCATGGACGCCCGCGCATGGCGTCTTGGCGAAGCTAACCGCGAAACCCATTTTATCTTTGACACCGCCGGACTCACGCTGCCGCCACGGCTTGATATTCCGCTACAGGATGAACGGGTCTGGCTGGTCGATTTCACCGAGCCGGCGCAGGGACCTGACGACCTGCTCCGGAGCAACATCGTGGGGATCACTGACCACCACCGGCTGGGCGGACTGATAACGCATCCGTCGTTGTTCGACACGACGACAATCGGTTTACCACGCAGATCGGGCCTGAATACGGTTTCGCATGAGGCGTAAAAATTGTTGGCATCGGCCAGCGCAAACATTACTCATCTCCTGCCGGTCCGTTAAATCCCACTCCGGCCACATCGGTGAGGGCATAGGCAACCACACCCCACACTGGCAGCACATGGCTTACATCAAGCAGCGTAACAGTTTCGTCCGCGTCCAGCGCCTGCAGGGCGGGAACCGGATTGAGCAGCCGCCGCCTCAGTGTCAGTTCTCCCTCGAGCTCGGCAACGATTAACTGACCGTGTGCCGGTGTCAGCGCGCGATCGATGGCCAGCACGGACCCTTTAATAATACCTGCATCAGGACAGTCGCTTTCGCTGCGCATCAGATAGGTAGAGTAAGGGGAAAGATGTACCAGATCGCCCAGACTCAGGCGCGTTTCGGTGTAGTTCTGGGCCGGACTCTGAAAGGCCATGAATTGCTCCATTCTTTACAGCTTTTCAGCCTTTTAAGGTGAACCTGATAACAACCGGGTGTCCGTCATGCAGGCGCATTTAATACTCCTGTTATCAGTATACGTCGCTATCCTTACATCAACAGCAGGAGGTAACCATGTGTGGACGATTTGCGCAGTACAGCAGTCGCGACGACTATTTTGATTCACTCGGCCTGAAACCGGACGAAATAACCTTCGATCCGGAACCTCTCGGTCGCTTTAACGTAGCACCAGGGACTAAAGTACTACTGCTAAACGAGCAGGAAGATTCGCTCCGCCTCGATCCCGTATTCTGGGGCTATGGACCGGAATGGTGGGATAAGCAGCCACTTATCAACGCCCGCGGTGAGACGGCTGCCAGCGGCCGCATGTTTAAGCCTCTCTGGAATCATGGCCGCGCTATCGTGCCTGCTGACGGCTGGTTCGAATGGCAGAAAGAAGGTGGTAAGAAGCAGCCATTCTTCATTTTTCATAAAAAAAAGGAGCCTCTTTTTTTTGCCGCCATCGGCAGGCAGCCGTACGGGCAGGATCACGGCAAAGAGGGCTTCGTGATTGTCACGTCAGCCAGCAATCAGGGCATGGTCGATATACATGACAGGCGGCCGCTGGTGATTACGCCTGATGCTGTTCGTGAATGGCTCAATGACGAAACGTCTCCAGCGCGTGCAGAAGAAATTGCCCGCGACGCAGCCGTTCCGGAAAAAGCATTTACCTGGCATCCTGTCAGCAAAAAAGTAGGCAATATTCATAACCAGGGCCATGAGCTTATCGAGGCCTTACCGGCAGATAAGGATTAACGCTTTTATAGTTCGCATCTCTCAGCTGGGTATTGTTGCCGGAATAGGTAAGCCGGAAGAGTAACAGGGCTGCATATTTCTTTCCCTGAATGTGCAATTGTAACGCTCGCCGCAGGCCCGGCTGAGGCGTACCGCAGCGCAGCGAGGAACGAACAGCCGTGACGAGGAAGCGTCATTTCACCGATGCCGGTATGGACTGCTTACACACCATACATACATTCCGCATTACTGTTAAAGCAGTCGGGCCACTTAGTGCCGGGCTGACCTTTATAAAATTCCCCATCCTGTCAGACAGATGGCTTCGCTTTTATACATGGCCGCTTCGCTCCCTCTTGCCAGATTAATTCACCTCAATAATACTGTACATATAAACAGTAAAATAAGAGGAGGAATTTTTATGCGTAATTTCAACAAAGTTTCCGCAGTACTGCTGCAGTATGGCCTGGGCATCAGGTCATGAATCCGGGTAACTATACTCCCGGGCTGACGTTGCTCTGGCCACCCATATTTACGCCCCGTGTCCGGGTGCCGCTATATGCCGATCCGTGCGCCGCAGGCTTCCCCTCCCCCGCTCAGGATTATGTTGAGAAAGAACTCGATCTGAATGAGCTCTGCATCCGCCGGCGCGCCTCAACCTTTTTCGTGCGCGCCAGTGGAAACAGTATGCGGGACCTCGGTCTCTGCGATGGTGATGTCATGGTGGTTGACCGGGCAGAAGAGGCGACTCACGGCGACATCGTAATCGCCGAGGTTAACGGCGAATTTACGGTCAAGCGTCTGCAGCTGCAACCCAGGCTCGCCCTGCTGCCGATGAACCCGGCCTACTCCGTCATTTATCCGGAGGAGCTGCAGCTGCTCGGTGTGGTTACCTGGTTCTTCAATAGTACAAAAGCGCGTCGGAGGTAGCTATGGCACTGCCTATGTTCGGACTGGCGGACGTCAACTCCTTTTATGCGAGCTGCGAGTCGCTGTTCCGGCCCGACCTGCGTGGTAAACCGGTGGTGGTGCTCAGCAATAATGACGGCTGCGTCATCGCCCGCTCTGCGGGCGCCAAAGCGCTGGGCATCAAAATGGGTGCACCGTGGTTTCAGATAAAGAATGAAGGATATCCTGATAAGATTCATGTGTTTATCTCGAATTATGGGCTCTACCATAGTCTCAGCCAGCGTGTGATGACGGCACTGGAGGAGGTAACGCCCCGGGTCGAGCAGTACTCGATTGACGAGATGTTTCTCGATCTGACCGGCATTGACGGGTGTGAGGATTTTGAGCATTTCGGCCGGCGCCTGCGGGCGCACGTGCTGGCCACAACCGGCCTGACCGTCGGGGTTGGCATGGGGCCGACAAAGACGCTGGCAAAGAGTGCCCAGTGGGCCGGTAAGGAGTGGAAACAGTTCCGCGGGGTGCTCGCCCTGACGCCCGGTAATCCGAAGCGCACGGCAACCCTGCTTCAGAATCAGCCGGTGGAGGAGGTCTGGGGCGTCGGCCGGCGCATCGCAAAAAGACTCAACCTGATGGGCATCGAAAACGCCCTGCAGCTGTCGCGCGCGCATCCCACGCTCATCCGCAAAAACTTCAGCGTGGTGCTGGAGCGGACCGTGCGTGAGCTCAACGGGGAGACCTGTATTCCGCTTGAGGAGCTCCCGCCGGCCAAACAGCAGATTTGCTGTTCGCGATCCTTTGGCGAACGCATCACCTCTAAGGCGGCCATGCAGCAGGCCCTCTGCCAGTACGCGACGCGCACCGCAGAGAAGCTACGGGGAGAGCGGCAGTTCTGCCGGCGCATCAGTGTGTTTATCCGGACGTCACCGCATGCAGAAAACGAGGTGTTTTACGGCAACAGCGCCGGCGAGAAGCTCAGCCTGCCGACTCAGGACACGCGCGATATCATCGGGGCAGCCATGCGCTCGCTAGATCGCATCTGGCTGGATAACCGCAGATACATGAAGGCCGGCGTGATGCTCGATGACTTCACGCCGCATGGTGTCAGTCAGCTGGACCTCTTTGACAATGCGCAGCCTCGGGCCAACAGCGCGCAGCTGATGAAGGTGTTGGACGGCATCAATCAGTCCGGGCTGGGTTGCGTTTGGTTTGCCGGTCAGGGTGTAAATACGGAATGGAAAATGAGGCGGGACATGCTCTCACCGGCATGGACAACGCGCTGGAGTGATACCCCGGTGGCGCGCGTGATGTAACCTGGGCCACAGGGTACAGTAAACGAGATGCGTACCTGATGCCCTGCGCTCTCAGGAAAACTGCTGCCAGAACTCATCCACAATGATCAGAGGTCTGCCAGGGCGCTTTCCGCGGAAGTAACGTCCGCGCGGAAGCCTGTCATTATGTGAAAGCTGATGAAGCCAGTCGTCAAAGGCCGGGCGGCGCCTGCGGACAGAACCTTTAAACATACCGGCAGACTGGGTAAACTTTTGAGGATCACCCCCTGACCGCGCATCTGAGTCAGCATTTCCTGAATTTCCATCGAAGCCTCTGCGTTAAGTATCTATTGATCGCTGTTTTTTTCTTCCAGCCGCCGTTGGCCAGAAAGGCTGCGCGCGAAACGCAGGCTCCCCACAGCAGCTGCATGCCGATTTTGACCAGCTCACTGGCATCGTGCAGGAAAAAAAGCGGCACGATAAACAGAGTACTGAGAAGAAAACCCCACTCTGCAGCATTCTTCCTGGATTTCTCTGTTAACTTTGAAAGCCCTAAGAATCCAGTTATATATCCTAAAAAAGACATAAACCCTCGCACATCAATAATGCGCACAATGAGTACACTTAAGATACACTCTGCATATTCATTAGATGCGCTATGACCCCACATAAGATACTTACTCTGTCACTACTTATGCTGTTCTAAAGCACCATCGCTCTCTAACTTTGCACGTATTGCTTCAAGTATGTACGAGCTAAAATCAAGGGAAGTCTTGTTTGCTGCTTTTAGTGAAGCATGTGCCTCAAAATAGGTTTCTGGCACCGCTCGTAAATTCTTACTTCGGGACTTATTTTTGTGTGGCGTTTTGATTTCTGATGAAGCTTCTTTACCAGGTACAGCATCAGGAACCGCAGTGGTCTTCAGCTTTGCAGAATTCATTAAACCACTGAGTTTTTCCTGCTGCGCCGCCAGATCAAACTTCTTATTCATAAATACACCTTAAATACATAACGGATGCGTGATAGATATGCAAAGAATACACCATAAGAATCTATAAGGCATCCTATAGATATCTATGTCTCTTTGACAATTTTTAGTATCTCCTCAACCATTGATCTCACCTCTTTACCTCCAGGGGTAGTTCGGCCATGTAATGATTCAGTGATACCAAATCCTGATTCAAGAGACTCTTCAAAATCCGCAGTACGATAGGATAAGCGACTGCTCATTAATTTTATGTGCTTAAAAGTTGGGAGTAGTGCGTCAAGTTTTGGGTAATGTTTTTTGTTAGGGTTTGTCTTACAGAGAAACAAGTGGGCCTCAATATGCCTGCCTACGATCTCACTAATCTCACCCAATACACTATCAAAACTCATCAGACCAATACGTTCTGGCAGAGAGTCTTTAGCAGGTACAATCACCAGATCAGCAAATGCTACCGCAGTACGCGTCATATCGGAGTCGAAGCCGCCGCAGTCGATATAAAGCAGTTCATCAGTGCTCTTAAACGCACTAATTTCTTTAATTAATTCTTCCTGAGTTTCAGGGATCGATATAGGGATTTGCTTATCTTCTGGTCTAAGACCATGAATTATCGATAACCCTCTGTGAGTATCAAGATCTAAAGCTTTTGCAGGTTTTAGCTCTCCGACAACGTGCACTGAAGAGGTAGTTTTACCGGCACCACCTTTATTGTGAGCCATAACGATAACAGTCATAAAATCCGCCTGTAGGAATATCAAATGAGCATTCAAAAAGACCACATCGTATACACTATAGATATGCGAAAGAACCACATAAAATATACAAAAGATATCTGATGCGAGATTTATATCATTGTTGATCTGCGAGAGCAAGAATTAGTTTATTATATGTGTATCTTTGATGGATTTAACGTATATACGATAGATACTCAAAAGGCACTCTTTAAGCATCTAAAGCATTCTCGAAGAGTATGCAATCATTCAAATATTTTGGTCAATTCCTTTGAGCAATGCTACCGCCTCATTTCCCGGCATATGAAACTGCACCCGGTGCCGGGCCGCCACGTCCAGCGCAAACACCTTCGTGTAAACCTCGGTGGACTTCATGCTTTTGTGCCCCATCAGGCTCTGCAGCGCCTTCAGCGGAATGCCCGCATAGAGCATGTGCATGGCGTAACTGTGCCGGAAGGTGTGTGGCGTCACCGGCGGCTGCGGTGACGGCTTCGTTCAGCCAGGTGCGCACCGTTCTGTCAGTCACCGTCCAGAGCCTGACCTTTTCGGTCCGGCCGGTCTTCGGATTGCGCCGCTCCAGCGGAATTTTCAGCGTGGCGACCATCATCTCCAGCTGGGCCACATACTGCGGATCGGACAGCGGAACCAGCCGGTGAGGAACGATGCCTGATGGCGCACGTCCGGGCCCACGGGCAGCTTTTTCACCGCGCTGCTTAAGCGTGGCCAGCTGTACGTAAGGGTAGGGCGGTGCCAGACTGAAATCCCCCCGGGTTAGCGCTAGCGCCTCGTTAATGCGCGCACCGGTATTCCAGAGGGTGGTGAACAGTATCTTGCGGTGCAGATCCGGCACGTAGTGGAGAAGGGCGCTGACCTCGGGTGCCAGCAGGTACTGCGGATACTCGTTATGCTGCGCGGCCATCTGCCGCAGCGCCAGCGCGGCGGGATAATCGATGGCGACCGGTAACTGCAATGCTTGAAGCTGACTAACGGCCATCGACGGCAGGAATGTGTGGGTCATGCGTTCTCTCCTGTGCCGGCAGTGTCGTCTGACGCTTTATTTCTCATGTCGCTCTTTATTTCAAATGTCGCCAGCGATCGTGCAAACAGAATTGCCTGTACGGACCGCTTTTTTCTCTCCAGTCGCCAGACATTCCAGAGTACCCGCTGCGCTGACCTGGGCATGCCGCTCAGACGTGATTCCGGAAAGCCGGCCAACCTGCGCAGACGGTGCGCCAAAATAATTGCCTTGAGGCCAAGCCGGGTATATTCGTATTGGCGCGCTTCAAAGAGCTCGTCGAAGTCCGGGGGAATAAATTCCGCTGCATCGATTGTGCGGTCCGATTCAGTTTTGAGAACGGGTAGTTCCCTGAGCTTATACATAAGCCTGACAGGCAGCGCGCGCCAGTCACCGGTAACGGCTGAATAGCTGAGTTCAGGCTGTGGCACTGAAGGAGCAGTGACATGCTTATTGTTTTCGTAGCCACTGTCTGTAGCGACGCTGGCACAGGCTTCCGCAAACTGCTCCAGCATAAAGACCAGTTCGGTAGCAATGAAATGCTTTTCCTTTTGTAGTTTGTCTTCCGCCGCCAATCTTTCTCTACGTAACGTGAAGTGATGGGTTAACAAAATGCCCGCAATCGCCGCGCCGGCAGTGATAAGCCCCGTGGCCACGTTCCCCCAGATCCCGGGCCCCTGATTTATAACCTGAACCGTAACAGGATGGGTGATGGCATCCGCCACCACGCTGGCTGATGAACTCAGGCTGCCCATATCAGACTCGCTCTGCTTCGATAATAGCGCTGACCGCCTTATTCACGGAAAAAGGCCGCACCTCATGATTGGTAAATTTCACCTTATAGCAGAGGTGCTGCACGTAGCCCCCGTTATCCCGCAGCTCGTAATCCACCTCAAAGCCCGTTATGTGACGCCCATTGAGCGCGTAGCCAGGTGTAACGTTGCAGTAGCGCGTAAAGAGGTCGGCCAGCTGGTCAAAAAGCGCTCCTTCGGTAACCAGACCGGAGGCCCTGACTTGTTCACGCTGATCCATGAAGTAATCGACTGCGGCTTTTTTTGAGGAGAACGTCAGGTCTCCTATTGTCACACTCTTCCCACGAGCCATAGATACCCTTTATGTCATCAAAGTAACCATTGATAAATTAATTATCACGCCCTGAGCTTTATTTAGTTGCTCATGTAATTGTCATGACCATGATAATTACGAGATTATCCATAAGTCTGCTCATTTTCTCTAAGCGCAATTACCGTATCACCCTGTCTGCATGATCCGACTTTTTCACGATACGGCATTAACCGGAAGCGTAGCACGCCGGCGGGGCGGGGCAGTGCCCGCGTTGTCAGAGGTCCCTGGCAGCCAGAACCCTACATCTCGTAGCATGAGCAGCTGACAAAACCACTACATGTAGTGCCCTGCGCAGAAAACCGCCATCCACGCCGGAAGATCCGGTTCTTCCTTTTTCCGGATCCGAGGCCGGAAAATCCCATAGCGGTAACGTGGCCGCACATTTATGACATCATGTCTCAAATACATATAGAGTGTTTTTTTAAAGAGATTGGTGCATTCTGATATCTGATTTTATAACGGTACAGGAAAAAGCCTCATGCTGAGTCAGCTGACATTACGGTTCCCGAAAAAACTCATTGAAAGCCTTAAGTCCCGTGCGTCGGTCGAGGACACCTCGGTCAACGCCCTGACCGAACGGCTGCTCGACGGCGCGCTGAAGTCCACCTCCCCGGATGATGCCTTTTTTGCCCTGCAGGCCAATCCCGCCGGCACCCGGGAGGCGCTTTACCGCAAGCTGGTCCGCGGGGAAACGTTCGGACGCCAGACGGTAAAGCCCGCCGAGCTGCGCTGGCTGTTTGCGCAGGCGCACGCGGCCTGCCAGACCGGGAGCGGCTTCATGAGCAGGCCTGTGATGGAGGCGCTGCTGGGCATCACCTTTGATGCACTGGTTTACGCCGCCGAAAACGGCATCCCGGTTGACACCTACTACATAAACCGGGCCTTTGATCTGACGGGCGAAGACTACCGCGCCGAAACGGACGCGTTCATGGCGGCCCTGCCGCACGGCGTGGACACCACCTGGGCCGAGTTCCTGCTGCGGCCGCTTTACTCCGGTGCCCTGAACCTGAAGGCCTTTCCCGACGAGGCGATCGCACGCATCTGTACGCCGGCACGCCTGAAGGCTGTTTTTCCGCTGGTCATCCGGGCTCAGCAGCCGGATCCTGAGAGCAGGGAGGCCTGGGCGGCGGTGACCGGGCTGGTCACGGACGACGTCTGCCTGACCGCTGAGGTGGCTGACGTCATCCTGCGTGCGGAGGTGCGCGGAAACCGGCAGCCGCAGCTGCCCGGGCAGGCCTGGCGGGCGCCGCAGTTCAGCCTGTTCGTGACCGCCGGGCGGGTGTCGCTGGCGCAGGGATGGGACGTGTTCAGCGCGCTGGTCCGCTACATGCAGGCCCGGGCCGGGTCCGGGGCCACCTACGACTGGAACGCGCGGGACAGTCTGGTGTCGCTGTATATCCCCCGCGGTGAAGGAGAGAAGGTGATCCTGGGACTGGACAGCATCCACATCGCCATGACGACGGAAGAGTATCTGGCGCTGGAGGCGGGATTGCTGGCGGCGGTGGCGGCGCCGGACGTGGCACCTGTACTGGCGGAACTTCGCGCCCTGTATGGAGATCTGTAGTTACGCCGCATCCTGTTCTGCGTAACTGCCTTACCGGGACAGGATAATTTACCCTAACGGATTTCCTTACTCAGGAGCCTCAATGAATAAACCAGCCTGGCTCATCAGTCTGATGCCGCCATTAATGTCTGTTGTCATTATCAGAACCTACCTTGGCGCTTTTGATAATGCCGCTCTGTTTACTGAAAACCTCTCGGTTTCAGGCCTTTTTAATTTCGTGTTCATCTTTATGATGCTGACCCTGGCTGCTTTTGCCGCTATATTTCTTGTACCTTCGTTTATTTTCAGCCTTTCTGTGCCCAGAAGTGCGTTAAGTCTTCCTAACTACACGGATATAAAAGGCAGAATAGCGCTGTCCGCATTGTTTTCGGTTCCAGTTGCGGTTTTCTGCTTTTTTGGCTGGGCCATTGTTTCGGACAGGTATCCGGATCACGAAACGCTCACAGACCGGACATGCCTGCTGGGGGGGATCACGTCTGTATTTATGATCAACTATCTGTTTCTCAGAAAGGCCGTGAGAATTGCCCAGCAATATCAGCCTGCCAGAGTCCGTATCAGGACGGCCCTCATGCTGTACGCCGGCAGCCCCGCACTGCAGCTTCTGGTTATCACCCTCTTTTTCACCTTCGGTCTCCCCACTGTTGTCGGCTGGATAGACCAGAAAGCGGCCGGGGAAAGTATCGCAATGATGCTGAAAGTGTCCGTGCTGGTATCAGGTCTGGGAATGCTGATGCTGTTTCCGGGTACGGTGTATGTGATGACCGATCCGGCCGTCAGAAACAGTGGCTGGATGATTAAGTTCGGGATCATTACCGTTATACTCTGGTCCCTTCTGACCAGTATGTACGTACCGTCCTTTTTCCCGGTGCTGGTTGATAAAACAATGGCGCTGGCAGGTATTTCGGACTGGAAAACCCGGCGTTTTCAGATTGATAATGCCAATATACCGGCCTGGAATTTCAGTAATGATGAATGGCACAGACTCAGGATCGCGGGGGAAAAAACCTTCAGCGTGAAGGGGATTATGGTTTATTCACTCAACAACGTTAAGCTTCTGTGTCCCGAGTCGGTAAGGGAACCTTACCGAAATATGCTCCGCTTTGTGCCCTGGGACAGGGATTATGATAAAGAAAAAGCGGCCGAACTGAAAAAGGCTTCAGCCCGGTGTCAGCCCTTTACTCAGGGACGGGTCATCCGGCTGTCCGAGTAACAGGCAGATTTGCTGAGAGGGATTACCGGTCATCCGCCGCAGCCCTGTAATGCCTTCCTCTCAGCCAGTTTTAACAATAATGATACAACCAGCCAACGCATCCGCAAAATCTTCCGCATGCCCGCCCGGATAATGTCATACGGCAAACGATTCGTAGCAGGACAGGGAGAAAAGCACAGGAACCAGGACATAAGCCGTTCTTTGATTACCGGTCTTCTCAGACATTGTTGAACTTCTTCACCGCTCAGCTTTCCGGAGGCACGAACGCGCTTAAGGGAGTGCAGATGCGCAAGTGTGATATTGGCATGGTTTTACCCATCGTCGCATTTCAAAAGGTTTCACCTTAAGGCTAATTAATAAGAATTACTGCATAATTTGTTTCTGAATGTTAAAACACTCATTCCTTCAAATAAGCGCATCAAAAATTTAAGATACTGAAATTAAACACGTAATTATTTTAATCGCGTTAAAAATCCATAAAGACATCAGCTTTACAGCCAATTAATTTAATAATACTTATAGTTAACATAAGAAACTATTAAAATTAATTAGTTATTCACAGAACAAAACAGGTTTTTTTAAATTAAAGTTAGGTAAAGATATGTCAACGAGAGTGTTTTTAGATTTTTATATACCCTATATATAAAATTAACATTAAAAACAATAACTTAAAAAAATAGTTAAGAAATTGACTTCGTGACGGCACTTAATTAGGTTTGTGCTCAACAGATAAATTAATATCTGTTTAACAAACCATTATCATTGAATTAACTGAGGAAATACTCATGAAAATGATCAAACGTAAACCATCTGCTAAGCGCGTTGATTTTTCAGTAATGTACGGCGGCACTAACTAATCTCTGTACCAGTGATATGGATTAGGGGGACGAAAGTCTCCCTTTTCTTTGGAGAAGAAAATGTACTTAAATAAATTAGCGGAAAATTTTTCTTTTGATTACTACATATTGAGAATGTATGCATATCTTTATATCGATGATAAGAAAATTACGCCGCATGATATGAAGTTCTTTTACCCATTTGAAGATATCAAGTCTGAGGGTTTATCACTGACTGATGGAATTTCCCCCGACGATCAGATAAGATTTTTCCTCAAGGACAGGGTTATCAGAAAAATAAATGAAGTGGCTAAAAGAATTTCAATATTTCATATCGATCCTGTCGTAATTGATATCCGGCATGTCAGTTCGCCAATGATTCAGTACCTTATTGAAGCATTAAACAGAATGAAATGTGCGGTGGTGTTAAAAAATAACCTGACATTAAGTCAGGGCGTCGAGTTGACCGTTAATGAAAAAAAATTAATTAAAGAATTAGCTAAAAATAAAAACGGCAGCGTCAGATTTATAGAGCAGCAGGTCAGAAAACTCGTTAACGGAGGCGACATATTTACAGCAGAGCGGATCCTCGAGCATGGTATCAGGGTTTTTAGCGATTTTGAAACTGAAAATGCGTATCTGATAGGTATTGTAAAAAACTGTCTTGAAAAGCCTATTGAGGCAGAGTATTACTACAATCTCAATAAGCAAGACGGAAATCCTCAGCATATTGTTACCTCAAATTACACCTTGTCTATGCTCTACCTGCGGCATCATAAGCCCAATAAGCTGAACTTTGATAAAGGTAAGGCATTGTTGAATGAAGCCTATGATACGATAAAGTCTGGCGGAATTACGCATCTTGATAAAGATGAACAGAATTTTTATGAGGTCTTTAACCGTAACGGATACGGACTGGTTCTTTTCAGGGAAGGCCTGGTTTATGAAGCTATCGATTTACTGAAATGGGGTATAAATACTCTGTCTGCAGATTCCGCCAAGCACCATATGCATAAATCCGTAATTCTGTATAACATCAGTCAGTGTTATAAGCGCACCGGAGACTTTAAATGTGCTATTGAATGCTATGATGAGCTAATCAGGCTTGACCCGGAGTTCCCGGAATACCATCTTGAATTAGGACTTTGCATGTCAGAGCAGGGCAAAACTGAGGAGTGGAAAAGATGTATATTAAAATCGCTTGAAGTGAGTCCGTATCACAGCGATAGTCATTATTTTTACAGTCTCTATAACTATGAGCAGGATAATATTGAATTGGCAGAGCATCATGCCAGACTGGCATGGGAATTATCTGGTAGTGATCTGACTGCTTATAATCTGGCATTTATAGAATCACTCAAAAATGACTACACTGATCTGACTGAACTGATGCCACAGCACCATAGCTCCAGTCTGGCTGACTGGTATATACTTCTTGCTGAAAAAAATTCGTATACATCAAAGTCTGCAGCGGAAGACACATTAAAGGTCGCCTCTGAACTTTTTGCAGACCATGACGCTATCAAAGAAAACTTAGCATATCTAGAAGATGAGAAGGTGTAATGCAAAAGAGGATATATTTACTTAATGCTTTATTTCTGTTCCCTATGTGGATCTCGAAAACTCTCCAGCCTTTATTCTGGGCTGGAGAAGGTAAGCTGAGTTTATTTTCGCTATCATATGTTGCAATGGCGGTAGCAGGTTCACTGTCAATTTTTTATTCATCGCTTATCGTAAAAACAGGCATCCGTAGTGCCCTGCTTATCGGCTATGCCTTGTACGGAACCGGTCTCGTAATGAGAGCTTATCCGCACAATGCTTTTTTAGCCATTCTCACCGGTCTGACTGCCGGAATAGGAGCCAGCGTAACAGGCATTACGCTAAGGGCACTTATCCTTGAAATTGATGATGTTAACAGAAAGAAAGCTGTTCTTCATACTGATAACATCAGCACTTTATCGCAAAGTTTCGGTGCCATGCTGTCAGGCTTGCTTGTTTCATTTGTATCTTTTTATTTTCATGATGGATACCAGATATCGTTATGGATCACCGGATTACTGGCTATGTCGAGTATGCTCTTTGTGCCGAAAACAGGCTACAAAGATAATTTTTCTGTGCATAAAAAAGGAGAGAACTCCCTACCTCTAAAGAAAAAGCCTGACACAATAACCACTTTTATTTTTATAGCCTGCTTTGCACAAGGTTTGTGCTGGGCTGTTCTCATCCCTCTGGTGCCTATATATTTAAAAGATATGGGGTATTCAATTAATTATGTCGGGGTGATTTTATCTTCCGGTGTTGCTTTAGGTTTTATTTTAAAAAACACTTACGTCTCGCTTACGAAAAAGTATAACATTAACAACTCGCTTATGCTTTTCACGTTCCTTTCATCAATTTCTGTCTTCTTGTCTATGTGGCTTCTTTCAGAGAGGATGAAGCTATATTTCGCCATCGCTATCATCGCATTTTATACATTTAAGGCGACGATGTCGCTAATCCTCAATTTCATTGAGATGAACATTGCTGAAAAAGGCCGGGCACATTCTGTATTTGGCATCAGACAGACCGCGTTCCTCACAGGAGACATTGCAGGAGGGATATTAATGCCCTTTGTCTACAATCATAATATCCTGACACGCTTTTCCTTAATTGTTCCTGTTTTACTACTGATCGCGTCAGCGCTTATTAAAAAATGTGATAAACTAGCCGAGAGGAAAGAATGGAGCCAAGTCTTGACACGCTGAGTAAATACAGGCCATGTGAGATTAACAACGGCAGCCTTTTTTTCTCGGGAGATGAAAGTGATCTCTACTCCCTCGATTATCAAAACTTAATTTTCACAAAATGCAATTTTATAGCTTATTATTCCTGCCAGTTTTTTTCGCTGACACAGCTTGAAAGCCTTGAGGTTTTTATTATATTTAAAACCCCTGAATATGATGTGGAAGCATTCTGCAAATTTGACTCTTATATCGAATCTTTATCTATTGATATCAGCAGCGACTCCTTTAATGTGTTTATCTATCCTGAATCCCCTGAGGAAGAAGCAGTTGTCTTCAGTCTAGATAATGAGTATAACCTGAGTAAACAGGAAGTAATTAACGATCCGGTAAACTATTTTATCAAAATAAACTCGTCTCTGGCTGTAATTGAAGATGAGAAAAAACTGTTTACCCTGAATGGTGATAGAATAACACGCTATGATGAAATATTATGTATTTCACACCTCGGCGTGCTACTGAGGCATGAATCACTCTGCGGTGACAAAATAACATGGGCTTCATCTAGTGGTGCTGTAATTACCGCAGAGATCGGATGTGCGGCACTATGTGCTGCAATTGATGCAGTCAGTCAGCAGATTTATTTATCAGAAGAACGTGAATGTCTACAATGCATTTCTGTCTACTGCATAAAAGATCTCAGGAATACCAAATGTTTCAGCAAATTATATGGGACGGCCACGCCGTTTTTTTATTCGGGAAAAATAATTATCTATGGCACAGGAAGCATTGACGGAATCGGATTGTATACGCCTGATGGTATCAAATTTCAGGCCATACGAAATGGCTTGCCTGACTATTATTATATTAATAGTTCCGCAGAAAATCTGAAAGTACTTTCTCTGTTGCCTGGAGACGAGCCCTCTGTACATTTTTTATTTTTCCACGGCGGCCCGGAGTCATGTGAGTGGGATAACCCGAGAATGCCGGGAGTCATCAATGAGATGTCAAAACACAATGCCGCTTATCACATTATGAATTATGCAGGATCTACGAGGTTTGGATCTGTATACAGGAACAGCGTGAACGGTGATGTTATGGACCGCATCGTTACACCCGTTATTGCCTGGCTTAATGAAAAACTCTGCACAGACAGGATTATTGTTTTTGGTGCAAGTTTCGGCGGAACCATTGCTTTAGAACTGCTTTGCAGACGTAGCGAAATCACCAGTATGCTCAGTGGAATACTCCTGGTTAACCCTCTCTTAGATTTAAGGGAGCACATTGAGCGTGTAAAGGATCTGGGCGGGGATGTGACTTTTTTTGATTCCAAGTTCGGAAAGAATGATATGAGTTATGTTGATAAAAACAGATATCTTGAGAACGTAAACAGTACTGATATACCGGTCAGTTTACAGATAGGCCGCAGAGATGAGGTGCTTGATTTCAGAGTGGCTTATGACTTTGCAAAACTGATGAAAAAAAACACTGACAATCTTCTTCACATCGACGATGGCGGTCATGCCCCGTTGTCACACTTTGCGAGCCGGCAGCAGTCTCTCCTCAGCTTTCTAATTAAGCAAAAAATCTGGTTCTGCAAAAAAAAGCTTTAATTGATTGATTTATGCTTTCCGCTTTAACAGCGTTCAGAGTCGTCAACAGATGCAGTAAGCATAACTGCACTTGCCGTTTTACTCGATTACAATGCTTTCAGGATGTGATCAGTTCACCTTTATCATCGGACCGATGCCTGGTTACGTTTTCCTGCCGCGAATGGGAGGGGCCTGAATCGCTCCGGGCTCGGACGGCACCACGTCACCATGATGACGAAGAAGTACCGGCAGCATGAGACATCGTTCTTTAACGCGATGGCTGATGCTGAATAGACCCCGGTACTGATCGAACGCATTTGCTCAGGAAATCTTTAAGATAAAACCGGACTTTTATTTCAGTAAGAGTGGCCCGATTAACTGAGTCGAAGATGCCGGCTTAGCCTTCCTTAACGGATACTGCGAGTTTTATCTCTGCCACGAAGACGGCGGCCGCGTTGACGCGCCCGTACCAATCAATGGGCGGGCTACTGAGATGCAGGTGATAACCACCCCCTTTCTCAGTTAATTTTCACAGTTAATCGTTTCGTAAGCTTTCAATTTGATGATCCGCTTCTGCCTTTTTCCGGATCTGTCCGGATGCAAGGACAGAGCAGGAGGCAGGGCGGCACCGCGTTTGGCGTATCTTAGTTTTTTTGGCGTGCTTTGCATCAATCATCATCAAACATTAAAAAATGATGCATAATTAAATATATGATTATTATTTATTACTTTGATTCTTTCTTGATGGGATTATGAGTTCATTACTTACTGAGAATGAGATTATGCCTGACAGCATCAGAAATAAAAAACCGCTGCCCATCCTGTTTCCGCCATCAACGCTGACGGTCTGCAACGTCCCACATGAGGTTGACGCGGCCATTACGGAGCAGGCGAAGCTGGCGGGCAAATCCAAGAGTGATTACGTGCAGGAATTTCTGACGGCGCACTTCGGCGACCTGATCGGTAACTTTATCCGTACCAGTGAGCTGGTCGCGCTGATGGACCGGGAGGTGGCCGGTATGCTGGGTGCCTCGCTGAGTGATTACTGGTTTGATGCCGCGCAGACCCTTGCAGAGAACCGCGCTTGGTGCCGCATTCTTGGATTAAGCAGCGATGAACAGCTTCAGACAATCATGCGTAAGGGCACGGCACATCTTGAAGTCAGGGTGCGACAGTGGCGTGACGTGAACGCCGTGCCGTACGGTGTTTCACTGCTGTTCTGCCTGTTTGCCGAGGCTGCCAGGCGGGAGCTGCGGGAGCTGCAGAATCTTCATCAGGCGCTGTTCTTCGCCATCAGTGAGGACGAATTCCTGGATCAGATTGATGAGATGCGCGCTGACATGCGGCTGGATCCTGTGGAAAGACCGCTTATCTGAGGGCAGAAACGAGAAAAGCCACCCCTTGGGTGGCTTTTCCGAACTGCTATTGTCGCGTGAGACCTCCGAAGAGGCGACTCCGCCTTGATGAATTCATTACGCCACAGACTGACGCTGACGTCAATTATTTTAACCCCCTACCGGCAAGAGAACGTAAAGCATGAGCCTGGAAAATTACATATCAGCTGAGCGACTGGACATCTATGAAAAGCATCTCAAGGTAGAATCTGGACAGATCATGGCCGCCTATTACTGGAATAAAGCTCTTGCCGGCGCCATGCTGCCCGCGCTCCAGTGTCTGGAAGTTACCCTCCGTAACGCCATAGATAAGGCTGTCCAGTCCGGACCCGTTCCGGGTGCAGCAGGGTTGTGGCTAACAGATCACAACTGGATTTTCAGCCTGCCGCGTTATATGGGTAAAAAAGCATATCCCAAGCTCTGGAAGCGTTACAAGATGGCAAAAAAGCCCGCCGACCGGCAGGATGCGCAGGGAGTCATGCTGGATCAGTACGGACACCGGATCATTGCACGTAAGGTTCGAGAAGAAACACTGGTAGATCAGGCTCGCGATATCATCGTGGCAGAGGGTAAGACCATCACCCCCGCGCGGGTAATTTCCGGGCTCAGCTTCGGCTTCTGGACAACGCTACTTGGCACCAAATATGAGGATGTGAACAGTAAATCCCTGCTGTGGCCAAACCTGGAAGCTGCCGTTTTCCCGCATGTCCCACCAGGTTATGGAATGCCTGAAGTCAGGGAAGCTTTTCACCGCGTTCGAGCATTACGTAACCGCCTTTCGCATCATGAAGCCCTATGGAAATTCCATTATGACGATCCGGCTACTGGACAGCCGGACTACTCCAATCCGGTATATGGCGCACAGGCCAGCTGCGGTCTTCTGCGAAAACACTATGATGACATCATAGAAATGATTGGCTGGATGAGTCCGGTTCGCGCCACTAACTTTCTCAGTCACGGCGTAGACAGGCGGTTTCGCGCGCTGTGTTCGGTGGACGGGCTGCATGCCTTTACGGATCCCGGCAAGCTAAGCCGGACGCTCAGTCTGTCTGATGACACGCCTGCTGACGCGCTTTTAAAGGGGCTGGCAGGACCCGAATACACCCGGATCATAAGGCCAGACGGCAGCTTTGTGGTCGTGACGGGCGCAGACATCCCGGCCACCGGATATCCTGAACTCTAAACCGTATATCAGAATGGATCTCCGGCATCACGGAAGATCTTCAACCTGAACGATGTCTTCCGGTGGAACTGCAATGCCTTTTCTGTCAATTCCCCAGTTTGCACAGCTGTCTGGCGGGAGATCACGTACTGACGTATAAGCGTAAGCGAGTGCTGCTTCGATGCATCGCTGGCGGTCGGGCGGCGGAGCGATAAACCATATTATGCGCGGTTTTAATACAGCCAGATAGTGCTGCTTAAGATCTGCTCCGTACTCTTCCCGATAGGCATTGCAGACGTCCTCAACCAGCTCCGGCATCGTTGAATAATTATGATGTTTTGTCTCCTCATTGTTCAGCTGAACCTCCCTGACGAGAGAGCCATAAGGCCCCCAGTGAGTGGCATTTCCGTGGCGAAGCTGGAACATGTCGTCAGGCACGCTGCTTACCGCCCAGGCGCTGATTCGCGTACGAGCTGTGCTGTCAGGCGCGCACTCAGCCAGCATCCGGATTACGGCCTCAGCCGAGCGATTCAGGGGAAGAATGCCTTCGTTAAACTGGTTAGCCGCTGCGGTGCGGGTTCCGTGAAACCAGTACGCTGAAACCACTTCATCTGGCTGACCGAGCCTGCTGCAGATATGTTTATAAAGAAACTGGTTTGCTGAAACCATGATATCCGGGTCAGAGGCAAAGGCCGCCTCAACATCAATACCAAGCAGCTCATTCTGAAGCTCCGAAACCGGGCAGCGGAAGCCTTCACAGAGAGAATGCAGAACCATGCCCCTACCTGAACAATTCAGTACAAAACTCATAATGATTTCCTTGTCTGAGGCTTAAGCTTGTCAGCTCGTGCCAAAACTGATTTCAGTTGAACTTCAGTACCGTTAAAGGCCGTACTTACGCTCCCTTTCTTTAAAAGCCTGAATCCCACCTTCTAGGATTTCACAGACGTGCTCCCTTATCCCCTGGGCATTCAGGCGGCCGGAATTTTCCTGAGAAGTAAAGGAGCATTCTAGGGAGCCGGTGAAGTATTCGAACCGGTATTCATTATTCTCAATACCGGAGCGCTGCCCGCTCTGGTTGGAGACAATAACGCATTCCGCATCCGTCCCTACGACAAGATTGGCATTATGCGTCACCATGATGATCTGACGGTCGGCCTTTCGCAGCCTTACGAAGTCATTCAGCTGAGAATAGATGGTCCGGTTGTCGAGGTTATCTTCAGGCTGATCTATAAGGATTGGGTGCTGAGAATTGCTCAGGTGGAGGATCAGGTTAAGCAGAACCAGCCCCCGCTTGCCCGGTGACATCTGTATGATGTCGTCGTTCCGGTAATGGACAGAAAAATCAATAAAGAAACAATCATCGAAAAGATAACCCAGAATATCTGAATCTTCGATTCCCTTTCGCACCGAAGGTGTAACGGCGCTGCTTTTGAACCGATCATGAACTCTTGCAATTGTCTTTGCATGGCCGGTTACGTCAAATACGTATTCTCCTTTTGCATTGACCAGCTCGCCAAGCAGAGCGTTCATATTTCCCCGTCGGTCAAAGCAGCCCGTAAACCGCTCAAACTTTTCTGTGTTAAGCGATATGCTGGCAGAAATACTGATTTCGCCTGCAGGATGATATTCCGGTTTGCTGAGTTCCGCCGTATAAGTCTGGTACAGGCCAGCCAAAGCTGCATATTCAGCATGCAGCTGACTTTTTGTGTCATTTCCTTCCTGAGTAATGGACCGGCGACGCTCGGAAAGCTGCTGCAGGTTTCTGAGCTTTTCTTTCTCTTTTTCCAGCGCGCCCAGAGCTGCTTTTAACGTCTCCTGGTCGGTAATTTTAACGGACAGGGGAAGCAGCCTCTGTTGTTTTGCGGCGCCTTCTTTATCAATTCTTTCCAGCAGCGACGGACTGTTACCGAAACGGCTTTCCTGATCAGCGATAAAATTAACTACTGCCGACGTCAGGCTGGCTTCAAGCTGACGGAGGCTTTTTTCCAGGAAAGTAGAGTTCTCAGGCAATGGGAAATCGATCCTGAGCTGATCTGAAAGGCTCTGGAATGTGCTCCGGCCATACCGGTTGAGGCTCTCTGTAAGACTGTCGCTGGCCCGGGCAAGATCCGTTAACGTACTCCTGCGGGACTGAAGGGAGTCAGCACGCGTCCTAAGCGCCATGTATTGCGCTTCTTCTTTTGGTGAAAAGGACGCCTGTTTTCTCAGTTGAGCTATTTTCTGTTCTTGGCGCTGGATCTCTTCACTTACTGCCTTTTCCGTGCCGTACTGTTCCATTTCCTTGCTGCATTCGCTGTATTTTTTCCTCAGCTCGGAAAGGTAATCAATTCTGGCAGTTATGGTCCGTAAAGACGCCTCACGCTGCGCCGCATTCTCCGTAGCAAAAGCTCTGAAGGTGTCATTCTGAAAAAGAATATCCTCGACCAGCTGATTAAGCTGATGCCGGCCGCTGCTTTCAGCAAGGTGGTTAATATAAAGCTGCGGAATGTACGTGACGGGGCGGCTGTCTTCGCCATGCAATGAGCTGACTTCGCCATTTCCCCATGTCACCTCCACGTCAAGGTTATTGAGCTCATCATAGACCGCCTGTTTAGTCAGTCGTATCTTTTCACTGACCTCACTGCTGTTAATGGCGCGTGCCATGTGGTATAGCAGCAGGGATTTACCGGATGATTTTCCACCGATGATCGCATTTAAATCAGGGCTGAAATGCACCGGCTGACCTGAGAAAAGTAGTTCACCGCTGCGATCGGTAAAGCGGACATGCTCAATATATTGATAAGGCGTTTTGATATTGGGGGATGTTTTCTGAATTTTGACGCGGCTGTGATCGTACAATATCTGTTTTAATCCAGCGAAGGTCGGATCGGCCTTAACCCAGCAGAACCGGTCGTGGTCGGGACGAAAAATTTTCGTCAGTTCGTGAGCATCCGAACCGTGCAAACAGGGAAGCAGTTTGCCGTATCTGGCGATAACGTCAGCCTTGCTGTCGTTGCCCAGCCCCTGAAAATAGTCGCGATCTTGCGGGTTACCGGAAAAAATCGCATCCACTAGGCGATACATATTCTGCCGCACCGCGAGCAGGCCGCTGTCGCGAACTCCGGAAATCCCATCCCCCGAGCTGTTTGACGCAATAATTACAACGTTTTCCCGCAGCCAAGTTTCATTGCGCAGCCACGATTCGAACCGCTCAAAAGAGGGCTTAAACTGATTGATGCCTTCACGCAGATTCCTCTCCGCAGAGGACGGACCCGCTACAGCAATGCCCAGTTCGGTCAGCTGCTGGTCACTACAGGAATAATTCTGGTCTCCGTAACGGAACGTAAGCCGGGCCAGCGCATGTTTGATCCTGGATACGTGGTCGGCAACTGCAGGGTTGATGATAAGGTGGATATTGACGCCTTTATCTTTCTGCGTCTCTGGGGTGATACGAAATTCGATATTGGGAAAAATTGCCTCAATATTAGAAATCCTGCCCTTCTCACGGTATGCAAGTAACTTTTCATAACCGCTAATAGTACAGTAATCGGTGACTCCGATGACAGCAACCTCGTCACCGAAGGCTTCAATTGCCGAAAGATAGGCCTCCCAGTCACCCCCATACAGATTTTGCAGCGAAGACTGGGGGGTATGTACGTGTAAATCCCATTTGCGCCAGTCTGAACCTTTCGGGAAAACCTTCACAGTCACCTCCATTTAACATATGGCAGGAATGCGCAGCCGGCCATTGATAACCGGAACGCCAGAAAATAATTCATAACGTATTCTTAAGGTCATGCATTTACAAGCTGCTAAAAATGGCTGCTTTGGTCTAGAATGACAGCGGACAAACGATGCGTGCCTTTTTAAATAAATGATCGTTTATATGCATTCATGTTCTGCCGGCATTCAAGCGGCTGTCATCAAAGCCAGGTACAGGTTAACTCTGATCAGGGCGGTCAATACGCGAGCCATGAGTGACAGACGTTCCTGAAATCATCTTCTTGAAGATATTAAGAGTGGTCACGGAGACTGCCACTTCAATGCTGTAGCCAATCCCTGCCATTTGAGTATACATAATTGTCACTAATTACTGACCTCTGACACGTCCAGAACAAAACACTTTATCCTGGGCCGCACTTCAGGCGCGATAGCGTCGTTGAGCCACCTCTCCATTTCGAAGGCAGTACCTGGCCGGATGCGCTTGAGTGGATGCAGTGGCATCGGCGTTTTGCATTTCTCGCCAAACCAGAACACAAGAAGAATACCGTATCCGTCTGACTGTGGATCCGGAGCGTATAGCTTCTGAAGCTGATTTTCCGCTGCAGTCCAGACCTCAGAATGATAGTGACGCTTTACTTCAATGAGGATTTTCAAGTGGTCAGCGAAGCTCGCGCCGATATCAGCGCGCTTGTCACGGGCCATATGCATCTCCGGCTCTAGTCGGACATTGAGAGCTTGAAGACGGGGAGTGAGCAGGGTTATCAGTGTGTCAGTGCCGCTGTTTTCACTCCTAGGAGTATCAACAGCACCGTAACTGCCTTCATTCCAGAAAAACTTCCAAATATCCGTGTTAGCATGCCGGATTTCCATGGCAGCATGGGAAATGTGCTCACAAAGTAAGGCATGGAGATCGGCCGCATTGGCTGGCTGTTGGTTTTGAAGTGTTGCCTTTACATCCCGCCAGGAGGGCTGCGTGTATTCAGCGTCCCGGCGACGTTTTATCTGGCTCTGACAGGCCTGACGTAAATCATCCCTGTAAGAGCTTTTACAATGCGCCTCAGCCAGGCGGGCCAGACACTGGGAAGCATTTGCAGAGGGGTCGGCCGCCAGAACTGAAATCAGGCGTGAGATAAGCTGAACACCGTCGTCTTTGCGCGAGCGCTCGGTTATCACAACATCATAAACAATTTTCTCCCGCTCCGGAAACGACGGGATCAGGGCCGATATTAATTTTTCACTTTGTTCAGGTAACAGGCTGACTGTCTGTTGTTCGCCATATTTTCCCAGCCCGGCCATGTCACGCAAATAGAAGGCTGGTTCGGTTTTATATGAAAGTGACCGAAGTAAGGCCTCCCCGTCCTCGATATTACCGATAAGAAAAGAAATAGCATTCCACATATCGATTATTTCATCTGGCAAAGAAACCCCTCCATCTATAACTTCACACTTCAATTTTTTTAAAGCTGCATGGTTATCAGGGTTTTTCAATGCGGCACATACAATATCAATACTGTTTTCAACGTCTTTCTTGAGTATTTTTAATGCCTGAATCCATACAGCAGAATATTCCTGAGAAATTAACCGCCTGACTACTGACTGCTTCAAGTGATATGATGGGTTATTAAGCTCGATGCAGGAAAGAAAGCTGATTAGAGTATCTGCGATAAGGGTTATTTTATGGTCTTTTATCCACCTTAGCCAAGGGAATGCGTAACCTCTCCATTCCTTACCATTTTTGGCTGAGCTCATCACTTGTTCGGACAGCTCCAGAACCAGCAGCACACGAATGACATTGTCACTTAAATGATGAAATGTCCTTTTTCCATGGAAGTAAATTTCAGCCGCAGTTAGTAAGCACAGGCCATTCGGATAACTGAGTTTATTCAACAACACTTCAGCTACCTCTTTAAAATCGGGGTATTGCTCGCTACTAAGCAGTCGCTCCCATTCTTTTTTAATATACGCAATATTCTGTGGTGAAAATATAAGACTGAGTCTTTCTGAAGGGCAGTCCAGATTACGTACATATAGACTCTGCCCCCAGTAAATTCTTGATGCTGTATGTAAGAGATCACTCCTCATTTCTTCATTATTTAATAATGCTGTTTCTTTGCATATGTCATTTAAATGATCAATGTGATTTTGTTTTTCTTCTGACTGTTTTTTTCTTTGCTTTGCCACTTCAAAATTAAGGTTACCTATAGGAGTAAATAAAGTCGTCTCCTGCAGTTTTAATAGCCCCTTATCATTATCCGCTATTTGCATTAATATTCCCAATTCCTTTTCATACACATTATCACCTCTAACAGCGAGTGATAGGGCAGCAATGTAAGCATTTTCTCTGACTGTCCCCGCTACGGAGCCTGAATCGACAACATTAGCTAAGAGAGAGATAATTTCCCTATAAGATACCAGCCCTCTGCTTTTATGATGAAGTCCATTCGCGAAGGTAATAAAGTTAGTTTTATGATCACTATTAATACTAACTTCCTTGCATGCCCAATCTAATATTCTGAGCTTGTATGGTTTAATCATATTTAATAATCTTTCTTTGTCATCATCAAAATAGCTGTTAGAATGTGAAAACCATTCAATCACATCAAGACAGAGAATCAAATCACCCTCATTACTGGAACCATCATCTCTCAGTAAAATACAAACCATAGATATCACGCTATAAGAAATTTGAGTAGCATTCCTCCAACTAGAATGTTTATTAGGGAGCGATGCTGCAATAAGCTTTAGTATTTCTAACGCATGTTTGTTATTTAATCTATTTTCAAGATTATAAAATGTACCTAAGGGTATTAGCTCTGAGAAAGTAAGACTGTTTATTAGTAAGTTTGCCATATCATGAGGATTGAAGTCTTCTTCAGGCATGAGAGAAATGATCCGGGACTTTAGCCTGAGTCTTCCTGACGTTTTTCCTTCCTGTTGTATGAAATCAATCATCCACTGACGGTTATTCTGCCAGTCGGTACACAACACATTAAGTGCTTCTTCTGCCTCCTGATAATTAACGTCAACATTCAGAAAAAGCGCACGGCACAGCTTTCTGATATCTTCATCCCGTGCAAGATCAGTTGATATCATACGCAGCAGTGCCATGCGCATATCATCACTAACTTTTTCGCTTTCTAGCAAAGCCAGGATATCCACTTTCAACTCTGGAATACCCAGTGCTTTTAACTGTTCTGCAGGCTCGCCCCATGTATCGAACCAGGGGGTGCGGTCTGCATAGTCAGAAAGACTCTTCAGCAGAGTTCGCTTACTGGTGACAGACAATGAAAAGACGTCACCGTTAGTCAGCACCCCCAGAGGATCGGCCCGGAGATAGCGGTCACTATGGTTACGGCTGAATACCGGCAACCAGGCATACAGTCCACGCAGTGCGGTTACAGGAAAGCCTTCGCGTCCGATCAACGCATCAAGTCGTGCAGGCGACAAATCCGTGTCGATTCGGTAAGCCAGCCACTGGCCAGCCATGAATTCAGCAATGGTGCGATGGACGGTGTCCAGGCACTCTTTTTCATCCGAACCCCGGAACACCGGTCGTTGCAGGGCTACTCTTATCAGCTCCTGCCTTTCTGATCTGATTTCCCGGTAGAACAGGCCGTCATATTCAGTGCTCCCGTGATCATGCAGGCGGTAGCCCGGCAAATCGGCAATGAGCCTGAGCGCACAGAGTTCACCAGCAGTATCACGCAGCTCTTCTGCCGTAAAGTTAGCATCACAGGAAATGGCTTTATCGGTGTTGTGTTCACTGAGGAGAGATTGTGTCGCCTTGGTAAATATGTCCCGACGGGTAGAAGGCCAGTCACCACCGCTAACGGCCCGGGCAAGCATGATTACGTTCTGAGGATTCTGTAGCAGACCATCCAGTTTCTTTGCTTTTGCCTGCTTAATAAACTCTTCCGGGAATTCAATATTTTTAGTCCTGAGGACAGAAATCAATTCTTCCTCAGCCAGGGGGAGAAGGGTGACAACGATGTATCCGCCATTTTCATCGAAATAATCACGGAATACTTCCAAATCGGCGTCGCCGAGCCAGTCCTGTTTACGACTGGACAGCCGAAATTTATCCGGCCGAACATCAAATAATTTCCTTGTTATATCATCCGTCATCGCACGTTTATTTGTACTAGTTCTTCTTTCATCCAGCGCATCAATATAATAATTTTCATTTTCGCATTTATATGGACGATTCAAAAAATTCGCAGCTTTAGCGAATATTCCCCCATGAATTTCCTTCCGGCTTTTCAGTAATTCAGTTTTACCCGCCCCCGGATCGCCCAAGATAATAATATTCCGCACCATTTCAAATGCTGAAAATGGTGCGGCGTCACCTTCTTTTATATTACTGATTATACCTGAAACTTTTTCAACCATGACGCGACGATCAAGAAGCATGTTTCTATTCCCCGGCAGGCAATGTCTGATTTTATCTTTCCATCGTAGGGCAGACCTCAGAAGTGCACCAGTTAAACCTTATACACAGAGGATGATTTGTGACTACAACACTGCTCTTTGGGTTTACACGGATTATACCAAATGCGCGGATCGGGGGCGGAAGCCTTGCACCATGCGGATCGGGCCGCTTTTGCAGTGAAAAAACATCCTTTACGGACTTTGGATAAGGGACTAATCTGCGGGTAAAACCAAATTATGGATCCAAATTGCGCGATTTATTGCGCTGGCTTCCGCCGTCCCGCTGCGGGAAAATAGCCGGATAAACACACAGATCGCGCTAGGTGAAAATTAGATGATAATGAACCCTCCGGTACTGCAGAATTCATCAGAACGCGTCACCGCGCTCGCCTTTGCCCCCGGTGCCGATTTTGCCACCGCCGTGGCGCTGCGGCGGATGGCCACGGCCAACGGTGTCACCTCTTTTTATTTACTTGCGCCCGCCGAAAGATGCGGTGCGTCTGGTGCCGCTCACCGACGCCGGCTACGTGCATCAAGTCAGGAGCTGGCTGGCCACGGAACGACCGAAGCGCCGTGAGCCACTCTGGTCGGCCACCGACGAGACGATGCGCAACTGGCTTAAGGCCGCCGTGAAGCGGGCAAATGACGACGGTGTGCATTTCTCCATCCCGGTGACACCGCATACTTTCCGGCATTCTTACATCATGCATATGCTCTACCACCGGCAGCCGCCCAAGGTGATTCAGGCGCTTGCCGGGCACAAGGATGCGCGATCAATAGAGGTGTATACGCGGGTGTTGCGCTGGATGTGGCGGCGACGCTGGCGGTGCCGTTCAGCGGGGAGGGTGCGGAAGCGGCCGCCGTGCTGCGATCATTGCCGCCCGGACGTTAAAATTAATTAGAGGGAGATTAATCAGTGACAGGGGCTAAGGATTTTATCGAGCTGTTCCTACAGCAAGGTTGGCCGGTAGTGGTTGCTTTTGTTCTGTACCGTATCATCAATCTGGTTTTTGACTGGCTGAGCCGGTATGAAGCCGCCGGCCTCTTCAGGGCATTTTTCAACAGAAGACGCCAGCACCTGGAAAAGATGCTCTCTCAGCCTTATCTTTCGCGTGAAACTCGTAATCTGGCCCGGGCGGAGCTCAATCAGATGTCGCGAAGAAAGCTGACCGGCTTTTCGGATCCGCACCTTCAGGAAAAACTAACCCGCATCTGCCTTCGCCATAATCTTCCGTCCCGCTACTTTACCCGCTGGCGTACCTATCTGTCGGAAAAAAATGGCGTCATTGTTTTTGCAGGCCGGTTGTACCGGTATGTTTGGCGCTTTTTTTTATTCATCAATCTGCCGTTCAGCACGCTATATCTCGGATTTATGTGCCACGTATTCATACAGATTTATGGTTTTGACAAGCTGGTAATCATATTGTCTCTCAATATGCTCGTATGGTATCTGCCATGGCTTGTCATGACGTCTCCGATGGCTCCGCCACCTACTAAGGAGATGGAAACCTATATCAGCGCATATAATGCGTCATCAGCAGAGACAAACTGACACATCAGGCTGGTCAGTTGATCAGCCTTCCCAGCTCAAATAATGCAGCTGTACGCCAGTCACGCACTTTCTCAAGATGACTCTCATCGGCATACCACCACACACCATCCGTGGATACGCGACGAAGCAGCTCCTGCATGTCAAAAACCCGGTCGGGCAACAGTGTCCCTTCACCTGCCAGGATGCCTGCGGCCAGCGAGTGATTTCCTCCCTTTACGAAGCCAATACGCCAGGGAAGCCACAGCACAACAACGTGATTTGAATCGTCAAAATGCCAGGGATTTCCCTGCCGACTCCCTATACTCAGGCACCCCTTATAGCTGTTCATGCTCCACGGCCACGGCAGAACCATGTCGGTAGCCAGCGACAGTGGGTATTCTTCAGGCATCAGTTTCTGATGGCTCAGCTGCTCAAAACTGATGTAATCAAACAAACTCTGAAAAAAGAACTGCCTCTCATCTAGGGTCGGACGCGCATCCTGACCATCCGCCGCTACCGCCAGAAGGTAATCAGACTGTATGGGCCTCACCAGGGCATGAAGAAGATTGTGGCGCGCAGCTGAGGGCAGGGATGCCGCGAGTGAAAGCACATGATCAAACCTGATCTTGTCCGGGTTAAGGCTGGCTTCGCTGTCCGAACCTTTGACACTGTCACCCGGTACATTGGGCTGACAGAGTTTCAGTTTTTCTCGGAACCATTTCATTCGAAATCAATGTCATGCAGGTGTATTACATATCCTCATGTTGCTTATGAAGGCGTTACTAACATCGCGGTGTGTTAATCAACAAGGTGCAGGTCACCGCAATTTAGCAACTCCTGTGACCTCGCTCTTGTTTTTACCCAGCCAAACTAATAAATAACATAGCTGAAAAGTGTCTGAAAAAAAATCATTTAAGGCAAAAAAACAATTCAAATTAAAGCTATTTGTAACTATTGAATACAAACAAAACCTACAAAATACAAATAACCTATTGATAATAAAGATATATAAAATAATCAACATTCAAGATTACAAAATCTTAACATTGATAAATTTAATTACTTACGGCAAAAAAATACTGTTGGCCAACGCAGTTGTTATGACCCAATCATTAATTTTCATTACAGGAGTTGTTATGGAATTAAAAGCTAATGAGTTTGGTGTAGTGCTGTCCGTTGACACTCTTAAAATGTCGCGTCAGTCCCCATTAGGTGTGGGTATTGGCGGCGGAAGTGGAGGCGGTGGTGGCGGTGGCGGTGGCAGTTCAGGTGGGCAGGGCGGAGGCTGTGGCGGTTCAGGTGGTAATGGCTGCAGTGGTGGAAACGGTGGCAGCGGCGGAAGCGGATCGCATATCTAATGAGCTGAAGTAACCGTGCAGGGGGCCAGTGGCTCCCTGTTTTAAAAAAGGGATGATTATGCTGAACGTTCTGCCTTTTGAAATAATTTCCAGAAAGAATAAAAGTCTGTTGATAACTTACCTATCATCCGTCGATGTTGCACATGAAGGAATGAAACGGATATTAAAACCAAGCGTAAACAGGGGTATAATTTCAGAATCTTATTTACTTAATCTGTTGGCAAGTGAAAACATTGAAGAAGAAAAGGGTAAAGATTTTCTTGTTACTACCGGAGTAGTAAACCAGACAAAAAATTCAGCCCTCTGGGAAAGTGCTTTAATTGTAAGTGATGCAGCACATGTTTTTGACGGCGTAAAGGAACAGTGGATAGCTGACGGCATTAACATTCACGACGTAAGGGAGTCTGACCAGCTTGAATTTGAGTTACCTGCTAATACGTTGCTCTGGATGCATTTTGAAAACTATCAACCTGAAATAATAAAATCTTTATATTCCAAATTTGAAAAAAAGACAGGAGCAGGGTTTATACAAAGCTATTATCTAAAAGAATCTTTCCGAATAGATGGTGTGTACTCACCCGTGCTGGGTACGCCCTGCCATTTCTGCCACATCGAAAGATGGCTGAACAGGGAAGAAAAAAGCTTCCGTCGAAACGAAATGTCCTGGGCTAATCTGCTTCAGCTACTCCGAAGTCATCAGATAGCTCTGCCTGCTTTGGCTCTGAGCAATTCAGAAAGAGGGTTCAGCCAGCATTTGATTAAACGCCGCCTACAAGAGCTGATTGGGATCCCGCTCATCACCAGCCATGTGGACACTTTTATGTCATCTGTAAGCACAGACCTCATTACTTGTGTTTTGAATAAAGAGCCTGTAATTCACTGGCAAGCATGTGGATGCGTGGAGAGATAAATGTCTAAGCACGAACTTTCTCTACTTGAAGTCACACATTATGTAGATCCCGAGGTTCTGGACGATGTAAAAAGCTTCCACGTTAAAGGAAATTTTGCATCATTGCCTGAATTGGCAGAACGGACTTTTGTATCCGCAGTTCCTGTTTCCCGGCTTGATAAATTTGAAAATAAAGAGATTCTTTTTAGGCCAGGTTTTAATTCATCTGAAAAAATTTCAGAGAAAGCTCATTTTGGTTACGAGAGGCAGCCATCAGGAATTTCTTTCTGCGACGATAAAAAACTTGAGCTTAACTCTATCGAGAAACTCCTCGTCAATGCATTCAGCTCTCCTGATCCTGCTTCGGTAAGGCGGCCCTATCCCTCTGGGGGTGCCCAGTATCCTGTTGAGATTTTCTTATGCCGTCTGTCAGAAAATACTGAGAACTGGCGATCTGGTAATAACGTTTATCACTATCTTCCTCTAAGCAGGGCTGTAGAGCCAGTTGCAATCGGTGATATCGAAGAGCTGTATCGGTGCCTTTCAGGAGGAGATGCTGAGCGCCTAGGGCGACCACATTTTGCCTTAGTGTACTGCATCATTTTTGAAAAATCGTTGTTCAAATACAGGTACAGAGGTTATCGCATGGCATTAATGGAGGCAGGGTCTATGTATCAAAATGCCGGATTGATCGCCGACCAAATTGGTCTCAGAAACCGCGTCTGGGCTGGCTTCACTGATTCTTATGTGGCGAAGACCATGAACATAGACTCAAGGACAGCAGCGCCAGTCATTATTCAGTTTTTCGGAGACGTCGGTAATGATTAATATTTACAGTAATCTTATGTCCGCCTGGCCTGCCTCGATGGTGATAAGCCCTAAGCTGAATCGACATATGCCCGCTTTTTCACAAGTCTGGGATTATGAGCGTATCACTCCAGCCAGTGCTGCTGGTGAGACCCTGAAATCTATACAGGGAGCTATAGGAGAATACTTTGAGCGGCGCCACTTCTTTAATGAAATTGTCGCGGGTCCAGAAAAATCACTTAGTGAAATGATGCCGGCTAAAGCCGCTGAAGCGTTTACAAAAGCTTTAATGCAGACATCTTCACACAGTGAAGCCATGGTAAAAACTCACCAATTCAAAACTGTCCGCGCCTATAACCTGTTCAATCTGGAGAAGGTAGAGATACCTGCGGTTCTGGTCGCTCTGGATAATATAACGGCCGCACCGGACTTGAAATTCTATCCAGACAGGGATACCTGTGGCTGTAGTTTTCACGGTAACCTGGAGAGTGCGATAGAAGGTGCACTTTATGAGTTTATGGAGAGACAGTCACTACTACTTTACTGGCTTAAAGGAGCAGCAAACTTTGAGATTTCTCAGGATTTAGTTACTGGAGTAGGCTTTGTTGATGAAGTTTTATTTTCCCTCAGATCTGAGGGCGAAATAAGGATTTTCGACATAACCCTTCCGGGAGCCCCCGGACACGCAGTATTGACTTTGTATGGTACCAAAAATGAAAAAATAAGATTAAATACAGCACCGGATTATCTTATTCAGAAAGCCTGAATAAAGCCATATGTAAATCTGTTACTGAGTTATGGCAATCATATATATGCCTTCACAATTTTTTAACTGGAGGCTATACTGATGCCGATATTATCGACAGCTATCAACGCCATTTTGTATCATGCAACACATATGAAACTTATATGGACCTTTGTGAAAAAACTGCACTACATAGTTCAGAAATAGTGTCAAATATCGATTCCTGCACTATAAATGAAAACATTTACTCTTATCTTGAAAATATTTCTAATAATGTTTTTGTATACTACGCAAGAGAGAGAGTCAGTGAGGGGCTCGTCTGGTATACAAAAATCCTAAGCCCTGATTTTTTTCTTCATATGAATGGTTCAGGCTCACTTAACCTCAGCAATGAAATATATCGCTCGGGAAGCGGATTTGTGCAAAGAGAATCCGTAATGGTTCCATTTCCTTAAGGACATCTAGTGGCAACTTTTAAAATGTCAGCAATATTCTTTATGGAGCAGATCCGAACACCGTTCAGCCTAGTCTGGACGATTATGTCACCAACTGTTCTTTTCTTCTTCCTTCATTTTAATGAACTTGAGATGCACACCGGAGATACCTCTTGGCTCCGAAGTCAGATATCGTGGTTTTTAGGCTATATTTCTTTTTCTGTTGTTCTTTTCAATTACTGCCTGTATTTAACGGGTAGAAGAGAAAGTGGTTTTATAGCAACTTTTGTACACGATATGTCAGGTCGTTTATTATTTATTCGTTCTCAGCTGATAGCCTCTCTCATCATGTCCATTGTATATGTGTGTTTTTTTGTGGGAGTGGTTTTTGCAGGTTTTCACGCACAACCAGACCATCTTACAGTACTTCTCGTCATTAAGACTCTATGCATCAATGCCTTTATGATGGTATGTATGACGTTTCTATCATCACTCCGTATTACATTCCAGACAGCAAGTACTATTTACTCTGTGCTCATAACTGTATGTATGGTTTTTGGTATTATTTCTTTGAAATATGACCATGGCTTTATTGGATTATTTAACCAGATAAATCCAATCATTGTATATTCAATAATTTTAAGTGAAGAGAAAAGCTTGTCTTTTTTGACCATTTCCATCTACGCTATAATGTTTTTCCTAAGCCTGCTATCAGCTATAACATTCCGGACAGAGCCAGTATGGAGTTCACAATGAAAGATCCTCTTATTGAAATCAGAGACCTTGATTTTTCATACAAAGGTCAGAAACCAGTGTTTCGGAACCTGTCTCTTGAGATTGAACAGGGCACGCTGATAGGACTGCTGGGAGAAAATGGTGCAGGAAAAACAACGCTTTTCAACATCATCAGGGGAGGGATAAAAAACTATCAAGGCTCAATCAAGCGTCATTTCTCTGGCGAAGAAATGGTATGCCTGCCACAGATTATTAACCTCTCCGGTACTCTTAATAATGAGGAAGTCTTTGATCTTGTTTGCTGTTTTAACAAATTGAAAAAAAAGCAGGCTTGGGCTGAGCTGAATAACAAATGGAACGATGAGTTTTTTATCAGATATGAGAAAATAAAACATAAAAGAACTTATACAGTAAGTTATGGTGAAAAACGGTGGCTTATTATATCTTTGATGCTTACTCTTTGTAAGAAAGCACGTTTTTTCCTGCTGGATGAGCCTACCGTTGGTATTGACATACAATACAGAATGATGCTCTGGGATCTGGTGCACACAATTACAAATGAGGGTAAAACTGTTTTTTTTCTACTCATATGTTTGACGAACTTACCAGGGACGAAATTCCGTTTTATATGATGTCTAGATCTGGAGTTAATCGCTATTCTGATATGAGTAATTTTATGCAAGCCCACGATGAAAACACGCCAGAAAAAGCCTTTTTGAAAGAAATTATGAAGACTGGAGCCTGAAGTATGGAAATCTATAATAAAAAAATATCCAATCGCCAGATTTCTGAAAAGAAAATATCCGGCATGACCTACAGCTACTGCACTTTTGAAAAAGTGCAGCTTGATATTCTTGATTTCCGCGAATGCGAACTGGAGCAATGTCGGTTTGTAGATTGTTCATTTAGAAATATAAAACTTAATTTTTTCAAGCTTATTGATTGTGAGTTTGAAAACTGCTTACTCCAGGGGGTTAATGTCTCAGACATAATGTTTCCTTGTACATTTTCACTTAATAAATGTAAGCTGAGATTTATTGATTTTATTGGTCTACGGCTGCAAAAATCGAGATTCCTATTAAGCGGTTTTAATGACTGTCTTTTTGAAGAAACTAATCTTCGGGGATCGGATTTTACCGGTTCAGAGTTTATTAATAGTGAATTTAGGCGCTGTGACCTGTCGAATTGTGATTTTTCATTAACTGAAGGCCTTGACCTCAATCATGAAATCAACAAAATTTCATCAGTAAAAATACCTCAGGATGCAGGTTCTCTCATTCTGAAGAGAATGGGTATAGTTATTACCTGAATCAAACCTAATTTTTATGATGACTCTGAATGCTAATTTCTGCTGGCGTTTCTGACGTCAGCCTTTTATCAATTCATAGGCAACGACTGCCGTCCTTGTGAAAACCTATCCTTTACAATAGCGCTGCGCTGCAATTTATTCAGCAAGCATGACTGTCTTCTCTGCAGTATTCCATGACCACCAACGCCCCTGCCCATATTCCGACTCATAATGAGAGTTTTTCTCCTGCTTACGCAGCAGGTACTCAGGCGTGTTCATGCCGAACACTTCCATCGGAGGGCTTTCTTACTGGCGGCGTCCGTCAGCACCAAGTCCGGGAACACATCCTCATCACCGTCGTAACGCAGCGGCTTGATGAACGCGCGCTTTTCCTGTTACAGACGCTCCTCGACCATTCCTTCATAACGCAAGTCCAAGGGAATATATCCCCCTATGATGGTGGGAAGCTTAATTCCGAAGGGAAACTTGGCGTAAGGGAACACCCTACGAGTTGCCCGTGAGGCATAGGACGTTCCCTGGATAGCATCGCGCGGTTTGGTGCGTGTGTTCAGGACACTACGGCCTGAAAGGATGGCCACGATCGCGCCGAAGTCATCGATGCCCAGCTGTTCAGCGACTTCTTCACAGAAAATCATGAAAAAGAGCTCACCAGCGGTGAGGTTCGGTCTGCCAGCGTAGAAATAGGTGTTATTGAGTTCTTCAGTCGTTTCCATTGCCAGCTCCCTCAAGTTGCCTTCATTTATCGTCCTGACGCTTCTTAAACAATACCTCCCGCGTTCAGGCCTGACAACCTGACGGTCAGTGAAAGGATACGCTAATTCAGCCGCATCTCCCTGCGGGTAAACAACACCCGTTTCAGACGGAAGGAAATGCCGGCATATTTGACTTCTCTGCAGCGTTCCAGGACCACCAATGCCCGGCCCCATATTCCGCCTCATAATAAGAGGTTTTTTCCTGCTTACGCAGCAGGTACTCAGGCGTGTTCATGCCGAACACTTCCATCGGCAGCGCATCCACACCGGGAACGTCTTTGAGCACAAAATCCGGAAACACGTCTTCCTCACCGTCGTAGCGCAGAGGCTTGATGAAGGTACGTTTTTCCTGCCACAATTTTTCTTCGACAGCCTCCTCATAGCTTGAATCGAGCGGAATAAAGCGTGGACTTACCGTCATCAGCGCCACATCGATCACGGTACTGCTGCTGGACGGCCGGTTGCGCCCGTCTATGTGCCTGAACGATGTTGCAGGCGTCTCCGTTTCAGCGATAACCACTACTTTCATTCCCCTGCGCCAGTCGCCCAGCTCGCGGCCAAAACTCCTCTCTAGGCGCAGGCGCACGTCCTCCGGCAGAACCAGGTCAGGAAAGCCAGAAAACAGCCCCAGCGGCACCATAGTTTTCAGTCGTGCTTCACCGGTCTCACTCCAGCCAGCCAGAACGGAAATGACAATGAGTCGTCTTTTGTTCTTTTCGGCCGCTCTCAGGTGTTCCCGGTTAGTGATAACCTGCTGAGAGCCCTTTGTGGCCATAAGCAACAGGGATTCTTCCAACGGCACGGGACCGATACGGATCCGGGTAGCCGTCTGCTGCAGGTGCCAGCTCACCCAGCCAGGGGTGCGTTTCTTTTTATCGAAAGCGGGGTGCCAGACATTGATACCAGACTGCTCCCACAGCAGGTGCAGAAGCCCCAGCAGGCTCATGGAGGGCCGGCGTTTGCGTTTTACCGGTTCGTCATCTGAGCCGTTTTCAGCTGGTTTTACCCCGGAAGGGGCCTTTTTCTGGAGGCCTGTGGGCAGTCTGACCACAATAGTGCCATCAGCTGCTGCTCGGACAGCGTCCCCAAGATAAATCTCTGCCTGCCGTTCATCAGACCACACCGAATAAAACCGGCAGTCAGGTTTATGCTCATTACCCGTAAAGGCGTATGACGATAGCCAGCAGCGTTCGGTATCCCGTGAGTAATGAACCTTCAGCCGTCTCCTGACCGGATCGTCTTCTGCCTGCAGACATCTGCAGGTCACCACTGTGGTTTTTTTATTATCCCGGGAGTACTTAAGCCAGCGCTGCCAGATGGATGTTTCATTCTGTTGTAAAGCTTCAGAAGCGTCCTGCTGGCCCCGCTGACCAGAAAAGTGAACCGGATAAACTTTTTTCTTTGTCATATACAGTCCGCTAAGCAGATTATATTAAGTCTTTCGACTATGAATTGTTGCAGTGTACGGGCGATGATTCAGCCCAGAGGCGATTAAACTCATTCTGATATTGCTGAGTCAGGTTTTGATTGTCTCTTATAACCAGCGCATTCTCGGCATTACGTTTCTCAGCAGATGAGGTGTAATTAAATGATCCCGTCTGCACGGCATTGTTACCTGTCACAATAAACTTGTTATGCATAATGCTGTACTGTGCATCTGTTCTTACCTGAATACCTGAACAGGCCAGTTTGTTAACCAGTGACCAGCGGTCATGGCTTTTCTTTTCATCTGCAACAATCCTTACGCTTACTCCACTTTGAGCCAACTGACTGAGCGCTTCTGCAACCGGTTCGCTGGTGAAGTCGTACGCCGCCACATCGGCAGAGCCGGCAGCTGAGTGGATAAAGCTGAGGATTAAAGCCTGGGCTGTTCCCCCGGGGGAAAACCCAGCACTGATATCAGCGTCAGCGTGAGAAAAGAAAGGTAAAGCCAAAAAAAGAAAACAGCACTTTTCCAATTTCATCAAAGTTTGTAACCTTATATAGATAGAGTTTTATTTAATATTAACTACAATAACTATATCCTATTAGTGCTGCCATTTTTCGTTTCAGGCATAAAAAAATAATCCATCAATCGGATAAGGTCTACTAAGGATATTATCAATCAAATTCATTCTACAATTAACAGGAACGATATGACGAAAACAGACTGGCTAATGAAATTCAGACGTTGTCATACGCTTTCAACCCTTGAAACTGTTTATGAAAATCTAAGCTACAAAATTCCTGACGATGAAGGATTTGCCATGACACAGGCTTATGATCATCGAAAAGCTGAATTTGCAGCAGGTAAACTTTTTGATCGTGTACCTGGATATGTATGGAGGTTTGTTAAATAGATATGTGTTTTGGATTAGGGTTTTGAGCCTTGACTTGACGACCCGGGTTAGGTCCTTACCATCCGATTTATCCACTGGATAGTTTAAATAAAAGGATCATTAGAGGATCAATGGTAGATCAATAAGGAATAAGATCGCTTTGAGACCTTTGATAGCAACGATTTCGGCCTGCTTCAATACACTGCACCGGGTAAGTACATCCACTGTGAAGGGTGTGATATCCACTATACAGGGTTCAAGCTACACTATAGCGGGTAGATTTGATCCACTGTACCGGGTACAATAAAGTTTTTATACACTCACTCTGATATTTGGAATTGTTAATGGAAAACAATAAGTTATCACTCATTATCGAGGAAACATCCAAAGAATCAGGTGAAGTTATTCACCTTCTTCCCACTCTACGTCAGACAATACAACCTAAAGTTCTGCTGCGACTGGGTGTCTTTGTGCCTACGCTGAAATCAACGGATAAGGGCGGCAGGAAAAGTCACAGTATCGATGCAACAGAGTCACTGTCACGACTATCCATTGTAGAGGGGGAGGGTTACAACCAGATTCAGATTTACGGTCCTCGACTCGACATGGATACCGATTTCAAGGTCTGGGTAGGTATTATCTATGCCTTATCGAATAAAAAACTCGATAACGACGATCATCTGGAACTCAACTTTGCTGACTTTGCAAAGTACTGCGGTTTCGAAACAAAGCGCATAGACAGGCAGCTGAAGGACAGGTTTGATGCGTCTCTTACCCGAATTGCCCGGACCAACATTAGTTTCGTAAAGAGCGTACCCGGTACAGATGATCGTATCACCATCAACATGCACCTTGTGGAATCGACTTACTACGACAGCTACACCGGCAAAATCATCATCAAACCAAACTCTAAGCTCAATACACTATACCGGGTAGATGGTAAAACCAGGTTGTATCTTAAAGCACTCCAGAAGCTTTCCCGAAAAGAGTCTGCACAGGCACTCTATCTCTACCTAGCTGAGTTACCGCCAACCTTTTATCGTATTGGGTTTGACCGGTTGCGTGAGCGGCTTCAGCTTACATCACACTTGGGTAACCAGAACGCTACTGTGAAGAAGGCTCTCCAGCAGCTGAAGGATATTGGTTTTCTCGAATACTCTGTTGATAAAGAGGGGAGCGACTATGTTCTCAATATCCTTAAACGGAATAATAAACTCTGAAACCCCCGGTACAGTGGATAGTCCTGAAATGAAGGGCTATACCCGTCATAGTGGATTTCGCCACTACTCTTTGGCCTCTTTTTGATAAACAGCATCAGTGCCTTTAGGTAGTAGCTGTGATTGCTGCCGGTAATGAACAACTCTTTCACGAAAATATTCACGGAGCGCCGCCGGCTGCTGTAGTTCGACCTCATGCGGGATCACCGGCATGTTGAGGCGTTCTTTGTGAGCCACTCCTGCAGCAGCAAGTTCAACGCTGACCCTTTCTCTTTGACTCTTTTCTTTATTGGCCAGATTGTAAGACATTTGGATAATTCCTGAGCTGGGAATAGTGTTTATACCGCCTGCCGGGATGGAGGCGGCTGATGATGTCAGAAGCAGGATACAGTAGTCAGGTGGCGCCCTACCTCCGATAAAACAAGTTACTGCGTGATAGATGGTGTTACTTAACCCGTTATCGTACAGTTAAGCAAGCTGAGCGGAGCAGATAACGGTCTGGTTAGATGTGATAGCAAATACCAGCTTCTACCATAAAAATGGGCTGACATGGACATAATGCCCGCTATGAGCGAAGAGAGGAAGTTCGCCTTCAGGGGAGCTTAATCCACATACGAGAGGGTATCTAAAGAAGAATGATTCGTTTAGGTGGAATTATTACAGTGCTTATTCTTGGCGAAAAAATATAACATGTTTTTGAAGTTACAATTGCTGCACTTAATGATAAAAGAAATATTTATAAACTAAATTTTTTAACGAACCCAATACTTTTTAGGAAACTTTGAAATGAGTGATCTAAGCCCAACTCTTGCCTTTCGGACTAAAAGCGGTACCTTTGCTGGCCCATTTTTAAATGAAGCTCAGCTTACTGGGTTATTACGCCTCTACAGAGACCAGGTATCTCCTACTGGTGTGACGTTTCCGGATCTATCGCCGGTAATCTACAACCTGCATAGACTCATTTCTGACGGGGTCGAGGACCAGGCCAGACGTCTAAAATATGTTATTATTGGGGTCTGAAGCCCAATCGTACGAAAACGTACGCTAAGTACGTTTTTTAATCACTGGCAGAACGACACCGGAATCCCGGAATTATGCCTGGCGTAAAAAACAGCAAATGGCGCTATCCTGCTCCGAACGTGAACAGCAGCAATCTGTTGAAATTGCCAGGCTTAAACGTCAACTGGCTGATCAGGCTGAGGAGTTAGCCATCCTCCAAAAGGCCGCGACGTACTTCGCCAGACGCCTGAAGTAAGGTACGTCTTTATGCAACAATATCAGGCTGAGTTTCGGGTTAAGTCTATGGCGCGTGTTCTGGCCGTCAGCCGCAGCGGATTTTATGCCTGGAGCCGACGATGTGGGCAGAAAACGGTTTCACAGCAGAGACGGGAGATTTGCGATACCCGGGTAGCCAGCGCCTTTACGGAACAGAAAGGACGCAACGGTGCCCGCAGGCTGCGCATGGACCTGCAGGATGCCGGTTATCATTACAATCGCAAAACCATTGCTGCAAGCCTGCGCCGGCAGGGGCTGAAGGCGAAAGCGGCAAAAAAATTCAGGGTGACAACGGATTCGAAGCATAATCGTCCGGTGGCGCCGAATCTGCTACAGCAGGATTTCACAGCATCAGCACCGAACCAGAAATGGGTCGGTGACATCACTTACTTATGGACGGACGCGGGCTGGGTTTATCTGGCTGTAATAATTGATTTATTTTCACGAGCCGTTGTGGGATGGTCAATGTCGGTAAGGATGAAGTCGGGCCTGGTCTGCGATGCCCTGCAGATGGCCCTGAGCCGACGGGGTTCCCCAGAGGGCGTCATCGCCCACTCGGATCGTGGCAGTCAGTACTGTTCTGATGATTATCAGAAGTTAATTAAAATCAGTAAATTAATATGCAGCATGAGTGGGAAAGGCAACTGTTATGATAACGCGTGTGCTGAAAGTTTTTTTCACAGCCTGAAGGTGGAGCTGATCCACGGCGAACACTTTCCTGACCGGGAAAACATGAAATCAGAGGTGTTTAACTACATTGAGGTGGATTACAATCAGAAACGGCGGCATAGCACGCTGGGCTATGTCAGCCCGATGGTATTTGAACGACAAGTCCTCTCTTAAGGGCGTGTCCACCAAGCCTGGGCCAGATCAAAGATCCGCCTGACGCCTGCATATTGCCTGAAAAACGACCGGAATAAGCCTGAATTATCACCACCCCGCAGAGTGCCGAAATATCAGATGGCATCCAACTCAAATTCTGATTGAATTTTAACCACCCCATTCCAGCGCAGAAAGGATTTCAATTTCCTATATGCATACGTAAAAATATAAAAAAAACAACATCTTACCTGAATACATCTTAATGCGAAAGAGCCTATTTTACTGACTTGTGGAACCTGACGTCCCTTAATTTACACTAAAGATATATAAATACTTTTTGGTGGAGTTAAAAAATATGGGGTGCGTAAAATCTAAATCTAGCTACACGCCTGCAAGTCCTAGCTATCCTTCTTCCCCTCAGCTGCCATTTGGGGAGCAAGGAAATATCCAACAATTTGCATCTTTTTCACACGGTGAAGGTGAAAGCAGCACGCCTGTACCAAGCATGCAGTCGCAGTATGAACCTGGTAAGGAATTAAACTATGAAGTTACCGGTCGTGGAGTCAACAAGCTGATTGGCGTCATCTATCCACATTCCATACTAGAAAACATGACCAGGGACATGCATGTCCTTGACGTTGGTGCAGGAAAAGGAGAATTCGTACGAGGTTTACAAAGGCTGGGTTTTAAAAATACGCGAGGTATTGACAAGGAGGAAGCCAGTCCAGGCGTTTTTCGAGTAGATATTGCCAACCTGGACGCTGAACACTATAAGGAAAAAATTGATAGAATCTTTTCTTCTTGGTCAATTTTCACGTATAAAGAATCTCCTGATTTACAACGAGAAAGCCTACAGAAAATGGCCCACTGGCTGAAACCTGGCGGTCGGATATATATAGGACCAGTTGATGCATCACACATAGATAATTTGCTTGAACAAGTCCCCCACTTAGTCAAAAGTGACAGCGGCACATTATTTGGTTCCGATGACCATCATTGGATCGAACTCAAACTGGCTGACCTGTAAAAAACCGGGGTAAGAAGGGCAGATTAAACTATTAAGTAGTGGCTTTGTTGCAGGTGCCGGCTCTGTCGGCTGACGGCGGGGACACCGCTATGTGGAACAACATTAACCCGTACGGCACGCGCGCCGCCCCACCCTGATGACGAAGCGCTCACCGGCTAGTTTTGCAGCTGTGCCACCGCCGGCCGCACCCGCCCGAAGCTTGCAGGTGAGTACGGGCGGGCCCTGCTCAGGTTCAGCGCCTTTATCAGGCTGAACGGGCAGCCCGCCCACGGTGCGTGTCAAGGTAGTTGTCGCCTCAGTTAATTCATGCGGCCAGCGTTTCCCGCTCCGGATTCAGCCACACTTCGTCCTGCCAGCTCCGGTTTTTTGTTGGGGTCTGAAGCCCAAACGGACGAAAACGCACGCTAAGTATGTTTTTTGTACAATTCTGCATCCTTGCCCCACACTAATATAACCGTCACAGTGGCCATTCATCCGTTTCTTCCGCCTGTTTCAGTGGCCTTAGCTGGCCTTTTGTTATCTGTTCTGCAAGCGTGAATGTGTAATGCCCCAGCATGTTGATATGTGCGTGCCTCAGTGGCGAAAGCCTGGCTTCATCCTCTTCATTGATGGTTTCACCTTCATTGCGCAAATGATCCAGTGCAGCCTGCATGTAGATGGTATTCCACAGAACGACAGCATTGGTCACCAGTCCCAGCGCACCCAGCTGATCTTCCTGTCCATTCTGGTAACGTTTTCTTATTTCACCCTTTTGTCCATGACAAATCGCTCTGGCGACGGCGTGTCGGCTTTCACCCCGGTTCAGTTGGGTCAGGATACGGCGACGATAATCTTCATCATCAATATAATTAAGCAGATACAGTGTCTTGTTTATTTTTCCCGCTTCGATAATGGCCTGCGTCAGACCAGAAGGCCGGTCGCTACTCAACAATGAACGGATCGCCACTGAGGCCCGGATTTTTCCCAGCGTCAGGGAACCGGCCATACGTATCATGTCATCCCAGTGCTGCTCTATCTTCCGCGTATTGGCTGTGTTACGGGCAAGATCATTCAGTACGCCATAATCGGCATCTTTATCCACTCGCCAGAACACTGAAGCACCGGCATCAGCCAGGCGCGGAGAAAACTGATAGCCCAGTAACCAGAAAAGGCCAAAATCAGGTCGCTGGAGCCTGCCGTATCGGTCATTATTTCCGTTGGGTTTAGCCCGGTTTGCTGCTCCAGTAGCCCTTCCAGTACAAATATGGAATCCCTTAGCGTGCCAGGAACGACAACACCATGAAATCCGGAATACTGATCTGAAATAAAGCTGTACCAGGTGATCCCCCGGCTGGAACCAAAATATTTTCGATTAGGACCGGCATGTACCGTTCGTACCGGGGCGATAAACCGCATACCGTCAGCTGAGGCTACTTCACCACCGCCCCATTTTTGAGCAAGAAGCAGAGTAGACTGATAATCAACCAGTCTGGCGTTTGCTTTGACCAGCGTTTCTGCCCTGAGATAATTTTGCCGGGTCCAGCTCAGACGGTAACGGGTCAGCGCCGGAATATTGGGGCGAATAAAGGGCTCCATACCAATATTACAGGCTTCAGCCAGCAATACCGCGCAGATACTGACGGTCAGGTCATCCATACGCGCGCCCGCTTCGCTTGCATGAGTAAATTCATCTGCAAATCCGGTATGCGCGTTAATTTCAAGAAGGAGTTCTGTCAGATCGACAACTGGCAGCAGCTCAGATATACGTTTTGAGAGTAACTTCAGCGCCGGCGGCTCATCCAGCCCGTTCAGATGAGCAATGGTCAGTTTCGTGCGTTTACCGGTGAAATCCAGCGAAACGGCCTGATTATCGGCAAAATTTTTGGCAACCTGTCGGTACACTGTATCGAGCTGCCGGGTCAGCGCATTGACAGCCTCTCCGGCGTTAAGAGGATGCCCGAGGGAGCGATACACCTGCACTCTGTTGGTGTGCCAGTCCTGACCCTGGAGAAGTTTAGCCCGCGGATCTCCCCAGCGTTCGCTCCGTGCGACGTAAATATCCCGTCGTCGCAGACTGTCCTGTAACTTGTTCATAACACAGAGGGTATAGCCCTGTCGGGATAAATGGCCGTCTTTACCATAGCAGAGTCGCTTCCAGGGACCGGTAATG
>NZ_VLTF01000014.1:0-47139 GCF_007558755.1 Pantoea sp. paga
ATAAGTGAAGAAGCCCCGCACAGTAGTGCGGGGCTTTTTTACGTCCGCACTTTGCCACATTAAGCTGAAAATGTGACCTGCGGGCATGCGGTATGTCACCCTTAACTCCCCATTATTCACTTCTGAATGACCAGCAACCCGCTGATTTTTCGATAATTAGCGACATGGCTCACAATAATAATCTCGGATTACGCCGCCTTTACCTTCAGTAGACTTAAATGCTTTACTCACTCCTTTAAACGCTGTTGATCAGCAAGGAACAGAGGTAAGGCATGGCACCCACAAATAATAAAACTCAGACGGATGATACAAAGAAACGTATCTGGGCTATCGTCGGCGCGTCATCGGGTAACCTGGTTGAGTGGTTCGACTTCTACGTTTACTCCTTCTTCTCACTCTATTTTGCCCACATTTTCTTTCCGCAGGGCGATACCACGACTCAGTTGTTACAAACAGCGGGCGTTTTTGCGGCAGGATTTTTAATGCGCCCGATTGGCGGCTGGCTGTTCGGCTATATCGGCGATAAACATGGCCGAAAAAATTCGATGCTGGTTTCGGTCTGCATGATGTGTTTTGGTTCGCTTGTGATCGCCTGCTTACCCGGTTATGAAACAATCGGTGTTGCTGCGCCCGTCATTCTGCTGCTGGCGCGTATGTTTCAGGGATTATCGGTGGGCGGAGAATATGGGACCAGCGCAACCTACATGAGCGAAGTGGCTCTGGAAGGACGCAAAGGATTCTACGCCTCATTCCAGTATGTCACGCTGATTGGTGGCCAGTTAGCGGCAGTGCTCACCGTCGTGGTACTCCAATTTCTGCTGACGGATGCAGAGCTGCGAAGCTGGGGCTGGCGTATTCCGTTCTTCCTCGGCGCACTGCTCGCCGTTGTCGCATTATGGTTACGACGCTCACTGGAAGAAACCTCAGATAAGACGAGCCGCGAACATCGCGATGCGGGTAGCGTAATCGGGTTACTGCGTAATCATACTCGTCCCTTCCTGATGGTGCTGGGTTTCACCGCAGGCGGCTCCCTGAGTTTTTACACCTTCACTACCTACATGCAGAAGTATCTGGTTAATACGTCAGGTATGGATCCTAAAACAGCCAGCGGCCTGATGACCGGTGCGCTGCTGGTCTTTATGCTGATTCAGCCGATTATCGGTGCCCTGTCAGATAAAATCGGTCGTCGCACCTCAATGATGATTTTTGGCGCGGGCGCGGCCATCTGTACGGTCCCCATTCTGACACTGTTGCAAAACGTGCAGAGCCCTGGTGTGGCTTTCCTGTTGATTATGCTGGCGCTGCTGATTACCAGCTTCTACACCGCCATCAGTGGCATTCTTAAAGCAGAAATGTTTCCGCCACAGGTGCGCGCACTGGGTGTAGGACTATCTTACGCAGTAGCGAATGCGATCTTTGGTGGGTCGGCAGAGTATGTTGCGTTGCTGATGAAGCAGCAGGGGATTGAGACGACTTTCTTCTGGTATGTTTCAGCGATGGGCGCGGTGGCATTTCTGGTGTCGCTGTTGCTGCACAAGCGCGGTAAGGGGATTAAGCTTTAACAGAGAAAGCTACTGACTCAGATTCCACAGGGCAATGCCGCTGGCAGCACCGGCGGCATCCCAGGCGAAATCTTTCCAGCTCCAGCCGCTGCTATTCGGGCGGCTGTCATACCACTCTTTTCCCGCCCCAGGAGTTAATGAAAACAGTCTGGATTGCAGGTCAGAATGGTGCTGACGCTGCCCATATTCACTACCGGCAGCGGCCAGAACTACAGAGGCGACAAAATGCTCCGCTTTATCTCGTCCGGTCCACTGATCTTCCGCCATATGGGCGCATCCGCTACACAACAACACAGCAAGCAGCACACTTCGCATAGCAGATGCCTTTTCGGCTGCAGTGATTAAAGAATCCGGCTGATCAGGCGATCGATACGTATCCGGCGCAGACGGCGAATCAGTTTGCGCACCTTGGCCGGGTAATCAGCAATACTCTCAAGCTCACGGAAATGCGTCACTACCGTTGTGTTCTGCCGGATTAACGTCAGTTCCTTCTCACGCTGAGCCGCTAACTCCAGATGAGGATCGTGGATCAACACTGCATTTTCCAGATCGAGCCGCCAGGCACGTGGATTGAGGTTATTACCGGTAATCAGCTGCCATTCGTCATCAACCCACATTCCTTTAAGGTGATAACTGTTCTCGCCATCCTTCCATAGTCTCACGACCAGCTGATCGGTCGTAACATAGTAGTGCAAACGACTCATAAAGCGACGCAGATTGATTTCATACAGGTAAGGCAGCGCACCGATGATTTTGAACGGCTGATCGGGCGCAATATAGAAGTCATTGGCCGTTTTATCACCGACGATGATCTCAACCTGTTTTCCCTGACGCAGAAGATGAATGATATTACGTACCAGCAAGGCAGGCATGTTGAAGTAGGGGGTACAGATGATCAGCTTCTGTTCCGCACAGGGCATCAGGTGGAAAATGGTTTTATTGAGCAGGCTATGCTTACCCAGACCGACCAGCGGCGTGACCGTCAGTTCATCGTTGCCAGCATTGCCTTCAAACTGATAATTGAAGCCGCGCAAATCCTGACGGAACTGGCGTGTCTCGTTTTTAATTTCAGGACTTGAGGGACGCTCAGCAAAATCGAGTCGGTTTACCGCTTCCGCTGACTTCAGATTGAGCGTAATCCAGTCATACATAGTATTGGTCAGCTGGGAATTACGGATAACCTGATAACGGTCATAGCGATACTTATCATGCTGATGCAGGTAGACATCATTGATGCTGGCACCGCTGTAGAGCAGCATGTCATCAATAATGAACCCTTTAAGGTGGAGCACGCCCAGCGCTTCACGGGTATTGACCGGGATACCATAAACCGGGATGGCGATATCCGGATAACGTGTCGCCATTTCGCAATACCAGTCGGCATTGGTTACGCCTCGCGCTGCGCCAATTCGGCCACGCTGTGCACGGTGCCAGTCAACCAGAATCGAGATATCCAGCTCCGGCCGCGCCTGCTTCGCACTATAAAGCGCATCCATGACGTCACGTCCGGCATCATCATTTTCCAGATAGAGCGCAACAATACAGATGCGAGTCTGCGCTGCCGCAATTTTCTCCAGCAACGTCTGGCGAAATTCGGCAGGCGAGTAAAGTGTCGACACATCCGCAACGGATTGTGACAGTTTCGGCAGCTGTGCGAGGTGTTGTTGGTGTTTGTTACGTTTAAATTTAGACAACATCACAGTGCACTTCTTCTCTGTTCATTGCATGGCCTTTTGCCATCAAATCAGGGTTATAACCACAAATAATAACATCAACTTCGCCGATTCGAACGTTTTTTACCTTTCTCTACAAGGTTAGTTGATCTCATTCTGTAAAGACAATTTCAGGCTGACAATCCCGTCATCCAGTTGAATATCAACATGAAAATTGAGCTTTCGTGCCAGCGTAATCATGCCTCGGTTATGGGGCATGGTGATACCGTTCAATTGTTGCAAGCCGTGATGCCGGGTGTAGCGGATCATCTTTTCCAGCAGGCGACGGCCCATGCCTAAGCCTTTCAGGTCGGAACGGACCAGCACCGAAAACTCCGCATCAATGTTATCTGCATCAGAGATAGCGCGGGTGACGCCGATGATCTCGGATCGTCCATGATGCTGACGTACCGCCACAATCGCCATCTCGCGGTCATAATCGATCTGGGTCATGTTGGCGAGATCATCATGAGTAAACTCACTGATTTCACTGAAGTAGCGGTAGTAGAGATCTTCTTTAGTGACCTGACTGATGAACTCGCGCAGCAGGGGTTCATCCTCTGGCAGAATGGGCCGGAACAGGCAGAATTGCCCATCCTTTAACTCCACCTGCTCTTCCAGATGCTGAGGATAAGGACGTATTGCCAGCCGTGCTTCGTTATCGCCGTGGAACGGAGCCAGCGTCAGGGTGACATCCAGCAGGGTAAAATCATTGCCCGCCGCCAGCAGCGGATGAATATCCAGTCGCTGGATCTCCGGGCAATCCACCACCAGGTTAGAGACCTGCACCAGCAGCTGGCTTAAACCGGGGATATCCAGCGGATTCAGTGCGCTGCGGCTGCGGATCTTTCCACTCTTGATCGCCTGAATCACCAGATAGCGTGCCAGCGTCATATTCAGCGGGGGAAGGGCAACGGCAGCCTGTTTATCGGCCTGCCATTCAACGCCGCCTTCCCCCAGCATAATGATCGGGCCAAACAGGGCATCCTGTTCGACCACGACCCGCAGCTCCTGTGCGCCTGCACGACTCGCCATGCTCTGAACCAGCAGCCCTTCGATACGTGCCTGCGGCAGCGTCTGTTTTACCCGATCAAAAATGGCCTCAGCGGCATGCTCCACTTCGCTGGCATTACGCAGGTAGAGCATCACGCCCTGCACCTCCGATTTATGCGCGATATCGGGTGAACGTAATTTCAGCGCCACCGGATAGCCAATCTGATCGGCAATCGCCACTGCCGCCTTACTGTCGCTGGCGATCCAGGTCGGCAGCGTGGCCAGGCCGTAAGCCTGCAACACCGGCTGCACTTCGTGGGTATCCAGCGCGGTAACACCGCGCTCCAGCGCCTGTGACAGCAGCTGGTGTGCATGGGCACTGTCCAGGTTCAGGGTGGCGGGCAGGGCAGGGGTTTCGCGTAGCTGCTTCTGGTTACGGCGGTACTCAACCTGATGCATAAAGGCGGTCACCGTTCCCTCTGGCGTGCGCCAGGTCGGTATCCCCGCCTGCGTAAAGGCACGGCGCGCGGCTTGCGAAGAGAACTCGCCACTCCAGTTGGTCAGCAGCGTCACCAGCTTACCGCGTGGGTGACGGGCGATGGTGTCGATCAGATGTCCGGCCGTTTCAGTCGCGGGCGCGACCGCGCTTGGCGCATGAATAATCATCAACGCGTCAAGTTCATGGCTGTCGAGCAGGATCTCTGTGCAGGCGGCATAACGTTCCGCTGTGGCGTCATCTTTTAAATCCAGCGGGTTGCCGCGGCCTGCGCCAGCGGGCAACAGCGCCTCGAGCTGCTGAATCGTCTGCTCGCTGAGCTGTGCCAGTTTCCCATTGCGGGCATAGAGCTCATCCAGCGCCAGCGCGGCGGGGGCGGCACCATTACTGATGATCATCAGCCTGTCGCCACGCAGCGGCCGCATATGACTCAGCGACTCAACGGCGGAGAAGAGCTCATGAGTATCCTGCACCCGCAGTAACCCGGCACGCTGAATGGCTGCATCCCAGGCGGCGTCCAGACCGCTGTGGGTGCCCAGCAGCACCTGTGCTTCCCGGCTGCGACCACTCTTGATCACCAGAATCGGTTTATTACGGGAGGCGCTGCGTGAGGCGGAAACAAAACGACGCGCATCGCTGAGGTGCTCCAGATAGAGCAGGATAGCGCTGGTTTTACCGTCGCGAGCCAGGAAGTCGAGCAGATCATCAACATCGGTATCCAGACTGTCACCCAGCGCGATAAACCAGGAGAATCCGAGATTACGCTGCTGCGCCCAGTCGAGAATGGTGTTGGATACGGCGGCGGACTGAGAGATAAATGCGATACGGCCTTTCTCTATCGGCACCGGCGAGAAGCTGGCATTCAATCCCTGCCAGGGTGCCAGCAGGCCAAGACTGTTCGGTCCCAGCAGCCGTATCTGCCACTGGCTGGCGCAGGCTTTGAGTTCGGCCGACTGGCTGGCGGGCGCAGAGAGAATAATGCAGGCCTTGCAGCCTTTTTTACCGAGCTGTTGCAGCAGTTCGAGGTTACGTTTTGAGTGGGTGCAGATCACTGCCAGGTCTGGCGCAAAAGGTAAGCTGTCGATGGTGGGCCAGGCCAGTACGCCGCTGACCGCTTTATATTTTGGCGTCACCGGCAACACCGGTCCGCTAAAACCGCCTGCCAGCAGGTTACGCATCATAAAGTATCCGGCGCGCCCTGGCGTGACCGAGGCACCAATTACCGCAATTGATTTAGGTCGTAACAGCGCTTCCAGTCCGCGTTGGCTCATCTCGCTCTCCAGAGTTCGGGATTTGCGTGATTGTAAACGCTTTTTGCTGGCAGTGCTTCCGGGCAGATCGCAGGCTGCGCATCCCGATTTTAATCTCTGTCACCGCAGGGACGCTCCCGCCGGAAGGTGACCGGGCGATTAAACCTGTCCGGCGTGGTGCGGTTTTCCTGCCAGATAGGCCGCGCGGAACTGATCAAAATGGTGAGATAACGCCTCAGCCGCCAGCCGATCGCCCGCCTGCGCCAGCAGCGCCGCGGCCACTTCAGCAGTGCAGTGCTGACCTGCGCCGTGGGCTTCACGCAGCGTATAGCGCGACGGGGTGCTGACATCCAGCGACATCACCGGCAGGGCGTCGAGCCAGGGGCTTTTACGGAACATTTTGCGGGCTTCGGTCCAGGTGCCATCCAGCATAATAAACAGCGGCGGTTTGCCACTGGCGGGCGGCGTTGTCAGCACTTCGCGACCGGGGTCGGCATAGGCGGCCGGGAAAACCACCAGCGGCTGATAATCGGGATTGCGCACCGCCGCCAGCAGCAGCGGATCCGGCTCGGTGCGTGACCAGCCAAAAGCCTGAGTATCCGGCAGAATATCGGCAATCAGCCGACCGGTGTTGCTCGGCTTCATCGGCTCGGTATCAAACATCACCAGGCAGAAGCGGCTACGAGCGGACTGCGGCACGATCTGACTGCAGAGACAGTTGACCTCTGGCAGCAGGCAGCCCTGACAGCGGATGACCCGATTCCCGCGCGCGAGGAAAGGACGGGTGGATCGGGCCAGGCGTTGGGTGCGCAAGCGCAAAACAGCATTATCAGACATGAGTATTCAGGGCAGGAAAAACGTCAGTGTAATCGAAGCGCAGGCGAAAAGGAAAAGGCCAGCGAGGCTGGCCTCTGAAGATTAAAGTGACTCATCCAGCCATTCATTGAAAGGCGCTTTGGGCATCGCGCCATTCAGCATGTCGACCCGCTCACCGTTCTTAAACAGCATGATGGTCGGGATACTGCGAATGTTGAAACGGGCGCTCAGGGCCGGTTCCGCTTCGGTGTTCACTTTAATAAAGCGGACTTTACCACTGCGTTCATTGGCGACATCTTTAAACACCGGCGCAAAATTGACACAGGGTCCGCACCAGGGCGCCCAGAAATCGATCACCACCGGCAGATCATCCTGCAGATATTTGTCAAAGTTAGCGCTGGTGGCATTCACCACTTCGCCATCAAATAACGCATTTCCACAGCGACCACATTTCGCCACGTCGGCAAGGCGTTCTTCTGGAACGCGATTGGTTGCCTGACAGGAAGCGCATACCGTATTCATAGGAACCTCTGATGTTGAAAAGTGTCAGTCTGGTAAATATTGTTCATTATGAAAGGGGACGGATTCCCTCTCAATCTGGATTGCTCTATAGGTTCAATAGTTGATAGCTAAGCGCCAGCACATCAGGTAATCTGCGCGCTCTCAATGCAGGAGGAAGACATGAACGACGAATTTAAAGGCAAGAGCGGTAAGGTTAAGGTGATGTACGTGCGTGGCGAGGACGATAAAAGCGCGCGCGCGCCTAATCCTCGTACAGGCAAAGGTGGTCACGCTGCTGCCCGTTCGGATGATAATCGTCGTTCGTCAGGCCCCCGTACTGAACGCAGTCAGGAAGGTGGTCGCTCAGCTGGCCGTCGCAGCGATGACACCGGTCGCAGCAGTTCACCGCGTCGTGATGAAGGCGGACGTGGCGCTCCACGCCGTTCAGACGATGGCGCAGGCCGCCGCAACGAGCGTGGCGATGATAATCGCGGCGCCTATGGCAGCAGCGATTCCCCATGGCGCACCGTGTCTCGCGCGCCATCAGCAGATCGTCCGGCAACCGAAAGCGATAAGCCGGATCACGGCGGCATCAGCGGCAAAAGCTTCGTCGATCCCGAGCAGATCCGTCGTCAGCGTAACGAAGAGACGCGCGTCTATGGTGAGAACGCCTGTCAGGCGCTGTTCCAGAGCCGTCCTGAAGCGATTGTTCGCGCCTGGTTCGTGCAGGAAGTGACACCGCGTTTCCGCGAAGCGCTGCGCTGGCTGGCGGCTAACCGCAAAGCCTATCACGTCGTGGAAGATGCTGAGATTACCAAAGCGTCAGGCACTGAGCATCATGGTGGCGTCTGCTTCCTGATCAAAAAGCGCATGGGGATGGCGGTTTCTGAATGGCTGAGCCAGGCGAATACCAAAGATTGCGTACTGGCACTGGAAGATGTCAGCAACCCGCATAACCTCGGCGCGATTATGCGCAGCTGCGCGCACTTCGGCGTAAAAGGTTTGCTGGTGAACGACGCCTCACTGCTGGAGTCCGGCGCAGCGGTACGTACCGCAGAAGGTGGTGCTGAGCATGTGCAGGCCATCAGCGGCGCAACCTTCAGTGAAGGTCTGGAAGCGTTCCGTAAAGCGGGTTACACCATCGTCACCACCTCCAGCCATCAGGGCACGCCGCTGGCGCAGGCTCAGCTGCCGGAGAAAATGGTGCTGGTGTTAGGGCAGGAGCGTGAAGGTCTTTCTGACACCGCGTTCAAACAGGGTGACATGAGCCTGTCGATTGGCGGCACCGGCAACGTAGAAAGCCTCAACGTCTCGGTCGCAACCGGCGTACTGCTCGCCGAATGGTGGCGTCAGAACGCATAAAAAAACGGGCCGAAAGGCCCGTTTTGCTTTGTCACATCAGTGCGCACCACCACCACCACCGCCGCCTGCGCTAAACGGCGGACGGGCAAACCAGATCAGCACCAGCAGAATCAAAAAGACCCCCGCCGACGCCCAGAAAATTTCATTCGCTGAAATAATCAGTCCCTGGTTAGTAATCTGCTGCGCGATCCAGGCCGACGCCTGCTGCTGCGTCATCCCCATGCTCTCCAGCTGGCTATACATCTGCTGCGAATTGACGTTGTAAGGGGTAATCGACTCCGTCAGGTAGCTATGATGCATCGACTCGCGGTTACTCCACATAGTGGTGGTAATCGACGTTCCCACCGAGCCTGCAAAGGTACGCATAAAGTTCGACAGGCTGGAGGCAGCGGCCATGCGCTCCGGCGGCAATCCCGACAGCGTAATGGTGGTCAGCGGCATAAAGAAGCAGGCCACGGCAAAGCCCTGAATAAACTGCGGCCAGGCTGAGGCACCAAAGTCCATTCCCGGTTCAAACGTATACGCGCGCCAGTAGAAGCAGACGGCATACATAATGAAGCTGAACGTGACCAGCCGTCGCATGTCGAGCTTATGGGCAAAGCGTCCGATTATCGGCGACAGGATCACCGGCAAAATGCCCACCGGCGCAGACGCCAGACCGGCCCAGGTTGCGGTGTAGCCGTAGACCTCCTGCAGCAGCTGCGGCAACAGAACAATCGAGCCGAAGTAGAGCATATAAGCCAGACTGATCGACAGGCAGCCAATGGTGAAGTTGCGCGACTTAAACAGCGACAGGTCAATGATCGGGTGATCGTCCGTCAGCTCCCACACCAGCAGAACTGACAGCGCAATCACGGCCACTACCCCGAGCACGATGATCTCGGACGAGTTAAACCAGTCGAGCTCCTTTCCGCGATCCAGCATCACCTGCAAACAGCCGATCCCCACCACCAGCAGCACCAGCCCGACCATATCGATCCGCCGGATTTCGGTTTTGGTTTCCCGGCCACGCAGGGTTTGCAGCGTCAGTATCACCACCGCCACACCAATGGGCACGTTGATAAAGAAGATCCAGCCCCAGTGGTAGTTATCGCTGATCCAGCCGCCCAGTATCGGGCCACAGATCGGTGCGACGATCACCGTCATCGCCCACAGCGACAGCGCAACACTGCGCTTGGCGGGCGGATAGTTGTTGAGCAGCAGACTTTGCGACAACGGGATCAATGGACCCGCGACGATCCCCTGAATGACGCGGAAGAAGATCAGCATCTCCAGGCTGTCTGACATGCCGCACGCCCAGGAGGCGATAGCAAACAGAATGGTCGACCAGGTAAAGAGCTTCACTTCACCGATGCGTTTTGCCAGCCAGCCGGTCAGCGGGATCGAGATCGCATTGGCCACACCAAACGAGGTGATCACCCAGGTTCCCTGGGAGTTCGACGCTCCCAGATTACCGGCAATCGTGGGGATAGCCACGTTGGCGATGGTCGAGTCCAGAACCTGCATGAACGTCGCCAGCGACAACGCAATGGTCATCAGGACCAGCGGCATTCCTTCAAGCGGTTTTTGTGCCATTACAGCCTCCGCGTCATCATCCGGCGTTGGCGCGGACGATATCGGTGATCAGCTGATTGACCGGCGCAAGGTCAATCGCCAGTGCGTTGCTGCTGTAAGCGGCTTGCTGACGGGCGCTGGTGGCCAGCGCGCTGCCCTCTTTGCTGGTGGTATCGATTTTAACCAGCGTTGACAGACCAATACGCAGCGGATGTCTGACGATATCTTCCTGATTCAGTTCGATACGAACCGGCAGGCGCTGAACCACTTTGATCCAGTTACCGGTGGCATTCTGTGCCGGCAACAGTGAGAAGGCGCTGCCGGTGCCCATATCCAGTCCTGCAACTTTGCCCTGATAAACCACTTCGTCACCATAGATGTCGGCAACCACGGTGACAGGCTGACCAATACGAACGCCAGCCAGCTGGGTCTCTTTAAAGTTGGCATCGACCCACAGATTCGTTGCAGGCACGACGGCAAGCAGCGGGGTGCTGGTGGAGATTTGCGAACCGACCTGTACGCTGCGACGGGAGACAAAACCATCCATCGGGCTACGGATTTCGGTGCGCTGCAGCGCCAGCCAGGCGTCACGCAACTCAGCCGCACTCTGTTGCACGGCAGGCTGATTTTCCAGTGAGGTGTTGAGGATCATCGCCTGATTCGCATTGTATTGCTGAATCGCCACGTCCAGTTGTGCTTTGGCCGTCGCGACGGCATCGCGGGAGTGTTGCAGCTCTTCACGGCCAATCAGATTAGCCGCACCTAACGGCTCACGGCGTTTCAGGTCGGCCTGTGCCTGCGCCAGAGCGGTCTGTTGCAATGTAATGCTGGCCTGATACTGTTTGCCATTAATCATCAGCTGATGCGTCTGACGCACGCTGGTGGCGAGTGCCGTCTGCGCTTTTTCAAACGCCTGCTCCGCATCCGTCTTATCCAGTGAAACCAGCACATCGCCTTTTTTGACGAAATCGGTATCTTCAAACCAGACTTTATTCACGCTACCGGAGACCTGTGCCATCACCTGCACCTGGTTACCCGCAACGTAGGCGTCATCCGTTTCCTGAAAATGGCGCAGGACCAGGAACCAGTAAACTCCCCAGGCAATACCAATCAGCACAAAGATCAGCGCCAGCACGATGAGCACACTTTTACGCTTCTTCTTTTTGTTGGCTGACGGTTGCGGGCTTTGTGCTTCTGCCGTTGCACTCATGTCTTTCTCCACGTTTTCCATTTAGTCGGGGGACAGAAATCCCTTTTCGCCAGCGCCCGAGTCGAAAAAGCCAGCGACTGAGCGCTGGCCAGATAAAAAAGGAAATTAAAATAACGGTTCCGACAGGTGATTGTGTCGCACTTATTGCTATTAGCGGGAAAGCGAGGCGATCAGCTGATCTTCATCCATTTTATCAAGACGATTAAGTAGCTTACGGGTGATGCCTTCCAGCTGCGACTTCTCATCGACGGAGAGCGATGACCAGAGGTACTGCAGGCTCTGATGCTGAGGTGGCAGCAGCTGACGCAGGAACTCCATCCCTTTATCGGTCAGATGCAGATGCAGGCAGCGACGGTCGTGATCGCTTTCGCGACGCTCAATCCAGCCGCGCTTTTCCAGCTCATCAGCAATGCGCGTGGCATTGGTGCGTGAAGAGCCGAGGGCAGAGCTGAGCTCAGAGGGCTGAATACTATGGTTTTCCTGTGCATCCAGCGTAATCAACGCCATAAACAGGGTTTCATTAATACCCTGTGCTTTCAGCATCTTATTGCGGTTGTCCAGCAGTTTACCCTGCATATGCATACAGAGACGCGTCAGAATAATTTCCTGCAACGGAAAATCCTTATGGCGATTGGCACGGATGTTTAGCATCTGCTCAATGGGAGTAAACGAACTTTCCATTAAAAAAAACCTCACTAATTGCAACTTGTATAATAACTATGGTGACAGGATAAGCGTAGTCACTTTTTGGCAGGTGATCGCTGACAGAATCACTATTCACCATCAAAGGCGTTCCAGGCCATTCCCTGGCCCTGGGTCAAAAACCCGTACGTCCGGCGGCAGCCGCTGTGCCGGAACGTAATCAAAAAGGGGGCAAATTTAATAATATCGCGGGGAAAAATAACTGAAGTGAATAGGTTTGCTACTAACCATAACAAACCTAACCATTTGTGACCAGACGCAATGCGCTGTCCGGCCAGGCTTCAGTTGATTTTTTCCGGCTCAAAGCGCGATCCGGCCGCCCAAATCAGCAGATTAACCACAGTCAGCAGCGCGCCAGCGACACAGACGCCATACCAGCCCCATAGATGGTAAGCGGTCGCGGAGAGCAGTGAGCCGGCCGCGCCACCCATAAAGTAGCTGGTCATGTAACCGGCATTAAGACGGTTCCGCGCCTCCGGCATCTGCGCGTAGATCACGCTTTGATTAGTGATATGGACGGCCTGTACCGCCAGATCCAGCAGCAGGATGCCGACGATCAGCGGCGCAAGCTGCTCCGCGCCCCACGCAATGGCGGCCCACGACAGCAGCATAAGCAGCAGGCCCAGTCGGGTGGTCAGCTTCGCTTTACCCTTGTCAGCCAGCGCGCCCGCCTGACGTGCGGCCAGCGCACCCGCGGCACCGACCAGCCCCAGCAAGCCAATCTCGCCCTCTGAGAAATGATAAGGCGCCCCGGCGAGCAGAAAGGCCATTGAGGTCCACAGCAGGCTGAAATTGGCAAAGGAGAGGCAGCCGGTCCAGGCGCGGGTGCGGAGCACCCGATTACCGGCATACAGGCGAAAGATGGAGGCCAGCAGCTGCGGATAGCTCATGGGCACAGACTGTTTCACGCGTGGCAGCGATCGCCACAGCGCCAGGGCCATCACCACCATCAGCAGGCTGGCAGTCCAGTAAACGGTACGCCAGCCGCCAAGCTGCGCCAGGCCGCCTGCCACGGTGCGCGCCAGCAGAATCCCCAGCAGCAAACCGCTCATTACCGTCCCCACGATTTTGCCGCGCCGCTCCGGCTCTGCCAGCGTGGCGGCCAGCGGCACCAGGATTTGTGCAGCGACCGAGAACAGGCCGGTCATCACCGTGCCCAGCAGTAAAAAGAGAAAGGAGTGCGAAAGGGCGATAATCACCATGCCCGCAGCAGCCAGCAGGATCATCGTGACAATCAGGCTGCGTCGTTCAAACCGATCGCCAAGCGGCACCAGCAGCAGCAGACCGCAGGCGTAGCCCAGCTGCGCCGTGGTCACAATAAATCCGGCGAGGCTGACAGAGAGATCAAACTGTTGGGCGATGGTATTCAGTAGTGGCTGAACGTAGTAATTACTGGCTACGCAGAGGCCGGTTGCTACTGACATCAGTATTACTAAAGCAGGCGTCAGACCCTGGCGAGTCGCATTCATAAACAGCATCGGTCGCTAATAATCATTTGAGGTTAATAGTAACTCAAAAAACTATTTCACACGCATGTTTATTAACAGGCCATACCAGTCGGGATCGCAGGCATAAAAAAAGGGCAGAAAAATTTCTGCCCTCAGATAACTGCCTGACTAGAAGCGTATGCTCACTGAGCCAGCACTTTTATCAACCGCCCTGGGGCGGAAATGTTTTCAGGTTATTGCGCGGCGGCCTGCGCCTCGCTGATCCATTTATCGAACTCAGCCTGATGCGCCTTAATCCAGCCATCCACATGACGGTTAATCGCCTCTTCTGAGTTTTGTCCGGCATGCATTGCTGAGTTTTCAGCATTGATATCGGTAATGGGCAGCTTCATTATCGCAAACAGACGGGCAGCCGCCGGGTTTTTCGCCGCCCAGGCTTTGTTGGCGACGATGTGCATGGTGTTAACCGGGAAACCGTAGTTCGCGCCGTTTGGCAGCTTAGTATCCACATCCTTCTGTTCGCCAGGCAGCGAAGAGAACGGCACCTGCAGCCAGACCACATCGCGGCCCGGCTTCAGCACATCGCTCAGCCAGTAGGGCGTCCAGGTGTAATAAAGAATCGGTTTACCCTGTTTGTAGCGTGCCAGCGTATCCGCCACCATCGCCGAATAGTTACCCATATTGGCGGTCACGGTATCACTGAGACCAAAGGCGCTGTTCTGATGATCAATCACCGCTTCACAGCCCCAGCCTGGCGTACAGCCGGTCATATCCGCTTTGCCATCGCCGTTGGCGTCAAACAGGCTGGCGATCTTAGGATCTTTCAGCTGTTCGATATTGGTGATGTGATATTTCTCGGCGGTCTTCTTATCAATCAGATAACCCTGGGCGGCACCGGTAACGTAGGTTCCCTGACGATAGAGCTTCTGATCGCCACCGGCGGCTTTGTACATGTCGTCATGCAGCGGCTGCCAGTTCACTGCGGTAAAGGTGGCGTCGCCAGCGGCGATAGAGGTGTAGCCAACGTTGTAATCCACTTCACTCGGTTTGCTGACCTGATAGCCGAGTTTTTCCAGCGCGCGGCTGACAATCAGGGTCTGAAAAGTCTCTTCAGCGATAGTGCTCTGTATGGGTTGTACCGTAATACCTTTGCCCGGCAGATCGGCAGCGGAGACGTGTGAAACGGCCAGCGTGGTTACCACGGCGGCGAGCAGAGAGGCTCTGTTGCGCATAGTCATTCCTTATTTCAGATGTCGCGTCAGGATGGGCGGCGCGCAGGCACCGCCCGACAGATTATTTTTTACGCGAAGGAGAGAAGATCAGGCCCAGCGGGCCGGTGTGATACCAGTGGCGATTACCGCGGCTGCGGCTATCGCGACCAAAAGATTGGGTCAGGCGGTCAAGGATAATGGCAAGGATCACAATCCCTACGCCACCCACCGTAGCCAGCCCCATATCGAGACGGCCAATACCGCGCAGGACCATCTGACCGAGTCCGCCCACGGCGATCATCGAGGCGATCACCACCATCGACAGCGCCAGCATCAGGGTCTGATTGACACCCGCCATAATGGTGGGCATCGCCAGCGGCAACTGCACTTTGAATAGCAGTTGACGCGGACTGGCACCAAAGGATTCGCTCGCTTCGATCAGATCGGCGGGCACCTGCTTAATGCCGAGAATAGTCAGACGCACAATCGGTGGCAGGGCGAAGATAATCGTGACCACCACGCCTGGCACGTTACCGATACCAAACAGCATTACAATCGGCACCAGATAGACAAAGGCGGGTGTCGTCTGCATCGCATCCAGCAAGGGACGTACGATACGCGCAGCCCGTTCACTGCGGGCCAGCCAGATCCCCAGCGGCAGGCCGATGAGAATGCAGAACATCAGTGCGGTAAGCACCAGCGCCAGCGTGACCATCGCCTGTGACCAGGCGCCAATTGCACCAATCACGATCAGCGATACCAGCGTGGCGATGCCCATGGCGGGCGTCGCGATCTGCCAGGCGATCAGTGCAAACACCAGAATCGCTACCGGCGCGGGCATCCCCAGCAACAGCTGCTGAAAGGCGCTGAGAATATAGTCAACCGGCACCCGGATACCCTGAAACAGCGGGCGGAAATGGTTGACCACCCAGTCGATGCCGGTAGTCACCCAGTGATCAAGCGGGATCCAGGTTTTGTGGAATGGATCCATGATATTGAAATGTTCCGGCGCGGGCGCAGGGGCGCTGTTGAGCCAGTCACTGCTGCTGGCTGCATCGGGTGTCGCGCTGCCATCGGGCGTGCCCCAGGCATCGGCACCGCCGCTGCTGGTGGGCGCAGCCTGACTGCTGGCGGCGGTGCCGCTATCCCACGGATTGGTGGTTTCCTGACTCATGGCTGGGCTCCTTCACGATCTAACGCGCGCAATAGCGTGCTTTTGGAAATGATACCGACATACTGATTCTCCTCACCGACCACTGGCACCGCACAGGGCGCCTGAGCGACGTGCGAGAGCAGATCGCTCAGTGAGGTATCGGCGGGCACCGCGGCTGGCGAGTCGAGGAGGGCGCTATCGAGTCCCAGACCTGCTGCCAGCGCGGCTTTCAGAGAGTCGGTGGAGACCACGCCAAGAAACTTCTGTTTCTCCAGCACGTAGCCGTAGTCACGGTCTTCATCCTGCAGCAGCTTAATGGCGGAGCGCGGGCCGAAACCTGGCGCTTTGCGGATCAATGCTCCCGCGCTACGACGGGCGATATCTTTGGCGCTGAATACGTGGCTGATATCGACGCCACGGAAAAAGGTGCGGACATAGTCATTGGCTGGGTTATTCAGGATTTCATCCGGCGTACCAACCTGTATCACTTCGCCGCCCTGCATAATGGCAATACGGTCGCCAATACGCATAGCTTCATCAAGATCGTGGGAAATAAAGACGATGGTGCGCTGATGCCTGGCTTGTAAATTAACCAGCTCATCCTGCATTTCAGTACGAATCAACGGATCCAGTGCGGAGAAGGCCTCATCCATTAATAAGATGTCGGGATTGATGGCCAGGGCGCGGGCTAATCCGACGCGCTGTCGCATCCCTCCGGAAAGTTCATCCGGGTAAGCGTGCGCATAATTCTCCAGCCCGACCTGACGTAACGCTTCCAGTGCTTTTTCCTGGCGTTCAGCCAATGCGACGCCCGCTAATTCCATGCCAAATGCCGTATTATTTAATACATTCATGTGCGGCATCAAAGCAAATGACTGGAATACCATACTGATTTTATTTCTGCGCACGTCACGCAGTTCGCTGGCTGATATTTTGGCAATATCGACACCGTCAATAATCACCTGGCCGCGCGTCGGCTCTATCAGACGATTGAGAAGGCGAACCATGGTCGATTTTCCTGAGCCGGATAATCCCATGATGACGAATATCTCGCCTTCTTCAATGGCCAGACTGGCGTTCTTTACGCCAAGGGAGAGCCCGGTCTTCTCAAGAATGACATCTTTGGTCGCACCCTTTTCAATATATTTAAACGCGCGTTCCGGATTGTCGCCAAATATTTTATAGAGATTTTTTACTTCGAGCTTAATAGCCATGCAGTCATTAAATCCTGGTTGAAATATCTAATATTATCCTGTCGTTCCCGCTGAAATTTAAGCAGGCCATACCGTAGCACACTGACGTTATCTGACAACCCTGAAGTGGGATATTGACCGGCCGCGGGACATTCAGATGCCGATTATCTTCAGTGCTCACAAGGGATAAGCGCGGATTAATTTTTTGTGAAATTATTGGGGCTTTATTGGCATTTCAGCCGATTTGCCGTGTGAAAGGGAGAAAAACAAGCGTCACCAGGGTGAAATATTACGGAAATAATGGAGTCCGATGCAGGGAAATAATCACGCCTGAAACGATCATATTGAGTGGAATAATCGGGCGTAAAAAAAGGAAATGCGGGGTGGGTGAAAATCAATAAACGGTGAAATAGTCAGGCTGTGTTGCAGTGATAATTTTTTCTTATGATTAGTCGGGGTGGCGCGGCTGACGCGGCACTGCCAGTGAAAACCGGATGCTGAAAAAACAGCACCCGGTAACCCTCAGAAATTCCAGTCTTCGTCTTCGGTTTCGACCGCTTTTCCCATCACATAAGAGGAGCCTGAACCGGAGAAGAAGTCGTGGTTTTCGTCGGCGTTGGGCGACAGAGCCGACAGAATAGCCGGATTCACCGCTGTCAGCTCCGCCGGGAACAGCGCCTCGTAGCCCAGATTCATCAACGCTTTGTTGGCGTTGTAGTGCAGGAAGGTTTTCACCTCCTCTACCCAGCCGACATCGGCATAGAGCGCCTCGGTATAAGCCATTTCGTTCTCATACAGCGCCAGCAGCAGATCATAGGCGAACTGCTGCAGCTCTTCGCGGCGCAGATCGTCAGCGGCAGCCAGCGCCTGCTGATATTTGTAACCGATGTAGTAACCGTGTACCGCCTCATCGCGAATAATCAGGCGAATCAGGTCAGCGGTGTTGGTCAGCTTGCCACGGCTCGACCAGTACATCGGCAGCCAGAAGCCGGAATAGAACAAAAACGACTCCAGGAAAACGCTGGCGATCTTCTTCTTCAGCGGATCATCGGCCTGGTAGTGTTCCAGAATGATGCGCGCCTTGTTCTGCAGCGGCGCATTCTCTTCGCTCCACTGATAAGCGGCATCCACATCCTGGGTGTTACACAGGGTTGAGAAGATCGAACTGTAGGAGCGGGCATGCACCGCTTCCATAAAGCTGATATTCGACAGCACCGCCTCTTCGTGCGGGGTAATGGCATCTTCCATCAGCCCCGGCGCACCGATCACGTTCTGGATGGTGTCGAGCAGCGTCAGGCCGGTGAACACCCGGATGGTCAGCTGCTGCTGCTGTTTATCCAGCGTCTGCCAGCCGGGCAGATCGTTGGAGAGCGGCACTTTCTCCGGCAGCCAGAAGTTGCTGGTGAGACGATTCCACACCTCAAGATCTTTGTCATCCTGAATGCGGTTCCAGTTAATTGCCTGAATCTGTTTTAGTTTCATCGTTTTCATCACAGGGAGCATGAGACGCAGCCCTGAACCTCCGTGCCCTGAAGCGCCATCTGGCGCAGTCGAATGTAATAGAGCGTTTTGATGCCTTTTTTCCACGCGTAAATCTGCGCTTTGTTGATGTCACGGGTCGAGACATCATCGCGGAAGAACAGCGTCAGCGACAGGCCCTGATCAACATGCTGAGTCGCTTCTGCGTAGGTATCAATAATCGCTTCCGGCCCAATCTGATACGCATCCTGATAGAGATGGAGATTCTCATTGGTCATAAACGGCGCGGGATAGTAGACGCGGCCGGTTTTGCCCTCTTTGCGGATCTCGATGGGGGAGACAATCGGATGGATGCTGGAGGTGGCATGGTTGATGTAGGAGATTGAACCGGTTGGCGGGATCGCCTGCAGGTTCTGATTAAACAGCCCGTGCTGCATCACCGCGTCGCGCAGCGCCTGCCAGTCCGCCTGTGTCGGCAGCGTCAATCCGGCATCTGCAAACAGCGTCGCTACCCGTTCCGTGCGCGGCAGCCATTCGCGCTGCAGATACTTATCGAAGTAGACGCCGCTGGCGTACTGCGAATCCGCAAAGCCGTCGAAGGTCTGCTGACGCTCCTGTGCCAGCTGATTAGAGGTGCACAGCGCATAATAAGTGATGCAGTAGAAGTAGAGATTGGTGAAATCCAGCGCTTCCGGTGAACCATAGGCGATGCCTTCCCGCGCCAGATAGCCGTGCAGGTTCATCTGACCCAGGCCAATGGCGTGCGAACGGCGATTGCCTTCGGCGACCGAGGGCACCGAGCCAATTTCGCTCATCATCGACACCGAGGTCAGGGCGCGGATCGCCACATCCACGGTGCGCGCCAGATCGCGTGAATCCATGGCGTGCGCAATGTTCAGTGAGCCGAGATTACAGGAGATATCTTTGCCGATCCGGCGATAGCTGAGATCGTCATTGTACTCGCTGGCGCTGTTCACCTGCAGGATCTCAGAGCAGAGGTTGCTCATGTTAATGCGACCGGCAATCGGGTTACTGCGGTTCACGCTGTCCTCATACATGATGTAGGGATAGCCCGACTCAAACTGAATCTCGGCCAGCGTCTGGAAGAAGTCGCGTGGCTGAATATAGGTTTTACGGATGCGGTCGTCGGCCAGCATCTCCTCATATTTCTCGCTGATGCTGATATCGCCAAAGGCCTGGCCATAGATCCGTTCAACGTCGTAGGGCGAGAACAGCGCCATCGGTTTGTTCTCTTTTGCCAGCTGGAAGGTGATATCGGGGATCACCACGCCCAGCGACAGGGTTTTGATGCGGATCTTCTCATCGGCGTTTTCGCGCTTGGTATCAAGGAAGCGGAAAATATCGGGATGGTGTGCATTGAGCCACACCGCGCCAGCGCCCTGACGCGCGCCGAGCTGATTCGCATAAGAGAAGGCATCCTCCAGCATTTTCATCACCGGGATAACGCCCGACGACTGATTTTCAATACGTTTGATTGGCGCACCGGACTCACGCAGGTTCGACAGCAAAAAGGCGACGCCGCCGCCGCGCTTTGAGAGCTGCAGTGCCGAATTCACGGCGCGACCAATCGACTCCATATTGTCTTCGATGCGCAGCAGGAAGCAGGAGACCAGCTCACCGCGTTGCTGTTTGCCGCAGTTCAGGAAGGTTGGCGTAGCGGGCTGAAAACGGCCGCTGAGGATCTCCTCCAGCAGGGCCCGCGCAAGCTTTTCATCGCCCTGAGCCAGCGTCAGCGCCACCATGCAGGCGCGCTGTTCGAAGGTTTCCAGGTAGCGTTTGCCGTCGAAGGTCTTCAGGGTATAGCTGGTGTAGTACTTCCAGGCACCGAGAAAGGTTTTGAACTCAAATCCCCAATTTTCCGCCACCTCATGCAGCGCAAGCAGGAACGAAAAATCGTACTGGTTCAGCACTTCCGCTTCGTAATAGCTCTCTGCCACCAGATAGCGTAAACGCTCAGCGCAGCTATTGAAGGGGACGGTATTGGGTTGCACATGCTGCAGATAAAACTGACGTGTCGCTTCGCGATCCTTGTCGAACTGGATGCGGCCCTCGGCGTCGTAGAGATTGAGCATGGCATTAAGGGCGTGATAATCGAGCGTCACGCCGTTGAGGGTGTCTGTTGTTGCCAAAATTGGGTTACTCCCGCTTTAACTTTCGCGATATCGTCAGGCGTTCCCATCAGCTCGAAGCGGTAGAGGCAGGGAACCTGACATTTATTTGCAATGATGCTGCCCGCCAGGCAGTAACCGGCACCGAAGTTACGGTTGCCCGCTGCGATCACGCCACGAATACCGCGTCGGTTCGCCTCATCATTAAGAAACTGAATCACCTGACCGGGTACCGCACCGCGACTGCTGCCACCGCCATAGCTGGGCACGACCAGAATATAGGGCTGGTCGATATGCAGTTGTTGACGGGCATCAAGCGGGATGCGCCGGGCAGGCAGGCCGAGGCGCGTCACAAACCGGTGGGTGTTTTCCGACTGGCTGGAAAAATAGACCAGCGGGAACATGTGTTTACTCCCCGACAGCAGAAAGCGTGCGCAGAGTGGCGATTTTATCCGGGCGGAAACCGCTCCAGTGATCGTTATCTGCCATCACAACCGGTACCTGGCGGTAACCCAGTGATTTCAGGTTGTCGATCGCCTCGGGCTGGCTGTCGAGATTGATAAGCTGATAGGCGAGACCCTGACGGTCTATCGCATTTTTGGTTGCCGTGCACTGGACACAGTTATCTTTAGTGTAAATAATAATGCGCATGATTCGTATTTCCCTCTATATGCGGTTCTGATGTCAGGAAACAGAGCAGGAGGAGCAGGTTGCGGGCCTCATTCTGCCGGACATCTGGTGTCGTGCTGATGAGGTAAATACTAGATGTAGTGTTTTTGTGGGTCAAGCCCACCAGATATAGGGTTTTATGATTTGCATTTGCGCAACAGCGGCAAAGCCAGCAGGGATGCGCCCTGCAGCCTGGAAAAATTTTTTGTAAATGTCACCAGCCAGAAAAAGGGCATAAAAAAGCCCCGCACAGGGCAGGGCTCAGGGGATTTTCTGGAGCTTAGCTTAGCGGCGTGAAGCCAGCAGCACACCCACTACGATACCGAAAGCGGCACCGATACCAACACCGTGCCATGGCTTGTCATGGACATAGGTATCAACCTGCGCACTGGCATCACGCGCAACCTGTGAAACACGGTTGCTGCCGCCGTTCAGTCTGGAGCGGGTCTGTTTCAGCAGCTTTTCTGCCTGACTGCGTGCAGAATCGACTTCGTCTTTGGCGTCACTGCCGTAAGATTTCAGCAGCGCTTCCAGTGAATCGGCCAGTTCGTTAACATCCTGATTAATATCAATGTCATCGTTTTTTACAGTGCGATTAAACATTTTTTAGCTCCCTTTGATTTAAAAACGTAATACTAGTGTAGACGACCTTGAGATAAACGAGACGCGGGAGTGTTCTTTAGGGAAAATTCCGAATGCCCACTCTGTCATGCTGTTGTAAGGTTGCGAAGCTTTTGAAAGAGGAGAGGATCGAGCATGTATTTACGACCAGATGAGGTAGCGCGCGTACTGGAAAAAGCGGGTTTCGAAGTCGATGAAATTACCCCACGGGCCTATGGTTATCGCCGTGGAGAGAACTATGTTTATGTGAATCGCGAAGCGCGCATGGGGCGCATGGCACTCGTCATTCACCCGACACTGAAAGAGAAGAGCCAGCCGTTCGCTGAACCTGCTTCAGAAATGAAGACCTGCGATCACTACACCCAATTCCCTCTCTACCTGGCGGGTGATTCACAGGAACACTACGGCATCCCGCACGGATTTAGTTCCCGCATGGCGCTGGAACGTTATATTCAAAGCGTTTTCGGCTAACGCATCAGGCCCCGCCGCGACGGGGCACTGAACCGCCTTTACCTCCTCCCTGTTTCCCTGCCGTTGCAATTACCGGCTGTGACGCGTATAAAACTGTTCCTTATAGATGTTTAGACGTCCATACGGATAAAAGTGATGAGCGAACAGCCAACTCCCTCGCAGGAACAATTCAAACGCACCATGAAAGTGCGCCATCTGGTGATGTTATCGCTGGGCGGTGTAATCGGCACCGGCCTGTTTTTTAATACCGGCTATATCATTTCAACCACCGGGGCGGCGGGTACGCTGCTCGCCTATCTGATTGGCGCGCTGGTGGTCTGGCTGGTGATGGTCTGTCTGGGCGAACTCTCGGTGGCGATGCCGGAAACCGGCGCGTTCCACGTCTATGCCGCACGCTATCTCAGCCCGGCAACCGGCTACACCGTGGCCTGGCTCTACTGGCTGACCTGGACCGTGGCGCTCGGCTCCAGCCTGACGGCGGCGGGCTTCTGTATGCAGTACTGGTTCCCGCAGATCCCGGTGTGGATCTGGTGCCTGGTCTTCTGCTGTGCCATCTATCTGCTGAACGTCATCTCAACCCGCTTCTTCGCCGAAGGGGAGTTCTGGTTCTCGCTGATTAAGGTGGTGACGATCGTCGCCTTTATCGTGCTAGGGGGCGCGGCGATGTTCGGCTTTATCCCGATGAAGGATGGCACGCCCGCACCGGGCCTGAGCAACCTGACGGCGCACGGCTGGCTGCCCAACGGCGTTCTGCCGATTCTGATGACCATGGTGGCAGTCAACTTCGCCTTTTCCGGCACCGAGCTGATCGGTATTGCGGCCGGTGAAACCCAGCAGCCGGAGAAAGTGCTGCCGCTGGCGATCCGTACTACCGTGGCCCGGCTGATTATCTTCTTCATCGGCACGGTATTTGTGCTGGCGGCGCTGATTCCTATGGATCAGGCGGGTATCGTGAAAAGCCCGTTCGTGCTGGTCTTCGAAAAGATCGGCATCCCGTGGGCGGCTGATATTATTAACTTTGTGATCCTGACCGCTATCCTGTCTGCGGCCAACTCCGGACTCTATGCCTCCGGGCGGATGCTCTGGTCGCTGGCCAATGAAAATACGCTGCCGCGCGCCTTTGCCCGGGTGAATAAACGCGGCGTGCCGATGCTGGCGATCACCGTCAGCATGGTGGGTGGTTTGCTGGCGCTGGTCTCCAGCGTGGTCGCGCCCGACACGGTGTTTGTGGCGCTGTCGGCCATCTCCGGCTTTGCTGTGGTGGCGGTCTGGCTCAGCATCTGCGCTTCGCATTTTGTTTTCCGTCGTCGTCATCTTCAGCAGGGCAAATCGCTGACCGATCTGGCCTACCGTGCGCCGCTCTATCCGCTGACGCCGGTACTGGGTTTCCTGCTCTGCCTGCTGGCCTGTGTCGGTCTGGCATTCGATCCGACTCAGCGTATCGCGCTGTGGTGTGGCATCCCGTTTGTGCTGTTCTGCTATGCCGCTTACCATCTGACCCACAAATCATCCCCGAAGCCTGAGGAGGCCAATGATGTCGTATAACCCTGTCGCGCAGGCTTTAGCGGAGTCGCCACTGCTGATTCTGGATGGTGCCCTGGCCACTGAGCTGGAATCCCGCGGCTGTCATCTGGCCGATGCGTTATGGTCAGCTAAGGTGCTGATGGAAAATCCTGAGCTGATCTATCAGGTGCACTACGACTATTTTGTCGCCGGCGCGCGCTGTGCCATTACCGCCAGCTACCAGGCGACGCCGCAGGGCTTTGCCACACGTGGCCTTGATGAGGCGGAGTCACTGGCGTTGATCGCGCAGAGTGTCGAGCTGGCGCGACGCGTCCGTCAGGATTATCTGGCGGTCCGGCCCGACGCAAAAACGCTGCTGGTAGCGGGATCGGTCGGTCCCTATGGCGCTTTTTTGGCGGATGGTTCGGAATATCGCGGCGACTATGCGTTGCCGGAAGCGGAGATGATGGCGTTTCACCGCCCACGCGTGCAGGCACTGCTGGCGGCGGGTGCCGATCTGCTGGCCTGCGAAACCCTGCCTTCGTTTGCCGAAGCGCAGGCGCTGGTGAAGCTGCTGGCTGAATTTCCTGAAGGCCGCGCCTGGTTCTCGTTTACCCTGCGTGACGCCGGACACATCAGCGACGGCACGCCGCTGTCAGACGTCGTGAGCTGGCTGAATCAGCAGCCGCAGGTGGTAGCGGTGGGAATCAACTGTGTGGCACTTGAGAGCGTGACGCCTGCGCTGCAGCAGTTGCAGAAGCTGACCGACAAGCCGCTGGTGGTCTACCCCAACTCCGGCGAGCAGTATGATGCCAGCAGCAAAACCTGGCACTCAGCGCCATCAGGCTGCACGCTGCATGACAAGCTGGCAGAGTGGCAGCAGGCGGGCGCGAAGCTGATTGGCGGCTGCTGTCGCACCTCACCCAACGACATCGCGGCTATCGCCCGCGCTTGTCAACCGCAATAAGCTGGCTGAATCGGGCGATGATAGCCCGATTGAGGCGGAGAGGGCGGTCTACACTCTGATCACTGATCACTCTGTGGACCCCTTCATGAAACAGCGAATTCTGGCCCTGGCCGCCGCGCTGCTGCTTAGCGGCTGTGCCACCATTGTCGGCAATGAAACCCAACTGGTGCGCATCGACTCCTTGCCGCAGGGCGCGCGCTTTACCGTGCAGGATGAGCGTGGCTATGCGGTTGCGCAGGGTTTCACGCCGCAGACCGTTGAGCTGGAAAAATCTACCGGCCGCTATTTCGGCAAAAAGCACTACCTGCTGATGCTGGAAAGCCCGGGCTACGTGCCGGTCACGGTGCCTATCGAGGCACGCGCTAACCTGTGGTATCTGCTGGGCAATATCCCGCTGGGTGGATTCCCCGGCTGGCTGCTGGTCGATCCCTTCTATGGCGGCATGTACGACCTTAAGCCTGAACACCCGCGTCCCTTTATGAACCCGGTTGGCGCGCGCGGCTGATTACTGCGCGGTCGGCTTCACCATTCCGCCTGGCGTTTTATGGCGTTCCAGATACTGATGCTGGAAAATGCACATGCGGATGGTGTTGCGGTACTCCCCGTTGATGAAAAACTCATGTTTAAGCACGCCTTCGATCTCGAAGCCGAGCTTGGTGTAGATGTGGATCGCTTTTTCGTTCTCCTGATCGACAATCAGGTAGAGCTTGTAAAGATTCAGCACCGAAAAGCCGTAATCCATCGCCAGCTTCGCCGCCTGGGTTGCCAGTCCTTTGCCCTGATGGGCCGGATCGATAATGATCTGAAACTCGGCGCGCCGGTGCACATGGTTGATTTCCACCAGTTCCACTAATCCCGCTTTCTGCCCGCTGTGCTCGACCACAAAGCGACGTTCGGTCTGATCGTGAATGTGCTTGTTGTAGAGATCGGACAGCTCCACAAACGCCTCATACGGCTCCTCAAACCAGTAACGCATCACGCTGGCGTTGTTATCCAGCTGATGGACAAAGTGCAGATCTTCCCGCTCCAGCGGACGCAGTTTTACCGTCATTACCTTTTCCTCTCATGAAATAATGGTCGCGAGTATACCGCATCAGCCAGCCGCTGCGTTTTGCGCTGTCGCATTCGCGTGCCTGCTTCAGCCTGTAAAGGTTTACAGCGTCGCGTGGCAATCAAATGACTCAGGGGAAAACAATAGAGCGCCGTTCTGGCAATAGAGAGGATGAGGCTGAAGGTGGAAGAAGGAGATGTTACGGAAAGGCGCGGCGGATGCAGCAGCGCCGGACGGCAGGTGAACGCCGTCCGGCCTGATTTCAGGCAGAGATCTGTTCGATGATGCGACCCTGCGACATGTGCACGGCGCGATCGCACATGTGATCGATCACGTCGGGATCGTGGCTCACCAGCACCATGGTCAGGCCATCCTGCTGTTTCAGATCGTTGAGCAGATTGAGGATCTCCGCCTGCACTGACATATCCAGCGCCGACGTCGGCTCATCCAGCAGCAGGATCTTAGGTTGCAGCAGCAGGGCGCGCACGATGGCGACGCGCTGACGCTGACCGCCGGAGAGCTGATGCGGATAGCGATCCGCCAGGGCGGGATCGAGCCCGACGTGACGGAAGCCCTGATCGATACGATCGTTGATATTGTCGCGTTTCAGCAGCTTCAGCGGCTCGGCCAGCGTGCGACGCAGCCGGTGACGCGGATGCAGCGAGGCATAGGGATCCTGAAACACCATCTGCACTTCCTGACGCAGCGCGCCGGTGAAGGCTTTACCCGGCTGAACCTCGTGACCGGCAAGCTGCATCTGACCCTGCCAGTGTGGGTTCAGACCTGCCAGCACCCACAGCAGCGACGACTTGCCGCAGCCTGACGGACCCACCAGACCAAAACACTCGCCAGCGTTAACCTCAAGGTTAACCTCATGCACCACGGTGCGCAGCTCGTAACCCTGTTTGTGGGCGACGCTTAGATCCTGCAGCTTAATCATCATTCGCCTCCAGCGCAGCGCGATCCAGCACCGGTAATGTCTGTCCGTGGGTCGCTTTGCCCGGACGGCAGGCCCACAGCGTGCGGGTGTAGGGATGGGTAGCGTGCGGCAGATCGGCTGCGGGCAGCGTATCCAGCAATCGGCCTTTATACATCACCATCACCCGCTCGCAATGTTCTGAAACCTGTTGCAAATCATGGCTGATCAGCAGCAGGCCCATGTTGCGCGCCTCCACCAGACCGCGGATCAGCGCCAGCACCTGATCGCGCATGGCATGATCCAGCGCGGAGGTCGGTTCATCGGCGATCAGGAAGTCCGGATCGGTAATCAGGGCGATCGCCAGCATCACGCGCTGGCCCATGCCGCCAGAGAGCTGATGCGGATACTGCTGCATCAGACGACGCGGATCGGGCAGGCCGACCGCATCCAGCATTTCACACACTTTCTCTTTGCGCTCGGCACGGCTCAGGCGGCGATGCAGGATCAGCGGCTCTTCCACCTGCCAGCCAATGGTGCGCGTCGGGTTAAGGGCATACTTCGGGTCCTGCATCACCATCGCCACGCGGTTACCGCGCAGCTGGTTCCAGTGACGCTCGCTTAGCGTCAGCGCATTCTCACCGGCCACCTGAAGCTGGCTGGCCTGCAGATGCAGCGCAGGTGACAGTAAGCCCATCAGGCTGCGGGCGGTCAGTGACTTGCCGGAACCGGACTCACCGACCAGCGCCACACGTTCGCGGCCTACGGAAAAACTGATGTTATCGACCAGCAGCGCATCGTCGCTGCGAATGGTCAGCCCCTCGGCATGGAGCAGATTATTTTGCATGACGGGTATCCAGTCGGTCGCGCAGGCCATCGCCTGTCAGGTTAAAGGCCAGGCTGGCAAACAGAATCGCCGCGCCCGGTGCGGCAGCAACCCACCACTGATCAAAAATAACTTTACTGCCTTCGGCGACCATCGAACCCCATTCCGCCGTCGGCGGCTGAACGCCCATACCGAGGAAACCGAGCCCGGCCGCGGCCAGGATAATCCCGCCCAGGCTCAGCGCGGCGCGGACTACTGCCGTCGGCATGCAGAGCGGCAGGATATGACCGAACATCAGGCGAAAGCCCGTAATCCCCTGCATCCGCGCGGCGGCAAGGTAGTCGCTGCGGCGCAGTGCCAGGGTTTCAGCGCGTGCCTGACGGGCAAACGGCGGCCAGCTGGTCAGTGCCAGCGCCAGTGCGCCGTTCATCAGGCCAGGGCCGAGAATCGCCACCAGCGCCAGCGCGATCACCAGGTTGGGCAGCGACAGGAAGATATCGGTAATGCGCATCAGCAGGCGTTCGGTCCAGCCGCCCACGTAACCGGCGGTGATGCCGATCAGCAGCCCGGCCGGAATGGTCAGCACCAGAATCAGCGACACCAGCAGCAGGGTCGGACGCGCGCCGTAAATCACGCGCGACAGCAGATCGCGGCCAAAGCCGTCGGTGCCGAACCAGTGCTGTGCCGACGGCGCCAGCAGACGGCTCGACATGGTCTGCACGTTCGGATCGAACGGCGCAATCAGCGGCGCCAGCAGTGCCATCAGGATAAGAATCGCCACCAGCGTCAGCCCAACGGTTAACGAGGTAACGCGTTGCCGGCGACGGCGTGGTCGCAGCGTTTCGAGTTCAGAGAGTTGTTGCGTCATCGGGTTCTCGGATCGGTTAACCAGGTTAAAACATCCGCCAGGGTGTTAATCAGGATAAAGCAGCTGCCGATTAACAGGGTTGAGCCCAGAATCGCCGGCACATCGCCGGAGAACAGCGCATTGGTCATATAGCGACCCACACCTGGCCAGGCGAAGACGGTTTCAGTCAGCACCGAGCCTTCCAGCAGCGTGGCGTAGGAGAGGGCGATCACCGTGACCAGCGTGCCCAGCACGTTGGGGAAGATATGGCGCAGCAGGATGCGCACCCGACCCGCGCCTTTAGCACGCGCCAGCACCACATACTCTTTGCTGCTCTCTTCCAGCAGCGCAGCACGCAGCAGGCGGGTGATGCCCGCCATCGCCAGCAGGCCGAGGATCACCACCGGCAGCCAGAGGTGGGCAATCGCATTGCGGAACATCTCTGGTTCACCCGACAGCCAGCTGTCGATCAGCACAAAGCCGGTCTTCGGCTCCAGGGTATAAACCCAGATATCATCCAGCCGTCCCGGTCCGGCGGACCAGTGCAGCACCGCATAGAAGAGCAGCAGGCCCAGCAGGCCGAGCCAGAACACCGGCACCGAGTAGCCCAGCAGCGAGACAAAGCGGGCGAGGTTATCGATCCAGCTGCCCGGTTTCCAGGCAGCCAGCAGCGCCAGCGTCACACCGAACACCACCGCGAAGATCATCGCGCAGGTCGCCAGCTCGATGGTGGCGGGGAAGGTGGTCATCAGGTCGCCGCTCACCGACTGATTGGTGAGGCGGGAGACACCCAAATCGCCCTGCGCCAGATGTTCGACGTAGCGCCAGAACTGCATCAGTACCGGCTGGTCGAGACCCAGGTCATGACGCACCTGCTCATAGGTCGCTTCACTGGCGTGATCGCCGGCGATCTGCTGCACCGGATCGATCGGCGAGAGATGCGACAGCATAAAGGTAAAGGCGAGCAGGCCAAGCAGCGTGACCAGCAGCGACAATACGCTACCGATCAGGCGCCCGCCACGCTGCCAAAAAAGCCGGGCGAACCCGGCTGAAGAAACAGACTGTCTCATTACTTAGTGACCTGCGAGTAATACACCATGTCAGGGTTAATGCCCTGCACATAGCCTTTCAGGTTGTCGCGCAGGGCGATCAGGTTCTTCGCCTGCATCCCAATCACATACGGTGAGTTCTTCATCACTTCACGCTGCATCGCTTCATACAGCGCCACACGTTTCTTCGGATCGCTCTCGGCGGTCGCCGCAATCACCTGCTTGTTCAGCTCAGGAATGTGCCAGTCTGAACGGAAGGCGATGGTTTTGCTGCCATCTTCCGGATTGTAAGCAAACGAGGCGGCATTGGTGTTGGGATCGAAATAGTCGGAGCCCCAGGCGTTCAGCGTCGCTTCATATTTATGCGCTTTCACGTTGGTCGACACTTCGGAACTCAGACCTGGCACCACTTCCACTTTCACACCCGCTTTGGCGAAGCTGCCCTGCAGCGCCTGTGCGATATCCAGATAAGGCGGCTGGTTGCTGGTGGAGAGCTTGAAGGTGACGTTGTTCAGGCCCGCTTTCTTCAGAATCGCTTTGGCTTTTTCCGGATCGTAGCTGTATGGCGTGTCGTTTATCGCACCCAGGAAGCCCTTAGGCAGGAAGCTCTGATGCACGTCGAACTGACCTTTCAGCAGCTCACTGGCAATGCCTTTGTAATCCCACAGGTAGCGTGCCGCTTCCCAGAAGGCCGGGTTCTTCATCGTCTCGTTCGCGCCGATGTTGAACTGGATGTAGTAGAGCGACGCCATTGGAATCGCTTCCGTCTTCACGCCCGGTTTGCCGTTCAGCGCAGCAATCTGATCGGCACCCAGGTTACGGGCGATATCGGCATCACCCTGTTCCAGCAGCAGACGACGCGCAGCCGGTTCAGGCACGTTTTTGATCAGGATGTTCTTCATTTTTGGCGCGCCCGCTGGTGAGGTCGGGTTAGCGCTGAGCAGCACCACCTGATGCATCACCACTTTGCGGATCTGATACGGGCCGCTGCCCGCCGAGTGGGTGGCCAGCCAGGCGTTACCGAAATCGCCGTTCTTCTGGTTCGCCATCGCGGTTTTTTCATCAATGATCGATGAAACCGGAGCAGAGAGCAGGCTCAGGACGTAGGTCGGGCTGACGTTGGCGGTCCAGCTGATCTGCACGTGATTGTCGTCGACTTTCTTCAGGAAGCCATCGACGTTATCTTTGTTCCAGCCGAGCTGCGTCAGGATGAAAGAGGGATCGAGGTTCAGTTTCACCACGCGGCCCAGCGAGAAGATCACATCTTCCGGACGCAGCGGGTTGCCGGTAGAGAATTTCGCATCTTTGCGCAGTTCAAAGGTCAGGCTGCGATTGTCGCTGCCGGGCTGCCACGAGGTGGCCAGCGTGGGCTTCAGATCCACCGGATTCTGCGGGTCAGACTGTACCAGGCGCTGATAGATGTTCGTAAAAGCCTGAACGCTGGTCAGTTCAAACCCTTTGGCCGGGTCGAAGCTGTCGGCGTCGTCAGTTGATTGTGCAATCACCAGCGTATCTTTTGGTGTTGCGGCCTGGGCTGTGAAGGCGGCAGCCAGCGTCAGCGCCAGCAATGATGGAATTATAGTTTTCATGAAATTTCCTTGCCTCTGAAAAGTTACGCGAGTTTACGAAAGGGCCGATGCGAAGAATAGTCGAATATGGGCTAATCATATGCCAAAAGGTTATAAGCATTACCTGGCGGTTATAAGAAGATCGCCTCGCTGTTACCGAAGCGGCAACCTGAGCAGAAACAAAACCTCAACGAAACCGTTATTCAATACGTTATTGCTTTACCGAAGCCGGCCTCTCTTTATAATGGCGGCAGATAACTTCAGGAGAATTCAGTTGGACAGTCACCCGAGATTAACCTTTATTCTGGCAAGCTGAGTTTCCTCTGCTGCTTGCCAACCGGCGAGCAGCGATCCCCGCTTTAATTAACGATCGCGCTCCTTATTTTTAATCCTGCTATCACCAGGAGTGCGCGTTATGCTGCTGTTTATATTCGCTCTTTTTCCTCCGCCCCGTCTGGCGTAGCCCAGGCTGCGCCCAATCGCTGATATCAGACTTTTAAAACGCCGCGTATAACCGGTGTCAGGTAACCCTGCGCGTGTCATTATTTAGCGCGCCGGCGGAATAACCTGACTGTTTCTGAAAGTCACCCCATTAAATAACCCGGCCACGCCAGGTTTTATCCATGCACGTTATTTCCCGTGCAGGACAACTATTGCTTTAAATCAGGGAGATGTCGAAATGAGCGACATGAAACTGGAACAGGTTGCGATCACTTCATCCGGCAACCGTAATGATAAAAAAAGTAAAAAAATGTTTGCTGTGGCGCAGCAGGCAGACCAGCACATTGATATGACGCTGGCGAACCTGCGCAGTCAGCGTCAGGGTCTGACCCAGGCTGAAGCGGCGAAACGACTGGCTTTGTATGGCCGTAATGAAGTGGCGCATGAGAAAGCGCCACCTGCGCTGATTCAGCTGCTGATGGCATTTAATAACCCGTTTATCTACGTATTACTGGTCCTGGCGCTGGTGAGCCTGTTTACCGACTATATTCTGCCGCTGCGCGCCGGTCAGGAGACCGATCTCTCCGGCGTCATCATCATCTTCACCATGGTGATGCTGAGCGGGCTGCTGCGTTTCTGGCAGGAGTTTCGCACCAACCGTGCGGCGCAGGCACTGAAGTCACTGGTGCGCAGCCAGGTCACCGTGCTGCGGCGTGAGCCGGGCAGCGAAACCGCACAGCGTCAGGATGTGGATATGAGTGAACTGGTGCCGGGCGATATCATTCTGCTCAGCACCGGCGATCAGGTGCCTGCCGATGTCCGTCTGCTGAGTTCACGTAATCTGTTTATCAGTGAAGCAGTACTGACCGGCGAGTCGCTGCCGGTTGAGAAACATAGCAGCGATGCGGGTATCGATACCGAAGGTCAGACCGCCCAGGAGCGGCTGGCATCACCGAATATCTGCCTGATGGGCACCAGCGTGGCCAGCGGCACAGCCAGCGCAGTCGTGGTAGCGACGGGCGGTGAAACCTGGTTCGGCTCCCTGGCCTCATCGCTGACCGGAAGCCGTCCGCAGACCGCCTTTGACCGCGGGGTGAACAGCGTCAGCAAGCTGCTGATCCGCTTTATGCTGGTGATGGTCCCGGTGGTGCTGCTGATTAACGGCTTCACCAAAGGCGACTGGATGGATGCCACGCTGTTTGCACTGGCCGTTGCGGTCGGGCTGACCCCGGAAATGCTGCCGATGATTGTCAGCGCCAACCTGGCTAAGGGCGCGATTGCGATGTCACGTCGAAAAGTGATCGTTAAAAAGCTCAACGCCATTCAGAACCTCGGCGCGATGAATGTGCTCTGCACTGATAAAACCGGCACGCTGACACAGGACACCATCCTGCTGGCGCATCATCTGGACGCGCGAGGCAACGAAGATGCACAGGTGCTGCTGCTGGCATGGCTCAACAGCGGCAGCCAGAGTGGCGCGAAAAACCTGATGGATCGCGCCTTACTCTGCGCGGGCGACAAGGTCATTTCACAGTCTCAGCGCAGCCAGTTCCAGCTGATCGATGAGCTGCCGTTTGATTTTACCCGCCGTCGGGTGTCGGTGCTGGTGGAGGATCTGACTCAGCATCGTTCACAACTGATCTGTAAAGGCGCAGTGGAAGAGATGCTGGCCGTCAGCATTGCCGTGCGGCAGGGCGACACGGTGGTCGCACTGGATGCGGCACAGCGTGCGGCGCTGCTGGCGCAGACTGAACACTATCATCAGCAGGGTTATCGCGTGCTGCTGGTGGCAACCCGTGATGGCGAGCTACACGCGCCGCTCAGCGACAGTGATGAGCGCGATCTGATTATCCAGGGAATGCTGACCTTCCGCGATCCGCCTAAAGCCAGCGCGGGTAAGGCGATTAAAGCCCTGCGTGACAGCGGTGTGACGGTGAAAGTGCTGACCGGTGACAATCCGCTGGTGACGCTGCGGGTCTGTGCCGATGTCGGGCTGACCGATCCGGCGATGCTGACCGGCGATCAGATTGAGGCGATGAACGATGATGAGCTGGCTCAGGAAGCAGAGCGCTGCACCCTGTTTGCTCAGCTGACGCCGCTGCAAAAATCCCGTCTGGTGCGGCTGATGCGGCAGAACGGTCACACCGTCGGGTTCCTGGGCGATGGCATTAACGACGCGCCTGCGCTGCGGGCAGCCGACACCGGAATTTCCGTGGACAGCGCGGCGGATGTGGCGAAAGCCTCATCGGACATCATCCTGCTGGAGAAGGATTTACAGGTGCTGAATGAGGGTGTACTCAAAGGACGCGAGACCTTTGGCAACATCATCAAGTATCTCAACATGACCGCCAGCTCCAACTTCGGCAACGTTTTCTCGCTGCTGGTGGCCAGTGCCTTTATTCCGTTTCTGCCGATGCTGTCGATTCATCTGCTGATTCAGAACCTGATGTATGACGTTTCTCAGCTGGCGCTGCCGTGGGACAAGGTTGACCGTGAGTTTCTGAATAAGCCGCGTAAATGGGATGCCGGCAACATCAAGCGTTTCATGCTGTGGATGGGTCCGACCTCGTCAATTTTTGACGTCACCACCTTTGCGCTGATGTGGTTTGTTTTCGGCGCTAACCATGCAGGCGTGCAGTCGCTGTTCCAGTCCGGCTGGTTTATTGAGGGACTACTGTCACAGACGCTGGTAGTGCATATGCTGCGTACCCGGAAGATTCCGTTTATCCAGAGTCGCGCCACCTTACCGGTGATGCTGACTACGCTGGCGGTGATGGCGCTGGGCATCCTGATCCCGTTCTCACCGCTGGGTGCGATGGTCGGTCTGGTGCCACTGCCATGGCAATATTTCCCGTGGCTGGTGCTTACGCTGTTCAGCTACTGCCTGGTGGCGCAGGGCATGAAGCGTTTCTACATCCGTCGCTTTGGTCAGTGGTTCTAGGGAGGAGAAGATGAAAAAAGGCAGGCTCGATACGGTCTTTGTCGGCGTGATGATCATCGGCTTAACTCTGATTGCGCTGACGGTCATCGTGCGGTGATGGCGTTGTGATAGTGCGGTAAGTGAGAGGCAGCGAGGCGACTCGCTGCCTTTTTTATTGATGCAGTTACTCTTCGTCGCGCTCACGGCTGGCGCGCTGGCGCTCGTAATATTCATCTTCTGCGGTGATGATCTCATCCATCAGAGAATCCATATCGACTACGCGCTCCTCTTCCACAAACTTCCCGGTAAGCGGTGTTTCCGGCGTCAGCTTGCCATCTTCATAGAGCAGCCAGATCTCTTTGGCGTAGCGCGTCTTCAGCAGCTGCGGAGCGAACTGACCGTAGTAGGAGGTGATGTTGTCTACGTCACGTTCAAACATCGACTCGGCATGGTTATTGGCCGCCGCATCGACCGCCTGTGGCAGGTCGATAATCACCGGGCCCTGGTCATCCAGCAGTACGTTGAACTCGGATAAGTCACCGTGAACGATACCGGCACAGAGCATGCGGACGATGTTGCGGATCATGGTGTGGAAATCCGTGACCGCCTGCTCTTCAGACAGAGAGACATCGCTGAGACGTGGCGCGACCGAGCCATTGGCATCGGTCACCAGCTCCATCAGTAACACACCGTCGATGCAGAGATAAGGCTGTGGCACGCGAACACCGGCGTTCGCCAGGCGGAACAGGGCATCTACTTCGGCGGTCTGCCAGGACTCTTCCTGCTGCTTACGGCCGAACTTTGTGCCTTTCTGCATGGCGCGGGCGTTACGGCTGTTACGGGTTTTACGACCTTCCTGATACTGCACAGCCTGCTTGAAGCTACGCTGGGTCGCTTCTTTATAGACTTTGGCGCACTGCACCTTGCCGCCGCATAGCACGGTATAGACGTCTGCTTCTTTGCCGCTTTTCAGCCGCTGCAGGACATCGTCAATCAGGCCGTCATCGACCAGGGGCTGGATTCTGTTTGGGATTTTCATGCGGCTTTATACCTTATTTCACCCGCTTTTCGTATCACTTTGCGATGATGGAAAACATTGGCAATGACTGAACAAAGTTTCTAATTCTACCCTGGAAAGTCGCTTTGTGGGGATGAACCTTGATGAGCTGTGCTTTTGACCTTTGTTTTATCATAAACAATGGATTAGAGGGGAGAGCAGGACGGTTTTATCCGCCAGAGGAACGCTTTGTCATGTATCAGCCCTGTGGGCGGGGATTTCGTGTCAGAGAAATGTGCCTGAAGTGCAGGCTGGCAGGAGGCTGAAGGCCGAAATCCTGCCAACAGAATTTCGGCCCGCCTGCGGGATTACTTCAGGCCTTTAAGCACTTTAACTGTGCTTTCAATGTCGATCTCATCTTCAGAGAAGATCAGTGTCGTACCCTGGAAGGTGGTGACCGCCAGCTTTTTCAGCGAGCGCATCTCATTGGCGTTCGGGTCAGTTTTCGGCCGGATATTATTCAGCAACAGACCCACTGACAACACCGCGTTCTCTTTATCGACACCGGCGTCGACCGGCACTTCTTCGTTGTAGACCAGATAAGACTTAATCGAGGTGATCTTGAGCCGCTCGCCTGCGATATAGATGTATTTGCTTGTCGGCGCGACCTTCACCGCATAGGCGGATAAGCCCTTGTTGTTGGTGGTGGGTTCAAACGTCACCGCCGCATCTTTCTTGATCAGATCAGGATTGGCGACCTTAATCACATGAAAATAGCGGTTATCACCGTTTTCATCTTTGATAAAGCCAAAACCTTTATCTTCAAACCAGGTTGTGATCGTTCCGTTCATCGCCATTTTTGCCTGCTTAATCTACTCAGTTTTTTACAGCGCGCAGTGTAAAACACAATGCCTGCGCAGACTATATAAGTCTGGATGATAATTTTCAGGTGCGCCAGAGGATGTGGGGCGGAAGGGGACTTTGTGGCTGGTTAAGGCGAGAGCGATGGAGTGTGTAGCGGCAGATAAAGACGAAGTGATGGGTTGGTAGAGCAGGTAACGAACATCAGCCACGTGAGACACGTAGCTGTCAGCATTGTGCGTTGTTACGGGAATACCGGCGGGCGAATGCGGTACTGAGTCAGGCAGATCAACCGGCGAACTGCGTAAAGCTCGTCTGCCGGTGAGTGTTTGTTACTCGTTGCCCCAGCGGTTCAGGAACTCGGCAATTTCATCAATACGCTGCTCATCGATACCCGCTTCACGCGCCATATCCTGCTGCGACTCTTCACTGATCTCTTCGTTGTTCATCAGGCGGGTGATCAGCAGCTGGAAGTAGTGCGCCAGCGGGGTACGTTCAGCCTCGCTCACCGGCTTAGCGGACTCCGTCGCGTACTCATCTGCGACATCATAGTATTTGAGAGAGATTTCGTTATTCATAGGGTGTCCGCAGAGTTGAGTTTGGGTTTAAGCGTTGGCAGGGCGTTGTGGCCCGGCGTAGAGGGGTATTATTTCGTGTTTGGGTTGGGGCTGTAAAGGGGAACAGGGCACACGAGTCTGACTACAGAACCAGCGGTGGTAGCTGTTTGAAGGTGCTGACTAAGCCTTCTCCCCAGCCTTTACGGATAGTCGTGAAGTAGGGATGGTCTTCGGTAATGCGGTATTGCCGGGCATCGCTGAAGCTATCACAAGGGTAGATCATGACGTCGAGCGGCAGGCCAACAGACAGATTACTGCGCAGGGTCGAATCCAGTGAAATCAGCGCGCATTGCATCGCTTGCTCCAGAGACATGTCGTAGTGCAGCACCCGGTCAATTATCGGTTTGCCGTACTTGCTTTCACCAATCTGGAAATAGGGCGTATCGCGAGTTGCTTCGATGAAATTACCCTGTGGGTAAATATGGAACAGACCAATATCATCCCCGTTGATTTGACCGCCGAGCAGCAGGTTGCAACTGAAGTCTGTCGTACTGCCATTCTGTTGTGCCTCACTGTCACGCTGGATCACCTCACGAACCGTCTCTCCTACCAGTGAAGCGGCCTCGTAAAGGCTGGAGGCATTCAGCAGATTGGGACAATCGGCATTCCTGCTGCGGTGTCGCAGCAGACTGATAATGCTTTGAGTGGTCGCCAGATTCCCGGCAGTCTGAAGCACCAGCGTACGATCGCCGTCCTGATGAAATACATGCAGTTTACGGAAGGTGGAAATGTGATCCACCCCTGCATTGGTACGTGAATCGGATGCAAAGACCAGCCCGGATGACAGGCGCATGGCCACACAATAGGTCATACCACACTCCCCTCAAAAAAATGTGCACGCCATCAGCGTGCATGAAGTTTTCACCATCAGCAAGTCGCTACAGGTCAATCTACATCATTTGTACGGCGGCAATCGCGCACATATCTTCGTATCCACCGCCAATGCGTAAACCGCGCACCGGACAGGCATCCAGGTAATCAATACCCACAGCAAGCTTAAGATGTTGATCAGGTATACGGGTATTGTTGGTAATGTCAAAGCAGTGCCAGCGGTCTTCCACCCAGACTTCGGCCCAGGCATGAGTCGCGACATGTGCAGAATCTTTGCTGTGCAGGTAACCGCTGACGTAGCGTGCCGGTATATTCAGGCTACGGCAGCAGCTCAGAAAGACATGAGTATGATCCTGGCACACTCCGCTACCGGCGGCGAAAGCCTCAGCGGCACTGTCGGTCACAAGGGTAGAGCCAGGGGTGTAAGGCATCCTGAGCAGCAGGTCTCCCATCAGATTTTCCAGGGTGGTCAGAATCGCCTGGGGTTGATAATAGCGCAGGGCAAAAGCCTGAATCGCCGTATCGGGCTGGGTCAGCGGACTGTGGCGCAGGAAAACTAGCGGCGACAAATGCCCCTGCGCCTGATCTTCAATGCCGTGTTCAATCTCCACCACGCCATGTGCCTGAATGGTGATGGACTCATGCGGTTCATCGAGTGTCAGCACATGCATGATGTTGCCGAAGGCATCAGTGGTGCAAACCGCCTTATCCGGTAAGGTCAGTTCCCAGGATAGTATGCGTTGATGAGGCGATTCCTGAGGCGTCAGCCGCAGGTACTGGATACTCCGTTGCACCGCCTGGTCGTAGCGATAATGCGTGTTGTGCTCAATGCTAAGTTTCATTGCGCCTCCAGATAAGTGTGATGAATACTTTCGGCGATCTCGTTTAACTGGGCGAGAAAGGCTTCCAGCCAGTTGTTCAGCCCGATTCTGCTGAGGTCTTTCATGGAACTGAAGCGCAGCTCGGCGTGCAGGATGTGCGCCAGGCGGCGTGGCTGGTTTGCACGGCCACCTATCAGCTCCAGTTGCTGAACCATATCGTTGATACACGCCAGCAACGAACGCGGCAGCTCGTTGCGCAGGATCATCAGTTCGGCGATGGTCTCACGGCTCAGCGGCTGCTTATAAATACTATGGTAGGCTTCGCGCGCGCTTACCGCCTGCAGTAGTGTGTCCATGCGGTAATATTCGCGCACCGGATCGTCATCAATATCCATCAGCCTGTTTTTCACCTCCAGCAGACGGGCGGTGCCATCAGCCCGTTCCAGCAGCGTCCCGAGACGAATAAAGTGCATCGCGTCGCTGCGGAGCAGGGTACCGAACATGGCACCACGGAACAGATGAGATCGCTCTTTCACCCAGTCAAAGAAGGCATCGGCACCGTCTGAGCCTATGCCCTGACGGCGTATCGATTTCATCGCGATCCAGGTGGCATTGATACATTCCCAGACTTCGGATGACAGACTGCCACGTACCGCATGCGCGTTGTTCCAGCCCATCTGCAGGCAACTAAAAATGCTGCTGTAATTCCGGCTATCCAGGGCGAAAAAACTGACCAGATTGGGCATCGTCAGTGTCGGGTTGGTCTCAGCATACAGCTCGCTGGTGCTGGTCAGGTTGAGCGGTACCAGCAAATCATGATTACCCCCGTTGCGGATTGGCATCATCGACAGCTTGTTGGTGACGTCCAGTACCCTGGCGATATTTTCTGCCCGCTCCAGATAGCGGGCCATCCAATAGAGTTCACTGGCTGTCCGGCTCAGCATATATCATCCTCCAGTACCCAGGTGTCCTTGGTTCCGCCGCCCTGTGACGAATTGACGACCAACGAACCTTCCGTCAACGCGACGCGGGTAAGGCCGCCGGGCACCAGTCGAATCTCCGCACCACTCAGCGCAAAGGGTCGGAGGTCGATATGACGTGGTGCCAGTCCGTCGTTGACAAAAGTGGGACAGGTGGACAACGCCAGCGTGTTTTGCGCGATATAATTCTGCGGACGAGCCAGCAACAGGTCACGGAAGTGGGCGAGCTCAGCTTTGTTCGCGGCGGGTCCAATCAACATGCCGTAACCGCCAGCACCGTGAACCTCTTTCACGACCATTTTTTCGAGGTTGGCCAGCACATACGACAGCTCATTTTTATGTCTGCACTGCCAGGTTGGCACGTTGTTGAGGATCGGTTCTTCCTGCAGATAAAAGCGCACCATATCCGGTACGTAGGGGTAAATAGATTTGTCATCAGCCACGCCAGTGCCGATGGCATTGGCCAGGACGACATTGCCAGCCCGGTAAACCGACAGCAGTCCCGGTACGCCGAGCATGGAGTCCGGGCGGAATGCCAGCGGATCGAGGAAGGCGTCATCAACCCGACGATAGATCACATGTATTCTGCATGGCCCGGCAGTCGTGCGCATGAACAGCATGCCATCCTTAACGAACAGATCGGCGCTTTCAACCAGTTCAACGCCCATCTGCTGGGCCAGGAAGCTGTGTTCGAAGTAAGCGCTGTTAAAGCGGCCTGGGGTCAATACCACCACGGTGGGATCGTTAATGGGTGAGCTTTCGCGAAGCGTTTGTAAAAGATGCGACGGATAGCGTTCTACGGGAGCAATGCGTTGCTGCGCAAAGAGTTCCGGATAGAGCCGCATCATCATTTTACGGTTCTCCAGCATATAGGAGACGCCGGAGGGGGTACGCAGGTTATCTTCCAGGACGTAATATTCGCCATCACTGTTGCGCACCATATCTACGCCAACAATATGCGCATAGATATCACGGTGGAGATCAACGCCTTGCATACAGGGTTGATACTGTTCGTTAGCCAGAACCTGTTCTGCCGGAATGATTCCCGCCTTCAGAATATGTTGTTCATGGTAGATATCGTAGAGGAAGGCATTGAGTGCCTGCACACGCTGGCGAATGCCGGCATCGAGCATGGCCCATTCGGCGGCCGGTATAATACGTGGCACGCTGTCGAACGGGATCAACCGCTCAGCACCATTATCGTCATCGTAGACATTGAAGGTAATACCTACCCGGTGAAACAGGAGGGCGGCTTCTTCCCGCTTGCGCTGTATAGCCAGGTGATCAGCCTGTTGCAGCCATTGCCAGTAGGCGGCGTAGTGGTCACGGTGCTCACCTTCAGCCAGAAGCATCTCATCAAAAAAGGGTGAAGCGGAGAGATTGATATTCAGCATCGTCACCTCGCAGACGTTAAAGGCTGTCAATCTACCCAAGCATAAAGTGTGCCAGCATCTGAAGAAGCGAAACGGTGCAAAGACGTAGTGTTGCAACGTCCAAAGCCCTTTTTTGGTGCAGGCCCAGCGCGGGAGTGTCTTAATATGGCGCTAAATGTGCCGTGGTGGACAAAAAAACACCTTCGCCATAACGATTCCGATATGAGCTGGATCCCCGCGGAATCGATCAAACGTATCGAAGTAGTGCGCGGGATAATGTCGTCCTTATACGACTCCGATGCGCTGGGCGGATACTCCATCTGGAATACAGGCGGGTCGTATAAGGTGAGTAAAACGGTAAAGATCCGCGCAGGGGTTTTGAATCTGACCGATAAAAATCTCAACCGTGGCGACTATAGCTATAACGAAGATGGCAGCAGATATTTCGCTGCGGTTGATTATAGTTTCTGGCGTAATGTTCTGGCCGGGACGGTTGAGGTCCCGGCTGTTTTCTGTGTCCGCAGTCTGACTGACGGGATATTTTCACTGGCACTGCACGTAGTGGGGAAGCTGTCTTACGAGCTTTGTTCACTACCCGATAATCAGTGTGAAAGATTACTTTGCGCGTGCAAGAATCGCGTACGCCATGGCTTGAGCACCAATAACGCCAGACCGGCGGTGATAAAGTCGAAGGTAATAGCGCAGCCAAAGACCAGGTGCCAGTTATGGGTGTGCTGATACATCAGTGCCGCCAGCGGACCGCCAAAGATTGCGCCGATACCCTGTGAAATATACAACCAACCATAGTTCGCTGAAGCATTTTCACTGCCAAAGGTGTCGGTCAGTGTGGATGGGAACAGCGAGAAGATTTCACCCCAGCCAAAGAACACTACACCTGAAAGCAGTACGAATAGCAACGGATCTTCGCGGCAGGCAAGCCACAGCGTCATCGCAACACCTTCCAGCGCGAAGGCAACAAACATAGTATTTTCGCGGCCGTAGCGGTCAGAAATAAAACCAAACAGTGGGCGTGTTAAACCGTTAGTGAAGCGGTCGATAGTCAGCGCCAGGGGCAGCGCGGCCATACCGAAAATTACCGCCTTGCTGATGCCGAAGTCTTCGGCAAAAATCGCCATCTGCGAGGTCACCATCAGTCCCGATGTCGACATCATGGTCATCATGATGAACATCAGCCAGAACAGTGGCTGGCGCAGCATTTCCCCGGACCTGAACTGGCGCTGGTCCGGCACAGGCGACGGTATTTTGCTGACCGACATCGTCATGCTGGTTTCAGGCAGTCTCAGGCTTTGACTGGCGAGAAGACCCACGGCGGCAAAGAGCAGGCCAAATATGGTCATTGTCTGTTCCAGCCCGTAGCTGTTTAGAGAAATGGAAATCGGGAAGGTGGTAAAAATTGCCCCCATGCCGTAGCCCGCGGCCACGGTTCCGGCGGCAAAACCGCGCTGCTGTGGAAACCACTTCATTACCAGTCCCACCACGCCGATATAAACAATACCCGTACCCAGTCCGCCAAGGCAGCCATAGACCAGATACAGTGAAGTCAGGCTATTGACCCGGGCGGCGATTACCCAGCTAAATCCCGCCATTAGTGTACCGATAGAGATCAGCAGACGTGGACCAAAACGCTCTACCAGTCGACCCTGGAAGGGTGAGAAAAATGTCTGCAGAATAATCAGCAGCGAGAACGTTACCTGTAGTTCCGCCAGCCCGACGCCGAGTTTAGCAATCATAGGTTTGGTTAACAGCGTCCAGACATACTGCGGACTGGAAATTGACGCCATGCAAAGTAATCCAAGCAGAAGCTGTACCCACTTGCTGTGTTTCGCTATTACCACCGGTTCGCTCATCGAGGCCATTGTCTGTCTCCAAAATTACGCTTTGCTCTGCTTAACCACTTTTTTGTCGTCGCACGTATTCAAACTATTACCTTCAAATGCTCATTCTCCTAAACCATCCCGATACGCAAACATGTACGTAATGCGATAAAGCAGGATGTGTGCCAGTTTCAAAAAATGACTAAATTCAATTGGTAACGGAATTAGGGGCGGGATAAATGTGATGGGGTGCAAAAAATGAGTGCGCTGAGATGGTGCGTGGGAAGAGGGTCGCTGGCTAGTCAGAAAGGTCATCCGGTACATTCTGATATTCGGGGTGATACACAGAAAGACGTTATCGGTAAACGATGACTCGGTGTTTGAAATGTTCGGATTGAGGATACAAAAAAGCCCGCAAGGCTTGTGCCGTGCGGGCTTTCAGGACTTCGATGATGGTCTGGTAAGTATCAACCAGGAAAATATCCTCCTGAAAGCCTCATTTCTCTGACGAGATCTGGCGAACAGTGATCAGGAATTCATGAGCCGTGGTTTCCCAAAGTTCAGGGGCAAAATCAAACCCATATCGTTTCCTGAACTCCTCTTCGACACCGTTACCATATGCGGAGATAAAATCATCAACTTCCTCGATGAGATCGTTGAGCATCCAGTCTGGTGCTGACTTTTTGAATAGCCGCACTATGCCCTCGATCGTATCCTCGCCATCATTGATGATGCCCGCGTCCTGATTGAAATAACCGAAAATCAGTTGGTCAAGAAAGTGGAAGTTTTGCATTTTGTACCTATAGATCCGGGAATGCTGTGAGAATGTAAAAGGGTTTGCCGTTATATTGCTGAAACTCGATAACAATTCTCACATTTGTCATGACTATTCGCTGGTTACTCCCGCGCCGGAAACCGAAGCCAATCGCTTTGCCAGATACATTGCGAATAGTCAGTCTGGCTCCCTGCGTGCCTCCGCCAAGGACAGATTTTATAACGTCCCGATTAACAAAAAGCGCTTTCGATATGGCTTCTTCAGCAACCTGTAGGTTGGTAAAGGTGGTGGCATACTGCAAACGCTTATTCGCTTCAAAGCGGGCTAATAGTTCTGCATCGCTTTTGCCAACATGTGTGGAAAGCGTATGCCCGCCGGGTTTTAAACCCGTGATTGACTCATGCTCAGTGAGTTTGATGCGGCCAGCCCTTACTGCGGCTACCCGGCTTGCGCCGATGCCAAGTGCAAATCCCAGTGGAACAGCGATATCGACAGTCAGGCCGATTTTCATCGCCGTATCGTCATCTGCTCCAAAGAATTTGGCAATTGCTGTTGCTGCCTCGTATGTTGCCGTGCGAGTGTCTCTGCCCATAATGAGCTGATTTGCAGCAGCATTAATGCTATCGAGACTATGCGCGCCGACGACAATACATCCTGCTTTTGTTAATCCGGTAGGTTCAGGTGCGATACACAGAGCAGTTGCACCAGCCAGTTCGAGTGAACCCATGACAAGCCCCACCCCCCCGAACAGGCGGTTACTCATTGTTTCCGCCTCTGTCACTGTCTTATCAGAGCGCGCGGCCGCAAGCTGAACAGGGGACATCGCGATCTTTATGCCATCATCCATAATGTGACCTCATATGTTTAAAAGATAAACAGCACGATTGTATCCTTTCGAACAGATCTTACAATTTTAGAACCATCAATTATGTGAGTAAAAGCTGTTCAAACTGTTCATGTATCGCAGACTGTTGAAGGCACTGCTGGGCGTGTCATCCGTGCCATGACTGCTTTCCGTCCATAACTGGCACAGGGTTTTAGTCCATACCAGAGCGTGTACCTAAATGTGTACCAATTATCACTGGATTAAGAGGGAGGGTTTCGGAAGACTACAGACACAAAAAAGCCCGCAAGGCTTTCACCTTACGGGCTCTCAGGACTTCGATGATGGTTCTGGTAACCATCAACCAAGAATTTGGTGGGCTGGCGTCTCTGTAATTGAGCTGTTATGTATTTAATAAAAATAAGGATTACTTATTTTAAAATTATATAGAGGCTCTAAAAAGGGACCAAAAAATATAATGAATGTTATTTATAAGTCTGAATTAAATCTTTTACATCTTTTTATAAGATAGTCGTTAAGAGTACAGCATTCTGACATGTCATATGAAGCGGATTTGCATATGGCTATAGCCTGAAGCCGCAATCTCAGTAATGATTATGGTTCAAGAATATGGCTAGGGGCAATGTGGTGAAAAATTGGTCTACGGAAGACACTAAAGCCGTCAAAGCATGGCTAGACATTGAAAACTACAAACGATTTGAAGAAATCACCCTGAATCGTTTGTACTATGAACTTTGGGCAAGAGCCCTCCTCTTCAAACCATGGCCTACAGTAGAAGAGAAGATCGGCCTCGGCGGATATATGAGGCAAATCTTTAGGGGTAAGCCCTTCCTTTTTGAAAATGAACAGCTCAATTCCATGCAAAACGGGCAAGCTCTTCAAAGCGTTCCTCACGTCTTCATTACTGATATAACCAGACTTGCTGAACTAAGTGTAGCTGGCCTGAGGGCTAATTTGTTCACGTGGGAGAAAGGTAGCGACGAGTACTGTGTCAATCTTCCAGACCATGAGGACTACGTATCGACGGTTATGTCAGTGATATGTGAAAAGACAGTCCTTCTGGAGATAGACCTTGCGAGCGGAACTGACGACGAAATTGCTGAATCAATAAGAACGGCGCTACCGCAATGGCGCAAAGTCATAGGAGTGGAGGAGAAGCCGTCAGGCACAGTTCGCTTCGGCTACGGGACGATAAAGAAGATTATCACCTACAGGCTAATCGCTATGCTCGATGTGCTTCTGTGGGCAAAAATGAATGATCTACGCCTCTCAGACGACAGGCTGTCGAGACTGCTGTACACAGACGAAGACGATGAGGCAGTTATTCGTCTGCACTACCATATCAAAGACGCAGACAGACCCCTTGCGATGAAAGCTGCAACCATAGATTTCATTAGGCAGTTCAACTTCTTCATAAATCGAAACCCCCACCTAAAAAACATGAGAGTTTCGGAGGTCATGAAACTCTCGGATTCTAACTGACCTATCCTTCAGCGATTCTGTTGTCTTGATTCGCACTAACCTTCATCTTCATATCTCCCTTACATTTGCTCTCGTCGAAACCGCACCGAGGAGAGCAACATGAAAACACAAAATACGAAACTAATCCGTTTACCTGCTGTGATTGAGAGGACTGGCTTTAGCCGTTCCTGGATCTACGAGTTGATTAATCAAAAGCAGTTTCCTCAACCTATCAAGATTGGCTCTCGTGCGGTGGCGTTTATTGAGAGTGAGATTGATCAATGGATTGAGATGTTAATTTCTAAATCACGAAACGAAACCATTTAAGAGGGATTTAATATGAAGCTAAACGATTTTATTAGTACTAATAAATATTTTAAGTCTATGAAAAAACAATCATTTGATAAAAGATTCGATCATGATGCAGTTACAGCCATGTGTAATGATGAATTTTCTAAAAGCATTGCTTTCTGGTTGGGAGAATATCTCTCAGGAAATATAAAGGGTGCAGTATCTACTGTTTTTGAATTTGAGTTTAAATTACAGTACGCAGTCTTTTCAATATGGATGACTTTGTTTAAGCAGAAAGAAGATGTTGAGAATCTGGCCAAAATGATCCTTTTGTTTAAATCTGAACATGAATTCAAGGGTTTTAAGTTGTAAGATTATTTCAAATAAATCGTATTTTTATAGGTTTAATTTAGCAGTGATAGGAATGGGGCCATGTATCATATGCATGGCCCTTCAAATAAATGAATTACAACCTATCTTGCTTTTTTATAGTTTCTGATAGTGGTTCAATCTTCGAACCTAATCCTTTCTGTTCATTTTTAATTCTTTGAGTTAAATGTTCGCTTCTAAGATCGGCAACACGTGATTGAATAGACTGGAAGTTTTCGAATTGTGGTTCTCGGTCGAGAATAGATTTCTGACCAAAGCCATAGCTGATGAGTTGAGATATTGAATGTTTATCATCAAGATTATTATCGATTTTGTAGTCTAATAAATATTGGAAGAAATCAATGAACTCCTTTGCTGATAACTCCAATAGGTAGCGTTCGTAGAACTCGAAGGAAGATGATTCATGTAATTCATGCAAGATTTCATTTTCATTTGCAGGAAAA
>NZ_VLTF01000015.1:0-45902 GCF_007558755.1 Pantoea sp. paga
ATTGCTTCCCGGGTTGGATGACTCATGGTTCTTTCGGACGTTCATGCCGAATGCACAGATTGAAGCAGCACAACTGGATAAAAATAAAGAGAGTTCGTTTGAAGATATCTGGCCTAAGGTGACGAAGCTAAACCTGTATGATCCTCTGACATTACTGGCCTCAGTGCCAGGGGCGGCAAAACTGCTATTTAAACCAAAAGCTATACACACAGAAGGATTTGGTGTTGTAGAGCAAGTAGGTCCAGATGATGTGACGCATCCAGAGAAAGCAAAGTTATTGATGTCCGCTTTAGCCAAATCTGCGCTTGTCCAGTCGACGGTAGCCCCAGATTGACCCGTAGTGCCGACAAATGTGGGACCATCCGCGATGGCTAGGGTAGCACGGTGAAAAACCATGCTACCCGCCTGACTGCTGCTCTTGAAGTCCTGTAGATCGCGTCGACTATGATTCAGGGTTCGGGCTGACGCAGCATGTCGGGCATAGCCAGGTCTTGATACGGAATACGTTCGGCCAATGGAGCCTGACCGTATCCAAGCTTCCGAACCAGCGCGGGAATTGCCTCAAAGCTGGCATTCATGCCGTTGACAATCGCAGATCCCACATGGCGCAGGAACTCGCTCCGGGGAGCCAGCATTTGATGTAGCTCCTCTGCGGAAATGTCACGGTTTCCAGCTTCCATGTGCTGGCTGGCCCGCGCAAGGATGGTTTGTACCACGCGTGCATGCTTGGCATTGTCGGAATCAAATAGCCCGGGAACGTTGACACGCCCGCCAAGCGCCAACGCGTTCAGAGCGATGGCTTCGATTGGATTGAAGACGGCGCTCCGGAAAATACGCAGTATTTGTTCCGACAGCAGCCCGGTTGCCTTGTTGCTGGCAATCAGTGGAATCATCCCGACAATCGATGCCAGCCCCATGGACTTGACAGCGGTGCTTTCGCCCGGAGCGATATCCAGCGCATGGCGCGTCATCCGCTCAATCGTCTTTTTGGTGTCCACCCCCTCGCCTGGATGAGCCATCACGCCGTCCTTCATGCTCTGGAATAAGCCAGCACGCATCAGCTCTTCACTTTCCTTTACCTCGGGTGGAATACCGGAGGCGGCGCCAAAGATGGCCCCTTCAGTTGTCACTGAGTTTGCCGCAAGATCGCCGACTCTGGATTTGAAACCTGCATACTGCAAAACATTATTGGGGAATGACACCACCGAGGAAATGGCACCGGCCTTCAACGCCTTGGGAAGTAGATCGCTCATGGACCACTCCTCACCTTTCATGCCCTTGATGATGGCAAGTACGCACATGGTGTCCATGGACTCGATAATCAAAGGAGGCACTGAATCGATTCCAGCCAATTGCAGGGCATATTGGCTCGGTGAGAAATTTTTGCCGAAGATGGCATTTTTCAACAGCTCAGAAGCGCCAAGCTCCCATGCCGAGCCGAGTATGCTGCTGACCCCGATGCTGCCGGCTAGACCGCCGAGCTGGAACTCCTTCTTGGTGGCTACATGCAACAATTCCTGCGCGCCTAGGCGAACCCGGAGATCTTCGTCCCTATTGAGCTTCTCGGTGACGAACGCTGAGAGGAAATTGTCATTGGACGTGATCGTGGGAGCCAATGAGGAGAGAAACGCTTTCGCACTTATCCGGCCGCCATCCGCCTCCTCAATCAATGCGCCTGGGCCAAATGCCGCAACCCCCCGCTCAATAGCCTTGAGCAATAAGGGGATATGGATGTCTGCGTTGACGTCCTCATCTACCCGCTCCGAGGAGTTGGCACCGGACATCAGTTGCGCCTTCTCCACCGTGAAGGCACCTTTGAATTTCTCAAGTTCTTGCTCAATATCCCGACATGGCCGCATTTGCAGCTGGGCTTTGTCAGTAATGCGTGCGAGATGTCGTGGAAATGCCTTGTCGCCCCGCGCGAACGATAGCAGGGCCTGCACTACCGGGTTATCGGAAACAAGGCTGCCTGAGTTCCAGCGGACCGACCCGACATGCACGGGCTTTGGCTGTGATGGCGGACGAGAATGGTCTGGCGAGCTCAGTAACGGAGTTTCCAGGCTACTGCTGTCTACTGCATCTTGTGAGAGAACGCGACTCATACCTAGATGGGTCCGTTCACTCAAGACAGAAGATGCTGAACCATGTGCGGGCGGGGGGCTGGGTACGTCGAAGGATATGGCTTTCGAAGAGCCATGCAAATGTGCGCTGACGCAGACGATGTCGTACTTCGATTGATCATTTAATCGGGCCTGAACCGTCAGCTCGTTATTAATCAAGTGGTCGGCTCTTACGGTATCGGTATCATCTGGCAGACAGATTGGCGCTTGATAGATTACTTGCATGTCGTTACTGGGTTGAAATTGAAGTGTGCCATCCAGCAGAGCGTTGAGTACCAATGATGCAATGCTTTGGTGTTCGGCACTAGCTGAGGAGCTTGCTAGAGCGTTGAGAGCTTGGTGAGCGCTGTCGCTCAATTGAGAAAGTGAAATACTTTCAGGATGGGATTGCTGGGCCTGAGGGCCCACCGCGTCTAATGGCTGACCGCCACTGATTGGGGGAGTTGTAATGTTGTGTTGAATAGATTGTAGAGGATTCATAGCGCTATCAGGTGTCCCGGATGAATTAATCGGATCCTATGTGTGGTCGCAAGGGCTCTTGGGTTCCAAAGACAGACTCAAAACCGGCGAATGCGTCGAGTGGGAAGCACACCACTGACATGGACACACTGCGCGACGAAATGCTCGCGGCGGATTTGCCGATCTGCCCCGCTCATTTTCACTCGCAGCTAATGTGAGTTGCCAGCGATGTAATGCAAGCAGACGCAGTTGAATGCAAGCTCGCTCGCAACTAATGTGAGCCAGAGGGCTGCGTCAGTCGCAGTTAATCTGAGCCGAAAAGTGTGCTGATTGCGAGCACGGTCGTTTTCGATTGCAAGCCGCTACACGTAGTGATCGATTTTCAAGCGATTCTGCTAAAAGCACACTGGTAAATTCATACAGGGACCCGTCGCAGGAATCTGCACCTGAGCGTATAAAATATATGATGAGTACCAGAACTATGCAGTCCTGTAAAAGCCCGCCTGTAGTTCAGAGCTGACATAAGGAAGAAATGACAAAAACAGATTGGTTGATGCGATTCAGACGTTGTCGTTCGATTGATACGCTGGAGACTGTATATGAGCACCTGAAATACAAAGGTGACTCGAAAGAAGAGTTCGCAATTAACTCAGCATACGATCATCGTAAGGCTGAATTGACGGTGGGAAAGTTGTTTGATCGCGTTCCGGCACACGTATGGAAATTCGTTAAATGAGAGACTGTATGGAGCAGCTGCAAGATTTTACCGGTAACTGGCGGCGCACACACAAATTCTTTGTGTGCGCGCCGCCAGTTGAACAAGCCGCAGGCGCGTTAGCAAAGAAGATCGTTTATCCACATTTGCACAGGCTCGATCCAATAACTTACCAATTTAGATCCTTATAGTTCCTAAAAGATCCCGCTGTCTCTTAGGCCCTGCCACATAAGGCCTGAAGCACTTTTATGATGTGTGGTGGCGGGATAAACATGTGTTCTGACGGGAAAATCGTGTGTGCTGGTGGGCTGGTAATGTGTGCTGTTGGGATATAGTGTGTGTGCTGTTGGGATATAAGCCATTTTTAGTAACAGGAAGATCCTGTTACGCAGAGTTGAGATAACTATATGACAGATAAGTCATTCATTGGCGATGCACTTTATAGTGACATGGTCAGTAAAGAAAAACAGCTCACAGTTAATTCTAACAATACTGTTCAGCCAGTGGCACTTATGCGCCTTGGTGTTTTCGTGCCTAAACCCACAAAATCACAGGGTGAAAACAATATTGTTGATGCTTCGGAATTGTTTTCACAGCTGGAGATTGCCCGGGCTGAAGGTTACGATCATATCAATATTTCAGGTCCGCGACTCGATATGGATAGTGACTTCAAAGTGTGGATAGGAGTTATCTATGCTTTCAGCCGACACGGACTGACATCGAATAAAATTGAACTGAAATTCACTGAGTTTGCTAAAGGGTGTGGCTTTTCTGCTAAACGTATAGACGGCAGGCTGCGCCTTTCGATCCATGAGTCTTTGGGGAAATTACGTAATAAATCAATCTCTTTCAAACGTGGACGTGATGCTAAGGGAAGTTATCAGACAGGGCTTTTGAAAACAGGCTACTTTGATGCTGAAAAAGATATCGTCCAGCTTGAAGCGGATGAAAAACTCTGGGAACTGTTTCAGCTGGACTACAGAGTCCTTCTTCAGCAACATGCAATCAAAGCACTACCCAAGAAGGAAGCGGCTCAGGCTATTTACACTTTCATTGAAAGCCTTCCAGCCAATCCTATTCCGGTAAGCTTTTCACGTTTACGTGAACGTCTCTCTCTCAGCAGTTCTGTAAGCGAGCAAAACCGCACAATCAAAAAAGCGCTTGAGCAGTTACAAAAGATAGGTTACTTGGAATTCTCACTGGTTCGTAAAGCGCGAGAAAATTTCGTTATTATTCATAAGCGTAATCCAAAACTTAAACCGGCTGACATCTGAATGTGTGCTATAGGGGGCCTTAGACAGCCCTCCACTTCAGAAAAGCAATTATGCTATCCCGCCAGCGCACATGCTCAGGTAATGCATTGTTCCGGAAACCTGCCAGGACACATATTAAGGGCTCTGACTCTGAACAGCAGCCCGTCAGCACACACTATCGGGTATTTTAAGAACAGCTGCTTCCCTCCAGCACACATTAATCTCCCGCTAACGCACATAATTATGAGTCATTCAGGAAAACCTATCCTGCCAGCACACACTTTTCTGAAGTCCCTGAAGCTCAGTTTCCCGCCAGCACACATGATCGTGACTTTCGGACGGGCTTAACCGGCCATGGCACATTTTTAGTTTTACCTGAGCTCGTATCCCTCCAGCACACATTTCTGTATCCAAATAGAAGAAAATAGCCTGTCAGCCTGCATCTCTTTGCTTCTGCAAAGTAAATGGGCATCCACCTTTTCAGTCAGTTGCTCTATATAGCCCGTTATAGACGGCTTTTAGAGGGAATGCCTGTAAGCAGAACCGCCAGCACATATGTTTAAGTCCCGTACTTTCTAATACCTGCCAGCACACATTTTCCTTTGGGTAAATGAGATCCTGCCAGCGCACATTCTCTTTCATGACAACCCTATTCCGCCAGCACATACCATCTGTTGCTTAACTGTAGATGCTCTGGGTTGTAAGTCTCCTATGGCAGACGTGTATTGTCTAAGAGGTTGAGTAAAGGAGGTTTTTCATCTTCTTAGCTGAAATGACTGTACTCAGTTTTAATTAAAATTGTGCCTCCGCCAAATTTACTGAAGCATGCATGAATGACCATTAAAACTTCTGAAACTGTACAGGCATCACCTGCAGAGTAACTGAAAGACATTGCTGATTATCGCTGAAGTAGAGGGAATTTCAGCCTGAAATAAAATAATAAATCTAAATAAAAACAGGTGCTTGAGTGTTTTAAGGTGTGGGGTAAACCCTTCTGAATTTCAGTGCATTTCTCATGCTGAGACTGTGATTCATTCACTGACAGTGACATCACTTTTGCCAGTGAAGACGTGATACTGTGAGCAATATTTTTTGCTCATGTACAATAAATTCATGTCTTTTCGAAAAATATTGCTCTGACGTTTCTGATATGTACAATCAACATAAAAATTGACAACGGGACAGTTAAATGAAAAGTCATTATGGTGGCGTGGACGAGACTGCACGCAGGGCCAGCGCAATGTTGCGCAGTATGAGCGACGATATATCCCTCAGAAGAAATGAGTTTGGTCTGGATCAGTACTACCAGACATTCACACGTAACTCTGTGGCGAACCTGCCTAAACTCAGTCGGCGTGCAGTTGAGCAGGCGATCGAAGAAATGGAAGCGCAGGGACATGTCTTCGGCAGAAAAGATGCCGGTAATACCCGCCACTATGCGCTGACAATCAAAGACGTTGTTGATATTTACGCTCACCGCAAGGTGCCTAAATACCGTGATCTGCACGTAGGGGAGGGCCCTTTTGTAATCTTTGTTGTGAATCTGAAGGGCGGCGTGTCGAAAACCGTGAGCACGGTGACGCTTGCACATGGTTTACGTGTTCATCAGGACCTCCTGCAGCATGATCTTCGTGTTCTGGTAGTTGATCTTGATCCCCAGGCCTCCAGCACCATGTTTCTCAGCCAGCAAAACAGCATTGGCTCCATAATGGAGACGGCTGCACAGGCAATGCTTAACGATCTTGACGCTGAGCAGCTCCGTGAAGACATTATCAAACCCACAATCATTCCTGGTGTGGATGTAATCCCAGCTTCCATAGACGATGGTTTCATTGCCAGTCAGTGGAATGATCTTGTCAGAGAACACCTGCCGGACAAGTTACCCTCAGAGGTTCTGCGCCGCACTATCATTGACCGTGTTGGCGGGGATTATGATTTTATCTTTATTGATACCGGTCCTCACCTTGATGCCTTCATGCAGAATGCTCTCGCAGCAAGCGATTTACTGCTCACACCCACGCCGCCGGCACAGGTGGATTTTCACTCAACTCTGAAATATCTCACCCGACTGCCTGAAATGATTGAGCAGCTTGAGGAAGAGGGAATTGCGCCGCGTATAAAAGGGAATATCGGTTTTATGTCGAAAATGACCTCAAAACGTGACCATGAGATGACACATGGTCTGGCCCGCGATGTGTTCACGTCTTACATTCTTGATGCGGCACTGCCACGGCTGGATGGCTTTGAACGTTGTGGAGAGAGCTTTGATACCATCATCAGCGCCGATCCCGGCTCTTATCCGGGCAGTGCTGAGGCGTTAAAAAAGGCCAAACGGGAAGCAGAACGCTTTACTCAGGCTGTATTTAAAAGGATTGAGTTCATCAGGGGTGTGAAATGAAGAAAGAAATGGTGAAACTGGGTCGGCAGCTGGGTAACTCAAGTTTTTCGAAAATGATGAGTGAGTCTGACAGCGAGCGGGTGTTCACCCTGAAGTCTGGCGCTCAGGCCCGTTTTGTTCTGACAAAGTTTCTGCATGATGATATTGAAGCACAGACTTTTGTAGACGCAGCCGTTAATGGTCGTGATCAGGCCTTTCTGACGCAGGAATCGGTCAGTGATATTTCCCGTACCATCAGACTGCAGCAGTTCTTTCCCGCTATTGGCCGGGAGGTAGACGGACGTACAGAGATTCTTGATGGTTCACGCCGTCGGGCGGCCTGCCTTTACAACGGGACCGCCTTTGAAGTGCTGGTGACGCGTGATGCGTTATCTCTTTCTGATGCCAGACAGCTGGCCGCTGACATTCAGACTGCCAGAGAGCACACGCTGCGTGAACTCGGTAAACGATTAAAGCTGATGTATCCTGCGGATATGAATCAGTCAGATATTGCCGCCGCAGAAGGTCTTTCTGCGGCTAAAGTCACCCGGGCGTTTCAGGCGGCTGCAGTTCCTGAAGAGATCATTGCAGTGTTTCCTTCGGTCAGTGAACTCTCCATCAGTGACTATCAGATTCTGCTTGAGGTGACTGAGAGAGCCCGGGCGAGAGGCATCAGCACGGAGGAGTTAACTGGCCGCGTCCGTGCTCGTATCGAAAGTGACGTGCATCACGACAGGGCTGATCCCACCTATAAAACAAAGATAGTCAGTTATTTTCGCGCTGAAAGCGCAGAGCCCAAAAAAGGATCGGCCGGCAAAAAAGTCGTGACTGAAAAACTGGCTGAATTTGCTGATAAAAAGCAGTTTGCCAGAAAGAAAACGGATTCAGATAAACGGGTAGTTACTTATGAATTCTCGCGCCTTTCTGCAGCCTGTCAGGCTGAACTTGATGCCGCTGTCAGAAGCGTCATTGCGCGTATGGTTGTGAATGAAAAAGACGCATGACTTACTGCCAGTTGCGGGAAATTCAGAAGAGGATTCCCGCAAAAAAAAATGCTTTAAGCTTATGTTTTTTTTGAATAAAGAAAGAAAATTTCAATCTGAAATTCCCCGAATAGCATTTCCTTTAATTGCCAGCAGCTGACAGGGCCGGTTCTGGTCAAAGCAACAGAGCTATCAAAGCTGTCCAGCCTTAAGCATGATAAAAGAACAGGGGGCTTAACGTAACAAAACTCATTTTTAAAACAGCACTTTTCTGCGAGCCTCGACAGGAATGATTTTGTGGCTGGCTCACCCGTGCTGATTCAACGTTTTCCCCATCCTGGATGTTTATTCATTCCCTATACATAACCTGATACGGAACCTGCTGTACGTCACAAAATGGCACTGTTGCAAATAGTCGATGGTGATAAACTTATCGCCCCCATTTGCTGACGGAGCAGCACATGAACCCATTTAAAGGCCGGCATTTTCAGAGAGACATCATCCTGTGGGCAGTTCGCTGGTACTGCAAATACGGCATCAGCTACCGTGAACTGCAGGAGATGCTGGCTGAACGCGGCGTGAATGTCGATCATTCCACGATTTACCGCTGGGTTCAGCGTTATGCGCCTGAAATGGAGAAGCGATTACGCTGGTACTGGCGTAATCCTTCCGAATCTTTGCCCGTGGCACATTGACGAAACCTATGTAAAGGTCAATGGCCGCTGGGCTTATCTTTACCGGGCCGTTGACAACAGGGGCCGCACTGTCGATTTTTACCTTTCACCGCGGCGTAACAGCAAAGCCGCCTACCGGTTCCTGGGTAAAATATTCAACAAAGTGAAAAGAGGCAGTTCCCGCGATTCATCAACACGGATAAAGCGCCCACCTATGGCCGTGCGCTTGCGTTGCTCAAACGCGAAGGTCGATGTCCGCCTGACGTTGAACACCGCCAGATTAAGTACCGTAATAACGTCATTGAATGCGACGATGGCAAGCTGAAAAGGATAATCGGCGCCACGCTGGGATTTAAATCCATGAAGACGGCTTACGCCACAATTAAAGGTATTGAGGTGATGCGAGCACTACGCAAAGGTCAGGCCTCAGCATTTTATTACGGCGATCCCCTGGGCGAAATGCGTCTGGTGAGCAGGGTCTCTGACATGTAAGGCCTTTCAATCAGAAAAAAGGACCTCATCGCGAACTTTGCAACAGTGTCCTGGAAACAGCCGATACTGACGTGCCGGCTAAAAGTGCATTAATGACTTTACCTTTTTGCACATCGTCTAACGCTGGCTTTCTGCCTAATTGTAGTGACGCGCAATGATGATCGGCCTGACGCGCAATAAATGCACTTTCCCAAACCACATTCTGTGAGAATGAAATCCCGTTTCAAATCATTTTATCTGAGAATGAAATCACATTAGCTGATTCTGAACCACATTAGTGAGACGCTCACGCATCCTCCCTGAGAATAAGCAGACCACCAAAAAATAGGACTGTTTTCTGGTGGTTTCCACGGCGGTTAAAATTCGGTCAATGAATCGGCTGATAATTCGCATTAAGGCGTTGAGCCAGCGCCTCAAGTCGCTTATCCAGCGTCCAGAGCCTCGCTCCTGGTGTTATCAGGGTCGAGGCCAGTAGCGTAAGATCAACCAGTCCACATCCAAGCCCGTACAGCTTTTCGTTTTCAATAAATGCCATCACTTCAGTAATATTGGCCTGATGGCTCTGTGGCAACAGACCCAGATCGCCAAGCGTTCGCAGTCTTGGAGCCGGTGGGGTTCCACAGGCTATTTCTGCCAGTATCATCGGGTGAATCAGAACCAGATCCCGACTCAGCAACTGAATCAACCCGTCATTTCGATTTCTGAAATGGTCAACCCAGACAGACGTATCAACCAAAATAGTCATTATGCGGATGGCTCCTCGCGACGGCGAGGGCTCATCTGCATTTCAGGCGATGAACCACCGAGCGAAGCAAGCCTTTTTGCTGCCTGTACCCGAACAAACGTTTTCACTGCCTCCCGGAAAATATCAGCCTTATCCATACCGGGATCGGCCATTTCCAGCGCCTGCGCATACAGCACATCATCAATTGTGACTGTCGTTCTCATAATCATTCCTCACGAGATTTACATTTTGATGTGATTTTGCATCAAAAACAACATCAACACAACCAGAAAGAAAAGATAAATGGCACAGGGCAATCTTGCGTTGATTTCCACAATGAGTTTTCTTACAGCAATTAAGGTAGAAATTGTGCCAATCTGTAACCATCAGAAAACCGGCCGTTTTTCTGGTGCTTTGCTTATTCTCAGGGAGGGTGCGCGGGCGAATCAGGAATGTGGTTCGGAATCAGCTAATGTGATTTCATTCTCAGATAAAATGATTTGAAACGGGATTTCATTCTCACAGAATGTGGTTTGGGAAAGTGCATTTATTGCGCGTCAGGCCGATCATCATTGCGCGTCAATACATGTAGGGGTTGTAAGCGGGAAGCCGCCAAAATTTTGCGGACTTGCCATACGGCTTATGACAACGTCAGCCCCTCAATAATGGCGTCCAGATCGAGTTCTTTCCCTTCACTGATAAAGGTGTAATGCCCATTCAGAAAAATATGCTGCCAGGCTACGGGGGACATTCGTTTGAGAAGAGCAAGGCCCAGGGTGTTACAAACTCTTCATACTTCTGCAGCAACCGTGACAGCAGGGCTGAGTTATAATAAATAATAATGATGCTGAGCAGCCGCCCGCACTGATTACTGATCTCCAGTTCAATATCATTCTGTCCGGTCAGCTCTTTTTTACCACCAATCTGCGCGATTGCTGAACGAAGCTGATGCCAGGATTCAATGCGATTTTGAGACCGGTGGCTGTTTCTGGTCACCTGCGGGTTACGAAGATACCGGAGGATGTAAAGACTGCGGATCAGTTTATCAAATTCAAACAGGGCCTGCCTTGTCGAGTTTTCCGCTGAATAGGTACACAATTTTCGGATCAGGGCACCCTGAGTTATTTCTTTCATCCCCAGCGTGGCGACAATCTGGTCCAGATGTGGTTTTCATCAATGATAACTTGCTCATTTATTTGACCTAAAGGCTGGATAAGACATTTTTTATAACGCTCCTGATCGCCCGCACAGTATAGCTCTTTCAGCATGTCCTCTGTTGAGGTAAAGCGGGGTTCGAAACGCAGCCCAAACCAGTGAAGAATGGCAAAATTGGCCCGGTTAATACTGTGCATGTCACCGGTTATCGCCGTTGGTACAATCCCGCTGGTATTCCTGTAGCAGATATCGAAAACGTGATGTGCTTCATACTCATGGGCGCCGATGAGATAACCATTTAGTGGAATATGGTTGCACAGCAGAGTGTAGGCCACCACGCCCTTCCCAAGTCCAAAATATTTTTTTGATGCCCGGGCTTTGATCGTCGGGCGTTCGACGCTGAATTTTTGCCCATCGACAGCGCCATACAGTTCCCCCAACTCCAGTGAATAATACGGGAAAACTGGAAGCGTCTTAATTCCGTCGCCAATACAGTCACATGCGGCCTTCAGAGTGGAGAGACGTAGGTATTGCTCGTAGGAATCGTTGAGAGCATGGTAGGGAATATCGCTGGTCTGGGACATCGTCAGATTACCGTGATTCATGGCCTGCGCCAGGCTTTGTTGAATAAATCGAACTTTCGGGAGATGGGCGGCTCTGATCATTAAAGACGTTTCAGCATCAGGTTCCTCATGGCAAAGCAAAAGTTTAAAATCACCAACTGGTCATCCTACAACAAAGTGCTCAGGCAGCGCGGTTCGCTGACGGTCTGCCTTGATGAGTCTGCCATTACGGCATGGACTGACAGCGCACAGCCTGAAGGTCGTGGACGACCGCGTTACTACACCGATATGGCTATCACCACGGTCCTGATGATGAAGCGCGTGCTCAGCCTGCCGCTCCGGGCATTGCAGGGCTTTGTTGATTCGATTTTTACGCTGATGACTTTGCAGCTACGCTGCCCGGACTACTCTCTGGTCAGCAAACGGGCGAAGAGCGTCAACATCAGCATAAAAACGCCAACCCGTGGTGAAATCTCGCACCTCGTTATCGACAGTACAGGCCTGAAAGTCTTCGGCGAAGGTGAATGGAAAGTCAGGCAGCACGGGGCCGACAGGCGCAGAGTATGGCGCAGGCTTCATCTGGCCGTAGACAGTGCGACGCATGAGATTATCTGCGCCGATTTATCACTCAGCGGCACGACGGATGCGCAGGCTCTGCCGGGTCTGATGAACCAGACCCACCGGGAAATCAGGGTCGCCTCGGCAGACGGCGCTTACGACACACGTTACTGCCATGATGCGTTGCTGAGGAAAAAAAGCAGCCCCCTTATCCCGCCGCGAAGCGGAGCGCAATACTGGGCGGGCAAGTATCATGAACGTAACCATGCCGTGGCGAATCAGCACCTGAGTGGAAGTAATGATGTCTGGAAAAAGAAAGTGGGTTATCACCAGCGCTCAGTGGCAGAAACGGCGATGTTCCGGCTCAAAACCCTGCTGGGCGTTCATCTGAGTCTGCGTGATTATGATGCTCAGGTGGGTGAGGCGATGGCGATGGTCAAAGCGCTGAACCGGATGACGTTGTTGGGCATGCCACACAGCATGAGGATCGCATAACAGGTGTAGCAGCGGGAGCCATCCTGTCGGATAACTCTGATTTATTCAACAAAGCCATTTCAGTATTGAATAAACTTCGGCGCGCATCATCTTTATTACAAATAATAAACTACCACTCTTTATTCTTGATTGGAATACTAAAAAGATAACTAAAAATAAGAGAGCTGCACATAGCAATAATGCCGATAAGAATGAAAGTTGATGTTTTTCCGATGCTCGCTGCAATCATGATCATTTGTGGTGCTACAACACGGCTTAACGCAAAACGTGAACTGGCGATAGAAAAATAGCTGCTACGCATTCCTTCAGGACTGATGGTAGCAACATATGTATCATGTAAGCTTACCACAAGTAGCTCACCTATCGTGAGAATGAAAATCCCTAAAAAAAATCCTGACGGCCTTGAAGCAACAGCAAAGATGAGCATACTTACCCCATAAAAAAGCCCAGAAGTAACGAATGCAAATTTCATTGTATACTTTTCAGACAAGCGAGAAAATGACTTTGCAAAAGTTATAGTTAACAGACCATTAGTTGCCAGACATAAAGTGTATATCAATAAAGGAGTAACATGAAAATTTAGGAAATTTAAATCATTAACTTTAATTCTTTCTTGGATAGTTATTGGTAATAGCAAATCAAGCTGCATAAAAGATATTGCAACAAAAATAGTTCCGATTAAAAAAATAGACAAACTCAAATCTTTTAAAGGATAAATAAATTCACTGATTTTATATCCCCCCCTATTTTTTTTAGACTCAAGACTGGGAGTAATTGCATTATGGGCTACTATATTTAAGAGGAGGATTGACATCATTATAAATGCATGTAAAGTGCCGTTATCGTCCACCATCCCACCTAAAATAGGTCCTACTACGAACGCTAAATTAAATATGACTTGTATATTAGAGAAAGTGGCTTTCCATTTGTTAGCGGCAATTACATCACTTATAATTGCCCTACTCAAATAAAAGTAAACTGTAAATGACCATGAAAGCAGACTGAAAGCCAACAAATACAGAACAGGCATTGAATATAGAAAAGATATAATAAAGAGGAGTGACGAAAGGATTTTAACTAAATATATCACATTCATTACTTTTTTTTATCGAAACGATCGGATAAGTGTGCTGTATAAAGACTTATCACAACCCCTAATACTGCAATGCAGGAAAGTAACTCTCCTGTTTCTCCTCCCCATTTTTTGGTGAGATGGATGGATACAAATGGAAACCAAGAGAAAAATATGAGATAAATTAAAAAATCAGAAAAAAACCTGTACAGTGCTATCATTACTATTAACTCCAAAATAGATAAAAATTGGCTTTGTTGAATAAATCAGAGTTATCCGACAGGATGGCTCCCGCTGCTACACCTGTTATGCGATCCTCATGCTGTGTGGCATGCCCAACAACGTCATCCGGTTCAGCGCTTTGACCATCGCCATCGCCTCACCCACCTGAGCATCATAATCACGCAGACTCAGATGAACGCCCAGCAGGGTTTTGAGCCGGAACATCGCCGTTTCTGCCACTGAGCGCTGGTGATAACCCACTTTCTTTTTCCAGACATCATTACTCCCACTCAGGTGCTGATTCGCCACGGCATGTATAGGGTCTTTGTGTTTGCTAAATATAACGCTCCTATCAATCCTTATTATTTATTGTCGAAAACGCACTAACTGAAGGTTCCAGATATTTAACCAAATAGTGTTGTCGATGATGAAGGGGAATCTGCTCTAGCGTCATTTGCAGTCGATACCCCTGCTTTTCATAAAATTCCCGCGCCTGAAAACTGAAAGTGTCGACGCAAACGCGCTGACAGCCACGGACTAACGCTTCCTGTTCTGCGGCCTGCAGCATTCTTGAACCATGCCCTGTTCGGCGCAGTGTCTCATCGACCCATAAAGAATGAATATGCATCCAGTTTCCCCAGGTAATCGCGAGCAATCCTGCAACCTTGTTGCCTTCATCGTTTTTAATAAACAGTGCGATCTCTTTTATTAATTCCAGATCCACATGCTGCGCATTATAAGCCCGCAGTTTATTACGAATTTCACTCACATCGTCAGGATGAGGGGCGGCAGTCATTATCATTTTCACAGACTATCTTCCTGGCACACTAATTTTGGCAGTCGGGTACTCGTCAGCCTTTCAACCTACCCAACACATGATGCGTTTTAAGTGGTGTGTGCCCCGTATAAGTTCCCTTAATCTGCCTCCAGTTTAATAACCTCTTCAATAACCTGATCATCAAGCTCACGCAGCACCCGGTAAACCTGCGCGACTGCCTGTAACGTATGTCTTGGTATTAACTGGCCTTCCTCGGATTGATAAAGCGTCCGCGCCAGCCATACAAAGCGGATCACCGGGATGTTGGCCTTATGCGCCCGCGCAATCAACGTCTTTGCCTCATTGTCTTCACCTTTACAGACAATGCGGGGTAATGGGGTTAACGCTGGGCGGTAGTAGAGTGCTACGGCATAATGGGTGGGATTCACTAGTAGCAGATCGGCATTCTCAAGCGGTTCTCGCTTCACTGGAGGGGCAGGGGCATTCAGCAACTCCTGTGCGACTGCATGTCGATGACCTTTCATATGCGGATCGCCCTCTGACTGCTTATACTCATCGCGGATATCCTGATGACTCATGCGCTGCTGCTTAAGGAAAAAATATTTTTGCAGACCAAAGTCCAGCAGCGTCAGTATCAAAAGCGTTAGCAGGGTCTGACGTGAAACGCGCGTAAGCATGACCTCCACGGCTGGCCAGAAACTATCAAGGTCCCCATACGCCAGACGGGATAATGCATCGAGATCCGGATTGAGCACCAGATAGAAAATGGTACAGATAGCCGCCGCTTTCAGGATGTTGTTCAGCATATCGGTTAGTTTTTTAACCGAAAACATCTGTTTGAACTGATTCATGGGGTTAAGGCGGCTAAAGTCAGGCTTAAGTGTTTCCGGCGCAAAAAGAGGCCCGTACTGGATCCAGCCACCGATAATACGCAGCAGTGCTGCTACCGCCACCGTAATACCAAAAAATGTCGTGACTAACAGCAGCGCGCTACCAGCCACCTCGTTCAGAGCCTGCTCAAAAGGCTGATTCAGGCGCGCAAGCGGCAACATCATGAGTGCCTGAAGCTTTTGCATGCCAACATCGTCCAGTGCCAGTACGGTTTCCACCACCCCGGCACAAATCAGTAGCTTGGGTACATCCTGGCTCTGCGGAACCTGACCTTTTCGGCGCGCATCCTGAAGTTTTTTCTCCGTGGGTTTTTCGGTTTTTTCGGACATGCTAGTGTCCTCCCAGCAAAAGTGGCATTAGCTTATTTAGATCGCGCAACAGGCCTAAACGTTCTTCACCCAAGGCACTCAGCGTGGGGATATAAAGCACAAAAAACAGGAGGCCGAGAAGACATTTTGCCGGAACAGACAGAACAAATGCCTGAAGCTGAGGGCTGTAGAGGCTGAGGATAGCAATACTGAAATCCATCATCAGCAGCAGTGCCACCAGCGGCCCGGCGTAAATAATGATATGACTGAAAGTGTCGGTCAGCAGGGCAAGATATTGCTCAAATCCCTGTTGATGCGGCAACGGCAACCACTGCATGACTGGCCAGATACGATAGCTGTCCCAGATAATCTGCGTGACGCCGCTTAAACCAAGGCTAAGCATAAGCAGCAGGATAAGTGTCTGTTGCAGAAGAAGACCCAGCGGGGTCACATCGCTTCCCAGAGCCGGATTCAACTGACCACCAATTAAGGCGCCACGCTGGTTATCGAACAGCGCGCCCACGGACTGAAACAGCCAGAACGGCATGCTCATGACTATTCCCAGCAGGATCCCAATCACTACCTCCTTCAGTATCAGCGCAATTAGCTGCGGCCAGTCTGGCATCTGTAGCGCCAACTGTGCCTGTAAACCCAGCGTCGGTACTATTGCCAGCGCCAACACGACCCCGGTTCGTACCATGCCCTGAAGAATATTAAATGAAAATACCGGTACCAGGATCAAACAGGGATAAAGACGTGCAGCACTCAGCGTCAGGGCGAACAGGTACTGATAGAGAGTGTGGATGATGTCGATTGCCATCGCTAAGCTCCGGTTTGAGGGATCATGGCGAAAGCCTGCTGGGCCAGCTCAAGCAGCTCAACGCCAATCCAGCGTCCACTCAGCGCCAGTGCGATACCCACTGCGACAAGTTTAATCGCGAACGGCAGCGTCTGATCCTGAAGCTGCATTACCGCCTGCAGCAGAGACACTAACACCCCGACAATCACCGCGACCAGCAAAGGTGGTGCTGAGAGCAGAACCACGAGCAACATCGCCTGCTTAAACAAATTCATTATTTCCATGCTTGCGCCTTAAAGATAACTGTAAAACAGACCATCCAGCAGGCGGGTCCAGCCATTAATCAGCACAAAGAGCAGCATCTTTAAAGGCAAGGAAAGCGTCATTGGGGCCACCATCTGCATACCCAGCGCCAGGAGTACATTCGAGACAATGAGATCGATAACGATAAACGGGATATAAATTAAAAAACCGATTTTGAACCCAGCCTGTAATTCTGACAGGACGAAGGCCGGGATCACCAGCAGCAGATTATCTTTGCTGACGTCGTCTGACATCGGCTTCGGCCACATTTTTCCGCTGTTCTCTTGTAAATGGATTAGAATGTCGGGATCGGTGTTGTGAGTCATAAATTTTTGTAACGGCGCGACCCCATTGGTGATACTGGTTTTCAGGTTATCCATATTGGACAAATCGGCGGGGGCCTGGCTGAACTGCTGCTGCATCTGGTTAAACACCGGTGCCATCACAAAAAGTGTTGCCGCCAGCGCAATGCCGTAGAGAGCCATGTTGGGTGGAACCTGTTGTACTCCAATGGCATTGCGCGTGATCAACAGCACCATAGAGATTTTTAAAAAACAGGTGCAGACGATCATCAATATTGGAATCAGTGACAGGGCCCCAAGAAACAGCGCAAACGTCATCGGGTCAAATTGTTCGGTACTCATTCAGCCACCTGCTTTAATGTCAACAACAACTGGGTGAGCTGTAATCCAAGCTGTCCCTCCACATCCACCAGTTCACCCCGAGCAATCAAGGTGTCGCCGTGGTATAAGCCGGCTTCGCCGGGCGTCATGTTATCCAGCGTCAATATGCGACCCAGCTGCAGCTGTTGCAGTTCCCCTAACGTCAGCCGGGTGCGACCACAACGCACCTCCAGTGACAGCGGCAGCAGCGCGATGTGTGGACTATCTTCGGATTGAAGCGGTTCGGATAGGGATACAGGATTAGTTTCATCAGCATCATAAGGATTCAAAGCGGTACTCTCCATATGGTTAAGCACGAAGTGGTGCGGCAACTGCAATGTTCCCCAGAGCTGCTGTCCTGCAAGGATCAGACTGCCCTGACCGTCCGGCGTAAAATAGTTAACCGGGGGAATCAGCACATCGCCTACTCGCAGCGCCTGTAACTGCGGCGTATGCAGCGTGATGCGGCCCAGCACTAACGGCTGGCTGTAAGTCAGCGAGTGGGGTAGCGCGTACCGACGGGGTTGCCAGCCCGGTTGCTTTAGCCAGTATGACAGGCTTACGTGGCTGAGCTGCAGTGAGCATTCCGTATGGCGATCCCCCAGCCTGACAGAGAGTCTTGCGCGTAACGCATGCCGCTCCGGGGTATTACAGAGTTTTATTTCGCCAAACAGGCTCGCCAGTTCCGGGCTCAGGTAATGATTAAATAATATTGACTGCCACTCATCGTCAGGTGACAGCGCGGTCAGGGGCGACAGCGACAGCATATTGAGTAGCGGCATTGCATCACCCAACGAAAAGTTTCCTAGCCCACAACACCAGTGGGTCAGCGTGGTCGAAGAGGAGGCGTTACCGTTCAGGAGAGAGAGAGTCCCAGTTTCATCACCTAAGGTGAAAGGGAAGCAATAGCCGCTCGTCAGCTGATTTTGCGACCGTGCACTGGCGTGGCTGAAATGGGGGAAGTTTAGAGGCCTTATCTGACGCATCAGGTGTAGCCCTGTTCAATTTTCAGACGCACCGGTGCGGCTAGAGACAGACTCAATTGACGGCGACATTGTATTTCACGACGATGCCAGTGTTGCCAGACACGAGGCGAAAAACGCAGCGCAATATCCCAACCAACTGGTTGGCCCCGGGTGAGCATGACGTCGACTTCACCCGCTTCCGGCAGCATAAGCGTAAAAGCACAGTCTTCGTCTGAATGGCTGGCTATCTGTTCATGCAGCGCCTGATGAAGGCTATGCCAGTCTGGTGGAGGCGCCGCATCCGTGGGCGGATCATTGTTTGGCATATACGCCGTGGTATTGGCAAAAAACAGTGAGTCCGGCGCCATCAGCGACGCTGTGCTCTCCTGCTGGCGCAGATAAGGGGCAAGTACTTGCTTACGATAGTGCTCATCAGGTTGAGCCTTACGTTGAGGGGACGGTAACCGGTCAGGATACCTTGGTGTATTTCTCACACATCCTCCAGGTGTTCAGATAAATATTCCAGTTTTTCCAGGGCTTTTTGTTGTTCACGTGCATATTGTGATGCTTGCGCCAGCGCAGAAGCCGCGTGTCCGCAGGCATGCTCTGCCTGTTGACACCGCTGCTGCTGCTGACCAACTGCCTGTAAGGCGGTCCGCTCAGTGTTGACCTGAGCAGTAAGTTTTTCCCGGCACGATTGCTGCTGTAAGCGTTCGCGTTGACGCTGATAGTGCAGCTGATTCTGCGTTAACCTCCGCTCTTCAGCCTGCTGCTGTGCCTCGGCCTCGGCCAGCTGAGTTTGCTGCTGACGTTGCAGGCGTTGCGCACGATTAAAACGCTGGCGGCGAATCGGTATCAGTATCCGTAGCGTCTGTTGCAAGCTTTCCATTGGGCTCTCCTGTGGGAGCTGATCATCTTCATTCAGGAGCATGATTACTGACCTCCGCAAGTTGAGTGAGGACTTGTTCTAAGGGCTCGGGAGTGCGCATTGACTGACGAAGAAAGTGATTAATCACGTCATTCGCATTGACGGCAGCATCTGTCAGGCTGTCATGGCCGGGTTGATATTCACCCAGTCGGATCAGCATCTCTACCTGCTTGTAGGCGGCCATCAGGCTGCGAATACTTCCGGCCTGCCTCAAGTGTTCCTGGTCAACCACATTGCTCATGGTACGACTTAGGCTGGCCAGAATATCGATAGCAGGGTAGTGGTTACGTTCGGCGAGGCGGCGACTGAGCACAATATGTCCGTCAATCAGTGAACGAACTTCATCGGCTACCGGATCATTCATGGAGTCCTGTTCGATTAACACCGAATAAAGAGCCGTAATCGCACCCTGCCGGGTCTGTCCGGCCCGTTCGACCAGGCGAGGTAAAAGCGTATAAACGGAAGGCGGCAACCCGCCGCGTCCCGGCGGCTCACCCAAGGCGAGACCGATCTCGCGCTGGGCGCGTGCAAAGCGGGTTAAGGAATCGATGATCAGCAGCACACTTTTGCCTTCGGCGCGAAATGCCTCGGCAATGGCGGTGGCGGTAAACGCGGCTCTGGCGCGCTCCATACTGCTGCGATCGGAGGTGGCACACAGCAGGACGGTACGTTTACGTAAAGTCTCATCCAGTTCATGATCGATAAATTCGCGCAGCTCACGGCCGCGCTCGCCAATCAGGCCAAAGACAATGACATGGCAGGGAGTGTTCCGCGCCAACTCTGCCAGCAGCGTCGTTTTACCACAACCCGCGCCGGCAAAAATGCCTACACGCTGACCATTCCCTATCGTCAGCAGCCCATCAATTGCCCGTAATCCGGTTGGCAGAGGCGTGTCGATACGCGGGCGCTCCGTGGGGGGCGGGGCATCACTCAGTACTGGCGAGGTATTGCGCTGAAGACCCGGCTCGGCGAAGGCGCTGCATCCGCCAGGTTCCAGCGCACGACCAAAACCATCAAGTACGCTACCCAGCAGCCGAGCGCTGACGCATATGCTGTGCGGTAAATAAAGCGGTGTAATGAGGGCACCCTGTGATATACCGTCCAGCGCGCCGAGCGCCGAGAGTAAAATTTTTTGTGGACTGAAACCCACAATTTCAGACAATACGCTGCCGCCCCCACTGCGCTCAATGCGGCACAAATCTCCTATGCGCGCACCCGGGAGGCTACATTCTATAAGAATTCCATTGATGCCGGTGACCCTGCCGTACCGTCTGACTGGATCATAGCGGGCGAGCCGCTGTTGGTTCTGCTTTGACCACTCTGTTAAATCATGGTGGAACGCGTGCATTACCATTTCACCCTGAAGTTTTCGCGTCCGCTAAACTCAATGCTGTCGCTGTTGATTGCCACCAGACGAAGTTGATCAACTTCATCTCCAATAAACATACGCTGACCACGATCGGTGACGATATTAGCGTGAGCGCCACTGGTTATTTGCACAATGTTAAATGGCAGCTGGGCACTGACGGCGCTCACGTTGTTATGAATTGCTAACCGCACGTCATAATGGCGATAGAATCTTTTCATCATGCGTTGCAACCGCTGAGCATCGGCGTCGGTCACCCGCCCGGTCAGAGTCAGACTTTGGCTATCTGAGGTCAGAGAAATCTGTTTATTGAGCCCGCGATCCAGCAGCATCCTGGAAATAATTTGACGCGTTGATCCGGCGCTGATGAGCGGTGGTTTACCCGGTCCAGGGGGCGCAGAGGATGCGGCAATGCTGGTATTCAGAATCCAGCTTCCCAGCATAATAACCAGCAGCAGTATCAGCGCCAGATAAGCCATCTTTGCCCAGAACGGCAGCGGTTTTTTTTCCGCCGTCTGTTGCCCTGCATCAGTTTGTTCCGCGGCCGACGCCGCATCAGGATCAGGGGCAGATCCCGCTGTCTGACTTGGTTCACTTTTATCCTCCGGCCAGTGCGTAGCGGCGTTAACGATGCTGAGCCAGATATGACCAACAGCAAAAGCCGTACCGGGTTGCAGATCGTTCAACTGCTCGCAGCGCTGCCCTTCATTATCCTTTAACTGCCCTTCCAGTGCTTTGACCATCCAGCTCTGAGGCGTTTTAATCAGCTGGCAGTGGCGATCTTTTATGCCTGGGTCGAAGAGCGCCAAATCGGCATCCTCAGCGGCACCAATCCACCATTGTTCACCACACAGAGGCAACGCTGCACCGCGGTGCAGGCCGGTCAGTACGCGTAATTCATGCATGATTTATTTTCCTGCTGCGCTGACATTGACTGTTGTAAATCGATCCGTCCCAGCACATTGATGGCAACATTACTGGTACTGCTCAATTCGGCAAAAGAGAGAACTGGCACGGCGTGGAACTCTTCTTTCAGTAGGCCCCTCAGCGGGCTGCGTAAATCCTGAGCGACCAGGATCAGCGCCCGTGGTGTATCATAAGAGGGGAAGGCATCACGCATCTGATGCAGCAGGCCGATGCCATACTCCTGCGTCAGTGAGAAAAAGGTTTCATTCTGCGCCTGGCGCAGGGAGTTACGGAGCAACTCTTCCGTTTCCGGCGTCAGCAGCCAGACATTTAACCCGTTGGGTTGCAGATACTGGTGACAGATGTGTTCTTTCAGCGCCATTCGGACAAAATCGGTCAACGCTTCGCTGTCACGTTCATGTTGGCCATGTTCGATTAGCGATTCTGCAATGGTACGCACGGAACGCAGAGAAATACGCTCGGAAGCCAGCCGTTGCAGTACGGCGGCAAAGCGGGAGAGCGGCATGATACGTTGCAGCTCTTGTGCCAGTTCGGGTTGTTCGCTTTCCAGCCAGTTAAGGATGGATTTGCTCTCCTGCAAACCAATGAACTGCGCGGCACTCTGATGGATAGCCTGCTCCATCCGCTCCATAATAAGTTGTCCGGCATTCCAGGTGAGCTGTTCGTCCTTTTGCAGGAGAGGGTGGTCCGGCGGTAGCCAGCATAAGTGCGTCTCATTCCTCTCCGCTATCCCCTGTATCAGTTGGGCGTGATCGTCATCAGTCTGTTCGCTGTGCCAGCTATCAACGACTCTTTTTCTCACCGCCAGATATGGAACACCAAAGGTGGCAGTAACCAGCGGAATTTCATAGACACAAAAGCGAAATTCATCATCAGCCAGCAGGGGTGAAAACTCGATATCAAAACCGGGCAGAGTGAAACCAAAGCGGTACACCAGGCGGTTACGCAGTCGACGGATAGCCTGAATAAGAGTTGCAGCCGCCTCACTGTTATGATTGCTCTGGCCGAACTGCAACAGATAAGCGCGGGTCGGGTTGAAGCGTCTGAGATCCTGATGGCCATTTTCCTCCGGTGCCAACTGCTGCGCATAACGTTGATCGGCTTCCTGACGAATTGCGTTCTGCTTACTGCGCCACAATTGAAACAGGCCGCTGCTGAGCGCCACAAAACTGATCGTAATGAAGACCATCGTGGGCATACCGGGCAGCAGCGCAAATCCGAACATGCCAGCGGCTGACATAATCCAGGCTTTTGGCTGGCTGGTTAACTGCTCGGCAATTTCCCGGCCAATATTGGCATCGACCTGCTGACCATCGGCGGAAACACGGGTGATAATCATCCCGGCGGTCAAGGAAATAAGCAGTGCCGGGATTTGGGCAATTAATCCGTCACCGATAGTCAGGACTGAATAGATATGCATCGCGGCACTAGCATGCATGCCATTTTGCAGCACGCCGATAGCAAAACCACCAAGCATATTGATAAAGACAATCACAAGGCCGGCGATGGCATCACCCTTTACGAACTTCATTGCGCCATCCATTGCGCCAAATAACTGACTCTCTTTAGCCAGATTTTCTCGTCGCTGACGTGCCTGATGCGGTTCAATCAATCCTGCGCGCAGGTCACTGTCAATTGACATCTGTTTACCTGGCATCGCATCAAGCGTAAAACGCGCGGCCACTTCGGCCACACGCTCTGAGCCTTTGGTGATCACCAGGAAATTTACGACGGTCAGAATCAAAAAGATCACCAGGCCTACCGCCAGGTTTCCGCCTACCACAAAATTGCCGAAAGCTTCGACAATGTGCCCGGCATCCTGTTGCAGCAAGATTTGACGAGTGGTTGAGATTGATAGCGCCAGTCGGAACATGGTTGTTAACAACAGCACCGACGGAAACGTTGAGAAAGCCAGCGGTTTTGGCAGATACATCGCCAGCACTATAAGCAGTGAAGAAATGCAGATATTGAGGGCGATCAGCACATCTATCATGCTGGTGGGGAGAGGAATAATCATAATGAACACGATCGACATAACGATCGTGGCCCCTACGACCTCCGAGCGCTGCATCGCACTAATGGCGAGACGATTCAGCCAGACAAATAGCGAACTCATTTACTCAGCCGTCCTGGTTTTCGTCAGCCCGAAACGCGGTTCAAGAGCCGCATATTCACCAATCATTGTGCGCAGCAGATTCAACGCCATTTGGCGGTTTTTGCTACTATCATCCCGCCACAATCCCAAAGGTAAATGACAGACAAGTGGCACCAATCCGGCAAGAAACAAGATCTGATGATGAGGATGCTGACCGGCTACATCGCGGGTCAGATTTTGCAGGTCGCGCAGATAAGCGCCGTTTGTACTCAGATTGAGCAGACGGCGGGTGAGATCTAATGGGCTAAGGCCGACCGCCGGTAATGTGCTGGAGAGCCGCGCAAGTAACAATTTGCTGGCCGTTAACGTCTGGCTGATATGGCCGGCATCTTTCAGACTGGCCATAATTTTTTGCAGCGCGCGTCGCGGGATGGAGGAGTTTCGCGCTGCAATGTCATCCGACAGCGCACGCTGTAAGGTGCGTAACCCCTGATTGAAGTGCACGCTGCCAAAACGGTTGAGCAGCGCATCCAGCATCGCATTGCCTGATTGCAGATGAACAATGGTTTCGTAATAGAGCTGACGCATTGCCTGCTTCTGGGTGGGATCGGTACTGAAACTGGCGATGGCGTGAGCAGTATTTAAGCCTGCGCTGACTTCTGCTCCCTTTTTCTCATGAAGTTGTTCGATACTCTGCCGCGTTCGCTCGACCAGCGGGATATTTTGCACCCGTTGCGCCTGAATTAGCGCGTGGCGTAACAAAACGTCACAGCGGACCGGGTCATTTCCTGAAGCTTGCAGCAGGTCATCGAGCTCGGGCGAAGGCGATCGCTGCAACAGCGTCTGCATTTTTTGATTCTGCGTTTCCAGCTGCGCATACTGTGGATGCTCAAGCAACTCTATCAGCTCGTATATTTTTTCAATGCGTTCAATATGTTGCATTGCCCTGCTCCCGGGCTGTGCCACAAATTTTACTTTCCGCTGATTGAGCGCCTTGCTTTTCCTTTCAACGTGTTCAGCAAAAGTCAACGAGACCTCTTCCATGGAGTCTTCCAGTGGTGAAGCAGGCATATGTGATGATGCACCGCTTGCCGACGGAGGAGCACTGTTAATAACCGGCTGCTGATCCTCCTCAGCCACGCTGCCGGGAGCCAAATACGTCGGTTGAACGCCGGGTACAACGGGAGCAATTTTCATCCTGTCGAACCTCAAATAGGAAAGCTGTTGCAAATGTGTGGTGGGGTTAACGCTGCGGTTCCCTAAAGAATTTTCCAGCTGACATTATCAGGACTTAATTTTGCAAAGAGTTGCAGGCTCGGCAGGGGTGCCATGGCAAAATTTTGCGGGTAAAAAGCGGCGTATAAATTAAAAGATTCGTATAATCAATCGGTTACTTTATTTTTTTTCTGGCATAGACCTTGCTATCACCATTAAGCCGCACGGCATAAACGTGGAAAGATACGGAGGTTGTTATGTCAGACATTCATTCTCACATCATCGAGCAATTAACCGTCAGCGATGCACTTTCACTTAATATCGACTGGGAGAGGATTTTTCGTGAACATGGGCGTCGCTTATATCATTTCATTCGCAAGCGCGTTGCCCATCGGGAAGATGCCGAAGACCTGGTACAGATGACCTGGCTGGAAGTCATTCGCAATCGCGACAAGTTTGCCGGTGCCTCACGGCCAGAGACGTGGGTTTTTGGCATTGCCTTGAATCTGGTCCGTAATCATTTCCGGCTGCAATCTTCCCGTCCACACTATGATGAATTGGAAGACTATATTGTTCTGAACCAGGATCACGATCCCAGTCACATCACTGAACATCAGCGCATTCTCCACTCCACGCTTCACTCCATTGCCGCGTTGCCGGAAGAAACTCGTGAGCTGCTGAGTATACTGGTAGAGAAAGACGGCAGTTATCAGGATATCGCCGACATTTTAAATATTCCTGTAGGTACGGTACGCTCACGTTTATCGCGGGCGCGCGTATCGTTAAAACAGTCCGTCTTTTACTGAAACTGAATGGACGGTAATGAAAAGGAACCGTACAGTGATCGTTCGAGTGTCCTGCTGTGCGTTAGTGCACTTCTCAATATCACCCTGGAATTCTGTAGATCTGCAGCCAGACCGGGTAAACGAGGTTTACTTTAAGGAGATGAGATGCAGTTTTCGGAGCGACAGCTAAAAAACAGTGATGAACCGATCAAATTACTTGAATTCGCAACAAACATGATAAGAGACGCCGCCATCTACCTGATTGACAGCGAAACCCATTTTTTTTATGTCAATGAGGAGGCGTGTCGCATGCTTGGTTACACCAATGCGGAAATGCTCAATATGCGCGTCTCTGATATCGACCCGGCATGGAGTATCGACGACATTATGGCCATGTGGAAACGGGTAGGAGAGCAGAACGGCGGCAGCTCATTCAACTTTGAAACCGAGCATAAGAGCAAACAGGGCGAGATGATAGTGGTCAAGGTCAGTTCAACGAATTTTGTTTACGAAGAGAGTAGCTACAGTATGTGCGTGGTCAGGGATATCAGAGAGCGCAAACAACTTGAGCAGATGGCTTATGCCAGGGAACAGGAGTTTCGCGTGTTGGTGGAAAACTCACCGGATATGGTAGTGCGTTTCGGCACCGATCTGAAAGGTCAGTACGCCAACCCAGCTGCATTGCGTCATCTGCATTTATCGGTCGAAGAGTTTCGCGGACGCACTCTGCGTGAATTATTGGGCGACTTGCCCTGCGTCACACATATTGAACGCCTGATCAACGAGGTAATCAGTACGCAAATTGAAGCTGATGGGGAACTGGTAGAGTCAGATAGTCCACTCACCGGCGGAACCATGATCAACCACACCCGCTGTGTACCGGAGTTTAATTCGCATGGCAATCTGAGCTCGGTGATGGTAGTAGGACGCGATATTACTGCTATTCATTATGCTGAAAAGAAGCTGGAAGACTCGCATATGCGCTTGCGCTTGCTGGCAAGGCAGCGTGAAGTCTCACGCGAAAAAGAGCGTAAACATATTGCGCGTGAGATACATGATGAACTGGGGCAGCATCTCACATCGCTGAGAATGGGAATTTCCATGCTGCGTATCCAGTTCAGCAAAGACAATCCGCTGTTGCATGAGCGAGTGGTTCATCTGATGGGGCTTACTGATAAAACGATTCAGGTGGTGCGTAATGTCGCCACGCGCCTGCGGCCAAATGTGCTGGATATGGGATTAACCCCTGCCCTGGAGTGGCTGCGTGATGAATTTATCAGTCGCCATCTCAGCTGCCAGTGTCGACTGATGGTGCATGAAAATGAAGTGCGGCTGAATGATGAGCAGGCTACGGCGGCATTCCGCGTTGCCCAGGAGTCTCTGACGAATATCTCGCGTCACGCCCAGGCCACCGAGGTGCTAATACAGCTTATCCATAATGGACACTCAGTGGTGTTGACTGTGCGCGATAACGGGCGTGGCTTTGACTGTGATCAGCGCCAGGATAACGAGTTTGGTCTGTTGGGAATGAAAGAACGTGGCCGGATGCTGGGGGGCCAGGTCGATATTGAAAGTGAGCTTTCCTTAGGGACTCAGGTGACGCTGACAATTCCACTGAGCCCGGTAGTGACGAATAATATTGCAGATTTGGTATAATATTATGGATAACACGATTAGGCTGATGGTTGTAGATGACCACGTCATTATGCGTGAAGGGTTGAAACAAATTTTCTCGCTGGACGAACGTCTGGTGGTGGTGAGCGAAGCGGGAAATGGTAAACAAGTGATGGACGGTCTGCGAATTGAGCGGGTCGATTTATTGCTGTTAGATATGTGCATACCCGGATTAAGCGGTGAGGATCTGATTAGCCGCATTCACTCGCAATACCCTCAGATGCCTATTCTTATCCTCACAATGTATAGTGAACCGCAGATTGCGCGACGTGCACTAAAATGCGGAGCGCTGGGTTACATCACTAAAGATAACGATCCTGAAACGCTGTTGGCTGCCATACATCGCGTGGCGCGAGGACAGCGCTATATTGACCATATTCTGGCTGAGAAAATTGTCTTTGATCAGCAGGCGCAGACAGAGGAAAGGTTACATGAGCGCCTTACTGCGAGAGAAATGCAAATTATGCTGAAGCTGGCGCGTGGCGAAGGCGTGAATAGCATTGCCGAATCGCTAGCCATCAGCAATAAAACAGTTAGTACGCATAAATCCCGCCTGATGGAAAAGATGTTGTTTAAGACCAATGCAGACATTGTCAAATACGCGATAAATCACCATTTAATTTCCTAGGATTGCTCTTATATTTTTTTGTTAATGCTACCCATTGTTATTATTTAATCATTTCAATAGTTTAAGAAAAACCCTTTCTTGACAACCTGTTATCATCATTGCGATGTGTAAACGCTTCCACTCTAATGATGGTGGTTAGGAATATCCCTACCCTTATCTTAGTAAATTCCTTACTCGTAGTTCAGCATAAGACGATGGTTAATCTGAGCTGGCATGATATTTTTTATTCCATTGTAAGCGAAACGTAATCACGCGTGCTGTCAGTGTAAAAAATTGTAAGTGATGAGATGGCGATTAGATTGCTGTGCACCACAATGCCGTTAAATAAAACAGGATAGGAAAGGGGTAACTTCTTATGAGCATCAAGAATAGTGAACACTCGTTCCGATTATGTACGGAGCAGAGGGAGCAAATCTCGTTGACAAAAGAGCAACCTATCGATATCCACGATCCATTAGCTTCTATCATAAACACTGTAGCACCGTTAGATATAGATCTTATTCTGGAGGGGGAGACGGGTACGGGAAAAGACACACTGGCCCGGAAAATTCACCAGCTTTCTGGCTGTGCCGGGAAACTGGTCGCGGTTAACTGTGCGGCCATTCCGGAAACTCTGGCTGAGAGCGAGCTTTTTGGCATTAACCAAGGGGCTTACACCGGTGCCGGGCAGGCGAGGTCAGGATACGTTGAAGAAGCGCATAACGGCATTCTGTTTCTGGATGAGATCGACAGCATGCCGTTATCGTTACAGGCCAAGATGCTGCGCGTACTGGAAAATCGCGGGGTTGAGCGTCTTGGCGGCACCCGATTTATTCCGGTGAATATGCGGGTCATCGTAGCCACACAAACACCGTTACTTACACTGGTTGAACGGGGCACTTTTCGTCGCGACCTCTATTTCCGTCTCAGTACCGTCACTATCCAGTTACAGCCTCTCCGGTCGCGGGTTGACATGATTATTCCTCTGTTTCGCCACTTTATGGCCGGGGCGGCCAGCACCTTGCGATGCACTCCGCCTGACATCAGCCAGGAACATTATGAATATTTACTGAGTTACAACTGGCCGGGCAATATCCGTGAACTGAAAGCGGCTGCTGAGCGATTTGTGTTGGGATTAGCGCCGCTGAACCTGCCCCAGCATGCCGAACGGCAGCCTGCCCAGTTGAAGGAGAGGATGCGTCGCATCGAAAAAAGCCTGATTCACGACTGCCTTGTGCGCCATGGTCACAGCATTGATGATGCGGCCCAGGAGCTGGGTATGCCATTACGCACGCTCTACCACCGCATCAAATTACTTAACGTAACGACCCACCGCGTCATTGCCCGGTAGTACGCCTTGTCAGCCGATCCGGATTTCTCCTGATCGGCTCTGATCGCATTGCTTCGAGTCCACTCGTCAAAAATCTTCACCTGAAAGCCGTGAGGGCATCAAAAAAATAGCGTTGCAGGGAACCGATGCAAAAGACTCGCCACTTAGTTTACGAACATTGTGTGATGTTCCGGGAATAAACCTAATCAATTGGAGAGAAAATTATGAGCGGTATTCTTACCAGTCTGGTCGGCTTGGGTAGCAATGGTGCACTAACTGGCGCCAGCAACGCGGCTTCAGGCATTCTGGGAGGTGCAATGAGCGATTCACTGATGCAGTCAGCAACCGCCCAGGCAACGAAAATGAAAGTGGATACACAGAACTCCATCCTGGATGGAAAGATGGACTCTGCATCCAAAGAGATCAACTCCGGTCACAACGCGGCAAAAGCCATTCAGTTCTGATTAATAAACGGGCGTCAGATATCGACGCTGCGCCCGTTATTTACTGCTGATAAGGACGAACCATGAAAATCAATACCGGTAACGCCCCTTCATTAGCCACCAATCCTGGGGATAATGTCGTCAGTACGGCGACCAGCAGCACAGCAGATGCATCATGGTTCAGCGCAGCACTGCAAACGCCGGCCACCAAAGCTGATCTGCAGGATAATCAGGCGTGGATCACTAAGCTTACGAATTTGACGCAAGCGGCAAGCGGGCAAGCGCACCAGGCTGACAGGGCACTGGCGAAAGCTTCACGCAGTATCGATGCCAAAAGCGTAATGGATGCTAACCGCACGTTATCCTCTTACTACCTTGAAAGCCTGCTCAATGCAAAACTGGTTGGCAAAGGTGTCCAGAGTCTTGAAAAGCTGACTAATATGCAGTAAATCCCATGGCTAAATTTTTTCTCAAATTACTGCTCTTACTGCCGGTATTCCTGTTGTTCGGTTGCAATGATCAGGTCGAGTTAAATCATGGTCTGACAGAAAACGATGCCAACGAAGTCGCGGCGGAGCTAGGGCTTTACAACATCCAGGCTGAAAAACGCATGAGTAAAGACGGTATCAGCGTGCTGGTTGATGCCGCTGAATTAAACCGCGCTGTTCATATTCTGGATGTTGCAGGTTTGCCCCGACCTGCGCGCACCAATCTGGGTGAAGTTTTTCAGAAAAATGGCGTGATCTCCACGCCACTTGAGGAGCGTGCGCGGTATATTTACGCGCTGTCGCAGGAGGTGGAGTCCACTCTAAGCCAGATTGATGGGGTTGTTGTGGCCAGAGTGCACGTGGTGCTGCCGGAACGTGTCGCGCCGGGTGAACCGGTACAACCCGCCAGTGCGGCGGTGTTTATTAAATACCGCCCCGAACTTGACCCGGATGTTATTGAGCCACGTATCCGACAAATGGTGGCCAGTAGCCTGCCCGGGCTAGCCGGCCGGCCCGACAAAGATCTGGCCATCGTCTTTGTTCCGGCGGAAACCTATCAGGATAAGCCATCCGAAGTTTCTTTCGGCCCATTTACCGTTACGCCCCAGCGTGCGACACAATTAACTTGGATGAGCGGCACAATCGGTACGCTGATTCTGCTGAGCGTGGCTTTGGTTATCGGGTTGCCCTACTATCGGCGCTATCGTCAAAGCAAAAAAATCCAGCCGGAAGTGAAAGGTGAGTGATCGGTATCTGGCAGAGGATGCGAGTTTACGCTGGCTACGCTGGTGGTGTATAGACAGCTGGTTAGACGCCGATATCAGTTGGCGTAAAGCCGGGCTTTATCAGATTGAGGAGACTCGCCTGGTCGCCCTGGCCCGGACCCACCACACGGCAATATGTCAAGAGTTGCAAATAAGCTGCGCAGTTGCGCCGGTGGATGCTGAAATGGTGGCATGGCTGGATCTGACTTTGCAGCAGCAGCAGCTGGCACTGCGCCTTGCGGCAGAAGTGTGCTGGCGTGATTCTGCGCAGGCGATGCTGGTACCGATGCAACAGCGCTGGTGTCGTCGAATTGCACAGGCTATGCGTCCCGGTATCTGGCTGACGCAGGCCGAAGAGTTGCCCGTCCGCAACGTTGATATCAACGGTTTATGGTTGTTACGTTTACGCGCCGGTCCGGTATGCTGGTCGCGCCTGCGGCTGGCCTTCCCTGCGGAGAGCGTGCATCACGTGGAACAGCTGAAGCAGAGTGACGTTTTCCCCTCGCGCCTACTACCACTCTGGCAGGCTGTTTTCTGGTATGCCATACAGGAGCGACCATGCTAACGCGCAAAAGTATCACCTTGTTGAATGGCACAGCTGATCTTGCGCCGGTGATCTCCCGAAACCAGCTGGCTATGCAGCAGCAAGCTGAGGCTATTCTTCAGCAGGCGCAGCAGCAGGCGGCGAAGATCGTAGCTGCCGCGGAACAGGAAGCGGAAGCGGCTAAGCTGGGCATAAGGCAACGCGCCGAAGAAGCGTTCTGGGCACAGGCAAACAAGATGTTCACCGATTGGCAACAGCAACAGCAACAGATGGAATCTGACGTGTTGTTGGTCATGGACAGCGTGCTGGCACTGGCATTAGAACAGCTGCTGACGGAGGTACCAGAACCTCAGCGCCTCAGCGCCCTGCTACGCATGTTGTTACGTGAGAAAACGCATGCAGATCAGGCTTGTCTCTCCTGCCATCCGTCCCAACAGCAGTGGGTCGCAGCCTGGCTGGAAACGTATTCACACCTGAGCTGGCAACTGCAACCGGATGAAACCCTGCCGCCCGACAGCCTAAAACTGGTCACTGCACAGGGTGAATTATCCCTCGACTGGCAGCAGGCGACACGGCTATTACAGCCTTCTCAGGCGCAATAGAGGATTCGCGCCGAAAAAACTCTCCTGCAGCGGAACTGCCTCGTGTAACGCACCACTCAATAACAGGGTCACGTAATAAGAGAGCTTATCAATGTCATCACTGAGTCCGTTACAGCGCCGTTTAGACAGCCAGTTTGAGCGTGCGCAAAATCAATTAGACGAAACCACCCTGAATGCCAGTGATGGCTATAGTCAGGCAGACAGTTTTGCTTTTTTTGAGGCCAGCATGGGACTCTCCAGCGCCAGCTGGGCGGCTACCCAAGAATTAACGGTCAAACACGGGCTGGCTAAAGCTATTATCAACGAGATCAACTGAATTGCAGCAATCGGTGCAGGCGTTTCTGGACAATCCCGCTGAAGACCAGCAGTGGAAAGTGGATGATGGCTTTCTCTGGTTGCAACAAAGAGGGGGGCGACTTTTGCGCTAGGAGTTGCCAGGCGATGCATCACTGGATGAAGCTTTTCTTGCGCGCGCATTGCAGCTTACCGCCCCAGCTCTACGTTATTATGGCCGGCATACGGCCGCGCTGGCTTTAAAGGAAAATTGCCTAGTATTGGTGTTGGGCCTGCACGAAACCCATCCTGACAAAATATGTGAACAGCTGGAGTCACTTCTTAATCAACGTGATGTCTGGCAAAGCTTGCTACTAAAGCATCAAAGAAAAGTCACAACCCATGGCACAGTGCCCTTGCACAGCCTGGCTTTTTTACCAAGGGAAAGAAACCATGGTTAACAAACGTAAAGCGCGCCGGTGGGCACTGTGCGCGTGCTTGATGCTGGGCGCGGCATTCCAGGCGCAGGCGCAGGTCCCGTCAGACTGGAAAGAGCAGTCTTACGCCTATTCTGCCGATCACACCCCGCTATCCACGGTGTTGCAAGACTTTGCCAATGGACATGGGGTCGATTTGCAATTAGGTAATGTCGAAGACACGGAGGTCAATGGCAAGATCCGCGCTGATAGTGCTAGTGCTTTTCTGGACCGTCTGGCGCTGGAGCACCGCTTTCAGTGGTTCGTCTACAACAATACCCTCTATGTCAGTCCACAGGATGAACAGGGTTCCGAGCGGCTGGAGATCTCGCCGGATGCCGCGCCGGACATCAAGCAGGCGTTAAGCGGCATTGGTCTGCTGGATCCGCGTTTCGGTTGGGGAGAGCTGCCTGATGATGGGGTGGTGCTGGTCACCGGTCCGCCGCAATACCTGGCGCTGATTAAGCGTTTCAGCGAACAGCGTGAGAAAAAAGACGATCGGCGTAAAGTCATGACCTTTCCACTGAAATATGCCTCGGTAGCAGACAGAACCATTCACTACCGCGATCAGACGCTGGTCATCCCGGGTGTTGCCACCATGCTGAGTGAATTGATGAGCGGTAAGCGTGCGGCACAGACCAGCGCCAGTGGGGTTGAAGGAAATATGGCGGTGCCTGACAGCAACGCGATGATGCAAAACACGCAGTCATTGTTGGCTCGGCTGGCAAGCCATACCAATAACACGAACCGCCTTGGAGACAGAGATAACGACAGTTCTGATGATCTCAGTGGCCGCATCTCTGCAGATGTGAGGAACAATGCGCTGTTGATTCGGGATGATGACAAGCGTCGGGATGAATATATCCAACTGATTGCGAAAATCGATGTTCCGCAAAACCTAGTGGAAATTAATGCCGTCATCCTTGATATCGATCGCACTGCGCTTAACCGGCTGGAGGCTAACTGGCAGGCTACGCTGGGCGGCGTGACCGGAGGAACGTCGCTGATGTCGGGCAGCGGCACGCTGTTCGTCAGCGATTTTAAACGCTTTTTTGCCAATATCCAGGCGCTGGAAGGGGAAGGAACCGCATCGATTTTGGCCAACCCGTCTGTACTGACGCTGGAAAACCAGCCGGCGGTGATTGATTTCAGTCAGACCGCTTACATTACAGCCACGGGTGAACGCGTGGCGGATATTCAGCCAGTGACGGCGGGGACCAGCCTTCAGGTTACACCGCGTGCGGTAACCTATAAGAATCACCCCAGTATTCAGCTGATGATTGATATAGAAGACGGGCACGTCGAAACCAACAGCGACGGACAGGCCACCGGCGTTAAACGCGCGACTGTCAGCACTCAGGCATTGATCAGCGAAAATCATTCGCTGGTGCTGGGAGGATTCCATGTAGAAGAGAGTGGTGATCGTGACCGTCGCATCCCATTGCTGGGGGATATTCCGTGGATTGGTCAGCTTTTTACGTCAAACCGTCATGAAATTTCTCAGCGTCAACGTCTGTTTATTCTCACGCCGCGCCTGATTGGCGATCAAACCGATCCCACACGGTATGTCACTGCCGATAACCGGCAGCAGTTGAGTGACGCAATGGCGCGTGTTGAACGTCGTCACACTAATATCAACCTGCACGATGTGGTGGAAAATGCCTTCCGCGATCTGGCTGAACGACAAACGCCCGCGGGTTTCCAGGTTCAGGCGTCAGGCGTGCGTCTGAACGACGTTTGCCAGGCCGCCTCTGGCCTGCTTTTTGATAATTCGCGTGGAGAGTGGTACAGCGATAGCAAGGGGAGTGTACAAATGAGCGTGGGCGTGGTAAGCAACATTACGCACAAACCGCTGCGCTTTGACGAGGCCAACTGTGCCAGTAAACGTACGCTGGCGGTGTCCGTGTGGCCGCACAGCACTTTGGCACCGGGCGAAGCGGCGGAAGTCTACATAGCGCTGGACCCACATCAGGTCATGGCTGTGTCGCGTGAATCGCTGATAAATCGCTGAGGAGAAATGCATGATGAAACTGGTCTCATGTTTACTGCTGGTTGCTCCATTATTAATGGCGGGTTGCGCCACGCAGCAGGATAAAGGATTGTCCTGTACGGCCGTGGATTGCCGCCCGCAATCCAGCCCGAATCAATTGGTTATCTGGTGGCAACCTGAGTTGCGCAACAGCGCAGCAGATTTTACGCAGGTCTCGGTAAATGAATAAGACCTGCCCCCAGGTTGGCTCGTTTTCAGCGCTACTAAGACTGCTGCAACTTCATCAGAATTGCCGTTGGGTGGTGCAACATGGCACGGACCTCGTGGTGCTGTGCGGCGTTCACAGAAGGGAAGCGATGCTCAACGTGAATCCCACCGCTCAGGCGCCCGGACTGTATCAGCGACTGCTGCGACGCCGGGCGCAATAGCCAGAAAGCTATGAGGGCTGTTATCTCTGTTTGAACAGCGAACGGGTCCTCTCTTGCTGGCGGCAACTGAGCGAGACGGACGCAGAGGATAAACAGCAGATTGCGCAACTTTTTGACCTAGCGGGTATCGACTTGGCAGTCTAGATTTTCGTGTTTTCAGCCATACCTCATCTTCTATCTGTTGTGTTCAGTCACTCCCATTTTCACAACAGGGCTAAAAGAACTTTTTCCTGTCAGACATCTTACTTTTACTTCCTGCTCTCTTTCTTCGATGGCGCGTTTGCGTTTTTTCATCTCAGGCGCATTTTCGTTAAGCCAGAGCGTATTTATTCATCATGCAGAGGAACCAGCCTCGTTATAGAGGCACTAATTAAAGGCTTTGCCCGGGCACTTATTTGGTGCTTCGTCCGCAGGGTAAATATCATTCATTCACAGAGGAAGAAGGTATGAGTCTGAATACGAGTCCGCTGGGCATTCCCGCAATGCAAATCTCGCTGGGTGATAGTAATGGTTTACCCGGACCAAATCTGCAAAACGCGGTATTAAATTCGATGGGCGCTCGCAGCACGGATGAAACCATAAATCAACTGGCAGGTGCACTTACCGCCATGATGATGATGATGAACATCATGGGCGGCAGTGGCTTGGGTGGAGGGTTAGGTACCGCGGGTGGCGCGCTGGGTGGGCAATTAGGCGGTGCTCTGGGGACATCCCTGGGTGGTACCGGAGGCGCAGGTTCTTCACTGGGTCAGGCGCTGGGTCTTGATCCAACTGCTGATGGTGGGGGCTTGTCCGGCTCCAACGGCACGTATGGTATGAGTCCAATGGATCAGTTAATGAAAATGTTCGCGGAAGTTATGCAAAGCATGTTTGGCGGTCAGGGGGACACATCGGGGAGAGGCAACGGAAATCAGCCCACTCCGAATGAGCAAAATGCCTATACTAAAGGCGTTACTGACTCGCTGACCGCCGTGATGGGCGGTGGCCTGAGCCAGATGCAGGGAAGCGGCACTGGGGGCGGAATGAATGGCAGCATCGGTTTCGGTAACGGCCTGGGCGGCAAAGGCTTACAGGAACTGAATGGTCCAGCTGACTTCGAGCAGTTGGGTGTTGGGGTCGGTACCGGTGTCGGTATGAAAGCGGGTATCGAAGCACTGAATAATATCGGTACGGAAAGCGACAGCAGTACCCGTACTTTTATTAACAAAGAGGATCGAGGGCTGGCTAAGGAGGTCGGTCAGTTCATGGATCAGTACCCTGAAACTTTCGGCAAACCTCAGTACCAGAAAACCCCTTATTCAGAGGTAAAAACGGATACAAAATCCTGGGCAGAGGCACTCAGTGATCCTGACGATGACGGTATGACGCCAGCCAGCATGGAGCAGTTCAATAAGGCCAAAGGCATGATCAAAAGCGCCATGGCAGGCGATACCGGTAACAGTAATCTGCAGGCAAGAGGGGACGGAGGATCATCATTGGCTATTGATGCCACGATAACTGGAGATGTCATCAATAATATGGCACTGGGCAAACTGGGCACGGCATAAGGTGTTACATGGCGGGCAGGCGCTTCTGCCCGCTCACTTTTTGCCTGTTTATTGCAGTTAAGCCCCCGTCACAAGCTAATTCGGGGTAAACAGTAATATAATACAAGATTTACTGGGCGCACTGGCAAGAAGTCTTGAAACAGGCGCGTTGGTGCTGGATTCGCATTATCTTTGCTGCCTGAAAGTGAACACGCTTGGAGATGACGCTGGAGTTTGTGGAACAACAAAATTGCCTGTTTGTGTATCTCAACGTAGGCGTTTTCTCAACAACGCAGCACGATCGCCTGCTGGTAGATGTGCTCGCTGCCAATCTGCTCCATTATGGTACCAGCGGGGGAGGGGCGGCATTTGGTCTGGATAAGGAAACCAACGAGTTGCTGTTGTTTCAGCGTTTTCAGGTGGCATCTGTGGATGAGTCTGGTTTTGTCGGTGCCTGTGTAGAGATTGTTGAAGTGGCAACTGTGTGGCAAAAAAATTTCCAGCACTGCTGTGCTGAGTTATCCACAATGCCACGTATGCAGGCACAGCAGCTATTAATCCTGAGCGTGGGCGTGAAACGATGAATATTTTTTAGCGTAAAAACCGGTAATAATCAGGTGTCACAGCAGAGCGAAAACACGCCAACCTCCTCTCCGCCTGCATCGTCGTTGTCGGCGGGCAGGGCCGGGCGATTACAGCGGCAAAATGCCATGTCCTCTGATTTGCGCTACAGTGCTTACATTATGCCCAGCTCGCCAGAGCGCGCGCCAACGCCCACGAAAAGTATCGTGATGAGGGCAGTTCCTCTGGCTCAGGCCATTTCCTCTGCCGTTCCTTCCACGCCTTCCGAGATTACGGAAGAGAATGACGACAGTGAGTTTGAGCAACTGCACCAACAGCGGCTGGCGCGTGAGCGAAACAACCCCTTGCCGCCGCCAAACGGACCGGTTGCCCGCCGATTCCAGCCCACGTTATCGCCCATCACCGAAAACATGCCGGAAGAAGCAGAAGCCAGCCAAAAGTTGCCGCCACTTAAAACTCAGCCACCGTTGAAAGGCGTGCCCTCGAACGTCACCCCGCCCGCTCGAGGAACCGGTCGTGTCCGCCGACCCACGCTGGGTGAACCTATTGCATCATTGCGCTTCATAAATTTTATTGATGTTTTGTGTTGCAGAGGACGATGAGAGCGGGTGGGTTATGAAGCTGAGTGGGCATTTAACAGAACAGAAAACGGCAGTCCAGAACGTTGAACGTACCGTCTATGATGCCGCTACAACGCTGCAGCAGGGGAGCAGTTGCTGCGCCCCCCAGGCGGCTGGCGGATTGTTAACCAGTGAGGGTAAAAATCGCGGAAAGATGCCCAATATACGTCAGTACTTTAAAGGGGAAAATAAAAAAGATGCCGCTCGTCAGCAAAAAAAAAGCGTCAGCCTGAAAAATCTGTTCGGATTTAAAAAATCAGCAAAGTCCCCTGAACAGACATCGAACGCCACCCCGCCCGCGCCAGAAACCGGCCGTGTCCGCCGACCCACGCTGGGTGAGCTTTTGGCGCAGCCTGAGGATAATGGCTCCCCGGAAATGCGTTCTTCGCCTGTTTCCCCTCGCCTTAAGCAGCTGCACAATTTCAGTGAGGTGCGGCAAAGCATGCTGAACAGAATGGGGCAGTCTTCTTCGGCAGGGAAAACGGCGTTAACCGAACCTGCTGAAGCGCCCGCCTCTGCCGTTCCTTCCACGCCTTCCGAGATCACGGAAGAGAATGACGACAGTGAGTTTGAGCAACTGCACCAACAGCGGCTGGCGCGTGAGCGAAACAATCCCTTGCCGCCGCCAAGCGGACCTGTCGCACGCCGATTCCAGCCCACGTTATCGCCCGTCGCACAAAGCCTACCGAAAGCAGAGGCCAGCCAAAAGTTGCTGCTGCTTCAGACTCAGTCGCCATTGAAAAGCGTGCCCTCGAACGCCACCCCGCCCGCGCCAGAAACCGGCCGTGTCCGCCGACCCACGCTGGGTGAGCTTTTGGCGCAGCCTGAGGATAATGGCTCCCCGGAAATGCGTTCTTCGCCTGTTTCCCCTCACCTTAAGCAGCTGCACAATTTCAGTGAGGTGCGGCAAAGCATGCTGAACAGAATGGGGCAGTCTTCTTCGGCAGGGAAAACGGCGTTAACCGAACCTGCTGAAGCGCCCGCCTCTGCCGTTCCTTCCACGCCTTCCGAGATCACGGAAGAGAATGACGACAGTGAGTTTGAGCAACTGCACCAACAGCGGCTGGCGCGTGAGCGAAACAATCCCTTGCCGCCGCCAAGCGGACCTGTCGCACGCCGATTCCAGCCCACGTTATCGCCCGTCGCACAAAGCCTACCGAAAGCAGAGGCCAGCCAAAAGTTGCTGCTGCTTCAGACTCAGTCGCCATTGAAAAGCGTGCCAGTCAGTCCGATTAGCATCACGATAGACAACGGTAAATTGCAGCTTGGGGGCAGTAACCTTCCAGCAATCAATACGCTGCTGGAACAAACGTTAGGCAAAGATGGTCAGCGCTATCTGGCCCACTCTGCCAGTGCCGATAGCCGCCAGCACCTGTTGCTGGACAATGAGGGGCGATTGTTTGACATCAGAAGTCATGAGGTAGGTTACAGCGTCCTGCATAACAGCCAGTCTTCCACAATCAGGACGCAGCTTACACAGAACAAATATACGCCGGTGAGGCTGGAGAATGACAACGGAAAAATTGCCATTAGCCTTGGGGCTGAAGGTCAAAACAGACTGAGTCTCAATCAGCCTGGAGATGTTCAGCATGCGTTGATCAGCGGTATCTGGCAACACTCGACGGCGGCGGGTATACAATCGGAAAACGAATATGTCCGTCTTCATGATGATAAAATTCATATTTTAAATCATGTAATCGGTGTGTGGAAAGCGTCAGGCAATACGCCGTATAGCCAGCTGTCTAGCCAGGGTGATGGCAAACTCTATGCCGTGCAGGACGGTCGAACATTGCACAATCTGTCCGATAATCACGTTTCCGAAAAGTTTGTTGATAAGATTAAGTCATTTTCTGTCAGTGAGCGTGGGCAAGTCGCCATTCTGACTGATACTGACAGCCCACATCATCTCTGCCTGATGCCTTCAACGAATGCCCCTGCCGGACAGCGTATCCAGTTCAGTCTTCATCTGGCGGATACTATGTTAATGCTTCAGCGCGGTGAGTCTCATTTAGACGCCGAATCGATCGCCATCAGCAACGAAAGGCTTTATGCCGCCGACAGTGAAGGTAAATTATACAGTGGCGTATTATCGCAGATCAGAGACGGCGAGCTGCCCATGGAGCAAATGTCACAAAAGGTGCTCAACCAGCACTTTGGCCACGATCATCGCATTGAAGGTTTTTTTACTGATTACCACGGCCAGCTAAATGCGCTGGTAAAAGATAACTTCAGACAGCAGCACGCCTGTCCGCTGGGTAATGATCATCAGTTTCAGGCAGGCTGGAACTTGAGTGATACCCTGGTCATCAACAGCCAGCTCGGCATGGATAACGGCGATCCTGCGCCACATAATATCCTTAACCTGGGACGCGAAGGCAGTCTGATATTGCAGGATGGCAAGGTTCACTATTTTGACCAGCTTACTAAAGGCTGGAGCAGTGCAGAGTCGGGCTGTCAGCAGTTAAAAAAAGGGTTGGACGGTGGCGCTTATATTCTTAAAGAGGGCGAGGTAAAGCGGCTGTATATTAATCATAGCACCTCCTCCATCAGCCAAGGAAAAGACAACTTTTTCGCCTTGCCACATGTGCGCAATAAACCCGAACCGGGAAGTGCACTCCAGGGACTCGATAAAGCTGATAAAGCTGATAAAGCTCAGGCTATAGCAGTGATTGGCGTGAACCATTATCTGGCCTTGTCTGATAAAGAAGATATTAGGTCTTATCAGATTAGGCCTGGTACGCAGCAGTTGGCACGTCCTCCGCGAACTCTCAGTCGGGAAGGTCTCAGCGGTACCCTCAAAGATATTCATATCGATCATGAACAGAACCTGTATGCCGTGAACCACGACGGTGAGATTTTTCATCAACCGCGTGAGCAATGGCAAAATGGCAAGCCGGCCAGTGGCTGGAAAAAACTCGCGATGCCCCATAATGATAGTGATCTGGATCGGCTGGAGATGGATGGTGATCATCAACCGGTTGCCACACTGGTCGACGGTAGCCGGTACGAGTTGAGGGGGGAGGCGTGGCATGCACAAACCTCAGCTGAGCCCACTCAACTTGAAGCAGGCCTGAGCAATTCACAGCAGGTATTTGTCAGACTTAATCGGGGTGTCAAAGGCCGGCTTATTCCCGGAACCGGGGTAACGGTAAAGGCATCTGCCCAGTTTATGGCCCAGACATGCAGGGAAAACTGGAAGATTCGAAGTAAATTCGTCGATCGGATACGGGCGTATATCTTTAATCCCACCATGACTACACCGCGGCCCCTTAAAAATGCCGCTTATAACCTTCAGCACAGATGGCAAGGGCGAAAAGGGTTAAGCGCCGTCTATGAAATGCAGGGCGCACTCATTAAGCAGCTGGAATCTCAAAATGCACGCAATAGTACGATACAAACGGATTTGCACAGCAAACTGGATGCGCTGGATTTAGGTGAACAGGGGACGGCATTACTCAATGATATGAAGCGATTCCGTGAGGAACTGGAGCAGAGCGCCACCCGTTCAGCAATAATGCTGGGGCAGCATCAGGGCGTACTGAACAGCAATGGTCAGATCAACGACAGCTTTAAACCTTCACTCATCAAAGCCGCGATACAAAGCTTTAACGTCAACCGCTCTGGCCGCGACTTAAGCAAAGCTCTGGAGCAGGCCGTGCTCGCTGCCGCACCGTCTCCTCAAAGTAAATTGCAGACACTGCTAAGCCATTTTGTCAGTGCCGGGCTGAATATGAGCCACCAGAAAGGTGATATGCCAATGGGACGCCAGCGCGATCCCAACGATCAGACATCACTAACCAAGTCGCGGCTTATTCTGGATACCGTCACCCTTGGCGAACTGCATCAATTAGCGGATAAGGCAGCGCTGGTGTCGGGACATAAACCTTATCCCAGTCAGGTACAGCAGCTACGTCAGCAGTTTGATGCACTGCGTGAGAAACAGTATGGCGCTAACCCGGTGAAACAATTTACCGACATGGGCTTCACTCATAACACCGCTCTTGAGGCGGATTACGACGCCGTAAAAGCTTTTATTAACGCTTTCAGCAAAGAGCACCACGGCGTTAACCTGACCACGCGTACCGTGCTGGAAACCCAGGGTAACCCAGCACTGGAGAAAAAATTAAAAGACACGCTGCTGTCGCTGGATGCAGGTGAAAGATTGAGTTTCAGTCGCGCCTATGGTGGGGGACTAAGTACCGCCTTTGCGCCGACCATAAAAAAAGTACCGGTGCCGATTGTGCCTGGCGCTGGTATCACCCTAGACCGAGCCTATAATCTCAGTTTTGGTCGTACGACAGGTGCACTTGAGGTCGGCTTCAGTCGTGATGGTGGGGCTACGGGTACCGTATCCGTTTCCACCGGCCGAGATTTAATGCCTTATATGACCGGCAAGAAAACCATCGCCGATAACGCCAGTGACTGGCTTAGCAAAAAACATAAAATTAGCCCAGATCTGCGTATTGGCGCCACACTCAGTAGTAACCTACAGCGGACGCTGCAAAACAGCCTTAGTTTTAAGCTGACCGAGGATGAACTCCCGTCTTTTCTCAAGGGACTGATTCAGGGCACATTGAACCCGGTAGAACTGATGCAAAAAGGCATAGAACATCAGATGAGGCAGGGAAGTAAACTGGTGTTCAACGTGGATGTCTCCGCCGCGTTGGATCTTCATGCTGGTATCAATATCACCGATTGCGTCCATGGATTCGATACGGTGACCTTCCGTGCATCTACCGGATTGCGCGCCTCGGCCAATCTCGTCACCGCCAGTCGTGCGCGCAGTAAACAACGTGGCGAGCTTAGTAATACCGTTTCGGCCAGCGACAATCGTCCCACCTTTCTCAACTCCGCAGCCCTGGGTGCTAACATCACCCTGAATGCGGGCGTCGCAAATGATTTTATCCGCAAAGCCAGCATTAACGACGATGGAACCAAAAAGCCAGAAAAAAAACTGGGAACCCTCCCTGCGTTTGTCTCAACAAACGTATCTGTGTCGCTGGCCATGGATAATCGCACCACACAAAGCATTAGCGTTGAGATGAAACAAGCAGAGCCCGTCACTCTTAACGATATCGGTGAGCTGGTTTCAACTCTGGCTAAACATTTTAAAGATAGCGCGAGTACTAAATTTCTGAGCGATCTCAATAAACAGCAAAATCCGGATCCAGCAAAGCAACTAAGCGACCTGCTTCGGCATTTTAGCGGAAGTAATGTCATGGGTGATGACCGCTATGAAGCAGTACGCCGCCTGAAACAGTTGGGTCAGCGCCAACAGGCATCTGAAAGCAATATGATGAAATTAGGCACAGCCATACACACCACTCAGTACAGCAACCTTTCACGTCTGGATGAAAATGGCATTGTCGACCTGTTGCGTCACCATTTTACTGCAGCCTTACCGTCAACAAGCGCGACTCGTCTGAGCAAAATGATGGATAGAGACCCGCGACTGAAGTCAATAATCAAACAGTTACAGACTACACCGTTCAGCAACGCCAGCGTATCGATGGAACTGAAAGATGACCTTCGCGATAAAACCGAAAAAGCCATTCTGGAGGGTAAAATCGGACGTGATGAACTGGGGGGGCTGTTCCAGGATCGTAATAATCTGCGTATTAGCTCGATCAGTGTCAGTCAGAATGTCACCATAAGTGAAGGTTTCAATATGCCCGCGCTAATCCTGTCGGCCAGCAACCGCGCAGGCCTCAGCATGGAGCGCATCATTGGCACCATTAATTTCATATATGGCCAGGATCAGGAGACGCCAAGGCGCTTTACCCTTGCGGGTGAAATTGCCAAAGCCAATGCTGAAGTGGCATCAGCACTCTCTGAGCTAAAGAAAGAAGGTTTTGAAATGAAAAGCTGATGGCCCAGGAGGTCTGTCAGACTGGTAGAATTAATACTGAATCTGGGAGTGAGATGATGACACCGTCACAACAACGAGTTGATGCGTTTTTACAGCACTTTGCCGCCAGTTGCAAAACGCCGCTGCATCTTAAAGCAGGCGTGTGCGCCCTGTATACCGATCAGGGAGAAGAAGCCGCTGTGCTCGAGGTACCAGAGCACAGCGACTGTCTGCTTTTACATTGCGAGTTAGCCAGTACTGACCCTCACTCTGCTCTGAATTTTTATGCACTTTTATTGCAGTTGAATTTTGAGATGGCGGCAATGCGGGGCTGCTGGCTGGCACTGGATGAACAGCATAAGGTGCGTTTATGTTTCCAGCAGTCACTGGCCCAGATGGATGAAACAAACTTGAGCCAACTGCTGAGCGGATTTATTGCACAAGCAGGTGAAGTGCGTGAATATATCGGGCAACTTACCGAATACAGTGTGACCTGACTAATTAAAATAGTTATAGCAAGGAAAGTAGGAGGAACTACTCAACATCCTTCGCAATGCTTCTCTGACCGCCCGTTACCCTTGGCTAATGCTATTCTGCGAGGCACCAGTGTATCCGATTTAGCCGCAACTATGGACAGAAACAGCGTGCTGGCGCTTCATCATGGCGAAATGGGTGCCACGGTGATAGCTTTGCAGCTCGGTATTGCCCGCTCTACTGTTTAAAAATTCTTAATGAGCATGCTAAAAAGGAGTAAAATCTGTACAGATTTTAGCTGACTAAAGGGTATTTACCGTGAAAAAAATGATTTTACCTGTTCTGGCACTGGACTATTTTCAGGCACCGCAGCAATGGCAGCACTACTCAGCCTTGAGGTCTATAACCCGCAGGAAAAGGGTATCTTTGCCGTGTCCTGATAACCGGACCGACAGATACCATGCTTGTTGACTCACAGTTCAGTATCAGGGATGGCGAAAAACTGGTGGAGAAGATTAACGCAAGCGGTAAAAAACTGAAGACTATCCTCATCCCCTCCGGGGACCCGGACTTTTATTTTGGACTGCAGCCGGTTGCAAAAGCTTTTCCTGATGCAAAAGTCATCGCAACGCCGGCGGTGGTTAAACATATTAATGAGACCAGAGATGTCAAGCTGGCCTACTGGGGGCCTCAGCTGAAGGACGGCGCTCCGGTTGAACTGACAGTTCCGGCAGCGACAAAAGAAACTCGCTTTTACGTCGACGGTGAGAAGGTCGAAATTCACAGCCCTGAGTCCTATGCGGCCTACGTATGGGTTCCTTCTGCTTAGGCTGTTCTGGGTGGCACAGGCGTCTCGTTGGGTATTCACGTATGGAACGCAGATACCCAGACGAAAGCCAGTCCCCAGGGGTGGATTAAAATCCTGTCTGAGATGTAATCTCTCCACCCGGAACGGGTAATTCCGGCCCACTATCTGGGGACGCTGCTGGCAAAAGCAGAAGCCATCACATTCACGTCTGACTACCTGAAGTCCTTTAATAAAGCACTTAAGTCACACAAAGAGTCGGCGCCGTTATCAGTTCGATGGAAAAGGCCTAGCCCGATTTGCAAAAAAATTCTCTTAAGCTGAGTGCGAAAGTGAACACCGGCGAAATGAAGTGGTGATGCCCTGTTACGGTCAGGAATCATCATAATCTACGCTGAATATGACAGTAATGATGCTTTTCAGTTAATCATATTAACGGTGTTATCGTATTAAGGGTGATGTAAATCATAAAGCAGCTATACGGACCGCTAGCTCTGCGTCCGTAGCCTTAGTGAGTGGCATTTTGGTCGTGACGTAGACTTAG
>NZ_VLTF01000016.1:0-28160 GCF_007558755.1 Pantoea sp. paga
CGGCCGTACCGTTGGCGCGGGTGTTGTTGCTAAAGTTATCGCTTAATTGTGATATCTGCTGTGGCCGTGTAAATGGCCACTGCAACACAGTAAAAAGAGCACTTCGGTGCTCTTTTTTTTTGCTCTGAAAACGCCATAACCCTGCAAAGGGTGGGTTTGAAATAAAAACGATTCGCATTTACAGTGTGTACAGAAAATGTACCCGAGTGATGAATCAATGTACGTCTGCCTGTGTAATGCCATCAGTGATAAAACCCTTCGTGAAGTCGTGCGTCGCTATCAGCCCAAATCTATTCAGCAACTGCGCCAGCTTGTGCCGGTCGGCAAGCAATGCGGCAAATGCATTCGTGCTGCGCGTGAAATTATGGATGAAGAGATGCAGCATGCACCACTCTACAAAGAGATAGCCTGACCGACGAGCGGTGCGTGAATACCCACAATATCTGTCGCGTTTTTTTGACTTCTTTTTAACCGCATCTACGCTCTAATAAACCAGACGCGGAGGGTTAACAATGAAGGGCGATATCAAAGTTATCAGTCATCTCAATAAACTGCTTGGAAATGAACTGGTTGCTATCAATCAGTACTTTCTGCATGCGCGCATGTTCAAAAACTGGGGTCTGACGCGCCTCAATGATGTGGAATACCATGAATCAATCGATGAGATGAAACATGCCGATAAATATATTGAGCGTATTCTTTTCCTGGAAGGGATCCCAAACCTTCAGGATCTGGGACGGCTCCGTATCGGTGAAGATGTTGAAGAGATGCTGAGTTCAGACCTGAATCTGGAGCTGGAGGGTGCGAAAGACCTTCGTGAAGCCATCTCCTATGCTGACAAAGTGCATGACTATGTCAGCCGTGACATGATGATTGAAATCCTGTCTGATGAGGAACATCACATTGACTGGATCGAGACGGAACTTGAGTTAATCCAGAAGATGGGCATCCAGAACTATCTGCAGGCTCAAATCAAACAAGAGTGAATCGGGTCTGCAGCACTATCGTTACCCAGCCCGCAATGGCCAGGAAAGGGCCAAACGGCAGCGGGCTGTCCCCCTGAATAAAACCCCGCAGTTGCAGCATCACGATCGACGTCAGCGCCATAACGGTGGCACCCAGCGCAATCCAGGGTAATGTCTGCCAGCCACAGCAGGCACCTAACGCTGCGAAGAGCTTGATATCGCCATAGCCTAACCCTTCGTACCCCCGCATCTGCCGATAGCTCCAGGCGAGCAGCCACAACGCACAGTAGCCCGCCAGAGCACCCCATATCGCCGTTGTTTCGGTTCCGGACAGCGTGGCATGGAGTAATCCGGACCAGAGCAGCAGATAATTGAGCGGGTCAGGTATACAGAAGTGGCGGCGATCGATGGCAGCCACGAGCAGCAAGAGGCCGGAGGCAGTAATAATAAAAATAGCCTCCGCAGAGTGATCAAAGCTCTGCAGCACCAGCAGGCACAGAATGGCGAACAGCCATTCAATGACAAAACTTTCTGCGCCGAACGCGTGATGACAGAAGCGACACCGCCCTTTTAAACCTGGCCAGCTTATTAACGGCAGCGCATCGCGCCACAGCAGGCGCTGCTGGCAATGATTACAGTGCGAACCCGGAAAGCAGAGTAGGGCAAACCATTGAGCAGGTGAGAGGGCGGGGGTGAAGCGCTGGCAGGTCAGCGAAAGAAAGCTTCCCAATGCACCGCCGCCTGCGAGTGCAGCAATGTGAGTTATCAGAGTGGGCGACATGTTTATGCTCCGGACGAAAGGTTAGATGCACTCTCGTCGGCAATGGGTTCTGTGTCATCTGTGGATTAAGAACAGCGGAAACAGACTCACAACTGCATAACTGATTTATCAGCGATACGGCAGTGCAATGCGACGCACGCCTCACGAACCGGCCACAATTTAATGGGTAAAACCTCAACACGGGTTGCTTCCTGAACAGATTTACGTATAATGCGCGGGCCTGCAGATATTGCAGGCGCGATTCGAGCAGAATCGCAGACGGCTGAAATTTAGGCCGCCTGACAATACTCCCAATTGTGGAGTTATATGCTGAACGATTACACTCTCCCATCAATCGTAATGGGCTCGAGTAGTAATTTTTTTCGTCTATAAAAAGTTTGGAGCTCTGGTCTCATGCAGAACCAAAGAATCCGTATCCGTCTTAAAGCGTTTGATCATCGTCTGATCGATCAATCAACCGCGGAAATCGTTGAGACCGCCAAGCGCACTGGTGCGCAGGTTCGTGGTCCAATCCCGCTGCCAACCCGCAAAGAGCGTTTTACTGTTCTGATCTCTCCGCACGTTAACAAAGATGCGCGTGATCAGTACGAAATCCGCACTCACAAGCGTCTGGTAGACATCGTTGAGCCAACTGAAAAAACCGTTGATGCTCTGATGCGTCTGGATCTGGCTGCCGGTGTTGACGTGCAGATCAGCCTGGGTTAATCAGGTCATCGAGCGATTGAGAGGTTGAAACAATGATTGGTTTAGTCGGTAAAAAAGTGGGCATGACCCGCATCTTCACTGAAGATGGCGTTTCTATCCCCGTCACCGTAATCGAAGTTGAAGCGAACCGCGTTACTCAGGTCAAAGGCCTGGAAAACGATGGTTACCAGGCAATTCAGGTTACCACCGGTGCTAAAAAAGCAAACCGTGTGACCAAACCTGAAGCTGGTCATTTTGCTAAAGCTGGCGTTGAAGCTGGCCGTGGCCTGTGGGAATTCCGCACCGCTGAAGGTGAAGAATACTCTGTAGGTCAGAGCATCAGCGTTGAGATTTTCGCTGAAGTTAAGAAAGTTGACGTAACCGGTACCTCTAAAGGTAAAGGTTTCGCCGGTACCGTTAAGCGCTGGAACTTCCGTACCCAGGACGCTACTCACGGTAACTCCTTGTCTCACCGCGTTCCGGGTTCTATCGGTCAGAACCAGACTCCGGGCAAAGTGTTCAAAGGCAAGAAAATGGCAGGTCAGCTGGGTAATGAGCGCGTAACCGTTCAGAGTCTGGACGTAGTACGTGTTGACGCTGAGCGCAACCTGCTGCTGGTTAAAGGTGCAGTTCCCGGTGCTACCGGTAGCGACCTGATCGTTAAACCAGCTGTGAAGGCGTAAGGGGATAGCAATGGAATTAGTATTGAAAGACGCGCAGAGCGCGCTGACTGTTTCCGAAACTACCTTCGGTCGTGATTTCAACGAAGCGCTGGTTCACCAGGTTGTTGTTGCTTACGCATCTGGCGCCCGCCAGGGTACTCGTGCGCAGAAAACTCGCGCCGAAGTAACCGGTTCAGGCAAAAAGCCATGGCGTCAAAAAGGCACCGGCCGTGCGCGTGCAGGTTCTGTAAAGAGCCCAATCTGGCGTTCAGGTGGTGTGACCTTTGCTGCGAAGCCGCAGGACCACAGTCAAAAAGTTAACAAAAAGATGTACCGCGGCGCGCTGAAAAGCATCCTGTCCGAACTGGTACGTCAAGATCGTCTGATCGTTGTCGAATCATTTGCTGTAGAAGCACCGAAAACCAAGCTGCTGGTACAGAAACTGAAAGACATGGCTCTGGAAGACGTGCTGATCATCACCGGTGAACTGGATGAGAATCTGTTCCTGGCTGCGCGCAACCTGTACAAGGTTGACGTACGTGATGCATCCGGTATCGACCCAGTTAGCCTGATCGCCTTCGACAAAGTCGTTATGACTGCTGATGCAGTTAAGCAAGTTGAGGAGATGCTGGCATGATCCGTGAAGAACGTCTGCTGAAAGTACTGCGCGCGCCGCACGTATCTGAAAAAGCATCTAGCGCGATGGAAAAAACCAATACCATCGTTCTCAAAGTTGCTAATGACGCGACCAAAGCAGAGATCGTTGCTGCTGTTGAGAAACTGTTCGAAGTAGAAGTTAAAGACGTAAACACCCTGGTAGTTAAGGGCAAAGTTAAGCGTCAAGGACAGCGTATCGGTCGTCGTAGCGACTGGAAAAAAGCTTACGTCACCCTGAAAGAAGGCCAGAATCTGGACTTCGCTGGCGGCGCTGAGTAAGTCGGAGGAGAAAGACAATGGCAGTTGTTAAATGTAAACCGACATCTCCGGGTCGTCGCCATGTAGTTAAAGTGGTAAACGCGGAGCTGCACAAGGGCAAACCATTTGCCCCGCTGGTAGAAAAAAACAGCAAATCCGGTGGCCGTAACAACAATGGTCGTATCACTACCCGTCATATCGGTGGTGGTCACAAGCAGGCTTATCGTATTGTTGACTTCAAACGCAACAAAGACGGTATCCCGGCAGTTGTTGAACGTCTTGAGTACGATCCGAACCGCTCTGCGAACATCGCACTGGTTCTGTACAAAGACGGCGAGCGCCGTTACATCCTGGCCCCTAAAGGCCTGAAAGCCGGCGACCAGATCCAATCTGGCGTTGATGCTGCGATTAAAGCAGGTAACACTCTGCCGATGCGTAACATCCCGGTGGGTTCAACCGTGCATAACGTAGAAATGAAACCAGGCAAAGGCGGTCAGATTGCTCGCTCAGCCGGTGCTTACGTGCAGATCGTTGCGCGTGAAGGTTCTTACGTTACCCTGCGTCTGCGTTCAGGTGAAATGCGTAAAGTCGAGTCTGACTGCCGCGCAACACTGGGCGAAGTCGGCAACGCTGAGCATATGCTGCGCGTTCTGGGTAAAGCTGGTGCAGCCCGTTGGCGTGGTGTTCGTCCTACCGTTCGTGGTACCGCGATGAACCCAGTTGATCACCCGCACGGTGGTGGTGAAGGTCGTAACTTTGGTAAGCACCCGGTAACTCCGTGGGGCGTTCAGACCAAAGGTAAGAAGACCCGTAGCAACAAGCGTACCGATAAGTTTATCGTACGTCGCCGTAGCAAATAATATTAGAGGATAAGCCATGCCACGTTCTCTCAAGAAAGGTCCTTTTATTGACCTGCACTTGCTGAAGAAGGTAGAGAAAGCGGTGGAAAGCGGTGACAAGAAGCCTTTGCGCACTTGGTCCCGTCGTTCAACGATCTTTCCTAACATGATCGGTTTGACCATCGCTGTCCATAATGGTCGTCAGCACGTTCCTGTCTTTGTTTCCGACGAAATGGTTGGTCACAAACTGGGTGAATTCGCGCCGACACGTACTTATCGCGGTCACGCGGCTGATAAAAAAGCCAAGAAGAAATAAGTAGGAGGAAGAGATGGAAACTTTAGCTCAACATCGCCACGCTCGTTCTTCTGCTCAGAAGGTTCGCCTTGTTGCTGACCTGATTCGCGGTAAGAAAGTGTCGCAGGCACTGGACATTTTGACCTACACCAATAAGAAAGCGGCTGTACTGGTCAAAAAAGTTCTGGAATCTGCCATTGCTAACGCCGAACACAACGATGGCGCTGATATCGACGATCTGAAAATCACGAAAATTTTCGTTGATGAAGGTCCGACCATGAAACGCATTATGCCGCGTGCCAAAGGTCGTGCAGATCGCATCCTGAAGCGCACCAGCCACATTACTGTGGTTGTGTCCGATCGCTGAGACTCTGGAGACTAGCAATGGGTCAGAAAGTACATCCTAATGGTATTCGCCTGGGTATTGTAAAACCATGGAACTCTACCTGGTTTGCGAACACCAAAGAATTCGCTGACAACCTGGACAGCGATTTTAAAGTACGTCAGTTTTTGACTAAAGAACTGGCTAAAGCATCTGTCTCTCGTATCGTTATCGAGCGTCCAGCGAAGAGCATCCGTGTGACTATTCACACCGCTCGTCCGGGCATCGTTATCGGTAAGAAAGGCGAAGATGTAGAAAAACTGCGCACGGTCGTCGCGAATATCGCTGGCGTTCCTGCACAGATTAATATCGCCGAAGTCCGCAAGCCGGAACTGGACGCGAAACTGGTAGCTGACAGCATCACTTCACAGCTGGAGCGTCGTGTGATGTTCCGTCGTGCTATGAAGCGTGCAGTTCAGAACGCCATGCGTCTTGGCGCGAAGGGTATTAAAGTCGAAGTTAGCGGCCGTCTGGGTGGCGCCGAGATCGCACGTACCGAATGGTATCGTGAAGGTCGCGTGCCATTGCACACACTGCGTGCTGACATTGACTACAACACCTCTGAAGCGCACACCACTTATGGTGTAATCGGCGTTAAGGTATGGATCTTCAAAGGTGAGATCCTGGGTGGTATGGCTGCTGTTGAACAACCGGAACCGGCTGCTCAACCTAAAAAGCAGCAGCGTAAAGGCCGTAAGTAAGGAGAGTCGCTGATGTTACAACCAAAGCGTACGAAATTCCGTAAAGTGCACAAAGGCCGTAACCGCGGTCTGGCTGCGGGTACGGATGTCAGCTTCGGTACTTTCGGTCTGAAAGCTGTTGGCCGTGGTCGTCTGACTGCTCGTCAGATCGAAGCAGCACGTCGTGCTATGACCCGTGCAGTTAAGCGTCAAGGTAAGATCTGGATCCGAGTATTCCCGGACAAACCGATCACCGAGAAGCCGCTGGAAGTGCGTATGGGTAAAGGTAAGGGTAACGTAGAGTATTGGGTTGCCCTGATCCAGCCTGGTAAAGTCCTGTATGAAATGGACGGCGTACCAGAAGAGCTGGCCCGTGAAGCATTCAAGCTGGCAGCAGCAAAACTGCCTATCAAAACCACCTTTGTAACTAAGACGGTGATGTAATGAAAGCAACTGAGCTGCGTGAAAAAAGCGTTGAAGAGCTGAACACTGAGCTGCTTAATCTGCTGCGTGAGCAATTTAAACTGCGCATGCAGGCAGCATCTGGCCAACTGCAGCAGACTCATCTGCTGAAACAGGTTCGCCGTGATGTTGCACGCGTTAAGACTTTACTGACTGAGAAGGCGGGTTCGTAATGACCGATAAAATCCGTACTCTGCAGGGTCGTGTAGTAAGTGACAAAATGCAGAAATCTGCAGTTGTTGCTATCGAACGTTTCGTGAAACACCCGATCTACGGCAAATTCATTAAACGTACGACCAAGCTGCACATCCATGACGAGAACAATGAATGTGGAATTGGTGACGTGGTAGAAATCCGCGAATGCCGTCCACTGTCCAAGACTAAATCCTGGACCCTGGTTCGCGTAATCGAGAAAGCTGTTCTGTAATAAGAATCGTTTTTTCTGAGGAAACCCTCTGCTTCGGCAGGGGGTTTTTTTTTGCCTGCAATTCGGGCTTGATCCATTTGTGCCTGTGGCAATGCGGATTTGATGGCGCTCACAAATTCAGGGGTTTGCAGGGATTAAGCTGCCTCTCTTCAGGCGACGCGGCCTGAAAGCGCCAGGCTATAAAAGCCGGGGTTATCATAACTGTACAAGGAAATGTGCCGTGAAAATGGAGAGTCATGACCGCTTACGCCGGTCACTGTTAAAATTGCCACTGTTAGCTGCGTTACCTGCGATTAGCTCTGCCAAAAGCTTGCCGCTATTATCGGGTAACACACAACTACTACCCACAGGCAATAGCATGGAACGAACTCTGTTACTGAAGAATGCTGAATGTGTGGTCTGCATGGATGCCGACCGTCGGGAAATACGTAATGCTTCTGTTCTGATAAAAGGAAATAAAATCGTTGCAGTCGGGGAAGCACGCTCGTTACCCGATAGCGCGGATGAGATCATCGATCTGCGAGGACACATTGTCATCCCTGGCCTGATCAATACGCATCACCACATGTATCAGAGCCTGACCCGCGCTATTCCTGCAGTGCAAAACGGCGAGCTTTTTAACTGGCTAACCCATCTCTATCCACTGTGGCAGAATCTGACGCCTGAGATGATTCATATCTCAACACAGATCTCCATGGCCGAGCTAATGCTCTCCGGTTGCACCACCACCAGTGACCATCTCTACGTCTATCCCAATGGCTGTAAGCTTGACGACAGTATTGAGGCTGCAGCCTTAATGGGCATGCGTTTCCATGCGAGCAGGGGCAGCATGAGCGTCGGTAAGTCCCTAGGTGGCTTACCACCCGATGCACTGGTAGAGGATGAAGCCGCCATTCTTAAAGATACGCAGCGAGTGATTGAGCGCTACCATGATGACAGTCACGGTTCGATGTTACGCATCGTGGTTGCGCCATGTTCGCCGTTTTCAGTCAGCCGTGAGCTGATGAAGCAATCCGCAGCGATGGCACGCAGCTTCAATGTATCAATGCACACCCATCTGGCGGAGAACGACAGCGATATTCGTTATAGCCGTGAAAAATTCAATATGACGCCAGCACAGTATGTTGAAGACCTTGGCTGGGTAGGACCGGATGTCTGGCATGCTCACTGTGTCAAACTGGATCAACATGGCATAGAACTCTTTGCACGTACCGGTACCGGCGTCGCGCACTGTCCCTGCTCGAACATGCGCCTCGGTTCCGGTATCGCGCCGATACGCCATATGTGTGATGCCGGCGTACACGTGGGTATGGGTGTGGATGGCTCAGCCTCCAATGACAGCTCAGACATGATGGCCGAGGTTCGTCAGGCGATGCTGCTGCAACGCGTAGGCTTCGGCCCGGATGCGATGACGGCACGTCAGGCACTGGAACTAGCGACGCTGGGTGGAGCAAAGGTGCTTAACCGCGATGATGTGGGCACCATTGCGCCGGGCATGATGGCCGATCTGGCCATTTTTGACCTGAATCGAATTGGTCTTGCCGGGGCAGGGCACGATCCTGTCGCCGCCCTGGTGTTCTGTAATCCGGGACAGGTTGCCTATAGCATCATTAACGGAAAAGTCCGGGTACGGGACGGACAAGTGGCCGGAATTGAACTGCCAGCCGTGCTGCGTCAGCATAACCAACTGGCCAGGAAACTGGCTGGTTGAGTCAGAAGGGTACTTTATTTGGGAGGCGACGAAAAATAAGGCAGATTACATTTGCTACTGTTCGCACTATTCCCTAGAATACGCCCTCCCTGTCATCAGGGGAAATCAGCGGCTCGATTGAGAGCCGTTTATTTTTTCTACCCATCTGTGAGAACCGGTGTTACAATGCCGCGCCCTCAATTATGGGGCTTTCTAACGACCTGAGGTTTAGGTCCCGAAGTAGTAGTTGACATTAGCGGAGCACTAAAATGATCCAAGAACAGACTATGCTGAACGTCGCCGACAACTCCGGTGCACGTCGCGTAATGTGTATCAAGGTTCTGGGTGGCTCGCACCGTCGCTACGCAGGCGTCGGTGACATCATCAAAGTTACCATCAAGGAAGCAATTCCGCGTGGTAAAGTCAAAAAAGGTGATGTCCTGAAGGCGGTAGTGGTGCGCACCAGGAAGGGTGTTCGTCGCCCGGACGGTTCTGTCATTCGCTTCGATGGTAATGCATGCGTTATTCTGAACAATAACAGTGAGCAGCCTATCGGTACGCGTATTTTTGGGCCGGTAACTCGTGAACTTCGTACTGAAAAGTTCATGAAAATTATCTCTCTGGCACCAGAAGTACTCTAAGGAGCGAACAATGGCAGCTAAAATCCGTCGTAACGACGAAGTTATCGTGTTAACCGGTAAAGATAAAGGTAAGCGCGGTAAAGTTAAGAATGTCCTGTCTTCTGGTAAGGTCATCGTTGAAGGTATCAACCTGGTGAAGAAACATCAGAAGCCGGTTCCGGCTCTGAACCAACCAGGTGGCATCGTTGAAAAAGAAGCTGCTATTCAGGTTTCTAACGTTGCACTGTTCAACGCGGCAACTGGTAAGGCTGACCGTGTAGGCTTTAGATTCGAAGACGGCAAAAAAGTCCGTTTCTTCAAGTCTAACAGCGAAACTATCAAGTAATTTGGAGTAGTACGATGGCGAAACTGCATGATTACTACAAAGACGAAGTAGTCCAGAAACTCATGACAGAGTTTGGCTACAATTCTGTCATGCAAGTCCCTCGGGTCGAGAAGATCACCCTGAACATGGGTGTTGGTGAAGCGATCGCTGACAAGAAACTGCTGGATAACGCAGCAGCTGACCTGGCAGCAATCTCCGGTCAAAAACCGCTGGTCACCAAAGCACGCAAATCAGTTGCAGGCTTCAAAATCCGTCAGGGCTATCCGATCGGCTGTAAAGTAACTCTGCGTGGCGAGCGCATGTGGGAGTTCTTTGAGCGTCTGGTCACCATTGCTGTTCCACGTATCCGTGACTTCCGTGGCTTGTCCGCTAAGTCATTCGATGGTCGTGGCAACTACAGCATGGGTGTACGTGAGCAGATCATCTTCCCAGAAATCGACTACGACAAAGTCGATCGCGTTCGTGGTTTGGATATCACCATTACCACTACTGCGAAATCTGATGATGAAGGCCGTGCTCTGCTGGCTGCCTTTGACTTCCCGTTCCGTAAGTAAGGTAGGGTTACTTAATGGCTAAGCAATCTATGAAAGCACGCGAAGTTAAGCGTGCAAAATTAGCAGACAAATTCTTCGCTAAACGCGCTGAACTGAAAGCGATCATCTCTGATGTGAACGCTTCCGACGAAGATCGTTGGGATGCTGTTCTGAAGCTGCAGAGTCTGCCGCGTGATTCCAGCCCTTCGCGTCAGCGTAACCGCTGCCGTCAAACAGGTCGTCCGCACGGTTTCCTGCGGAAGTTTGGGTTGAGCCGTATCAAGGTCCGCGAAGCCGCCATGCGCGGTGAAATCCCGGGCCTGAAAAAGGCTAGCTGGTAATTGTCACCAATTGAATCACGGGAGTAACACAGATGAGCATGCAAGATCCGATCGCGGATATGCTGACCCGTATCCGTAACGGTCAGGCCGCAAACAAAGTTGCGGTCACCATGCCTTCCTCCAAGCTGAAATTGGCAATTGCCAACGTTCTGAAGGAAGAAGGATATATTGAAGATTTCAAAATCGAAGGCGACATCAAGCTGGAACTGGAACTTACTCTCAAGTATTTCCAGGGCAAAGCTGTTGTAGAAAGCATTCAGCGAGTAAGCCGTCCTGGTCTGCGCATCTATAAGAAAAAAGATGAGCTGCCAAAGGTAATGGCTGGTATGGGCATCGCTGTAGTTTCTACATCTAAAGGTGTCATGACTGATCGTGCAGCGCGCCAGGCAGGTCTTGGTGGCGAAATTATCTGCTACGTAGCGTAATCGGAGGATACATATGTCTCGTGTTGCTAAAGCACCTGTCGTTGTTCCTGCCGGCGTAGAGGTAAAACTCAACGGTCAGGTAATTTCGATTAAAGGTAAAAACGGCGAGCTGACTCGTACTATCAATGATGCTGTTGAAGTTAAGCATGCTGACAACGCTCTGACTTTCGCACCGCGCGAAGGTTTCGTTGACGGCTGGGCGCAGGCGGGTACTTCTCGCGCGCTGCTGAACGCAATGGTAATCGGTGTTACCGAAGGCTTCACTAAGAAGCTGCAGCTGGTTGGTGTAGGTTATCGTGCAGCCGTTAAAGGCGACGTGGTTAACCTGTCTCTGGGCTTTTCTCATCCAGTCGATCACCAGCTGCCCGCGGGTATCACTGCAGAATGTCCAACTCAGACTGAGATCGTGCTGAAAGGCGCTGATAAACAGCTGATTGGTCAGGTTGCAGCGGACTTGCGCGCCTACCGTCGTCCTGAGCCTTATAAAGGCAAGGGTGTCCGTTACGCCGACGAAGTCGTGCGTACCAAAGAGGCTAAGAAGAAGTAAGGTAACACTATGGATAAGAAATCTGCTCGTATCCGTCGTGCGACCCGTGCACGTCGCAAGCTCAAAGAGCTGGGTGCTACTCGCCTGGTGGTACATCGTACCCCGCGTCATATTTACGCACAGGTAATCGCCCCGAACGGTTCCGAAGTTCTGGTCGCTGCTTCTACTGTAGAAAAAGCTATCACTGAACAACTGAAGTATACCGGTAATAAAGAAGCCGCAGCTGCAGTAGGTAAAGCTATCGCAGAACGCGCAATCGAAAAAGGCATCACTGGTGTTTCTTTCGACCGTTCCGGTTTCCAATATCATGGTCGCGTCCAGGCACTGGCAGATGCTGCCCGTGAAGCTGGCCTTCAGTTCTAAGGTAGAGGTCTAAGATGGCACACATCGAGAAACAAGCTGGCGAACTGCAGGAAAAACTGATCGCGGTAAACCGTGTTTCTAAAACTGTTAAAGGTGGTCGTATCTTCTCCTTCACAGCACTGACTGTGGTAGGCGATGGTAATGGTCGCGTAGGTTTTGGTTACGGTAAAGCGCGTGAAGTTCCAGCAGCGATCCAGAAAGCGATGGAGAAAGCCCGTCGCAACATGGTTAACGTCGCGCTGACCAACGGCACCCTGCAGCACCCAGTTAAAGGTGCACACACGGGTTCCCGCGTGTTCATGCAGCCGGCTTCAGAAGGTACCGGTATTATTGCCGGTGGTGCAATGCGCGCCGTTCTGGAAGTCGCTGGAGTTCATAACGTACTGGCAAAAGCCTATGGTTCTACTAACCCGATTAACGTGGTTCGTGCAACTATCGACGGCCTGGGCAATATGAAATCTCCGGAAATGGTCGCTGCTAAGCGTGGTAAATCCGTTGAAGAAATTCTGGGGTAATCACGATGGCTAAGACTATTAAAATCACTCAAACCCGTAGTTCAATCGGCCGCTTGCCTAAGCATAAAGCCACTCTGGTTGGCCTGGGTCTGCGTCGTATTGGCCACACCGTTGAGCGTGAAGACACGCCTGCAGTACGCGGTATGGTTAACGCGGTTTCCTATATGGTTAAAGTGGAGGAGTAAGAGATGCGTTTAAATACTCTGTCTCCGGCCGAAGGGTCTAAGCACGCTACCAAGCGTCTGGGTCGTGGTATCGGTTCTGGCCTCGGAAAAACCGGCGGTCGTGGTCACAAAGGTCAGAACTCACGTTCTGGCGGTGGCGTACGTCGCGGTTTCGAAGGTGGTCAGATGCCTCTGTACCGTCGTCTGCCGAAGTTCGGTTTCACCTCTCGCAAAGCAATGATCACCACAGAGATTCGTCTGTCTGATCTGGCGAAAGTTGAAGGCGGTATCGTCGACCTGAACGCGCTGAAAGCAGCCAACATTGTCGGTGTTCAGATTGAATTCGTTAAAGTAATTCTGTCTGGTGAAGTTTCTACACCGGTAACGGTTCGCGGTCTGCGTGTCACCAAAGGTGCACGTGCTGCAATCGAAGCTGCTGGCGGTAAAATCGAGGAATAAGTAGCAGATGGCTAAACAACCGGGATTAGATTTTCAAAGTGCCAAGGGTGGCTTTGGTGAGCTGAAACGCAGACTGCTGTTTGTAATCGGCGCACTCATTGTCTTCCGTATTGGCTCTTTTATTCCAATCCCTGGTATTGATGCCACTGTACTTGCCAAACTGCTTGAGCAACAGCGTGGCACCATCATTGAAATGTTTAACATGTTCTCTGGTGGTGCTCTGAGCCGTGCTTCTATTTTCGCACTGGGCATCATGCCGTATATTTCGGCATCGATTATCATCCAGTTATTAACGGTGGTTCATCCAGCGTTAGCGGAAATTAAGAAAGAAGGGGAGGCTGGCCGTCGTAAGATTAGCCAGTACACCCGATACGGTACGTTGGTATTGGCCATATTTCAGTCGATCGGTATTGCTACCGGTCTGCCGAATATGCCAGGGATGCAAGGCCTGGTAATGAATCCAGGCTTTGCTTTCTACTTTACCGCTGTTGTGAGTCTGGTCTCAGGAACGATGTTCCTGATGTGGCTGGGCGAACAGATTACTGAACGTGGTATCGGTAACGGTATTTCGATCATTATCTTCGCAGGTATCGTTGCGGGTCTCCCGCCGGCCATTGGCCATACCATCGAGCAAGCGCGGCAAGGCGACCTGCACTTCCTTCTGTTGCTGTTGGTTGCAGTACTCGTATTCGCAGTGACCTTCTTTGTTATCTTTGTTGAACGTGGTCAACGCCGCATTGTGGTGAACTACGCAAAACGTCAGCAAGGTCGTCGCGTTTACGCTGCACAGAGCACACATTTACCGTTGAAAGTGAACATGGCAGGCGTCATTCCAGCCATCTTTGCTTCCAGCATTATTCTGTTCCCGGCAACGATTGCATCGTGGTTTGGGGGCGGTACCGGTTGGAACTGGCTGACAACAATTTCGCTGTATTTGCAGCCAGGACAGCCGCTTTATGTGCTACTCTATGCGACTGCAATCATCTTCTTCTGTTTCTTCTATACGGCGTTGGTTTTCAACCCTCGTGAAACAGCAGATAACCTGAAGAAGTCTGGTGCATTCGTACCGGGAATTCGTCCGGGAGAGCAAACGGCGAAGTATATTGATAAAGTAATGACGCGATTGACCTTAATCGGCGCTCTCTACATTACGTTTATCTGCCTTATCCCGGAGTTCATGCGTGATGCGATGAAGGTTCCCTTCTACTTTGGCGGTACTTCACTGCTTATCGTAGTTGTCGTCATCATGGACTTTATGGCTCAAGTGCAAACTCTGATGATGTCAAGTCAGTACGAGTCGGCACTGAAGAAAGCTAACCTGAAAGGCTACGGCCGTTAATTCAGTTGGTTGAGAAGTTACGGAGAGTAAAAATGAAAGTTCGTGCTTCCGTCAAGAGATTATGTCGTAACTGCAAAATCATTCGTCGCGACGGTGTCGTCCGTGTGATCTGCAGCGCCGAGCCAAAGCATAAACAGCGCCAAGGCTGATTTTGTCACATATTTTTCTTGCAAAGTCGGGTTGAGCTGGCTAGATTAGCCAGCCAATCTTTTGTATGTCAGTGCGTTTCCATTTGAGTATCCTGAAAACGGGCTTTTCAGCATGGGACGTGCTTGTTTAATTATAGGAGTGCATAGTGGCCCGTATAGCAGGCATTAACATTCCTGATCAAAAACATACCGTTATCGCATTAACTTCGATCTTCGGTATCGGTAAAACTCGTTCTAAAGCCATCTGCGCTTCAACGGGTATTGCTGAAAATGTTAAGATCAGTGAGCTGTCTGAAGAACAAATTGATCAGCTGCGTGATGCAGTTGCGAAATTCGTTGTAGAAGGTGATCTGCGCCGTGAAATCACCCTGAGCATCAAGCGTCTTATGGACCTTGGTTGCTACCGTGGTTTGCGCCATCGTCGTGGTCTTCCGGTTCGCGGTCAGCGTACTAAGACCAACGCACGTACCCGTAAGGGTCCGCGTAAACCGATCAAGAAATAATCGGGGTGAGTAAATAATGGCAAAGGCACCAGTTCGTGCACGTAAGCGTGTAAGAAAACAAGTCTCAGATGGCGTGGCTCATGTCCATGCTTCTTTTAACAACACCATCGTTACCATTACTGATCGTCAGGGTAACGCACTGGGTTGGGCAACCGCCGGTGGTTCCGGTTTCCGCGGTTCACGTAAATCCACTCCGTTTGCTGCTCAGGTCGCTGCAGAGCGCTGTGCAGAAGCGGTAAAAGATTACGGAATTAAGAACCTGGAAGTTATGGTAAAGGGTCCGGGTCCAGGTCGCGAATCTACGATTCGTGCTTTGAACGCCGCTGGTTTCCGCATCACTAATATTACTGATGTGACTCCGATCCCTCATAACGGTTGTCGTCCGCCGAAAAAACGTCGCGTATAACGCCCGTTTTTTTAGGATAGTTGGAGAAAGAAAATGGCAAGATATTTGGGTCCTAAGCTCAAGCTGAGCCGTCGTGAGGGCACTGACTTATTCCTTAAGTCTGGCGTTCGCGCGATTGATTCCAAGTGTAAGATTGAACAAGCCCCTGGTCAGCATGGTGCGCGTAAACCGCGTCTGTCTGATTACGGCGGTCAGTTACGTGAAAAGCAAAAAGTTCGTCGTATCTACGGCGTGCTGGAGCGTCAGTTCCGTAACTATTATAAAGAAGCAGCTCGTCTGAAAGGCAACACCGGTGAAAACCTGTTGGCTCTGCTGGAAGGTCGTCTGGACAACGTAGTTTATCGTATGGGCTTTGGTGCCACTCGTGCAGAAGCACGTCAGCTGGTTAGCCATAAGTCTGTTCTGGTAAATGGCCGCGTTGTTAACATCGCTTCTTATCAGGTATCTCCGAATGATGTCGTTAGCATCCGTGAGAAAGCCAAAAAGCAATCTCGCGTGAAGGCCGCTCTGGAGCTGGCTGAGCAGCGTGAAAAGCCAACCTGGCTGGAAGTTGATGCGACTAAGATGGAAGGTGTGTTCAAGCGTATTCCTGAACGTACTGATCTGTCTGCGGACATTAACGAACACCTGATCGTCGAGCTTTACTCCAAGTAAGGCTTAGTACCAAAGAGAGGACACAATGCAGGGTTCTGTGACAGAGTTTCTAAAACCGCGCCTGGTAGATATCGAGCAAGTGAGTTCGACGCACGCCAAGGTGACCCTTGAGCCTTTAGAGCGTGGCTTTGGCCATACTCTTGGTAACGCACTGCGCCGTATTCTGCTTTCATCCATGCCGGGTTGCGCGGTGACCGAGGTTGAAATTGATGGTGTACTTCATGAGTACAGCACCAAAGAGGGAGTACAGGAAGATATCCTGGAAATCCTGCTCAACCTGAAAGGGCTGGCGGTAAGAGTTCAGGGGAAAGATGAAGTTATTCTGACCTTGAATAAATCTGGCATTGGCCCTGTGACTGCAGCCGACATTACCCATGATGGTGATGTCGAAATCGTCAAGCCTCAGCATGTCATTTGCCATCTGACCGATGAGAACGCTGCTATCAGCATGCGTATCAAAGTTCAGCGTGGTCGTGGCTATGTGCCGGCTTCTGCCCGAATTCATTCGGAAGAAGATGAGCGCCCAATCGGCCGCCTGTTAGTTGACGCTTGCTACAGCCCTGTAGACCGTATCGCCTACAATGTTGAAGCAGCGCGTGTAGAGCAGCGCACCGACCTGGACAAGCTGGTCATCGAAATGGAAACCAACGGCACAATCGATCCTGAAGAGGCGATTCGTCGTGCGGCAACCATTCTGGCAGAACAACTTGAAGCTTTCGTTGACTTACGTGATGTACGTCAGCCGGAAGTTAAAGAAGAGAAACCAGAATTCGATCCGATCCTGCTGCGCCCTGTTGACGATCTGGAATTGACTGTCCGCTCTGCTAACTGCCTTAAGGCAGAAGCTATCCACTACATCGGTGATCTGGTACAGCGTACCGAGGTTGAGCTGCTTAAAACGCCTAACCTTGGTAAAAAATCTCTTACCGAGATTAAAGATGTGCTGGCTTCGCGTGGTCTTTCTCTGGGCATGCGCCTCGAGAACTGGCCGCCAGCAAGCATTGCTGATGAATAATCAGATCACAGGTTAAGGTTTCACTGAGAAGGATAAGGTCATGCGCCATCGTAAGAGTGGTCGTCAACTGAACCGCAACAGCAGCCATCGTCAGGCTATGTTCCGCAACATGGCCGGTTCTCTGGTTCGTCATGAGATCATCAAAACGACTCTGCCGAAAGCCAAAGAACTGCGTCGCGTAGTTGAGCCGCTGATTACTCTTGCCAAGACCGACAGCGTAGCTAATCGTCGTCTGGCATTCGCCCGTACTCGTGATAACGAGATCGTGGCAAAACTGTTTAATGAGCTGGGCCCGCGTTTCGCGAGCCGTGCCGGTGGTTACACTCGTATTCTGAAGTGTGGCTTCCGTGCTGGTGACAACGCTCCGATGGCTTACATCGAGCTGGTTGATCGTCCAGAAGCTCAAGCAGAAGCAGCCGCAGAGTAATCTGTAGCAACGTAAAAAACCCGCTTCGGCGGGTTTTTTATTGCCTGAAATTTACTACCTTAGAACTTATTACCTTTCATGTTCAAAGGAGCCAACTATGTGGCTGGTTGATGAACTTGCTGAACAGCATATCAAGGCGGCGCTGGAAAAAGGCGAGCTGAGTAATCTTCCCGGCTCCTGTAAGCCGCTACAGCTGGATGATGACAGTCATGTTCCGCCTGAGTTAAGAGCGGGGTACCGGTTACTGAAAAATTCGGGCTTTCTGCCGCCAGAGCTTGAACTCAGACGGGAAGCCATGGAAGTTAACGATCTTATTCGCAACCTCGATCCTGCGGATCAACACTATCAGGATCATTGCCATCGGCTTCAGCTGCTGGAGCTAAGATTACGCCAGGCGGGTATCAGTACCGATTTTCTTCATGGTAGTTATTCCACTGCTATTCAGCATCGTTTCCGCGAGGAGGAGTAAATGTTTCGCATCGGTCAGTTAGCTAAGCTTGCGGAGGTGACGCCAGACACTATCCGTTTTTATGAAAAGCAGCAGATGATGGATCATGATGGGCGGACGGAGGGTGGTTTTCGCCTTTACAGCGAGGGCGATCTTCAGCGTCTGAAATTTATTCGCTACGGTCGTAAACTGGGTTTCAGCCTCGAAGCGATCAGAGAGCTACTTTCGATCCGGGTTGATCCTGCGCATCACACCTGTCAGGAATCAAAAGCGATCGTTGAAAAACGGCTGATCGAAGTTGCTCAGATGATCGCAGAATTAGAAACGATGCAGCGTTCCCTGCGACACCTTTCCGATGCCTGTTGTGGTGACAGTCACAGTAGCATTTCGTGCTCAATTCTTGAGGCGCTGGAGCGGGGAGAGGCTTTGAGCAAATAAGCATATTGTTATTTTGCTGCAAAGGAATAGAGTATCAGACCATCTCAACAGGAGGCGTCATGAGTAAATATCAGCACACCAAAGGGCAAATCCGCGACAACGCGATTCAGGCTCTGTTACACGACCCGCTATTTCGGCAACGCATAGAGCAGAAGCAAAAGGGTAAAGGTAGTTTTAAGCGGAAAGAGAAACATGGCAAGGGGACTGGATGGGAGGGCAGTGATAAGAAAGCGTCTTATCACTGCCCTTCTGCTTTTACGGTTAAAAAAACCGCCTGTGCGGCGGCTTATCAACTAGACCCGGGTATTCTGCTGTTTCAGCAGATCGCGGATTTCAGTCAGCAGAACTTCTTCGTTTGACGGTTTAGCAACTGGCTTCTCTACTTCTTTTTTCTTATACAGACGATTCATTAACTTGATCGCCATAAAGATTGCGAAAGCGATGATGACGAAATCGAAGATGGTCTGAAGGAAGATACCGTACTGCATTACAACGGCTGGAGCATCACCAACTGCAGGCTTAAGTACCCAGGCGAATGATTTAAAATCGACACCACCAATCAGTAAGCCTAAAGGCGGCATAATGATGTTGGCGACTAACGATGAAACAATTTTACCGAATGCAGCTCCGATGATGACACCGACGGCTAAATCCATCACATTGCCGCGCATTGCGAAATCGCGAAACTCTTTGATTAAACTCATACTTATCTCCTTGCCCAAGCCAATGCCATAAAGTCTAACAAACCCTACTGTTTTTGCCATCAACACAACGAATTAAGCGGCAGTTTTGCGTGCCTCGTGCTCTGTTCGCCTATAAACCCGGCATTTACAGGAAAAATGGACTCGGCTGGAAGAGACGTTCCACATCCGATACAAACTTCTTGTCGGTCAGAAACATGATGACATGATCACCTTGTTCAATTCGCAGGTTATCATTGGCAATCATCACATCGTCTCCGCGTACCACTGCGCCAATAATAGTGCCTGGCGGCAGTTTGATATCATCAATCGAGCGGCCAACCACGCGTGAAGTTGATTCGTCTCCGTGCGCTATCGCTTCGATCGCTTCTGCAATACCGCGTCGTAGCGATGAAACGCCCACGATATCCGCTTTGCGCACATGACCCAGCAGGGCAGAAATCGTGGCCTGCTGAGGTGAAATAGCGATATCGATAACGCTGCCTTGTACCAGATCGACGTAGGCGCGACGCTGAATCAGCACCATAACCTTCTTCGCCCCCATCTTTTTCGCCAGCATGGCTGACATAATGTTAGCTTCATCATCGTTGGTGACGGCAATAAAGAGATCAACCTGCTCAACATGTTCTTCAGCGAGAAGCTCCTGATCTGACGCATCGCCATAAAAGACCACGGTGTCGTGAAGGTGCTCTGCCAGTTCTGCTGCGCGCTGGGGGTTACGTTCAATCAGCTTCACGCTGTAATTTTTTTCAAGTTTTTGTGCCAGACCGAAACCAATGTTACCGCCGCCTACCAGCATAATCCGTTTATAAGGTTTCTCCAGCCGCTGCATTTCACTCATTACCGCACGGATGTTCTGACTGGCTGCAATGAAAAAGACTTCATCACCCGCTTCTACGATGGTTGAACCCTGCGGACGAATGGGGCGATCCTGACGAAATATAGCGGCTACGCGGGTATCGATGTGTGGCATATGCTCACGCATGATCGAAAGCGGATTTCCCACCAGTGGCCCGCCATAATAAGCTTTCACCACGGCGAGGCTGACTTTGCCTTCAGCAAAGTTCACGACCTGCAATGCGCCAGGATACTGGATTAAACGATAGATATTGTCGATCACCAGCTGTTCAGGCGAGATCAGATGATCGATGGGCACCGCTTCAGGAATAAATAACTTGTCCGCATCACGCAGATAGTCGGCCGCGCGAATGCGGGCGATACGATTCGGCGTATTGAAAAGCGAATAAGCAATCTGACAGGCAATCATGTTGGTTTCATCCGAGTTGGTTACGGCAACCAGCATGTCGGCATCTTCTGCACCCGCCTCACGTAAAATTCGTGGATGAGAACCATGGCCCTGCACGACGCGGAGATCGAACTTATCCTGCAGGTGACGCAGGCGTGAAGAGTCGGTATCAACCACCGTGATATCGTTGTTTTCACCCACCAGATTTTCTGCCAGGGTTCCGCCAACCTGTCCTGCGCCCAGAATGATTATTTTCATCGCTTATCAATACTCATTTCAGTTTGTACCCGATTTTTTTATCAGCTTAGCGTAGAAGAAACCATCTCCACCCTCGGCTTCCGGGAATACCTGTAAGCCGTTCGCGGGCGCATCTCCGAGGGGCTCAGCCTGCGCATCATGCTGGCGCTGCAGGAAAGCATCTATCTGCTGATGATTCTCTTCAGGCAGGATGGAACAGGTGGCATAAATCAGTGTACCGCCAGGTTTCAGGTGCGGCCAGATAGCATCAAGAATTTCCCCCTGAAGCTTTGCCAGCTCGGCGATATCCCGATCGCGACGCAGCCACTTAATATCGGGATGGCGGCGGATAACACCGGTAGCAGAGCAGGGCGCATCCAGCAGAATACGGTCAAACTGACGATCGCCGCACCACTGTTGTGGCGTTCGTCCATCACCCTGTTTCACGTCTGCTTTCATATCCAGTCGTTGCAGATTCTCATTTACGCGTTTAAGACGCTGCGCATCCACGTCGACGGCCATGACTTCGGCCTGAGGCGCGATTTCAAGGATATGGGTCGTTTTACCGCCGGGCGCAGCGCATAAATCCAGAATCTGTTCGCCGTTTTGGGGCTCAAGCAGCAAGGCACAGCGCTGGGCAGATAAATCCTGCACGGTGACCCAACCCTGATCAAAGCCTGGTAGTTGGCTGACCGGGGCAGGGGCGTCAAGCCGCAGTGCATCTGGCACATCGACAGCAGGCTGTGCATTCCTGCCGCTTTCGGTCAGCATTGCCAGCCACGTATCCCGATCGTGGTGCTGGCGATTAACCCGCAGCCACATCGGCGGACGCAGATTATTTGCTTCGACAATCTGTTGCCATTGTTCCGGCCAGGCATGCTGCAACCGCTTTAGCAGCCATCCCGGATGCAGATAGCGTTGCGGGCCATCCTGAACAGTGGCGAGCAGCTCTTCCCGCTGACGCTGAAACTGGCGTAATACGCCATTTATTAAGCCTTTCATACTGGTGCGCTTCAGTACTTCGGCGCCCGCGACGGTTTCTGCCAGTGCGGCATGGGCAGGCACACGGGTATATTCCAGCTGATAAAGCCCGACCATGATCAGATAGTGCAGAACCCGCTGTTTGCCGGTAAGTGGACGCTCCATCAGTTTGCCAATGAGCGCTTCCAGCTGCGGTAATGTGCGTAATACGCCAAAACAGATCTCCTGCACTAACGCGCTATCTTTGTCAGAGAGCTTTTTCTGTGCGGCTGGCAGTGCCGTATTCAGGGATTCGCCCTTGTCGACCACACGCTCAATAAGTTGAGCCGAGAGGCTACGCAGGTTGATAGATTTAGTCATAGGGTTTTGTCATCAAACAAAAGGCCCGGTGAGGGACCGGGCCTGAGAGTCAGTCCAGAAGGGTTCCAGGTTCAAACCATTCCCGGCGCGAGTTGAGAAGATCCTGAGCCGACATCGGTTTTTTACCGGCGGGCTGCAACTGCAGCAGGTTCAGTACACCCTGAGCCGTCGCCACCTGGATGCCATGCTTGTCAGCATGGATAATTTCACCAGGCGCACGATCGCTGTGGGGCAGAACGCTTGCCTGCCAGACTTTAACCGGCTGATCTTCAATGGTGAAAAAGCTCATCGGCCACGGGTTAAAGGCGCGAATACAACGCTCAAGCTGTTCTGCAGATAGTGTCCAGTCAAGACGTGCTTCCTCTTTACTGAGTTTCTCAGCATAGTTGGCCAGCGTTTCATCCTGTTTTTCAGGTGAAGCCTGCTGAGTGGTCAGTAAGGTCAGCGTATCCAGCAGCCCCTGTGGCCCAAGCTGTGCCAGCTTGTCATACAGCGTGGCACTGGTATCCTGGGCCGTAATCGGACAAGCCAGCTTATGCAGCATATCGCCGGTATCCAGTCCCACGTCCATCTGCATGATGGTCACGCCGGTTTCGCTGTCGCCAGCCCAGAGTGCACGTTGAATAGGCGCGGCTCCGCGCCAGCGTGGCAGCAGTGAGCCATGGACATTGATGCATCCCAGACGTGGCATATCAAGCACGGCCTTGGGCAGAATTAATCCGTAGGCCACAACCACCATCACATCGGCCTTGAGGTCAGCAATCAGTTGCTGATTTTCTTCAGGTCGCAGTGACTTAGGCTGATAAACCGGAATGTCATGTGCCATCGCCAGCGTTTTGACCGGGCCTGGCGTTAATTTGTTACCGCGACCAGCAGGACGGTCGGGTTGGGTGAATACGCCGATAACCTGATGTTCAGAAGCAAGCAGCGCGTCAAGATGACGCGCTGCAAAGTCAGGTGTGCCGGCAAAGATGATTTTTAGCGGGGCAGACACGTTTATCCCTTAGTAAGATCTCAGGAAGCCTGCGCGTTCTGACGCGCCAGTTTCTCTAATTTATTTTTGATCCGTTGCCGTTTTAAAGGCGACAGATAATCGATAAACAGTTTGCCTTCCAGATGATCGATCTCATGCTGGATACAGATGGCCAGTAACTCGCTGGCTTCCAGCTCGAAACTTTTACCCTCGCGATCGAGTGCGCGGACCTTTACCCGCTCGGCACGCGGAACAAATGCGCGCTGTTCCGGAATAGAGAGGCAGCCCTCTTCAATGCCGGTTTCACCGCTTTTTTCCAGCAGCTCAGGGTTAATCAGCACTAAACGCTCTTCACGACTTTCAGAGACGTCAATCACGATAATGCGCTGATGAATATCGACCTGCGTAGCCGCAAGACCGATACCTTCTTCGGCATACATCGTCTCGAACATATCATCAACGATACGCTGAATGTCTGCGTTAACTTCTTTAACGGGCGCGGCGACTTTGCGAAGACGCTCGTCAGGGAAATGTAATACCTGCAAAACTGACATAAATATCCAGATCTGTATTCGGTTAAGAAAAGATTACTACCTTATATTGTAGACTTTTCGAGGCCTGATTGACAGCATTCTGCGGCAGGAAGCAAGGGCGATCAGGGAGCTGAAGATGGACAAAATAGCGCAGTCTGTACGGCTGGCCGCCGTCACTGGCATGACAGGAAAACGCTGGGTTGATGTGGCGCAGCAAATAGGTGCCGGACAGGCAGACAGGGAGCAGCTTATCCGGCTTGGCTTAGATGAGAGCCAGTGCCAGCAATATTATGATTTTAATAAAAAAAACCTTACAGAAGTCTATTCCTGGCTGGCTCAGAGTCCGGCTCATCATCTGGTGACTGCTCTGGACGCGGCCTATCCTGCCCGTCTTAAAGAAACAAACCGCTTTCCACCGCTGCTCTATATTGATGGCGATCCTGCGCTTATCAGCACACCACAGTTAGCGGTGGTGGGCAGCCGGAACTGTTCACACTATGGCCGTTACTGGTGCGACTGGTTTACCCAGCACTTAAGCCTCAGCGGTCTGACCATTACCAGCGGACTGGCAAGGGGTATTGATGGTGTTGCGCATCAGGCAGCACTCAACGTGGGCGGTAAAACGGTGGCCGTGTTAGGTAGTGGTTTGCAGCGGCTCTATCCCAGCAATCATGCCCATCTTGCCGCAGAGATCGTTGAACAGGGTGGGGCGGTGGTTTCTGAGTTTCCGCTGATGACCCTGCCGCATCCGCTTAATTTTCCGCGCCGTAATCGTATTATCAGCGGCCTGAGCCATGGGGTGCTGGTGGTAGAAGCCTCGCTGAAGAGTGGTTCCCTGGTAACGGCGCGGTATGGGCTGGAGCAAAATCGTAATGTCTATGCCTTACCTGGCGCGCTCGGTAACCCGTTAAGCGAAGGTGTAAACTGGCTGATTCAGCAGGGAGCGCTGCTGGTGGCCCATCCCAATAACATCGTGGAGGATCTGGCTAGTGCACTTAACTGGCTGCCGGCGACACAGGCCGATGAAATTTATTCTGAGGTGAGTGACGATGCTCCATTGCCATTTGCTGATGTGTTGGCTAACGTAGGTGATGATGTTACACCTGTTGACGTTGTCGCTGAACGTGCCGGCCAATCTGTGCCAGTTATCTCAGCTCAGTTGCTGGAACTGGAGTTAGCAGGATGGATCGCAGCTGTACCCGGCGGCTATGTCCGATTGAGGAGGGCATGCCATGTTCGACGTACTGATGTATTTGTTTGAGACATATATCCACAACGAAGCAGAAATGGGTGTTGATCAGGACAGATTGACAGACGACCTGACGGATGCCGGGTTCCATCGTGAAGATATTTACAGTGCGCTGAACTGGTTAGAAAGATTGGCTGACTATCAGGAAGGACTGGTTGCGCCAATTTTACTGACAAACGATCCGCTCTCCATGCGTATTTATACCGACGAAGAGAGCAAACGTTTAGATGCTGACAGCCGTGGTTTCCTGCTATTCCTGGAGCAGATTCAGGTGCTGAACCTGGAAACGCGTGAAATGGTCATCGAACGCATTATGGCGCTGGATACCTCTGAGTTTGACCTGGAGGATCTCAAATGGGTGGTACTGATGGTGTTGTTCAACATTCCCGGATGTGAAAATGCCTATCAGCAGATGGAAGAACTGCTATTCGACGCCAATGAAGGTATGCTGCATTAAATTTCCTTTCATGCATTGATCGCTATGAGTAAAGCTGCACTCTTCACCGTGCGTAAACAGGATCCCTGCCCCGCTTGCGGGGCAGAACTGGTTATCCGCTCCGGTAAACACGGTCCTTTTCTGGGCTGCGCGAACTACCCGGCATGCGACTACATTCGACCCCTAAAAGGTCAGGCCGATGGCCATGTGGTTAAAGTGCTGGAAGGCCACGCCTGTCCCGAATGTGGCGCGGATAAAGTGTTGCGGCAGGGACGATTTGGCATGTTCATTGGCTGTAGCCTCTATCCGGAATGCGGATACACCGAAACCATCGACAAACCGGATGAAACCTCGCTGGCCTGTCCACAGTGCCATGAAGGCCGGTTAGTTCAGCGGCGCTCACGTTACGGCAAAACGTTTCACTCCTGCGATCGCTATCCAGCCTGCCAGTTTGTCGTGAATCTGACACCCGTTGCCGGAATCTGTCCTTATTGCCAGTTTCCGCTGTTAGTTGAAAAAAAGACGGCACAAGGGATCAAACGCTTTTGCGCCAGTAAAAGTTGTGGCAAAGCCATTGCTGAAGAGAATGCATAGACCATGGAAAATCAACACCTCGCCGATTCACTTGAAACCTGCTTAGAGCAGCTGAATCGACAGGCGGTCATCGCCTATCCCACTGAAGCCGTATTTGGTCTGGGCTGTGACCCTGACAGTGAATCTGCCGTCATGGCTTTACTGGCGCTGAAACAGCGTCCGGTAGAAAAGGGGCTTATTCTGATTGCGGCTGATTACACCCAGCTGGAACCTTACATCTCCGCTCGGGAACTGTCTGTGATCCAGCGTGAGCGGATGTTTGCATGCTGGCCCGGCCCGGTGACCTTTGTCGTACCCGTTCCACCACAGACGCCTCGCTGGCTTACCGGACAGTTTGATTCACTGGCCATTCGCGTCAGTAACCATCCTGATGTGCAGGCTCTTTGCCGCGCATTTGGTAAACCGCTGGTCTCAACCAGCGCAAATCTGTCAGGCCTGCCTCCCTGCCGCACGGCTGAAGAAGTGAAGCAGCAGTTTGGTGAGCAGTTCCCGGTTCTGTCGGGAAAAACAGGTGGGCGGCTCAATCCCTCTGAAATCCGCGATGTCATCAGCGGCGAACTTATACGTCAGGGCTAAATCATGGATCAATTCGCCGTTTTCGGTAATCCGATCAACCACAGTAAATCTCCGCTGATCCATCAGGCTTTCGCTGAACAGACGGGCGTTGAACATCGCTATGGTCGGATTTGTGCCCCGATTGATGGTTTTCCTCATGCGCTCTCTGCCTTTTTCGAACAGGGAGGCCGTGGCGCCAACGTGACGTTACCTTTTAAACAGCAGGCGTGGAAATTTGCCGATCAGCTCAGCGAACGTGCAGGGCTGTCCGGCGCGGTAAACACGGTGAAAAAGCTCAGTGATGGGCAGATCCTGGGTGACAACACGGATGGTATCGGGCTGTTAAGCGATCTTGAACGGCTGAAGATGATCAATGCTGGTGACAAGGTATTGCTGGTGGGGGCGGGCGGTGCCGCACGTGGGGTCATTCTGCCGCTTCTCTCAGCAGGCGTGACACTCACTGTTGTTAACCGTACCGCCGCGCGGGCGGAAGAGCTGGCTAGCCTGTTTGCAGAGAGCGGCACTATCCGCGCATGTGGTTTTGAGCAGCTGGCAGATCGGCACTTTGATCTGATCATTAATGCGACCTCAAGCGGTGTGAATGGCGAAACCCCTCCTTTACCTGCAGCAGTCATTCATGCTGATGCGCGCTGTTATGACATGTTTTATCAAAGCGGGCTGACGCCTTTCCTGCGCTGGTGTCAGGCGCAGGGCACGGTTCATCTGGCAGATGGTTTGGGCATGCTGGTGGGGCAGGCTGCTCATGCCTTCTTTCTGTGGCACGGTGTGATGCCGGAAATCGCGCCGGTGATTACTCAGCTTAAACAGGCCATGCAGCCATGAATCAGGCGATACAGTTTCCTGATGATGAAACCTATGATGCTGAACTGAACGTGGTCTGTTTCCCGGTGCTGGTCAACGGCATGCGGCTGACCTGTGCAATCAGCGGGAAGTCGCTGGCTTCACGTTTTGGTGAAGGAGAGGCGATGGCGCTGTTTCAGCACCATCGCTGGGATCTGGAAGATGAGGCCGAAGCGGCTATCCGTCAGGATAATATTGATACTCAGGGCTGGATCTGGTTATCTCCCGCCAGGTAATCATCTTTCCAGGCGACATAATTATTAGCGGAATAGCGTAAACCTTCCTTCTCATTGTCATTCAGCGGCCTGATCTGCCTGACCGGACTACCCAGATAGAGATAGCCGCTCTCCAGTCTTTTACCTGGCGGCACCAGACTTCCGGCACCAATCATCACCTCTTCTTCTACTATTACGCCATCAAGCAGAATCGATCCCATTCCGACCAGCACGCGATCGCCAATGGTACAGCCGTGCAACATCGCTTTATGCCCGACCGTGACATCCTCGCCAATAATAAGAGGGAAGCCTTGCGGGTTAGACGCTGATTTATGCGTAACGTGCAGAACACTGCCGTCCTGTACATTAGTACGGGCACCAATGCGAACCTGATTCACATCACCCCTGATCGCAACCAGCGGCCAGATGCTCACGTCATCCTCCATTATGACATCACCGACCACAACACTGCTTGGATCGACCATAACGCGCTGGCCAGTTTGCGGAAAAAGGTCTTTATATGGACGTAGGGCGGAAGTCATCATGTTCTCCTTTGTTCTGTTTTCAATGCAGCCTGATGCGATTTCAGGCAGCTGACAAGCCAATTCTGGCCTGGATCGCTGGCGATCTCATCAATCTGGATCATTTATAACCGTTCAGATAAAAGATCCAAAAAAAGGGTTGTGCTCTGAAACGGGATCCCTATAATGCGCCTCCATCGACACGGAACACCGGCAACGAAAAA
>NZ_VLTF01000017.1:0-25773 GCF_007558755.1 Pantoea sp. paga
CAGAGTCAACCTCTATTTCAGAAGTTTTTCTCCGGCGGCGCAGTCTCCTGTGCCTTTCAACCCGCTTCCCGTTGCCGGTGTTCCGTGTTGATGGATGCGCATTATAGGGAGTTGTCTGAGAGGCGCAACCCATAAATTGCATAAAAAAGAGCGTTCGCTGCATTCCACAGCAAAAGCGGCTGTTATACGCAGTTACACACAATGTTATCCACATTAGTCGGGCCAGATAAATTTAGGCGAGCATCACGCAAACGTTTTCGCTACAATGCCGGGCGAAGTTCCGGACACCCCTTTTCGGGGCGTTACCTGAGGTTTTTGATTTTTTCTTCCTATATAGAGAAGAGAAAACCGCTGTAAAGCCTGATGTAACGCTCTTATATACGCGAAACAAAGCCAAGGGATAAACCACCATGCAACAAACTCGTCCTGTACGCCGCGCATTGCTCAGTGTCTCTGACAAAGCCGGTATCCTCGAATTTGCTCAGGCGCTCTCAAGTCGCGGTGTCGAACTGCTCTCCACAGGCGGAACAGCTCGCCTGCTGGCGGATGCGGGTCTGGCTGTCACAGAAGTCTCTGACTACACCGGTTTCCCGGAAATGATGGATGGACGCGTCAAAACCCTGCATCCCAAAGTGCATGGCGGCATTTTAGGTCGTCGCGGCCAGGATGATGCCATTATGGCGCAGCACGACATCAGCCCAATCGACATGGTGGTCGTTAACCTCTATCCCTTTGCACAGACCGTCGCCCGTGAAGGATGTTCACTGGAAGATGCAGTGGAAAATATCGACATCGGTGGCCCGACCATGGTGCGCTCTGCTGCCAAGAACCATAAAGATGTGGCAATCGTGGTCAGCAGCGGCGACTACGATGCGATCATTGCCGAAATGGATGCCCATGAAAATGGTCTGAAGCTTGAGACCCGTTTCGATCTGGCGATCAAAGCGTTTGAACACACTGCCGCGTATGACAGCATGATCGCTAACTACTTTGGCAGCCTGGTGCCCGCCTATCACGGTGATCGTAATCAGCCCGCCGGCCGTTTCCCGCGTACCCTGAATCTGAACTTCATTAAGAAGCAGGATATGCGCTACGGTGAAAACAGCCATCAGGATGCTGCCTTCTATATAGAAGAGAACATCACTGAAGCTTCAGTGGCGACTGCCCGGCAGGTTCAGGGCAAAGCGCTCTCCTATAACAACATTGCTGACACGGATGCTGCACTGGAGTGCGTCAAAGAGTTCAGTGAACCCGCCTGCGTCATCGTCAAACATGCGAACCCTTGTGGCGTAGCGACCGGTGACTCGCTGCTGGCAGCCTATGATCGCGCTTACCAGACCGATCCGACCTCCGCATTTGGCGGCATCATCGCCTTTAACCGCGAGCTGGATGAAGCAACTGCGCAGGCCATTATCAGCCGCCAGTTTGTTGAGGTGATTATCGCGCCAGCGGTTTCCGAGGCTGCGCTGAAAATTACCGCCGCGAAGCAGAATGTCCGTGTCCTGATCTGCGGCCAATGGCAAAACCGTACTGCCGCACTGGATTTCAAACGTGTCAACGGGGGTCTGCTGGTACAGGATCGCGATCTCGGCATGGTCGATGCCAGCCAGCTGCGCGTAGTCAGTAAACGTCAGCCAACGGAACAGGAACTGCGTGATGCGCTGTTCTGCTGGAAAGTGGCGAAGTTCGTTAAGTCTAACGCCATTGTGTATGCACGCGACAACATGACCATTGGTATCGGTGCCGGACAGATGAGCCGTGTCTATTCCGCTAAGATTGCCGGCATTAAAGCAGCCGATGAAGGTCTGGAAGTAAAAGGATCAGCCATGGCGTCGGATGCCTTCTTCCCGTTCCGTGATGGTATTGATGCGGCAGCCGCGTCAGGCGTGAGCTGCGTCATCCAGCCTGGCGGCTCTATCCGCGATGAAGAGGTGATTGCGGCGGCTGATGAGCACGGCATTGCCATGATCTTCACCGACATGCGTCACTTCCGCCATTAATCGTTCTGGAGAGAAACAGATGAAAATTTTAGTAATCGGTAATGGCGGACGTGAACATGCTCTGGCCTGGAAAGCAGTCCAGTCGCCGCTGGCGGAAACCGTGTTTGTGGCGCCGGGTAACGCAGGTACCGCATTAGAGCCTGCGCTGCAGAATGTCGCGATTAGTGCGACTGATGTTCCTGCCCTGCTTGAGTTTGCCCGGCGTGAAAAGATTGATCTGACGATTGTCGGCCCCGAAGCGCCGCTGGTAATTGGCATCGTGGATGCCTTCCGTGAGGCCGGGCTGGCTATCTTTGGTCCGACTCAGGCCGCTGCGCAGCTGGAAGGCTCTAAGGCTTTCACTAAAGATTTCCTGGCGCGTCATCAGATCCCGAGTGCGGAATACCAGAACTTCACCGAGGTTGAGCCCGCTCTCGCGTATCTGCGTGAGAAAGGCGCCCCTATCGTCATCAAAGCCGACGGCCTGGCCGCAGGTAAAGGCGTAATTGTGGCGATGACGCTGCAGGAAGCTGAGGATGCGGTTCAGGATATGCTGGCCGGTAACGCCTTTGGCGATGCCGGACACCGCATTGTGATTGAAGAGTTTCTGGATGGCGAAGAAGCCAGCTTCATCGTGATGGTGGACGGCGAGCATGTGCTGCCTATGGCCACCAGCCAGGATCACAAACGCGTGGGCGATGGCGATACCGGTCCGAACACCGGCGGAATGGGTGCCTACTCTCCGGCTCCGGTTGTCACCGATGAGATCCACCAGCGCGTTATGGATCAGGTTATCTGGCCGACCGTGCGCGGCATGGCGGCTGAAGGCAATGTCTATACCGGTTTTCTCTATGCCGGTCTGATGATCGATCACACCGGGCAGCCGAAAGTGATCGAATTCAACTGCCGCTTCGGCGATCCAGAGACTCAGCCGATCATGCTGCGTCTGCAGTCGGATCTGGTCGATCTTTGCCTGGCCGCCTGTGACGGTAAGCTGGATCAGAAAACGTCACAATGGGATCCCCGCCCTGCGCTGGGTGTGGTCCTGGCGGCGGGCGGTTATCCGGGTGACTACACTCAGGGCGATCAGATTCACGGTCTGCCACTGGAAGAAGTTGCTGATGGCAAGGTATTCCACGCCGGAACACGGCTGGAAGAGGATCGGGTGCTGACAAACGGTGGCCGCGTGTTGTGCGTAACCGCGCTGGGCGACGATGTGGCCGCGGCACAAAAGCGGGCTTATGAGCTGACACAGCCAATCTCATGGCAGGGCAGCTTCTGTCGCCGCGATATCGGCTACCGCGCCATTAATCGCAAATAAGTTCAGGGGGCACCAGGTGCCCCCTTTTCAATTCACATATCTTCTTCTGTCGGCTGCTGTGAGCAGTCATCCTGCTGACTGACCCGCAATAGCTGTATCCCTTCCGGCGCTTCAAGCCATGACACCATCAGCGGTGTCGATGCGCGGCGTTGCTGCTGTGTCAGCATCTGCAGAGCGTCGGCGTCAAAAGCCGGTCTGACCTGCTGGCCTTCGCAACTCTCCAGCACATTGTTTCCCAGCCAGTGTCCCTGTCTGAGGAACACCTGACCGCTTAATAGCGCATCGCTGAGGTTACGCATCCGCTCGGCATCAAACTTATAGAGCTCAACCGCATCCGGACTGACCGCTTCACGCCGGCCTGAAAGCTGGCGCTGCATAAAGTTAAGACCGCCAGCCTGGTCAAAGCGCAGGGTCACATCATCAGGCTGGTTGCCCTTCACCTGACGCTGGATGCTGATCAACGACTCTTCCAGCCAGACATAATCCGTCACTTCACCCTCACCGCCACTGAACGGCGTATAGAAGGTGCGGATATGGACCGACTGGTGGTCGCTGTTTTTACGCCAGATACGAACAACACCACGATCGGCAAGATAGCCACTGGCAGAAAAGGGGGGAATATCCGGAGTAGAGCTGCAACCGAAAAGAAACAGGGAGAGAAACAGAACAGATAAACGCTGAAACAGCGGGGTCATGATGGCTGGCCTCTTAAACAAAAGGGGCGAAACGCCCCCTGTTTTAAAGCTTAACCGCAGTGCGACGTCTTACTTAACGGCGTCTTTCAGCGCTTTACCAGACACGAATGCCGGTACATTTGCTGCAGCGATTTTGATCTCTTTGCCAGTCTGCGGGTTACGACCGGTACGCTCAGCGCGGTGGTTCACTTTAAAAGTACCAAAACCAACCAGTTGTACAGCATCACCATCTTTCAGAGACTCAGTGATCGCAGCCAGAGTAGATTCCAGCGCTGCCTTTGCCTGGGTTTTAGACAGGTCAGCTTTTTCTGCGATCACATCAATCAGTTGAGTCTTGTTCATAAGTTATCCTTAAAGTGTATTTATCGCTTGCTAAGCAACGAGTGCGAGGGAAAAGCCATATTCTGGCACTCTTCTGCCTGCACGCACCGATAGCCACAATTTTCAGCCCCCCAAATGTAGACCAGACAGGGGGCCAATGTGAAGCCTCCAGGCGCGCTAATTCGGGCCTGAAGTCACGTTTTATCGCCTTACTGCTGGAAATTTATACCGATGTTGCTAATTCCAGCTTCACGCAGGTCAGATCGCAGACCTTTAATCAATTCAAGGTCGCGCTCTTCACACTCCGCCAGCAGGCGGAAAATCTCCCACTGAAGGTCCCACTCATCGATGATAGCCGGGTTTTCACGCAGCTCTTCGTCGGTCATTTCGCGTCCAGCCTGGGTCATTTCCAGCATGGCGATAGTGGTAATTGAGGTCTCGCTGACTTCAATTGCATGCTCAAGAGTTTCACCGCTCAGCTGCGCATGTACGACTTCGCTTAATGCCACACAGGCATCGATAGCCGGATAAACGCCGTAAACCTCAAACGCATCACCATCCGGAATGGCGGCTTCGAGCTTTTCCAGCTGGCTGTCGAAGTTAATCTTCGCATCTTTGACCGTCAGGTTTTCCCAGATCAGATCAAGAATACGGCGATAGAGTGCCGGATCGGCAAATTCAGTCTGCTCGCAGAACGCACGATAGTTGGGATACATGCGCTCGCACAGGCAGGCCATAAAAGTAAGGTGCTGCCAGCTTTCCAGCTTCGCCAGACGCAGATGAACGGGATTTTGTAACATAAAGGTGGCTCTTATTCGTTTCGCTGGCCGCAGTGTAACTGCAAAACCGCAGCACAAACAGTGTTAAAGCGCGTTTTGCCAGCGCTGGAAAGCGGTTCGGTTCGAGGCAACCGCGTCGGCCCAGCGGGTCGGTTCCGGCAGGCGGTAACCACGCGTACAGTTTTCGACCCACTGCAACGCGGTATCCAGGCTGACACGATGACCGGTGGCGACAAACAGCGGATTACAACGGAGCTTGCTGCGCCATACCCAGCCTATCTGCTCACCTTTGTCGATCAGTGGCTGGCGACTGCCAGGCTGCGCATCCAGATCGGCAAAACGGCCACACAGGCGACTTTTCGCGACACCAATGGTGGGCACATCGACCAGCAGACCAAAATGTGACGCGACGCCAAGTCGTCGTGGATGCGAAATACCGTGTCCATCCACAAACAGCAGGTCCGGCTTTTGCTCCAGCATCTGCCAGGCGGCCATCAGCGCTGGATATTCACGGAATGAGAGAAAGCCCGGAATATAAGGCATGGTGGTCTCAACGCGTGCGATGCGATGCTCCACCAGCTTTAAGGAGGGATACTCCAGTATCACCATCGCCGCCCGGGTGATAGTGCCTTCCTGCTCAAATCCAACGTCCGCCCCGCCGATAAAGCGGGGTGGCAGCACATCAAAGTCATCTTCACGCACCACATCAGCGGCGCGTTGTAACTGCTCAGCGCGAAGTGCGGCAATATCCATGATTACTCCTGATGCCAGGGACGTGATAAACGGTGTACCGCCTCAACAAAGACGCCCGCATTTTCCGGTGGCACATCCAGATGAATACCATGACCCAGATTAAAGACATGCCCGGTGCCCGAGCCAAAGCGCTCCAGGATCCCAGCCACTTCCTGTTCGATACGCTCAGGTGCCGCATAGAGCATAGAAGGATCCATGTTGCCCTGCAGTGCGACTTTGTCGCCCACGCGACGGCGTGCGTCATCAATATCGGTGGTCCAGTCGAGCCCCAGCGCGTCACAACCGGTGGCGGCCATCGCTTCCAGCCACTGTCCGCCGCCTTTAGTGAAGAGCGTCACCGGCACGCGGCGATCGTCGTTTTCACGCAGCAGGCCATCGACAATTTTGTGCATGTAATGGAGTGAGAATTCGCGGTAATCACGACCGGTCAGCACGCCGCCCCAGGTATCAAAGACCATAACGGACTGCGCACCGGCGCGGATCTGAGCATTGAGATAGAGGATGACGCTGTCGGCCAGCTTATCCAGCATCGCGTGGAGCGTAGCGGGATCGGCATACATCATCTTCTTAATTTTGGTAAACGCCTTGCTGCTCCCGCCTTCCACCATATAGGTGGCCAGCGTCCACGGACTGCCAGAGAAGCCAATCAGCGGCAGATCGCCGTTCAGGTTCTTACGGATGGTGCGGACAGCATTCATCACATAGCCCAGCTCCATTTCCGGATCGGGCACCGGTAAACGCTCAACGTCAGCGCGACAGGTCACAGGATTTGAGAAACGCGGGCCTTCGCCGGTTTCAAAGTAGAGACCCAGTCCCATCGCATCCGGAATGGTCAGGATGTCACTGAAGAGGATGGCGGCATCCAGCGGATAACGGCGCAGCGGCTGCAGGGTGACTTCACAGGCCAGCTCGGCGTTTTTACACAGCGACATAAAGTCACCCGCCTGGGCGCGTGTCGCTTTGTACTCCGGCAAATAGCGCCCGGCTTGTCGCATCATCCAGACCGGCGTGACATCAACCGGCTGACGTAACAGGGCACGCAAATAACGATCGTTCTTCAGTTCACTCATCTCAACACTCTCTCAATAACAGGCGTGTAGTGTAGCACTTTCACACTTCGGCGCGGCACAGGGCGACGGTATCTTCAATCAGGCGGCGCGCCACGGTGCCTGGCGGTGGCAGCAACGGCAGCTCATCAAAACGGAACCAGGCCGCATCCAGCAGCTCTTTACCGTCGTGCTGCAGATCGCCGCTGTCATACTCCGCCATAAAGGCTGTCATCAGCGATTGCGGGAAGGGCCACGGCTGGGAGGTAACGTAACGGACGTTTTTGACGCGGATATTGCTCTCTTCCATCACTTCGCGGGCAACGGCCTGCTCCAGCGTCTCGCCAACTTCCACAAAACCCGCCAGCACGGTGTAGACCTTGTTGCGATGGCGGGCATGATTCGCCAGCAGGATTTCATCACCGCGACGGATAGCCACAATGATGCAGGGTGCTATCTGCGGATAATAACGCTCGCGACAATGGCTGCAGAGACAGGCAAATTCATGTTTGCTTTGGTGCATTTCATGGCCGCAATAGCCGCACCAGCGATGAGAACGGTAGAATTCTGCCAGTTGCACACCGCGCCCCACCAGCTGAAACAGCGCCACATCCTGATCGATCAGCTGTCGTACTGAGAACATATCGGCAGAACGCGGCTCACAAATCAGCCAGACTTTTTCGCCCTGCCACTCACCGATGGTCCGGGCTTTACTGCCGGTCAAACCAAATTTTTCGGCGTTTCCGTGGGGTAAATCACCTTGTGGCAACCAAAGTTTCTGTTCATGGCTGACAATCCACCATCCAGCGTCTACGCTTGAGATTTCGCATTGCATTTATTTCGTCATCCTTAGCGTCAACTCGCACGCTGAAGTCCTGATGTTAAGTGTGTAGATAAACAACTATAACTCACATGGAGTTAGATATGCTTAACCAGTTAGACGTCCTGGCTGAACGCGTAGGTGGCAGTAATGAACTGGTCGATTCGTGGCTTGAAGCCCGTCGTCAGCTACTGGTGACCTATTATCACCTGGTCGGACTTAAACCAAACAAAGAGGCGCTGACGCGTCTTGATGAGCAGGCTCTGGACAACTTCTGTCACGGTCTGGTCGATTATCTTTCTGCGGGTCACTTCAGTATCTATGAACGCGTGATCAGTGAAATGAGTGGCGACAGCCCGATGATTGCCGCCGCACAGATCTATCCACCGCTGGAAGCCAATACTGAGCGTCTGATGCAGCTGTATGACGGCCACCTGCAGCAGGCGATCGACGACGAGAACTGCATGACCTTCCAGCAGGCACTCTCCGAAGTGGGTGAAGTGCTGGAAGCACGCTTTACGCTGGAAGATAAGCTGATTCAGCTGGCATGGGACAACCAGCTTGTCCCCCCGCCGGTAGCCAATGACAGCCATATCGCGCGTCCGGCTTAATCATCATCTCCGGCAAAGGGGTTGAGATTATCCCGTAGCCCTTTTATGCTGAACAGGTTCTGAGGAGAGTGCTCCAAAGAACCTTTTTTATTTTTGCTTTGAAATATAAGGTTTTTACGCCTGGCACTGTTATCAGACACCAGCGTAAAAACAGCTTCTTGTCGGAGTGCCCAGTTGGGCTGAGACCGTTAATTCGGGATCCGCGGAACCTGATCAGGTTAGAACCTGCGAAGGGAACAAGAGTAAATATTCTCTGTATGCCAGCATGATTACGCTGTCTATACGGTTACTCCTTCCGAACTCCGGACAAGCATCGTTCCCCCTTAACAGGAAGATTGCTATGTCTGACCAAAAAATAACCCGTCGTGAACAGCGTGCCCAGGCGCAGGAATTTATCGATTCCCTGCAAAGCGGCAGTGCATTTCCCCAGTCCCGCCGCATCTGGATTACCGGCAGCCGCGAGGATATCCGCGTTCCCATGCGTGAAATCGTGCTAAGCCCGACCCACATCGGCGGCAGCAAAGAACAGCCTCTCTATGAGCAGAACGAAGCGGTACCGGTCTATGACACGGCGGGTGCCTATGGCGATCCCGCAGCACAGATCGATGTTCATCGTGGCCTGGAAAAGCTGCGCGCCCGCTGGATTGCTGAACGCGACGACAGCGAATTTCTCGAACAGAACAGCTCGGGTTATACCCAGCAGCGGCTGGCTGACGAGGGACTGGATCATCTGCGCTTCGATCAACTCCCGACACCGCGCCGTGCCCGCGCAGGCTGCTGCGTTACGCAATTGCACTATGCCCGTCAGGGGATCATCACCCCGGAGATGGAATTTATCGCACTGCGGGAAAACATGGGCCGTGAGCGAATCCGCAGTGAGGTATTGCTGCAACAGCATCCCGGCCACAGTTTTGGCGCGCATCTGCCAGCCAGTATCACGCCCGAGTTTGTGCGTCAGGAGGTCGCTGCCGGGCGCGCCATCATCCCTGCCAATATCAATCACCCTGAATCGGAGCCGATGATCATTGGCCGCAACTTTCTGGTTAAGGTCAACGCCAACATCGGTAACTCGGCGGTGACCTCTTCTATTGAGGAAGAGGTGGAAAAACTGGTCTGGTCGACTCGCTGGGGTGCCGATACGGTGATGGATCTCTCTACCGGTCGTTATATTCATGAAACGCGCGAATGGATTTTGCGAAACAGCCCGGTGCCAATCGGTACAGTGCCGATTTATCAGGCACTGGAAAAAGTGAATGGCGTGGCCGAGGCGCTGAACTGGGAAATATTCCGCGATACGCTGCTTGAGCAGGCGGAACAGGGTGTCGATTACTTCACTATCCACGCTGGCGTGCTGCTGCGTTATGTCCCGATGACGGCGAAACGTCTGACCGGGATTGTATCGCGGGGTGGATCTATCATGGCGAAATGGTGCCTGTCGCATCATCAGGAGAGCTTCCTGTATCAGCACTTCCGGGAGATTTGTGAAATCTGCGCCGCTTATGATGTCTCCCTGTCGCTGGGCGATGGCCTTCGTCCGGGTTCCATTCAGGATGCCAACGATGAGGCGCAGTTTGCCGAACTGCGTACTCTGGGCGAACTGACCCGTATTGCCTGGGAATATGACGTTCAGGTAATGATTGAAGGCCCGGGGCACGTCCCGATGCATATGATCCGCCGCAACATGACCGAACAGCTCGACCTGTGCGATGAAGCCCCCTTCTACACTCTTGGCCCGCTGACCACCGACATCGCGCCCGGCTATGACCATTTCACCTCAGGTATCGGTGCCGCCATGATTGGCTGGTTTGGTTGCGCCATGTTGTGTTACGTCACGCCCAAAGAGCATCTCGGGCTGCCGAACAAAGAGGATGTGAAGCAGGGATTGATCACCTACAAAATCGCGGCGCATGCCGCCGATCTCGCGAAAGGCCATCCGGGTGCGCAGATCCGTGATAACGCTATGTCCAAAGCGCGCTTTGAGTTCCGCTGGGAAGATCAGTTTAATCTGGCGCTGGATCCCCATACGGCACGGGCAATGCATGACGAAACCCTGCCGCAGGAGTCGGGCAAGGTGGCCCATTTCTGCTCGATGTGCGGCCCTAAGTTCTGCTCGATGAAAATTTCCCAGGAGGTGCGCGAGTTCGCGGCACGTCAGGATACACGCGCCGAGCCCGTTGAAGTGGGCATGGCGCAGATGTCAGACCGTTTTCGTCGGCGCGGCGGTGAGCTTTATCATCCCGCCGACGCCACTAAGGAGGAGTAACGATGCCCGCATTTCCCGCTACCGCCCCACGCCTGGGGCTTTATCCGGTGGTTGATAGCCCCGACTGGATTGAGCGCCTGCTGAAGATGGGCGTTCGTACGCTGCAGCTGCGCATCAAAGATCAGCCCGATGAGGTCGCCGAGCCTGCCATCGCTCAGGCGATTGCACTGGGTAAACGCTATGACGCGCGCCTGTTTATCAATGACTACTGGCAACTGGCGATAAAGCATCAGGCTTATGGCGTGCATCTGGGTCAGGAGGATCTCGATGTCGCCGATCTTGCCCGGATTCATCAGGCAGGATTGCGTCTGGGGCTCTCCACCCATGACGATACTGAACTGGACCGCGCACTGGCAATCCAGCCCTCTTACATCGCGCTTGGACATATTTTCCCGACGCAGACCAAAGAGATGCCTTCCGCGCCGCAGGGCATTGAGCAGCTGAAGCGGCATCTGACGCGCCTGACGCATATCCCCACCGTGGCAATTGGCGGTATTTCGATTGAACGCGCACCTGACGTGCTGGCAACCGGCGTGGGCAGTATTGCGGTGGTGAGTGCGATTACCCAGGCAGATGACTGGCGTGAAGCAACACGAACCCTGCTGGCGCTGGCAGAGCCTCACCAATAAGGATTTGTGGAAGCTGTCCCGCATAGTGGCTGCAAAACCAGTAACGCCAGCGTTTCTGCCGGGAAAGCGACGCGCAAAAGCGTAAGTTGCCGCTGGCGTGCTCTGATCCAAAACCTTAACGTGGCCTCCGTCAGGTTAAGGTTATCTGACCAGGGCCGGTTCCCTCCTCTTGCCGGCCCTGCTTCTTCTTTTCGCTATGCGAGAGTTGAAGCTGAAATCTGCGTCTCATGCTGGCACGAGAGCATGGCGCGTTCGACGGCTGCCCCCACCAGCGCCAGCGCCTGTTCAGTCTGCTCGTTGATCGGCAGCCCGTAGTTTAAGCGCAGACAGTTACGGTATTTACCCGAGGCCGAAAAGAGTGAGCCTACGGCTATCTGAATTTTTGACTCGCGCAATTCGCGATTGAGCCGGACCGCATCAAACGCTTCGGGGAGTTCTATCCACATCAGAAAACCGCCCTGAGGACGGGAAACGCAGATGCCGCAGGGAAAGTAGTGGCGCACCCAGCAGCTAAAGGTTTCATAGTTACGATGGTAGATTTGCCGCATCCGGCGCAGATGGGGCTGATAATGGCCCTGGCGGATAAATTCGGAGACCGCATGCTGAGGCTGTGTGGCGGTGGAACCTGTGACGATATATTTCATGTGCAGTACACGGTCGCGGTAGCGGCCGGGTGCAACCCAGCCGACGCGCAAACCTGGCGCCAGTGTTTTGGAAAAGGAGCTGCACAGCAGAACACGGCCATCGAGATCCAGCGCTTTAATGGTCGCTGGGCGCGGATATTCCCAGGCTAACTCACCATAAACATCATCTTCAATGACCGCCGCGTCAAACCGCTGCGCCAGTGCCAGCAATGCCCGCTTACGTGGCTCAGGCATGATAAATCCCAGCGGATTATTACAGTTCGGCACAACAACGACTGCTTTAATCGGCCATTGATCAAACGCCAGTTCCAGCGCTTCCAGGCTGATGCCGGTTACCGCATCGGTTGGGATCTCAATGGCACGAATGCCAAATCCGCGCAGGGTTTGCATGATCCCGTGAAACGAAGGCGACTCAACGGCAATGATATCGCCGGGTTCGCAGACCGCACGCACGGCTACCGATAACGCTTCATGGCAGCCGGTGGTAATAACAATATCATCGGCGGTGAGCTGGCAACCGCTATCTATCGCCAGTCGTGCAACCTGTTGCCGCAGTGCGAGAACACCATAGAGGTTGTCATAATTGAGCAGCGCGATGTCCTGCTTCTGTGCCTGTCGGCTGAAGGCTTTCCACAGCGGCTTAAGCGTCGGCTGCGTCAGATCGGGCATGCCGCTTCCCAGCTGCAACACATCATCTTCCAGACGGCTGTTAATCAGCTCCAGCACCGCATCCCACTGCGTTACCTCAACCGGCCGCTGTGCGGGACGGGTCAGCGCAGGCATCGGAGGCGTCGCCTTACGCGAAGCCACAAAATAGCCAGAGCGCGACTGCGGCGTAATCATCTGCTTCTCTTCCAGCAGATGATAAGCCTGCTGCACGGTGCTGATACTGACGCCATGTTCGGCACTCAGACTGCGTACCGAGGGCAGGCGCTCACCACTGCGATATAAACCTTGTTCGATACGCTGAGCCAGCAGCGTGGCCAGATGTTCATATCGGGTCATTGTATCTCCTCTGACTCAGTAGCTGAGCATTAACCGGTACAGTTATGCCTCTTTTTTACCATTCAGATCGCCATTACCGCAATCTGTATGTTAAATAAAGGTGATTCTTGCGTCTGTATCATACAGAGCGATCCGCTGAGAATAGTCCTCAGACCATTCACTGAGGGCACTATCATGGGATACGACGAGAATCGCGCAGCTAAACCGTTTACAGGCACGCCTTACCAGTTGGTTCGCTATCTTTGGCGCAGTTATAAACGCTGGCAGCTGAGGCGTGAGACGCGCGTCATCCTGTCGAAGCTGAGTGACAGTCAGCTGAAAGACATTGGCCTTGGCCGCAACGACTGGAATGCCTGAATCAGAGACAAAAAAAAACCCTGCCGAGGCAGGGTTTTTATCAGGCAAAGGACGATTAATCGTCTTTGTTGCCGCCGAGACCGGCGTTCAACAGTTCAGCCAGGCTGGCTGAGGCTTCATCCGCAGTAACCTGCGGTGCAACCGGAACTTCACCTGCCGCTTTGCGGCGCATACGATCCTGATGGTACGCATAACCGGTACCGGCCGGGATCAGACGACCCACGATTACGTTCTCTTTCAGGCCGCGCAGTTCATCGCGCTTACCTGCTACTGCTGCTTCGGTCAGGACACGCGTGGTTTCCTGGAACGATGCTGCAGAGATGAACGATTCGGTAGCCAGTGACGCTTTGGTAATACCCAGCAGGTCACGCATGAAGGTTGCGCCAACTTTTCCGTTCGCTTCCAGATCACGGTTAGAGATCTTGATGCGAGAGAATTCAGCCTGCTCACCTTCCAGGAAGTCTGCACTTCCTGCGCTCACGATGGTTGCTTTACGCAGCATCTGACGAACGATGACTTCGATGTGCTTATCGTTAATCTTAACGCCTTGCAGACGGTAAACTTCCTGCACTTCGTTAGTGATGTAACGGGTCACCGCATGCACGCCACGCAAGCGCAGGATGTCATGTGGAGACTCTGGGCCATCGGAAACCACGTCACCGCGCTCAACACGTTCACCTTCGAACACGTTCAGCTGACGCCATTTCGGAATCATCTCTTCGTACGGCTCACTGCCATCCAGCGGAGTGATGACCAGACGACGCTTACCTTTGGTCTCTTTACCGAAGGAGATGATGCCGCTGATCTCCGCCAGAATAGCTGGCTCTTTCGGACGACGCGCTTCGAACAGGTCAGCAACGCGTGGCAGACCACCGGTAATATCCTTGGTACCGCCAGATTCCTGCGGAACACGCGCCAGCGTGTCACCAGCACTGATCTTCACGCCATCTTCCAGCTGAACAATCGCTTTACCAGGCAGGAAGTACTGAGCCGGCATGTCGGTGCCCGGAATCAGAACGTCGTTGCCGTTGGCATCAACAATTTTCAGCGCAGGACGCAGATCTTTACCGCCCGCAGTACGTTCAGCACTGTCCAGAACCACCAGCGAAGAAAGACCGGTTAAGTCATCTGTCTGACGGGTAATGGTCTGGCCATCAACCATGTCCGTGAAGCGAATGAAACCGCCCACTTCGGTGATGACTGGCATGGTATGCGGATCCCAGTTTGCGACGGTTTCGCCCGCTGCAACCTGCTCACCATCACCTTTCGCCATGGTAGAACCATAAGGAACTTTATAGCTCTCTTTGGTACGACCAAATTCGTCGATCATTTTCAGTTCAACGTTACGCGAGGTGATTACCAGCTTGCCTGCCGAGTTCGTTACCGACTTGGCGTTGGTCAGCTTGATGGTACCTTTGTTCTTCACCTGAATGCTGGATTCAGCAGCCGCACGTGATGCCGCACCACCGATGTGGAACGTACGCATCGTCAGCTGTGTACCTGGCTCACCGATGGACTGTGCCGCGATAACACCGATCGCTTCACCTTTGTTGATGATGTGACCACGTGCCAGGTCGCGACCATAGCAATGCGCACACACACCAAAGTCGGTTTCACAACCTACTACTGAGCGGACTTTCAGGCTATCGACTGAGTTCAGTTCCAGCACGTCACACCAGTGCTCATCGAGCAGCGTGTTGCGTGGAACCAGAATGTCAGCAGTACCCGGCTTCAGAACGTCTTCAGCGGTCACACGACCCAGTACACGTTCACGCAGTGGCTCTTTAACATCGCCACCTTCGATGACAGGTGTCATCATGATGCCTTCGTGTGTACCACAGTCATCTTCGGTAACAACCAGATCCTGTGCAACGTCAACCAGACGACGCGTCAGATAACCGGAGTTCGCCGTTTTCAGTGCGGTATCCGCCAGACCTTTACGTGCACCGTGGGTTGAGATGAAGTACTGGAGTACGTTCAACCCTTCACGGAAGTTCGCCGTGATTGGTGTTTCGATGATGGAGCCATCTGGCTTCGCCATCAGACCACGCATACCGGCCAGCTGACGAATCTGTGCAGCAGAACCACGCGCACCGGAGTCAGCCATCATAAAGATGCTGTTAAAGGAAACCTGTCGCTCTTCTACGCCGTCACGGTTAATAACGGTTTCGGTTGAGAGGTTTTCCATCATCGCCTTGGCAACACGTTCGTTGGCCGCTGCCCAGATATCGATGACTTTGTTGTAACGTTCGCCGGCGGTTACCAGACCAGACTGGAACTGCTCCTGGATCTCAGCCACTTCTGCTTCCGCTTCGGTGATGATTTCCACTTTCTTCTCTGGAATAACCATGTCGTCGATGCCGACAGACGCGCCTGAACGGGCTGCGTAAGCGAAACCGGTGTACATGGTCTGGTCAGCAAAGATAACGGTCGGCTTCAGGCCCAGAATGCGGTAACAGGTGTTCAGCATTTTGGAGATAGCTTTTTTGCCCAGCGCCTGGTTAACGATGGAGAAAGGCAGACCTTTTGGCACGATCATCCACAGGATGGCACGGCCAACCGTGGTGTCGATGATGCTGGTTTTAGCAACCCACTCATCCTGCTCATTTTTCTCGTGTTCGGTGATACGCACCTTAACGCGAGCATGCAGCGATGCGAGGCCAGCGCGATAAATACGCTCAGCTTCTTTCGGGCCAGTCAGCACCATGCCTTCGCCTTTGGCGTTAACACAGTCACGGGTCATGTAATACAGACCCAGTACAACGTCCTGAGAAGGAACGATGATTGGCTCGCCGTTCGCAGGTGACAGGATATTGTTGGTCGACATCATCAGCGCACGCGCTTCCAGCTGGGCTTCCAGCGTCAGCGGTACGTGAACAGCCATCTGGTCACCATCGAAGTCGGCGTTATATGCCGCACAAACCAGCGGGTGCAGCTGGATCGCTTTACCTTCGATCAGAACCGGTTCAAAGGCCTGAATACCCAGACGGTGCAGCGTAGGCGCACGGTTCAGCAGAACCGGGTGCTCACGGATCACTTCGTCGAGGATATCCCAGACAACCGCTTCTTCGCGCTCAACCATTTTCTTCGCGGCTTTGATGGTGGTGGCCAGGCCACGCAGTTCCAGTTTGCCGTAAATGAACGGTTTGAACAGTTCGAGTGCCATTTTCTTCGGCAGACCGCACTGATGCAGGCGCAGGTATGGACCTACGGTGATAACCGAACGACCAGAATAGTCGACACGTTTACCCAGCAGGTTCTGACGGAAACGACCCTGCTTACCTTTGATCATGTCAGCCAGTGATTTCAGCGGACGCTTGTTGGAACCGGTGATCGCACGACCGCGACGACCGTTGTCCAGCAGTGCATCGACCGCTTCCTGCAACATACGCTTTTCGTTGCGCACGATGATATCTGGCGCAGCCAGATCCAGCAGGCGTTTCAGGCGGTTGTTACGGTTGATCACGCGACGATAGAGATCGTTCAGATCCGACGTTGCGAAACGGCCACCATCCAGCGGTACCAGCGGACGCAGATCCGGTGGCAGAACAGGCAGCACGGTCAGGATCATCCACTCTGGCTTGTTGCCAGACTGTACGAACGCTTCCAGCAGCTTGATGCGCTTGGTCAGTTTTTTACGTTTGGTTTCGGAGTTAGTTTCGTTCAGCTCTTCACGCAGCTGCTCGCACTCCTGCTCCAGATCCATGTTTTTCAACAGGGCCTGGATCGCTTCGGCGCCCATTTTGGCGTCAAACTCGTCACCGAACTCTTCCAGAGCGTCAAGGTACTGCTCTTCAGTCAGAATCTGACGCTTCTCGAGGTTGGTCATGCCACCTTCGATTACCACGTAAGATTCAAAGTAGAGCACGCGCTCAATGTCACGCAGTGGCATATCCAGCAGTAAGCCGATACGCGATGGCAGTGACTTCAGGAACCAGATGTGCGCAGTCGGGGACGCCAGTTCGATGTGGCCCATACGCTCACGGCGTACTTTAGTCTGGGTCACTTCAACGCCGCACTTCTCACAAATCACACCACGGTGTTTCAGGCGCTTGTATTTGCCGCACAGGCACTCATAGTCTTTTACCGGCCCGAAGATACGGGCACAGAACAGACCATCGCGCTCTGGCTTAAAAGTACGGTAGTTAATGGTTTCTGGCTTTTTCACTTCACCAAAAGACCAGGAACGGATCATGTCTGGCGAAGCCAGCGCAATTTTGATCGCATCAAACTCTTCGGTCTTAGTTTGCGCTTTCAGAAACTTAAGTAAGTCTTTCACGGATTAGCTCCCGTCGGAGTGAGACTCAGAGGGCGTCCAACCGAAATTGAACGCCCCGTAACCAGTACAATTGCGAGCGCTTTAAACCCTGCGCTTTCAGGCGGCGGCGAACCGCAGCCTGAAAAGGGGTTACTCGTCTTCCAGCTCGATGTTGATACCCAGCGAGCGAATCTCTTTCAACAGTACGTTGAAGGATTCCGGCATGCCCGGTTCCATCTGATGGTTACCGTCAACGATGTTTTTATACATCTTGGTACGGCCGTTGACGTCATCAGACTTAACGGTAAGCATTTCCTGCAGGGTATACGCGGCACCGTATGCTTCCAGTGCCCATACTTCCATCTCACCAAAGCGCTGACCACCGAACTGCGCCTTACCACCCAGCGGCTGCTGAGTAACCAGGCTGTAGGAACCGGTTGAACGTGCATGCATCTTGTCATCAACCAGGTGGTTGAGTTTCAGCATGTACATGTAGCCAACGGTTACCTGACGTTCGAACTGCTCACCGGTACGGCCGTCAAACAGGGTAATCTGACCGGAAGAAGGCAAGCCGCCGAGCTGCAGCAGCTCTTTGATTTCGCTCTCTTTCGCGCCATCAAACACCGGAGTGGCGATTGGCATACCTTTCTTCAGGTTCTCAGCCAGACGCAATACTTCGTCGTCGGAGAAGGTGTTCAGGTCAACTTTCTGACGCAGATCGCTACCCAGGTCATAGGCGCGCTGGATGAATTCGCGCAGTTTCGCGACGTCTTCCTGCTTTTTGAGCATGGCGTTGATCTTCTCGCCGATGCCTTTCGCTGCCATACCCAGGTGGGTTTCCAGAATCTGACCGATGTTCATACGCGATGGTACGCCCAGCGGGTTCAGAACGATGTCAACCGGCGTGCCGTTTTCATCGTAAGGCATATCTTCGATCGGGTTGATCTTGGAGATAACACCTTTGTTACCGTGACGGCCTGCCATTTTGTCACCCGGCTGAATCTGACGTTTAACAGCCAGATAAACCTTAACGATTTTCAGCACGCCTGGTGCCAGATCATCGCCCTGGGTGATTTTACGACGCTTACCTTCGAGTTTTTTCTCAAACTCGTGCTTCAGTTCGTCGTACTGCTCTGCCAGCTGCTCCAGCTGGTTTTGCTTGGCTTCGTCAGTCAGACCCAGTTCCAGCCAGCGCTCGCGCGGCAGCTTGTCCAGTTTGTCTGCTTCAACGCCACCAGAAATCAATACGTTCTGAATACGGCTGAACAGGCCCGCTTCCAGAATCTGCAGTTCTTCAGACAGGTCTTTCTTGGCCTGCTTCAGCTGCATCTCTTCGATTTCCAGCGCACGTTTGTCTTTTTCCACGCCATCGCGGGTAAAGACCTGAACGTCGATCACGGTGCCTGACACGCCATTCGGTACGCGCAGTGACGAATCTTTCACGTCAGAGGCTTTTTCACCGAAGATAGCGCGCAGCAGTTTCTCTTCTGGCGTCAGCTGGGTTTCACCTTTCGGCGTAACCTTACCAACCAGAATGTCGCCACCGGTCACTTCAGCACCGATGTAGACGATGCCTGACTCATCCAGTTTAGAGAGTGCAGCTTCACCCACGTTCGGGATATCAGCGGTAATCTCTTCCGGCCCCAGTTTGGTGTCACGCGACACGCAAGCCAGTTCCTGAATGTGGATAGTCGTAAAGCGATCTTCCTGTACCACACGCTCGGAGACCAGGATGGAGTCTTCGAAGTTGTAACCGTTCCACGGCATGAACGCTACGCGCATGTTCTGGCCCAGCGCCAGTTCACCCAGATCGGTGGACGGGCCATCTGCCAGCACGTCGCCGCGCTCAACCGGCTCACCCAGAGAAACACATGGCATCTGGTTGATGCAGGTGTTCTGGTTAGAACGGGTATATTTGGTCAGGTTATAAATGTCGATACCGGCTTCGCCAGCATGCATTTCGTCTTCGTTAACTTTGATAACGATACGTGATGCGTCGACGTACTGTACGGTACCGCCACGTTTGGCAACGGCAGTTACACCGGAGTCAACGGCAACAGCACGTTCCATACCCGTACCAACCAGCGGCTTATCAGCACGCAGAGTTGGAACGGCCTGACGTTGCATGTTCGCACCCATAAGGGCGCGGTTAGCATCATCGTGTTCCAGGAACGGGATCAGTGACGCACCGACAGAAACGATCTGTTGAGTCGAAACGTCCATGTAGTCAACCTGATCGCGGCTGAAAAGGCTCGATTCGCCTTTGCTACGGCAGGTGACCAGGTCATCAACAAACGCACCGTTATCATCAAGAGGGGCGTTCGCCTGAGCGATAACGTAGTTACCCTCTTCGATAGCAGAGAGGTAGTGAATCTCGTCAGAAACCAGACCGTCGATAACACGGCGGTAAGGCGTCTCAAGGAAACCGTACTCGTTAGTCTGTGCATACACAGACAAGGAGTTAATCAGACCGATGTTCGGGCCTTCAGGGGTTTCGATTGGGCAGACACGACCGTAGTGCGTTGGGTGTACGTCACGCACTTCGAAGCCGGCACGCTCACGTGTCAAACCACCCGGGCCGAGAGCAGAGATACGACGTTTGTGCGTAATCTCTGACAGCGGGTTGTTCTGATCCATAAACTGAGAAAGCTGGCTGGAACCAAAGAACTCTTTCACCGCGGCCGAAATCGGCTTCGCGTTGATCATGTCCTGTGGCATCAGGGTATCAAGGTCGCCCAGTGACAGACGCTCTTTAACCGCACGCTCAACACGTACCAGACCGACACGGAACTGGTTCTCAGCCATTTCACCAACTGAACGAATACGACGGTTACCGAGGTGGTCGATATCGTCCACTTCGCCTTTACCGTTACGGATGTCGATCAGCTTCTTCATCACTTCGATGATGTCATCTTTGCTCAGGATGCCTGAACCTTCGATTTCATCACGCAGCAATGAACGGTTGAACTTCATACGACCCACAGCAGAAAGATCGTAACGATCTTCAGAGAAGAACAGGTTCTCAAACAGGTTCTCTGCTGCTTCGCGTGTTGGCGGCTCACCAGGACGCATCATGCGGTAGATCTCAACCAGTGCGCTCAGACGATCGCTGGTTGGGTCGACACGCAGGGTCTCGGACATATATGGACCGTGGTCCAGATCGTTGGTGAACAGCGTTTCGATGCGCTTGTGACCGGACTGGCTCAGCTTGGCCAGCAGATCCAGTGACAGTTCCATGTTCGCTGCAATGATCAGCTCACCGGTGCTCTCATCGATGTAGTCTTTAGCGACCACTTTGCCCGCGATATATTCAACCGGAACTTCGATGTGCTGAATGCCATCTTTTTCCAGCTGACGGATATGGCGCGCAGTAATACGGCGTGCTTTTTCGACGTAGACGGTGCCGTTCGCTTCGATATCGAAGGTCGCAGTTTCACCGCGCAGGCGCTCAGGCACCAGCTCCATCTGCAGCTTGTTGTCGCGAATCTCAAACACCACTTTCTCGAAGAAGATATCGAGGATCTGAGGTGTAGTGAACTGCAACGCACGCAGGATGATAGTGGCCGGCAGCTTACGACGACGGTCAATACGGACAAACAGGTTATCTTTCGGGTCAAACTCAAAGTCGAGCCATGAACCGCGGTAAGGGATGATACGTGCGTTGTAGAGCACTTTACCCGATGAGTGGGTTTTACCCTTATCGCTATCAAAGAACACGCCAGGACTACGGTGCAGCTGAGAAACGATAACGCGCTCGGTACCATTGATAACAAAGGTACCATTGTCGGTCATGAGCGGAATTTCGCCCATGTAGACTTCTTGTTCTTTAATGTCTTTTACGGTGCCTTCTGGCGCTTCGCGCTCATAGACCACCAGACGCAGTTTCACGCGCAGCGGTGCCGAATAGGTCACGCCACGGATCTGACACTCTTTCACGTCAAAGACAGGTTCACCCAGGCGATAGCTGACATACTGCAACTCAGAGTTGCCGCTGTAGCTCGCAATAGGGAATACAGAGCGGAATGCAGCTTCCAGTCCGTACTGACCTTCTGGATCTTGCTCGATAAACTTCTGGAACGAGTCGAGCTGGATGGAAAGGAGATAAGGTATGTCCAGTACTTGCGGACGTTTACCAAAATCCTTACGAATACGTTTTTTCTCGGTATAGGAGTAAACCATAGGGTTCCTCAGCTAGCTGACAAGTCGACCCACGCTGTCCGTCCTGACAGGACAGTTCATGCAACACGATTTTGTTTGATTCACTGGCTGCGCAGCAGCAGTGCAATACCTCTTTCTATCACGCTTAAATCATTTCATCGCTGTTGCGAGGGCAGGGAACCCGCACAGGTAGAGCGGTATATTAAGTCGTCGATAGAGAAAGATATTGAAGAGTAACAATGGACAAACAGTGTGAAACCCCATTGAGACCCTGTAGCGCAAAAAGGCTGGTGACCAAAAAGTCACCAGCCATCAGCCTGAAACTACTCAGACTGCAACCCGAAGGCTGTCTTACTTAACTTCAACTTCAGCGCCAGCTTCTTTCAGAGCAGCTTCAAGTGCAGCTGCGTCATCTTTGCTGATCGCTTCTTTGATTACGCCAGTTGCTTCAACCAGATCTTTGGCTTCTTTCAGGCCCAGACCAGTTGCAGTACGTACGGCTTTGATTACTGCAACCTTGTTCGGGCCAACAGCTTTCAGGACTACGTCGAATTCAGTTTTTTCTTCAACAGCTTCAGCCGGGCCCGCAGCAACAGCTACAGCAGCAGCAGCAGAAACGCCGAATTTTTCTTCCATAGCAGAAACCAGCTCAACTACTTCCATTACGGACATCGCTGCAACAGCTTCCAGAATTTGGTCTTTAGTAATAGACATGACAATTGTTCCTAAGAATCAGAAAAAGTTTATACGTAAGCAAGTACGAAGAAAAGAATATGGCCTTAAGCCGCTTCTTTTGCATCGCGTACAGCAGCCAGAGTGCGGACCAGTTTGCCGGCAGCGGCTTCTTTCATGGTCGACATCAGACGTGCCAGTGCTTCTTCGTAGGTCGGCAGCGTTGCCAGACGGTCAATATTGGCCGCCGTGATCAGCTCACCTTCAAAGGCTGCAGCTTTGACCTCAAATTTTGCATTCGCTTTCGCGAAATCTTTGAACAGACGAGCAGCAGCGCCCGGGTGTTCCATAGAATATGCAATCAGGGTCGGACCAACAAACGTGTCTTTCAGGCACTCAAACTGAGTTCCTTCAACGACGCGGCGCAGCAGGGTGTTACGAACAACACGCATGTAAACGCCAGCTTCACGGCCTGCTTTACGCAGTTCGGTCATTTTATCAACGGTAACGCCACGGGAATCCGCAACAACCGCCGAAAGCGCACCTTTGGCTACTTCGCTGACTTCAGCAACAATCGCTTGTTTGTCTTGAAGATTTAATGCCATTAGCTTTTGCTCCTGGATTTGACCGGGAAAGGATTTCCCCGGAACTCACTTCACTTACTCACCCCGAAGGGAAATAAGCGCTCGAACACGGTGAGCAGAATCCAGCTAAGAAAAAATTCTTTTGGTTCTGTCACCGTCTACGCAGGGTATTAAGCGGAATATCCGGAGATAAACAGCTCCTGCGGTCTTGGACGGAGGCCAGGATAAGGCCTGGCTCCAACCTAAATTCTGTGCGACGCAGCAGAGTCAGAGGGAAAGGCGATAAACGCAACAATCAGTTCTGGCTCTCTGGTGTCCTGTTCCGTTAATAACAGAACAACGGGCGTAAGATTCTAGGTGAATTTTTCGCCCGTTTCAAGCAGCAATTAGTTTGCTGTTGCGTTCAGACCAGCCTGGTCAACGGCAACGCCGGCGCCCATGGTGGTTGAAAGGCTAACTTTCTTGATGTACACGCCTTTCGCCTGAGATGGTTTTGCTTTTTTCAGCGCAACCAGCAGAGATTCCAGGTTTTCTTTCAGTTTGTCAGCGTCAAAGTCCACTTTACCGATGGTAGTGTGGATGATGCCGTTTTTGTCGTTACGATAACGAACCTGACCCGCTTTAGCGTTCTTAACCGCTTCAGCAACGTTAGGCGTTACAGTACCGACTTTCGGGTTTGGCATCAGGCCACGTGGACCCAGAATCTGGCCCAGCTGGCCAACAACGCGCATTGCATCCGGAGAAGCAATCACAACGTCAAAATTCATTTCGCCTTTCTTGATCTGATCAGCCAGGTCTTCCATGCCTACCAGCTCAGCGCCTGCTGCTTTAGCAGCTTCAGCGTTGGCGCCCTGGGCGAAGACAGCAACACGTACTGAACGACCAGTACCGTGTGGCAGAACGGTCGCGCCGCGAACGTTCTGATCAGATTTACGTGCGTCAATGCCGAGGTTGACAGCAACGTCAACGCTTTCAACGAACTTGGCAGTAGCCAGTTCTTTCAGCAGAGCAACAGCTTCAGCAATATCATACTGCTTGGTCGCGTCAACTTTGTCGCGAATTACGGTCATGCGCTTGGTCAGCTTAGCCATTTCTTAGTCCTCTACTACCAGGCCCATGGAACGAGCAGTACCTTCGATTGAGCGAGTCATCGCTTCAACGTCAGAACCAGTCATGTCCGCAGCTTTGGTTTCTGCGATTTCACGTACCTGAGCACGAGTCACTTTACCGACTTTATCTTTGTTCGGCTTACCAGAACCAGACTTGATGCCCGCTGCTTTTTTCAGCAGTACGGCAGCCGGAGGCGTTTTGGTAATGAAGGTAAAAGAACGGTCGCTGTATACGGTGATAACAACTGGAGTCGGCAGACCTTTTTCCAGAGATTCGGTCTTAGCGTTGAACGCTTTACAGAATTCCATGATGTTAACACCCTGCTGACCCAGAGCTGGACCAACCGGTGGACTTGGGTTCGCCATACCAGCTGCAACCTGCAGCTTGACGTAGGCTTGGACTTTCTTAGCCATGATATTTCCTCAATTGGGTTATAGCGCCTGTAAAGGCTCCCCGTGATAACGATTTACACGCTGTTGCCAGCGCATAAAAACAAAAGGCGCGAAATTGTAGTTAAATTTCGCGCCTGCTGCAACAGCTAATTTGTGAGCGGAAAGAGGTTAACCTTTCTCCACCTGACCGAAGTCGAGCTCAACCGGCGTCGCACGTCCAAAGATGGAAACGGATACCGTCAGGCGGCTCTTCTCGTAATCCACATCTTCAACCACACCGTTAAAGTCAGCAAAAGGACCGTCATTAACGCGAACCATTTCACCTGGCTCAAACAGCGTTTTCGGACGAGGCTTATCGCCGACCTGCTGCAGACGGTTCATGATCGCATCAACTTCTTTATCGCTGATAGGTGCCGGACGGTCAGATGTACCGCCGATGAAACCCATCACGCGTGGGACGCTGCGTACCAGATGCCAGCTGGCGTCATTCATCACCATCTGAACCAGTACGTATCCCGGGAAAAACTTGCGCTCGCTCTTACGACGCTGGCCACCACGAATTTCAACGACTTCTTCAGTCGGAACCATGACGTCGCCAAACAGCTCTTCCATGTTGTGCAATTTGATATGCTCGCGCAGCGATTGTGCTACGCGGCCTTCAAAACCGGAAAACGCCTGTACGACGTACCAGCGTTTCTTTGGAGCTTCAGACATCTCAGAACCTCAGGCCAGTGATAAACGATACCAGACGGACCAGAATACCATCCAGCCCCCACAAAATCAGTGACATCACGGCAGTAACCGCGGCAACGATTAACGTGGTGTGCAGCGTTTCCTGGCGGGTTGGCCAGATAACCTTACGCATTTCTGTTCTTGCTTCACGAGCAAAAGCCACGGTCGCTTTGCCTTTGGTCGTTAAAAGCGCAATGCCGCCAGCCGCTGCAATCAGTACAACTACGGCTAAAGCACGCAGTGGCAGTGACACATCACGATAGAGGTAGTTACCTACAATCGCTGCAAGCAGCAGTAACACGACTACTACCCACTTTACCGCTTCCAGGCCACGCCCGCTCCCTTGAGCTTCGGTATTCGCACTCATAAACCAACCTGCCACAATAATTCAGAAACTATTCTGCCCCGCAGTGCGAGGCGTCCAAACCGAATGAGCTTTTGGGGCGTAACTCGGTATCCAACGCCGCATAACAGAGCCTGTCTCAGCAATGATTATGATTCAAAAAATCACTGATGAGCCAGGTTCTATGAAACAGCGTGCAAAAAGGGCATCAAATGATGCCCTTTCCGTGTGCATTGCGTCAAACGTTATCGGTAATTATGCGATAACTTTAGCAACAACACCCGCGCCAACGGTACGGCCA
>NZ_VLTF01000018.1:0-9453 GCF_007558755.1 Pantoea sp. paga
GATATGGACGTCAGCGACCCTTTAACGGCAGCGAGGGACGTTGCGAACGCTATCGCCCGCGGTGAGGTTCCTCCGGACGTAGGCGCTATGATTATCAGCTCGCTGTCAGGCATAGTTAAGATCGAGGAAGTATCGGAGATGCGGGAACAGCTGGCCCAGCTTACTGCATCTATGGCCCAACTCCTGGAGAACCGCCGATGAGAAAACAAATTGAGCTCCTGTCCCGCAGACTTGCCGCCTACCCTAAGCCTTACGCAGCTGATGGTTCAGTTACTGATGAAGAGTACCGCGCGGCTAAACACGTTCTGAAGGAACTGACAGAGCTGTCGCAGCTCGATATGAAACGTGTGGAAATCGAAGACGCAGGCACGGATGAAGAGCGCCGTAACGCTATCTCTGCCGTCTTGGCTGAACGACGTGACGGGTATAAAGAGTACAGCCCAGATATGCTGGAAGCAGCCTGCCGCCACACCATCGCACTGTATGAAGAGCAGAACCCGCCTAAGTCATAATTACAACATACACCGATGCACGACCGTTGCACCGATCTGTAACTTAGAAAGTATGTTGGCACTAATTCGCTGCCAATAAAAAGCCCCGGTCTGGTCAGATCCGGGGCTTTGCTTTTTGAGGCTACACTCCACGCAGCTATGTGCCTGCGGGCGCGGCGCTCCAGCTGCCCTCTGCTGGCGGGGAGGCTGTCGAAACGAGGAAGACAACCTTTTAGCGCACGTTTCAGCTTTAAAGCTGAAACTGCTTGCAATCGTAACCCAACCAGTGCTATAGATCAACACATGGACGTAAATACCCCAATATTAATACATTATCACTGATAAAATCGAAAGGGTCAACAGGTATGAACGAAAAAATTTCGAATCAGCGCGTGATGCTCACTCAGCCGCAACTTGCGTTTATTACACGCCTGCTGGCCGCACAGAACGGACACGGCAACGTGCAGCAGCTCGCGCGCCAGCTCATTGACCGCGGTATTGCCGCACTAGCCCAGGAGCAGAAAGCATGAGTAAACGAATCATTCAGTCATTTGGCGGCAAGCTGCGCAGCTTCACCTCTGATGATCTGATCAAAGGCGTTGCTACAGCCCTGCGCCCCGTGCAGGCACAGCGTCAGAAGGCGCAGGACGCAGCATTCAAGCGCGGGCAGCACATCGCCGCCAACCGTACTGCAGGCAACGCCATTGCTGCTGCCCTGCTCCAATCGAACAGATCAAGCCAGCAGTTAAACGCCCGGGCTATCGATCAGCTTTTTGATACATCAGCGCCAGCCGACGCAAATAATATGCCGCTGCTCGTTGTGCTGGACGGCATTGTCCCGGAGCAGCCGCAATCGCTCGATGACGTGCTGGACGGTATCCAGAAGCACACCGGCCCCGCGCTGAGCCTTGACCAGGCTATTGACGATGTAGCGCCACAATCGCGCGTTTCTATCACCAAATTCATTAACGATCTCTGAGGGACAACCTATGCCACACATCATTATTTCTACAGCTACCGCCGCCCAGGTCTTTATTAAACGCGACCCCGCTGCGACTCATGCCTACATTCCCGGCCGCGAGCTTGACCGCGTAACGATTGCCGGCGGCGCAGGCCTGGAGAAGGAGCAGCGTATTTATGCTGAAACCGGCAAACGTGTCGCTACCGCCGACGAATGCGATTTTTCGACCACTGTAGTGAGTGATTCCCAGATGGAATGGCTTAAGGATGAGACAGGCTATCAGGCCATGGTGACTTCAGGCTTCCTGCGCAGCGTCCATATCTCTGAGCGCGAAGCGGAGAGAATGAAGCCTCACCACATCGCCGCCGAAGTTGAGCACCTGTTGCCGGTCATGGCTACCAGCGACGGCGGTCGCCAGCTCACCGCAGCAGACTTCGCAGGCTCACTGGCCAAAGTGGCTGCTCGCTAATGGCCCGCGAACGCTACACCCATCAGAACGGCGAGTTTTTCGCGCCGGATGGTTCGCCCGTTAACCTGGGCGATATCCCGCAAAACGCCTCTGTAGCGTTCGCTAAGCCGGACGGTACAACCGAATACCTGATCGCCTGGCACGTGCAGCAGCCGTCGATTTTGCTGGATATGGCGCAGGGTAAATACCGGGGTAGCGAACCACATCCCGACGACGAGGCGGTAAGCCAGCACTATCGCGACCTCCACGCCTTTCTAACCGATGTATTAGGGAGTCACCACCATGCATAACCCTCAAACTAAATTGCACGTCCGTTACCACTACGGGCAGCCAACGATCGGCGGAGATGCCTGGCGAACGGCGTTTTTGCTGGATATCAAAAACAGCTCAGCCTGTCTGCTAAAGCTCGCCGATCTGTCCCTTCCGGTTCCTGCCCCTCTGCTCGAGCATCTGCAGGTGCTGGCTAACCTGAAACGCGTTCACGGTCTCTAATCATGGAAGATTGCTTAACCCTCGCAAAGAAGCTACAGCAGCTCGCTGAATACCGGTTTAACAAGAGCGGTGTCCTGCAGTGGCGAGACTCGCCGCAGCAGGTCTGGCGGGAGTTAAGCCATTTTGACCGCCGGATGTTTATGCAGATCGTGAACGTCCGCGAATGGTCCCGTTTACAGCAGGCGCTGGCATGGATTGCTGACCAGCGCCGATCCTTTTAAGGAGTCAATAATGCACACCCCTCACTTTACCTATCTGAACGGCGAGTTTTATGACTTTAAGGGTGAAAAAACCCCGCTGGCCGATATTCCGGAAGGCACGTATATCTCGTTCTATGACGGCGCCACCGCCCGGCCCCGTTACATTGCAGCTGAGTACGTGCAGGATCCCCAGCTACTGCTTTTTATGTCCGAAGAATCACCTTATGCCGAACACCCGGAAGCCGATGAAGAGGAACGCAAGCACCTAAAAGATCACTACGATTTTTTGATTAAAGAACTTAAAAGGCAGGCCCCGCATGAGCATTCTTAACCAGTTATTAGGTGCGGCGCAGGCCGCATCAGCCGTCATCGGCAGCTCACTGGCGCGCGACGTAGTGCGTATTACGGACGCAGAGGGTAACGCTCTGTTCCAGAACGCCAGGATAATGCGCGCCACCGTGCGTGAAGAGTCAACGCTGATGGAACACCCCCTGGAAGATGGCACCAAGGTAGCCGACCAGAAGATCATTAAACCGGTTGAGATACAGTTTGCAGCCCTGATGACCGGGGATAATTACGGTCAGACTTATGCGGCATTGCGTAATGCGTTCCATAAATCAACGCCGCTGATCATCCAGACCAAAACCGGCAGTTATGCGAACCAGTACCTGCAGAACATGCCGCATGAAGAAACGCCCCAGGCGGGGGATTCTATCGCCATTGCGCTGAGCTTTCGCGAGGTGCAATTTTTCAAACCTGATATCCAAAGCCTGCCGGCAACTGAAGTAGCACCTTCGACTAAAGCCCCGACCCATGCTGCCGGTAAAAAAGTCGTATCAAAGCAGGACGCCTCTACGGTTAAGGCCGGCCAGAAGCGCGGCACCGAGGCGACAGTTAAACAGAAGACCAGCGTTCTAAAAGATATCGAATGGATGTATCAGCGCAACAGCATCCTCGACAAGATCGATGATGCAAAGCGCACGGGCCAAGGTTAAGACACTCCCTACAGAGGTAATCGCAAATGAAAGTAGTTTTATTGAGCCAAGTTAAACCGCTGGAAACCGACACTCCGAACCGCGCATTAACTATGCCGGTGCTCACCTGGGAAATGTACGACAAGATCGTCGCGCTGCTGGAAGCGCAGGACGCTGAAGACGATAAGTAACCGAATCACGATACCGACCTTTTCGCATGATCTTTAATAATGCGAACAATTAGCGGCTCCTGTAGCCGCTTTCTTTTGTTCGTTTCGACAGTTATTTTTCGTAGGCGATTGAAGCTACGTTTCTTCGTTTATTTCTGAAAGAACTTTTGATTTGTGGCCACGTTGTGGCTACAATTGACGAAGTCGTCAATCGTCAACCTATACAATTATGACCTTGAGCGACTCTCATTCATTTATTCCTTATTTGAATCTTCATTTCTTCGCTATGTATTGGAGTAACACACATGAACGCAGATGCACTGGTAAGAGCACGTATTCCACAGGATACGAAGGACCGAGCCGTCGCTGCACTGGATAAGATGGGCCTCAGCACATCGGACGTAATCCGCCTGGTAATGATGCGCGTTGCAGAGGAAGGCCGTTTGCCTTTTGACGTAAAAACGCCAAACGCTACTACTCGCCGTGCTATGGCGCAGCTGGAAAGCGGCAAGGGTGAACGTTTCGAAAGCGCCGAGGACCTGTTTAAGGACTTAGGCATCTAAATGTTAAAACCGGTTCCTTCAAGCACTTTTAAGACAGACGTCAAAAGACAGCAAAGACGTGGCAAGGATATGACCAAGTTAACGACGCTAATCACGTTACTGGTCAATGAGCAGCCTCTCCCGGCAATCTACGAAGATCACCCATTAAAGCGTGATTGGAAGGGTTACCGGGATGCGCACATGGAGGGCGACTGGATACTTATTTATAAAGTGGTGGGTAATGACCTGCAGCTTGCACGAACCGGAACTCATCAGGACATTTTCAGTAATTACTGACCTATGAAAACACTGATAGCCGTACTCATGCTGGCCGCCTTTGGGGCCAGCGCCGCTGAAGTGACCTGTCGAATCGATGTTAATAACGACAAGGTCTGCAGCGACGGGACGAAGACCCGTACCAACGTCTGGGGCGACGAAGTCACCACGGATAAATAAAGCGAAAGCCCGGCAGCTGCGTCAACAGCTAACCGGGCCTCTGAACCCACATCGAGGACAAGTCGATCATGGATCTAAATGCCATTCTATTAGCCCTGCCTGCAATTCGCCACCTGCCTGACGCCCTGATTTTCAGCGGCGCGTTAACTATTGGCTGGAATCTTTTCTGTGAAATCGAAAGCGAGGCAGGAAAATGAGCATCATCACCAAATTAAAACTAAGCATCACCCCCTCTGCAAAAGCCATGCAGGCATCTGACAGCGAGGGCGCATTTACGAAGCAGGCGCTTCACTCAGCCGACGACCGCGCGGCGGTTAACGCATACCTGCGCGATCACTCGTCGCCCTTCCTGCGGCTGTTCTGGCAGCTTTCTGTATGCACCGGCTGGCGAACCAATGACGTCGCGGCGCTGGCATGGGATAGCGTGAACCTCGAAACGGGAGAGGTAACTATCATTGTGGCTAAGCAGTCGAAAGCTGCGGCCAGCCGTGCGGCGCGCGCGGTCGTCGTCGCTCATATTGCAGAAGCTCGCGAACTGGCCGCTATGGCCGGGGATATCCCACGCTGGCAGGCGCTCGGGAAACTGTCACCAGGCGACTACCTCGATACTCTGCCGCAGGATGAGCGAGACGCGCTTATTGAGCGACTGAGCGCCGCAGCTGCTGACGCTAAGCCGAAGATAGACCGCAAGACTATACCCGCCTCCCTGCTAGCCGCGCTGCGTGAATGGCGCAGCGGTAATCCGTTCGACTACGTGTTCGCACGCCAGCTGATGCCGGGGAACCGTGCGCGCGGCATCCGTGCAGGTGAGAACGAGCACGCCAGCCGTCAGTTTTTCTGGCGCGCCCTGCGCGACGTATTCCAGGAGGCGCTGGCCATCGTTCCGGAGATCCGCAAAGTTGTGCGCGCCGGCCGCGAATTGCTGGTCAGGGTTATGCGCCTTTCGGCCTATTCCAGCAGAAAGACCAGTCTGTCACTTATTGCGAGCGCGGCGGGAGGACTCGACCTGCAGCGGGCGGCGGATTTCGTGGGGCACAGCTCGACAGACATAACGGCAAAATACGTTATGCCGGGGCTTAAGCTGGCCGTTCCTGAGGCTGAACTATGGGCATGATTTTATCAGCGATAAAATAAAGTTATTGACTTTATTGATCTTTTTCTTGAATCAAAACCAAGTGGGTATTACTTTATCTGAGAACTAATGTAATCGGAGAATGACCTATGACCGCTCATAAACAGCGCCAGAGCACATACCGCGCCCCGGAAGACGTGTACAAGATGCTTGATGAACTTTCCGCGGCGAATCTACGCAGCCAGAGCCAGATGATTAATGTGCTGGTGATCGAGGCGTATAACCGCATGAAGAAGGAACAGCGGAATGATGCAGCAGCGTAAAAACAAAAAGGCCCAGGAGTTGCGAGCTCCTGGGCCTTCAGAATCCAATTCAGCCTGCGAGCCAAAAGGACATTCGTATGAGTAATGTTATCAGCGATAAACTCGAAAAACAATCCGAGCCTGTACAAAATGTAACCGCACCGACTAAGAAAGTCAAAAAGCCCCTGCCCGCTAACAATGTGATCCCATTGAAAAAGGCTAAACCTGAATGGGAAATCGTCAGCGACAGTCTTCCTAAGCTGCGCAACATCGTTGAACGCCTGTCGCGCATGGGTTATGCGTGCTTCCCAGCAAAAGATGGTTCACCGCTGGCGCCATTTAAAGATCGCCCGGGTTTCACTTCAGACCGTGGCGACTGGTCCGGCGCTAACATGATCGCAGTACGCCTCGACGGCGCCCTTCTGCTGGATATCGACGGCAACAAAGGGAAGGTAAACAAAGCCTTTCTGAAAGGTATCCATGCCGACCATATGCCGGCAAAGGTGCAGCACCGGCTGGCGCGTCCAGACCTCGACGAACCAGGCGATTCTGAGCATTTCCTTTTCCGCGCTACCGGATGGGCTGCCGATACACACCGTATGTGCGTGTCCGGGGAGCTCGACGAGTTTGTCGATCTCAAGACCGGTAATCAGCTGATGTACATCAAGCCAGGCAAGTCTATTTTCTGGCACAACCTCAAGCCCATTGATCAGCTGCTGCCGGTCCCTGATGAAATTCTGGCCGTGATGCGCAAAGGCAGTAATAAGCCTACGCGTGCAGCGGGCGGCGCATCCCTGAAAGGCTTCAATGAGTCGCGCTGGCCAGAACTGGAAGCCGCTATAAACTTCCTGCGCGAGAACGGTACCTATAACGGCGGCGGCGAGCTTGAGCGTACCGAGTGGCTTAAGATCCTTTCAGCGCTGAAAAATTTCGAGGGTTCAGACTTCGAAGTTAAAGCCCGCCAGTTATGGGAAGACGTCAGCATTGATGCGGACGAAGCCGCCAGTAAATGGGCGTCTGAAAGTCAGATCCTGTCACAGTGGAACGCGCCTATCTTCATGGCCCGTGATATCGCCCCTGATGCATTCCCTGCGCATCAGCGCCCGACCGTCACTGATGCCGATCTCGATGACTCAGCCGAAGTAACAGAAACTGGTAACGCGCACCTTAGCCCGGCCAGCGACGTTCAGCTCAGTCTGGAGGGTGATTTCACCAGTAAAGGCGAACTGATCCGCGCCTTCAATACTTCGGGGAACGTTCGCGAAGTTCTGAGAGCATCCGGGCTAAAACTCTGCGTGAATCAGATGAACGGGCAGATTGAATTGCACGGCCCTAAAGGCGTTATCAGCCGCCCGTCGCAGATAGATTCTTTCCTTACTTCAGCCATGGCGCGCAATAAGGTTCCGGAGGGTGCTATCCGTGTTCACTGCCCGGCGATTGCAGAGGAAGTCTCATATCATCCGGTCGTGCGCCAGCTCAGCGGTAAAGAGTGGGACGGCGTGGACCGCGTTACTGATGTTCTGAAAACCTTCAACTTCAAAGAACCAGAGTATGCGATCCCGGTCATGCGTGCCTGGCTGCGTGCCACTATCGCTGCAGCGCACACCGAAAAAGGGTTCAGCTCTAAACTGGTCCCCGTGCTGGTCGGCCAGCAGAACGCGGCTAAATCCAGCGCCATCCGCCGTATTACTGAAATCCTGCCTGGCTGCTTCACCGACCAGCATTTCAGCCCGAACTCTAAAGATGCGCTGATCCATGCTGCCAGCCACTGGGTGCAGGAGTGGGCCGAAATGGACCGCTTAACCGTTAAGGATATGCCAGCGGTCAAAGCCTATATCAGCAGCATGGCCGACAGCTTCCGCCGCCCGTATGCCCGCATGGAAGAGACCAAAACGCGCCAGGGGACAATCATCGGTACGGCGAACATCGGTGCCGATACCGGCGTTCTGAAAGACTCATCAGGTAACGTGCGCTTTGCAGTTCTGGAAACCGGTCAGATAGACATTGAAGCTATTAACCGCATGCTGGGCTGGAAGTGGGACGGGCTGATCGCTCACCGTAACCAGCCGGAAGCACTGGAGCAGTTCTGGCTGCAGATCAAAGCTGAATGGCTGGCCGGTGAAACAACCTCTATGCCGGCGCATCTGGCACAGCAACAGGCCCAGATAAACGAACAGTACGAAGACGTGAACGCATACGATCAGGCGATACTGGAATTCCTGCATCAGCATCGCGAGTGCGCGAAAGCCTGGCGTATGTCCCGCGATATAAGCAGTTCCCTCGGGTTCCCGCCTGAGCGAGTGCGCCACGTCGGCCGCGCGCTGGCCTCAGCAACGCGGCGCGGTGAAATTGAAAGCCGTAATGCGGGGCAACGCGTCATCGAGTATCTGTGGCCGATCATCGGCTCAACCGTTCCGGATCAGGACCTGAACGACTAAAACCAGTGAAAGAAGTGAAAAAGGCCGCCATGAGTGAAAGAAACTCTGGCGGCCTTTTCTTTTTGTATCAATCACTTGTGAAAGAAGTGAATGAATGAAAGAGAAAATGGCATACAAAAGACTTTCCCACGGATAACCGTATACCCTACAGCGAGCGCCGCTGCCCTAGCTACCATCCCTTAATGATATCAAAGTTAATAATATTTCTTTCACTTCTTTCACTTCTTTCACTTAATGACTAAAAACAACAAGTTATAAGAGTGAAAGAACATCTGAACTCTTTCACTCTGTTTCACTCTTCCGACGGCGCTTTAAAAGGTATCCGCCGATCCTGACCTTAAAAATTTTCTGGCCAGAAAATTTGAGCGCGCAGCGCTGGTGCTCTTTATGCCGAGCGATGCCGCGTCACTTTGAGAAATACAAAGTGACGCGCAATTCTTTCCGCTGACAGCCTCTGTCGTGCGTTGCCTGTGGCCTGTTTCTACAATCTGACGCGCCTGTAGTAATGCTGCGGACAGGAAATGTTTTGTGACCACAGCCGGCGCCACAAAACGCTATCAGTAAGATTTTCCTTGTTTGGTTTACTTGCATGATACAGATTAGAAATACGGTTATTTACGGAGTAATTACGGTGATTAAGAAACCACTGCCAGACATTCGCGACACCCGCGGACGATTCGGTAACGGTAATGCAGGCCGACCAAAGGGATCCACGAACAAAACAGCGGTTCAGGCCAAAGCTATAGCTGCCGCTGGCGATGTTCTGACAGGCGATGACTACCGGGCGATCGTGCTTAAAATGGCCGAAATGGCGAAACAGGGCGACCCTCAGGCGGCAAAGCTACTCCTGCCCCGCTGGAAGAGTGTGGTAAAGCCTGTACGCTTT
>NZ_VLTF01000019.1:0-7651 GCF_007558755.1 Pantoea sp. paga
CCATCTTTCTTACTCACTGAGCCGGAGCAACGAGATGCCGGGCACGGACCGGCTCGTGTGTCCCTGAACGTACAATACCCTTTGGCGCTGGCTGGGCCATATAACATGGCTGAACATGACCGGCTCAACAGCATGTATGACACGGCACAGATGAGCCGTGGCTAGGACGGCATCACCCGGATGCAAACCGGCGTCAGCGGAACGCTGCTTAAAGACGGCAACATGAGTTACAGCGTAATGCAGGGTCACAGCAGCGGCAGCCTGAACGCCAGCAGCCGGAGCATTCATTATCGGGAGTATTTCCGTGAGTGTCTGACTTTCCACAAGCAGCTGTCCAGACAGCACCCATCAGGAAACAATGCGGTTTACGCAACAGCTTAAAATGATAAAATAGCTGCATCGGCCTTTTTGCAGTAAAGCAGGAATGTTATCTGCTGCACTGGCTAAATGGACATCCCAGCTCCACCACTTGCCCTCGTCATAATCTTCATTAACTTTGAGATGTTGATATTATTCGGATTTCAGTACTGAACCACCGCACTTTTTCAACAGAGCCTTTCAGCAAAATTTCCTGGACCATGATTGTGGGAAACAGGGGGTCTCTTTTTCCTGCCATAAAGCATGTGCGTAATATTCTTCAGCTATCCTGTCGATTATTATCTTCTCCTGGTCGGTCGTGATGCTTTTTAAGTTATTAAATCCAATGTTTTTGCACCTGCAGTAATCTATAATAATGCGGTATCCATCAATGTCTTCCAGCGGATGAATGGTTTTGTGTTTCATAAAAAAAGAACTCACCTCATCCATTATCGAAGGCCTCCCATCTTCCGGATGGAACATATCAGTTATCCTTCTTTTTGCCTTTTTGATAAAAACGTCTTTTGATGGTACTCCGAGTGTTTTTATTTCCCATGAAAAATCCGCCCAGAACTCATCATTCACCATCTCTTTAAGAGATGAAACCGACCCCCCTTCGATAATGAAATCTGAGTTTCCTTCTGGCAAGGAGAGTACTCTCCTTTTTAGCCAATAATTATAATCCTTTGCGGAGATAATCCCATCAGCCAGACTGATGTGTGGAGTGATATATATTCTTTCTGTTTTTTCCAGTTCATTATTGGTGGGGGCTCCACTACCGGTGCTTATTTCGTGATAACCCTGAAACCTGTCCAGAGCTATCACTGGCCAGCCACGTTCTTTTGCAACAGAAACAGACAGCGCTGTTTTCCCTGTAGTTGTTGCCCCCCATAATAAATAAATATTTCTTCTCATATATGCTCCCTCTTTCTCACTGAATTGAAATGGTTTTCTTTCGTGTGGATGAAGTTACGCATTGTTCTGTATAAATGTTCTTCCAGTCCACCTCTCCATTTTCCATAAAAAAACGCTTTACTGAAGAAGCGTTCTGCTGGCAATAACAAGCTAATTATATTTTCTTTTTCGATAAACTCCCGGCCTTTTATAGCATATCTGTGCCGAAGTATTCTGGCTTGCATTCTCCCATTGCAATATTCTTTTTCATTAACTAAACCGGAACACGAGGTTATACTTAGGTCAAGCTGACAATCTTCAGTCGATTTCATCAGCACACTGACGCTATTGCTCACTGAGAAAACAGCAATATCACCATCATGAAAAATCGTGTCGCTGTTCAGAATGAATTCTGCTACAGAGAGGAACGATAAATTTTCATAAGCAAGTGACTCAGCTAAAATAACTCTTTCAAAAAAATCAGGTTCAAAAATTAATTGCTGATTATTTTTATTCATCATCATGCCCCCCTATAAAATACATATTAATTATGTTCCTGAGAATTAATCAACATACCGAAGAACGTCACTCAACTTAAAGATTCATCTTGCCTTCCGGAACCAGATTCAAAGGTTACTTATTTACCTGTAAGTTCTGATGTCCGGTTCAGAGGTTGCCAAAAGCATTTCAATGTGTGCTGCGGTTTTCAGCAAGAATAGATCCTGCCCTATCGGAGCATCAAGACTCAGCCCCACCGGTAATGCCCCTGGCGGTGCGACGGGCAGGCTGACAGAAGGCAGAGCAGCATTACTTGCCAGATCGGTATTGCGGATAACCTCAGCAAAAAGCTCCGGCCTGTTCGCATGGCTGAGAGGAGGCACCTGACACGGTGTTGTGGGGTATGCCAGTAATCCAATGTTATGAGCGCTGAACAGCGCATTCATCTGCAGACGTAACCTGCCAATATCCCGGACTGCTGAAGCATAATCGGCACGGGAAATCAGCCCTTCAGCCAGATGAGCATGAATAATCTTACGAACGTGGGGATCAGCAATATGGCTGAATACGGCGTCTATTTTCTTTTCCCATCCCAGTCCGAGCAAAGCCCGGGGAAAGTCAGTGAAAAACTCGTAAAGTGGTATCGTAAAAGTCAGCGTTTCATTCAGTGCATATATCCCGCTGTCATCCAGCTCAACACAGTCAAAACCCGCGTCTTCCATTCGCCTGATTGCTGCAAGACTATGCTCTTTAACATGGCCGTCCAGCCCGGCCCACAGTGAAGCAGGAAGACCTACACGACAGGGCCGTTTCCTGACTTCACATGAAGCCCCGGTATTGCTGCCTGATATCAGTCCGTATAAAAAGACCGTATCTTTCACTGTTCGTGTAAGCAGTCCGGGGGCGTCCTTTGTGTGAGAGACGGGAATAATTCCTGAGGATGCCCAGCGACCTGTAGTCGGCCTGAAACCAGTAATACCGCAGAAAGCCGCCGGTATTCTTACCGATCCGCCCGTGTCCGTGCCGACGGAGACCGGAACAATCCCTGCGGCCACGGCGGCTGCACAGCCTCCGCTGCTGCCACCGGCACAATATCCCGGTGCTGCCGGGTTTCCTACCGTTCCCCACTGAACATTCACGGATGTGATCCCAAAGCTCAGCTCATGCATGTTATTTTTGCCGGCAACAACGGCACCCAGCGATTTCAGTTTTTTGACAATAAAAGCATCATACGTGGCTATACAGCCTGTCATCCCTGGCGTGCCTGCCGTCACTGGCAGATCTTTAACGCAAATATTATCCTTAAAAGAGACAGGAATACCCCAGAGTGCCCCCTTAAAAGCATCGTTTGCCTTACTGAACTGTTCTTCTGCATCGCCATCACGGATGAAGCAGTTAAGATGTTTCAGACGGGCTTCAGCACTGAGCGCCTGCTCCCGGATTTCAGCGGCAGAAACCGTACCGTTTATCAGGTCCCTGCAGAGCGATTCAAGAGGCTGTTTCCTGTACATTCATTTTCACCTTAAAAGGCCCTGTGCCTTTACCATCAGTAATCATAAATACTGTGAACTGAATCCAGCGGATTTCCCGGTAAAAGTGTTCCTCCGGTGCTGCGTATTACGGCACAGGCGCTGTTGACAGCAGTCTGAACGGCGCCTTCAACCCATCCCCCGGTAAACGAACAGCCGCAACCGGCCAGATAAAGCCCCGAATCCTGTTCCGGATGGTTTGCTGTCTTAAACTGGAAAAAGAGGCGTTGTGAATAAACATCTTCGCCGGGATAGTTGAGTTTGAATGCACCGGCAGAACAGGGGTCAGTCAGCCAGTCATGGTGCAGAACGTACCGTTCATAGTCGCCACCGGCCGGAACCAGATGGCGGGCAAATTCCGGATGAATGGCTGAGAGTTCGTCAACGAGATGCTGGCATCGCTGTTTTTTGTCAGTTATTGCCAGAAGCTTGTGCGCATCATCTTCCCAGGTGTAACTGAGCAGCACGACACCCGGCCCCCCGGGATTATCAGGCTCGTAATCAAGGCAGTATACCCCCCGCACGAGCCCGTCAGACTGAATGGTGAGCGGTAGTTTGTTTTTAAGCCAGAATTTATCCCGAGTGAGCATAAAGAGTTTAGACGATCCGGTCAGGTGCGTTTCCCTGACGGCACGGCAGACATCCTGGTTCAGGAAGGTTTCATCAGCAGACAGACCATGAATCATCTGCATCGCCCTGTTGTTGCTGGTAACGATGACCCGATCAAATGCTGCTACCGGTTTTCCGTCGGTTGCCAGGCTTATTTTCCCGTTATCTTTGCTGATACGGTTTACCTTACTGAACCTTACATGCTTACTCAGTGTCGTTCCCCGGATTTCCTGACGGGCCAGTTGCTCGGCAAGTGTGGATATTCCACCGATAATCAGACGCTGGTCGTCTTCATAGCCGTTAATGACCATTCTCAGAATTTCTGTGAATCCGGCCTGGTAAACAGGCTGGAACCCCCCTGAACCTATACCCAGCGCACCAAACAGTTCAAAGTCGTCTGGCCTTTCCCAGGTAATACCGCCGGGAGGGTTTGGTCCGGTGAAGATTGTTACCATGGCGGAATAGAAAGAGCAGTCACGAAAAACGTTGAGCCATATCTGCCATGCCTCAGCGGCGTCGTCAAAGCGCTCTGATTTAAGCATGGCTGTAATTTGTAAGGGGGCAACAAGTGATACCCCGTCGAGAAGGCAACCTTCATACAATAAAGCCCGCCAGCCGTTGTGAACCCGGGTGAACAAAGCCGGAGGTTGTTCACCTGCTGGCCATAGATGACGAATTCCACGATAGTGCAGCTCTGTATCGACAATACCTGGATCCGGAAAAGAAGCCGATGTGTGTATACTAAATCTGTTCAGATAATGGAAAAGTCCGGTTGCGCTCGGAGGAAAGCGCATCGCCCCCATCTCGGCAATGAGACGGGGATAATATGGATCAAATAGCTGTGACCATGCCCTGCCTCCCAGACGGTCACGTGCTTCAAACAGGCTTATATCACTTACCCCGGCCCGCAGGAGTTCAGTTGCCGCAATAAGGCCGCTGATACCGGCCCCTATAATAGCAACCCGCGGAGGAGTCATTCCTGAGGGGAAAAAACCTATATGCCCATCAGCCATGCTTTGCTGCAGGAAAGGCGCATAGTCGTAAAGCAAATCAATGCTCGGGCATAAACTGTCTGAAAACACTGAGTGCTGTTTCATTGTTCTTTCCAGTTACGTTCGAACATTTATACTGATGGGAGTATGCTAAAAAAATGAACAAGAAAAATCCTAAACATAAGGGTGGCACTGTCTAAAGCAGGAAGAATGGTTCTGTTCCATCAATCGTTACAGGTAATCAAAGTGGTACCGCCGGGTCTGATTTATTCAACAAGACCATGGTATGGCGGTTCGTGAAAACGATAGTCCGTTGATGCTCTCTGCCACCGCGTTGTCGTATGAGTCGTGGTACTGCCGGTCGATGCCAGCAGTTGTGCATATTTAAGCCGCAGCGGTGTTGCCAGCGCGGAGAACTCCCTCAGCGGTCAGGTCCATAAGATGCTGCAGAGTATGGCAGTAAAGCCTGGGCCTATGAGGCACTGACGGAAAAGGAAAAAGGCTTTGTTAGCGCCAATGATATAAGACTGTAATTCACCATTTAATTTGTCCGTTCCACCCAACATCTTGTTTCCTTGAGGTTCTCACACCAGAAAGGACATCGACATGCTGAGCAGAGAGGACTTTTACATGATAAAGCAAATGCGCAAGCAGGGTGCGTACATTATCGACATTGCAACTCAGGAGGGTTGCTCTGAGCGAACCGTCAGACGATATCTAAAATACCCTGAACCACCGGCCAGAAAGACGCGCCACAAAATGGGCAAACTGAAGCCGTTCATGGACTATACCCGTGGTTTCCCGCGATCACGTCGGTGTGCGGTATGGGGTTTCTGGAAGGCGCGGAGGGCACTGTTGCAAATAAACGATAGTGGTAAACTTATGGCCCCCTTTTGCTGACGGAGCAGCACATGAACCCATTCAAAGGCCGGCATTTTCAGCGTGATATCATCCTGTGGGCAGTCCGCTGGTACTTCAAATACGGCATCAGCTATAGTGAGCTGCAGGAGATGCTGGCTGAACGTGGAGTGAAGGTCGATCACTCCACGATTTACCGCTGGGTTCAGCGTTATGCGCCTGAAATGGAAAAACGGCTGCGCTGGTACTGGCGTAACCCTTCGGGGTTCTGCTCCTGGCATCCCGATGAAACTTATATCAAAGTGAATGGCCGCCAGGCTTATCTTTACCGGGCCGTCGACAGCAGGGGGCGCACCATTGATTTTTATCTTTCTCCGCGTCGTAACAGCAAAGCGGCCTACCGGTTTCTGGGTAAAATATTCAACAACGTGAAAGGCTGGCAGGTCCCTCGTCTCATCAACACGGATAAAGCGCCCACCTATGGCCGTGCGCTGGCGTTGTTGAAACGGGAGGGCCGGTGTCCGGCTGATGTTGAACACCGACAGATAAAGTACCGCAATAACATCATTGAATGCGATCACGGTAAACTGAAAAGGATAATCAGCGCCACGCTGGGATTTAAATCGATGAAGACGGCCTACGCCACAATCAAAGGGATTGAAGTGATGCGTGCGCTACGCAAAGGCCAGGCGGAAAATTTTTACTTCGGTCATCCGCTGGGCGAGATGCGCCTGGTAAGCAGACTTTTGAAATATAAGGTCTTTCAATAAGACAAAAGGCTGCTCCATCGATAACTTTGCAACAGTGCCCCTCAGAAAGCAGCAAACGGATATCAGATAATCTGCAAAACATTCGTAAACACTGTTTTAAGGTCTTCCGGATAAACCCGGAATGATCTCTGTCACCCGTTATATTGTGGATAGGTGAAAACAGGCGATTATCCCGGGCTATCCCGCCCCACAGACCTTTACGTCCGCGAAGCAATGGTTCAATGCGTCCCCAGACATGGTCAGAGATGTCGTGTCGGCGATGCGCCGCAGAAGTTGATATTTTCATGCGGCAATCATATCAGTCCAGACGTCTCGTGACGACAACCCCTAGTAGTCCAAAAAATTTCGCCTCAATTGGAACCAGCAATCATATATTTACCACATAAATATTATTATATTTACCTTTGTGTAGCTATTTTTTCTCTTAGATGTCTCATGAGTATGTTCGGACTTATGGGGCTAAAAAATTCACGGTAAAAGCAACTTTCTTAATTTAATGGAGCAACGAATATGGGAAATTGTAATTGTATAGGAGGGTCATCAGCCCATGAAACCCGATACACTCATCAGCAAGAAGAGATAACGCAAAACCAGTCAGTGGATCAAAATCATCCCGTTTACTCTGAAGCAGTGGTGCCTGCATTGCAACACCTTAATACAATTAATCATGTCATAGGACACATGGAACCACTTTTTAATACACCAGAAGGACAAGCACCTTTTGAAAGTGAAGAATTTAAAGATATTCGTTATGAGGCTCGAGAATTAAGATTAAGTTCAAGAGATTTAAGGAGAAACGTACAGAATAGAGTTAATGCAGTTAACTCAGGACGAATTCCTATTGAACAAATGTCAAATAACAGTCAGCACAATCAAGATATATTTCATCTTAATGATTATGCATCGCAGTTTACTGCGTTACGTATAAGATACAATAGCGAAATTAATAGAACTGCGTCTTCAGCTAATGAAATACCGCCATTTGAGCGCACGGATTCTGACGTAAGGCATTTTGGTATACCAGAATTTTACGCCAGACCATTAGGAAGATGAATAGCTCGGTAACATTAATGGTAGCAGGTCACCTGATGGTGCGCTGGGCTTTGTTGAATAAATCAGAGTGAGCCGACAGGATGACTCCCGC
>NZ_VLTF01000002.1:0-884269 GCF_007558755.1 Pantoea sp. paga
CTGTGAAAGAATCGGTGGAGCGGTAGTTCAGTTGGTTAGAATACCTGCCTGTCACGCAGGGGGTCGCGGGTTCGAGCCCCGTCCGTTCCGCCACTTAATTGGAAAGCCCTGACTTAACGGTCAGGGCTTTTTCCATTGCAGCAAATTCAACACGGAAAAATACACCGCACTGATTCTCTTCGATCACCCGGATCATTTTAACGATCGCTAATTCTTTGAATCTGAAGCGATAATCCTGCGATCGATCCCACTCCTCCCAATTGTGTGCAGGCAGACCCCGATCAGGCCTGCCCCTGTAGACTTCAGGTACGCCACGGCTGATCAGCTGTCCACTCACTCAGAAAATCGATAAAAGCGCGTACACGCTGGCTTACGCCAATATCACTGTAGTAAACAGCATGGAAGGGCATTTCGACCGGCAGACGCTGATCGGCCAACACTTCCACCAGTTTTCCCTCAGCAACTTCACGATCGATCATATAGTCCGACAGGCAGGCAACACCATTACCGGTAAGACAGAGCTGCTTAATCGTCTCTCCGCTGTTAGAGGAGATAGCCCAGCTAATATCATAGAGTTCGCCGCTTTCACGGGAGACGGGCCAGCGATTGAGTCGTGGGGAATCATCAAAGCCAAGACAATGGTGATTATCCAGCTCAGCCACCGTTTGCGGTGTCCCATGCTCACGGAGATAGGCGGGTGAAGCCACAATCTTGCGAAAGCTCCTGAACAGCAGTCGGGCGCGCAGCGTTGAGTCGGTCAGATTGCCGGCACGAATGGCGATATCCACTTTCCGCTCAATCAGATTGATAAAACTCTCTGAGGAGATCAAAGAAAGAGTCACGTCAGGATAGCGCAGACGAAAGGGTTTAATCATCGGCATCAGCAAATGCAGAATCACCGGCGTCGCGGCATCAACGCGCAGTAGTCCTTTAGGCGCCTGTAAACTCTCGATCAAATCGCTTTCTGCCGTGGTCATCTCCTGCAAAAAGCGTTGAACATGGCGAAAATAGCGTTCGCCCTCCTGCGTAAGCGCCAGCTGCCGTGTTGTGCGGGTCAGCAGGGCAATACCCAGCTTGCTCTCCAGCTTTTTAACTGTCCTGCTGACGGCAGAGTTAGCCATCTTCAGCTGTTCAGCAGCGCGACTGAAACTTCCACTTTCTACTACGCTGACAAACACTTTTAGTTCATCAGAAGATGCCTTCATTCTTCCTCCCTGCAGCCACATGGCCATTAAGCCAGTTTATGACTGATAATGCTGTTATAACCAGTACAGGAGCCGTTAACGATGACATCGGGGACGTCACCGCCTGATCTGCCTCGTTTTGCTTAGCGAACGTAAAAGGGCTGCTTTATTCTGGAAAAGGTGATGAATTCTGACATTCACCTGCATCCATTGAAACCCCGGTCTAAAATCCCTATAACAGACAGGTGTTAACTGTATTTTGAATCATCAGCCAGGCGGGAAAGTGCGCAAAAAAACTTATGCAATGCGATATGTAGCAGGACAACCAGTGGAACAGATCTTTCCACCAGGCGCGATGCTCCATCTCGGTCAGGCACTGCCACCCGGCGCACCCTTGCCCGCGCATCCAAACCTCAAAGTTCTGGTATGGAACATCTTCAAGCAGCAGCGCGCAGACTGGATGTCGGTACTGGAGGGATTTGGTAAAGATGCGCACCTGGTATTACTGCAGGAAGCGCAGACCACACCTGAACTGGTGGAGTTTGCCACCAGTAATTATCTCGCTGCCGATCAGGTTCCTGCCTTTGTGCTGCCTCAGCATCCCTCTGGGGTGATGACGCTCGCCTCTGCGCACCCGGTCTATTGCTGCCCGTTGCGTGAGCGTGAGCCTCTGCTGAGGCTGTCAAAATCGGCTCTGGTCACGGCGTATCCGCTGCCCGCGGGGGAAATGCTGATGGTCGTGAACATTCATGCGGTAAATTTCAGCCTGGGCGTCGACGTCTACAGTAAACAGCTGGGGCCAATCGGGGAGCAGATCATGCATCACCAGGGGCCGGTGATTATGGCCGGGGATTTCAATGCCTGGAGCCGTCAGCGTATTAATGCTCTCTACCGTTTTGCACAGCGAATGAAGCTGGAAGAGGTGATGTTTACTGCCGATCACCGCCGTAAAGCCTTTGGTCGCCCACTGGATTTCGTCTTCTATCGCGATCTCAGGGTGAGTGAGGCATCCGTACTGGTGACGCGCGCGTCCGACCATAACCCCTTACTGGTGGAGTTCATTTCAGGAAGCTAGTCCGGTGCATTAAGCGAGCCTGCAAAGGGGAGGAAAGTCCGGCAGAGGAGTAAACGGTGGGGGAGGAATAAAAGAAAAAGGCTGACAAATGTCAGCCTTTTCAACGTATCAGGTATCAGGTGTTGCGTTATTATTCACAAACAGCGTTAAGTTATCGCCGGGTTGAATATCTTTCGCACTGTCCAGCACACTGTTCCAGCGCATCACGTCTTTAATGTTGACGCCGTGATGACGGGCAATACTGTCAAGAGAATCACCCTTACGAACACGATAGGTGATGCTGTTGCCGTTATCAGCCAGTCGGGTGTCATTCGAACCAATGGTCAGAGTCTGACCTGGTCGGATATCAGCACCGCGCAGGTTGTTATCCTGCTTCAGTGTCGAGACGCTAACGCCAAGTTTTGAAGCGATACCAGAGAGCGTATCACCCCGCCGCACTTTGTACCCGCCACTCGCACTGGCTTTCGCAAGCTGAGTAGGCTGTACCGCTGCGATGTCACCGGAAGCCAGTGAGTTACGCAGTTTTGCGACATTCGACTTCGGCACCATAATATAGTGTGGGCCGTTTGGCGCTGTTGCACCGCCTTTATAACCGGTATTGAAGCTCTTCAGTTTCGTAAGCGACATACCCGCCATTTCGGCAGCCTGCGTCAGCTGTATCTGCTGACCCACTTCCACTCGCGCCAGAGCACGACTTTCATTAGGTGTCGGCAGTTTGATACCGTAACGCTTGTTATTTTTGAGCAGTTCACTCAGAGCTAACATTTTAGGCACATACACGGTCGTTTCGCGTGGCAGCGATAAATGCCAGAAGTCAGTCGGCTTACCGCGCGCCTTGTTCTGCTTTATCGCTTTGAGTACACGTCCTTCACCACTGTTGTACGCTGCGATGGTTAATAACCAGTCGCCGTCAAACATGGTGTTAAGACGTTGCATCATATCCAGCGCAACTTTCGTGGATGCGACCACATCACGTCGCCCATCGTAATACTGGTTCTGTTTCAAACCATAGTTTCGACCTGTTGCAGCAACAATCTGCCAGATACCAGCGGCATTGGCGGATGAAGTTGCCCGGGGGTCAAAAGCGCTCTCCACTATGGGTAGCAGTACCAGTTCCATCGGCATTTTACGTTTCTGTATCTGCTCGACTATCCAGTACATGTACGGCTCTGCCCGTAATGTTACATCGTGGAGATAGCTCTTATTTTTTAAAAATTTACTTTTTTGTTCGCGGATTGCCGGGTTTTCCGGAATCCCCATCTTCAACTCGTCACTAATGAAACTCCAGAGATCTGCGTCTGCTGCGAGGCCAGTTCCATCTTCCTGCCATCGCGGCGACAAAAACTCGTCTCCGTACTTTCCATTTTCACCTTGACCAGCTGAAGACAGACTCTGTGCATGCTGTACCGGGATATTGGCATCGTTCCTGGACGCCTGACATCCTACCAGCAAGACTGAGGCGAGTAAGATCGCTTTAGCCTTCATGTGTGTGTCAATAGTTCGCTTAAAAGACGAGCAACTATACGTGACGACTTTTCACAACACAACCCGAAAAATCAAAAAGCGTCTTTCTTCTCGCGTAGAACGGCAAATGAACGCCATACGGGTTCATCAGTAACGTTAACGTTTAATGCCCTTTGTAAATCAATGTCTTGCGTGCGAAGAAATAAATTTATTGTCCGTTCGTGCGCCAGTTTTGTGGGCAAGCTAATGCCATTTTCAGCGCGTAAGTCCTTAATTTTCTGATATTCGGCCGTTATTTGTGGGTCATGGGGCAGAATAGCCGCAGCAAACTTCAGATTGGATAAAGTATATTCATGTGCGCAGCAGACTAATGTTTCACCTGGAAGCTGGTTAAGCTTTTGAAAGGAATCATACATCTGCTCTGCCGTGCCCTCAAAAAGCCGTCCGCAACCGCCCGAAAAGAGTGTGTCACCACAGAAAAGATAAGGTGAGCTGTAATATGAGATATGTCCTAAAGTGTGACCAGGGGTATGGATCACCTCAAACGTCAGGCCCAGAACCGTGACCCTATCGCCTTCGCTGACTATCGTTCTGGCCCCTTTAGCCGCAGTTTCCTGGGGACCATAGACCTCAAGCTGAGGGAAATGCTCGCACAGTGTTTTCACTCCGCCCGTGTGGTCGTTATGGTGGTGAGTCAGCAGAATAGCCACCGGCTGCCAGCCGTTGGAGGCCATTTTTTCTAACACCGGTTGGGCTTCGCCGGGATCGACAATCAGGCATTTACCGTCATCATCAGTCAGCGTCCAGATGTAGTTGTCCTGCAACGCAGGAATACTGGTAAGATTCATCATCACCTCTCGCAGGTCGTAGGAAAAGGAAGAGCGTAAAGCATGAAGCCCGCTAAATCACGCCAGATTCTGAACGCACCGCTGTCATGGCGCGATATGCCGTGGGGAGATTATTTCCGCGACGCGCTAACGCAGCAGCTTCAGCCTTACCTCGGAAAGCTTTATGGCTTTCATATGCTTAAGCTTGGCAACCTCAGCGCAGAAATCAACACCGAAAACTGTGCTATTTCACATCAGGTCAATGTTGGCAGGGAAGGGGAGCTGTTACAGGTGCTGGCTGACCCGATGCAACTGCCGTTTGAGTCGAAGTCGATCGATGCCTGTTTGCTGGCCCATACGCTCGCCTGGAGCCAGGATCCTCACCGGGTGTTACGTGAAGTGGATAGGGTGTTAATTGATGATGGCTGGATGATTATCAGCGGCTTCAATCCCTTCAGCCTGCTCGGCGTGAGTAAGATGGTGCCGGGCCTGAACCGCAAAGCCCCCTGGAGCGGACGGATGTTCAGCCAGGTGCGGTTAATCGACTGGCTGGGACTGTTGAATTATGAGGTGGTCTGGCGCACCCGATTTCAGGTGCTGCCGTGGCATCGGCAGGGCGGAAAACTGATCAGCGCCCACTTACCGGCGCTGGGCTGTCTGAATATTGTGGTGGCACGTAAGCGCACCTTCCCTCTGCTGCCGACCCGGGCCAGGAAGAGTATGAGCACCAGCAAGATCCGTCAGACGGTCAATGCCACACGCCAGTTCCGGCAGGCAGAGGATCAGGATTCGGTTTTATAACCGATATCCTCAAAAGCGGGATTTTCAGCCGCGCTGCGGGCCAGCACGTCGCAGCGCTCATTTTCCGGATGTCCGGCATGGCCTTTAACCCACTCCCATTGAATCTTATGGGTGCTGAGTGCTAAGTCGAGACGCTGCCAGAGATCGACATTCTTCACCGGCTTTTTGTCGGCGGTTTTCCAGCCACGCTTTTTCCAGTTATGGATCCAGCTGGTAATTCCCTGACGCACATACTGACTGTCGGTACTGAGCACCACATCGCACGGCTGGGTCAGCGCTTCCAGTGAGACAATCGCCGCCATCAGCTCCATCCGGTTATTGGTGGTAAGGTGATAGCCTGCGCTGAAGGTTTTCTCATGCTGACCGTAGCGTAAAATCGCCCCATAACCGCCGGGACCGGGATTTCCAAGACAGGATCCATCGGTGAATATTTCTACCTGTTTGCGCATCTCTGGTAGACTTCCTCTCAAAAACGCTAAGTCTGACATAAAACGGGTCTTATGAGCACTGCAAATAACCGCCAGATCGTTCTCGATACTGAAACCACCGGCATGAACATGATCGGGGTACATTATGAGGGGCACCGCATCATTGAAATTGGTGCGGTAGAGGTGATTAACCGTCGCCTGACCGGTAACAATTTCCATATGTATCTTAAGCCCGATCGGCTGGTCGATCCCGAAGCCTTTGGCGTACACGGCATTGCTGATGAGTTTCTGGCTGACAAGCCTGCGTTCAGCGAGATCGCCGATGAGTTTCTCGACTACATTCGCGGTGCTGAATTAGTAATCCATAACGCCCCGTTTGATATCGGCTTTATGGACTACGAGTTTTCAAAGCTGAACCGCGGCATTGAGAAAACCGAAACCTTCTGCAAAATCACCGACAGTCTGGCGCTGGCGCGCCGTATGTTTCCCGGCAAGCGCAACAGCCTTGATGCGCTTTGCTCGCGTTACGAAATAGATAACAGCAAACGAACCCTGCACGGCGCACTGCTCGATGCCGAGATTCTGGCTGAAGTGTTCCTGACGATGACAGGCGGGCAGACCTCACTCTCCTTTTTATCGGAAAGTGAAAGCGCCCGACAGGCGCAGGGAGAGAGCATCCAGCGGATCGTGCGTCCCACCTCTGCACTACGCGTGGTCACGGCCAGCGAAGAGGAAGTGGTTGCCCACGAGTCACGTCTGGATCTGGTGATGAAAAAGGGTGGCAGCTGCCTGTGGCGCGGCTGAATTGCGCATTTTTGTGGATAAAATCAACGGCAAGCTGAAAAAAACAGCAAACGATTTGTTCGCCTGGAAAAAGCGTTGACGCCGCAACAGGCTGCCATTACTATGCGCCTCGTTCCCGACGGGGAACAAAGCGCGGAGCGGTAGTTCAGTTGGTTAGAATACCTGCCTGTCACGCAGGGGGTCGCGGGTTCGAGCCCCGTCCGTTCCGCCAATCTCTTTAAAAAAGCCGATTCAGAAATGAATCGGCTTTTTGCTGTCTGCTATTCCGCGGCGGCCTGGTTCTTCTGCGCCATCACCTCGCCTTGCCAGCGGGCTACCTCCTCCGACTCACGATCTTCACGGGCAATAAAGCGATAGCAGCCTGCCGCCAGACCGGCGCCAATAAACCAGCTGAAGTTCGCCACCTGATGCAGGGAAGGGATAAAGCTAATCACCAGGCAAATCGCCACCGATGGCAGTAGTGCGCCAATCGCTTTAGGGTTAAAGCCACCGCGATACCAGTAACGGCCTGCTGGCGTATCGTTAAACAGATCGTCAACCGAGATACGTCCACGTTTAATCAGATAGAAATCGGTCAGCAGAATCCCGAATAGCGGCCCGATAAACGATCCCAGCACATCCAGCGTATAGTGAATCAGCTCAGGAGACTGGAACAGATTCCACGGCGTTAACAGCACCGACCCCACCGCGGCGATCATCCCGCCGGTACGGAAACTGATTTTCTGCGGTGAACAGTTAGAGAAGTCAAAAGCGGGTGAGACGAAGTTCGCCACGATATTGATGCCGATGGTGGCGGTAATCATGGTCAGCAATCCAATCGCGACCGCCAGATCGTTGCCGACCATGCTCACGGTTTCGATCGGATCGGTAATCATTTTGCCAAACAGCGACTGGGTGCCCGACACAATCACTACCGTCACCACGGAGAACAGCAGAAAGTTAAACGGCAGTCCCCAGCGGTTGCCGCGACGGATCTCTGACATGCTTTTGCCGTAGCGTGAGAAGTCACCGAAGTTCAGCAGCGGCCCGGAGAAGTAAGAGACCACCAGCGCCGTCGCCGTAATCATCTGCCACGTCTGCTCGCCTGCGGTAAGCGATTTGCTGGTGAGGGTAAACGAGATCCCATCGAAGCCGGTCTTGTATACAATCCAGCCCGCCAGCGCCACCATCACCACATAGACCGCCGGTCCGGCGACATCAATAAACCGTTTGATGGCGTTCATGCCATGCCAGAACACCATTGCCTGCAGTAACCACATAATGCCGAAGCAGCACCAGCCCAGCAGCGAAAGACCAAGCCAGTGCGGCACGGTCATCGACGTCAGCGACGGCGCGAACTTCAGCAGCACCAGCATCAGCGCATTCGCCGCGAGATAGGTCTGGATGCCATACCAGGCGAACGCTATCAGGCCGCGTATCACCGCCGGGATATTGGCACCAAACACCCCAAATGCCTGACGGCAGATCACCGCATAGGGTACGCCCGCCATCTGGCTCGGTTTCGCCACCAGATTCGCACAGATCTGCACGATGCAGATCCCCGCCAGCAGGCAGAGCAGCACCTGCCAGCTGGCTAATCCCAGCGTGAAGAAGCTGGCGGCCACCACATAGCCGCCCATGCTGTGCACATCCGACATCCAGAAAGAAAAAATGTTGTACCACGACCAGTTCTGATCGCGAGTCGGTGCCAGGTCGTCGTTACAGAGCCGAGGGCTGTAACGGGCGTTGGCTTCAGAGGCCGTGCTGGCCACCGTTGATTGATTTGGCATGAAACCTGCTCCTCTACCCGAGAGTGGAATGAATAATCTGGTAAGGCGGTATTGCAGGATCCAGGCCAGATCTCTTTTCTTGTATACAATATTTATTTTTCACGTATACGATATGTGGCGTACAGCAAGTGACCGGAGCGGGTAATGATGAGTAAAACAGGACAGCGAGACGCCACCAGGCTGCAGGATAAAGATGAAGGGATTTACCAGGCATTGATGAATGCCATTGTTGAGCATCAGCTGCCGCCGGGCAGTAAATTGCCGGAAGAGGCGCTTTCCGGGGTCTTCGGTGTGAGCCGCACCGGCATCCGCAAAGTGCTGCAACGCCTCGCGGCGGTGCAAATGGTCACCCTGACGCCCAAACGTGGTGCGCAGGTCTCCACACCCGGCGTTGAAGAGGCGCGGGATATCTTCTCAACCCGCAGTTTAATAGAGTGCGCTAATCTGCCAGCGGTACTGGCCCATCTGCAGCCCCCGCATCTGGTGGCGCTGGAGCAGCTCATCGCGCAGGAGAATCAGGCGCACGCCGATCATGATGGCCCGGCAGCCATCCGGCTGTCAGCGGCGTTTCATATACAGTTGCAGGCGATCTCCGGAAATCAGGTGCTCACCGGCATGGTGACCAGCCTGACGCAGCGATCATCGCTGGTGATCGCCGCCTATGGCGCACCCTGGCAGCGTGGCTGCCGCTGTGACGATCATGCGAATCTGCTTCAGTTACTGCGCGCGCGTGCGCTGCAGCCGCTGACGCAGGCGCTACAGCACCACTTCGAGCACATTGTCTCCAGCCTGCACTTCGAACGCAGCGGGGAAACGCTGCCCGACTTTTCCCGACTATTTGCCGCAGGCTCTGGAGCTGCCTCATGAGCCTGATTCAGGTTATTAACCCTAATACCAGCCTGGCGATGACCGAAACTATCGGTCAGGCCGCGCGTGCAGTCGCCGCACCGGGCACCGAAATTCTGGCTGTTTCGCCGTCGCAGGGCGTACCCTCCATTGAAGGGCACTTCGATGAGGCGATCGCCGCCATCGGCGTGCTGGAGCAGATTAAACTGGGCAGAGCGCAGGGCGTCAGCGGCCACGTCATTGCCTGCTTTGGCGATCCGGGTTTACTGGCGGCACGCGAGCTGGCCAGCGGACCTGTGATCGGCATCGCGGAAGCGGCGATGCATACCGCCACGCTGCTGGCGACGCGTTTCTCTATTGTCACCACGCTGCCGCGCACCCTGGTGATTGCGCGTCATCTGCTGCTGCAGTATGGCTTTACCCATCACTGTGCCGCACTGCATGCCATCGATCTGCCGGTACTGGCGCTGGAAGATGGCAGCGGTCTGGCGCAGGAAAAAGTACGGCAGCGCTGTATACAGGTGAAGCGGGAAGATGGCAGCGGGGCGATTGTGCTGGGTTGTGGCGGGATGGCGACGCTGGCCGGGGAGCTGACCCGGGAGCTGGGACTGCCAGTCATCGATGGCGTCAGCGCGGCGGTGAAAATGGTAGAGTCGCTGGTGGCGCTTGGTTTTGGCACCAGCAAACATGGTGATCTGGCCTGGCCTTTGCAGAAACCTCTCTCAGGTGCGTTTCAGCATCTAAACTAACGGAACTTTCCCGAATCAAAACAGGTGGAGTGATGACTGACGCTGCAGAGAAGAAAGAGTACAGCTTTAATAAAAACTATCCGCGCGATTTAATCGGTTATGGCGCTCATCCACCGCACGCCGCCTGGCCCAACAACGCCCGTGTGGCGGTGCAGTTTGTTCTGAACTACGAAGAGGGCGCAGAAAACAGCGTGCTGCACGGCGACACCGGCTCAGAGCAGTTCCTCTCCGACATCATCGGGGCAGCCAGCTATCCCGATCGCCACATGTCGATGGAGTCGCTGTATGAGTACGGCTCACGCGCCGGTTTCTGGCGCATCCACAACGAATTCCAGAAACGCGGTCTGCCGTTAACGGTTTTCGGCGTGGCGATGGCGCTGGCGCGTCATCCGGAAGTCGTCGAGGCAATTAAACAGGCTGACTACGATGTGGTCAGTCACGGCTGGCGCTGGATCCACTATCAGGGCATGGATGCAAAAACCGAACGCCAGCATATGCAGCAGGCGGTCGATGTGCTGGTCGATCTGTTTGGTAAAGCGCCGACCGGCTGGTACACCGGCCGCGACAGCCCGAATACCCGGCGGCTGGTGGTGGAGCAGGGCGGTTTCAGCTATGACAGTGACTACTACGGCGACGATCTGCCTTTCTGGACCCAGGTCACCTGTCAGGATGGTACGGTTAAACCGCACCTGATTATCCCCTACACCCTTGAGTGCAATGACATGCGCTTTGCCTCGCCGCAGGGATTTAATACCGCCGAACAGTTCTTCACCTATCTGCGCGACAGCTTCGATGTGCTGTATGAAGAGGGTGAAACCGCACCGAAGATGATGTCGATCGGTATGCATTGCCGCCTGCTGGGTCGTCCTGGAAAATTCCGCGCGCTGCAGAATTTTCTCGATCATATCCAGCAGCATGAGGATGTCTGGATCTGCACCCGTCAGCAGATCGCTGACCACTGGATCAATACGCACCCGGCACCTTAAGCCGGTTCCGGCGCTCGCCCCGCCTTGATCGGGCGAAGCGCCGGACGATGTCAGCTCATCAGGCTGACCTGCGCCGCCACGATACACCAGCCGTGTGGCATGCGTACCCAGGTCTGCTGCTGGCGGCCAATTTTATCGCTGCCGGTGCGGGTAAATTCGGTGCTGCAGACCGCATAATCCTCGCCAAAGGTGGTGATCACGGTGTTTCGCAGCGTCCGGTTCAGCCCGGCTGAAGGACGCGCGGCGCGGAAGGCCCGAATCTCATCAATGCCATACAGATTCTCACCCGCGCCGAGACGCACGGTTCGCGGGTCGTGCCAGAACAACGCATCCAGTTCGGCCACGTCATTGCTGACCAGCGCCTGCTCGTAGCGGTAAAACTGCGCCGTCACCTCGGTGACCACCTGCGGTAAATTAATCTCTCTGTTCATCAGGCTCCAGCCATATTGATTTGCGGTATCGTCATGCCGCGTTGTTCCAGTGCCCAGGCGGCACGTAACACCGCCTCTTCATTAAACGGACGGGCGATAAGCTGTAATCCAATCGGCAGACCGTTTCGGGTCGCCAGCGGCACGGTACAGACCGGCAATCCCAGAAAGGAGATTGGCTGCGTCAGCATACCCATGCTCGCCTTAGCAGGCAGCGATTCCCCCTGAATCGACAGGGTCTGCTGACCGATAGTGATCGCGCTGCAGGGTGTCGCCGGCGCTATCAGCACATCAAACCGATCAAACAGCGGCAACACCTGCTGCTGGAAATGGCGGCGGAAACGCTGCGCCTGCACGTACCAGGCACCTGGCATCATGGCACCGGCCAGCAGACGCTCGCGTGAATTAGGTTCAAACTGCTCAGGCATCTGGCGCAGGGCGGGCAGATAGTGATTGCCGCCTTCTGCCGCGGTCATGATAAACGCCGCCGAGCGTGCCAGCTCAGCGTCCGGCATCAGCACCTCTTCCTGTGCATCAAGTGCAGCCGCGACCACCGCGACGGCAGCGCGGGCATCCTCATCGCACCAGCGGGCAAAAAAGCCACCCAGTACGCCGCAGCGCAAGCCTTCGCTGCCCTGTGACAGCCCCGGTAGCGTCGCGGCCAGCGGGTGAGCGGCCTGAAACGCATCGGTAGGGTCTGCGCCCTGCAACAGATCATATACCAGCGCCAGGTCTTCAACCCGTCGCGCCAGAGGACCGATGTGATCGAGGCTGGCAACAAACGGATGGCTGCCGCTGCGTGACAACCGGCCAAAGGTCGGCTTAAGACCAAAAATACCGCACAGCGACGCGGGCACCCGAATGGAACCGTTGGTGTCGGTGCCCAGCGAAAAGTGGACCAGACCGGCGGCCACGGCAGCCGCCGAACCGCCTGACGAGCCGCCAGCCACACGGCTGAGATCGCGCGGATTGTGCGTCGCGCCGTAGTGACTGTTTTCGGTGGTAAAACCATACGCGTAGGCATCCATGTTCAGCATGCCCGACAGCAGCGCACCAGAGCGACGCAGTTTATCGACGGCAAACGCATCTGCACGTGCCGCAGGCCGATCGCTGAACAGGCTGGCACCGGCCAGGGTAGTGTGCCCCGCCACATCAAACAGGTTTTTTACCGCATACGGGATGCCCGCCAGCGGTGGCAGGGTTTCGCCGCGCTGCCGCTGCGCATCAATCGCACTGGCTTCTTTTAACATGCGCGGCCCGGTCATTTCCGTCCAGGCATTCAACGCCGGATTGTGCTGCTCAACCGCCTGCAGCGTCTGCTTTGCCACTTCCAGCGCACTGATTTCACCCTGCTGAATCGCCTGCTGCAGGGTCTGAATCGAAACGTCACCTAATCTCATGCCTGGTATACTCCTGCCACTTCAAGCCGGTCATCCAGCGGAAACGCCATCAGCGGCGCGGCCATCTCCGCGATACGCGACAGCTGGATCAGCAGTTCAGCGCGGCGGGCGTCATCCAGTTCCAGTTGCAGTATCTGCTCCATATGGCCGATGTAGCTGGCCCAATCGTGTTGATTCATGATTCGCTCCTGTTAAAAACCGGCGGCGCTGCCGTTACTGCGTGGATCGCTTGCGCCCTCAAACATGCCGTTGCTGTGGCGCACAATGGCGCCCGCATGGCCCACGGATTCGCTGAAGTCCGGCAGCAGCTCCACCTCATGTCCCCACAGACGCAGCATCAATACCGTTTGGTCGTCAAAACGACCTTCCAGTTTCAGCGAATCTGATGATTGCCCCCAGGTCCTGCCCAGCAGCCAGCGCGGCGCACTGACCGCCTGTTGTAACGGCAAGCCCTGAATCACATGGCGGGTAAAAATCGCCGCCTGAGTCTGCGGCTGTCCATCCCCGCCCATCGCGCCATACACCAGCGTCCGGCCATCTTTCAGCCGTGCGGCGGCAGGATTCAGGGTATGAAACGGCTGCTTACCGGGTGCCAGGGCCAGCAGATGGTCGGGATCGAGGCTGAAAGCGGCGCCACGGTTCTGCCAGGTGATACCCGTGCCGGGCAGCACCACACCGCTGCCAAATTCGTGATAAATGCTCTGAATAAAGGAGACGGCCAGACCGCTGCTGTCCATCACGCCCATCCAGACCGTATCGCCCGGCCCGCGTCCGTTACCCCATGCCGCGGCCTCACCATCGGTGATCTGGCTGGCGAGCGTGGCAAGGTGATCGCTGTCCAGCAGCGCCTGCAAATCTTCCGTGACGTGACGCGGATCGGTGATGTGTTTGTCGCGCAGCGCAAACGCTTTTTTGGTGGCTTCCACGATACGGTGCACCGTCTGCGCATCGTCAGCCTCCGCCATCTCCAGCCGATCGGTGATGCCCAGGATCGCCAGCGACACCATGCCCTGCGTTGGCGGGGTGATATTCCAGATATCACCTTCGCTGTGGGAGAGATGCAGCGGCGTCGTGCGGCGGGCGCGATGCTGCTGCAGATCGGCCAGCGTCACCGGCATGCCCAGCGTAGCCATCCCATCGGCCATATGGTGAGCCAGCGGGCCGCGATAAAAGCTCTCGAGCCCCTCTTCAGTAAGCTGGCTCAGGGTGTTTGCCAGGGCGGGCTGGGTAAAACGGCTGCCTGGCTGCGGCACGTTGCCGTCAGGCATAAAGGTGGCGCTGAAGCCGGGCTGATGCTGCAATTCACTGCGGAACGTCGCGGTGGCGGCGCTCTGTGAGGCGGTCACCGGAATACCGTCGGCGGCGTAGCGAATCGCATCGCGTAACAGACGTGCCAGCGGCAGCGGTGGGGTGCCCATCTCAGCCGAGAGATTCAGTGCCTCCTGCCAGCCGCTGACCGTACCGGCCACGGTCAGCGCCGCTTTCGGCCCGCGATGCGGAATCTTAGGGTGATCGGCGTAGAAATCGTGATGAGCCAGCGAACCGGCTGCGCCGCTGGCGTCGATAGCGACAGGATCGCCGCCAGGCGGCAGAATCAGCCAGAAACCATCACCGCCCAGTCCATTCATATGCGGGTAGACCACGGCGATGGTCGCGGCAGCGGCCACCATCGCTTCAATGGCATTACCGCCATCACGCAGTACCGCGAGTGCGCTTTCACTCGCCAGATGGTGTGGCGTCACCGCCATCCCCTGCGGGGCCATATTGCTTTGAATCATCTTTTTCTCGTTCTTCGGGTAACAGAACCCATATCAAAGCAAGAGCTGTTCCAGTTTTCACCCTCAGCTGACAATGCGCCGGTTAACCTGGCGTAAATTGTGCTAGCTTCTGCTGAAACAAAAGTTACAGGACGGGTTATGAAACAGCTTGATGAACGACTCAGAAGTCACTATCCCCAGCTCTCTCCGCAGGAGCAGCGCATTGCCGACTTCGTGTTTGACCACTTCGATGACCTGATCAGCTACAACAGTGCCGAGCTGGCGCGGCTCAGCGGCGTGTCGAAAGCCACTGTCAGCCGGCTGTTTAAGCGTCTGGGCTATGAAAAGTACAAGGATATGCGTGATGAGCTACGCATCCTGCGCCAGAGCGGCATGCCACTGACCGATAATCGTGATGCGGTGCAGGGCAATACGCTGCTGGCGCGACACTACAAGCAGGAGATGGCTAACCTGACGCAGTGGGTGAACAGTCTGGATGCCCGGCACTTTAATGAGGTTATTCAGCAGCTGGCGCAGGCAAAACGCGTCTTTATCATCGGCATGCGCAACGCCTATCCGGTGGCGCTGCATCTGCGGCAGCAGCTGGTGCAGGCGCGTTCGCAGGTACATATCCTGCCGCAGCCGGGCCAGACGCTGGCTGAGGAGCTGGTGGATATTACGCCGGAGGATATGGTGGTTGTGATGGCCTTCCGTCGTCGTCCCCGCATCATTCGCCCGCTGATGCAGCAGTTGCAGGCGGCCGGTATCCCGCTGCTGGCGCTGTGTGAGCCGCAGGCGCAGACGGTGATTGCGCTGGCGCGCTGGCAGCTCTGTACGCCGCTGGACAGCGTTTCCGCCTTCGACAGTTATGGCTCAGCCATGAGCCTGGTTAACCTGATTGCCAATGCACTGCTGCATGAAATGCTGGCGCAGGGACGCCAGCGCATTCATCAGATCGCCGACCTTTATCAGCGGTTTGACGAGCTGGAGCACCGCTAACAGGCACCGTTTTGGTGCTTTGCCCCATTTCAGAACAGACTTTCCCCCGGCGTAGTCGTCCCGATTACGCCAGATTTCAGCTGAATGCTTTGCCGCTTAACCCTTTTTCTGTAGCCGTTCGGGTTGGCACATTAGTTGCAAATTGCATCTAAAAGAATCTTTTGTTTCACGTTAATCTCACCGGGGTGCATAATGAAAAAAGTTTTGATGGCGGTTGCGACAGCGGCATTACTGATGGCACAAGCGGGAAGCGCGCTGGCCGATCAACTGCAGGACATCCAGAAACGCGGCGTCATTCGCATCGCCGTGCCGCAGGATTTCCCGCCGTTTGGCTCGGTTGGTACCGATCTGCAGCCGCAGGGGTATGACATCGACACGGCCAGATACCTGGCAAAGCAGATGAAACTTAAGTTGCAGTTGGTGCCGGTCAGCAGTGCCAACCGCGTGCCTTATCTGCAAACCGACAAGGTCGACCTGGTCATCTCCAGCATGGGTAAAAATGCCGAGCGGGAAAAAGTGATCGACTTCACCCGCGCCTATGCGCCGTTCTTCCTGGGCGTATTCGGGCCGAAAGGCGATGAAATCAAAGCGGCGTCTGCCCTGAGCGGCAAATCGATTGGCGTAACACGCGGTGCGGTAGAGGACATGGTGCTCAGTGACGTTGCGCCGAAAGATGCACAGGTGAAACGCTACGAAGATAACAACACTACCTTGTCTGCGTATCTCTCCGGTCAGGTGCAGTATGTGGCGACCGGCAACCTGGTGGTCGCCGCCATTGCCCGTCAGAATCCGGCTAAAGCGCCGGTGGCGCAGTTTATGCTGAAAGATTCTCCCTGCTATATCGGCCTGAAGAAAGATCAGCCGGCACTGAAAGCGAAAGTGAATGCGCTGATTGAGCAGGGCATGAAAGATGGCACCCTGAATAAACTGTCAGAAGAGTGGCTGAAAGCGCCGCTGCCCGCCAACCTCGGCGCCTGAGGAAAGATTCATGACCGGGCAACTTAACTTTCCCGCCCTGTGGCCCTATTGGCCGGAGCTGCTCTCCGGTCTTTGGGTCACCATTCAGCTGACGGTGCTGGCGACCACCGGTGGTGTGGCGCTGGGCATTGCGGGCGCCGCGCTGCGCAGTGGCAGACCCAGCTGGATGAGCCGCCTGTGGGGCATCTATGTCGAGCTGATCCGCAATACGCCGTTTGTGGTGCAACTGTTCTTTATCGTTTTCGGTCTGCCTGCGCTGGGGCTGAAACTCACTGCTGGCGAGGCGGCGCTGCTGGCGATGCTGATCAACCTCGGAGCGTATAGCACCGAGATCATTCGTGCCGGAATACAGGTGACACCCAAAGGGCAGTGGGAAGCGGGACGGGTGCTGGGATTAACCCGCAGCCAGACGTTTCTGCGGGTGGTCTTGCCGCCCGCACTGCAGCGTATTTACCCGGCCCTGGTGAGTCAGTGCATCATCGTGATGCTGGGGTCGTCGGTGGTGTCGCAGGTCTCCTATGAGGAGCTGACCTTCGCCGCCAACCTGATCCAGTCGCGCACCTTCTTAAGTTTTGAGGTCTATCTGGTGACCACGCTGATCTACCTGGCGTTGTCGATTGCGATGCGCCATCTGCTGCTGGCGATTGGCCGTAAATGGTTTGGAGTGCAGCCATCATGATGACGACCTTTACCGACTGGGACATCCTGCGCAACCTGCTGCTGGCGGCACGCTGGACCCTGTTGCTGTCGCTGGTGGCCTTTGTCGGCGGCACGCTGGTGACGCTGCCGCTGCTGTTTATGCGCCTGCTGCAACGCAAATGGTTAACGCGGCTGGTACGCGGTTACACCGCGCTGTTTCAGGGCACACCGCTGCTGATGCAGCTGTTCCTAGCGTTTTTCGGCGTCGGCCTGTTCGGCATTGATGTTGCGCCGTGGACGGCGGCCTCGCTGGCGCTGACCTTCTACACCAGCGCCTTTCTGGTCGATATCTGGTACGGCAGCATCCGTGCCCTGCCAAAAGGCCAGTGGGAAGCGTCGCGCTGTCTCGGCCTGACCTTTGGTCAGACGCTGTGGCGGGTGGTTGCGCCGCAGGCGATCCGCATCGGTATCGCGCCGACGGTGGGGTTTGCTGTCCAGGTGATCAAGGGCACCGCGCTGGCGTCAATTATCGGTTTTATCGAGCTGACCAAAGCGGGCACCATTCTGAACAACGTGACCTATCAGCCGTTTAAAGTCTTTGGGCTGGTGGCGCTGGGCTACTTCCTGATGTGTTATCCGCTGTCTCGCTACAGCCAGTATCTGGAGAAAAAATTCAATGCCGCTCATCACCATTAATCAGGTGCAAAAATATTACGGCGACAACCATGTGTTGAAAGGCGTGGATCTGGATATCGACATGGGCGAGGTGATCTCAATCATCGGTCGCAGCGGATCGGGTAAAAGCACGCTGCTGCGCTGCATGAACGGGCTGGAAGGCTATCAGGAGGGCAGCATCAAGCTCGGCGGTATGACGATTACCGATCGCGACTCGCAGGCGCGTGAAATCAGCCGCTCGGTCGGGATGGTATTTCAGAGCTTCAACCTGTTCCCGCACATGACGGCACTGGAGAACGTGATGCTGGCGCCGCGCCGGGTGCTGAAAAAAAGCGAGGCCGAGTGCCGGGCGCTGGCGGCGCAGATGCTGGAGAAGGTCGGGCTGGGCGAGCGTCTCAACTACTATCCTGCCAGCCTCTCCGGCGGTCAGCAGCAGCGCGTGGCGATCGCCCGTGCACTGGCGATGACGCCGAAAGTTTTACTCTGTGATGAGATCACCTCCGCGCTCGATCCCGAGCTGGTGGGCGAAGTGCTCAAAGTTCTGGAGCAGTTGGCGTCAGAAGGAATGACGCTGATCCTCGTCACGCATGAAATGAGCTTCGCCCGCGACGTGGGCGATCGTGTGGTCTTTATGCATCAGGGGCGCGTCTGGGAGCAGGGCGACAGTAAGACGCTGTTTGCTCAGCCGCAGTCACCGGAGCTGAAGCAGTTTATCTCTTCGGTTCGCCTCTGATTCTGAAAAAGGAAATTACGATGGATATTAATCACTACCCGCAACTTAACCCGCCACAGCGTCTGTTGATGGGGCCAGGACCGATCAACGCCGATCCACGCGTGCTGCGCGCCATGTCGAGTCAGTTGCTGGGGCAGTACGATCCTGCGATGACCCACTACATGAATGAAGTGATGGCGCTCTATCGCGGCGTGTTTCGCACAGAGAACCGCTGGACGTTGCTGATTGACGGCACCTCTCGCGCCGGTATCGAATCGATTCTGCTGTCATCGATCCGGCCTGGCGACAAAGTGCTGGTACCGGTGTTTGGCCGCTTTGGTCATCTGCTGTGCGAAATTGCCCGCCGCTGTCGGGCGGAAGTGCACACCATTGAAGTGCCGTGGGGCGAAGTCTTTACTCCCGACCAGATTGAAGATGCGATCAAAAAAGTGCGGCCGCGCCTGCTGCTGACCGTGCAGGGCGATACCTCAACCACCATGCTGCAGCCGCTTGAGCAGCTGGGAGCGATCTGCAAACAGTATGGCGTGCTGTTCTACACCGATGCCACCGCGTCGCTGGCGGGTAACGCGCTGGAAACGGACGCCTGGGGACTCGATGCCGTATCCGCGGGGATGCAGAAATGCCTGGGTGGTCCATCGGGCACCTCGCCGATCACGCTGAGTGCAGAGATGGAAGCGGTGATCCGCAAACGCAAATGCGTAGAGCAGGGGATCCGCACCGAGGCGCATCAGGATGGCGAAGAGGAGATGATCTACTCCAACTATTTTGATCTCGGCATGATCATGGATTACTGGGGGCCGGAGCGGCTCAACCACCATACCGAAGCGACCAGCGCGCTGTTTGGCGCGCGCGAGTGCGCCCGTCTGATCCTGCAGGAGGGGCTGGACAACGGCATCGCCCGTCACAAACTGCACGGTGAAGCATTGCTGAAAGGCATTCAGGGGATGGGGCTGGAAACCTTCGGCGACCTGAAACACAAAATGAACAATGTGCTGGGCGTGATGATCCCGTCCGGCGTAAACGGCGATCAGGTACGCAAACTGATGCTGGAAGATTTCGGCATTGAGATTGGCACCTCGTTTGGCCCGCTGCATGGCAAGGTGTGGCGCATCGGCACCATGGGTTATAACGCGCGCAAAGATTGCGTGATGCAGACTCTTTCCGCGCTGGAAACGGTGCTGACCTATGTCGGCTATCGCACGCCGCAGGGTGCCGCCGCGCAGGCCGCCTGGGATCACTACGGGAGCCACGCATGATGATGAGCGCCAGCGAAGCCCTGGCCGCTGCACAGCGCGTTATGGCGCGCTGCGATGCGCTGGCAGCGATCAGCGAAACAGCCGAGGGGCTGACCCGCGTCTACCTCTCACCCGAACATCTGCGCGCCAACGCCTGTGTCGGTGAGTGGATGCAGGCGGCGGGGATGCAGGTGTGGCAGGATGAGGTCGGCAATATCTGTGGGCGCTACGAGGCGGCAGAAACGGGTGCACCCGCGTTACTGCTTGGCTCGCATCTCGACACGGTGCGCAACGCCGGTCGCTATGACGGCATGCTGGGCGTGCTCAGCGCGATTGAAACCGTGCAGTGGCTTAACGAACATCAGCGCCGCTTACCGCTGGCGATTGAAGTTATTGGCTTTGGCGACGAAGAGGGCACCCGTTTTGGTATTACGCTGCTCGGCAGCCGTGGTATTACCGGCAGCTGGCCGCAAAGCTGGGTGACGCATCCTGACGGTAACGGCATTACCGTGGCGCAGTCGATGGCGGATGTCGGGCTCGACAGCGACAAGATCGCATCTGCGGTGCGGCGGGTTGAGGATATCGTCGGTTATCTTGAACTGCACATCGAGCAGGGCCCCTGCCTGGAGCAGGAGGATCTGGCGCTCGGTGTGGTCACGGCCATCAACGGTGCGCGCCGCCTCAACTGCCGTTTCACCGGAGAAGCGGGCCACGCGGGCACGGTGCCGATGACCCACCGCAAAGATGCGCTGGCTGCCGCTGCCGAGTGGATGGTATTTATCGAGCAGACTACTCGTGAGCAGGACCCACAACTGGTCGCCACCGTCGGTACGATTAACTGTGCGCCGGGGGCGGTAAATGTAATCCCTGGCGAGGTATCGCTGTCGCTGGACGTGCGCGGTCCGCTGGACAACCCGCTGGAGACACTGCTCTCCAGCCTGTTAACCCAGGCGGAGGCGATTGCGCTGCGGCGTGGACTCCGCTTTGAGTCGAACGAATATTATCGCATCGGTGCCACCGCCTGTGACTCCGCGCTGCAGCAGGCGCTGAGTCATGCGGTGGAAACGGTGCAGGGTCGCAGCCTGTCACTGCCGAGCGGCGCCGGGCACGACGCCATCGCTATCGCTGAACGCTGGCCGGTCGGCATGTTATTTGTGCGTAACCATCGCGGTATCAGCCACCATCCGGCGGAGTCCGTCGCGGTGGCTGATGTGGCGCCTGCACTGCAGGCTTATTTACAGGCGGTCTCGCTGATTGCTGAACGGAGCTGAACATGGAATTAGCCGCATTTAATCAGCTGTCGGCTGATGAGGCGAAGGCGGCCATCCGGCATTGTGTCGCCATCCCGCACTGGCAGCAGTCGCTGGTAGTGGCCCGGCCTTTTGACACCCTGGATGCGCTACGGGCAACCGCCGATGCACTGGCCCGCCAGTGGCAGCAGCCTGAGCTGGAGGCAGCACTGTCGGCGCATCCGCGCATTGGCGAACGCGCGAACGGCGCGGATAAAGAAGCGGCACTTTCACGCGGAGAGCAGTTTGCGATGCAGCAGGCCGACAGCGCTTTGCAGCAGGCGATGCAGCAGGGGAATCAGGCGTATGAAGCCCGTTTTGGCCGGGTGTTTCTGATTCGCGCTAAAGGGCGCAGCGGCGAGCAGATGCTGGCAGAGTTGCAGCGTCGGTTGCAGAATAGCGATCCTGCCGAGCAGCAGGAGGCGCTGGATCAGCTGCGTGAAATTACCCTGTTACGCCTGAAGGAGACGATTCAATGAGTACTGTTACCACCCATATTCTGGACACTTCGCTGGGCAAACCGGCCAGCGGTGTAGCGATTTCACTTGAGCAGAACAGCCCGGAAGGGTGGTTTCCGATTTCACAGGGTGAAACCGACAGCGACGGGCGTCTGAGAGATCTCACGCCCGAGCCGCTGACGCCGGGCCACTACCGTTTAACGGCAGAAATCGGCGACTATTTTGCCGCCGCTGGTCGGGATGCACTCTACGTCAGCGCGCAGATCGATTTTATGATTGCCGAAGCGGGCAGTCATTTTCATCTGCCGTTTCTGATTTCGCCCTGGTCGTGGTCAACCTATCGCGGCAGTTAATGGGCGGGCTGACTGCCCGCCCTGAATTCACAGCGAAAAGCGATCCGCATCCTGCCAGGCCGGGAAGCGCTCGCGATAAGCATTCAGTGCGTCCAGCGACAGCTCTGCGTCCAGCCTGGCGCGCTGATGCGGCTCAGCCGCGCTGAGGATCTCGCCCTGCGGTGAAATAATCTGGCTGTCGCCGCTGTATTCATGCTGATTGCCATCACTGCCGACGCGGTTACAGCCTGCCACATAAGCCTGATTTTCAATCGCCCGCGCCAGCAGCAGCGCCTGCCAGTGCAGTGCACGCGGTGCAGGCCAGTTGGCGACATAGAGCGCCAGATCGTAATCGTTGCGGTTGCGCGAGAAGACCGGGAAACGCAGGTCGTAACAGATTTGCGGCAGGATGCGCCAGCCGCGCCACTCAAACACCTGACGCTGTTCGCCTGGCAGATAGTGGTGATGCTCGTCCGCCATGCGGAACAGGTGGCGCTTGTCATACTGATGCAGCGTGCCGTCCGGCTCCACCAGCAGGAAGCGGTTTACCGCGCCGTGTTCGGTCTGAATCGCCGCACTGCCGCCGACCAGGGCATCGTTGCGACGGGCATGCTGATGCAGCCACTCCACCACCTGCGCCTGTGGCAGCGAGCTTTTCGCCGCTTCCATTGCAAAGCCGGTGGTAAACATCTCTGGCAGTAAAATCAGATCGCGCCCGTTGAGTCCATCCAGCTGCTCGTCAAAATGGCGCAGGTTGGCCTCGCCATCCATCCAGCTCAGCGTCTCCTGCAGTAACGTGATTTTTAAAGCTGACATAAGCGCTCCGCGGCGGCATCTAATGTCGCCGGCTGTTTGGCAAAACAGAGGCGGATCAGTTTATGAGGAAAGGGATCGGCGCAGAACACCGACAGAGGGATCGCGGCAACGCCCACTTCGCGGGTCAGCCACTGGCAGAAACTGACATCATCCAGATCGGAGATGGCGCTGTAATCGACCAGCAAAAAGTAGGTACCTTCGCAGGGGAGTACCTTAAAGCGGCTGCTGCTTAGCGCCGTTGCCAGCCGATCGCGACGGTCGCGATAAAACGCTGGCAGCTCAAGATAGTGCTCCGGATGCTCACGCAGCATATCGGCAATCGCCAGCTGCGCCGGCGTATTCACGGAGAAGGTCAGATACTGATGCACCTTGCGCAGTTCCGCGCTGATCGCGGCAGGGGCAATGCAGTAGCCCACTTTCCAGCCGGTCATATGGAAGGTCTTACCAAATGATGACACCGCGATGGCACGCTGGCGCAGTTCGGGATGTGCCAGCACGCTGGCGTGGCCCGCCTGATCAAAGCAGATGTGCTCATAGACTTCGTCGCTCAGCACATAGACCGGCCGCGCAGCAATCGCCTGCCACAGCGCGGCGAAATCCTGCTGCTGCCAGACGGTGGCGGAAGGATTGTGCGGCGTATTCAGGATCACCAGCCGGGTTTTATCACTCAGCAGCGCAGCAAACGCCTGCCAGTCCACCCGGAAAGCGGGCGGCTGCAGCGTAATGCGTTTCATCACGCCGCCCGACAACTCTACCGCAGGCGCATAGCTGTCGTAGCTGGGATCAAAGCAGATCACCTCATCGCCCGGCCGCACCAGCGCGGTAATCGCCGCATAAAGCGCTTCGGTTGCGCCCGCCGTCACCGTAATCTCCGTTTCGACATCAGGACGATAGTCATAAAGCCGCGCGGTTTTCTCTGCTATCGCCTCACGTAACGGCAGCGCACCGGTCATCGGCGCATACTGGTTCGCGCCCTGGCTGACGTGATACGCCAGCCGCTGCTGCAGATAGTCCGGGCCGCTAAAATCAGGAAAGCCCTGAGAGAGATTGATAGCGTTATGCTGCTGCGCCAGCGCACTCATCTGGCTGAAAATGGTGGTGCCGAGCAAAGGGAGTTTACTCTCGGGGATCAGGTTGTGCTGCGTCATGATGTCATGCCTTAAGCGCGAAGATTGATGCGGTGTCACCCGGTGTTTGTGCCACTATAAACAGGATGGTAGTATTTGGCAATCAAGACGCTTAGATGGCTAAATGCGTCATGCTCCACACCTCAGCTTCGTTAGCTTCGTTTGCTTACCCCGGTCACTGACGAGTGTCAGCTCCCGGGGATGCGCGCACTTGCTGCCTTGCTGAGATGCGGATCATTTAGCATTTACAAGCGTCATGCTACGGGCGTCAGCGGCGTTGGCTGCACTTACTTACCCCGGTCACTGACGAGTGTCAGCTCCCGGGGATGCGCGCACTTGCTGCCTTGCTGAGATGCGGATCATCTGGCAGGACCCGGAGAGTATGGCTCAGCAGCCAGGCACCAGACCCACAAAATTCTGACAACAACAGTACAGCCTGATGCTGGTCGCTCCACTCTCCGTCTGCTGGTGTATCCAACACGGGGATATCAGGGCTTCTTCGCCTGTTGTCAGGAATGCCTGATCATTGGGAACATAACGGCAGCGTAAAAGGGACATTATGCTTCATTACAGTCAGGCAAAGTCACTGGATGACATCTACCTTGAGGACATTCCCCACATTATCCATCCGGAAACGGCGGCACGAGATCTTGCAAATACTGCGTTGCCAAACCGCATCATCCACGAGTGGAATTTGCCGCAGGGCTATACCCTTTTTGTCAGCCGGTATCACAAGTTCCACTGGCAACGTCCCTGGGTGGCATATCGTGACACGCTGGACGACATCAAATCCGGGGTGCTCGTTCTGCTGAGACAAAATATCACCGGCTATGCCATCTCTGGCGTTCTGACAACATCTGGCGGCCTTCTCGATAACCTGCCACTGTTACTTCGAACCCGGCTCAATCACCTCATATCCCGGCAACTGAAACGCCCGGTATATCACGTCCGTCCTGCTGCACCGGTGCAACACGCTCAGTCAGCAAAAACCATCAACAGCAAAGCCGCGGGCCGGCTGTTGGCTGCTGGCGGAATTTATAACGGCAATATCGAGGGATTTAGAAAGACCGCCGGACAGCTCGGCGGCGATGCTCCAGCCGGTTTCGATCAGGTCATGGATAACAAAGGTCTGCTCATTACCGGCGCCTCTGTAGCGGCAGGTCTTGCAATGGGTAATCCGGGAACGGTAAGCGAATTAGAAAAGCTGTCTGCGTTATCAAAAGTACCTAAGCCACCTCCATCAGAATTTGTTAATTTTGAAACCAGACAGCTACAGAAGAAATTCAAGCACGCTGTGGATTTCAACCTGTCGGGCACTCCAGATGCCGAAGGGTTGAAGTCATATGAACAGGCACTCAAAGCGCATATAGATGATCCACTGACACAACAAATCGCCGGTAAATACCGATGGAATCAGGATGTTAACCACTACTACAATCCTGAAACTAAAATTGATGTAATGACTAAACCTGATGGTAATTTCATCTCTGGATGGAAGTTATCCGAAACTCAAATTTCCGATCTGAAAGGTGAAGGTAATGTCTACTGATCAAAGCGAAGCAGATATGTTAGCCCTAATCGATTCGTTTGTTTCAGGTGCTGTGTCGGCGCCAGAGTTTGAGGAAAAATACCTGAACGCATGGCGTGAACACAGAGCTGCTGATACAGCGGATAAACAAAACAAAGATACACAACGTTATTTTGACTCGGTATTCTCAGCTGTTGATGCTTATTGCTCTAATCCTGACCTGATTGACGAAGATGACTTAGATGCTCAGGGTCTGTTTGATTACGTCGTGAATTTAAGAAAAACCTGGGAAGAGTCACTCCTGGCTTGATGGCCTGAGTGAACTGAACATCACATCCCTGACCGTTATCTGAGCCACCCGGAATCCTATTTCACCGCAAGGAACTTTTATGTCGCAGAGTCTTCCATTAGATCAGCTGGTCGCCGCCTGTCACTGGATTGGCGCGAAAGGCTGGGCACCGGCCACCGGCGGAAATATGTCTGTGCGCCGCGATGAACATGTCTGCCTGCTGAGTGAATCGGGCAAAGATAAAGGCACGCTGACGCGGGATGACTTTATCGAGGTCGATATTGCTACCAGCCAGTCGCTCTCTGGCCGTAAGCCGTCGGCAGAAACGGGTCTGCACACAATGATCTATCGACTCTTTCCCGAGGCGGGCGCGGTGCTGCATACCCACACCGTGAATGCGACGGTGCTGTCGCGGGTAGAGCAGGGTGCGGCGCTGCTGCTGCACGGCTATGAGATGCAAAAATCGTTAAGTGGCCAGCACACCCATCTGGATACGCTGGCCATTCCTGTGTTCGACAACAGCCAGGACATTGCGGCGCTGGCGTCAGAAATTGAAGATTACGCTGCCCGCTTTCCGCTGCGTTACGGCTTTCTGCTGCGCGGTCACGGCTTAACCTGCTGGGGCCGGGATGTCAGCGAAGCACGCCGTCATCTGGAAGGTCTGGAATTTTTATTTGAATGTGAACGTCAACGTCGCCTGCTGGAGAGAGCATGATTCGCGCCATTGTTACGGATATCGAAGGCACCACCAGCGATATCCGTTTTGTACATAACATCCTGTTTCCCTACGCCCGTCAGCATCTGGCGAGCTTCCTGCGTGAAAATGCGCATCAGCCTGACGTCGCCGCAGCGCTGCAATCGGTGCGAGAGGAGGCTGGACAGCCGCAGGCTGATCTGGCCGCGGTGACAGAGATTCTGCTGGGGTTTATGGACCAGGATCGCAAATCAACCGGCCTGAAAGCGCTGCAGGGCATGATCTGGCGCGATGGCTATCTTAACGGCAGTTTTACCGGTCATCTCTATCCCGACGTCCTGCCTGCACTGAGCCGCTGGAAGGCGCAGGGCATTGAACTGTATGTATATTCCTCCGGCTCGGTTGCGGCGCAGAAATTGTTATTTGGCTACAGCGACGAAGGTGATATTACTGACCTCTTCAGCGGCTATTTTGATACGCACGTAGGTGCCAAACGCGAAGTCGCAGCCTATCGCGCTATCGCCGCTGAAATTGGTCAGCCAGCGGAGCAGCTGCTGTTTCTCTCCGATATTCATCAGGAGCTGGATGCCGCCGCTGAGGCGGGCTGGCAGACGCTGCAACTACTGCGTGGCGATGCGGACGCCGAGAGCCGCCATCGTCAGGTGACAGATTTTTCCCAGATTAACCCGGAGTCGATTTAGGATGAGCGCACTGACTATTTTTACCGACCGCGAAGCCAGCCAGCCGGTGTGGCACAGCACCGACGCGGAAGAAATTCGTGAACGCCTGAGCACCAAAGGAGTCCGTTTTGAGCGCTGGGAAGCCGATCGCGATCTGGGTGAAAATCCGGATCCCGAAACGGTGATCAACGCCTATCAGCATGCGATCGATCGGCTGGTGGCAGAGAAGGGCTATCAGAGCTGGGATGTGATCAGCATGCGCGCCGATAATCCGCAGAAAACCGTGCTGCGCGAGAAGTTCCTCTCTGAACATACGCACGGCGAAGATGAGGTGCGTTTCTTTGTTGAGGGGGCCGGACTCTTCTGTCTGCACCTGGATGGCGAAATCCTGCAGATCCTCTGCGAAAAAAACGATCTGATCTCGGTACCTGCGGGAACACCACACTGGTTTGATATGGGATCGTCACCGCACTTCACGGCTATCCGTATTTTCGATAATCAGGAAGGCTGGGTAGCGAACTTTACCGGCGATAAGATTGCGGATGCCTATCCGCGTCTGGCGTAAACCGCCCGTCGTTTTGGCAAGACGTTTGCCGTGAGCGGCAAACGCCTTGCAGACCGCTATTGTGGCTGGAAAATGCCACTCTGTACCTGGTCAGGCGTGACTACCCCGGTGTCCAGTACCCAGCCGCTGATCAGGGTGGCGGGCGTGACATCAAACGCCGGGTTAAAGACCTTCGCCGCTTCCGGCGCCCACTGCACGCTGCCAAAACTGCCGGCAACGCCCGTTACTTCACTGGCGGCGCGCTGCTCAATAGGAATCGCTGTGCCGTCCGGACAGCTGCGATCCAGCGTGGTATGCGGGGCCGCCACGTAAAACGGAATCTGATGATAATGGGCCAGCACCGCCAGGCTGTAGGTGCCGATTTTATTCGCCACATCGCCGTTGGCGGCAATGCGGTCAGCGCCTACCCATACGGCATCGACCTCTCCACGGGCCATCAGGCTGGCGGCCATGGAATCGGTAATCAGGGTGTAAGGAATCGCCAGCTCGCCCAGCTCCCAGGCGGTTAACCGGCCGCCCTGTAACAGCGGACGGGTTTCATCAACCCAGACATTCTTAATCAGCCCCTGCTGATGGGCGCGGGCAATCACGCCAAGGGCGGTGCCCACACCGGCGGTGGCCAGTCCGCCGGTATTGCAGTGGGTCAGCAGCTGGCTGCCGGGTTTCACCCGCGTACAACCCGCGTCAGCGATGGCGTCACACAGCTGCTTATCTTCCTGCACCAGCCGCCAGGCTTCCTCTGCCAGTGCGGGGGCAAAGTCCGGCTGCGCCAGCGCCAGTTTCATCCGGTCCAGATTGTTCATCAGATTGACAGCGGTAGGGCGGGCGGCGCGCAGGGTCTCCAGCGCCTGCGCCAGTTCAGCGCGCGTCTGCCCCTGTTCTGCCAGCAACGCCAGCAGCAGCGAGGCGGAAAGGCCGATCAGCGGCGCACCGCGCACCCGCAGCGCATGAATATGTTCAATCAGCTGGGGCACGCTGTGCGCGGGCAGCCAGTTCTTTTGCTGCGGCAGTGCCTGCTGATCCAGAATCCAGAGCTGATTGTCACGAACCTGTAAGCTGGTGGTTTGAAGTGTCTGCATTGTGGGTGAAATCCATGTTGCGTTAATGATACCTATTGTGCCAACATGCTGAACGGATGTATAGACGTCTGAACGGCTTATTACACCCAGGTTATCCCCCTTCGATTGATGAGGAACAGGCAATGTCGCAATACCGTACCTTTACTGCTGCTGATGCTGTGGAATATGCCCGACAATTTGGCGGCGTGGACAATCCTGCCGCGCTGAGCAGCGCAGAAGAGATTGGTGATGGCAACCTCAACCTGGTGTTTAAAATTTATGACGATCAGGGCAACAGCCGGGTAGTGGTCAAGCAGGCGCTGCCCTATGTGCGCTGTGTGGGTGAGTCGTGGCCGCTGACGCTGGATCGGGCGCGGCTGGAAGCGCAGACCCTGGTCGAACATTACAAATATTGTCCGCAGCACACGGTGAAGATCACCCATTACGATGCGGAGCTGGCGGTGATGGTAATGGAAGATCTCTCCACTCATCGTATCTGGCGCGGCGAGCTGGTGAAGGGCGCTTATTACCCGGAAGCGGCTCAGCAGTTAGGCGACTATCTGGCACAAACCCTGTTTCATACCTCCGATTTCATCCTGCATCCGCACCAGAAAAAAGCGGAAGTAGCGCGTTTCATTAATCCGGAAATGTGTGAAATCACCGAAGATCTTTTCTTTAACGATCCCTATACCGACCATGAGCGCAATAGCTATCCCGAAGCGCTTGAACCGCTGGTCGCCAGCCTGCGTAATGACGATGCACTGCGCATTGCGGTGGGCGGTCTCAAGCATCGTTTCTTTGCCCACGCTGAAGCGCTGTTGCATGGTGATATTCACAGCGGATCGATTTTCGTTGCTGATGGCAGCCTGAAAGCGATTGATGCGGAGTTTGGCTATTTTGGTCCCATCGGTTTTGATGTCGGCACCGCCATTGGCAACCTGCTGATTAACTACTGCGGCCTGCCGGGTCTGCTGCCACCGCGTGAGGCCGCCGATGCACGTGAGCAGCGCCTCAGCGATGTGCATACGATCTGGACTACCTTTGCCGCGGGCTTTCTGGCACTGGCGGCAGAGAAAACCCGCGATGAGGCACTGGCTTATCCAGGCTATGCTGAGGCGTTTCTGCGTAAAGTATGGGCAGATACCATCGGTTACTGCGGCACCGAACTGATTCGCCGCACGGTGGGGATGTCACACGTGGCGGATATGAAGCTGATTGCCGATCCGGCGATGCGTACCGACTGCATCCGTAATGCAATTAATCTGGGACGCACGCTGATTCTGGCAGCCGATCATGTAGAAGACGCGGATGCGCTGATTGCCCGCATCCGTCAGGCAGGATAAAAAAGCCGAGGTGATGTTTGATGCCAGTCAGTTAAGCGACAGGTGATAACGCAGTCTGGTGCCGGGCAGGGGCTGGCGGTCCTCGCGCCGCTGCGCGGTTCCTTCACTTCATTCGCCTGCCTGACGGACCGTCGGGGATGGCACATCCTGTGCCGCCCCGCCTTTCGCCCGCGTCCTGCGGGCTCTCCTGGCAGACTCATTCTGTTCAGCGCTGCGGATTGCCTGCTCCTGATCGCCACCAGCCTGCCCGGCAGCAGCAGAGGTGCGCTGGCCCGCATGCGGCTCGCTTGCCAAAAAAAAGCTGCCACGTTTGACCGTGACAGCCTTTACAAATCTAATCTTAACTGTTCAGCATTACGACGTGATGTCGGCTTTCCTCTTCTGACCCTATTCCCTGCGCTTTGGGCTTAATTATTGCGGTCAGATTTCCCCTGAGCGGGTGCTGCAGAGCAACGCTAAGCCTATGCCGCCTCACTCGCCCGCGACGCAGCCTGAGGGGCTTTCTCTGGCACCGGCACTGCCAGCGCATCCGGCTCAAACTCATCGACGTTAATCGAACGCAGACGACTGGCCTCAGCACGCTGCAACACTTCAGCCTCTTTAGCATCAATCCAGCCCTGCTCCAGCGCACGCTTCGCCAGCGCATCCAGTCGGGTAAAGGAGAGGTGCTGCTTCGTCTGTTTGCACAGTCTGTCATGGATGACTTCTGCCACCATCACATCCTGCAATGCCTGTTCCAGCTGACCGGCAGGGTTGTGCTCGCTGGGCGTCAGGTACATGCCACGGCCCAGACGACTGCGGGTAGCTGACGGCTGTTGCAGCAGTTTTGCCAGCTGATGGTCCAGACGGTCAGACGGAGCAGGGCAGTGATGACCGCCTGCAAAAATAGTCATCCGCAATGCGCCCGCGACCAGACGGTTCGGGAAGTTACGCAGCAGATCGTCCATCGCGACTTCCGCCTGATGCAGCGCATCCTGCACGCCCCAGTGCACCAGCGGCAGATCGGCTTCGTTGCGGCCTTCATCGTCATAGCGTTTCAGCGTCGCCGAAGCGAGATAGAGCTGGCTCAGCACATCGCCCAGACGCGCCGAAATACGCTCACGACGTTTCAGGCTGCCGCCCAGCACCGCCATCGACACATCAGAGAGCAACGCCAGGTTGGCACTGATGCGGTTCAGATGCTGATAGTAACGGCGGGTGCCATCGCGGGTCGGGGTGGCGCTGGTGCGTCCGGCGGTTAAGCCCAGCCACAGGCTGCGCATGGTGCTGCTGCCAACATGGCCGATGTGGCTGAACAGCGCCTGATCAAACGCGTTAACATCGTTGCTGGCTGCCGCCGCCATCTCCTGCAGTACATAAGGATGGCAGCGAATCGCACCCTGTCCGAAGATAATCATGCTGCGGGTCAGAATATTAGCGCCTTCCACCGTGATAGCGATGGGCGCACCCTGATAGGCGCGGGCCAGAAAGTTACTGTTACCCAGCATAATGCCTTTACCGCCGGCAATATCCATGGCGTCGATAATGGCGCGCTGACCGCGATGGGTGCAGTGATACTTCACAATCGCCGACAGCACTGCCGGTTTTTCACCCTGCATAATACCGGCCGTAATCAGCGTGGCCGCCGCATCCATCACGTAGGCGTTGCCGGCAATGCGCGCCAGCGGCTCTTCAATCCCTTCCATCTTACCGATTGAGACGCGGAACTGACGACGGATATGGGCATAGGCGCCTGTCGCCAGCGCCACACTTTTCAGGCTGCCGGTTGAGTTCGATGGCAGCGTAATGCCGCGACCTACAGACAGACACTCCACCAGCATCCGCCAGCCCTGACCGGCCATTTGTGGGCCGCCGATAATATAGTCAATCGGCACAAAGATATTGTTGCCGCGTGTCGGTCCGTTCTGGAACGGCACGTTAAGCGGGAAGTGGCGATGACCAATCTCCACGCCGGGCGTGTTGGTCGGGATCAGCGCACAGGTAATGCCAGGATTCTCGTTATCGCTGAGCAGATGATCCGGGTCGGAGAGTTTAAATGCCAGCCCCAGCACGGTGGCGATCGGCGCCAGCGTAATATAGCGCTTGTTCCAGGTCAGCCGCATGCCCAGCACCTGCTGACCCTGCCACTCGCCCATGCAGACCACGCCGGTATCGGGGATGGCTCCGGCATCTGAGCCCGCTTCCGGACTGGTCAGCGCAAAGCAGGGGATCTCATCGCCGCGTGCCAGCCGGGGTAAATAGTGATTTTTCTGCTCTTCAGTGCCGTAGTGCTGCAGCAGTTCGCCCGGACCTAATGAGTTAGGCACGCCCACGGTAATCGCCAGAATCCCGGAGACGCCCGACAGTTTTTGCAGCACGCAGGCCTGCGCATAGGCGGAGAAATCGAGTCCGCCATACTCTTTTTTGATAATCATCGCGAAGAAACGATGCTCTTTCAGATAAGCCCAGAGTTCCGGCGGCATATCGGCCAGCTCATGGGTGATCTGGAAATCGTTGGCCATGCGGCACGCTTCTTCAACCGGACCATTGAGAAAAGCCTGCTCGTCGGCGGTCAGGCGCGGCTGCGGATAGTTGTGCAGCTTCTGCCAGTCTGGTTTGCCCTGAAACAGATCGCCTTCCCACCAGGTGGTGCCCGCATCAATCGCTTCTTTCTCGGTGCGCGACATCGGCGGCATCACCTGCTGGAAGCGCTGAAACATCGGCTTTGAAAACAGGCTGCGGCGCAGTGACGGCAGGTTGAACGGCAGCAGGATAATCGCCAGCGGCAACAGTAACCATGGCGTCCAGAGGTGAGCAACAGCCATCGCAGCAGTCCACAGCAGCAGAATCGCGCTGCTGAGCCGCAACGACAGGCGGTGATAGAACAGGGCGCCAATCAGCGCCACCGTGGCAAGTATCGAAACAACCATCATAATGAACCGCTCCAAGTAGTAAGAGGTCTGACCTGTTATGTAGAGAGGTTTAGAGCAGTTAGGTTGATTTATCAATTTGTTTACATCGCAATTACAACCTGCCTCACAAAAACCGATTTCTGTCCATTTTTGCATCACCCGCTGCAGCGATAATCGCCGCCACTGCCTGGCCAGCCGTGGCATGGCGCTTTGCGCTGACCGGCCATTCCGTTAAACTTGCTGCGATTAACCTCTTCTAAAAAAGGACATCCCTATGTACCAGGACATTATCCGCTCTGAGCTTAATGAAGCTGCTGATACGCTGAATAAATTCCTCAGCGACGAGGCCAATATCCATGCGATCCAGCGTGCTGCGGTGCTGCTGGCTGACAGCTTTAAGGCGGGCGGCAAGGTGCTTTCCTGCGGTAACGGTGGTTCACATTGCGATGCGATGCATTTCGCTGAAGAGCTGACCGGTCGCTACCGCGAAAATCGTCCTGGCTATCCGGCGATTGCCATCTCTGATGTCAGCCATCTCTCCTGCGTCAGTAATGATTTTGGTTATGACTATGTCTTTTCACGCTATGTGGAAGCGGTAGGACGCCCGGGCGATGTGCTGCTGGGCCTCTCAACTTCCGGTAACTCTGCCAATATCATTAAAGCGATTGAAGCTGCCCGTGCGCAGGGGATGAAAGTGATCACCCTGACCGGTAAAGATGGCGGTAAGATGGCAGGCAGTGCCGACATTGAAATCCGGGTGCCACACTTTGGTTATGCCGATCGCATCCAGGAAATCCACATTAAAGTGATCCACATCCTGATGCTGCTGATCGAAAAAGAGATGGTGAAGTAACTGCGCTGGCCTTCCGCCTGACGGGAGGCCGCTTACTCTAAGGTGGTGGCTATGTGCGAATTGCTCGGGATGAGCGCCAATGTTCCCACGGATATCTGTTTCAGCTTTACCGGTCTGGTTCAGCGTGGCGGTGGAACCGGGCCTCACAAAGATGGCTGGGGCATTACCTTCTACGAAGATAAAGGTTGTCGTACGTTTAAAGATCCGCTGCCGAGCTTTAACTCGCCGATTGCGCGTCTGGTGCAGGAGTATCCGATCAAATCGCATTCGGTGGTGGCGCACATCCGCCAGGCGAATCGCGGGCAGGTGTCGCTGGAGAATACCCACCCGTTTACCCGCGAGTTGTGGGGCCGTAACTGGACTTATGCGCACAACGGGCAGCTCAGGGGCTATCGGCATCTGGAGACCGGCACATTCCGGCCGGTAGGCGAAACGGACAGCGAGAAGGCGTTCTGCTGGATCCTGCATCAGCTGGCGACGCGCTATCCGCGCACGCCAGGCAACTGGCCTGCGGTGTTCCGTTTTATCGGGGAGCTTGCCGGCACGTTGCGGCAGAAGGGCGTGTTTAACATGCTGCTGTCAGACGGCCGTTATCTGATGGCCTTTTGCTCCACCAATCTTTACTGGATCACCCGCCGCGCACCGTTTGGCCGGGCGCAGTTACTGGATCAGGATGTGGAGGTCGATTTTCAGCAGCACACCACGCCGCATGACGTGGTGACGGTGATTGCTACGCAGCCACTGACGGCCAATGAAACCTGGCAGCGGATCGTGCCAGGTGAATGGGCGTTATTCTGCCTTGGAGAGCGCCAGGAATGAACGTGAAGCGGCTTCGGGACTGGCTAAAACCGGTGCCGGGCTGCTGTTCATCACATATTTACCGCTGGCGACATTGACCATCGGCGGCTGGTGATATTTAGCAAAGTAAGCGTATCCCGGCTGCAGCTGCTGCCAGAAACTGGCATAGGTGGAGTAGCGGTGACGCTGCATATTGCTGTCGGTCATGCGGAATGGATAGATGCTGATGCTGATATCCTGCTGGCCGTTACGCAGCGCGGCATTCACATAGGTAAAAATCTCATCCATATAGGCGTTAGTCATGGCATAGCAGCCAATCGACTTACAGTCGCCATGAATCATCAGGTAATTGCCGCTGTAGCCCTGATTACGATCGTACTGATTCGGAAAGCCGATGTTGATCGCGCGATAAAACCGGCTATCCGGCTTCAGCTGATTCAGCTTCACGTTGTAAAAACCTTCCGGGCTTTTGAAATCGCCTTCACGACGTTTCGGGCCGAGGCCGCCAGAAAAGTTACAGATGCGGTAGGTGTCCAGCAGGCGGTATTCGTTACCGATTTTGCCGTAGAGTTCGAGCGTGCGTTCTTCCTTGAAGATCTGGATATAGACCGGGGTGCCAAGTAACTGCTTCTTTAATTCTTTGCTGACCGGTGCCGTTGAGACGGGTTCGGGTGTCATTGCCATGCTGAGGGCTGGCAGTAAAATCATCGCAAACAGGAGTGCGATTTTGCCCATGCTGTGTGTACCTTGAGGTGAAGAGAACATGACGCAAAATGTGCGTCTCTGTTTGCATTATCGGAACTGTCCGCTACCGCAGCGCAACATTAAACATTGTCTGTTTTTTTAGCAAGACGGCGTCAGCCAAATTCGCGATTTACTGAAGGATATTCGGCCAGAAATTTGTAAACTTTAATCGTCAACGCGACAAATATTGCAGTTACCCCTGCCAACTGTATACTTATCCAGTGCCGGAGGGGGTATGCGTAAAATCATTCATGTCGATATGGACTGCTTCTATGCCGCGGTGGAGATGCGTGATAATCCCCAACTGCGCGACATCCCGATCGCCATTGGTGGCAGCCGCGAGCGTCGCGGCGTGATCAGTACCGCCAACTATCCGGCGCGCAAATTTGGCGTGCGCAGCGCGATGCCAACCGGCATGGCCCTCAAGTTATGCCCGCATCTGCGTCTGCTGCCAGGACGCTTCGACGCCTATAAAGAAGCCTCCGCGCAGATCCGCGACATCTTTACCCGCTACACGCCGCTGATTGAACCGCTCTCCCTCGATGAAGCTTATCTGGACGTCACCGACAGTCCCCACTGTCACGGCTCTGCCACGCTGATGGCGCAGGCGATCCGCGCCACCATCTACCGTGAAACCGGGCTTACCGCCTCAGCGGGCATCGCCCCGATTAAATTCCTGGCGAAGATCGCCTCTGACCTGAATAAGCCGGACGGGCAGTTCGTGATTACCCCGCCGGAGATGTCCGGTTTTCTGCTGACCCTGCCGCTGGCGAAGATCCCTGGCGTCGGCAAGGTCTCGGCCAAAAAGCTGGAAGAGATGGGGCTGGTGACCTGTGGCGACGTGCAGAAGGCGGACTTAGCGCTGCTGTTAAAGCGCTTTGGTAAGTTTGGCCGGGTGCTGTGGGAGCGCAGCAATGGCATTGATGACCGCAGCGTGATCGTTGAGCGCGAGCGTAAATCGCTGGGGGTTGAACGAACGCTGGCGGAAGATATCAGCGACTGGGATGCCTGCCTGGAAATTATCGATTTTCTCTACGCCGAACTGGATCGCCGGCTGACGCAGATCCGACCTGACAAGCAGGTGGCGCGTCAGGGCGTCAAACTGAAGTTCAGTGATTTTCAGCAGACGACCCAGGAGCATATCTGGCCGGTGCTGAACAAAGAGGACATGATTGCCATCGCCCGTAAAACCTGGGATGAGCGTCGTGCCGGGCGCGGCGTGCGGCTGGTGGGATTACATGTGACTATGGTGGATCCCCAGCTGGAGCGTCAGCTACTGCTGGGTCTGTAACCGTCAACCTCACCGACCGGTAAGGCTGACATCCGATTACTTCTTATATTTCGCCGCCAGAGTCGCAAACCACGGTGCAACGAAATCCTCGTTAGCGCCCCAGCCCGGAATAATCTTGTTCAGCGACGCGACGTTCACCGCGCCAGGCTGGCTGTTAAGCTGCTGCTGAGAGATTGATGCGGCTTTAAACTGGTAAGTCGCGGGCGTCTCTTCACCGGCAATTTTCTTCGCCACCAGACGCATGTTCACCGCGCCAATGGTTTTAGGATCGACCGCCACCGTCTGTACCCACGGGCTGTTTTTCTCGCGCATCAGCTGCAAATCCTGGTTCGAGACATCAATGCTATAGAGCTTGATCTCGGTACGGCCATTCTCCTGCAGCGCTTTGTAAGCGCCCTGGCTGAAGGCATCCCAGGCGCCCCAGATGGCGTCGATTTTGCCTTTCGGGTATTTCGCCAGAATCGCGCCAATTTTATTGGCGGTGTCGCCCTGAACGTCAGTTGAAACCGCACCAATCGACTCAAGCTGATGAATGCCCGGATTCTCTTTCAGCAGTTTTTCATACACCACCTGACGGCGTTCCATCGGCGGGAAACCGGCAACCCATAGCTTGACGATGTTCGCCTTGCCGTTGAAATCATGGATGAGCTGGCCCAGCGACAACTGCGCCAGTGAAGCGTCATCCTGCGCGGTGACGGTGACGCCCGGAATCGGGCTATCCACCGGCGTATCAAACACCGACAGCTTAATGCCTGCATCGGCAATGCGCTTCACCAGTCCGCTGGCGTAGGGCGCTTTACCGTGCGACAGCACGATGCCGTCATATTTCTGGCTGATCGCCTGATTCACGAAATCCTGGAAGCGCGCATCGTCGCCATTGCTGAGGAAGGTGCTGACCTTGAAGCCAAGCTGGCGACCCTGCTGAATGGCACCGGCAACAAACTGGGTGGTGTTGTCATCGGAGCCGAGATTGCGGATCACCGCAATACGGATCGGGCCATCATGACTGGCGATAGCCGCAGGCACCGGCGTGACGGTATCCGCGAAGGCCATGCTGGCGTTCAGCAGGCTCAGGGCCAGCAGCGAGAGTGTTATTTTTTGCATTGTTATCAACTCCGGTAAACGCGCCTCAGCGGCGCTGGATATAGGTGATCGCCAGTGCTAAAGCCAGCACCAGCCCTTTAATAATGTCCATGGCGTAATAGGGAACAGAGAGCATCACCAGACCGTTCTGCAGCACGCCGAGGATCACCGCGCCGACCAGCGTGCCCAGCGCATTCGGCTTGCCGGATCCCGCCAGTGATAAGCCAATCCACGCCGCCGCGACGGCGTCCATCAGGTAGCCGCTACCGGCATTCACCTGCGAGGAGCCGATACGCGAGGCGAGCAGAATGCCGCCCAGACCGGCCAGCAGTGAGGCGATCACATAAGCCAGCACCCGATAGCGGGTGGTGCGGATGCCGGAGAGGCGTGCCGCTTCCGGATTGCCGCCCAGCGCATACATCCGGCGACCATGTTTAGTCAGTGAGAGCGCCAGCTGCGCGGCGACGGTGACGACCAGCATAATGATGACGATGGTGGGCACCTGGCCGAGCAGGCCAAACGCCGCCGGAATGGTGCCTTCCGCCATATCACCGCTCGGCAGCACCATATTCTCGGTGATCGATCCGCCAAAGCTGTAGGTCATCGCCACACCCTGAATCACAAACAGTGTCGCCAGCGTTGCCAGCATGTCGGGGATGCGCAGGATCACAATCAGAAAGGCGTTAAACAGCCCGACCAGGGTGCAGAGCGCCAGGGTGAGCAGGATGGCGGTGGTAGTGCCGAAGCCATACCAGACAAACAGTGAAATCACCAGCGCATTGGCCAGCGAGGCGGTCGATCCGACCGACAGATCAAAGCCGCCAACGGTCAGCGAGATCGAGACGCCGATCGCAATCACCGTGACAATGGCAATTGAGCGCAGAATATTGATGATGTTGTTGGGTTCAAGGAAGCTGTCGGAGGCGAGACCAAAGGCGGCGATCAGGATCACCACCGTGAGCAACATGCCCCATTTATAGAGAAAGTCGAACAACTGGTGACGCCACGGCGAGGCTGTCAGATTCAGGCTGGTTTCTTTGCTGCTCACGCAGGGGTTCCTCCGGTGGAATAGAGCAAAAGCGTCTCTTCGGTAACGTCGCGTGCAGCCAGCTCGGCCACAATGCGTCCATCCCAGAGCACGCAAATCCGGTCGCATAAACCGACCAGTTCAGAAAACTCACCCGACGCGTAGATGATGCCTTTCCCCTCGCGCGCCAGGTTGTCGATCAGGGTGAACAGCTCGGTTTTGGCTTTGATATCGACGCCTTTCGTCGGCTCATCGAAAATCAGCACGTCGGCGTTGTTGCGCAGCCATTTGCCAATCGCCACCTTTTGCTGGTTGCCGCCGGAGAGACGGCGCAGCGTCTGTGCCGGACCGGTGGTGCGCACCTGCAACTGCTGGATAACCTGCTCCGCCCAGCGCCACGCCTGGCGATGACCAAACAGGCTCCAGCGCGAAAAGCTGTCGTCTGCACTGACGCTGAGGTTCATTGCCACCGACTCATCAATAAAGATCCCCTCTTTACGCCGCTCCTCCGGCACCAGCGCCATGCGGCGACTGACGGAGTCATGCGGCGAACGGGGCTGCCACGGCTGGCCATGCAGTTCACCGCGACTGACGCGGCTTTTGCTGGCACCAAACAGCGCCTTACAGAGTTCGGTTTTACCGGCACCGGCCAGGCCTGCAATGCCCAGAATTTCCCCTTTGTGCAATCGTAGCGAGATATCCTGCAGCAGTTGCTCATCATGAAGACCGTCAATCGCCAGCAGCAGCGGCTGAGCCTGCTGCGCACGGCGTGCTGGGAAGATATCGGTGAGCTGATGCCCCAGCATCTTCTCCACGATCTGCTCACCGCTCAGTGCGGCCATCGGGCCGGTTTCGATCAACCGGCCATCACGCAGCACCGTCAGCTGGTCACAGATTGCTTTCAGTTCATGAATGCGGTGAGAGATAAACACCACGCCGATGCCGCTGGCCTGCAGGCGACGCACCACAGCAAACAGCCGCTCACTTTCATGCTGATCCAGCGGGGCAGTGGGTTCATCCAGAATCAGAAAGCGGCAGTGGTGCGACAGCGCGCGCGCCAGCAGAATTTGCTGCTTTTCAGCCAGGGTGCAGCGCTCCACCAGCCGGTTGACGTCCAGCGCCACGTCGAGCTGAGCCAGCAGCGCCCGCGCCTGACGCCGAACCTCGCCCCAGCGATAGCGGTGGCCAGGCTCTGCCAGCCGATCCAGCAGAATGTTTTCCGCGACGCTGAGCTGCGGCACCAGCGCCACGTCCACTTCCTGCTGAACCAGATGGATACCCAGCCGTTTCGCATCACGCGGCGTACGGATGGAGACCGGCTCACCATCCAGCAGGATCTCGCCGCTGTAGTGGCTGTGCGCACCGGAAAGGATCGCCATCAGTGTTGACTTGCCCGCGCCGTTAGCGCCGGTCAGTGCATGTACCGAATGGCCGTCACTGCGGAAATCCACCGACGATAGCGCGGCAAACCCGCCAAAAGCGATGGAGATGTTACGCATCTCAAGGCAGTTTAACCCTGGCATGTCATTACTCTCCTGAAGAATCACTGGCCGCATTTTTTCCTGAACCTTCAGGCGCGGCAACAGCCGAAAGCGCATAAGCTAGCACGAAATCTTATTAGCCATCCAGACATCTGGACATAATGGCGGCTACAACCAGCGAAGCGCGGGAAAGCGGCGGAATAGCGGGGTAAAGGGCGGAAAAGGCAGCGAATTATGCTGGTGGAAAGTCACAGGCATAAAAAAACCAGGCCGGAGCCTGGTTTACTTTTTTTGTGACAGAATTACTTTTCTGGTACCACATTCAGCAGGGTTGTCAGCAGTTTCCAGTAAAGGCCAACGCTTTCGATGTGAACCTGCTCATCAGGCGAGTGCGGCCCGGTGATGGTCGGCCCAATCGATACCATATCCATCTCCGGATAAGGCTTCTTGAACAGGCCACACTCCAGACCGGCGTGAATCACCTGAATGTTCGGAGTCTTATCAAACAGCGCGATATAGGTCTGACGGGTCAGCGCCATGATGGCGGAGTCCGCATCCGGCTGCCAGCCAGGGTAGCCGCCTTTCGCTTTGGTCTGTGCACCGGCCAGCTGGCCCAGTGAGGTCAGCATCTGCACCACATAATCGCGGCCGGTGTCGATCAGCGAACGGATCAGGCAGTTGATCTCTGCATGATCGGCTTCCATGGTCACCACACCAATATTCAGTGAGGTTTCTACCACGCCTTTCGCCACGTCGGAGTTGCGGATCACGCCGTTTGGCATGCTGTTGAGCAGGTTCAGGAAGCGATCGCGGCTGTCAGCGTTCAGGGCATCACCCTGATGCGCCAGCGGCTCAGTGACCAGTGCGATGTTCGGCTCTTTGATGCCGTGCTCATTTTTGATGGCGCTCAGGAAGTGCGCCGCAGCTGATTTCAGCGCATCTGCTTTGTGGCTCTCGACCGCCACGGTAGCGAAGGCTTCACGCGGGATCGCGTTGCGCAGCGTACCGCCGCTGAAGGCCAGCAGACGCAGATCCAGTTCAGCAGCGTGTGCCGCCAGGAAGCGCGCCAGCAGTTTGTTGGCGTTGCCGAGGCCCATATGAATATCGGCACCGGAGTGACCGCCTCGCAGGCCTTTCAGCGTCAGCTTCAGGGTCTGGAATTCAGCAGGCACCGCTTCACGGGTCAGTGGCAGGGTGGTGACGAAGTCGATACCGCCCGCGCAGCCCATGTAGATCTCACCTTCTTCTTCGGAGTCGGTGTTGATCAGGATTTCTGCCTGCAGCCAGTTGGGTTGCAGACCGAATGCGCCATCCATACCGGTCTCTTCCGTCATGGTCAGCAGCACTTCCAGCGGGCCATGCGTCAGGCTGTTGTCAGCCAGCACTGCCAGCGCAGAAGCCATACCGATGCCGTTGTCCGCGCCCAGCGTGGTGCCGCGCGCTTTCACCCACTCGCCGTCAACCCAGGGCTGAATCGGATCTTTGGTGAAGTCATGAACGGTGTCATTATTTTTCTGCGGCACCATATCCAGATGCGCCTGCAGCGCAACCGGGGTACGGTTTTCCATGCCTGCGGTGGCGGGCTTACGAATCAGGATGTTGCCGACCTGATCGCGCTCACACCAGAAGCCTTGCTCTTTGGCCCAGCCGACGATGTAACTCGCCAGCGCTTCTTCGTGAAAAGAGGGATGGGGAATAGAGCAGATCTTAGCGAAAATATCCCACAGCGGCTGTGGAGAGAGTTGAGACAATTCAGACACGACAGGTCTCCTGTGTCAGTGTACCGGCGAGGCCGGACATCGCGAGTTTCCAGTGAAAAATCGCCGTCAGAGAATCTGACGAGCCAGGCCCGAGAATATCACTGTTTTCTACCGGGTGCGCTCTCAGACGCGCTAAAAAGCCGCAACCAGTGCGCGGGTGCTGGTTTTTAGTGCGTCAACTCCTTATAATCTCGCGCAACCTTTTCCCCGTTGCACATTTTTACGCCACCTCGGTTGGCTGGGATTTCTATTCTATGAGCGAAAAATACGTCGTTACCTGGGACATGCTTCAGATTCATGCCCGTAAACTGGCCCAGCGCCTGCTTCCTGTTGAACAGTGGAAAGGCATTATCGCGGTGAGCCGCGGCGGTCTGGTACCGGCTTCGCTGCTGGCACGTGAACTGGGTATCCGCTACGTCGATACCGTCTGCATCTCCAGCTATGACCACGATCATCAGCGCGAAATGAAAGTCCTGAAGCGCGCAGAAGGCGACGGTGAAGGCTTTATCGTGATCGATGACCTGGTGGATACCGGCGGCACTGCCCAGGCGATTCGCGAGATGTATCCGAAAGCGCGTTTCTGCACCATTTTCGCTAAACCGGCCGGTCGCTCACTGGTTGATGATTATATTGTCGATATTCCGCAGGATACCTGGATCGAGCAGCCGTGGGATATGGGTGTGGTCTACATCCCGCCGATTGTTAAAAACTGATTGATACACATCAGACAACGCCCGGTTTTCCGGGCGTTCTGCTTTCTGTGCCTCGCACACCGAATTGCCGTACAGTACACTTAGCCATCGCCGTTTCTGTTGCAGGAGAAGTGAGTATGTCGAGCAAAAATCTCAGCGAGGAGTTGTTCAAACCGCGCTTTAAACATCCTGAAACCTCATCCCTGGTTCGCCGCCACCATCATGCTACTTCGGATGTCCACTCAGCCCTGGATGGTGACAGCCAGCGTGGCTGGTATCGTATGCTGAATAAGCTGATGTGGACATGGCGTGGCCTGACGCCGCAGGAGATCAGCGAAGTGCTGGCACGTATTGCCATCAGCAATGTTGAACATACTGATGAGACGCTGCTCGACACTGTAATCGGTTTTCGCGGCGGCAACTGGCATTTCGAATGGTGTAAACAGGCGGGTATCTGGCAGCAGAAAGCGCTGGAGGCCACCGACGACAGCGAGGCGGGCGACTACTGGCTACACGCGGCGCATCTCTACAGCGTTGCGGCCTATCCCTATATAAAAGGTGATGAACTGGCCGACCAGGCGCAGACGCTGGCGAACCGCGCCTATGAAGAGGCGACTCAACGCCTGCCGGGCGAGCTGAAACCGCTGACGTTCGCCATTCAGGGTGGCAGCCCGGTTAACGGCTTTCTGCACATGCCGCCTGACGTTGAAGCGCCTTATCCCACCGTGCTGTTCTGTGGCGCGCTCGACTCATTACAGAGCGATCACTATCGCCTGTTCCATGATTACCTTGCCCCGCGCGGCATCGCCATGCTGACCATTGATGTGCCGTCGGTAGGCAACTCGGTGAAATGGACGCTGAATCAGGACACCAGCTTTCTGCATCAGCAGGTGCTGCGCGATCTGAAAAACGTGCCCTGGATCGACCATACCCGCGTGGCGGCGTTTGGTTATCGCTTTGGCGCTAACGTGGCCGTACGACTGGCCTATCTGGAATCGCAGCGGCTGCGTGGAGTCGCCTGTCTTGGCCCGATTGTGCATGCGCTGCTGACGCAGACGGCGTTGCAGGATGAGATCCCGGATATGTATATGGATATGCTGGCGAGCCGGCTGGGCATGGCAACCGCCTCTGACAGTGCGCTGCGTACCGAACTCAATCGATATTCGCTGAAAACCCAGGGACTGCTGGGCCGCCGGACGTCGACACCCATGCTGTCGGGCTACTGGCAAAACGATCTTTTCAGCCCGGAAGAGGAGAGCAAGCTGATCGCTAACTCTTCGTCAGATGGCAAAGCGTTGCTGATTCCGGTGAAGCCGATGATGGCCAGTTTCGACAAGGCGCTGAATGAAATTTGCGACTGGCTGGAGAAGCGTTTAAAAAGGTAACTGGCAAAATTTACAGTATTTGCTACAACTAGTAGCGGAATTCTTCCGGGCTGCCGTTAAGCGAAACATGACATCCCCTGGCCGTCCGGAAAATCAAGGCTGTATAGCGGTCAAAATCTATGGAGATTCAGCATGACGTTACCAAGTGGTCATCCCCGCAGTCGCCTGCTTAAGCGCTTTACGGAGCTTGGGCCTTATATTCGCGATGGGAAATGTGGCGAAACCCGGTTCTTTTTCGACTGCCTGGCTGCCTGCGTTAATGTGAAACCGGCACCGGAACTGCGTGAGTTCTGGGGCTGGTGGATGGAGCTTGAAGCGCAGGCTGACCACTTTACCTATGTCTACCATATCGGTCTGTTCGATAAAGAGGGTGACTGGTCGGTGGCAACCGTCAAAGGCAAAGAGAATACGGCGCGCGTGGAAGAGACCTTACGGAATTTCCATACCCGTCTGAAAGCGATGCTGAAAGAGTTCGAGCTGGATCTGATTCCGGCCAGCGATTTCGATGAAAAACCGGTGAAGCTGAGCGCCTGATTGGGTAGTGCAGTGAAATAAAGACGAAAAAAATGGCGAGTTTAAAAACTCGCCATTTTTGTTGAAGGCTTGTCCGCTGTGAGTTCGAGCCTTCGCAGAGAACACGGTCAGATCGGAAAGACGCAAAAGCCGCCATCCATGGCACGCTCGGCCCGCGCCGTCCTGGCGCGGGACGCTTTCCTCTTCTGACCGTGTTCCCTGCGTGTTGAATTTATGCGTTGCTGCCAGATCCAAATCCGTCCGGTTTTCTAGCCTGAAATCAGAACTGGTAAGTCACACCCATCGCGACCACGTCATCGTTGTTAATCGACAGCGCGTTGTCATCATCCAGCTGGTTGATTTTGTAATCAACGAAAGCGGACATATTTTTGTTGAAGTAGTAGGTCGCGCCCACGTCGATATATTTCACCAGATCCGCATCGCCGATACCGTTTTCGATATCTTTGCCCTTGGTCTGTACGTAGCCAATAGAAGGACGCAGGCCGAAATCAAACTGATACTGCGCCACCAGTTCGATGTTCTGCGCTTTGTTGGCTGCGCCCGCGACGGTAGCACCGGTGTTACGGTTGGTGCCGCTGATTGGCGTCATGTTGCGGGTATCGGTATAGATCGCCGCCAGGTAGACACTGTTAGCATCATACTTCACGCCTGCGCCCCAGGAATCCGCACGGTCACCGCCGCCATAGGCGCGTGCCTGCTGCTGGTTGGTACGGTCAGAAGAGGTGATGGCACTCATCAGGCTCACACCGGAATCACCCAGGGCATAGCCCAGTGAGGCACCGTAGCCGTCGCCATTCTGACGGTTAATGTCGGTACGGGTGTTGGCGCTGGTGGCGTCGTTTTTACCCTGATACTGCAACGCAAACTTCAGCCCATCGACCAGACCAAAGAAGTTGTTGTTACGGTAAGTCGCCACACCGGTAGCACGCTGAGTCATAAAGTTATCGGAACGGGCTGTACCGTCACCGCCGAATTCCGGGAACACGTCGGTCCAGGCCTCAACGTCATACAGCACACCGTAGTTACGACCGTAATCGACCGAACCATACTGCGAGAATTTCAGACCGGCAAACCCAAGGCGGGTTTTGTTGCCGTTATTGGCGTCGCTGCCTTCGGAGTTATTGACGTTGTACTGATATTCCCACTGACCATAACCGGTCATCAGGTCGTTAATCTGTGTCTGACCCTTAAAACCGATACGGGTATAGGACTTGTCTCCATCCTGGCTGGCATTATCGCTGATGTAGTGCTCAGCTTTAACTTTGCCGTATAAGTCCAGTTTGTTGCCATCTTTGTTATAGATTTCGGCAGCCTGCGCGGCAGATGCCAGCGTCAGCGTGGAGAGGATCATGGCCAGTGTGCTTTTCTTCATTTGCTATCAATCCCAATGTGAACGCCGTAAAAAAATGAAAGTTTTTGTAAAGCACGGACTTTTTACCCGTCGGCGATGAACTTTTTATGACACTTTTCATGATTTCTTGTTAACCCTGAACTTTTGGTCTACGTCCTTGTCCGCGTAAATTCGTGCTTTTCCCCCGCTGGCTGTTGGCTTCCTTATCGACTCCTGTTAAAACGTCCTTTCGTAAAAATTTTTCACTACGGCAGGAAATATGAGTGGCAGTCAGACCTTAGTGGTCAAATTGGGTACCAGCGTTCTCACCGGCGGCTCCCGCCGGCTGAATCGGGCGCACATGGTGGAACTGGTTCGTCAGTGTGCGCAGCAGCACGCCGCGGGCCACCGCATTGTGATTGTGACCTCTGGCGCGATGGCCGCCGGACGCGAACATCTGGGTTACCCCGAACTGCCGCCCACCATCGCCTCAAAGCAGCTGCTGGCTGCGGTGGGGCAGAGCCGTCTGATTCAGCTGTGGGAACAGCTGTTCTCAATCTACGGTATCCATATTGGTCAGATGTTGCTGACCCGTGCCGACATGGAAGATCGCGAGCGCTTCCTGAATGCCCGCGACACGCTGCGCGCGCTGCTGGATAACCACATTGTGCCGGTGATCAATGAGAACGATGCCGTCGCCACCGCTGAAATCAAAGTGGGTGACAACGACAATCTCTCGGCGCTGGCGGCGATGCTCGGCGGTGCCGACAAGCTGCTGCTGCTGACCGACCAGCAGGGACTGTTCACTGCCGATCCGCGTAACAATCCTGAGGCTGAGCTGATCAGTGATGTCCATGTGATCGATGATGCGTTGCGTGCCCTGGCGGGCGACAGCGTATCGGGTCTCGGCACTGGCGGCATGTCGACCAAGCTTCAGGCGGCGGATGTCGCCTGCCGCGCCGGTATCGATGTCATCATCGCCTCAGGCAGTCGCAGCGGCGTGATCAGCGATGTTATTGACGGCAAGCCGGTGGGTACGCGCTTTCATGCGCAGCAATCGCCGCTGGAAAATCGTAAACGCTGGATTTTCGGTGCGCCTCCGGCCGGTGAACTCACTGTCGATGATGGTGCGCTGGCGGCAATTATTGAACGCGGCAGTTCGCTGCTGCCGAAAGGGATCCGTGCTATCCAGGGGAATTTCTCACGGGGTGAAGTGATCCGTATCCGCAGTTTGCAGGGCAGGGATATCGCGCATGGTGTTTCACGCTACAACAGCGACGCGATGCGGATGATTGCCGGTCATCACAGCCAGCAGATCAGTGAAATCCTGGGCTATGAATATGGCCCGGTGGCGGTTCACCGCGACGACATGATCGTCAGTTAAGGAGCGGACAATGCTAGAAGAAATGGGAAAAGCGGCCCGCGCCGCAGCTTACACCGTGGCCGATCTGTCGACTGCAGAGAAAAATCAGGTTCTGATGACCATTGCCGACCGTCTGGAGGCGGAAAGCGCAGACATTCTGGCGGCCAATGAGCTGGATTTAGCCGATGCGCGTCAGAACGGCATGAGCGCCGCGCTGCTGGACCGGCTTACACTCAACCCGCAACGCCTCGGCAGCATCGCCAGCGATGTACGCCAGGTCTGCCAGCTGGCCGATCCGGTGGGGCAGTTAATCGATGGCGGTCAGCTCGACAGCGGCTTGCGCATTGAACGCCGTCGCGTACCGCTGGGCGTGGTGGCCGTGATTTATGAGGCGCGTCCCAATGTCACGGTGGACGTTGCCACTCTGTGCCTGAAAACCGGCAACGCCGCCATTCTGCGCGGCGGCAAAGAGACCTGGCGTACCAATGCGGCCACCGTTCGGGTGATCCAGAACGCGCTCAAACAGCACGGTCTGCCTGCGGCGATCGTTCAGGCGATCGAAAATCCGGATCGCGAGCTGGTGAATCAGCTACTGAAGCTGGATCGCTATGTCGATATGCTGATCCCGCGTGGCGGTGCCGGGCTGCACAAGCTGTGTCGGGAAAACTCTACCATTCCGGTGATCACCGGCGGCATCGGCGTCTGTCACATTTACATTGATGAGACGATGGAGATCGAACCGGCACTTGATCTGATCGTCAACGCCAAGAAACAGCGTCCCAGCGCCTGTAACTCCCTGGAAACGCTGCTGGTGGATCAGGCGATTGCCGATCGTTTCCTGCCCGCCTTCAGCGCGCGTATGGCGCAGGAAGCGATCGCACTGCATGCTGACAGCAACGTGCTGGCGCAGCTGCAGCAAGGCCCGGCATCGGTCACGCAGGTGAATCCACAGCAGTACAATGATGAATGGCTGTCGCTGGATCTTAACGTCAGATTAGTGGCGGATATGGATGAGGCTATCGATCACATCCGTACGCACGGCACGCAGCACTCGGATGCCATCCTGACCCGCAATACCCGCAACGCCGCGCGTTTTGTCCGTCAGGTCGACTCCTCAGCGGTCTATGTCAATGCAAGCACCCGCTTCACTGATGGCGGACAGTTTGGCCTGGGCGCCGAAGTGGCGGTCAGTACCCAGAAACTGCATGCCCGTGGCCCGATGGGATTAGAGGCGCTGACTACCTATAAATGGATAGCCTGGGGCGACGATACGCTCCGGCCATAACTGCCATAATTTTTAACAAAGCGGGAGTCTTTCAGAGACTCCCGTTTTTTTTAGTTCCATTTTCCGGTCCAGCGAAAGATAGAGTTTTCTGCGCGTCGGCTTAATTTCCATTCCGGTCTCATCACTGCTGGCCACTATTCTGGCTGATATTCACGCAATTTCTTACGGAACATTCCTGAAAGCCGGGGCTGTACGCGGCCTGAGGCAATATTTTTTGTTCAGCGGCGGGCTGAAGCGGATAATGATTATCAGCAATGCTTGATAAAGCGGTTAGGTAGTAAACGAGCGGTAATATAAAATGAACTGGTAGCAATAATGAAAATAACATCCAGTATCTCTTCTATGGCTGATTATTAACTAATGGTTAAAAAAGAAAGTACAAGACAAGCTTTCACCGCCAGGCTGATAGCGGCCTGTGAGAGTGCCGGCATTGCCGGACATGGACGAAACAAACAGGTTGCCAGAGCCCTGCAGCAGCAAGGCTGTAAGATTTCAACGCCGGGAGTGTGGAAGTGGTTTAACGCGCAGTCAGTGCCGGATGGTGGCAACTTACTGGCACTCAGCCAGCTACTGGGGGTCAGGGTAGAGTGGCTGCAGTACGGTATGGAACAACCTGCTGAGCCGGTGGTGTTAAGTGCGCTCTCCGCTCAGAAGAATGTGTTTCGGATTGATAGCCTCGACATTGGTCAGCGAAGTGCTGCGGGCTTGCCCGCGCGTGATGAGTTTGTCGAGACTATCCAGGCGATCGAATATGGTCTGGATGAGGCGCGGGTGCTGTTCAACGGTCGCCCGGCGGAAAACATCCGGTTAATCGCTATCAACAGTGACTCAATGGCTGACACCTTTGCGCCGCGCGATCAGCTGTTTGTGGATATCAGCGTGCGGATGTTCGACGGCGACGGCATCTATATTTTCACCCTCGATGAGCAGCTTTATCTCAAGCGCCTGCAGCTGCAGCACAAAAAAATTGCTGTAATATCAGACAATAAACGCTATGAAACCTGGTATCTTAATCATGATGACGTCACCAGCCTGAAGGTGCTGGCCAAAGTGATCATGAGTCAGGCGCGTCACTATCAAATTCTCGGCTAAGGCCGTTTCTGGCACTTTTCCGGGAGGCCTGCAAAAAAATAATCGGCATAAATTCATAAATTTAACCAGCGGTAAATAAAAAATTAACCAACAGTGTTTGATAAAGCATAAGAACCTGTTAATAATTTGGATATGGATGAACGAAGCTGTTCTTTCAGGGATGAGCCGCTCTTAAACAATTGAGGCGCTGCACAAGCGCGAATCATACCACCCAAAAGTCAGTGTGCTTTGGGATGGGGTGGATGCGCAAAATGCAGCGTCGTCAGATGCCGTTTATTTCCCCTCGCTTACTTTCCACCTGACTGCTAATGCAGCCGGGCGGCGAGCGTGCGACCGTAATATACGACATTCGGGCCCGTTCGGTTCGCCGAAAGCTCGCGCCTGCCACCCCATCGCCAAAGACTCATTCACAGGAGGAGTTATGGCGATAATTCACTATGGCAAAAGCGTTTTTATAGGCAACGCACGTACTCGTCGCCACCGGCGGCGCCAACCTCTCAGCAGCCTGACACAGAGCATCGACCAGGCCCTGAATCTCCCAACTGAAACACCCACCCTGAGACGTGCAGAGCAAATCTGTCAACGTCAGGTCGCCCCGCGCGTTGACCGCGCAATCACTGCACCCCGCGTCACCAGTCAGGAAACACCCAGTTTCGACAATTGCTGTCTTCCGCACGTTCATCTCTACGCAGTGAGTTGAAACGCGCAGAAAGCGCATTTTTCCGTTCCGGCTAACTCTTCGTTTTCTCCAGTTCTCACTGGGCGCAATTTGCTGAATTACTGTTCAGTTTTGCTGCAGGGTCAGTAAGGCCTTCTGCTGCGCCGTGCTGGGTAATGATCAGCGAGCGTTATGTATTTCTTTTCACAAGGCTGAGTTGCTTTAACCCGTCATTGAGGAGTTGTTATGAGCCAGATAATCGCAGTACTGAATTTTGAAGAGGGGTATGTCGACACGCCCTATCTCGACACGCTGGGCTTTCCCACAGTGGCCGGCGGCATCCGCATTGGACCCAAGGGGGCGTCTCTGAGTAATTACGTTTTCCGCGTGCCACGGCGCGTCGGTGATGTCTGGAAACAGTGCATTCTTGAAAACAAAATTCAGGAGATGCAGGGCAGGGAGCTGCTGCGTAATGCGCTGGCGAAGTGCAACGACGCCCGCACCGACGTGCTGCTGAGCATGGCTTATCAGCTGGGCGTTGATGGGGTCCTGCAGTTCAAAAATATGCTCAGCGCGATCGTCGCTGAACAGTTCAATGAAGCGGCTGACGCGATGATGAACAGCCTCTGGGCCCGTCAGACGCCTGGCCGTGCCCGTCGCCACGCAGAGATGATGCGCAGCGGAACCTATGCGGTTTACAGGGGGTTGTTATGAGATGGCTCATGTTTCTCGTCGCCGTGCTGACGGCAATCATCATTCTGCTGCTGCTGCAGCGCTTTACCACCCTGCAGTTTGTCTCTCATGCCCGCCTGCTCTTCAAAACCTGGTCTGTCTGGCTCGCGTCGCTGGGTTCCATGCTCAGCGCCTGGGCGCAGTCGTTTCCTTCTGCCGCCGTTGATGCCTGGAATGTGCTGCCGGAGGACGTTAAATCGATCCTGCCACACAACTACCTGGGGCTGGTGGGCGCGTTCATGGTGGCGATGGGGGTGATTGCTCAGTTTGTACGTCAGAAAAACCTGCTCAATGCGAAGGAGCAGGCTGAAGGAGCGAAGCCATGACTCTGATTACCACCTTACTGGGCGGCAGCTGGCACTGGCTGGCCGCACTCGCTGCTGTCATTGCGGCGCTGGGTGCCAGTTATTTCGGCGGCAAGAAAATCGGCAAAGTGCAGCAAAAAGCGCGTTCTGACGTCGATAACGCGCAACAGGAGGCGTCCCGCGTCAGCGCGGTGGCGCAACAGCAACAACATAACCGCGAGGAGGCTAACCGTGTGGCGACTGACAACCATAGCCTTGATGACGCTGCTGCTCGCGACAAGCTGCAGCAGTCGAAATACCACAAACCCTGAGCCGGTGGCGATCACTGACTCTGCCTGCGTACTTTTTTCCCCTCTTTATACCTACGGCGATGACGCGCAAAAAATGGACGTTCGTACGGTGCGCGCCATCAACACCCACAACGACATGTGGGACTCCCTTTGCGGCCATCCGGCTGCGGCTAAGTAGTGCGCTGATTTCAGCGCGATATCTCTATGATCCTGAGGAGGATTCTATGATCGAAGTTAACTCTTTTGCTGAACTGCGTACCACTGTTCCACCAAAATCAGGTGAAGTCGCGAGCCTTAAACGCTATTACGATAAGGACTCCAGCTTTCGTGGTGGCGCTGACTTTGTTGGTTTCCTCAGCACCACACCGCTGAAGGATGATGGCGGTACGGTGGCGGTGGGCAACGGTTTCTACTGGAAGCGCACTATCAACGATCCTGCCGAAGTGAATATCCTGCACTTTGGCGCGAAAGGGGATGGCGTTACCGATGATACTGATGCCTTCAGGCGAATGCTGACATGGACGCAGACTTACAACACCTATGCGAAAGCGATTCCAGTGCGTTTTCCGGGTGGCCGCTTCCTGATTTCCCCCATCGATCTCACCAATACGGAATTGCCATTTTTTGGTCTGATAGGGGATGACATTGAACAGGGATCGTCACCCCGTACCACCATTGTTTCTGACAAAAGCGCTAATCCGGTGTTTAAGGTCATGGCGCGCAAAATCGCCATCAAAGGCATCTGCTGGCACGGACAGGCTAACGCCGGGACTGTCGACACCACTCTCAAAGTTACCGTCACGCCTGAACAGTGCAGTAACGTTCAGCCGTTCTTCGAAAATACGATTGTCGGAGGCCAGATTGTCAACATCTTCTGCTTCAAGGCGCAAAGTACAGGGGGAACCGTCTTTAAGCTGCAGGATACGCTCGACAGTAAATTCGATCAGATCTACAGCTCCAGTACCTATTCACGCGTGTTTGATATCGGCTGGTCAAATACGCCGAAGGGGAACTGGGACCACTCAACCGCGATTGAGCTTTGTAATGCCAACTTCCAGTCGGGCTATGGTGATGCCACGCTCTATATGCCGCGCGTCACACAGGGGGTCATGCGTAACGTCTGGATTGAACACACGACGAACCCAGGGGATCTCTCTGACGGCGGCTGGAACATTGAAACGCTCAACATTGAAGATTGCGCCACGCCGCTCAATCTCAACAATGCCCGCGTGGTGATGCGTCATATTAACCTGCAGGCGGGGGCGAAAATCACCAATGATGTGGCCGGAAACAAATGGTTATCGACCTTTGAATATGGCTATCGTCGGGATGAGAACTACGGCACGTTCATGACCGGTTCGCTGCGTGCCGGCTATTACAGTGGCTATAAAGTAGTGAACAACACCGATACCGATAACTGGTATCGGCTGGGGCAGCTCTATTTCCCGGCGCCTAACCAGCAATGGGTAATGGAGCTGATCGGGAAAGCGGATGCCACCACGCCCTCCGGCACCGCCGGTTCACCGGTAAATATGCCGGCTACAGGTAAAACCCTGATCAACCTGCAGCGACTGGAGACGGTCTGGGCCGATGCTTACCACATGGGGCAGCCTTCCGTGCTGGACATTCGTTATGGCCGGGTAGGGACCACCTATGCCGTAATCTGGGTCAAGCTGAGAGCTAACAGCGGCGAGACCATGTTCAACCTGAAGACCACCGGTCCGACCCGCTTCGATACCGGTTCCTGTTCGCTGTTCCAGTCGGATATGACGGTGGTAGAGGACATCACCAAAATCAGCAACCTGAAACCCGCTGCACGTTTTGGTATGCACAACGGGCTGGCGGGCATCGGGGCCAACGAAAAAGGGGTGGTTACGCTGGCTACTGCTGCGGGTACGCCGACCAATAAGACCGCTCCGACCGGTTTCGTGCTGATCAATATCAACGGCGTGGACCGTAAGGTTCCTTACTACGATTGATGACTGGCATGTTTTGGGCGAGGCTCCGGCCTCGCCCTTTTTTGATCTGACATTATCTCCGCTTCTTTTTACGTCGCCAGAAAGGTCACAGTTGCACTGCGAAGCCAGACAGTCTCCCTGACACAGCCTTTCGCCTTCATCCTCGTCAGCGGGCTGATTGCGATTAATTTGAATTACGGCTTGCGTCACTTTAATAAGTGTGGCCTAATGAATCGTCGGTTTGATTAACAGACACTATCAAAGTAAGTAACCAAAGCAGTTCTCATCTCTAAGTTTGTCGCGAGACATCCCTTCTTTTTGAGTCTTCTCTTACGTTCTGATTAAAATCTGTTCTCAGGCCATTATGTATGCCGGAAGGCTCGATATATTAAGGATTTAAGCATGTCTAACAAAATTCGCGGTACCGTTAAATGGTTTAACGCAGAGAAAGGCTTCGGTTTCATCTCTCCTGCAGACGGCAGCAAAGATGTATTCGTACATTTCTCTGCAATCCAGGGCACCGATTTCCGTTCATTAGATGAAGGTCAGCAAGTTGAATTCACAGTAGAAAATGGCGCCAAAGGCCCAGCTGCTGCGAACGTTGTTGGTCTCTAAGGACTGAAAATTACTTTTAAATGTCCTCACTGTAGTGGCTCACAGTTTCGTACATCACATTTTGATGTTACAAGAGCCAACCCGCATGGAGCGAAATGCATTTTCTGCAAATCTGTCGTGGTTCAGGTGAACATGGCAAGGATTGCAATTCAGAGCCAGCTTCGCGCCCTCTGATTAAGGCTAGTGAGCTTTATAGCGTTGTTGCATTTACAGTAATAAAAGGCTGCCTCTGGCAGCCTTTTTTGTTTCTGCATTTTCTCCTTCTCAAACCTCACGCTTTTCCTCGTAATCTGCCTGTTTATCTGCACTTCCCCTGTTAAATTTTATACGCTTACCGCTTACCGCTTACCGCTTACCGCTTACCGCTTACCGCTTACCGCTTACCGCTTACCGCTTACCGCTTACCGCTTACCGCTTACCGCTTACCGCTTACCGCTTACCGCTTACCGCTTACCGCTCAACTGCCTTTAACCTATCCGCTCTTATCGTCACCATGCTTTAACCGGCCCGCCGAAGCAGGCCGTTGAGAGGGATTAACGCAGTACGGGTTGCAGTGAGAGCTTGCCGGTATTAAACACGCTCATCGCTTGTGCCATACGCTCTGCCTGATCCTGCAGTGCTTGTGAGGCGGCTGACGCTTCCTGTACCAGCGCGGCGTTCTGCTGCGTCACCGCTTCCATCTGGGTAATCGCCTGATTGATTTCATTAATGCCGCTGCTCTGCTCGCTGCTGGCAATAGTGATTTCGCTCATGATGTTTGCCACGCTCTGCACGCTGTTCACTACTTCACCGATAGTTGAACCGGCGTGCGTCACCAGCTTGCTGCCTTCATCGACTTTAGCGACGGAATCTTCAATCAGTACCTTAATCTCTTTGGCCGCTGAGGCTGAACGCTGCGCCAGATTACGCACTTCACTCGCCACGACCGCAAAGCCACGACCCTGTTCACCCGCACGTGCCGCTTCAACCGCGGCATTCAGGGAGAGAATATTGGTCTGGAAGGCGATGGAGTCGATAACGCTGATTATATCGACAATTTTTCGTGAGGAGAGGGCGATCGCTTCCATCTTCTCAATGACCTGCTCCATCACCACGCCACCTTCACGCGCCACGCTGGAAGTGGTGGAAACCAGGTGATTGGCTTCACGCGCGTTGTCGGCATTGTGTTTCACGGTCGATGTCATCTGCTCCATAGCAGAGGCGGTCTCTTCCAGCGAACTGGCCTGCTGTTCGGTGCGGGTAGAAAGATCAAGGTTCCCGCTGGAGATCTGGTTAGAGGCCACAGCAATAGTGTCGGAGCCGGTACGCACTTCAGTCACAATCGACAGCAGATTATCGTTCATTCGTTGCAGCGCCTGCATCAGGACGCCGGTTTCATCGCGTGAGGTCACCTGCATCTGTGAACTCAGATCGCCTGCGGCAACGCGTTCAGCAACGTCAACCGCTGCAACCAGCGGACGCACAATAGAACGGGTCAGGAAGTAGCCCAGCAGAATAGACGCCAGAATCGCCAGCGCGGAGAAAATCAGCGTAATGGAGATAGCCGACTGACCATTTTCCACAATACCCTGACCTTCACTGCGCAGCTGTGCGTCCTGAGAGTTGGCAAAATCCACGGCATCCTGAAGGAATTTGTTCTGGGTGGCGGTCATCGATTTCAGGACATAGGTGCTGGCAGCCTCAAAATCACCCGCTTTCACCAGGGTGATCAGCTCTGCTTTAACCTTCTCAAAAGCCTGGGAAGAGGCCAGCAGACCGGCGATCTTTTTCTTGCCGACCGGCGTGACCTGAATATCTTCGATCTTTTTCATCGCACTGTTGGTGCGCTGCGTGGCTTCATCCAGCTGACCATAACGCTTCACATTCATTTCCGGACGTGTCGTGTCGATCACCATGCCGCGCAGGTATTTGATCTGATCGTTGACGCCATCGCGCACATCAAATGCCAGTCGTACTTTCACATAACGATCGTCAACGATCGAGGCGATCGCCGTATTAATGCTGTTAATCCTGGTTATGGATGTCACGCCAATCACTATCAGTAACGTCACAATAATACCGAAGGCTGCTGCGAGCCGCATTCCCACCTTCATATTCTTGATACTGAACATGTTCTCTTCCCCGTTTTATTATTAATCAATTTATTAGCAACACTCAGGTTTCCTGCTGTTGTGCGCAGTGCCTTGCTGATGTCTGTGGTCACAGCCGCAGGCAAAAAGGTGAGCTCGCGCATACTGTTATCGGAGCGCGATGTTGTAGCTTTAATAATTTTTAAGTAATAACGCCGGGTGAATAAATAGTCAGTAAAAAACATCAGAAAGGGTTAAGTAATAACCAGAGGAAATTCAGACAAAAAAAGGGCTGTCAGCAGTGATGCTGACAGCCCGATCCAGACAAGGATGAATGGATTCAGAAAACTAAGAAGTAGAGGCCTGTCCAGAACGCGACGCTTAACGTGACGGCGCTAATCCAGGCCAGCTGGCGTAAACGGCCACGCAGCAACTTTTGATGGGAAGGCGAAGCAGGTGCAGGCGTAACGGGTACAGTTTCAATGTGCATAGTCGGTTCCTGGTCAGGTCAGCCATTCCGCTGGCTAAAATGTAAAAGCGTGCCGGGGCATTCCTGGCGGCCCGCATTCGCTTAGCGGGCAGTATCCAGAACGTTGAAAATCACGTCTGACAGCTCATTCAACTCAAACTTCGCTACATAGCCGTCGGCACCCACTTTGCGCACGTGATCTTCGTTGGCGCTGCCAGAGAGTGAAGAGTGAATAACGACCGGCAGAGCCTTGAGGATCGGGTCACGCTTGATGTTGCGGGTCAGCGTAAAACCATCCATCTCTGGCATTTCCAGATCGGTCAGCACCAGGGCGATTTTGTCGTGAATCGATTCGCCGGCAGCCTGCGCTTCCTGGCTCATCAATTTAATTTTTTCCCATGCATCGAGACCGGTGTTAAACATCAGCGCCGGAATGCCCATACTCTTCAGGCCCTGCTCCAGCAGCTGACGCGCGACTTTGGAATCTTCTGCCACAATCGCCACTGCACCTGGGCGGTAGTTGAAGGCACGCGGTCTGGCCGCTTCCGGTTCGACGCCGCGCACTGATGGGATGATGTCATACAGGATTTGCTCAACGTCCAGCACCATCGCCAGCTCGTTGCTCTGCTTGTCACTGTCCAGGCAGGCGATGCTGGTAATGTTGCGGCCGCCGATACCGGCTTCGGCGGTATGCACCTGGCTCCAGTCGAGACGCACAATGTTCTCAACTGACTCCACGGCAAACGCCTGAGTGTTACGGGCATACTCGGTGACCAGCAGCAGGTTAAGACCGGTTTCCGGCACACAACCCGCCACGGCAGGCAGGTCGATGACCGGAATGAACTGGCCACGAATACTTGCCATACCCAGCAGCGGCGAACGCATGCCTGCGGCTTTGGTGATAGTGGGCATCGGCACAATTTCACGCAGCTTGAAGACGTTAATGCCAAACAGTTCAGACTTGCCTTTCAGCTGATCGGAACCTAAGCGAAACAGCAGCAGCTCAAACTTGTTCGATAACGCGAGGTTCGCTCTTTCATCGATCTCTTTCTGAAAATTATCCATGGTTGCCTCTGCATTAACGCAGCTGGTGAAATAGGGTGTGAACAGGTTATCGGCAGCAATCGAAAAAAGGTGAGAAGAGAAGGGTGAAATAAAACGGACGCCAATTAATGTGCCAGGATTAACCCTGAAGGTTCAACATGGACACCTTTCCAATAAAGGAGTGTGAAATGAAAAAAGTAATTTTGGCGTCGTTGCTGGTGATGATGAGTGCGGGTGTTTCGGCCGAAGAGGGTGGATACAAAGCAGGCGATACGCCGCCGCCGCAACACAAGCAGGATGCCGGCTATAAAGGTTCAGAAGATACCGGTCAGACGCACATTGATCAGATCCGCGATTTCCGTCAGGGCGGATATGTGACGCTGGAAGGTTACATCGTGAAGAAAGAGCAGGGCGAACGGTATCAGTTCCGTGACAACACCGGTACCTTACCGATTATCGCGCCGAAGAAGACCTTTGGTGGTAAAACCTACACCGCAGAAGACAAAGTACGCGTCAGTGGCAAGGTACAGGGTAAAGGGGATAAAACCACGCTGCATGTGACCCAAATCGAAGAGCCGTAACAAACCGGGCGAGGTAATTTCCTCGCCCGTTTTATTTAGTCCTTCAGCAGAATCGCCCGGCAGGTTTTGCCTTTGATTTTGCCCTGCTTGAGTTTCACCAGCGCATTTTTGGCCTGATTCGCTTCAATCGCCACGTAGGCGTGGGTCGGCGTCAGGACAATTTTGCCGATCTGCTCCGCGCGATAACCCGCTTCACCCGTCAGCGCGCCCAGAATATCTCCCGGACGTATCTTAGCTTTACGGCCACCATCAATGCACAAGGTCATCATAGCTGCAGGCAGCGGCTTGCTGCTGCCCTTTTTCAGCGTGCTGGCAGAGACCCACGGCAGCTTCTGCTGCAGGAAATCTTCCAGCGCATGCGCGCGAGCCATCTCATCGGCAGCAACCAGGCTGACCGCGACGCCATGTTCGCCCGCACGTGCCGTACGACCAATGCGGTGCAGGTGAATTTCAGGGTCCCAGGCGAGCTGATAGTTAACCACCATCGCCAGCGATTTGATGTCGAGTCCGCGTGCAGCGACATCGGTGGCGACCAGCACGCGACCACTACCGTTAGCGAAGCGGATCAGCACGCGTTCGCGATCGCGCTGCTCCAGATCGCCATGCAAGGGCAGGGCGCTGATATCACGCGCGTTAAGCGCCGCGGCGACATCATCACATTCACGTTTGGTGTTGCAGAAGACCACACAGGATGAGGGCTGGCGATCGCTGAGCAGGGCTATCAGCAGACCCAGTTTTTCATTGTGGCTGGCTTCGAAAAACTGCTGATCGATTGAAGGCAGTTCGCTGACATCTTCTGTCACCACGCTCAGCGCATCACGCTGAAAGCGGGTGCTGATAGCCGTAATGCCGTCTGGCCAGGTGGCGGAAAAGAGCAGCGTCTGGCGCGAGGCGGGTGTCGCCTCAATGATCGTTTCCATATCATTCAGGAAACCCATCTCCAGCATCCGATCGGCTTCATCCAGTACCAGCGTACTGAGCTGGTCCAGCTTGAGGTTTTCGCGGTTGATGTGGTCGAGGATACGACCCGGCGTGCCGACCACGATATGGGGTGGATGCACCAGCGAATCACGCTGTGCGCTCATCGGCTGTCCGCCACACAGAGTGAGAACTTTGATGTTGCGGGTGAAGCGCGCCAGCTGGCGCAGCACATTGCCTACCTGATCCGCCAGTTCACGGGTCGGACAGAGAATCAGTGCCTGGGTCTGAAAGCGGGCGCTGTCGATATGGTGCAGTAAACCAATACCAAAGGCAGCCGTTTTACCGCTGCCGGTTTTCGCCTGCGCGCGCACGTCGCGTCCCTGCAGAATGGCGGGCAGCGTGGCGGCCTGCACGGGCGTCATGCTGGTGTAGCCCATCTCGCGCAGGTTTTCGAGCTGGCTGTCGGGAAGCGAATTGAGGGTAGAAAAAGCGGTCACGGGCGCGGCCTCTGAGGCTGAAAGTGTAGGGCATTATTGCGGGGCAAGTCTGGCAGAAAGCACGCCTGACAGCAACGGGAACCTCGATGGTTAGCAGTATGAAACTATATCTGTCAGAGGGCTTAGGAATAGACTGAAGTTTACGGGAAAAAGGTGGTTTATTTTTATAGATTAACTCCGACTCCATGTGATTGTTCCAGGGTGACGATCTTTTGAGGCCAGTGATTATTTGATAAGTAGCCGTTTTTTAATATTTATTTCATTGTTAATCAGATAAATCCTTAACTACTACTCCAGTAATAGAATTAATCATTAAAAAATATCACCACTGGTGCCGATAAAAATCCTGAGCTAATTGCTTTATATTTAGCGCGCCATATTCCTGGTACAACGACCGGTAGAGGGTATTTGCATTGAGTAATCGCATCCAGGGACCACATGAAAATGTGCTTAAAATAGTAGGCCGCGCCGTACTGACACTGCATGTTCATGGAGAGAGCTTATCGGCTGATAAGATCGCTTCGATGATTGCGTGTTATGCGGAAGATGAGCCCTGTGATCAGGAAGATCGTCGCTTATACGCGCTGGCAATGGAACTAATGTCGAATGATAAATGGGCCAAAAGCGCGTAACCCGCACTCCGCTCAGGTAAATGCAGAGCCTCCCTTGTGGAGGCTCTGTTGTTTTTGGGGGGCGTATCAGGGGACAGGTTTGGGCAGTAAGGTCGCTTCTGGCAAATCCTGAGCAGGTATGCGTTAGCCGCAGAGCAGGCTTGAGGGAGCATACGCCCTCCGCAAAGACGCAAAACCGCCATCCCTGGCAGGCTCAGCGCGGGCGATTACGCACCTCGTCCCTGAGGTGCGCCCGTAGCCGGGCCAACGCTTTGCGTTGTTCAAAAACGCTCCCGGCGTTTTTAGTACGCACCTCATCCCTGAGGTGCGCCCGTAGCCGGGCCAACGCGTTGCGTTGTTCAAAAACGCTCCCGGCGTTTTTGTCCGCAGTCCTGCTGTTTCAGGCCGGGGCCAGCGCAAACACCGGTTTACCGCGCGAGAACGTCGCGACGACCGGCGAAATCCGTGCCACGGCTTCGGCGGAACAGCTCGCCGCTACCAGCATCATGCTCGCTTCATCGCCCGGTGCAGGCCACTGGCGTTCACCCTGGGCTGTCAGCGGCAGCCGATCGTCTGTGGCGATCGCCAGCGCCCGCGACAGCGAGAACTCATCCGATCCCCGATAGAGCTGCGCATAGAGGTTCGCTTTTTCCAGCATGCTGCCGGTGCCAAACGGTGACCAGTGATCGATAACGCTGTCGGTACCGGTCATCACCTTCACGCCCGCTGCCTGTAATTGCGGAATCGGCATGGTCAGCTTGCCGATCGGCAGCGTAGAGGCGACGCTGAACTGCTGCTCCGCCAGCCCTGCGATCATCTTATCCAGCGTACTGCCGGACAGGGTCGCCAGTGCAAAACCGTGGCTCAGCGTCACTTTGCCCTTCAGCGCCGGATTCTTTGCCACGGTGTCAATCATGTACTGAATCGCCGCCACGCCAGCAGGTGAGGTTTCATGCAGATGTATATCCACGCCGCGCTGGTAGTCGAGCGCAATCTGGAACATCGCATCCAGTGACTTCTCCATGGCACCATCGACATTGGTGGGGTCCAGGCTGCCGACATACTCAACGCCGTGCTGCATCGCCTCGCGCATCAGCCCATCGACCTGCGAGTGCAGCAGGCCATGCTGTGGAAAGGCAACAATCTCGCAGGGAAAGGCGGGGTGACGGGCTAATGCCGCCTGCAGATGCTCCAGACTTTGCAGGCCGCTGACCGGATCGATATTGCAATGGCTGCGGGCGCGGGTGGTGCCTTTGGCGTGCAGCAGGGCGATTAACCCTTCGGCGCGCGCCTGAGAGTGCGGCAGCAGTTGCGGAATCAGCACCTGTTCACGCGCAATCATGTCCATGATGGTTTTGCCCTGACGGGGACGCGGAGCCTGCCACGGGCCGCCGTAGAAGGTTTTATCAAGGTGGATATGCATATCCTGGGTGGCGGGCAGCAGCAGGGCATCCTGTGCATCCCACGACGGCAGGGTGCTGTCACCCTGGCCGGCGGGTGTCAGCTGGTCAATTTTACCGTCGCGCACGCTGATGTCGTAACGCCCGGTCCGGGTCGCAACGATCTCATCATCCTCACGGATAAAGCCCTCCTCCAGCCGCACATTGCGCAGCAGATAGTGATCCTGCCGGGGCAGGGCGGCGGGCTGGTCGGGATTGGTGGAGGACAAAGGTGATGGCGTGGCGGCACTCGGCTGGCCGAGACCGGCGGCCAGCAAGCCGCCTGCGGCGGTCCAGCGGACGATCTGGCCAAGGAAATCACGGCGGCTCGGCGAAGAGGAAATAGGCATCAGAGGCTCCTGCAAAGTGAACAAGGTCTTAATCTGACAAACGACGCTCCACCCTGCTGCGTTATTTTCCACTGACGACTATTCGATATCTCACTGCCAGCGCAGCTGGCTGAAGGTGGCCAGAGATTGCGCCAGCTCGCGCTGCAGCGGATCCTGCGGATCACGACAGAACAGCGCCAGTTCGAAGGTATCAATCACCGGCAGACCCTGTTCCGGGCCCAGTACCCGATGTTGCGGCAGGCGACAGCTGGCAGGCAGTAACGTCAGCCCCAGACCCTGCGCACTGGCGGCGGCCAGCGCGACAAGGCTGGCGCTGCTGTAACTAATGCGCCAGCTACGGCCCAGTGCATCGAGCGTCTGACATACCTCATCGCGATAGAGCCCCTGCTGGGGAAACAGCACCAGCGGTACCGGCGTCTGCTCAAAGCAGGGCCACTCTGCGCTATCGAGCCACAGCAGGGGTTCAGGACGCGATGCCAGCGGACGCTCGCCGTAGGGCTGCTTAATCAGCATGATGTCGAGCTCTTCACGCTGCCAGGCGCGCCGCAGCTCCACCTGCATGCCGCTCATCACGTCCAGCCGAAGTTGCGGATGGTCGCGACTGAAGTGTGCCAGCAGACCGGCCGTGGGCGCGGCGAAATCTTCCGGCACGCCAAGACGCAGCACGCCGTCGCGCCACTGGTCACTCAGCACATCGTGCGCTTCCCCATTCAGGGCGATAATCCGCCGGGCGTAGCCTAAGAGTTTCTCGCCCTCTTCGGTGATCTGCACCTGATGCGAGGAGCGGTTCAGCAGCTCTTTGCCGACCATCTCCTCCAGCCGCCGCACCTGCTGGCTGACGGTGGACTGCGACAGGTGCACCCGGTCGGCGGCGCGGGTAAAGCTGGCGGTTTCGCACACCGCGACAAAGCTGAGCAGCTGCTGCGGAGTAAACATCGGCTGACGATTCATATTTCCACTACCAGGCAGAGTAATATTTCATTTCCAGATAGTAACGACTGCTGCCAGGCTGGCAACTTTTAACTGTGTGGATCTCAGATGAAGAGAGAGAACAACCTGCTGCTGGCGGCGCTGGTGCTGGCCGGGCTCAATATGCGACCGCTGATGACCTCGGTCAGTCCGTTACTCGGCGAGCTGCGGCAGAGCATCGGTCTGTCGCCGCTGGCGGCCTCGCTGTTGCCTGCGGTGCCGATGATGATGATGGGTGCCATCGCGTTAGTCAGCGCCCCGCTGATGCAGCGCTTTGCGGTACGTAAACTGCTGCTGGGTGGCCTGTTACTGCTGTTGCTGGCGCTGGTGAGTCGGCTGTTTGTGGCTGATGGAGGCTGGCTGGTGCTGAGTACTGTGCCGGGAGGGGCGGGCATTGGCATTGTGCAGATGGCGATGCCGGGATTGATCCGTCAGCGCTTTGGCAGCCGCAGTGCCGGCGTGACCGGACTGTGGGCAGCGGCGCTGATGGGCGGCGGTGGGATTGGCGCGGCGATCTCGCCGTGGCTGAATGGGCAGCTTGGCTGGCAGGGCGCACTGAGCAGCTGGGCGCTGCCGGCGGTGCTGGCCATCCTGCTCTGGCTGTTTATCACCACCCCACGTGCAGCCCGGACGGAGGCCGCCGCTCTGCCTTCGCTGTGGCGGAAAACCCGCGCCTGGACGCTGGCGTTGAGCTTTGGTCTGGTGAACGGCGGATATGCCATCTGTGTCGCCTGGCTGCCCGATTTTTATCATCAACTCGGCTGGAGCGCGCAGGCGGGCGGTTCACTGCTTGGCATGATGATCGGCTGTCAGGTCACGGGTGCGCTGCTGCTGCCCTTGCTGGCGCGGGGCCGCGATCGCCGTCCGCTGCTGCTGCTGACACTGGCGATGCAGTTCAGCGGCATGCTCGGTTTCCTGTTTGCGCCACAACTGGCGCCGTGGCTCTGGGCGGGGATTGCGGGCTTCGGGCTGGGCGGGGCATTTCCGCTGGCGCTGGTGCTGGCGCTGGATCATCTGGAGCAGCCGCAGGCTGGCGCGCGGCTGGTGGCTTTTATGCAGGGCGTCGGCTTTATTATCGCGGGCAGCATGCCGTTTATCGCCGGGCAGTTGCATGCGCTCACCGGTCACTTCACCAGCGTCTGGTTATTGCAGGCGGCGGTCACGCTGCTGTTAATCGTGCTAAATCTGCGTTTCCATCCGCGCAGCTATCAGCACGCCTTTCCGGAGGTGAATCGCTGATTTTGGTCCGACCAATCCCGGCAATATTTTTCTCTGGTTCACACTCCGGGAAAATTCGCGCATCTTCTGTTGCCATAGGTTAACAATGCGTTAACTATCTGTTGCCATAAGCCCCGACATAACGGTTTGGTCTGACCAATCCGGGGCAGATGGCACCAGCGTTGCGGCTGCGTGCCACGTCACCTTTTCCTCTGGAGATACTGGCATGCAGATCTGGCAACAAAACTACGATCCGCTGGGTAATATCTGGCTTTCAAGCCTGATCGCACTGATCCCGATTCTCTTTTTCTTCTTTGCGCTGATTAAGCTGAAGATGAAAGGCTACCTGGCGGCCACCACCACCGTGGTGCTGGCACTGCTGGTGGCGCTGTTTCTCTATCAGATGCCGGTTGCACAGGCGCTGGCCGCTGTGGTGTATGGCTTTCTCTATGGCTTGTGGCCGATTGCCTGGATTATTGTCGCCGCGGTGTTCGTCTACAAGATCTCAGTCAAAACCGGCCAGTTCGACATTATCCGCGCCTCTATCCTGTCGATTACTCCCGATCAGCGTCTGCAGATGCTGATTGTTGGCTTCTCGTTCGGGGCGTTTCTGGAGGGGGCTGCGGGCTTTGGTGCGCCGGTGGCGATTACCGCCGCGCTGCTGGTGGGACTCGGCTTTAATCCGCTCTACGCCGCCGGGCTCTGCCTGATTGTGAACACCGCGCCAGTGGCCTTTGGCGCGATGGGCATCCCGATTATTGTGGCGGGGCAGGTGACCGGGCTGGACAGTTTTGCCATCGGCCAGATGGCCGGACGTCAGCTGCCGCTGCTCACCCTGATTGTGCTGTTCTGGATTATGGCGATCATGGATGGCTGGCGCGGAGTGAAAGAGACCTGGCCGGCGGTGGTGGTGGCAGGTGGATCGTTTGCCATTGCCCAGTTCCTCAGCTCCAACTTCCTGGGTCCGGAGCTGCCCGATATTATCTCGTCGCTCGCCTCGCTGATTTCGCTGACGCTGTTCCTGCGGGTCTGGAAACCGGTGCGCATCTTCCGCTTTGCCGATGCAGAGGCGAAACAGGGCGATCCGCTGCTGCCACCGCAGAAGTATCGGCTGGGGCAGGTGATCCGCGCCTGGATGCCGTTCCTGTTTCTCACCGCCACCGTCACGCTCTGGAGTATCCCGCCGTTTAAAGCGCTGTTCGCCAAAGGCGGTGCGCTCTATGAGTGGGTGCTGGCTATGCCGGTGCCGATGCTGAATGAGCTGGTGGCGCGGATGCCGCCCGTGGTCGGCACTGCAACTCCTTATCCGGCCATCTTTAAGCTGGATCTGGTTTCCGCCACCGGCACCGCTATTTTAATTGCGGCGATCATGGCGATGATTTTCCTGCGCATGAAGCCAAAGGCAGCATTGCAGACTTTTGGTGAAACGCTGAAAGAGCTGGCGCTACCGATCTACTCCATCAGGATGGTGCTGGCCTTTGCCTTTATCTCGAATTACTCCGGGCTGTCTGCGACGCTGGCACTGGCGCTGGCGCACACCGGCCACGCTTTTACCTTCTTCTCACCGTTCCTGGGCTGGCTGGGCGTCTTCCTGACCGGATCAGACACCTCATCGAATGCGCTGTTTGCCGCTTTACAGGCCACGACCGCGCAGCAGATTGGCGTCTCCGATATTCTGCTTGTGGCGGCCAACACCACCGGTGGCGTGACCGGTAAGATGATCTCGCCGCAGTCGATCGCCATCGCCTGTGCGGCGGTCGGGCTGGTGGGCAAAGAGTCTGATCTGTTCCGGTTTACCGTTAAACACAGCCTGATTTTCACCTGTATGGTCGGTGTGATAACCACGCTTCAGGCCTACGTCTTCCCCTGGATGATCCCATGAGCAGTAATGCCGATCCGCTGGTGATGCGCCTGCGGGCCTATATCACCGAACATCAGCTCGAGTCGGGCATGCGCCTGCCCGCCGAGCGGCAGCTCTCTGCGGAGCTTGGCGTCTCCCGCTCCTCGCTGCGTGAAGCGATACAGCAGTTGATCAGCAACGGCATGCTGATTAGCCGACGCGGCGGCGGCACCTGGATCCGGCAGCAGCTGGCGCCCTGGTCGGAACAGCGCATCGTCGAGCCAATTCGCCAGCTGCTGCGCGACGATCCCGACTACCGCTACGACATTCTGGAAGCGCGCCATGCCATCGAGGCCAGCACCGCCTGGCACGCTGCACTGCGCGCCACCGACGCCGACAAAGAGAAGCTGCAGTACGCTTTCGACGCCACCCTGAAGCTGAAAGAGAGTGACGATCCCGATCTCGCCGCCCAGGCGGATGTACGCTTCCATCTGGCGATTGCCGAGGCGTCGCACAACGTGGTGCTGCTGCAGACCATGCGTGGGTTTTTTGAGCTGCTGCAATCGTCGGTGATGCAGAGCCGTCAGCGCATGTATACCCAGCCCGCGATTTTCGCCCGCCTGACTGAACAGCATCAGGCGCTGCTTGATGCGATCCTCACGGGCGATGCCGAAGCTGCGCGCCAGGCGGCGATGCAGCATCTGGGATTCGTGCACACCACCATGAAAAGCCTGCATGAAGATGAAGCGCGTCAGGCGCGCATCACCCGCTTACCGGATAACGACACACGCAACCCAAAGGAATCTGACTGATGATTATCTCCGCTGCCAGTGACTATCGCGCGGCCGCGCAACGTATCCTGCCGCCGTTCCTGTTTCACTATCTTGATGGCGGTGCCTATGCCGAGCACACCCTGCGTCGTAACGTCGAGGATCTCTCGGATGTGGCGCTGCGCCAGCGCATTCTGAAAAACATGTCGGAACTGAGTCTTGAAACCAAACTGTTCAATGAAACCCTGTCGATGCCGGTTGCGCTGGCACCGGTCGGCCTGTGCGGCATGTATGCCCGCCGGGGTGAAGTGCAGGCGGCGCGCGCGGCAGACCTGAAAGGCATTCCGTTTACCCTGTCGACGGTCTCGGTCTGCCCGATTGAAGAGGTGGCCCCGCAGATTAAGCGTCCCATGTGGTTCCAGCTCTATGTGCTGCGTGACCGCGGCTTTATGCGCAATGCGCTGGAGCGCGCCAAAGCCGCCGGTTGCTCTACGCTGGTGTTTACCGTGGATATGCCCACGCCGGGCGCGCGCTATCGCGATGCGCACTCCGGGATGAGCGGCAATCACGCGGCGCTGCGTCGTTACTGGCAGGCGGTCACCCATCCACAGTGGGCGCTGGATGTGGGTCTGCAGGGGCGTCCCCACGATCTGGGGAATATCTCCACTTATCTGGGCAAGCCTACCGGGCTGGAAGATTACATCGGCTGGCTGGCGAACAACTTCGATCCCTCTATCTCGTGGCGCGATCTGGAGTGGATCCGCGAGTTCTGGGATGGACCGATGGTGATCAAGGGCATTCTCGATCCGGAAGATGCGCGTGATGCGGTGCGCTTTGGCGCCGATGGCATCGTGGTCTCTAATCACGGCGGACGCCAGCTGGATGGTGTGCTCTCCTCGGCGCGTGCGTTGCCAGCCATTGCCGATGCGGTAAAAGGTGACATCGCGATTCTGGCGGACAGTGGCATTCGCAACGGGCTGGATGTGGTGCGGATGATTGCGCTGGGCGCAGACAGCGTGCTGCTGGGACGGGCATTTATCTATGCGCTGGCAACCCACGGTCAGCGCGGCGTAGAAAACCTGCTGACGCTGATTGAAAAAGAGATGCGCGTTGCCATGACCCTGACCGGCGCGAAGTCGATCGGTGAAATCACCCGCGATTCGCTGGTGCAGGCGGAAGCGTTACTGGCACCGCAGAGCACACCGCCACGTCCCCGCGCGGTGAGTTGAGCCTGCGAAAATGAATGTATTGTCTATACTTAGCTTCTTTACCAACAGGAGGAACGACATGACCATTCATAAGAAAGGTTCAGCGCATTGGGAAGGCGATATCAAAGGCAAAGGCACCGTCAGCACCGAGAGCGGCGTGCTGAGCCAGCAGCCTTATGGCTTTAACACCCGTTTTGAAGGCGCCAAAGGCACCAACCCGGAAGAACTGATTGGTGCGGCGCATGCAGCCTGTTTCTCTATGGCGCTGTCGCTGATGCTGGGCAACGCGGGTCATCCGCCGGAAAGCATTGATACCACGGCCGACGTGTCGCTGGATAAAAAAGGCGATGGCTTTGCCATCACCAAAGTGGCACTGACCAGCACCATCTCGCTGCCAGGCATTGATGAGTCGACCTTCGACGAGATCATCAATAAAGCCAAAGCGGGCTGCCCGGTTTCTCAGGTACTGAATGCGGAAATTACGCTGGATTACACCCTGAACAACTGATGCCGGTAACGGGTCGCCTTTTGGCGGCCCGGGCGTTATGCTATGCCTCACCGGTCCTGTTGCTGACCGGAACAGATGCGCCTTCTGGCGCATCTTCGCTTTCTGAACAGAGGAAACTGAGGTGACAAGATACCGGGCAGCCAAAAAGTACTGGAAGATGGTGCTGGTTCTGTTGTGCATCTGTGGCGCGCTGCTGCTGATCCGCTGGGCTGCCATGATCTGGGCCTGAACAGATGAAGGGGATTGGCCGCCACACGCTGGGCATATTATTAATGGTGATTATTGTGCTGGAAGCGGTTCACTATCTGCTTACTGCCTCATGGCTGCCGTGGCGATAAACGCACTCAGACAAAGGCATCCTCGCGCCTTTTAGCCCGCACATCGCTGCGCGCAATGCGATAAGCCTTGCGGGGATCGCCCACCACAAACTCAAAGGTTGGCGTGTAGTAAAATGGCAACCAGCCGCCATAGCTGCTCTCCCACTCCCATCGGACGGGGCAGGGCCACAGAATGCCATCATACAAAAGATAGTAAACCCAGCGTCCACCAGGACGACGGGGGCGTGATGTTTTCATGGGATTCACAACGATAATGGTTAACAACAGCTTATATTTTGTACGCTAAAGCGTCAGCTTGCAACGTTACAGCCCTGCTTTATTGAACCTGGCCCTGAATTAGCGATGTACTTCGCCGCACAGCAGTACCACATTCGGTCTGACTTTATGAATGCGGTTCGCCATCGTTTCACAGTCGACCTTCGTCGGATAGATGCGCTCTGATACCGGCAGCGCCTCGCAGGCATCGTAGCCGCATGCGCTCACTAACAACACAAATCCTATCAACATAGATCCTCTCCTTTACACGGTCTGGTGGTCCGGACTGTGGTGCTTTTTATCCCTTTTTAACATCCAGTATAGACAAACGTGCCGGGGCAGCATTGTCAGCGTGAGCTATGGTCCGCCAGCCAGGGGGTGATGCGGCGGTCTGTAAGGTGTGTCAGAAAGGGCGGGCCTGGCGCTAGCCTGCGAAATACCAGGCGGGCAGCAGCGCAATCAGGTTATTCAGCGTGTGCAGGAAGATGGGCAGCGCCAGACTGTTACTCCGCAGCCGGGCATAACAGAGCAGTAGCGAAAACAGCGTCAGGGCGATAAGGGTCTGCCAGTGCACATACTGCGTATGCATCACCGCAAACAGCAGTGAGGTCAGCAGCATACAGGCGAAGCGACTTCGCGGCGCCCACAGCAAAAAGCCCTGCAACAGAAAACCGCGGAACAGCACCTCTTCAAACACCGGCGCCAGCAGCACGGCGGTGAGCAGCAGGATCAGCAGCGAATTACGTCCCTGCTGGGCCTGCATCACCAGCCATCCTTCCGGCTGCATGAACTGCATCTGTGCGGCCATCAGAACAAACAGCGCGCCAGTAAACAGCAGAGTCTGCAGCGTGCAGAGTTCACCCAGCGGCAGGTCGGTGCGGCGCTGGCAGTAAAAGCGGTATAGCGGATAGATAACAGCAAATTCGAACAGGCAGAGCACCGGCACCAGCAGGCCGTCATTACGCAGCACGCTGTAATTAGGGAACAGCGTAATCAGCATGGTAACCAGGTAATAGACCACAAAGCTGCCGACGTAGAACAGCGTCAGTGTCACTCTGTCGGAATTGGTATTCATAGGCGACTCTGCCAGCGAAGGTTAGCGCATAGTAGCAATGCACCAGATCGCTGTCGAGTCAGCCTGTAACACAATATTTAAGCGCAAAATGTTAACCGCAGACTAAACACCCGCGCGCGCGCGCCGATAACTGAGGAAACTAATCTGGTCAGCACTGCATGTTGTATTGCAGGCCCGTCATCTCAAACTCTGACTGTGTAGTGAGCACTCTTAATGACTTCTAACCCTCCGGCGCCACCCTTGCCTCCATTCAGACATGCCGCTGAAGATCGCACTGTCCGCTTTACGCGGCGCAGCCTGCGCACACTTTCGCTGCTGCTGTTTGGCGTGCTGGTGCTCTCGATGCTGATGGTACTGACGATTGCGCAGCGGCAAAACAGCTTATCGATTGAGCATGACCAGATGCTGATGCAGCAGGCGTGGAAAAATCGTCAGGAGTCGATGGTCACGGATATCCGGGACTATGCGTTCTGGGGCGAAGCCTGGCGTAATCTCCATGTCAGGGTCAACAAAGTCTGGGCTTATGACGAAGAGAACTTTGGTCCGGGCCTCTACGAAGAGTATCACTATGAGGGCGTGTTCGTGGTCGACGGCAACGGTCGCACCACGTACAGCGTCATTAATGGGCAACTGGTGGATACGCCGCTGGAAGCCTGGCTGGGAAAAGAGACTCCAGCGCTGATTGCGGCGGCACGTCAGCGCAACGACGCGGCGATAACCCGTGATGCGCTGATTAATCATCTGCCCGCCATTGTGGTTGCCGCCCCCATCGGCAGCGGCAAACTGACGAATATGCCGCCAATGGCGGGGCCAGCGTCAGTCATGGTGTTTGTGAATCTGTTCACGCCTGCCAAATTACAGGCGCTGGGCGCCACGCTGGATGTGCGCGAACTGCGCCTGCCCGTCAGTGCAGGGGATGCCCTGCGAGAACCGCGGATGGTGCAACCGTTACCCGGTGGCGATCTGATTGTGCTGCGCTGGACGCCAAAGATGCCTGGCATGGGCCTGGTCTGGTTTCTGTTACCACTGCTGATGCTCATGGCGATCATTATTGGCATTATCACCCATCGCGTAAGCCGCCATGCGCTCTCCAATGCGATTCTCTCTGACCGGCGCTTTGCCCTGCTGGCGATCAGTCAGCAGGAGCTGGCCAACAGTGAAGCGCGGTTTCGCGATCTCGCTGAGGCGGCGTCAGACTGGATCTGGGAAACGGATGGAGAGGGCCGCCTGATTTACCTGTCAGCGCGCTTTCAAACCGTGACCGGCCACGATATTACACACTGGCTGGGCCGTCACATCGATCACCTGCTGACGCATCCCAGCCATTCGCTGGTCGCCTGGCTGCAGCGTCAGGAGGAGGAGGGGCAACAGATGCCACTGCGCTGTCAGTTTATGTCGGCGCACGGCAACCGCCGTATCGGCCAGCTGGTCGCGAAAACAATCTGGCATGACACGCGACGTATCGGGTTTCGCGGCACGGTATCGGACATCACTCAGAGCATGGAAGCCGAGGCGCGCATTCATTTTTTGTCGCGTCATGACGTCTTAACCGGCCTGTCGAACCGCGTACAGCTGCAGGAGTTTCTGACGCTACACCTTGAACTGCCCGATGGCGCTGCGCCGCTGACGCTGATTACCCTCGATCTCGATCAGTTCAGGCCGATTAATGAAACCTGGGGCCATGCGGCGGGCGATGAGGTGCTGAGCCAGATAGCGCAGCGTCTGAAGCGCTGTATCGGCCCGCAGGAGCTGGTGGCGCGGCTGAGTGGCGATGAGTTTGTGCTGGTGTTGCGTGAAACGAACCGTGAGCGGGTCGATCAGCGTTGTGCTCAGCTGGTGCATGAGGTTCAGCAGCCCATCAGCACCGGCCAGCATGTCCACTATCTCACCGTCAGCATGGGGATTGCCTGTGTACCGCAGGATGCCAGCCATCCGGAAGCGCTGCTGCAAATGGCGGATATCGCCCTGAATGAAGCACGTGAAGCGGGACGCAATCAATGGGTCTGGTATGCCAATGAGATGGCCAGTCAGCGTGAGGATAAGCGTGAAATGGCGCGGCGGATTGAGAAAGCGCTGAAGAACAATGAATTTCGCCTGCACTATCAGCCCCGTTATCAACTGCTGACGGGTCAGCTGGCGGGTGCCGAGGCGCTGATTCGCTGGCAGATTGCGCCGGATGAGTGGATTACCCCCGATCACTTTATTCCGCTGGCGGAAGAGAGCGGTCTCATCGCCACCATCAGCGACTGGGTGTTGATGCGGGCGTGTGAGGATGCGCTGGGGTGGGGGGGCGATCGCTATGTTTCGGTTAATATTTCGCCAATGGAGTTCCGCACCAGCGATTTAGTACAGCGGGTTGCAGATGTGCTGGCGAAAAGCGGCCTGCCGGCTACCCGGCTGGAGCTGGAGATCACGGAGAACGTGACCTTTGAACATCCGCAGCATGCGCTTGAGGTGATGCAGGGTTTACGGTCACTCGGGGTAAGGTTAACCGTTGATGACTTCGGCACCGGCTATGCTGCCCTGGGCTACCTGAAAACCTTCCCGTTTAATGGGCTGAAGATCGATCGCTCCTGGATGAAAGATTTCCCGGAGTCGCAGCAGGCGCAATCAGTGGTCGCGGGGATTATTGCGCTGGCACGCGCCTTTGCCCTGACAATTACGGCTGAGGGAATTGAGACAGAAGCGCAGCTGAACCAGCTAAAACAGCTCTCGTGCGAAGAGGGGCAAGGCTACTTCCTCGGTCGACCGATGCCGCTGGCTGCATTCAGTACGCTTCTGGAAAGAACCGCGCAGAACCAGTCTGAACCCGTTTAACGGACTTTGACCGCCACGGCGGTCATCAGCATTGCGCAGACGACAAAAATAATCAGTTCCATCATGACCTCCACAGGACTAAGACTATTCTTAATATTGTAGTTTCCTGGTGTGCTTTTTTTAGGCAATGAGTGCGATTAATCTTAAAAAATGATCTGTGCCGCGATCCGTTTAATGCTGCTGTAACAACTTTACTTTTTAGGGGTTCAGGTCAGCAGGTGCGCTTTGCTACTCTTGGGGCAGGGTTTTACACGTCCAACAGGAGAATCAACGTGAAATTTTATGGAAAAGGGCTGCTGGTAGTGGGGCTGTTTGCATTAACCGCCTGTCAATCTGCCTCTAAGCCCGATACCGCCAGTGTGGCGCACGATCCCGAAGCTGACCGCTGTGGTGCCTCTCAGTTTCAGAATTATGTCGGCAAACCGTTAACCGCGCTGCAGGGTCAGCACTTCGAACAGAAGGTCCGCGCCATTCCCTATAATTCTGCCGTCACCATGGACTTCAACCTTAACCGGCTGAACTTTCTGGCTGACAAAAATGGCAATATCAGCTCAGTTTATTGTGGTTAACCGCAAAGATGTCATAGGTTTGTCATAACGGCAGGCGAGGATAGCAGCGCGTTTAAGAAACTTCCTCGTCACACAATAGATAGTGCTCGTCTTGTTTATTCCCGCCCCGGCGGGAATTTTTTTAGCGGCTTCAGGCTGTAACAGGAGCAGAGAAGATGAAACGCATAATCGGGGCACTTCTGCCCGTATTGTTACTCAGCAGCACACTGGCGCAGGCTTCCAGTGAAGAGGCCTGGCAAAAGAGCCGTCAGGTGATGGTGCAGGCCTGCATTAACGCCAGTCATCTGAGCAAAGTAAAGGTGCTGGGCGAGGCGATCGAGTATGACGACAACACCGGCTACAGCGCACTGTTGCTGGAAGGACGCTATCCCCAGCCGCAGATGAAAAATAAGCGTGGACGGGAGCTGTGCCTGTTTCAGCGCAGCAGCGGACGGGCCAGCATCAGTGAAGCGGATAAATTGCGCTGGGTGAAGTAGGTGGTGGGTTTACGCCTCCGGCTGCGTGTCGATCAACTGCGCCAGCAGGGTGCGATAACGCTGCAACTGTGTCTCGTCGCCTTCCACTTCCAGTTTATCGATAACCCGCGCAATAAGGACTTTATTGGTGGCGGGTTCTCCCGCTTCCATTATTTCACGCAGAATTACGGCCAGCAGATCGGACTCAGGCGGTATTCGCCAGTCCGGGCTGTTAAAATAGTCGCTGATAGCACGGCTGGCGCTGTTAGGTTGTACTCTCATTACCCACCTCCGCTAAAACAAGACCCCCTCCCTTACACCTGAGCATAAGAGCGTATAACCATGAAATAAGCTGGTTCGCCTCAGCGTAGCCGGACGGTCTGCACCGTTTTTTGCGGAGGATGTCGCGCCGATTAAAAAGATTGCCACACCGCCGCGGCTGGCGGTTTTTTAAACATAGAAGCGGGGTGAAGAGTTGTCAGTAACAGAATGACATATTTTTCTATATTGACGAGCCGGGTCAGGGAAGATCGCGTCGGGGCAGACTACCGGCCGCGTGCTTCGCGCTAAAAACCCGGCGGGCTGGAAAATTTGCGCCGGTGATTGCGCTGAATCAAAGAGGAATCCGGTCTTTTGCCATTTGTGCCATGTTTTGTCGGTCACGCTGAGAATAGCCGCGTTAGACTGAGCATTCCCTCTCTTTAAAATATCTGCTCATGCCACGCACTATAGAACCCTGGAAGATAAACCTGATCTCGGTCTGGTTTGGCTGTTTTTTTACCGGCCTGGCCATCAGCCAGATCATCCCGTTTCTGCCGCTCTACCTTGAGCAGCTTGGCATAACCGGTGGCGAATCACTGAGCCTCTGGTCGGGTCTAACCTTCAGTATCACCTTTGTGGTCTCGGCGGCCGTAGCGCCGCTGTGGGGCAGTCTTGCCGATCGCAAAGGCCGTAAGCTGATGCTGCTGCGCGCCGCTTTTGGCATGGGCGTGGTGATTCTGCTACAGGCTTTTGTCACCGAAGCCTGGCAGTTGCTGCTGCTGCGGGCCCTGATGGGGCTGACCTCCGGATATATTCCTAACGCCATGGCGCTGGTGGCCGCTCAGGTACCGCGTGAACGCAGCGGCTGGGCGCTGAGCTGTGTCTCAACCGGCCAGATTGGTGGGGTGATTCTGGGGCCGATGCTGGGCGGGCTGCTGGCAGACTGGGTCGGTTTACGTACGGTGTTTATTGTCACCGCAGCGCTGCTGATGGTCAGCTTTCTGGTGACGCTGTTCCTGATCAAGGAGACCGGTTATACCCCGGTGAGTAAAAAGGAGAAGCTCAGCGGACGCGAGGTTTTCCGCTCGCTGGATAATCCAAAACTGATGCTCTGCCTCTTTTTCACCACCATGGTGATCCAGATGTGCAACGGATCGGTGAACCCGATCCTGACGCTCTTTGTGCGGGAACTGGCACCCACCGCTGAGAATATCGCTTTTCTTAGCGGGGTCATCGCCGCGCTGCCTGGCGTCTCTGCGCTGCTGGCCGCACCTCGTCTGGGACGGCTCGGCGATCGCATCGGCACGCAGCGTATCCTGCTGGCAACGATGGTCATCTCGCTGCTGCTGTTTATCGCCATGTCGTTTGTCACCAGCACGACACAGCTGGGGGTATTACGTTTTCTGCTGGGCTTTGCCGATGGCGCGATGATGCCCGCGGTGCAGACGCTGCTGGTGCGTCACTCGCGTGACAACATTACCGGCCGGATCTTCGGCTACAACCAGTCCTTTATGTATCTCGGCAATGTCGCGGGTCCGCTGCTGGGCGCCGCGGTGTCGGCGGTGGCCGGTTTCCGCTGGGTCTTTTTTGCCACCGCCGTGGTCGTGCTAATTAATGTGCTGTTTCTGAAGCGCTTTTACCGGCGTCCGAAGACAGTGCTGCCCGCGTCGGCTGGCAAATCGTCAGTTCAGCCTGCCAGCGCTGCTGAGTCAGCAAAAACTCAGGACTGACGCTGGGGCTCCAGGAGTCATCGCCGCCGACACCCATGTGAAAGGCATCCAGATGCAGCCAGCAGCCCGCTTCCGGACGCAGATGGTGGCGGTGTGATGCCTCCCGCAACTGCTCCAGGCTGAAACGGCTCAGTGAGAAAGCGAAATCGCCGCTGACCTGCCAGCTGCCGCTGTCGAGCTGACGGGTGCCGCAGCGCAGACCGTTCTCACCCGGGAAAACATAAGGCGTTGAGAGCTGATCCAGCGCCAGCTCCCAGCGGGAAAACTGCGCGGCCAGCTGGCGATCGGGATAGTTTTCATGCGGACCCAGGCCGAGCCAGCTCACCTGTTGTGGTATCTGCGTCAGCTCACAGCGTAATCCGATGCGCGCGGGCGGCGGCAATCCGCGCGACTGCTCAACGGAAAGCTGCAACTGCAATTCACCCTGCGCGTTGATCAGATAACGTTTACGGCTGATAAAGGCGATCTGGCCATTGGCGAGCCAGCTGTGCAGCGTTTCAATCTGCACCGCCTGCGGCAACGCATTCGCCGTCATCGACACCAGCTGGCTGCTCATCTGGTCATAACCCGCCGCTTTCCAGCGCTCGACCCAGGCATTGGGATCAACCCGTTCCGCTTCGCTGGTGCCGATGTCATTGTCGAGCGGCGCGCGAATAAAGCAGTCCTGAAGCGGTGAAAGCAGCGTGGGCTGTTCATCCACAAACCACTGCGTCAGTTCGCCGCTGTGGCGTGAAAAATGCCAGCGTTGCTGCTGATGGGTAATGACAATCTCACGGGTATCATCATGCAGGTCCGGTGCTTCGCCGCTTTCCGGCTTTGATGGCAGCGCCAGCGATGAGGGCAGCGCCCATTGGTGCCAGGCGACACGCCAGCCAGCTTCGCTCCATTGGGTCGCGTCAATCTGATGAACCGCGATATTCAGCCAGCATTCGCCCTGTAATGCTGGCGGTGACGGCAGCGTGATCCGCTGCTGGCCCTGTGGAGCGATATCCAGCGGCACTTCTCCTTCCGTTACTACACGACCCGCCTGCTCGATGCGCCAGCGCAGCACTTCGTTGTCACTGTGGCGGAACAGATAGTCGCTGCTGACCGTAAAGCTCAGCGGATCGCCGGGATCGACGGCAAACTGCCAGAACTGCTGGGCGCACTGCGCCTCATAAAGCGCCGGATGCGGCGTGCGATCGGCAAACACCAGCCCGTTCATACAGAACTGACGATCGTTGGGTTTATCGCCAAAATCGCCGCCATAGGCCTGCCAGGGTTCGCCCTGATCGTTATAGCGGGTCAGGCTCTGATCAACCCAGTCCCAGACGAAGCCGCCCTGCAGACGCGGAAACTGGCGGAAAGCCTGCCAGTACTTAGCGAAACCGCCGAAGCTGTTGCCCATGGCATGCGCGTACTCACACAGGATCAGCGGACGCGTCTCACCCGGCAGACCGATCCACTTTTTCAGCGACCATTTCGGCACCGCCGGGAAGGGCTGATCTTCATCAACCCTGGCATACATCGGGCAGATGATATCGGTAGCGGCGGTATCCGCACCGCCGCCTTCATACTGAACCGGACGCGTTGGGTCGCTGCTTTTTACCCAGCGGTAGAGCGCATCGTGCGTGGCACCATGTCCTGACTCATTGCCCAGCGACCAGATAATAATGCTGCAGTGATTACGATCGCGCTGCACCATGCGCGTCACGCGTTCGCTATAGGCGGCGAACCAGCGGGGATCATCGGAGAGCCGGTTCATCGGCTGCATACCGTGGGTTTCGATATTGGCCTCATCCACCACATAAAGCCCATACTGATCGCACAACCGGTACCAGAGCGGATGATTAGGGTAGTGCGAACAGCGCACCGCATTAAAATTGTGCTGCTTCATCAGCTCAATGTCGCGGCGCATCGTCGCCTCATCCACCACCTGACCGCGCTCCGGATGATGCTCATGACGGTTGGTGCCGCGGATCAGCAGAGGTTTGCCGTTCAGGCAGAGCAGGCCGTTGTCGATGGTGACCTGACGGAAGCCGACATCATAGGCTTCCACCTCGATCAGCTGCTGATTCTCATCCAGCAGCGCCAGCGTGGCGCGATAGAGATGGGGCGTTTCGGCACTCCACAGCGAAGGCTGTTCCACCGGCAGGCTGAGCAGGGCGCGTTCGGGATAGTGACCCCGCTCGTCAATAATGGCACTGCCCAGCGGCTGCTGACACTGAGCAATCTTCTGGTCACCCTGCCACAGCGTCAGGCGCAGCTGATAGCGTGAACTGACGTCAGCTGGCAGAGCAACACGAACCCGGGCACGCAATTCGGCACGGTAAAACTCCGGGCTGAGCCGGGTTTCCAGCTGAACGTCGGCCAGATGCACCTGCGGTTTATGCATTAACGTGACGTCGCGGAAAATGCCGCTCATCCGCCACATATCCTGATCTTCCAGATAACTGCCGTCGCTCCAGCGTAGCACCATCACTGCCAGCCGGTTTTTGCCCGGCCGCAGATAAGGCGTCAGGTCGAATTCGGCGGGCAGACGACTGTCCTGAGAGTAGCCAATCCAGTGGCCGTTGCACCACAGGTGAAAGGCTGAGTTTACGCCGTCAAAAATGATGCGTGTTTGTCCATTATCCAGCCAGGCTGCGTCAGCGCTGAATGTGAGCGAGTAACATCCGGTTGGATTCTCTGCGGGGACCAGTGGAGGATTGACCGCAATCGGATACTGCACGTTGGTATAAATGGGTGCATCGAAGCCGTGCATCTGCCAGTTGGCCGGAACCGGAAGGGTCGTGGTGTCCGGCAGATCCTGCAGTAACCAGCTGGCCGGGACCGCTTCAGGCTGCGTAAAATAACGGAAACCCCACTCTCCGTTGAGGCTCTGCAGTGACGCCGAGGGGCTGTCATCCCGCGCGGCTGCTTCATCTCGCCAGCTGGCAAATGGCGGGTGCGCATCCAGCCGATGCAGCGAGGTCACGACCGGATTTTCCCAGTCGCGCCGGGAGAGGATGTCACTGAAAGCAGCCTGAGAGAGAGTCATGTTTATATCCTGTAAATGTAATGCGCTCACAATGCGCAAAATTAAGCCGCCTGTAAAGTGTTCCCCCTCCCGATTTTCACAAATAATTTTGCGCCGTAAGCCGGCCGGGATGTTGAGATTGTGCCGCCTTAATGGCGGTAAAACGTTAAGCCTGGTCAGCAAAGATGAATAGTCGCCTGATGCGGAAGAATCTCACTTGTCGCCATGCAAGTGGCTCCATACACTCAGCCCGATTTCATCACCCTGAGGTAGATATGGTACGAATCGTAAAGCTGGCTGCCGTTGTGGCATTGGTTACTGCATTAAGCGGATGTATTTTCCCGCCTCCAGGCGGCGGCGGAGGTGGCTGGGGCGGACACGGCGGCGGACCAGGCCGCGGATTTGTCGATCCTCGCTAAGCGAATGACCGATATCGGGCGGGCGAAACGTTTAACCACGGCGTTGATTGCAGGGAAAACGTTTCGCTCGCAAGGTTAGCCGGAATCGTCTGAGCATACGGTGAAGAATGTGGGCTAACTCACTGAAAAAAGTAGCGGTTACCCTCTGTTTTTTTAGGTAGCGTGGTGATAATTTCAGCTTTTCTCCACCGCTGAGATAACAGCATGAAAAACCTGATTGCTGAGTTGCTGGTAAAGCTGGCTGAAAAAGAGGCGACAGCCAAAGAGCAGATGGCGCAAATCGAAGCGCTGGAGATTGTTGTTACCGCTCTGGTTCGCAAGCTGGAGCCGCAACAACATCTGGCTATAACCACCAGTATTGAAACCGCAATGGACAATGTGGCTGATGCCGATGATAACGATGCGCGTCTGCTGCGCAATTACATCGAAAAGTTACTCAGACATCCTCGTCAGTAACGATCCCGGTGCCAGACTGGAATGGGATCTTCACATCACTTTGACCTGAAACATTTTCCGCTTTGCTTATTCGCTGCCAGAATAACAAAGGACAATCCATTATGGAGATAACAAGATGAAAGTCGGTTTAATGGCGATGATGATGGCGGGCCTGCTGGCGAGCGGACTGGCCGGTGCGGCGGAAAAGACCCCGCAGCAGGAAAAGATGACGATGTGTAACCAGCATGCTAAATCACAGGATCTTAAAGGGGATGCGCGCAAAACCTTTATGAGTGAATGCCTGAAAAAGGACAGTAAGCTGTCGCAGATGTCACCGCAGCAGATGAAAATGAAAAGCTGTAACGGCGAAGCTGGTGATAAAAAACTGGCGGGCGATGCGCGTAAAACCTTTATGAGCCAGTGCCTGAAAAAAAGCTGATTATCCCCCCGGCCACGCAGGTGGCCGCTTCTCTTCCCCGCGCAATGCTGATTAAATTTCCTGCGATAACAGCAGGTTAACCTTCTGATAAACATTCATCGCCAGGCTTCCCGGTTCTTTTGCCACACTTACTGTTTGTGGGGATTTGCGCAGAACCCTGTTTTGCCGCGCAGCACAAGATAAGAACCGCTAAAGGAGCCATGCCGTGAACTATCAATTTACCGTCGACCTGAACGATCTGCCCCAGCGCCAGCCGGTTAAAAAAACGCTCGGCGAGGTGGAGGTGTTACTGATCCGCGAAGGTGACAATGTACGTGCTTACCAGGCGAAATGCCCGCATGCAGGCGCGCCGCTGGAGCAGGGCGCGATTTGCGGCGATCGGCTGGTCTGTCCGTGGCACAAAGCCGCGTTTAATCTGGCCAGTGGAAAAATGTGTGAACCGCTGGCGTTAGCCGATCTCAAACAGTATCCGCTGCGCATTGAAGAGGGCCGGGTGCTGGTGAATCCGAAAGCGATGTCGCCCGCGGCGCCGATTGGCAGTGGAGCAGCCGCACCGGTCTATGTGGTGCTGGGTGGTGGAGCGGCGGGCAGCGCAGCGCTGTGGCGTCTGCGCCATGAAGGCTTCAAAGGCCGCGTGATTCTGGTTGAGCGGGAAGCGGACGCGCCTTACGACCGCACCGCGCTGACCAAATTTGTGCCGTCGGGCAAAATGGATATCAGCGAGGTGCCGCAACTGCTGAAAGCAGATGTGATGGATCACGTTGAACGACTTCAGGCCAGGGTGAGCCGCCTGGATGCTCAGCAGCAACGGCTGATCTTTGAGGATGGCGAGACGCTCCCTTTCGACAAACTGCTGATCGCCAGCGGCGCGTCGCCAGTCCGCCCCGATTTGCCGGGCAGCGATCTCGATGGGGTCCATCTGCTGCGCAGCAAAGCGCAGACCGATGAGCTGCTTCAGGCGGTGGATGCCAGTCATAAGATCGTGATTATCGGCAACAGTTTTATCGGCACCGAACTGGCGTCGGCGCTGCGTAATCGTGACATTGACGTGACGGTAATCGCCCGCCAGGCGTTGCCCTTTGCTAAACAGTTTGGCGATCAGATTGGCCGCTATTTCTATCAGCTGCATGAGCAGAACGGCGTGAAGTGGGTGCAGGGCGAGATCGAAGCCTTACAGGGCGACCAGCAGGTGAGCGGCGTGCAGCTCAAGGGTGGACGGTTGCTGGACGCGACGGTGGTGCTGTTTGCTACCGGGGTTAAACCGGCTACCGACTTTATCCACGATCTCCCGCTGGCAGAGGATGGCAGCCTGCAGGCGGATGAGCAGTTGCGGGTCGCTGACAATATCTGGGTGGCGGGAGATATCGCCACGTACCCGTCGGCACAGGGGCCGCTGCGTATTGAGCACTATCGCGTCGCGCATCAGCAGGGACAAACCGCCGCATGGAATATGCTGGGCCAGACCGTCGCCTTTGAGCGCGTACCGTTCTTCTGGACCACGCAGTACGCCACCCGCTATGAGTATCTGGGCCACGCGACAGAATGGGATGACTTTCAGCTGATTGGCTCGCTGGAGGATAAAAAGTTTATGGCGTTTTATGGCCAGCAGGGGAAGCTGGCGGCAATCTGCTCATGCGGCATGTATACGCTGACCGCTGAGCTGGTGGAGCGGATGCAGCAACCGATGACGCTTGCCGAGGCAGTGGCGCTCGGTCAGGAACACATCCGTTAATATCTGTTAAGGCGGAGGCAAGGCGGGCCAGCGTACGGGGCCGCCTTGCACATCCTTTGATGATCGGTTAGCTGCGGCTCAGTTTTTCTGACTTCGCCATGCACTGCAGCATCGCTTCCATCACCGCCGAGCGCATGCCTTTCTCTTCCAGCACTTTCACCGCTTCAATGGTGGTGCCGCCTGGGGAGCAGACCATATCTTTGAGTTCAGCCGGATGTTTCCCGGTAGTCAGCACCATCTGCGCTGCCCCTTTCACCGCCTGTGCAGCAAACTGATAGGCCTGAGCGCGTGGCATGCCGCCCAGTACGGCCGCATCGGCCATCGCTTCGATAAACATAAACACGTAGGCCGGCGCAGAACCGCTGACGCCGACCACGGAGTGAATCAGATATTCATCCACCACCGCCGCTTTGCCGAAGCTCTCAAAAATCGCTACCACCTCGTCGATTTCCGCCTGCTCAACCAGCACGTTGGGCGTGACCGAGGTCATGCCTTCGCTGACCAGCGAGGGAGTATTCGGCATCGCACGGACAATTTTACGATCGTAACCCAGCACCGATGAGAGCGAATCGAGTGTCACCCCAGCCGCAATCGACACCACCAGCGCCTCTTTTTTCAGGCTGCCTGTCAGCTCTTTTAAGACTTTCAGAATGACATTGGGTTTGACCGCGCCGAACAGGATGTCCACTTCACGCGCCAGCGCTTCAGCGCTCTCGGCTGCGTTGATGCCATACTGCTCTGCCATCGCCTGGTTGGTCTCTGCTTTGCGATCGTAAACGAAGATATCAGACGGGGCGATTTTGCCGCTGTTGACCAGTCCGCCGATAATGGCTTTCGCCATATTTCCCCCGCCGATAAACCCGATTTTCTTTGCCAGCATCGCCATCTCCTTAGGACATTATTCGTTTTTCTCAGTGAGCTAGCCTACTTCAGCCAGCCTGAATAACAAGTCAGCCGGGCGCAGGCTGGAAAGCACACCGCAAATAAAATTTGCCATTTAAGGGGAACCCGGCAAGATCTTACTCTTCTCTGACTGTAAGGAATCATGATGTTTATCTGGGTCGATGCCGATGCCTGTCCGAATGTAATCAAAGAGGTGCTCTACCGCGCAGCCGACCGCACCGCAACTACCATCACTTTTGTGGCGAACCAGTTTCTGCGGGTGCCGCCCTCACCGTATCTGCGCACCCTGCAGGTGCCTGCCGGATTTGATGTGGCGGACAATGAGATCGTCAGACGTTGTCAGCCCGGCGATCTGGTGATCACCGCCGATATCCCGCTGGCAGCAGAGGTGATTGAGAAGGGGGCGGCGGCGTTGAATCCGCGCGGCGAGCGTTACTCACCGGCGACGATACGTGAACGCCTGACGATGCGGGATTTTATGGATACTCTGCGGTCAAGCGGCGTGCAGACCGGCGGCCCCGCGGCGATGAGTCCGCGTGACCGCCAGCAGTTTGCAAATGAGCTGGATAGCTGGCTCACCCAGCAGAAACGCTGAAGTTAAACGAAGCTGTCGTCGTCGTAATCGTTGCCGCCAAAATCATTGAGATCGCTGTTGTCGGCATAATTACTGTCCCAGCCCGTATTCTGGTCGAGGAAGGCGTTGTCGTTACCGCCGTTAAAGGTATCGGCATTGTCATCGCCACCGTTGAAGGTGTTGAGATTGTCATTCACATCGGGCAGGGGTGGCTCATTGATGATATTCACAATCTCCTCCGGCTGTGAATGGTGGAACATGCTGGTCAGCATATCGGCCATCACCACACCGCCCGCCACACCCACAGCAGTCTGCAGTGCGCCGCCGAGGAAACCGGTGCCGCGTGGTGCAGGCGCTTGTGCAGGCGCATATTGCGGCTGAGCCGGTTGCTGTGGCGCACTGTTCCACGGTGACGATTGCTGTTGCTGCTGCACAGGCGGCTGCTGACGCGAACCGCTGCCAAACAGCCCGGACAGAAAGCCGCCGCTGCTCTGTGCAGGTTGCTGCTGCTGTTGCTGTTGCTGGGCCATCTGGCTTTCCAGCGCCGATACTTTCTCATTGAGTTTTTTCAGCGCCGCTTCCTGAATCAGGATCGCCTGCGCCATGTAGTAAGGCGCGCCCGGCTGCGCCTGCAGATGCTGGTTAATCAGTTGTTCGGCAGCGGCATCGCGTGCCACGGTCTGGCTTTCAGCCTGTTTCAGACGGCTGAACAGCCCTTCAATCAGTTGTTGTTCTTCGCGTTGCATGATGACTCTCCTGTGGCGATTGTTACCAGTATATGTGGGCGCCAGCGTGAAAAGTAAAATCGGGGCAGTAAGCAAATATTGCCGACGCATTTTAGCCGCTTTTTTGCGGGGTTTTTATCGCTCTGTTACGGCCCTGATGCACAAAACGTGCATGCATTTCCCCTTGAAAACACAAAGATTGTCGCTGCTCAGGGGACGAAAATGCGTAAATCGTGCCTGACAGGTAGAGGCCATAATAATTTCCAGTTATTATGCGTCGCATTAATAAGCTCACCATGCAGCCGCATCGCGCGGTCAGGCGGAGGAACGGCCCTGATGTCACTACCCATCTTTTTGATTGGCGCTCGCGGTTGCGGCAAAACCACGGTCGGCGAGGCGCTGTCGCAGGCGCTGGGCTACGCCTTTACGGATACCGATCACCATCTGCAACTCAGCACGCAGCGCAGTGTGACGGAGATTGTGGCGGCGGAAGGCTGGGAAGGTTTCCGCGCTCGTGAAACGGAATCGCTTAAAGCGGTAACGGCGCCCAGAACCGTCATTGCCACCGGCGGCGGCATGATTCTGGCTGAAGAGAACTGTCGTTTTATGCAGGAGCAGGGCCAGGTAATCTGGCTTAGCGCGTCACCCGAGGTACTGGCGGAGCGGCTGGAAAGTGAACCTGAAGCGGCCCAGCGTCCGACCTTAACCGGCCGTCCGATTGCTGATGAGATGAGTGATGTGCTGCGTGAACGTGCGCATCTCTATCAGGCTGCGGCCCATCATCAGGTGAATGCGATGCAATCGCCTGAGTGCGTGGTAGAGGAAATTCTGCTGTCACTCTCCCTGGCGCGCGCCAGCTAACCCTCAGATTTTTCCCGCTTTGATCCCGCTTCAGACGGCATTGTCTATACTTATCCTATGACAGGCAGCGGCCTGTCCTGTGGAATGTTATTCAGACAAGAGGGACATAGTATGCCGACCAGACCACCGTATCCACGTGAAGCTAAAGTTGTGCCAGTTGAAAAGGGCACTGAAGGTAATAAAGTAACCTCTTACGAATTGCGTGCTGATCATCCCAAACCGAATTCATTAATCAGTGAGCACGAAACGGAAGAAGAAGCGCGTGACGCCAAAGCGCGCTACGAAGACGTTGAAAAAGAGTAAAGCTTTACTGCTGGCAGGGACGCCAGCCTGTCACACCGGATAACTGCTTATTACTGACCCGCCTGACGCTGTGCCTGCATGACGCCTGTTTTTACTCCCACCTGAAGTCGATCGGGTTATTTAAGAAGCGAAATTGACGCAGATTTACTGTTGAATGCTCTCTGCGTATGCTTCTGTTCTGCACTCTCCTTGTCTCGCCAGATAAAGCCCCGCTAATCATTTTTATCCCCTTATTTTCTCTGCTGCCGATCTCTGTGTGAATAAAATTGTCGCTTGACCGATTCAGCGCCACGATTTATTTTCGTCAAACCAACAGAGGAACTTAGTTCCATATAGTGGAACACGTAACATGACCACACTTGAAAATGCTGCCGCCGTACTTCGATTGTTTCAGCACAAAGGTGTGACGCAGGGGCATGTTGGTCTCTCATTTAGTGAGGTGGTTGAGGCGTTAAACCTGCCAAAAAGCACCGTTTCACGTCTGCTGGCCACCATGGAAAGTCAGGGGCTGCTGGAGCGGAATGCGGATACGCGCGGTTATCACATTGGTCGCGTATTGCTGGCTGCTGCCGGACATTACCTTTCGGCACCGCTGGTTGACAGCGTTTCAGCGGCGATGGTCAGGCTGGCTGCGAAAACCGGCTGCATGGGTTACGTGTCGAAGCTCGACGGGCGGGAAGTATTAGTGATGCGTATGTTTCATGGGCGTCACTTTACGCAGATGGTCACGCCGCCGGGCAGTCGGATGCCGGCTGCCGCGACCTCAACCGGCCGGGCGCTGTTAGCGCAGTTAAGTGATGAAGAGGTGCTGGCGCGCTTCCATGATCAATGGCAGGTCGCATCAGCGAACTCGCCGCAAAGTCCTGAGGCACTCTGTGCCAGACTGGCTGAAATCCGCCAGCAGGGCTGGTCACTGGCCCGAAATGAATCGCTGCCAGGCATCAGTTCGCTGTCAGTTATTGTTCATAACAAACATCATGGCGAAACGGTGGCACTCTGCCTGTCGTTTCCGTCTATGGAGACTGAACCGGGTTTCCCGTCAGAGCTCCTTGAAGCATTACGCGCAACGGCCACAGAGATGACCGAAAAATATGGCGCGTAACTTCACACCGTTTTTATCGGCGTAGTACTTTCGCCACACCAGGGAAAACAAAGGCCTTCGGGCCTTTTTCTTTCAATCTGATCGCCACGCTTTACGCAGCACCCCGGTTGCCTGTGTCCGTCTCTCATTGCCTCCTGTATCGGTTCAGCATGCGGAGAGACGACCATCAGCAGTGGCTGTTGCAATCTCTGTGCGCATCAGAGCAGTGAAACTGATAACCGGCGTAAACCGGCCAGCGGGCGGGTAGACGTTATTTCATTTCTTCTGGACAAGGACTGGCGGGGACATATGGAACGGGTAAATCCGATTAAGCACGTTGGCGTGGCACTGGTTTTAATTCTTCTCTCCATCGCGGGTGCCATTATTGGCATTCAGCTGATTACCACCATTGGCGTAACGCCTAACACCTCTATTATCGGCGCGCTGTTTGCCATGCTGCTGGCGCGTATTCCGCTGCAGGCATTCCGCCGTTATCGTTCGATTGAAATCCAGAACCTGGCGCAGACCGCTATCTCTTCAGCCACCTTTGGGGCGGCGAACAGTCTGTTAATGCCGATTGCCGTGCCCTGGGCGCTGGGTGAACCGCAACTGGTCCTGCCGCTGTTCTGTGGCGTCAGCGCCGCGATGCTGCTGGATGCCTGGCTGCTCTATCGGCTGTTTGATACCCGCGTCTTTCCGGCCAGTAATGCCTGGCCACCGGGCGTTGCGGCAGCAGAAGCGATCAAAGCGGGTGATAAAGGCGGGCGCCAGGCGTGGCTGCTGGTGCTGGGCATTGTGGGTGGCGTCGTCGGTGCCATGCTGAAGATCCCGATGTCCGCCTTCGGCACCGCGTTTATTGGCAATATCTGGGCGCTGTCGATGCTCGGCATCGGTTTTCTGCTGCGTGCCTATGCGCAGCCGGTGGCCGGTATTGATATTAATGCGCTCTATATTCCGCATGGCGTGATGGTCGGTGCCGGTCTGGTAGCGCTGATTCAGGTCGTGATGGTGATCCGCAGCCGCAAAAATGATGCGCTGGTGGTAAGCCGTAATGGCAATGAGGTGCAGCGGGCGCTGGGTTTCGGCAGCGTGGGTTATATCGTGATTTCGGCGCTGCTCGCGCTGGCGGGCGGCCTGTGGAGTGAGATGGGCATCGCGATGCTGCTGCTGTTTGTTCTCTATGCCGCGTTTGCTGCTTTCGCCCATGAACTGATTGTCGGCATTGCCGCTATGCACTCCGGCTGGTTCCCGGCCTTTGCCGTGGCGCTGATTACGCTGATTATCGGTATTCTGATCGGCTTCCCACCGCTGGCGCTCTGCCTGCTCTGCGGCTTTACCGCCGCCACCGGTCCGGCGTTCGCCGACATGGGGTATGACCTGAAGGCGGGCTTTATCCTGCGCGGCAACGGTGCCGATCTGCAGCAGGAGCTATGGGGACGTCGCATTCAGCTCATCGCAGCTATGATCGCCTTTGTTGTGTCGATTCCGCTGGTCTGGTACGCCCATACCTTCTTCTTTGCTGACAACCTGCTGCCGCCTGTAGCGCGGGTGTATGCCAAAACCATTCAGGCGGGTGCTGAGCCAGGTATCGCCGGTAATCTGCTGATGTGGGCAATTCCGGGTGCGATTATCCAGTTGATCGGCGGACCAAAACGCCAGCTGGGCGTGCTGCTCGCCACCGGTTTATTAATTAATAACGCCATGGCGGGCTGGGCAGTAGTGGTAGGGATCGCCTTACGTATTGTAATCATCCGGATCTGGGGCGAGCGGGGCCGATCGCCTATGGAGGTGATGGCGGCAGGCTTTATTGCTGGTGATGCCCTCTACAGCTTCTTTCATTCGCTGTTTGCCAGCAGCAGCAAGAAATAAAAGGATAAAGCATGAGTTTGCAGCAGACCCTGGCGGTTTTTGAGTTACTGGATAGCGCCCACATTGACGGTCAGCAGGTGGTAGATCTCTTCGCGGCGTATCCTGATGTTGATGCACGCTTTACTCGTGTCTCCGGTCCCAAAGGCCGCACCGATTTTGTGCGCATTGATATCCCGGGGACGCAGGGCAAATCAGGCGGTGGCAGTGCACCGACGCTGGGGATTATTGGTCGCCTTGGTGGCATCGGCGCTCGTCCTGGCCGTATCGGCATGGTGTCAGATGCGGATGGCGCGATCGCGGCCGTGGCCAGCGCGCTTAAACTGGCGCAGATGCAGAGCAAAGGCGACAGGCTCGATGGCGACGTCATCATTACCACCCATATCTGCCCGGATGCACCAACACGGCCGCATCTGCCGGTCGATTTCATGGACTCGCCGATTGACGATGTCACCATGAATGATAATGAAGTGGTGGCGGGTGTGGATGCGATTCTGTCAATCGACACCACCAAAGGTAACCGCATTATCAACCACAAAGGCTTTGCCCTGTCGCCGACGGTGAAAGAGGGCTACATCCTGCGGGTTTCGGAGGATCTGCTGCGCATCATGGAGATGACCAGCGGCCGTCCGGCGGTGACCTTTCCCATCACCACTCAGGATATTACGCCTTACGGCAATGGGGTTTATCACCTCAACAGCATTCTGCAACCTTCTACCGCCACGGATGTGCCGGTAGTGGGTGTGGCGATCACTGCCGAGTCGGTGGTGCCGGGCTGCGGAACCGGCGCCAGCCATGAAGTGGACATTGCGGCAGCGGCGAAGTTTGCCATTGAGGTGGCCAAGGAGTTTGGTCGTGGAACCTGTCACTTCTACGACGCCGAAGAGTATGCGCGGCTGATTTCGCTCTATGGCAGCCTGGCGCATCTTCGTCACCGGAATCACTAAGATGACGAAACCACTGGTAACGCTGACTATCGGCCAGTCTCCGCGCAGCGATATTCTGCCGCTGCTGCGGCAGCATCTGCCGGATGCGCTGACCGATCACGCCGGTTTACTGGATGGACTCAGCGTCGCAGAGATTGCCACACACTTTGCGCCAGCAGCGGGCGACCGGGTTCTGGTGTCGCGGCTGCAGAGTGGCGAACAGGTGCGGCTGGCGGCGTCGAAAGTGGAGCAGGGATTGCAGCGCAAAATCAGTGCGCTGGAGCAGGCGGGCTATGCGACCATTCTGCTGCTCTGCACCGGTGAATTCAGCAGGCTCCGCACCCAGCGTGCGCTACTGCTGGAGCCGGATCGCCTCATTCCACCGCTCATCTGCGCCATGGTGCAGCTGCAGCGAGTCGGCATTGTCGTGCCGGTTGAGGAGCAGATTGTTGAGCAGGCTGGTAAGTGGCAGCAACTGCCTGCGCAGCCCTGCTTTGCGGTCGCCAGTCCCTATCAGGGCGATCAGGCAACCTTCGCCGATGCTGCAAACAGTCTGAAAGCGCAGGGCGCAGCGCTGGTGGTGCTCGACTGCATGGGGTATCACCAGCAGCATCGGATATGGTTGCAGCAGCGGCTGGGCGTACCGGTTCTGCTCTCTAATCAGCTGGTGGCACGCCTGGCGGCGGAGTTGCTTCCCTGAGGGAAGAGATCACAAACGGCCATCATTTCGCGTGACAGATCAGCGGGTTCCCTTCTACACTGCCAGACACACAACATGTGCTCTGGAGAACTATTATGCTCAACGTAAGTGAGTATTTTGACGGAAAAGTTAAATCTATCGGTTTTGACAGTGCGAGCACCGGCCGCGCCAGCGTGGGCGTAATGGCTGAAGGTGAATACACATTCGGTACCGGCCAGCCGGAGGAGATGACCGTGGTCAGCGGCTCGCTTAAGGTATTACTGCCAGGTGAAACCGAGTGGAAATGGTTTGAAGCGGGTTCGGTGTTTAATGTGCCGGGTCACAGCGAATTTCATCTGCAGGTTGGCGAGCCAAGTTCCTATCTCTGCCGTTACCTGAAAGATTAAAAACATGGCCGCTTAGCGGTAATGCCAGTCAGTTAAGCGACAGGTGATAACGCAGTCTGGTGCCGGGCAGGGGCTGGCGGTCCTCGCGCCGCTGCGCGGTTCCTTCACTTCATTCGCCTGCCTGACGGACCGCCGGGGATGGCACATCCTGTGCCGCCCCGCCTTTCGCCCGCGTCCTGCGGGCTCTCCTGGCAGACTCATTCTGTTCAGCGCTGTGGATTGCCTGCCCCTGCCCGGCACCGGCCTGCTCTGAAACTTCAGTGTGTATTGTTAAAAAGGGCACGAGAGTGGACGCCAGCGCGCCTCTGCTGCTGAAAGGGCTATCCACAGCGCTGAGGCGTGACGACGGGCCAGAAGTCCACGCCGGGAAGCGTGGACAGTTCGGGGCCGGCCAGAGAGGGCCGATCCCCGAACGGTTCGTCGGCACGACGTCAAAGCCGAAGGTACCGCGTGAGCGGCGCGAGGACGGCCCGGCAGCAGCAGAGGTGCGCTGGCCCGCACTGCGGCTCGCTCGCCCGGAAAAAAAGCTGCCACGTTTGACCGTGACAGCCTTTTACAAATCTAATCTCAACTGACCAGCATTACCGCTAAGCGGCCATTTTTTTGGCGAATATCGTTTGTCAGGATGATTCTGCCGGTGACTGATTAACGCTGGGCTTCGCCGCCCAACGCTTCTACCAGATTGCTGGTCAGTGCGGCCAGTTCGCTGGTCATCAGAATAAAGTCCGCATCAAAGCGCTGTGCAAAATCTTCGCGGTCGATATCGTCGTTCTGGTCGCGCAGTGTGTCGCTGAACTTCAGGCGTTTGATTGAACCGTCATCGGCCAGCATAAACTGAATGCGCTCCTGCCAGTCAAGCGCCAGTTTGGTTACCAGCTTGCCCGCTTCGATGTGGTTGGCGATCTCATCGCACACCAGATCCTGTTTCTTGCAGCGGATAACGCCGCCATCTTCCAGCAGCGCTTTCAGCTCCGCTTCATCCATCAGGGCGAAACCGGCTGGAACGTCACCCGAACGCACCCATTCGGTCAGGGTCAGTTCAATCGGGCTTTCCAGCGTCAGCGGCACCACCGGCAGTGAGCCCAGGCTTTTGCGCAGTAGCGCCAGGGTATCTTCCGCTTTTTTTGCGCTGGCACAGTCAACCATAATCAGGTTGTTGACCGTGTCGATCCAGAGGTAGGTCTGGCTGAAACGGCTGAAGGCGCGCGGCAGCAGGCTGTGCAGCACTTCATCTTTCAGCGAATCTTTTTCGGTCTTCTTGAGCTTGCGGCTCTGCTCAGATTCCAGCTTGTCGATTTTCGCTTCCAGCGCCTGTTTCACCACCGGCGAAGGCAGGATTTTCTCCTCTTTGCGGGCGCAAATCACAATCTGGCCTTTGTTTTCATGGGTCAGCGCATCGCTGCGGTTGCCCATCGGCGAGACCCAGCCGGTCTTGCTCATATCCTGACTGCCACACGGTGAAAACGTGAAGGCGTCGAGCTGCTTTTCCATCTCATCTGCGGACAGCGGAATGTCACGATTCAGACGATAAACCATCATATTTTTAAACCACAACATCGGGATTCCTTACCGTGGCGCGATCGGGCGCACAAGTCTGCGAGAGTCAGCGCGCATGATAGCGAAACATCGGAGTGGTTTCATTGCCTTTCCGGCAGACGCCTTTTACTGTATCTCTCACCTGAACGAATAACGAGGACGTAATCTTGCGCATAGGCATAGATCTGGGTGGCACCAAGACAGAAGTGATCGCATTGTCGGATAAGGGAGAGGAGCTGTTCCGCCACCGGGTGAATACCCCGCGTGATGACTATCAGGCAACGGTGCAGGCGATTGTCGATCTGGTCACGCTGGCGGAGCAGAAAACCGGCGAAACCGGCACGGTGGGTCTCGGTATTCCCGGCACGCTTTCGCCCTACAGTAAGCGGGTAAAAAATGCCAACTCCACCTGGCTCAACGGCCAGCCGCTGGATAAAGATCTGGCGCAGGCGCTGAACCGGGAAGTGCGTATCGCCAACGACGCCAACTGCCTGGCGGTGTCGGAAGCGATCGACGGTGCCGGTGCCGGAAAGTCGCTGGTGTTTGCCGTGATCATCGGCACCGGATCGGGCGCCGGTGTGGCGATCAACGGTGAGTCGCGTATCGGCGGCAACGGCAATGCCGGTGAGTGGGGCCACAATCCGCTGCCGTGGATGGATGAGGATGAGCTGCGCTACCGTCAGGAAGTGCCCTGTTATTGCGGTCAGCAGGGCTGCATAGAGACCTTTGTTTCAGGCACCGGTTTTGGTATCGACTATCAGCGGCTGAGCGGCGTGCATCGCAAAGGTGCGGAGATCGTCTCGCTGCTGGCGCAGCAGGATCCGATCGCCGAACTGGCGATGAGCCGCTATGAGCTGCGGCTGGCAAAATCGCTGGCGCAGGTGGTGAACCTGATCGATCCCGATGTCATTGTACTGGGTGGTGGGATGAGCAATGTGGATCGTCTCTATCAGACCGTGCCGGTGCTGATGAAGAAGTGGGTATTTGGCGGGGAGTGTGAAACGCCGGTGCTGAAAGCGCAGCATGGCGACTCCAGCGGCGTTCGCGGTGCAGCGTGGCTCTGGCCGCTTAACGGCTGATGCCGCAGGCACGCTCCCGCTGACGATTCAGCGCCGGGTATCGCTGGCGCTGAATCGTTAACCCACGGCACTCACCCGCGCCGGTGTTATTCGCCGACCAGCATACTGTCCTGCGGCGCCCGATCGCGCTGGGCTTTGGTGGCGAGGAAGTAGAGATAGCCTGCCAGCATGATGGCGAAAAACAGTGCGCCAATCACCGGATTAAACCACAGCATCGCCAGCAGACAGACCACCGACAGCAGCAGGGCGATGCCCGGAACAATCGGGTAGCCCGGCGCGCGGAAACTGCGGACCATCTCCGGCGCGCTACGGCGCAGTTTAAACAGGCTCAGCATACTCATGATGTACATCACAATCGCGCCAAACACCGCCATGGTGATCATCGCCGCCGTCAGCGTCATCCCCTGCAGATTAATCACGCCATCGCTGTAAATCGCCGCGATACCCAGCACGCCGCCGAGAATAATCGCCCGATGCGGGGTCTGGAAACGCGACAGCTTCGCCAGGGCAGGTGGCAGATAGCCCGCGCGTGCCAGGGCAAAAAACTGCCGTGAATAGCCGAGAATGATGCCGTGGAAACTGGCAATCAGGCCAAACAGTCCGATCCACACCAGCATATGCATCCAGTTAGAGTGTTCGCCGACAATCATTTTCATCGCCTGCGGCAGCGGATCGTTAATATCGGCGAGTTTGCGCCAGTCGCCCGCGCCGCCCGCCATCAGCATCACGCCAATCGCCAGCACCACCAGCGTCAGAATCCCGCTGATGTAGGCGCGGGGAATAGTCCGGGTCGGATCTTTCGCCTCTTCGGCCGCCATCGCCGCGCCTTCAATGGCAAGGAAAAACCAGATGGCAAAAGGAATGGCGGCGAAAATGCCGGAGAAGGCGGGCAGTCCGAAGCTGTCACTGCCTGCCCAGCCATGCGCGGCGAAGTTCGCCAGGCTGAAGCCGGGTGAAACCACACCCATAAACACCAGCAGTTCAATCACCGCCAGCACCGTCACAACCAGTTCAAACATCGCCGCCAGTTTTACGCCGAGAATATTCAGCGTCATAAACAGCAGGTAGGCACCAACCGCTGCAGTTTTCGGGTTCAGTTCGGGATACTGCACGTTGAGATAAGCCCCTATCGCCATGGCAATCGCCGGTGGCGCAAAGACAAACTCAATCAGCGTCGCCAGACCGGCAATCAGTCCGCCGGTTTCGCCAAAGGCGCGGCGACTATAGGCAAATGGCCCACCTGCATGGGGGATCGCGGTGGTAAGTTCGGTGAAGCTAAAGATAAAACAGGTATAGAGTGTGGCGATCAACGCGGTGGTAACCAGAAATCCCAGCGTGCCCGCCACGGCCCAGCCGTAACTCCAGCCAAAATATTCGCCTGAAATAACCAGGCCAACCGCAATCCCCCACAGATGCAGGGTGCCCAGAGTGGGCTTGAGTCTGTTTGTCATTCTGTTATCCCCGTCGTTGTTGGTCTCACGCGGCGTTACACCGCCATTACGCTACAGTAAGGGGATAATGCCGTTGCATTACTCGCCACGACTTGACGCGGGCGCAGTGACTTCTGTCCTCCACGGTCAACTCACGGGCAACAACCGGGCCAGCTGCACGCTGCGGTCAACTTTGTCTCTTCCGGAGTCAAGCAGCTCACCTTCTGGCAACGCATGCTGAGATAACGCAAGTGACAAGGAGCCGGACTGATGAGCGCTAAACAATATGACAACCTGACTGATTCCCAACTCACCCTGATGGCGCAGCAGGCGCTGGCCTGTTATCCCGCCGCGCTGCAGGGCCAGCTCAGCCTGCTGTGCCGCTCAGAGAACGCCACGTTTCTGCTGCAGGCGGCAGGCCGGCGTTATGCGCTGCGGCTGCATCGCGGCGATTACCATCAAAAAGCCGACATCGTCAGCGAACTGCTGTGGCTTGATGCACTGCGCGAAACCGGCATCATGGTGCCGGAAGCGGTGCCGGACAAAGAGGGCGAAACCGTACTGACGCTGCGGCTGCCGGAGGGCGGTGAACGCTACGTGGTGCTGTTTCACTGGATCGACGGAGAGATGCCGACCACCGACGTCGATCCCCGCGCCTTTCAGCAGCTCGGCCAGATCACCGCGCGGCTGCATCAGCACAGTAAACAGTGGCAGCCGCCTGCGGGTTTCCAGCGCATCATCTGGGATCATCACACCATGACCAGCAGTGAGAGTCACTGGGGACGCTGGCAGGATGCGCCGAATCTGAATCCTGCCGATCATGGCGTGGTAGAGCAGGCGATAAGCCAGGTCGGCGCGGCGATGGCGCAGTTTGGTAAAGGATCGGATCGCTATGGCTTGATCCATGCCGATCTGCGGCTGACCAATTTGCTGCTGCACAAGGGCGAAACACGGGTGATCGACTTCGATGACTGCGGGCTCGGCTGGTATCTGCACGATCTGGCGGCGGCGATCAGTTTTGTTGAACATCATCCGCGCGCGCCAGAGTGGATCGATCACTGGATCCGTGGCTATGAGCAGGTGGCGCATATCAGCGATGCGGAGATGGACATGCTGCCCGCGCTGTTGATCCAGCGTCGTATCCAGCTCACCGCGTGGGTGGGATCGCATGCCGAAACCGAAATGGCGCACAGCCTGGGATCGGCGTGGGCCAGCCACTCGGTTCGCCTCTGCCGCCGCTATCTGGAAGGTGAGCAGCTGCCGGTCGGCGTCTGATGCACCAGCGGCGGGCGTCGCTGCGCCGCCGCAGTGCCCAGCGCGCAACCTGCACGCCGGCCGGACTGCCCGCAGGCGGCCCGTCGGGCATCAGGGACCTGGTATGGAAATTGCTCGGATAGAAGTGACGGGTGATCCACCTGAATTCTGACTGAGGCGACCATGAATCCGACACTGATAAAGCCCGATGCGTTTGCGGCCTGCTCGGCAGCGGCGGGGGCAGGCAATCACGGCGTGCTGGCAGCGGCGGCGACTGGCTTAAGCGACTTTATTCATACCCAGGGCGGTGATGTTGATCGCATCTTCGGCATCAGCGGCATCGATCCGGAGGGCCTGGCCAGCCCGACGCTCAGTCTGGGGCTGGTTAACTACTGTCGGGTGCTGGAAGAGGCGGCGCGTCACTCCGGTTTTGATAACTTCGGTTTGCACTACGGCAGGCAGTTTAAACCGCAGTCATTAGGCCTGATCGGCTACATCGGTCTGTGCTCCGCCACGCTGGAACAGGCGCTGCATAATGTGGTCAACGCGTTTCCCTGGCATCAGCATGACACCTTAACCCGGCTGGTGGATAAGGGAGAGTGCTGGCGACTCGACTATCAGGTGCGACATGGCGCGATCCTGTCGCGCCGTCAGGATGCGGAGCTGACGCTGGGGATGTTTATGAATCTGATCCGCCACGTGGCGGGCAGACACTGGGCACCGCGCGAAGTCCACTTTGAACATCCGCGTCCCGGCCAGTGGCACGATCACTGCAAAGTGTTTGATGCCCCGGTCTGGTTCGATCAGCCGTTTAATTCACTGGTGATCCCAAAACGCGATCTGCTGCGCGCCATGCCGGAGAGCGATCCGATCCTGTTAATGGTGATGCAGGATGCGATCCGACGGCTTAACCGTGTGACGTCACAGCAGAGCATGATTGAGCAGGCGCGTTCGCAGGTTAATTTATCGCTGATGCAGGGTGAGCCGGTATTGGAAGAGGTGGCGGATAAGCTCGGACTGTCGAGCTGGTCACTGCAGCGGCGGCTGCGTGAAGAGGGCAGCAGCTTTACCGCGCTGGTGGATCAGGTGCGCTGCGAAATGGCGACATACTATCTGCAGCAGAAGCAACTGCCGATCTCAGAGATGGCGCTGCTGCTGGGCTACTCGGAAGTCAGTGCGTTTTCACGCGCCTTTCGTCGCTGGTTTGGCATCAGTCCGCGCCAGTGGCGTCAGGAAGGTCTGGCCAGCTAACCGCGCGGCGCAAAGCCGAACCACGCCGGTTGTCCAGGCTCCGGCGGCGGCGGCAGATCACGGGTCTGCGCCACCAGCTGCCAGGCGCGCAGGCAGAGCGCTTCATTCCCCTGCGTCTGGGTCACCGCATAACGTCTGCTGTATTCCTGCCATTCCATCCGTACCAGACATTGCTGCCCGGCGTAACGCGCCGCATCGCTGAACTGCCGGTTCAGTACTGGCTGCATTTGATAAGTCCAGTGACAGGATTGGCTGTCAGGATCTTTCGACGGCTGACAGAGGTTTGCCACGCTATCCCGTTGCTTTGTCACAGGTTGCTGACAGGCGCTGAGCGACATTGCAATAATCACCCCCGGCAACATTCTCATCGTTATATTAATTAAATTCATTTAACTGGCCAACTTTCCTTAAAGATCTTCCGGTCTGCTGCCGACAGTCTACAGACCGGCATCATGAATGCTATGGCATTACTCCGACTGTCGACAGAACCAGAATTTACCGCCCTGGCGCGGGTTACATCTCTTTCACTTCATGGATTAGAAATGCATAAAAAATATGCCTTTGCGGCACTCTCCCTGTTAACGGCCTCGCTCATCAGCGGCTGCGCCACCGAATCTTCCCGCGCTATTCAGGCCCCGCAGGTTCGCGCGGCCAGCCAGCCGGTTTATCAGGGCGTGCGCAGCCCGATTGCGGTGGGTCAGTTTGATAACCGCTCCTCCTATATGAACGGCATTTTCTCTGATGGTGTCGATCGGCTGGGCAATCAGTCAAAAACCATTCTGATTACCCATCTGCAGCAGACCAACCGGTTCAGCGTGCTGGATCGCAGCAACCTGAAAGAGCTGCAGCAGGAGTCGGACTTCAAACGCAGCCAGCAGAATATCAAAGGCGCGAACTTCATCATCACCGGTGATATCACCGAGTTTGGCCGCAAAGAAGTGGGCGATCAGCAGCTGTGGGGCATTCTGGGCCGCGGCAAAACGCAGATCGCCTATGCCAAAGTGAATCTGAACGTAGTGGATGTCACTACCTCAGAGGTGGTCTACAGCACCCAGGGCGCGGGCGAGTATCAGCTCTCCGCACGTGAGGTCATCGGCTTTGGTGGCACCAGCAGCTATGACTCTACGCTGAACGGCAAAGTGATGGATCTGGCGATTCGCGAAGCGGTCGATCATTTAGTGGATGGAATCAACAACGGCGCATGGCGTCCGGCTAAATAAGGAAGCAGTAAATGAAGATGATGACACTGAGCAGCCTGCTGATTGCAGCGGCGTTGCTGGCAGGCTGTGCGTCAAAAGCGCCGAAAACGATCTACTACTGGGGCGATTATCAGCAGCAGGTCTATAGCTACTATCAGCCGGGCAGCGATCCGCTGAAGCAGATTGATGCGCTGAATCTGGACATTGAAAAAGCCCGTGCCGTTAACCAGCCGGTTGCGCCTGGCCTGCATGCCCAGCTTGGCCTGCTCTATGCCAAAACCGGCGATACCAATAAAGCCTTTGGTCAGTTTGCTACCGAGAAGCAGCTGTTTCCCGAATCGGCACCTTACATGGATTTTCTGATGAGTAAAAAACAAGGAGTGGTACGGTGAAAAAACTGATTGCCCTCGGCGGCGTGCTGATGATGCTGCTGCTGACCGGTTGTGCGACGAAAAAACCGTATGACTACAGTGCGTTCCGTGCCAGCAAGCCCGCCTCGATTCTGGTGCTGCCGGCCGATAACACCTCGCCGGATATCAATGCCGCTCACAGTCTGACCTCACTGGTGACACGCCCGCTGGCCGAAGCCGGTTACTACGTCTTTCCGGTGGCAGTGGTTGAAGAGACCTTTCAGCAGAATGGCCTGACCAGCGCCAGTGACGCCCAGGCCGTCAGCGCGAAGCGTCTGAATGAGATTTTCCACGCCGACAGCGCGCTCTATATCTCGATCAGCGAATATGGCAGCAGCTATCGGGTCATTGACAGCGTGACGATCGTGACCGCCAAAGCACGGCTGGTGGATCTGCGCAGCGGCAAAGAGATCTGGCAGGGTAAGGCCAGTGCCAGCGACAGTGAAGATGGCAACAACAACAACGGTGGACTGGTCGGCATGCTGGTCAGTGCGGCGATCAAACAGATTGCCAGCAACGTGACTGATAAAGCGCACACCGTGGCCGGACTGACCAGCAATCGTCTGCTGGCACAGAACGAGCAGGGCGGGTTACTCACCGGCCCTCGCTACAAGCTCGTCAGCGCCCGCTGATCAGACTCAGACGGGCGCTCTGGCGCCCGTTATCCCTGCGGCAGTTCCAGCTGGCTGTAACCCAGCCCATTCATCTTGCGCACTTTAATCTGAACCGGAATGCGCTCCTTCATCGCTTCAACATGGCTGATGACCCCAATGGTTTTGCCGCTGGCATTAAGCGCGTCCAGGGCATCCAGCGCGGTGTCGAGCGTCTGCGCATCCAGCGTGCCAAATCCCTCATCCAGAAACAGCGATTCGATGCGCGTTTTGTGGCTGACCAGATCCGATAACGCCAGTGCCAGCGCCAGACTCACCAGGAAGCTCTCACCACCGGAGAGCGTGCGGGTATCGCGCGCCGCATCGGCCTGCCAGGTATCGACCACATCCAGCTCCAGCAGATCCTGCGCCCGTCGCTGCAGCAGATAGCGGCCATGCAGCCGATCGAGCTGACGGTTAGCCAGGGCCACCAGGTGATCCAGCGTTAAGCCCTGGGCGAAGCGCCGGAATTTATCGCCGCTGGCGGAGCCAATCAGATCGTTGAGCAGGCTCCACTGCGCCAGCGTCACACTATCCTGTTCAATCTGTGTCATCAGGCTTTGCTGGCGCACACGAAGGCTGGCATCGCTCTGCAGCAGCTGCTGAATCTGACCCTGCTGGCTGGCGTTGTCGCGCAGTGCCAGCCGTAACTGCTCCAGCTGCTGCGCCAGCGCTTCGGCGGATTCCGGCATCGCAGCGGGTTTCGCCTGCTGATGGGCGCTGAGCCGCTGACGCAGATCTGCCAGTCGCGCCTGCTGCTGCTGGCATTGCTGATCGAGTTGCTGCAGCTGCTGACGCAGTTGCAGAGCTGTTTGCTCATTCAGCAGCGCCGCGCGCAGGCTGGCTTCATCCGCGAATCCGGCACTCTCCAGTGCCTGCTGCAGCGCGCTTTCCGCCTCTGCCAGTCTGCTGTTGAGAGTCTGTCGCTGATTTTCCAGCCCAGAAAGCTCACCCTGCAGGCGACTGACCTCGGCCTGCGCCTGTTGCAGGGCCGTGAGCTGCTGTGCCAGTTGTTCATCAGCCTGCTGAACGCGGGCCTGCATCTGCTGACGGGCGAGGGTGACCTCGCGATCGCCAAACAGCGCCAGACGGGCACGGCGCATCTCGCTGAGCTGCGTCTGGCTCTGGTTTTGCTGCTGCTGACGGGTAGTGAGCTGCTGCTGCTCCAGTTCTGCCTGCTGTTGCAGGGCAGTGAGCTGGGTTTCCCCCTTTAACAGCTGCGGTTGCAGGTTAGCGAGCAACCGCTCACTTTCCTGCCAGCGCTCCCAGCGCCGCTGCTGCTCTGTCAGCCACGCATCGCGATGGGCAGCGTCGGGCAGGGCAAGGTTGTGCGCACTGAACTGCTGCTCCAGACGACTCTGCAATTGCGCCATGGCCTGCTGTTCCTGCTGCTGACGCTGTTGCAGCGCATCCAGCGCCTGCTGCAGGCTGGACAGCGACTGCTGCGCCAGCTGCTCAGCCTGCAAATGCTGCTGCCAGGCCTGCGACTGCTGAAGATGGTAATCCTTTGCGGCCTGACGCGCCTGTTCGGCGGCTTCCTGCGCCTGTCGCTGCTGCTCAAGCTGGCTTTCACGTTCGCTTTGCTGCTGCTCCCACGCGGCTAAGGCATCCCGATCGGCGAGCGGGAAGGTAAGTGCCAGCTCACTGCTCAGCGCCTGCCATTGCTGCTCAAGCCGATCGAGCTGTTGCTGCATCTCCGCGATTTCATCGCGCAGGGTCTGCTGCTGCACGGCTGACTGTTTCAGCTGTTCGCTTTTTGCCGTGCCCGCTTCGCGCAATGCCTCGGTTTGTTGCTGCAGTGCAGCCCGGCGCTGCTGGTTAGCACTTACTTCCAGCGTGCTGTAGGCCTCAACGGCGGGATGCGTGCAGGAGCCGCACAGCGGACAGGGCTGATCGGCGGCGAGCCGGGCGCGGTAATCACTGAGATCGACAATCTGCTGCTCCAGCGCGCAGATTTTTTCGACATCATCCAGCTGCTGTTTTTCGCGTTTCCACGTCTCGCGCAGCGCCTGGAGTTCCGCTTCACTCTGCTGATGCGCTTTTGCAAGCGTAGCCAGCCGCTGCTGGCGCTGGCCCAGCTGCTGATGCAGCGGCTGCCACTGGGTTGAAAGCAGCAGCAGTTGCTGACGAGCCGGACGGCTGTTCTGCAACTGGCTTAATGCCTGACGCAGTGCGGCAGGCGGATGCTGTTCCTGTAGCGAAGTTAGTACTTGCTCCGCCTGCGACAGCGCCTGGCGGGCCTGTTGCTCCGCCTGCTGGCGCGGCAGCGCCTGTTCTGCCTGCTGCTGCTGTTCCGCCTGCTGGGTGGCGATCTGTCTCTGCTGCTGCTCGCGCTGTTGCGCCAGTCCGGCCAGGGTCGCTTCACGCTGCGCCAGCAGGGCAAAATTCTCCTGCCACACCGGCAGCGAAGCGCCCCATTGGGCGAGATCGGCAAGCTGCTGGCGTAACTGATGCTGTTCAGCAATCGCCTGCTGCCATGTATCAACCTGGCGCTTCTGCTCTGCCAGGCTGGCCTGTGTCTGGTCGGCATGCTGCTGCTGCCGGGCATTTTCCTGCTGCTGCTCCGCAAGCTGCTGCTGCAGTGTGCTGATCCGCTGATCCAGCGGCAGCACCTGTTCTGTCAGCAGGCTCTCCTGCTGCTGCTGTTCCTGCAGCGCCTGCTGGCGGGCACGCTGGGTGGCCGCGTAGTGCTGCTGATGCTGCTGCTGTTGGCTCTGCGCCTGCTGCTGTGCCGCCGTGAGTTGCTGACAGCGGCTCACGACCTGCTGCTGTTCGGTACGTAACGCGTCGCGCTGCTGCAGTTTTACCCGCAGCTTTTCAGCCGGTTCGCTGCGTGCCAGCCGCTGACGATCGGCTTCTGCCGCCTGGGATGCGGCATGGGCCTGCTGCAGCGCGATGCCAGCCTGCGCATTTTCCTGCTGTAACTGCTGCGCCTGCTGTTGCCACTGCTGCTGTTGCTGCGCCTGCTGATAGTGCACGCTGAGCCGCTGTTCCGCATCGGTCAGCTCGGTGAGCTGCTGTTGCAGCGCGTCGCGTGCGTCGCTATCCAGCAGCGCCATCGCTCCTGCCTGGCTGCGCAGCAGATCCAGCTGGGTTTTTGCCTCTTTGTGGCGCTCGTAGATGGCGGCGGAAATCAGACCGTAAATTTCGGTGCCGGTCAGCTCCTCAAGCAGTTCCGCGCGCTCACTGGCTTTGGCGTTGAGAAAGGCGGCGAACTGGCCCTGTGACAGCATCATCGAGCGGGTAAACCTTTCGAAATCGAGCCCGGAGAGGGTTTCGATCAGCTTCAGCTTGTCACCGACTTTGTCGGCAACAATGATGTTGTCGGCGCAGCGTGCCAGCTCAACGCGCGGTGCCTGTAGCTTGCCGTCGGCAGTGCCGCGCGCGCGGTTCTGGCTCCAGAAGGCGCGCCAGGCTTCTCCTTTGATCTCAAACTCCACCTCGGCCAGACATTCGGCGCAGTCGCGAGTCATCAGCGCATTCTGGCTCTGGGAAATCGCGCCCAGGCGCGGCGTCTGGTGATAGAGCGCCAGGCAGATGGCATCCAGCAGGGTGGTTTTACCGGCGCCGGTGGCACCGGTAATGGCGAACAGGCCGTTGCTGGCAAAAGGTTCGGCGCGGAAGTCGATGAACCATTCACCGCGCAGGGCATTGAGGTTTTTGAACCGTAGCGTGAGGATCTTCATTGGGTCTCTTCCATGGCGGCCAGCGTCTGGCGGAACAGGGTGGTCATCTCGGCGATTTGCGCCGGTTGCAGCTCCTCATCCAGCGCCAGCCGGCGGGCAAAGACCTCCTCCACCTTCAGCTCACTCAGGGTTTCGTTGTCGAGCCGCGCCAGGCTCTGTTGCCGCTGTTCACGGCTGCGGCGGAGCAACAGGACTTCGACCGGCAGCGTGGCGGTCAGGGTTTCTACCTGACGCTGCAGATCGCTGAGGTACTCCTGGGTGGTGACTTCGATGTCGAGCCAGGTCGGCTTCTCCTGCTCTGCCGTGCTGAAGGCGTTTAACTGCTCTGCAATCTGCGCCAGCGATCCTTTCAGCACCTGCATCGGCTGCGCCTGTGGCACCACCAGCGGCGTGACCGATTGCAGGCCGCTGGTAGTGAGTTCCAGCAGGAAGACGCTTTTTTCTGTGCCCAGCTCATCAAAACTCAGCGGAATTGGCGAGCCGCTGTAGCGGATATGCTCGCTGCCCGCGACGCGCTGAGCGCGATGAATATGCCCCAGTGCGATATAGTCAGCCGCTGGAAACGCGCTGGCCGGGAAGGCATCCAGCGTGCCGATATAGATGTCGCGCACCGAATCGCTCTGGCTGACGCCGACGGTGGTGAGATGGCCGGTGGCGATAATCGGCAGTGCATGGCCCAGCGCCTGGGCGGCAGTGAAACGCTGCTGATAGTGGTGGGCGATCGCTTCCAGCAGCGAGGTCTGCTTGTCGCGTCCCGACTGACCCGCCCGGCTGCGCAGAATATCGCGCGGCCGCAGATAGGGAATCGCACACAGCAGCGCGCCCGGCTCGCCCTGGCGGGTGTTGAGCAGCAGCACATCATCCTTCTCCTGCGGGGTGGCGATCACCCGGGTATTGAGGCAGGCGAGCAGCTCACGCGACTCATTCAGCGTAGCAACGGAATCGTGGTTGCCCGCCAGCACGATCAGCTGACAGCCGCTGGGCTGCAGCGCCACCACAAAGCGGTTGAACATCTCGCGGGCGTAGCTGGGCGGTGTACCGGTATCAAACAGATCGCCTGCGATGATCAACGCATCCACCTGATGCTGTTCAATCTGGATCAACAGCCAGTCGAGAAACGCCTGATGTTCGGCTGCCCGACTTTTGTTGTAGAAGAACTGCCCCAGATGCCAGTCCGCAGTATGAATGATGCGCATGATGAGTCCCTGCCGTTGTGATTCGCCCGGCGATTATACTGGCTCTGCGCCCAAAGCAAAAAATTGTCGCTGTGCTGTCATAAATGATTACCAGTGAGGTTACAGGCAGGTTATGTTTTTCATAAAAGTGTCACAAATCTGACGCATAATGGCGCCGCGAATCTCAGTGACATCCGTCATAATCAGCAGGAGTAATAATGGCTAAGCGCATTTTGGTTGTGGAGGATGAAGCCCCCATCCGTGAAATGTTGTGTTTTGTTCTGGAGCAGAACGACTATCAGCCAATCGAGGCGGAAGATTATGACAGCGCCGTTGGCAAGCTGATTGAACCCTGGCCCGATCTGATTTTGCTGGACTGGATGTTACCCGGTGGCAGCGGTATTCAGTTTATCAAGCACCTGAAACGCGAGGCGATGACCCGCGATATCCCGGTGATGATGCTCACCGCGCGCGGCGAAGAGGAGGATCGGGTGCGCGGCCTGGAAGTGGGTGCCGATGATTACATTACCAAGCCCTTTTCACCTAAAGAGCTGATGGCGAGAATCAAAGCGGTGATGCGCCGTATTTCGCCGATGGCCGTGGAAGAGGTGATTGAGATGCAGGGGCTGAGTCTGGATCCCTCCTCACATCGCGTGATGTCCGAAACCACGCCGCTGGAGATGGGTCCCACCGAATATAAGCTGCTGCACTTCTTTATGACCCACCCGGAACGCGTTTACAGCCGCGAACAGTTGCTGAACCACGTCTGGGGCACCAATGTGTATGTGGAAGATCGTACTGTCGATGTTCACATCCGCCGTTTACGTAAAGCGCTGGAAGTGTCCGGCCACGATCGCATGGTACAAACCGTTCGCGGAACAGGGTATCGTTTCTCTGCCCGCTACTAAACGGAGCCTTAACCGTGCTGGAACGCCTCTCCTGGAAGAGATTACTGACAGAACTGCTGCTGGTCTGTCTGCCCGCAGTGCTGCTGGGCCTGCTGTTCGGCGGTCTGCCCTGGTGGCTGCTACTGAGCGTGCTGACGGTGCTGTTGTGGCATTTTCACAATCTGATGCGGCTGTCGCACTGGCTGTGGCTCGACCGCACCATGACGCCACCAGCCGGGCGTGCCAGCTGGGAACCGCTGTTTTATGGTCTTTACCAGATGCAGCTCCGCAACCGGCGGCGACGGCGTGAACTGGGCAATCTGATTAAGCGTTTCCGCAGCGGTGCCGAGTCGCTGCCGGATGCGGTGATCCTGACCACCGAAGAGGGCACCATTTTCTGGTGTAACGGCCTGGCGCAGCAGCACCTGGGTCTGCGCTGGCCGGAAGATAATGGTCAGAACATCCTCAATCTGCTCCGTTATCCGGAGTTCTCCCGCTATCTTCGCCAGCGCGATTTCGACAAGCCGCTGACGCTGGTGCTGAACAACAAACTTCACATGGAGTTCCGCGTCATGCCCTACAGCGAAGGGCAGTGGCTGCTGGTGGCGCGTGATGTCACGCAGATGCATCAGCTGGAAGGGGCGCGCCGCAACTTCTTTGCCAACGTCAGCCATGAATTGCGCACACCGCTCACGGTGCTGCAGGGCTACCTGGAGATGATGAACGACTCGGTGATGAGCGAGCCTTCGCGCAGCAAAGCGCTGCACACCATGTCGGAGCAGACGCGCCGCATGGACAGCCTGGTCAAACAGCTGCTGACGCTGTCGCGCATTGAAGCCGCGCCCGCAATCGATCTGAAAGAGAAGGTCGATGTGCCGGTGATGCTGAAACTGCTGCAGCATGAGGCGGCGACGCTGAGTGGCGGCCGTCACGACATCCATTTCCATACCGATCCCCATCTGAAAGTGTTCGGCAACGATGAACAGCTGCGCAGCGCCATCTCCAATCTGGTTTACAACGCGGTAAACCACACACCGGATGGCACGCGAATTGATATCAGCTGGCTGCGCGGCAAACAGGGGGCCATTTTTCGGGTGTGCGATAACGGGCCGGGCATCGCCTCAGAACATATTCCGCGTCTTACCGAGCGTTTCTACCGGGTCGATAAAGCCCGTTCGCGTGCGACCGGCGGCAGCGGGCTGGGGCTGGCGATAGTGAAACATGCTCTGAGCCACCATAACGCCCGGCTCGATATCACCAGCGTGCCGCACAAGGAGACCTGTTTTACCTTTACACTGCCAGCGAGGTTGATTGTCAGCAGCGTGATGCAGGAGAATGCCGTTCATTAATCGCTGCCGGATCTCCCTGATGCGCATCCTTCTTTTGTTGATCATTACTCTGCTGCCGGGCCTGGCACTGGCCCAGCCCGGCGCGCTCTCCGGCAATCTCAGCAGCGTCGGATCGGATACGCTGGGCTATCTGATGACGCTGTGGGGCGAAGATTTCAGTCGCCAGGCGCCGGGCGTCAATGTCCAGGTTCAGGCCTCCGGCTCTTCTACTGCGCCGACCGCGCTGGCGGCAGGGGCAGCACAACTCGGTCCGATGAGCCGCCCGATGCAGGCAGACGAACGCCAGGCCTTTGAGGCGCGCTACGGCTATCCGCCGCTGGCGGTTCCGGTGGCTATGGATGCGCTGGTGGTGGTGGTGAATCAGCGCAATCCGCTGCAGCAGATTGAACCGCGTCAGCTCGACGCCATCTTCTCGATTACCCGTCTGTGTGGCGCACACAGCGTGCCGCTGCGCTGGGGCGATCTCGGCTTAACCGGCGCGCAGTGGAGCAAACGGCCGATTCAGCGCTATGGACGTAACTCCGCCTCCGGCACCTGGGGTTTCTTCAAGCAGCAGGCGCTGTGCAAAGGTGATTTTCGCAGCGACGTGGCGGAGTTTCCCGGTTCGGCCGCAGTAGTGCAGGCGGTGGCCGGTAATTCACGCAGCATCGGCTACGCCAGTTTTGGCTTTCATCTCAGCGGCGTAAAAATGCTGGCGGTGATGAATGATCAGGGGCAGGCGATTACCCCGGATGCCGATGCCATCCGCAGTGGCCGCTATCCCTGGGCGCGCCCGCTCTATCTCTATGTGAATAAAGCGCCCGGCAAACCTTTGCCGCCGCTGGTGGCCGCGTTTCTGCAGCAGGTGCTTTCAGCACAGGGACAGCGGCGTGTCAGCGAAGCGGGCTATCTGCCGCTCTCTGACAGTCAGATGATGCAGGCGCGCGCCGCGCTGCGTTAATCTCCCGAACGTGAATTTTTTTCAACATCACTGAATTTTCTTCAGTTGCAGAAGAAAGCCGCTCATGCCACTCTGTATTCAGACATGTAGCCATCCAGATGGCTATTTATATCAGGATGCAACTATTTCCTGCCGTCATTACCGGCAGGGGAGACAGGAGTGATCATGCAAAGAGAAACCGCCCCGTTCCGTGCCGATACCGTTGGCAGCTTTCTGCGTCCCGCCGCCATTAAGCAGGCGCGCGAACAGTTTGCAGCCGGAGAGATTGATGCGGCTGCCCTGCGCCAGATTGAAGATGAGGCGATTCGCGATGTGGTGGCGAAACAGCGGGAAAACGGCCTGAAAGTGGTCACTGATGGCGAGTTTCGTCGCGGCTGGTGGCACTTCGACTTCTTCTATGGCCTGAATGGCGTAGAGCGCTATGAAGCGGAGCAGGGCATTCAGTTTAATGGCGTGCAGACCAAAGCGCATGGCGTGAAAGTGGTAAGTAAACTCGGTTTCCCGGCGGATCATCCGATGCTGGCGCATTTCCGCTTCCTGCAAAGTATTGCCGGTGATGCGGTCCCGAAGATGACCATTCCCAGCCCCAGCGTGCTGCACTTCCGTGGTGGCCGCAAGGTGATCGACGCGGAAGTCTATCCCGATCTGGCAGACTACTTCGACGATCTGGCGCAGACCTACAAAGCAGCTATTCAGGCGTTTTATGACGCGGGCTGCCGCTATCTGCAACTGGATGATACCGTCTGGGCTTACCTCTGTTCTGAAGATCAGAAGCGCGATATCCGGGCGCGTGGAGACGATCCTGACCAGCTGGCACAGACTTATGCTCAGGTGTTGAATAAAGCGCTGGAAGGTAAACCTGCCGATCTTACCGTGGGTCTGCATGTCTGTCGCGGCAACTTCCGTTCAACCTGGATCTCTGAAGGCGGCTATGGGCCGGTCGCAGAAATCCTGTTCGGCAGCGTCAACGTGGATGCCTTCTTCCTGGAGTATGACAATGCCCGTTCCGGCGGCTTTGAGCCACTGCGTTATATCAGACCGGGCCATCAGCAGGTAGTGCTGGGTCTGATTACGACCAAAGTGGGAGAACTGGAGGATCCGGCGCAGGTAAAAACCCGGCTGGAAGAGGCGGCGCAGTATGTCAGCCTGGATCAGATCTGCCTCAGTCCGCAGTGTGGTTTTGCCTCAACCGAAGAGGGCAACAGCCTGACCGAGGCGCAGCAGTGGCAGAAGATTCGCTTAGTGGTCGATATCGCGAATCAGGTCTGGTAGTGCTGTAACGTTGTGCAGACAGGTGCGTAAAACGCGCCTTTTGTGTATCTTCAGGCCCGTTTATGCGGGGATTTCTCACGCTCTGTCTATTATTTAGGCACATCATCTTGTGTGCCTGCTGCAAAAATTAACGCTATCCACTGCCTTTTGAAAAAATGGCGGTATAACCTTCTGGTTTTCCGATCCCGTATTGCCTTTCACCGCTATAAACGTTTTACTTAGCGCCGTTGTCGATCCATCCCTCTGTGAACAGAATAAAAGCAGCTCAAATCACCTGTGCTTTACCCTGCGACGAGCATAATGCGCTGACATTGTCAGCCTGGTCGCGGTTTACACGCAGCGAGGGGACAACACTAACCCAACTTCCACCGCAACATCAGTGACAGGCCGTATGACACATCGTTTAACTTCGAAGGACATTCTCGCGCTGGGCTTTATGACATTCGCCCTGTTTGTTGGCGCGGGCAACATCATTTTCCCGCCCATGGTCGGTATTCAGTCTGGCGAACACGTCTGGACTGCCGCGATTGGTTTTCTGATTACCGCAGTCGGTCTGCCCGTGATGACCGTGATCGCGCTGGCCCGCGTCGGCGGCGGCGTGGATGCACTCAGCACCCCGATTGGCAAGGTCGCTGGCATCGTGCTGGCCACCGTTTGCTATCTGGCTGTCGGGCCGCTGTTTGCCACACCGCGTACGGCCACGGTCTCGTTTGAGATGGGTATTGCCCCGCTGACCGGTGATGGCGCGCTGCCGCTGTTTATCTATAGCCTGATTTACTTCACGCTGGTGATTGGCGTATCGCTCTATCCCGGCAAGCTACTCGACACGGTAGGGCACTTCCTTGCGCCATTAAAAATTATTGCGCTGACCGTGCTGGGCGTTGCTGCCCTGGTGTGGCCCGCCGGCGGCACGGTTCCGGCTACCGCTGATTATCAGCGTGCGGCCTTCTCCAGCGGTTTCGTCAATGGCTATCTGACCATGGATACGCTGGGCGCGCTGGTATTTGGCATCGTAATTGTCAACGCCGCCCGTTCGCGTGGCGTCGATAATGCCGCGCTGCTGACCCGTTATACCGTGCTGGCAGGGTTAATCGCCGGTCTGGGCCTGACGCTGGTCTACCTCTGCCTGTTTAAGCTGGGCGCGGGCAGCGGTGCGCTGGTGGATCAAAACGCTAACGGCGCAGCGATTCTGCACGCGTATGTTCAGCATACCTTTGGCAACATGGGCAGCTTCTTCCTTGCCGCGCTGATCTTCGTCGCCTGTATGGTGACCGCCGTTGGCCTGACCTGTGCCTGTGCGGAATTTTTTGCGCAATACCTGCCGTTATCGTATAAAACGCTGGTGTTTATTTTGGGTCTGTTCTCCATGGTGGTGTCGAATCTCGGCCTGAGCCACCTGATTCAGATCTCCATCCCGGTACTGACGGCGATTTATCCGCCCTGTATCGTGCTGGTGGTGCTGAGTTTCACCCTCAACTGGTGGAATAAGAGCAGCCGGATTATCGCGCCTGCCATGCTGATTAGCCTGCTGTTTGGTATTGTTGATGCGATTAAAACCACCGGGTTTAAAGATTTGCTGCCCGCTTTCAGTCAGCATCTGCCGCTGGCCGACCAGGGTCTCGCCTGGTTGCCGCCGTCGCTGGTGATGCTGCTGATTGCCGCTGTTGTTGATCGGGTGAAAGGGCCGGAACAGGTGACCGTTCACTCGTAGCAGAGAGCACTGATTTTTCTTTAACCACGGGCCTGCCCGTGGTTTTTTCATTTCACAGGTACAGGTTGTTATGCAAGAAACCAACAAGCTCAAACGCGGACTGAGCACGCGCCACATCCGCTTTATGGCGCTGGGATCGGCGATTGGCACCGGGCTGTTCTACGGTTCCGCTGACGCGATAAAAATGGCCGGACCGAGCGTGCTGCTCGCCTATATCATCGGCGGGGCAGTGGCTTACATCATCATGCGCGCGCTGGGTGAGATGTCCGTTAATAATCCTCAGGCCAGCTCCTTCTCACGTTACGCGCAGGACTATCTTGGGCCGATGGCAGGCTACATCACCGGCTGGACGTACTGTTTTGAAATCCTGATCGTGGCGATTGCGGATGTCACCGCGTTCGGCATCTATATGGGCGTCTGGTTCCCTGAGGTGCCGCACTGGATTTGGGTGCTGAGCGTGGTGCTGATCATCGGTGCCGTCAATCTGATGAGCGTGAAGGTGTTCGGCGAAGTGGAGTTCTGGTTCTCCTTCTTCAAAGTCGCCACCATTATCGTGATGATTCTGGCCGGTTTCGGCATGATCATCTGGGGCCTCGGCAACGGCGGCCAGCCGACCGGGATCCACAATCTGTGGACTAACGGCGGCTTCTTTGCGCACGGCGTGGTCGGTATGCTGCTGTCGCTGCAGATGGTGATGTTTGCCTATGGCGGTATCGAAATCATCGGTATCACCGCCGGTGAAGCGAAAGATCCGGAGAAGTCGATTCCGCGCGCCATCAACTCGGTGCCGTGGCGCATTCTGGTGTTCTACGTCGGCACGCTGTTTGTGATTATGTCGATCTACCCGTGGAATCAGGTGGGCACCTCGGGCAGCCCGTTTGTGCTGACCTTCCAGCATCTGGGCATTGCGGCGGCCGCCTCTATCCTCAATTTCGTAGTGCTGACCGCGTCACTCTCGGCGATTAACAGCGATGTGTTTGGCGTGGGCCGCATGCTGCACGGGATGGCGCAGCAGGGACATGCGCCGAAGGTCTTTATGAAGGTCTCTTCGCGCGGGATCCCGTGGGTGACGGTAGTCGTGATGATGTTCGCCATGCTGATTGCGGTTTATCTCAACTACCTGATGCCGGAAAAAGTCTTCCTGGTCATCGCCTCGCTGGCGACCTTTGCGACGGTGTGGGTCTGGATTATGATTCTGCTGTCGCAGATCGCGTTCCGTCGCAAAATTGGCAAAGAGGCTGCCAGTAAGCTGCAGTTTGCGCTGCCAGGCGGCAGCTGGACTGCTGGCGTCGGCGTAGCCTTCCTCTGCTTTATTATCGGTCTGATTGGTTATTTCCCCGATACCCGCATTTCCCTCTATGTCGGTATGGTGTGGATAGTGGTGCTGCTGCTGGGCTATAAGCTGGTTCGTAAACCCCGCTAATCTCCTGTTCTGCTCTCTCATTCGTGGGGGAGCAGAACACGCTATTTCCCGCGCTTATATATTCCTGCTCATCTGATTATTTATGTGACCCAATCCACAATATGGAATCCTGTTATCAGGAGCAAAACGCCTGCCTGAGAAATAAGATTATGCCCCGGTTTATTTGCACGAATGCATATTTTAATTGGCAGTGAATGTGGCCGATAGTGATAACCGGACAGGGGCGATAAGGGAGCTTCAGAGGAGTGAGCGTGCAGTCACACAGGCGCTGGCGGGCAGCAGTAGCGGGGCGTGTAAGAAATAAAAAACGGCGAAACCAGTCGCCGAAATATTCAAGAATTACAGGAAAATAGTTAATAAAGGGATGATTGACGGGTCTATCGTAAAACAAAATGAGTGGCGCTGATAGTCAGGGGATTTAAATAAGAAAAGGTCGGAATGGCGTTAATTAACAGCGGTTAACATTATTCAGGCCGCATGGCTGCTGCGGCCTGAATTTCATTAGCCAGGGACTCAGGGCAATATAACCGAAACCGGCAGCACAGCGCTGTTATCCAGCTTTTTCCGTAGCTGAGTCAGCGTGGATTGATAAGGGCAGAGCACGCCGACATCGGTGATTCTGCAGTCAGGCTGATGCCACTCCTGACGTAATAACGGATGTTTATCATCAATCGGTTGCAGCTGACGAATCCCATCCAGACTCTGCGCCTGGAAATAGAGCCGCAAAAAACGTTCGCCGCTGCGGGTGTCGCGCCAGCGCTCCAGCACCAGACTACTGCCCGGTGGAATGTTGCCGCGTGAATAGCCTGGCAACTGCCAGCTAAAGCCCATCAGGGTGCGCACCATCGCAATATTGGTGTCATGTGCCACCAGAATCAGCCAGCGGCCCGGCGCGCTATCGGAAGCGATCGCCTCCAGCAGGACGTTGAGCAATATCGAGCCACGGCGCTGTGCCTGATAGAGCACGTCGTTGCTGAGATCGTAGTTTGCGGTCAGCAGCGGCAGCAGCGTGGTAATCTGCGCGGCCGACGTGATGTGCCCCCAGGCGAGCTGTTCCCACGGCAGGTTTTCACTGTAGCCCAGCCGCAGCGTCTCCACCATGCTCGCCATCACACTCAGCCCGTAAACGTATGTGTTGCCGTTGCGGGTTTGCCGGAACGACCAGGGCGCATCGAATAAGGGGCACTTTGTTGCTGCCGGGCAGACGGCGGCTTTCAGTTGCCGAATGGCAGGTTGCATCTGCTGTTGCAGCCGCGCCAGATCGCCCGCTTTCTGCTGTTTCGCGGCCAGCTCCTGAGCGGGATCGCTCTGGGTGACCGTCAGCTTTTCACTCTGGAACAGCGGATCGACATCGCCCGCTACGTGATGCACCGGCACGCCGCAGCCGGGAAAGGCCCCGTCAGTCAGCGCCGCAGCCGTCGCGCGGGTGCGCTGCAGCGGACTGGCGCGCACGTAGACCTGAGCCGCATCAGGACAGCCCGCGCCCAGCAGGCCGAGCTGGCGATAGTGCTCGCCTTCCCAGCGTCCTTTATTGACCACCGCGCTGTAGCCATGACCGGTCAGCTCGCCATCGGCGGTGGTCCACTGCGTCCAGGGTTGCTGGCTGGCGGCTTCAATCTCTTTACGATTGCCGGGAGTGGGTGGACGCACACCGTGACGGCTCAGTTCGACCACCTTCTCCAGCTGGTAATCCGCCGCCTGTGACGCCGGACTTAACAGCCAGAGAAAACTGAGGATCAGCGCGCAGCGGTACAGGCCTGGCAGCGTCATTTACTCCTCCAGTGCGCGATTACCGGTCAGCGCTTTAATTTTTGGATAAAGGGTCGCATTGGCCAGCAACACCGGGTTGCCGTTTTTGAGTCCTTCGTTGCGCAGATAATCATTAGTAACGCCGCCCGCTTCGCGCATCAGGACGATGCCCGGCAGACTATCCCAGGGGTGCATATGCGCTTCATAGTAGCCAATCAGTCGCCCGGCGGCGGCCCAGGCGCTGGTCAGCGCGCCAGAACCGATACGAATAAACATGCCGCCCTGTTCAGTTAAACCGCTGATCAGGCGCGAGACGCTTTCGGCAGGGGTGCGACTGGAGTTGCTGATGCCGAGCAAACCTTCGTTGAGATGCGTCGCGCCATGAACCTGGAGACGGCTCTCATTAACCCACGCACCCTGACCTGCTCGTGCGTGAAACAGCTCCTGATGATTGGGATCGCAGACCACGCCGATCACCGGTTCGCCGTCACAGACCACCGCCAGCGAGACGCACCAGTTAGGCAGGCCGTTGACGAAGCAGGCGGTGCCATCGATGGGATCGACCACCCAGATAAAGGGCGCGCCCTGAACTTCACCGCCGCTCTCTTCGCCATAGACAGCATCGTCAGGAAAGCGCTCAGCGATTAATGTCTTAATCAATGCCTCAACGTTACGATCAGCCTCGCTGACCACGTCCTGCAAATCCCTTTTGTGTTCCACCACCAGTGTCTGACGCTGCTGATACCACGAATAAGCCCGGCTGGCCGCCGCACGGGCGATGTCGCAGGCGTAACGGTAACGCGCGTCAATTTCAGAATGCGAAGCGGATGACATCTTTTCCTCTTATGTCTTTTGGTCAAAACGAACGGAAGGCACGCCTGAACAGGCGGTCTGGCTGTGATATTTACTTAACTATTGTTAAGAAAGGCTTCATTAAGCCGCAGATAGGCAGCAATGGCAAGATGGTGCGGAGCCGGGTGAGGCGCTTTCCCGGCGGGCGAAAGCTGGCGTCCGCCAGCCCGGCAGCAGAGGATCGGGTTTTACAGGGTTCTGCTGGTCGCCAGCGCCATTAAACGCGGATAAAAAACAAAAAACAGCGCTTCCAGCTGATCATAGTGTTGCGTGAAATCGTGGTAAGAGTCGCGCAGGGCTGCCAGGCGTGGACGGCGGCTGGCCATGCCGTGCAGCACCCGCTCCAGCCGCGCGGGCTGGGCATAATGCTCAAACCAGCGCTCGCGCCACATCACCGCGTTGAGTTCCTGAAACTCGATGGGGGTGTCTGCCAGTTGCGGCATGATCTCGCGCTCGGCGGCGGCAGAAAAGTGCACCAGCGTCTGGCCGGGCGTGAAGTGCTGCCAGTGCCGGGCCAGAAAATGGTCCCAGATGACGTCCAGCGTAATGGGTGCCACGCGATAGGTTTCGGCACGGAACAGCTGACGGGCGCTGCGCACTTCCGGCAGCGCATCGGTCATCACATCGAGACGACGGTGCATCAGAATGCCGTCCGCGACGGGCGCAGACCAGTGCTGGTGCGGGTTGCCACGCACAAAATCGGCCATTAAATTGCCGAGTAAGGAGCTGTCGGCCAGCTTAGCCAGATGGAGATGAGCAAGAAAGTTCATGCCGCATTATAGGCTGAACTGCCTTTGCGCAGCCAGTTGTTCAGAATTGGTCGATTTTCCGCTAAACTGTGCCGCCTGTTTTTGCCTGAGAAAGAACTCTTTCATGCGTGTCGCCGATTTTGCTTTTGAACTGCCCGAATCCCTGATTGCTCACTATCCCCAGGCGCAGCGCAGCGGCTGTCGTCTGCTGTCGCTCGAGGGTCCCAGCGGGACGCTGTCGCACGGTGTGTTCACCGACGTGCTGGATAAGCTGAATCCGGGCGATCTGCTGGTGTTCAACAACACCCGTGTGATTCCGGCGCGCGTCTTTGGCCGCAAAGCCAGTGGCGGCAAAATCGAGATGCTGGTGGAGCGGATGCTTGACGACAAGCGTGTGCTGGCCCATGTGCGCGCCTCGAAAGCGCCGAAGCCGGGAGCAGAACTGCTGCTGGGCGAATATGAGAGCGTGAAAGCGACGATGGTGGCGCGTCACGATGCGCTGTTTGAGATTGTGTTTGATGATGAGCGCGCGGTGCTCGACATCCTCAACAGCGTCGGCCATATGCCTCTGCCGCCTTATATCGACCGTCCGGATGAAGAGGCGGATCGCGAGTTGTATCAGACGGTTTACAGCGCCCGTCCGGGTGCCGTTGCGGCACCGACAGCCGGTCTGCATTTTGATGAACCGCTGCTGCAGGCGCTGAAAGAGAAGGGTATTGAGATGGCGTTTGTGACGCTGCATGTCGGTGCGGGAACCTTCCAGCCGGTGCGCGTCGACACCATCGAAGAGCATCACATGCATGCTGAATATGCCGAAGTGCCGCAGGAGGTTGTTGATGCGGTGCTGGCCTGTAAAGCACGCGGCAATAAAGTAGTCGCTGTCGGCACTACCTCTGTCCGTTCGCTGGAGAGCGCCGCTAAAGCGAGTCAGGATGCCCTGATTGCGCCGTTCTTCGACGATACCCAGATTTTTATCTATCCGGGCTATGAGTATCAGGTGATTGATGCGCTGATCACCAACTTCCATCTGCCCGAATCGACTCTGATTATGCTGGTCTCGGCGTTTGCCGGTTATCAGCACACCATGGCCGCGTACCGCGCAGCCGTGGCTGAGCAATATCGTTTCTTCAGTTATGGTGACGCGATGTTTATCAGCAAAAATCCGCAGGCGCCGCTGGAAAAAGTGGGCGACTGATTTATTAACCGATAGCCGGAATCGACTGAGAGCGACTGAAGGTTATCTGCATCGGACTGTTTCTCCGATGGAGGCTTTGTGAAATTTGAACTTGATACCACAGACGGACGCGCACGCCGTGGCCGTCTGATTTTTGATCGCGGTGTGGTGGAAACCCCTGCATTTATGCCCGTTGGCACCTATGGCACCGTTAAAGGCATGACGCCGGAAGAAGTGCAGGAGACCGGCGCGCAGATCATTCTGGGCAATACCTTCCATCTCTGGCTGCGTCCGGGCCAGGAGATCATGAAACTGCATGGCGATCTGCATGACTTTATGCAGTGGAAGGGGCCGATCCTGACCGACTCCGGCGGCTTCCAGGTCTTCAGCCTGGGCGACATCCGTAAAATCACCGAAGCGGGCGTGCATTTCCGTAACCCGATCAACGGCGACCCGATCTTCCTCGATCCGGAAAAATCGATGGAGATTCAGTACGACCTCGGTTCCGACATCGTAATGATTTTCGATGAATGTACGCCCTATCCGGCGGACTGGGACTACGCCAAACGCTCGATGGAGATGTCGCTGCGCTGGGCGCAACGCAGTCGTGACCGTTTTGACAGCCTGGGCAATAAAAATGCGCTATTTGGCATTATTCAGGGCTCGGTTTACGAAGATTTACGAGATGTCTCGGTGAAAGGTCTGGTAGAGATTGGCTTTGATGGGTACGCTGTGGGCGGCCTGGCGGTGGGTGAGCCTAAGCAGGACATGCACCGTATTCTTGAGCACGTCTGTCCGCAGCTTCCGCAGGATAAACCGCGTTATCTGATGGGTGTCGGCAAGCCAGAAGATCTGGTTGAGGGCGTCCGTCGCGGCGTCGATATGTTTGACTGCGTGATGCCGACCCGTAATGCCCGAAATGGTCATCTGTTTGTGACTGAGGGTGTGGTGAAAATCCGCAACGCCAGATACAAAGATGACACTGCGCCACTGGATGCGGAGTGTGATTGTTACACCTGTCGCAATTATAGCCGCGCCTACTTGTATCATCTCGACCGTTGTAACGAAATACTGGGCGCGCGTCTGAACACTATCCACAATTTGCGCTATTACCAGCGCCTGATGGCAGGTTTACGCCAGGCCATCGAAGAGGGTAAATTAGAGCGCTTTGTAAACGAGTTCTACCAACGGACGGGCAAAGAAGTTCCGCCTTTAACGTCTGATAATTCATCAATGAGGGAAATTTAATGAGCTTTTTCATTTCTGACGCCGTGGCCGCAGCAGGCGCACCGTCTCAGGGAAGTCCGTATTCTCTGGTGATCATGCTGGTGGTGTTTGGTCTGATTTTCTATTTCATGATCCTGCGTCCGCAGCAGAAACGTGCGAAAGAGCACAAGAAGCTGATGGATTCTATCTCTAAGGGTGATGAAGTGCTGACCAGCGGTGGCCTTGTAGGCCGCGTAACAAAAGTCTCTGACACGGGCTACGTAGCTATCGCGCTGAATGACACCAATGAAGTCGTCATTAAACGTGATTTCGTCGCCGCCGTGCTGCCTAAAGGCACTATCAAGGCGCTGTAATTCTTTCTTCCCTAAGGGAACTGCCGTGTTAAATCGTTATCCTTTGTGGAAGTACGTGATGCTGGTCGTCGTGATTCTCGTCGGCCTGCTCTATGCGCTTCCCAACCTGTATGGTGAGGATCCGGCCGTTCAAATCACTGGTGCGCGCGGAAGCGCCGCCAGTGAGCAGACGTTGGATCAAATTCAGTCCGCATTAAAACAAGACAATATCCAGAGCAAATCTGTTGCGCTGGAAAATGGTGCGATTACCGCGCGCTTCAATAATACGGATGTGCAGTTACGCGCCCGTGAAGCGATCATGAAGGCGCTGGGTGAAAACTACGTTGTTGCGCTGAACCTCGCGCCAGCCACGCCTCGCTGGCTGTCGATGCTGTCAGCAGAACCGATGAAACTCGGTCTCGATCTGCGTGGTGGTGTGCACTTCCTGATGGAAGTGGACATGGACACCGCACTCGGCAAACTGCAGGAGCAGAATGCTGACTCGCTGCGTAGCGACCTGCGCACCAAAAGTATCCCTTACACCACCGTCAACAAAATCGCGAACTACGGCGTGGAAATTCGTTTCCGTGACGCAGCCAGCCGCGATGCGGCGATCTCCTGGCTGACCTCGCGTCATCAGGATCTGGTGATCAACAGCAGCGGCAGCGATGCCCTGCGTGCCACCATGAGCGATGCTCGTCTCAGCGAAGCGCGTGAATATGCGGTTCAGCAGAACATTACTATTCTGCGTAACCGTGTGAACCAGCTGGGCGTGGCCGAACCGCTGGTACAGCGTCAGGGTTCCGATCGCATCGTAGTTGAGTTGCCGGGTATTCAGGATACGGCACGCGCTAAAGAGATTCTGGGTGCAACGGCGACGCTGGAATTCCGTCTGGTAAACACCAGCGTGGATCCAACCGCAGCGGCCAGTGGTCGTGTACCGGGTGACTCTGAAGTTAAAGACATGCGTGATGGCCAGCCGGTGGTGCTCTACAAGCGGGTGATCCTGACCGGTGACCATATCACCGACTCGACTTCCAGCATGGATGAGTACAACCAGCCACAGGTGAACATTTCACTGGATGGCGCAGGCGGTAACATCATGTCGAACTTCACCAAGGACAACATCGGCAAACCGATGGCGACCCTGTTTGTGGAGTACAAAGACAGTGGTAAGAAAGATGCCAACGGCCGTTCAATTCTGGTGAAACAGGAAGAGGTGATTAACGTCGCTAATATCCAGTCTCGTCTGGGGAACAGCTTCCGTATCACCGGTATCAATAACCCGAACGAAGCGCGTCAGCTCTCGCTGCTGCTACGTGCCGGTGCGTTGATTGCGCCTATCCAGATTGTGGAAGAGCGTACTATCGGGCCGACCATGGGTCAGCAGAACATTACTCAGGGTCTGGAAGCCTGCCTGTGGGGTCTGCTTGCGTCGATCCTGTTTATGGTGGTGTTCTACAAGAAGTTTGGTCTGATTGCGACCAGCGCGCTGCTGGTTAACCTGGTGCTGATTGTCGGCATTATGTCGCTGTTGCCGGGTGCGACCCTGACCATGCCGGGTATTGCCGGTATCGTGTTAACGCTGGCGGTGGCGGTGGATGCCAACGTGCTGATTAACGAACGTATTAAAGAAGAGCTGCGTAACGGGCGCTCGGTTCAGCAGGCAATTCATGAGGGCTATAAAGGCGCCTTCTCCAGTATTGTCGATGCGAACGTGACCACCCTGATCAAAGTTATCATTCTTTATGCAGTCGGCACCGGTTCGATCAAAGGCTTTGCTATTACCACCGCAATTGGTATCGCAACCTCAATGTTCACCGCGATTGTCGGTACCCGTGCCATTGTTAACCTGGTTTACGGTGGCAAACGCATCAACAAGCTGTCTATCTGAGGAGTGCGTTGTGGCACAGGAATATAACATTGAGCAGTTGAACCACGGGCGTAAAGTCGTCGACTTTATGCGCTGGGATAAGCTGGCCTTCATCATTTCGGGACTGCTGATTCTCGCCGCGATTGCTATCGTGGGTGTGCGTGGTTTTAACTGGGGACTCGATTTCACCGGTGGTACGGTGATTGAGATCGCGCTGGAAAAACCGGCTGATCTTGAAGTCCTGCGTGGCGATCTGGTGAAAGCGGGCTTTGACGAGCCGCTGGTGCAGAACTTTGGCAGCAGCCGTGACGTCATGGTGCGTATGGCACCGGTTACCGGCCCGGCGGGTACCGAGTTAGGCAATAAAGTGGTGTCGGTGATTAACCAGACCACCCAGCAGAATGCTACCGTTAAGCGTATTGAGTTCGTGGGGCCGAGCGTGGGCAGCGACCTGGCGCAGGCGGGTGCGATGGCGCTGTTGTCCGCGCTGATTGCGATTCTGATCTACATCGGTTTTCGCTTTGAGTGGCGTCTGGCACTGGGTACCGTGCTGGCGCTGGCGCATGACGTGATCATCACCTGCGGCCTGCTGGCGCTGTTCCGCATTGAAATCGACCTGACGATTGTTGCCTCACTGATGTCGGTGATTGGCTACTCGCTTAACGATAAAATCGTGGTATCGGACCGTATTCGTGAAAACTTCCGCAAGATCCGTCGCGGCAGCTCTTACGATATTACTAACGTGTCACTGACCCAGACGTTAAGCCGTACGCTGATTACCTCGCTGACCACGCTGGCGATGATCCTCATCCTCTTCGTGTTTGGTGGTGCGCTGCTGAAAGGCTTCTCACTGACCATGCTGATTGGTGTGACGATTGGTACGATTTCATCGATTTATGTCTCTTCGGCGCTGGCGCTGAAGCTGGGCATGAAGCGTGAACATATGCTGGTGCAGAAAGTCGAGAAAGAGGGCGCCGATCAGCCTTCTATCCTGCCTTAATCGCCGCAGAGAAATAAAAACGGGCAGCCATGTGGCTGCCCGTTTTTTTTGCACCTGTGATCAGGGTGCAGCAGGGGAGGTCTGGGCAGGTGCGTCGCCGGTGACGTTATGCACGCGGACATAACCTGATTGATCCGGTGCAAGGCCGCTGAGTCGCAGCGGTATGCTCACCGAATGCTGGGGCAACAGCGAGGCAGGCACCGCTATCGTCTGACTCAGACTGCCGTTACTCAGTGGTTTACCGGTTGCCGGATCGAGTTCGCCCCAGTTCACCGTAGCGTGCAGGGCGGGCAAGGGGCGATCGTCCATTGACCGTACCGTCAGGGTTGTCCGCGAGCCGCTGGCTTCAGCGGTGACAGGTGAGAGCGTCAGTCGCAGCGTGCCGAGCTGGGTTTGCAGCGCCACCGGCGTGTTCGCCTGCGGGATCAGCCAGGCGCCTTGCTGCGAATGGCTGTTTAGCTGCCCCTGAATCTCCAGCGCGCTCGCCTGCGTGGTCAGGTGCTGCATCTGCTGATTAAGCTGACTCACTTCCTGATGCAACTCTCTGACCTGCGGGTTGCTGACGCTACTGCTGCAACCGCTCAGCGTCACCAGAGAGAGCGCCATCGGAACCCAAACCATCCTGCTCATAAGTTATCCTTGTCCGTTATTTTGGAATACGTAAAACCTGGCCAGGATAGATCTTATCAGGATGAGAGAGCATTGGCTTATTCGCTTCGAAAATCTTGTTGTATTCGTTGGCATTTCCATAAACCTGTTTGGAAATTGCGCTCAGCGTGTCGCCTTTTTTCACGGTGTAAAGTTCTGACTCGGCCGCGCTGTCTGTCACGGTCACCTTATCTTCCACTTTGGTGATGCCTGCAACGTTACCGGCTGCGATCAGAATCTTCTCTTTCAGCTCCTGGGAAAGGCCATCGCCCGTCACGGTCACGGTATCGCCATTGACCTTCACATCCACTTTGTCGCTGTCGGGTAAACCGAGTTTGTTGATGTGATCCTGCAGCTTTTTATTCTGGTCATCGCCGCCATTCACGGCATCCCATAATTTTTCACCAGCTTCTTTCACAAAATTAAACAGACCCATACAACCTCCAGTGTGTTAGTGGAACTACGCCGTCTTTCGGCTCTATAAGCGTAGACCCTTTTGCCGTCGCTGATATTTAACATCATTTATGCTGTGCGTGGTGGCACAGGAAAGGCACGGAAGAGATTTTGTTGATTCGCAGTTCGCGCTACACTGTCTGGCCCATCTCTCTCGCGTCAGGAAACGTCATGCATTGCCCATTCTGCTCCGCCGTGGACACCAAAGTGATTGATTCTCGTCTGGTTAGTGAAGGCTCTTCGGTGCGCCGCCGCCGCCAGTGTCTGATGTGTCATGAGCGTTTTACCACCTTCGAGGTGGCGGAACTGGTGATGCCACGCGTGGTGAAAAGCAATGACGTGCGCGAACCCTTTAATGAAGACAAAATGGCCAGCGGGATGATGAAAGCGCTTGAGAAGCGTCCGGTCAGTGCCGATGCGGTTGAAAGCGCCGTAAACCATATTAAAACCCAGCTGCGTGCCACCGGTGAACGTGAGATCCCCAGTAAGCTGATTGGCAATCTGGTGATGGATGAGCTGAAGAAGCTCGATAAAGTCGCCTACATCCGCTTTGCCTCGGTTTACCGCAGCTTTGAAGACATTCGTGATTTTGGCGAAGAGATCGCCCGGTTACAGGATTAAACCATGGATGAACTTTACATGGCGCGTGCGCTGGAACTGGCGCGACGCGGCCGCTTTACGACGATGCCGAACCCCAATGTGGGCTGCGTGATTGTGCGCGATGGCGAGGTGGTCGGTGAGGGCTGGCATCAGCGCGCCGGTGAACCGCATGCTGAAGTCCACGCGCTGCGCATGGCGGGCGAGAAAGCGCGTGGCGCAACCGCCTATGTCACGCTGGAGCCCTGCAGCCATCATGGCCGTACGCCACCCTGCTGTGATGCGCTGATCGCCGCTGGCGTTACCCGTGTCGTGGCCGCCATGCAGGATCCGAATCCGCAGGTGGCGGGTCGCGGACTGCACCGTCTGCATCAGGCGGGCATTGAGGTCAGCCACGGTCTGATGATGCCGGAAGCGGAGGCGCTGAATCGCGGTTTCCTCAAACGAATGCGCACTGGCTTCCCCTGGATCCAGCTCAAGCTGGGTGCGTCACTGGATGGCAGAACGGCAATGGCCAGCGGCGAAAGTCAGTGGATAACCTCGCCGGCAGCCCGTCGTGATGTGCAGCGCCTGCGTGCGCAGAGCGCCGCCATTCTCAGCAGCAGCGCCACGGTGCTGGCGGACGATCCTTCCCTGACGGTACGCTGGTCTGAACTCAATGCGGAGAGCCAGGCACTGCTTGATGAACAGCAACTGCGTCAGCCGGTGCGGGTGATTATCGACAGCCAGAATCGCGTGACGCCGCAGCATCGGCTCATTGAGCAGCCAGGCGAAACCTGGCTGATGCGTCATCAGCCCGATCAGCAGAGCTGGCCCGCTGACGTAACGCAAATCGCTGTTCCGCTGCGCGAACAGCAGCTGGACCTGGTGGCGATGATGATGCTGCTGGGACAGCGACAGATTAACAGCGTCTGGGTTGAAGCGGGCGCCACGCTGGCCGGTGCCCTGTTGCAGGCCGGACTGGTCGATGAACTGATTGTTTATCTGGCGCCTAAGCTATTAGGTCATGAAGGACGCGGGCTGTGTCAGCTGCCGGGACTGAGCCAGCTGGCTGACGCACCTGCCTTCCGTTTCAGTGATGTCCGCCAGGTCGGTGACGATTTACGCCTGACCCTGACACCACAATAACACGGTCGGAAAAGCGAGAGCACGCCGCCCAAGAGTATGATAGAATCCGCCCCCCTGCGCGGGGCCAACCAAACCCCTGAAAGGACAAGTATGAAAGTTATCGAAGCTGCTGTTGCAACGCCTGAGGCCAATGTTGCCATCGTTATCGCGCGTTTTAACAACTTCATTAATGACAGCCTGCTGGATGGCGCAGTTGATGCCCTGAAACGTATCGGCCAGGTCAAAGATGACAATATCACCGTAGTCTGGGTGCCTGGTGCATACGAACTGCCTCTGGCAGCACGTGCGCTGGCCAACACCGGCAAATATGATGCGATTATCGCACTCGGTACGGTTATTCGGGGTGGCACTGCGCACTTCGAATATGTGGCGGGTGAAGCCAGCTCCGGTATCGCCAGCGTTGCCATGAACAGCGAGATTCCTGTCGCGTTTGGCGTGCTGACCACTGAAAGCATCGAGCAGGCCATTGAGCGTGCCGGCACCAAAGCGGGTAACAAAGGTGCTGAAGCGGCTCTGACTGCGCTCGAAATGATCAACGTATTGAAAGCCATTAAAGCCTGATTTTTGTAAGGGGAATTTTGTGAAACCTGCTGCTCGTCGTCGCGCCCGTGAGTGCGCTGTTCAGGCGCTTTACTCCTGGCAGTTGTCGAATAACGACATTGCCGATGTGGAATACCAGTTTCTGGCGGAACAGGACGTCAAAGACGTCGACATTACCTACTTCCGCGAACTGCTGTCCGGTGTGGCGACCAACAGTGCGTATCTGGATGGACTGATGAAGCCCTATCTGTCGCGTCAGCTCGAAGAGCTGGGCCAGGTGGAAAAAGCTATCCTGCGCATCTCGCTGTATGAGCTGAGCAAACGTAATGATGTGCCTTATAAAGTGGCCATCAACGAAGGGATTGAGCTGGCGAAAGTCTTCGGTGCCGAAGACAGTCATAAATTTGTTAACGGCGTGCTCGATAAAGCCGGTCCACAAATTCGACCCAATCGCAAATAAACAAAAAGGCCGGCTTGCCGGCCTTTTTTCATGAAGGGTTAAGCGGAACGCAATTATGTCTTGTGGTGAATTTGAACTCATCGCACGCTACTTCAACCGCAGAACACGCAGCCGCCGTGATGTCGAACTCGGCATCGGTGACGATTGTGCGTTACTTAGCGTGCCGGAAAAACAGACGCTGGCGATCAGCACCGATACCCTGGTCGCGGGTGTGCACTTCTTACGGGATATCCATCCTGCCGATCTGGGTTACAAAGCCCTGGCTGTGAATCTCAGCGACCTTGCTGCCATGGGCGCCGACCCTGCGTGGCTGACGCTGGCCTTAACGCTGCCGCAGGTCGATGAGAGCTGGCTCTCTGCCTTCAGCGAAAGCCTGTTTGAACTGCTGGAATATTACGACATGCAGCTGGTAGGCGGCGATACCACCCGTGGCCCGCTGAGCCTGACGCTGGCGATTCACGGTCTGGTGCCGCAGGGCCGCGCCCTGAAACGTTCAGGCGCGAAGCCGGGTGACTGGATTTACGTGACCGGTACGCTGGGTGACAGCGCTGCGGGCCTGGCGCTGCTGCAGCATCACTGCCGCATCAGCGATCCGGCGGTACATGAAGCGCTGATTAAACGTCATCTGCGTCCTATGCCGCGTATTCTGCAGGGCCAGGCGCTGCGTTCGCTGGCCTCCTCAGCGGTGGATCTTTCCGACGGCCTGATTTCCGATCTCGGCCACGTGCTGAAAGCCAGCGGCTGTGGCGCACGGCTTAATCTGGATGCGTTGCCCCTTTCGGCTGCGCTGCGCGATCATTTCGACCCTGAGCAGGTATTGCGCTGGGCGCTGAGTGGCGGAGAAGATTACGAACTCTGCTTCACGGTGCCCGAGGTCAATCGCGGTGCGCTGGATGTGGCGCTGGGTCACCTGGGCGTGCCCTATACCTGCATCGGACAGATGGCACCGGAGTCGGAAGGCTTAACGCTACTGGATAATGGCAAGCCCGCCACATTCCGTCATAAAGGGTTTGATCACTTTGATGCTAAATAACGACGTGGCGAAGAGTCGCCTGCGGATGAGCAATCCCTGGCATCTGCTGGCGACCGGTTTCGGTAGCGGATTAAGCCCGGTCGTGCCTGGCACCATGGGATCGCTGGCGGCGATTCCGTTCTGGTGGCTGATGACCTATCTGCCGCAGGATCTCTATTCGCTGGTGGTGCTGGTCGGTATCTGCGTTGGCGTCTATCTCTGCCATCGCACTGCCAAAGATATGGGCGTACACGATCACGGCAGCATTGTCTGGGATGAGTTTATCGGCATGTGGATTACGCTGATGGCGATTCCGGTTAACAGCTGGCAGTGGGTTCTGGGTGGCTTTGTGCTGTTCCGTATTCTTGATATGTGGAAGCCGTGGCCGATTCGCTGGTTTGATCGCAATGTGCATGGCGGCATGGGCATTATGGTGGATGACATTATTGCTGGCGTGATTTCCGCTGCCATGCTGTATGGCTTTGGGGTCTGGCTGGCGGGTTAACTGCCGGGACTCCTCACACAGCGACAGAAGGAGACGCCCGGGCAGGGCGTCTCCTTTCTCTGATTTTATTCGAATCCTACCGGCTGATGCGGCTGATAGACCTCTTCCAGCAGCGCAACTTCCTCGTCACTCAGCGTGACATCCACTGCCTTCACCAGATCCTCAAACTGCTCAGCACGCGACGCACCAATAATCGGTGCTGTGACGGCAGGCTTGCTCAGCAGCCAGGCCAGAGCCACCTGCGCCCGCGTTACACCTTTATCTTCCGCCACCTGCGCCAGCCGCTCTGCAATCACCGCATCATTCTCTTCAGTATTATCATAGAGCGACGCCATGACTTTGTCAGAGGTGGAACGCGCGGTATTTTCACCCCACGGGCGGGTCAGCTTACCGCGTGCCAGCGGACTCCACGGCAGCACGGCAATCTGCTCTTTCAGGCAGAGCGGATGCATTTCACGCTCCTCTTCGCGCTGAATCAGGTTGTACTGATCCTGCATGCTGACAAAGCGATGCCAGCCCTGTTCCGACTGCATCTGCAACGCCTGGGCAAACTGACTGGCGTGCATCGACGAGGCACCGATATAACGTGCTTTACCAGACTGCACGACTTCATGCAGCGCTTCCAGCGTCTCTTCCAGCGGCGTCTCATAATCCCAGCGGTGAATCTGCAGCAGGTCGACATACTCCATGCCGAGGCGCTGCAGGCTGTCATCAATGGATTGCAGAATATTCTTGCGCGACAATCCCTGTGACAGATTGGTCAGCGGGAAATAGACTTTGGTGGCAACCACGATCTCTTCACGGCGGGCAAAGTCTTTCAGCGCCCGGCCCAGGATCTCTTCGCTGCTGCCATCTGAATAGCTGTTGGCGGTATCGAAAAAGTTGATCCCCGCGTTCAGCGCCTGCTGGATCAGCGGACGGCTGCTCGCTTCCGGCAGCGTCCAGGCATGGTTGCCGCGCGTCGGCTCGCCATAAGTCATGCAGCCAAGACAGAGACGCGACACCTGCAGATCGGTGGTACCCAGTTGAATCGTTTTCATGGTGGAGGCTCCTGCGAAAGTGCAAAGGTCTTAGCATAGCAGGATGTTGCGCTCCCCGAGGGGGGAGCGCAGCGAGGAGAGGTTACTGCGCCAGCCAGCGGGCGATCTGCTGCTGAATGCCCTCCGCGTCCAGCAGATAGTCATGACGTACTTCATCCTGCGTACCCTGCGGGATGAACTCATCAGGCAGACCGATGTTCAGCACCGGAACAGCCAGACGTTTCGCCATAACAAATTCATTAACGCCACTGCCGGCACCGCCTTTGATGGCACCTTCTTCCAGCGTAATCAGCGAGTCGTGCGTGGCGGCGAGCTCAGCGATCAGCGCCTCATCCAGCGGCTTCACAAAGCGCATATCGACCAGGGTCGCATTCAGCGCTTCCGCCGTGGCTGCCGCTTCCGGCAACAAAGTGCCGAAGTTCAGAATCGCCAGCTTTTCACCCTGACGTTTCACCACGGCTTTACCCAGCGGCAGGCTCTGCAGCGGTGCCAGTGGCGTACCCACACCGGTACCGCGCGGATAGCGCACTGCACTTGGACCATCCTGATAGTGATAGCCGGTGTAGAGCATCTGCCGACACTCATTTTCATCGCTGGGGGTCATGATCACCATATCCGGCACGCAGCGCAGATAGGCGAGATCAAACGCGCCCTGGTGAGTCTGACCATCCGCGCCAACAATACCACCGCGATCGATAGCAAACAGGACCGGCAGTTTCTGGATGGCGACGTCATGGATCAGCTGATCGTAGGCGCGCTGCAGGAAGGTGGAGTAGATAGCAACAATCGGTTTATAGCCGCCAATCGCCATACCGGCAGCGAAGGTCACGGCGTGCTGCTCGGCAATCGCCACATCGAAATATTGTTTCGGGAATTCGCGTGAGAAGGCCACCATGCCTGAGCCTTCGCGCATTGCTGGCGTAATCGCCATCAGTTTCGGATCGTCGGCGGCCATTTCGCACAGCCAGTTACCGAAGATTTTAGAGTAGCTCGGCAGGCCTTCTGCGCTTTTTGGCAGTTCGCCAATCGCCGGATCGAATTTAGGCACGGCATGCCAGGCAATCGGATCTTCCTCTGCCGGGGCGTAGCCTTTGCCTTTCTTCGTCATGATATGCAGGAACTGCGGCCCTTTCAGGCTGCGCATGTTGCTCAGCGTATTGACCAGCGTCAGCACATCATGACCATCTACCGGGCCGATATAATTAAAGCCCAGCTCTTCAAACAGCGTGCCCGGCACGACCATGCCTTTGAGATGCTCTTCGGTGCGTCTTACCAGCTCTTTGATCGGTGGCAGGCTGGTCAGCACTCGCTTGCTGCCTTCGCGCAGTCGCGCATAGGTTTTACCCGACAGGATTTGCGCCAGACGGTTATTCAGCGCACCGACGTTTTCGGAGATCGACATCTCGTTGTCGTTGAGGATCACCAGCATGTCCGGTTTAATATCACCGGCATGGTTCATCGCCTCAAACGCCATGCCAGCGGTAATTGCGCCATCGCCAATAATACAGGCGGTGCGACGACCCTGACCTTCACGTTCTGCCGCCGCGGCCATGCCGAGACCGGCACTGATGGAGGTTGACGAGTGACCGACGCTCAATACGTCATATTCACTTTCGCCGCGCCATGGAAACGGGTGTACGCCATTTTTCTGACGAATCGTACCGATGCGATCGCGGCGACCAGTCAGAATTTTATGCGGATAAGCCTGATGACCCACATCCCATACCAGATGGTCAAAGGGGGTGTTATAGACATAATGCAGCGCGACCGTCAGTTCGACCACGCCCAGACCCGACGCAAAATGGCCGCTGGAGCGGCTTACACTGTCTAACAGATACTGACGCAGTTCATCACAGAGCGCAGGCAGCTTCTCTTTCGGCAGGGCGCGCAGCTCCTGAACCGTATTTGCCAGCGCCAGTGTCGGGTATTTAGCAATATCAAAACTCATCAGAGACTCATTATGGAAGTTATTTGTCGCGTTCAATTATGAAGCTCGCCAGCGCCTGCAGTGCTGTAGTGTTATAAGAGTGCGCAGCGAGCAATTCTAACGTATCAAGTGCTTCCTGATACAAATCCCGCGCTTTAGCTTGGGCATTTTCAAGGCCTAACAGTGAAGGATAGGTGCTTTTTCCCAGATGCTGATCGGCACCCTGGCGTTTTCCAATCACCGCTGTGTCACCGATCACATCCAGAATGTCGTCCTGCACCTGAAACGCGAGACCAATGGCCTCTGCATAACGGTCGAGCAGCGGCAGGGCTTCACGGCCAGCATCGCCCGCCGTTAAGGCGCCTAACCGCACCGCTGAACGGATCAGCGCGCCGGTTTTATGACGATGGATCTGCTCCAGCTGGTCGAGATCCACAGATTGACCTTCCGCCGCTAAATCAAGCGCCTGTCCGCCACACATGCCGGCCACGCCGCTGGCTTTCGCCAGTTCAGAGAGCATCATCAGACGATATTCAGCGCTGACACCGGGCATCGCTTCGTCGGCCAGAATTGAAAAGGCCAGCGTCTGCAGGGCGTCGCCCGCCAGAATCGCGGTATCTTCGCCATATTTAATGTGACAGGTTGGCTGCCCGCGACGCAGTGCATCATCGTCCATTGCGGGGAGATCGTCATGAATCAGAGAGTACGCATGAATGCATTCAACCGCGGCGGCGGGGGCATCCAGACTCGCCGGGTCGGCGTGGAGCATTTCGCCGGTAGCGTAGACCAGAAAAGGACGCAGGCGTTTACCGCCTAATAATGCCCCATAATGCATGGCATTCACCAGAGGAGAACTCTGAAAAGGAAGTGGCTCTATAAAACGCGTCAGCGCGCCATTAACCTGCTGCTGATACGCGTCGAGTAATCGGGCGAAATCCATTAGCTGTTTTCCGGCGTGAAAGCAGTGAGGTCGGCATCTTTATCATCGTTCAGCAGAATACGGACCCGCTGTTCAGCCTGCTGAAGCGTCTGCTGGCCAGTCCGCGCCAGCTGCACGCCGCGCTCAAATTCGTTCAGGGCTTCTTCCAGCGGCAGTTCACCACTTTCCAGACGGCTGACAATCTGCTCCAGCTGCTGCAATGACGTTTCAAAGCTGGCTGGCTGTTCGGCTTTTTTCGGCATATTTCGTGTCGACTCACGGTTGGGACATTATCTCGCAATCGGTCATGGTAGCTGAGACCCTATGATTAGCAAAATAATCAATGCGGCGGCTGATGAAGAAGCAGTCACCTGACAAAGGTGATATACTTCCGCGCCTCGGATGCGGTTGCGCCTTGCAGCCCGCAATTTTGTGATTTTACCAGCTAAGTGCTGCCTGTTTTAGCACTTATTTGCCCAACGAAGCTGTGTCGCCGCCATGAAGTTTATCATCAAGTTATTTCCTGAAATCACCATCAAGAGTCCGTCGGTGCGTTTGCGCTTTATCAAGATTCTTGCCAGCAATATCCGCAACGTCCTGAAAACCGTTAGCGATGAAATCGCCGTTGTGCGTCACTGGGATCACATTGAAGTGCGTTCGAAAAATCCGGCGCTGCGGGACATTATTCCCGATGAGCTGACGCGCATTCCGGGAATTCATCACGTTTTAGCGGTTGAAGATCGTGAGTACACCGATATTCATCACATCTTTGAACAGACTTTAGCGCAGTATCGCGACAGCCTTGAAGGGAAGAGCTTCTGCGTGCGTGTTAAACGTCGTGGTAAGCATAGCTTCAGTTCACAGGATGTGGAGCGCTATGTTGGCGGTGGTCTGAATCAGCATATTGAAAGCGCCCGCGTGCAGCTTAAAAACCCTGACGTTACAGTGAATCTTGAAGTAGAAGAGAATCGTCTGACGCTGGTGACTGCGCGCTACGAAGGTCTGGGCGGTTTCCCGATCGGCACGCAGGAAGATGTGCTGTCGCTGATTTCCGGTGGCTTTGACTCCGGCGTCTCCAGCTATATGCTGCTGCGACGCGGCAGCCGCGTACATTACTGCTTCTTTAATCTTGGCGGTGCCGCCCATGAGATTGGCGTCCGTCAGGTTGCGCACTATCTGTGGAATCGTTTTGGTCGTTCACACCGCGTGCGGTTCGTGGCGATCAATTTTGAGCCGGTAGTGGGTGAGATCCTCGAAAAAGTGGATGACGGTCAGATGGGCGTGGTGCTGAAGCGCATGATGGTGCGTGCCGCCTCGACGATTGCTGAGCGCTACGGCGTGCAGGCGCTGGTTACCGGTGAAGCGGTGGGTCAGGTGTCGAGCCAGACGCTGACCAACCTGCGCCTGATTGATAACGCCTCTGATACGCTAATTCTGCGTCCGCTGATCTCTCATGACAAAGAGCACATCATCAGGATTGCCCGTGAGATTGGCACCGAAGATTTCGCCAGCACCATGCCGGAATATTGCGGTGTCATCTCAAAAAGCCCGACCGTGAAAGCGGTGAAAGAGAAGATCGAGGCTGAAGAGCAGAATTTCGACTTCACGATTCTGGATCGGGTCATTGAAGAGGCGACCAACGTCGATATCCGTACCATCGCTGAGCAGACAGAAGAAGAGGTGGTTGAAGTTGAGACCGTCGCCCTGCTGAGCGAGAACGACGTGGTGCTGGATATCCGCTCTATTGATGAGCAGGAAGAGAAGCCTCTGGCACTGAAAGCCACGGAAGTGAAATCGCTGCCGTTCTACAAACTCAGTACGCAGTTTGGCGATCTCGATCAGAACCGGACCTGGTTGCTCTACTGCGATCGTGGTGTGATGAGCCGTCTGCAGGCACTCTATCTGCATGAGCAGGGCTTTAAAAACGTGAAAGTCTACCGCCCGTAGTGACGCCTCAGAGCCAGTCAGCGCCTGTTCAGGTCTGATTGGCTGCATTGCTTAACACAGATCGTTTTAACTCAGCGTGTTTACGCCTGATAGTCATAAATGCCGGGAGCCAGCACCAGCTGTGCGGCAACCTCGCGCGCCATCTCTTTTCCTGCCAGCAGATCGATCAGCTTCAGCGCAAAATCCATTGCCGTGCCAGGCCCCTGGCTGGTCAGCAGATTGACGCGTGGATCCCAGACCACACGCCGCTCCATCCACTTGTCTGACGGAATGGTCTCTTTTAAGCCGGGAAAGCCGGTCATATTGCCGACCGGGAAGAGATCGTGGGGGATCAATACTGTGCCTGCCGCGGCGCAGATAGCGGCGACGATCCTTTCATTGAGGTGAAACTGGCGTACCGTTTCGACTAACAGCGGACTGTCACGGAAGGTTTCGGCGCCTTTCAGGCCGCCGGGCAGGACGATGGCGGCGAAATCATTGTCGGCGACTTCGACCAGCGTCACGTCAGCCAGCAGACGAACTCCGCGTGAGCAGACGATCTCCCGGTTGCCGTCGCTTTCGACGCTGGCGGTGACAACGTTCAGCCCGGCCCGAACCAGCAGGTCGATGGTAGTGACAGCTTCGGTTTCTTCACTGCCATGTGCCAGGCAAACCAGCACTGATGCGTTCGCGGTCATAATGGGACTCCTTGCGTTTTACAATGTCATACAGACGGGTATTCTCCGTCAGCACCAGGCCGTGCGTCCGGGCGCGGCGCAGCAGAAAGCCGCTGATATAGTCGATTTCGGTGAGGCGCTGGGCGCGTATGTCCTGCAGCATTGAAGAGGTGTTGGCTGCGGTGCTTTCAATCACGTCGAAGATGATGTCCTGCAGGCTTTCGCTGGCAACGTTCTGACCTTCGCGCTCCATGACCCAGCTGATCTCTTCGCACAGTTGCGCGATCTGCTCCGGATACGCGCGCAGGGCACCGTTCTGGCACTCATACTCCACGCTAAGCGGATTGATGATGCAGTTCACTGCCAGCTTGCGCCAGCAGGCCGCCCGGATGTTGTCATGCCAGGCTACGTCAGGCAGGGCATGATGCAGGATATCGGCGAGATCGCTGTAAGCGGCGCTTTTGCGGTTACCGGGGCCGATGTGGGTGATGCCACTGGCTATGTGTTTGATAACGGTGCCGTCGCGCATCGCCGCATGGGTTGTTACCCCACGCAGCAGCGGCTGAGTCAGCCCTTTCAGCTCTTCCAGCGTCCCCATGCCGTTGTGCAGCAGCAGCACCGGGCAGTTTTCTGGCAGCACGCTTTCCAGGTTTTTCACCGCGGGCGAGACCTGCGGGGCTTTGAGCGTGACCAGCAGCAGCTGGCTTTCTGCCAGAAACAGCGGATCGTTGGCGATAAACGTGCGGTTCGAAATGTTACCCTGTGGATCAATCACATTAGCTGAACAGTAGGGCTGCGGCACCCGCAACCATCCCTGCACCTCATGTCCCTGGCGGGCAAGGGTTGTCATCCAGATCTGACCCAGAGCACCGCAACCTAACACGGTAATTTTCATGCTGCCTCCCGCTGGCGGGCTATCCATCTATTATTTACTGTCACACTTTCATTATAGCGTTGTGTGCAGCCTGATTTTATTTAGCACCTTAAGACGCGTATTATGCATGTCACTTTAGCGTCAGGAGAAGAAGAGATGCCATCTTTCGATATCGTTTCAGAAGTCGATCTGCAGGAAATTCGCAATGCGGTGGAAAATGCCAACCGTGAAGTGTCTACCCGCTTCGATTTCCGCAACGTGAGCGCCGAGTTTGAGCTCAACGAAAAGAATGAAACCATCAAAATTACCAGCGAGTCCGATTTTCAGGTTAAGCAGCTGGTGGATATTTTGCGTGAGAAGTTACTGAAGCGCGGGATTGAAGGCGGTGCTTTAGAGGTGCCGGAAGAGATTGAGCACAGCGGCAAAAGTTGGGCGGTCGATGCCAAACTGAAAAAAGGCATTGAAAGCGACGTGGCGAAGAAGCTGGTGAAGCTGATCAAAGACAGCAAGCTGAAAGTGCAGACCCAGATTCAGGGTGAAGCATTGCGTGTAACCGGCAAAGCGCGTGATGATTTGCAGGGTGCGATGGCAATCGTGCGCGGCAGCAATCTGGGGCAGCCATTCCAGTTTAAAAACTTCCGCGATTAAGCGGGGGCCGGCTGAATTTCAGCATGAATGCAGTGATAAAAACCCGGCTAAGGCCGGGTTTTTTGTTATCTGGCAGGAGCAGCCCTGCTTCGATTCAAATTTGTGAGCCGTCTGAATTAAGGCGTGGTTTGGGACTTCTGTGGGAACGTGCACTGGCTTGCATCTCTTTGAACAAGTCAAACGTCTGGAGCGGGTTGTGAGCTGTGAGCTGTAGGGCGTCTGTAAGATCGCGGCCTGGCTCAGGGAGTCTGTGCCTTTCGCAAAGACGCAAAAGCGCCATCCATGGCGGCTCAGCGCGGGCGATTACGCACCTCATCCCTGAGGTGCGCCCGTAGCCGGGCCAACGCGTTGCGTTGTTCAAAAACGCTCCCGGCGTTTTTGTCCCTGTCCCGCGATGCTTTGCTACAGGCACAGGCTCCCATCGCTTTGAATTTATGAGTTGTCTGTAAGAAGACTTGTGCCGGGTTTAAGATTAAGCACAAAATCAAATTCGGGGGGAACTTAGCAGCAACTCAAAAGCTCAGGGGCGCAGGGGGCACGGTCAGAGGAGGAAAGCGTCCCGCGCCAGGGACGGCGCGGGCCGAGCGTGCCATGGATGGCGGCTTTTGCGACTTTCCGATCTGACCGTGCTCCCTGAGCCAACTCGATCCTGAAGCGAAACGAGCTGACGTTATCACTGAACTTTTTAAGCTAACAACTACCCAGCAGAGCTTCCAGCTCAGGGCGGCTGGTAACCTTGCTATCAATTTTGATGTAGGCGCTTTTCTCTTCGGGCACGATAAACACGGAGTTAACGCCCGGCTGCGCTTTCAGGCGCTGCTCCAGATTCGGCACGGCCAGTGCGGCATCACTCAGCACGATGCGCAGGCTGCTGACATAAGGCGGTTCCTGCATTGTCATGCTGACAAACAGCCAGGCTGCGGCCACCATCGCGCCAACCAGGAATACGGTCTGCGCATCAAAATGACCAAATACCCAGCCACCCATGCTGCCGCCAACGGCCACGCCCAGGAACTGGCTGGTGGAGTAGATCCCCATCGCCGTGCCTTTGTAGCCTGCGGGCGACTCTTTACTGATCAGCGAAGGCAGAATCGCTTCCATCAGGTTAAAGGCGAAGAAGAAGAGCTGAACACCCACTACCAGCGTCCAGAAATGTCCTTCCGCGCCCCACAATACGATCTCGGCAATGACAATCATCCCGACGCAGCCGACAAAGACACGCTTCATGCGGCGCTTCACTTCGGCATAAATGATGAAGGGTACTACGCCAGCAAAAGCGATCAGCATGGTGGAGAGATAGACTTTCCAGTGTTCGGGAGCCGGGAAGCCTGCCTGTTCAAACTGCCCCGGCAACGCGACAAAGCTCGACATCAGCAGGACGTGCAGGCAGAAAATACCGATATTGAGCTTCACCAGACGTGGGTTAGCCAGCACTTTGCGGAAGCTGCCTTTAACCATCCCTGATTCACGGTTCAGGACATGATGGGAGGCCGATGGCACCACCAGCAGGGTGATCACGATACCCAGCGACGCCAGAATCGCAATCATCCAGAACAGCGCATGCAGGCCCAGAGCGTGAGTAACAATCGGGCCGACCACCATGGCGATCGCGAAGGTAACGCCAAAACTGATGCCGATAAACGCCATCGCTTTGGTGCGGTTCTGCTCACGGGTTAAATCGGATAACAGCGCCATCACGGCAGCGGCAATCGCGCCTGAGCCCTGAAGGGCACGGCCCAGAATAATGCCCCAGATGGAGTCGGTGCAGGCAGCAATAATACTGCCCAGGACAAACAGCAACAGTCCGCCAACGATCAGCGGCTTACGCCCGATGCGATCGGAGAGCAGACCAAAAGGAATCTGAAATATCGCCTGGGCAAGGCCATAAATGCCGATTGCCAGGCCAATTAAGGTTTCACTCGCGCCCTGTAATGCCATGCCATAAGTGGTCAGTACCGGCAGGACCATAAACATTCCCAGCATGCGCAGGGAAAAGACCGTACCGAGGCCCCATGTGGCGCGCAGCTCCACCGGAGTCATTTTATTATCGTTCATTCCAACCTCTGTTAATGTGCTGCATTCATTCTAGGGGGCGGGGCAGGGCGGGTAAAACAATAGTTTTTAAGCAGTGGTAACAAAAAGAAAGGGCGCGAAAATCGCGCCCTTTTCATGCTGTATCGGTGCCGGTTACCAGACGTAAGTCAGCAGGTCCTTCGAGGCCGGAGCCATCGAATCCACCGACATCATCACGCTCAGTGCGGTGATGGTCACGATAGAGAAGACAAACAGTTTACGTGCCCAGACACGGTCATCAGCGGTTTTATAACCCGATAACGCCATGCCCAGCCACCAGACGCTGACCGCAGCAGCCACCACCAGATATTTGTAGCCCGCGTAGCCTCCCAGCGTCAGCATCAGCGTGGCAATCATAAACGCCAGGATATAGAGCGTAATATGATTTTTAGCCACGGAAATGCCTTTCACCACCGGCAGAACCGGGATGTTCGCTGCCTGGTAATCTTTAAAGCGGAAGATGGCAATCGCGTACGAGTGCGGCATCTGCCACAGGCTAAAGATCGCCAGCAGGATTAGTGCGCCAGCATCAAACTGGTTAGAGACCGCGCAGTAGCCGATAACCGGCGGCGCAGCACCCGACAGACTGCCAATCAGCGTACCGTAAACGGAATTACGCTTCATGTAGAGACTGTAGATGCCCACGTACACCACGAAGCCCATCACCGCCAGCCACATGGCCAGCGGATTAGCACCGAAGTAGAGCAACGCAAAGCCAGCAATACCCAGCACAGTGGCATAAACCAGGCTTACTTTCGCGGAGATGAGGCCTTTTACCAGCACCCGATTCCTGGTTCTCTCCATCTTGATGTCAATGTCGCGGTCGATCACGTTGTTAAACACACAACCGGATGCAACCACCAGTGACACGCCCACCAGGGTGATGAGAAACAGGGCGTAATCCGTGTTGCCTTTGGAAGCCAACAGAAATCCGCCGATCACAGAAATTAAATTCCCGAAAATAATTCCTGGTTTTGTAACTTGCAGGTATTGCTTAAACATTACGCGTGACTCTTTAGTGAGGCATCATGTTGTAGTTGAGGTTCCACATGATCCACAGTGAGCCTACTACGACAATCAGGATGATGATGGCCGAGAAGACAATGGCTACCATGTTCCAGCCACCCTCAGATTTGCTGTCTAAGTGCAGGAAGTAGACCAGGTGAACCAGCACCTGAATTACCGCACATACCAGAACAACACCAAGGATAGTACCGTGAGATGCACTGCCATCCATTACCATCCAGAACGGGATCGCCGTCAGGATGATAGAGAGGATGAAGCCGATCATGTAGGACTTCACGCTACCGTGTGAAGCGCCATGTTCGTTAACAGAATGACTCATTACATGGCTCCCATCAGGTAAACAACGGTGAAGACGCAAATCCAGACCACGTCCAGGAAGTGCCAGAACAGGCTCAGACACATGATACGGGTGCGGTTAGTCGCGTTCAGGCCACGTTTGGAAATCTGGAACATCAGAACCAGCATCCAGATCAGACCTGAGGTCACGTGCAGACCGTGGGTACCGACCAGCGTAAAGAAGCCAGACAGGAAGCCACTGCGATCCGGACCAAAGCCTTCAGCAATCAGATGATGGAATTCATAGATTTCCATTCCGATGAAGCCCAGACCGAACAGGAAGGTCAGCGCCAGCCAGCCGATAACGGCACCTTTTTGCTCCTTGTTCATGGAGATAACAGCCATGCCGTAAGTGATCGAACTCAACAGCAGCAGGGCGGTTTCTACCAGAACAAACGGCAGCTCAAAGATATCTTTACCTGCCGGGCCACCGGCAGTGTTGTTGACCATGACAGCATAGGTCGCAAACAGGGTTGCGAAGATAATGCAGTCACTCATCAGGTAGATCCAGAAGCCAAAGACTTTATTGGCTCCTGCATCGTGATGCCCATGCTCCGCATGGGCGTCGTGGTGATGTTTAATCAGAGTTTCAGTTGACATTATTTCAGACCTGCTTTGCTGATTTCGTCAAAGTGCTGTTCTCAATCTTCTGAACTTCGGCAACCGGAACGTAGTAATCCACGTCTTCGTCGAAGCTCTTCACGATCCAGGAAACGATCATGCCGAGGAATGAAACACCCGCCAGCCACCAGATATGCCAGATCAGCGCGAAACCCATTACCGTTGCAAATGCGCAGATGATAATTGCGGCACCGCTGTTTTTCGGCATATGAATCTCTTCATAAGATTCCGGCTGTTTGTACGCTTCGCCTTTCTCTTTCATTTCCCAGAAAGCGTCACGCTCATGCACATGCGGGATGACAGCAAAGTTATAGAACGGTGGTGGTGAAGAGGTTGCCCACTCCAGCGTACGACCGCCCCATGGGTCCCCCGTCACATCACGGTTCTGATCGCGGTCACGTACCGAGACGTAGAACATGGTCAGCTGACACAGAATACCCAGCGCAATCAGACCAGCACCGCCCGCAGCTACCACCAGTAAGGTGTGGAACTGTGGATCGATATCCTGGCTCAGACGACGTGTCATACCCATGAAGCCCAGTGCGTACAGCGGCATAAAGGCAACGAAGAAGCCAATGATCCAGAACCAGAATGCGCGCTTGCCCCAGGTTTCGTTCAGGGTGAAGCCAAATGCTTTCGGGAACCAGTAGGTCACGCCCGCCATACAACCGAACACCACACCACCGATGATAACGTTATGGAAGTGTGCAATCAGGAACAGGCTGTTGTGCAGAATAAAGTCAGCACCCGGAACGGCCAGCAGTACGCCGGTCATACCCCCTACAGAGAAGGTTACCAGGAAGCCAACGGTCCACAGCATGGCAGAGTGCATCTGAATGCGGCCCTGATACATGGTGAACAGCCAGTTAAAGATTTTAACCCCGGTCGGAATCGCGATGATCATCGTCATGATACCGAAGAAGGCGTTAACGTTGGCACCTGCACCCATAGTGAAGAAGTGGTGCAACCAGACGATAAACGACAGCACGGTAATGGCGATGGTCGCCCATACCAGTGAGGTATAACCAAACAGACGTTTTTTGGAGAAGGTCGCGGTAATTTCTGCGAACACACCAAACACCGGCAGTACCAGGATATACACTTCCGGATGGCCCCAGACCCAGATCAGGTTGACGTACATCATCATGTTCCCGCCCATTTCATTGGTGAAGAAATGGAAGCCGAGATAACGATCAAGGGTCAACAGCGCCAGGGTCACGGTCAGAACCGGGAACGCAGCGATGATCAGGACGTTGGTGCACAGCGCGGTCCAGGTAAATACCGGCATTTTGAACAGGCTCATGCCCGGTGCACGCATCTTCAGGATGGTCACGAAGAAGTTAATACCGGTTAAGGTCGTACCAATACCTGAAAGCTGAAGGCTCCAGATCCAGTAATCGACCCCGACCCCGGGACTGTACTCCGCGCCGGAAAGCGGCGGATAAGCCAGCCAGCCGGTCTGTGCGAACTCGCCCACACCCAGAGACAGGTTAACCAGGATCACACCGACCGCAGTAAACCAGAAGCTCAGGTTGTTCAGGAACGGGAACGCAACGTCACGTGCACCAATCTGCAACGGAACCGCGATGTTCATCAGGCCAACCACGAACGGCATCGCCACGAAGAAGATCATAATCACGCCATGCGCGGTAAAGATCTGGTCGTAGTGGTGCGGTGGCAGAATGCCCGCTTCACCGGCCGAAGCCATAACCTGCTGGGTACGCATCATAATGGCATCAGCGAAACCACGAATCAGCATGACGAACGCCATGATGATGTACATGATACCCAGGCGTTTGTGGTCGACTGACGTCAGCCATTCAGACCACAGATATTTCCACTTACCAAAATAGGTGAGCGCAGCAACCAGCGCTGCACCACCTATCAGGATAGCGGCAACCGTAACCATGATAATCGGCTCATGGTACGGCACTGCATCAAGTGTTAATTTTCCGAACATCGTATTATTCCTCGGCTCCCGCGGAAGCGGCGTGACTCATGTCCATACCTTCATGTTTTGGCATGTCCATTTTCCCGTGGCTCATCTTGAACTTGTCGATGACTTGCATGAACAGTTTCGGATCAGCTGAAGAGAAATATTCCACCGGGTGATTTTCGCTTGGCACAGCCACTTTCTCGAAATCATCCATAGTGTTCAGCGTGTTAGGGGCTGCTTTGACTTTAGCCACCCACTGCTGGAATTCCGCATCGTCTTTGGTTGCAATGGCTTTAAACTTCATGCCAGAGAAACCACGACCACTGAAGTTCGCAGAGATACCGTCGAAAATTCCCGGCTCATTTGCAATCAGATGCAGCTTGGTCTGCATACCAGCCATCGCATAAATCTGGCTGCCGAGCGTTGGGATGAAGAAAGAGTTCATGACGGAGTTAGACGTGATTTTGAAGTTCACCGGAGTATTTGCCGGGAAGGCAATCTGGTTCACGGTCGCAATACCCTGTTCCGGGTAAATGAACAACCATTTCCAGTCCAGTGCAACCACATCGATCTCAACCGGTTTCACATCAGATTGCAGCGGTTTGCTGGGCTCCAGTGCGTGGGTTGATTTCCAGGTCAGCACGCTGAGGAAGAGAATGATCAGGATCGGAATGGTCCAGACCACGGCTTCCACTTTGTTAGAGTGTGACCAGTTAGGGCTGTACTTCGCATTCGTGTTGGACGCCCGATATTTCCAGGCAAACACCACGGCCATCAGGACTGCGGGGATGACGACGATCAACATCAGGCCAAAGGCAGTCAGTATCAGCGAACGTTGCTCCAGTGCAATCTGTCCTTTGGGATTTAACAATGCACTATCGCAGCCACTCATTAATAAAGTGCCTGCAATTAATGACAAAATCCCCAAACTTTTATTGTATTTACTGAGTCTCATTTAACGACCTCAATGACAAAGGGCTCTATTGTCGTTTAAGTGTGCGCGCATTTTACGGGAAGGTTTATGCAGTGTAAACCAGCTTAAGGATGTGTCAGATACGTGTTGACACCTTTTGCTAAGGGTGTCACAGATGTTGCGCCAGGTGACAAATAATTAACGCAGACAAGCAGTTGGCATCAATATAACAAAAACCAATGGAAGTAACCGTAAAAAAATCAGGGAAAGGAATAACCCTTACTTTTAACTCCCAAATATTTAACAAGTCTGCATCATTTGCGCGATGAAATTTAACTAAAGTAATTGCTCACCGGTTTTTAGTATTTCCGTTACGCCTCCTCAGGTCATATTGTTATTTTTAAAAAATAACACGCGATGATAAATGGCGGCGACTTATCGGGGTGTCATAAAATAAGCCGCAGCCCGTAAACCTATCGATTTCCCTTAAGCATCTGATGCAGGCAACGCAGGGGTTCTCTTCAGCGCCCGATAGTCCAGCAACACCCCCGAAAGCACCGCCAGCAGGGAGAGTGTCATACCCAGCTCAAACAGGCGGGTAAGCAGCGGCGTCAGCGCCGTCACGCCCAACGCATTCAGTGCCAGAGCCACCAGCCAGAGTGTCAGCACGCCGCATCCGGCTGCAAACAGACGATTAGTCCAGCGATAGCCTTGAGGATAGTAGCTACGTGTCAGAAAATTGCCACTTTGCTCGACCTGATTCAATGTTTGTCGGCAGAAAGCCAGCAGCACCAGGCCTGGCAGACCCGCCATCACCGTGAAAGCATAAAAGGTCGGCCAGCCCCAGAGTTCCACCAGCCAGCCAGCCGCCGGGCCGACATAGACCCGACCAACCGCTGAGAGCGCCGACAACAGGGCGAACTGGGTAGCGGAAAACGACTTATTGCACAGCGTCATTAACAGCGCCACAAAGGCCGCGGTGCCCATGCCGCCACAGAGATTTTCAACAAAGACCGCGCTGGCCATGCTCCACAACTGTTTGTCGGTCACCGCCAGCAGCCAGTAACCAAAGTTTGAGACAGCCTGCAGCAGACCGAAAATCATTAGCGCCCGGAACAGGCTCAGACGCTGCATCAGTACGCCGCCATAGAGCGCGCCGATAATGGTCGCCAGCAGACCCAGCGTCTTGTTGACCAGACCAACGTCACCGGCGTTGAAGCCCACGCCGCGAATCAAAAAGGTGGTGGTCAGCGAGGCGGCGAATGCATCGCCCAGCTTGTAAAGAATAATCAGGGTAATCAGCAGCCAGGCGTTGTTGCGCTGAAAGAAATCTTTTAGCGGATCGACCACCGCCTGACGCAGTGAATGGGGTGTGGAGATACGGGTATCTGGCTCGCTCGCCACCAGCGTGGCGATAATGCCCGGCACCATCATCAGCGCCATCAGCCAGTAGGTTGCCTGCCAGCCGAGATAGCGGTCAGCCAGCCACAACGCCAGCCCGCCGGAAATCAGCATCGCCAGTCGATAACCCAGCACGGTAATCGCCGCGCCGCTGCCACGCTCTTCAGGCGGCAGGATGTCCGTTTTCCATGCGTCAAAAACGATGTCCTGTGAGGCGGAGCAGAAGGCAATCAGCACGGCCAGCGCGGCCATCAGGGTAAGATCGCGTCCCGGTTGCAGAAATCCCATCGCGATTATCCCGCCAACCAGCGCCAGCTGACTGACCAGTAACCAGCCGCGACGCCGGCCCAGAAACGGCGGCGTATAGCGGTCCATCATCGGTGACCAGAGAAACTTAAAGACATAGGCCTGGCCGACCAGCGAAAAGAAGCCGATGGTTTTCAGGTCGACATTTTCCACCGTCATCCACGCCTGCAACGTGCCCGATGTCAGGGCCAGCGGCAGCCCGGAAGCAAAACCTAGAAGCAGCAATACGGCGGCGTTTTTCTGGCTGAAGAGGCGAAGATAGTGGTTCATGCGGATCCTGCAGATAACAAAAAGCCCTGCGCAAGGCAGGGCAGAGGAGAGACTGAATTAATGGGCGTTCTGCTTGATGAAGTCGTTGACGCTGGTGTCCTGAGCCATATCTGCGATCACATCGCTCATAGTGGCGTTCACCGCGTTGGTAATCTTCTGGTTATTGGCGTTGAACGCGCCTTCTACGCTGTAAGTCTGGCGGTAGTTTTTAACCTGTTTGTTGCCGTTTTTCGCTGTTGCGATAATAGAGATGTCCGCTTTGGTGGTGATGCTGTAGCGCACATTGCCCTGAGTGACGTCGGCATAGAGGTTGTTCACCACAATCTGCAGATCGACCGCGCCATTAGGACCAATCATATAGCCGCGTGCTGTCATCTGCTTCTCCAGCACTTCCTGCAGCAGGAAACGCAGGTCGCGCGATGACGTTAAGGTCACTAACTGACCATCGCGGTTTACTTTTGCCAGCGCCTGATCTTTACGCTGATCGGCACCGTTGATGCTGACAGTCACGCCCATCAGGCCTGGGTCCTGCTGCGGTAACTGAATTTTAGGCTGGATAGTCAGGGTATTATCGCTGGTTGCACAGCCGGCTAAAATGAACGCAGCCAACAGTGGGAATAACAGTTTTTTCAACATACTTTTTCTCGTTGGTGTCAGGGGGTTGGTTTGCAAAAACTGCGGTCATCATAGCATTGCCCGGCAGTGAAAAAAGCCCTGTTGCCGGGGAAATTGTGTCTGAAACCGTTTTAAGCCCCTTCTCTGACAGGTCGGTTTGCTGTTCGTTTCAGCTGCGTTATTATGCGTGCCGGAAGCGGTCTGACATAAAATGCAATATTTAGCGTCGGCTGACGGGTAAGCGCACTAAAAGCGACTAAGATTGAATGAGATGGGGCACTGCGCTCGCCATTGAGGAGTAATAGCCATGATCCGGGAACAAATAGAAGAAAAGCTGCGTGTGGCGTTTCAGCCAGCTCATCTGGAAGTGCACGACGAAAGTTACCGGCACAACGTTCCTGCCGGATCGGAAAGTCACTTCAAAGTGGTTATTGTCAGCGACTGCTTTGCAGGTCAGCGCTTTCTGGCGCGTCATCGCCTGATTTATGGCGAACTGGCCGCTGAGTTAGCGGGCAGCGTACATGCCCTTGCCCTGCATACTTATACCCTGAAAGAGTGGGAAGGATTGCAGGATACCGTACTGGCTTCGCCTAACTGTCGTGGTGCCGGAACACTCGCCTGATCTCCTTTCTCTGAAACGGCCTGCGGGCCGTTTTTCTGTTATTTAGCGAAAAACGCGATCCCTGGCTCAAAAAAGCAGCAAACCTGCTGAAAAGTGGTGAGTTAGCATCCTCGACTCATTCCAGCGATGCCGCTATAATGCTGCGTCTATTTTTCCGGAATGTCTTCGGGACGCTTCTGGTAACAGGGATCAGGTTCTCTTCACGGAAGCCGTCCCGGTTGTTGGATACGGCGCATTTCACTATGTGTGGTGTCTGAAGTTGACCGAGCACGTGATTTTTTGAGGTAACAAGATGCAAGTTTCTGTAGAAACCACTCAGGGCCTGGGCCGTCGCATTACGATTACTGTCGCTGCTGACAGCATCGAAAGCGCTGTAAAAAAAGAACTGGTTGACGTTGCCAGGAAAGTTCGCATCGATGGTTTCCGTAAAGGCAAAGTGCCGATGAACATCGTGGCACAGCGTTACGGCGCTTCTGTCCGTCAGGACGTGCTGGGCGAGCTGATGACGCGCAACTTTGTTGACGCCATCATCAAAGAAAAAATTAATCCGGCTGGCGCACCTAATTACGTGCCAGGCGAATACAAAGAAGGTCAGGATTTCACCTACGCGGTTGAATTCGAAGTCTATCCGGAAGTTGAGCTGAAAGGCCTGGAAAACATCGAAGTCGAAAAACCTGTCGTTGAAGTAACTGATGCTGACGTTGATACCATGCTGGACACCCTGCGCAAGCAGCAGGCCAACTGGATCGAAAGCGACGCTGCTGCAGGTCCGGAAGATCGTGCCACTATCGATTTCAACGGTTCTGTGGACGGTGAAGAGTTCGAAGGCGGCAAAGCCTCTGATTTCGTTCTGGCCATGGGCCAGGGCCGCATGATCCCAGGCTTTGAAGAAGGCGTTGTGGGTCACAAAGCGGGCGAAACTTTCACTATCGACGTGAAATTCCCGGACGATTACCACGCAGAAAACCTGAAAGGGAAAGAAGCGAAGTTCGAGATCGTGCTGAAGAAAGTTGAAACGCGCGAACTGCCAGAGCTGACTGAAGAGTTCATCAAACGTTTCGGCGTTGAAGATGGTTCAGTTGCCGGTCTGCGTACTGAAGTGCGTAAGAACATGGATCGCGAGCTGAAAGGCGCGATCCGTAATCGCATCAAAACTCAGGCAATCGACGGTCTGGTTGAAGCGAACGAAATCGACGTGCCAGCTGCGCTGGTTGACAGCGAAATCGACGTTCTGCGTCGTCAGGCTGCACAGCGTTTCGGTGGCAACGAACAGCAGGCGCTGGAACTGCCACGCGAACTGTTTGAAGAGCAGGCTAAACGCCGTGTTGTTGTCGGTCTGCTGCTGGGCGAAGTGATTCGTACCCACGAGCTGAAAGCTGACGAAGCACGCGTAAGCACCATGATCGAAGAGATGGCTTCTGCGTATGAAGATCCGCAGGAAGTCATCGAGTTCTACAGCAAGAATAATGAGCTGATGAACAATATGCGCAACGTTGCGCTGGAAGAGCAAGCGGTTGAAGCGGTCCTGGCGAAAGCTAAAGTGACCGAGAAAGAGACCAACTTCCAGGATCTGATGAATCAGACCGCTCAGGCCTGATCACGCATTTAACCGTCTGTGCTAAGCCCGTGACTGAAAAGTCGCGGGCTTTTTTGTGTTTTGCGTCCGGATAGCCACACTTCGCCGCTATTTGTTTAATAAACAGGCGAATTATTCACGCATCGCTTTTTCCGGGTTAGCGAACAGGGAAAAGATTGTTATGCTTGAAACATGCGTGCAGCATCCCCAGATACAGGGAGTATGCAGAAATGAGAGTGAGGCTGGCTGATTAACCGTCCTGAAGGTGTCGGAAAAAGGCGCGGCGTGGAGTTTCCCGCGCGTCTTACGTAGAATCGGTACAGAATGTTGCCAATGAAATTTATCCAGGAGACGGTAATGTCATACAGTGGCGATCGTGAATATACAGCACCGCACAATGCGCTGGTGCCAATGGTGGTTGAACAAACTTCGCGTGGTGAGCGTTCTTACGACATTTACTCCCGTCTGCTTAAAGAGCGCGTCATTTTCCTGACCGGCCAGGTCGAAGACCACATGGCTAATCTGATTGTGGCGCAGATGCTGTTTCTGGAAGCTGAAAACCCGGAAAAAGATATCTATCTCTACATTAACTCGCCAGGCGGTGTGATCACGGCCGGTATGTCGATCTACGACACCATGAAATTTATCAAACCGGATGTCAGCACTATCTGTATGGGTCAGGCCTGTTCTATGGGCGCTTTCCTGCTGACGGCGGGCACCAAAGGCAAACGTTTCTGTCTGCCAAACTCACGTGTGATGATCCACCAGCCGCTGGGCGGTTATCAGGGTCAGGCGTCAGACATTGAGATCCATGCGCGCGAAATCCTGAAAGTTAAGCAGCGTATGAATGAGCTGATGGCTGAGCACACCGGTAAAACGCTGGAAGAAATTGAGCGTGACACCGAGCGTGACCGTTTCCTCTCTGCAAATGAAGCGGTAGAGTATGGATTAGTCGATTCAATTCTGACGCATCGCCAATAAGACCCGACTTACCGTTGTCCCTGGTCTATAGTTAACAGGACAACGGTACTATTATGGGTTGAATGAATTTCGGCCGTCTCTGCACGGCCTGAGCCGTACGCGGGTATGGCCTGAGAACAAGAAGAGGTTAACTGATGACAGATAAGCGCAAAGACGGTTCAGGAAAGTTGCTGTACTGCTCTTTTTGCGGCAAAAGCCAGCATGAAGTGCGAAAGCTGATTGCCGGGCCGTCAGTGTATATCTGCGATGAGTGTGTTGACCTGTGCAACGACATCATTCGCGAAGAGATTAAAGAAGTTGCCCCGCATCGTGAACGTAGTGCGTTGCCAACCCCACATGAAATTCGCCATCACCTCGATGATTATGTCATCGGTCAGGAAAGAGCGAAGAAAGTGCTGGCGGTTGCGGTTTACAACCACTACAAGCGTCTGCGCAACGGCGATACCAGCAATGGTATCGAGCTGGGCAAAAGCAACATTCTGCTGATTGGCCCGACCGGTAGTGGTAAAACGCTGCTGGCAGAAACGCTGGCACGCCTGCTGGATGTGCCGTTCACCATGGCTGATGCCACCACGCTGACTGAAGCCGGTTACGTGGGTGAAGATGTTGAAAACATCATCCAGAAACTGCTGCAGAAATGCGACTACGACGTACAGAAAGCACAGCGCGGCATCGTTTACATCGATGAAATCGACAAGATCTCACGTAAGTCTGATAACCCGTCGATTACCCGTGACGTGTCAGGCGAAGGCGTACAGCAGGCACTGCTTAAACTGATTGAAGGCACCGTGGCTGCCGTTCCTCCGCAGGGTGGACGTAAGCATCCGCAGCAGGAATTTTTGCAGGTTGATACCTCTAAAATTCTGTTTATCTGCGGCGGCGCATTTGCCGGTCTGGATAAAGTGATCGCCCAGCGTGTGGAAACCGGATCCGGTATCGGCTTCGGCGCGACCGTAAAAGGGAAATCGCAGAAAGCCAGCGAAGGCGAACTGCTTGCGCAGTGTGAACCAGAAGATTTGATCAAATTTGGTCTGATCCCTGAGTTTATCGGTCGTCTGCCTGTTGTTGCGACACTGAGCGAGCTGAGCGAAGAAGCGCTGATTCAGATTCTGCGTGAGCCGAAGAACGCCCTGACCAAACAGTACCAGGCGCTGTTTAACCTGGAAGGCGTTGAGCTGGAGTTCCGTGACGAGGCGTTAACCGCCATTGCTAAGAAAGCGATGTCACGTAAAACCGGTGCACGTGGTCTGCGTTCAATTGTAGAAGGCGCGTTGCTGGAAACGATGTATGACCTGCCTTCCATGGATGACGTGGAAAAAGTAGTGATTGATGAATCAGTTATTGAAGGTCAGTCTGAGCCCATGTTGATCTACGGCAAGCATGAAGCCCAGGCATCTGGCGAATAATTAAACAGATCGTCCATCCTGTAGTAATAAAAAAGGGGAAAATGTTTCCCCTTTTGCTTTTCTCGCCTCTGTGACGTTGAATGTCGGACAATCATCCCCATATACTCAGATACCTGTGGGTTTAACTGCATACCTGCCTGATGCGGTTCCCATCACCTGGCGGACATTAAACAAAGAGAGAGCTCTATGAATCCTGAGCGTTCTGAACGCATTGAAATCCCCGTGTTGCCGCTGCGCGACGTGGTGGTTTATCCGCACATGGTAATTCCGTTGTTTGTTGGCCGGGAAAAATCAATTCGGTGCCTTGAAGCCGCAATGGATCATGATAAAAAAATCATGCTGGTCGCACAGAAAGAGGCTTCAACGGATGAACCTGGCATTAACGATCTCTTCTCAGTAGGGACCGTTGCATCAGTATTACAAATGCTGAAACTGCCGGATGGCACCGTCAAAGTCCTGGTCGAAGGTTTACAGCGCGCCCACATTACGACGCTGGCCGATAACGGTGACCATTTTGTGGCACAAGCTGAATATCTGGTTTCGCCAGAGATCGAAGAGCGCGAGCAGGAAGTGCTGGTGCGTACGGCGATCAATCAGTTTGAAGGCTACATCAAACTCAACAAAAAGATCCCACCCGAGGTTTTAACCTCGCTGAACAACATTGACGATGCGGCCCGCCTTGCCGACACCGTCGCAGCACATATGCCACTGAAGCTGGCAGACAAACAGTCTGTGCTGGAGATGTCCGACGTCAACGAACGTCTGGAATATCTGATGGCGATGATGGAATCTGAAATCGATCTGCTGCAGGTTGAGAAGCGTATTCGCAACCGTGTTAAGAAGCAGATGGAGAAGAGCCAGCGCGAGTACTATCTGAATGAGCAGATGAAGGCGATTCAGAAAGAGCTGGGCGAGATGGACGACGCGCCCGACGAGTACGAAGCGTTAAAACGCAAAATCGATGCGGCAAAAATGCCGGAAGAAGCGCGCGAGAAAGCGGAAGCTGAGCTGCAGAAACTGAAGATGATGTCCCCGATGTCCGCTGAAGCGACTGTGGTTCGCGGCTATATCGACTGGATGGTTCAGGTTCCGTGGAACGCGCGCAGCAAAGTGAAGAAAGATCTGCGTAAAGCGCAGGAGACGCTGGATACCGACCATTACGGGCTGGAGCGCGTGAAGGATCGTATTCTTGAGTATCTTGCGGTTCAGAGTCGCGTCAGCAAAATCAAAGGGCCGATTCTGTGCCTGGTCGGACCGCCAGGGGTAGGTAAAACCTCTCTTGGTCAGTCGATCGCCAAAGCGACCGGACGTAAATATGTGCGTATGGCGCTGGGTGGCGTGCGTGATGAAGCTGAAATCCGCGGTCACCGTCGTACTTACATCGGCTCTATGCCGGGTAAATTAATCCAGAAAATGGCGAAAGTCGGGGTTAAAAACCCACTGTTCCTGCTGGATGAAATCGACAAAATGTCATCTGACATGCGCGGCGATCCGGCTTCAGCGCTGCTGGAAGTGCTTGATCCTGAGCAGAATATTGCGTTCAACGACCACTATCTGGAAGTCGACTATGACCTTTCCGATGTGATGTTCGTTGCTACATCGAACTCAATGAACATCCCGGCACCGCTGCTGGACCGTATGGAAGTGATTCGTCTGTCGGGTTACACCGAAGATGAAAAACTGAACATCGCTAAGCAGCATCTGCTGACCAAGCAGATTGAGCGCAACGCCCTGAAAGCCAATGAAATTACGGTTGAAGACAGCGCGATTGTGGGCATTATCCGTTACTACACCCGTGAAGCCGGTGTGCGTAGCCTTGAGCGTGAGCTGTCGAAATTGTGCCGTAAAGCGGTGAAATCGCTGCTGATGGACAAGACGAAAAAGCACATCACGATCAATGGCGAAAACCTCAAGGATTTCCTGGGCGTTCAGCGCTTCGACTACGGTCGTGCGGACAGCGAAAACCGTGTGGGTCAGGTAACGGGTCTGGCGTGGACGGAAGTGGGTGGCGATCTGCTGACCATCGAAACCGCCTGCGTACCGGGTAAAGGCAAGCTGACTTACACCGGTTCTCTGGGTGAAGTGATGCAGGAGTCGATTCAGGCTGCGCTGACCGTGGTGCGTGCCCGTGCCGAGAAGCTGGGCATCAATGGTGACTTCTACGAAAAACGTGATATTCACGTTCACGTCCCTGAAGGCGCTACGCCGAAAGATGGTCCAAGTGCCGGTATCGCCATGTGTACTGCGCTGGTCTCCTGTCTGACCGGTAACCCGGTGCGGGCGGATGTGGCGATGACCGGTGAGATCACCCTGCGTGGTCAGGTGCTGCCGATTGGCGGGCTGAAAGAGAAACTGCTGGCAGCGCACCGTGGTGGCATTAAAACCGTGCTGATCCCTGACGACAACAAGCGCGACCTGGAAGAGATTCCACAGAACGTGATTGCCGATCTGGAGATCCATCCGGTGAAACGCATTGAAGAGGTGCTGAATCTGGCACTGGAAAATGCGCCATACGGTATGCAGGTCGTAACAGCAAAATAGTGATTAACGGCAAAAACCGTTAAAAAGCGGAGCTGGCAAGGCAATTGGCGCTTGCCAGCTTTTTTTTGTGCCGTTAATTTAGGTGGCTGCCGACGCGACGTTCTCAGAGAAATTCCGTTGTTTCGGCTCCACAGGCTTGATATAACTTGCTGCGCGTTCGCACCCTGCCGGATGCAGGGTACGATGTGAAATAATAAAAGAGGGGATGAAGAGAGTGAATAAGTCACAATTGATCGACAAAATTGCTGCCGATGCTGATATTTCTAAAGCTGCAGCGGGACGTGTTTTAGATGCATTTATGGGCTCAGTTTCAGATGCGCTGAAAGACGGTGATGAAGTGGCTCTGGTAGGTTTCGGCACATTCTCTGTGCGTGACCGCGCTGCACGTACCGGCCGCAACCCGCAAACCGGTAAAGAGATCACCATCCCGGCCGGTAAAGTGCCAGGCTTCCGTGCTGGTAAAGCATTGAAAGACGCTGTCAATTAATAACAACGAATAGATTCATTGACGCATTTTCTTCAGTGGATTAGAGGACGATTAACCCGTTCTCATGTAACATACGGGCACATCAATCAGATGTGCCTTTTTTGTTTTAACCGGTGAGAATCGGGCCGTAAGATGGACCTGGACCGGATTGAGACTGCCAGCTAAGCCAGCAGTTGCGTGAGTCGCCAGCCAATGGCGAATTGCGACCGAGCTTTACATTCACACTACAGCGGAGTGTTGCCATACCATGATGGACAATTTACGCGCGGCGTCGAACCATGTCGTGCTCAAGATTATTTTGGGGCTGATTATCCTCTCCTTTGTGCTGACGGGCGTTGGCAACTATCTGATTGGCGGCAATAACGACTATGCGGCCAAAGTTAACGGCCAGGAGATTAGCCGGGGACAGCTGGAGCAGGCGTTTAACAGCGAGCGCAGTCGTCAGCAGCAGATGCTGGGCGATCAGTTCTCTCAGCTGGCCAGCAACGATGGCTACATGCAGCAGATTCGCCAGCAGGCGCTGTCACAGTTAATCGATCAGGCGCTGCTTGATAGCTACATCAAAGATCTCCACCTCAGCATCAGCGACGATCAGGTGAAGCAGGCTATCTTCAATCAGCCGGCTTTTCAGACCAACGGTAAATTCGACAATGCCAAATATCTGAGTCTGATCAGCAATATGGGCTTCAGTGCCGACCAGTATGCCGAAGCGCTGCGTAAGCAGCTCTCTAATCAACAGCTGATCAATGCCGTGGCTAACACCGACTTCACGCTGAAAGGCGAGGCCAGCAAACTGGTGGACCTGGTTTCACAGCAGCGTGAGATTCGTCAGGCGACGCTGGACGTCAAGGCACTGGCGGCGAAACAGGCCGTTACTGACGACGAAATCAGCCAGTATTATCAGCAACATAAAACCAGTTTTATGGCACCAGAGCAGTTCCGTGTCAGCTACCTCCTGATGGATGCGGCCAGCATGCAGCAGGATGCCAGCGAGGCCGATATTCAGGCCTGGTACGACCAGCATAAAGCGGACTATTCACAGCCGCAGCGTACGCGCTACAGCGTCATTCAGACCAAAACTGAAGCCGATGCCAATGCGGTTCTGGCGCAGCTGAAAGCAGGTGCCAGCTTCGCTGACGTGGCAAAAGCCAAATCCATTGACCCGATCTCTGCGCGTAAGGGCGGCGATATGGGCTGGCTTGAGCCCTCTACGACTCCGGATGAACTGAAAAATGCCGGTCTGACTGAGAAAGGCCAGATGTCAGGCGTCATCAAATCTTCAGTGGGCTTCCTGGTGGTTCGTCTTGACGATATTCAGCCAGAGCAGGTTAAGCCACTGGATGAAGTGCGCAGCGCCATTGCAGCGAAAGTGAAGCAGGAGAAGGGCGTTGATGCCTTCTACAAAGTGCAACAGAAAGTCAGCGAAGCGGCCAGCAATGACAATGAGTCACTGGCGGGTGCAGAGCAGGCTTCTGGTCTGAAAGCGAAAGAGACTGGCTGGTTCAGTCAGGATACGCTGCCAGATGAGCTTAACTTTGATGCGGTGAAGCAGGCGATCTTTAATGGCGGTCTGGTCGGGCAAAATGGCGCGCCGGGCAACAACTCCGATATCATCACTGTCGATGGCGACCGTGCCTTTGTGCTGCGTATCAGTGAGCATAAACCGGAAGCGGTAAAACCGCTTGAGCAGGTTAAGGCGCAGATCACTGACACGCTTAAGCATGATAAAGCGACGCAGCAGGCGAAAGCTCAGGCCGATAAGCTGCTGGCCGATCTCAAAGCCGGTAAGCAGGATGCGCTGACTGCAGCAGGTCTGACGCTGAGCGCCAGCAAGACCGTTGATCGCAATGCGCAGGATCCGGTGGCACAGACTGCCTTTAACCTGCCTCAGCCTGCGGAAAATAAACCTTCCTGGGGTGTCAGCGAAGATATGCAGGGCAATGTGGTACTGGTGGCGGTAGATAAAGTTAAAACCGGCAGCATGCCGCAGGCGCAGATTGACGAAATGGTCAAAGGCGTCACGCAGAATAATGCGCAACTGGCGTTTGAAGCGTTACTGCAAAACCTGCGTAAAGAGGCCAAAATTAAGTACGGCGCTGCCGCACAAATGCAGTAAGCCTCGCAGAAACTGCGCAACGACTGTAACAATCAAAGGCCGCATTCGCGGCCTTTTCCATTTCTGAAATCCCGCTTTTGAGCCTTGCATGCAGTAGTGCCACTCTGTCGCTGCTGTTTACACACAAGGAGAAACACAGCATGGCTAAACCTAAACTCGTTGCCTTCTATCTTTCACTTGCGCTGGGCGGCGCACTCTGTCACAGCAGCGTCTCTGCGGCACCTGAACCTGTCAGCGCAACCGTCACGCAGAGCTCACACCCTGCGTCGAAGCCGGAAGCCGCCGCGCAGCCACAGCAGGAGCAGGTCAGCATCAATGAAGCGACAGCCGAACAGCTCTCTGCCGTTATGAATGGGGTGGGGCTGAAAAAGGCGCAGGCGATTGTGAGCTATCGCGAACAGTACGGACCGTTTAGCGCGATTCAGCAACTCAGTGAAGTGCCGGGAATCGGCAATGCGCTGATAGAGCGAAATGCGGCCCGGCTGAAATTGTGAAGCAGTACACATCTGTGATGCTTAACCCACGATAGACAGGCGACTCTGCTAAAGTGAACAGGTCCAACCAGTTAATTCACAGCAGCAGGAGAGCATGACCATGCAGACCACCATAAAAGTGCGCGGCTATCATCTGGATGTCTATCAGCACGTCAATAATGCGCGCTATCTTGAGTTTCTGGAGGAGGCGCGCTGGGAGTGGCTGGAAGAGGTGGAAGCATTCCACTGGTTGCAGGAACAGAAACTGGCTTTTGTGGTGGTAAACATCAACATCAACTACCGTCGCCCGGCCGTGCTGGGCGACGTACTGACTATCGACAGTGAGATCACGCAGTTGAATGGCAAAAGCGGCATTATTGCGCAGCGGGTTTTACTGGCAGGTCAGGAGACCGTGGTGGCGGATGCCGCACTCACTTTTGTCTGTATTGATTTGCGGACTCAGAAGGCGGTTGCGCTGGAAGGGGAGTTACGCGAGCGACTGATGCGTCTGATGGCATGAGCCGATAAAAAGGCGGCAAACCAGATTCTCTGCCGCCACGTCAGACAGTCTTAGTTAAGACCGCTTTTTGCTTTCATTGCTGCCATTACGCCAGCACGATCGTTGAGATAACCCTGCAGGCCATTGGCCCGTAAATGACAGGCTGCACACTCACCACATCCGTCACCTTTTACGCCGTTATAGCAGGTCAGCGTCTGCTCGCGTACCAGCGCAAGCTGCTGCCAGTAATCCGCCAGCGCCCAGGTTTCCGCTTTATTGAGCCACATCAGCGGCGTCTCAAAACGAACATCGCGCGCCATGCCAAGCGACACCGCATGGTTCAGCGCTTTGACAAACTCATCGCGACAATCGGGATAGCCGGAGAAATCGGTCTCACAGACGCCAGTGATCACCGCTTCCGCTTCGACCTGATAAGCGTAAACCGAGGCCAGCGTCAGAAAGAGAATATTGCGTCCCGGCACAAACGTACTGGGTAATCCACTGGCCTCGGGATTATAAGCCGGCACCGGAATGTTATCCCGCGTCAGGCTGCTGACGGCGAGTTCGTTCAGCATGGTGACATCCAGCACTTTGTGCGCACGTGCGCCCAGTTTAATCGCCAGGTCGCGGGCCACATCGATCTCTTCCCGATGGCGTTGTCCATAGTCGAAAGTGATGCAATGAACATCATCATATTGCTCTAAGGCCTGAATCAGGCAGGTAGTGGAGTCTTGTCCACCGCTGAAAACTACAACAGCGCGTTTCATGGTGTTTTCCTGATAATTAATTTTGCACTTATGGTAATGCCTCAGTCCGCCGCTGAACAGCTGCATGGCGGATCAATGGGCGGCGGAATCCATGCGCGGCTGAAATCGAACCAGCCCAGCGTATTCAGTTCAATCCCTTCAACGCCCGGCGGCGCGTAGATTTGATAGCGATAATTGAACAGTGGCAGCAGGATGCCGCCCGTCATCAGCTGATGATAAAGCTGATGCAGCGAGCGGGCACGGGTTTCGTCGTCAGCAATTTGCTGGATAGCCAGCAGTTGCGCCAGAATCTCTTCGCCCTGCAGTGTGGGCCACAGCGGCCGCCATAGCGGGTCAGTCTGCAACCAGCTGGCCAGCGTAAAGACCGGCGCATCACCAATCAGTCTGTCGCCCATCACGATATCCGCCTCATCAAGCGGGTCGATGCCGTGCCAGTTTTTTACCGGATGAAAAACCACCTTCAGGGTGCAGCCGTGCTGTTTTAACAGTGCAACCAGCGCCTGTGACATCTGATGCAGCTCAACCGGCAACTGATAATGCAGCGTCAGGGTTGCCGGTAAGGGAACCGTGACAGCATCAATCAGCGGCACACTCCAGCCAGGTAACAGCTCTTTACTGGGAGTGATGAGTCCCTCATCCAGAGGCAACCGGCTGACAATGCCGCTTTGCTGGATTAGCTGGAAAAGCGTGCGCGCCTGATCAGGGGTAAATCCGGCTCGTGGTCGGCAGACCAGATAACAGAAGCCGAGGCTGATACTGCTACTGACCGGTTGCAGCGTCCTGAGCTCTGTGGCATCCCCTATCGCAATCTGCACCGGATGACGACAGCTGCTGCCGAGAGCGGGATCAAACAGCTGAGGAGTAATCCAGTACTCCACCGCCTGCAGCAGAGGACGCTGCAGATGCCAGCGCGCGTGACTTTCAATCCTGACCAGCTCGGCGCTGAAGTGCCTGAGTTTCCATGGCCCGCTGCCCGTGGCGGGATCGATGGGATGGGGCAGCAGGCACAACAGGTGGGCGAGCCGATGGGGCAGCCAGAAATCAGGGCGTCGCAGTACGAAACGCACCGCAAGCGGATGGGGCGCATCCACGCTGAGCACATCGGCCAGTAACATACTGACGCGCGTATCCCGCAACAGCTGGCGGAACTGCGCCACCAGTTGTGCCGCCTGCAGAGGCTCGTCGTTGTGCCACATCAGCTGAGGCCGTAACCAGAATAACCAGCCAGATGACGCCTCGTCGTGTTGCCAGTGATGCGCCAGATCGCCGACCGGCTCATCCTGCTCAAAACGGGTCAGACCGGAATAGATCTGGCGGGCCAGGTGCTGTTCGGCCCGACCGGTAATCTGGCGCGGCTCGGTGCTCTCCATCGGGCGATAGTAGGGGATGCGCAGAACTGGCGTATCGTTCTGCCACTGTCCACCCATTAATGGCCGCAGCATATTGATCAATCTTTCCGGCGGCAGATCCAGCAGCTGCAAGGCCTCAGCTGCGTCTCCGGCGTCGAGCTGTTGTTGCAGCAACTGCTGCCGTAATTGTTCAGGTGAGCGCAGAAACACTATCTGTCCCTGTTTGCCACGGCCTGGCTCGCCGCGCCAGCTGAGCCAGCCTGCATGCTGCCACTGTGACAGCAACGTGCGCAGATGACGCTCGCTGCAGATACAGTGGCGGGCCATCTCCGCCACGCAGGTTTGCTGTGGGGCGCCCTGGCTCTGCTGCCACAGACGCTGAAACTGATTAAGGCGGTTAAGCTGGCGCATTTTAAACCCGGAACAGTTTTTTAAAAGTATTCACTATTAGTTCCGCAATTAACAGGCAATAGTGGAGTTCATCTTTCAGCAGGAGGTAAATCATGGTGCGTTTAGCCGCGTTCGATATGGATGGCACATTATTACTGCCGGATCATCAGCTGGGTCAACAGACGCTGGATAGCCTGCAGGCGTTGCATCTGCGTGGCATTAATCTGGCGCTGGCGACGGGCCGCCATCTGCTGGAGATGCAGATCTTACGGGAAAAAATGACACTGCCCGCGTGGCTGATTACCGGTAATGGCACTCGTGTACACGACAGGCAGGGCAATCTGCTCTTTGCGCGTGATCTGCCCTCTGCGGTCGCCGAAGAGGTGATCCACCGCCGCTGGGATACGCCCGCCACCATGCATGTTTTCAACGATCAGGGGTGGTTTACCGATCACCCACAGCCTGAACTGCTGGTGGCCCATCAGATCAGCGGATTTGGCTATCAGCTGTGCGATCTTAAAAGGTTGCCCGCGCATCAGGTGACAAAAATCTGCTTTATCGATCAGCATCAGCGCCTCTGTCAGCTAAAAACAGAGCTGGATGCCGCACTGGGCGAGCAGGCTAATATCTGCTTCTCTGCCGTGGATTGTCTGGAGGTATTGCCCGCCAGCTGCAATAAAGGCAGCGCGCTGGCACTGTTATGTGACCATCTGTCGCTGACCATGGCGGAGTGTATGGCGTTTGGTGATTCGATGAACGATCGCGAGATGCTGGCGCAGGCCGGACAGGGTTTCATTATGGGCAATGCGATGGCGCAGCTGAAAGCCGCACTACCGCATCTGCCGGTATTAGGGCATTGCGAGACACAGGCGGTGTCTCACTATTTAAATCACTGGCTGGCAACACCCGACCTCGCGTATTCCCCCGAATGCTGAGGATTGCCGTGAACCGGACAGGATGTCCGGTTTTTTATTCCAGCTCGCGTTGCCACGGCGTGATATCGCCAATATGCTTTGCCACCCATTCAGGCTGATAGTAGCTATCAGGATAACGTTCGCCGCTGTCGCACAGCAGTGTCACCAGTGCTCCCTGGTGATTCGCTGCCCGTAAGCGTTTTGCCACCTGCATCATGCCCCAGAAATTGGTGCCGGTAGAGGCGCCAGGCTTGCGTCCCAGAATCTTTTCCAGTTTCAGCATGGCTGCCAGCGTTGCACCATCCGGCACTTTGATCATTTCGTCGATCACGTCAGGCATAAACGACGGCTCCACTCGCGGACGGCCAATTCCTTCGATCATGCTGCCGCGCGCGCTGGTCAGGGTGGCATTACGCTGCTGCCAGTAATCAAAAAACACCGAATGCTGCGGATCAACCACCAGCAGTTTCGTTTCCAGTCCCTGATAACGGATATAGCGGCCCAGCGTGGCTGAGGTGCCGCCCGTGCCCGCACTCATGATTATCGTATGGGGAATCGGATAAGGCTCATGCTCCATCTGACGGAAAATGCTCTCTGCAATATTGTTATTGCCGCGCCAGTCGGTGGCACGTTCAGCATAGGTAAACTGATCCATAAAATGGCCATTGAGCTCCCGCGCCAGCCGTTCAGATTCAGCATAGAGCTGGCAGGGATCTTCAACAAAATGGCACTGTCCGCCATAAAAAGTGATCTGCTCAATTTTACGCTTCGCTGTGCTCGCTGGCATCACCGCAATAAAGGGCAGACCCAGCAGCCTTGCGAAGTACGCCTCAGAAACGGCAGTGCTGCCTGACGAGGCTTCGATAATCGGCGTATCCTGTTTAATCCAGCCGTTGGAGAGGCCGTAGAGGAACAGGGAGCGTGCCAGCCGGTGTTTGAGACTGCCACTGGGATGGGTACTTTCATCTTTCAGATAGAACCAGATACCGGGAAAGTCCGCCAGATCGAAACGGATCAAATGGGTCTCAGCCGATCGTTGAAAATCAGCGTTAATTTCGTTGATAGCGTGGCGAATCCAGCAGGTGTGCATCTCAGGTGTCCGGTAAAAAAGTGATGCGGCTATTTTATGGCACGTGCAGGAAAAAGAGATTGCACAATTACCGCTAAAATGGCGGTAATGGAGAAAATGATTCTCCCGGAGCCGCGAATGTTAGATAAAACTGACCTTAAATTGCTCTCACTGCTGCAGCATGACTGCACGCTGTCGCTGCAGGCGCTGGCGGATGCCGTCAACCTCACCACCACACCCTGCTGGAAGCGCCTGAAAAAGCTTGAAGATGATGGCATTATTCGCGCACGGGTGGCGCTGCTGGATGGAGATAAAATCGGACTGTCACTGACGGCGTTTATGTTTGTTAAAACGCAGCAGCACAGCCGCGACTGGTATCAGGCATTTGTCTCGGTGGTGAGCAGCATGCCGGAGGTAATGGCCTTTTACCGTATGGCAGGCGAGTATGATTACCTGCTGCGCATTCAGGTGGCCGACATGAAAAGCTATGATGCTTTCTACAAGCGAGTAGTGAATGGGGTTCCCGGCCTGATTGATGTGACATCCAGCTTCGCCATGGAAGAGATTAAATACACCACGGCTTTACCTGTCGCCCCCTGAGGGCCTGAGATTGAGAGCAGCGTTGTGCGATTATTCAGTCAATTAAGTTGGTATTTTCTGCGGGAGTGGCGGCGCTATCTGGGCGCGGTCCTCCTGCTGATTGTTATTGCTATTCTGCAGCTGCTGCCACCGCATGTGGTCGGGGTGATTGTCGATGGCGTGACGCGTGACAACATGAGCACCAGCCGCATCATGATGTGGATTGGGATCATGCTGGCAACGGCGGTGGTGGTCTATCTGCTGCGCTATGTCTGGCGCGTGCTGCTGTTTGGTGCCTCCTACCAGCTGGCGGTTGAGTTGCGCGAAGATTTCTATCGCCAGCTGAGTCGTCAGCAACCGGCATTTTATCTGCGTCACCGCACCGGCGACCTGATTGCGCGCGCCACCAACGACGTGGATCGGGTAGTGTTTGCTGCCGGGGAAGGGGTTCTGACGCTGGTCGACTCGCTGGTCATGGGCTGCGTGGTGCTGCTGGTAATGAGCACGCAGATCAGCTGGCAGCTGACGCTGCTTGCGCTGGTGCCGATGCCCATTATGGCCATCGTGATCCATCGCTACGGTAATCAACTGCACCATCGCTTTAAGCTGGCACAGGCCGCCTTCTCCAGCCTCAACGATCAGACGCAGGAGAGCCTGACCAGCATCCGGATGATTAAATCTTTTGGCCTTGAACAGCATCAGTCGCAGCAATTTTCCGATATTGCCCGCGACACCGGTGAAAAAAACCTGCGCGTGGCGCGGGTCGATGCCCGTTTCGATCCCACTATCTATATCGCTATCGGCTTCTCAAACCTGCTGGCGATTGGTGGCGGCAGCTGGCTGGTCTGGCATGGAGAGATGACGCTGGGGCAGCTCACCAGCTTTGTGATGTATCTCGGCCTGATGATCTGGCCGATGCTGGCGCTGGCATGGATGTTTAATATTGTTGAACGCGGCAGCGCCGCCTGGAGCCGCATCGGCGCGCTGCTGGCGGAAGCACCAGCGGTGGAAGATGGCGATAAGTCACTGCCATCTGAACCGGGCACGCTGCAGGTCGCGATTCGCGCCTTCCACTATCCGGCCAGCGTGGGTCCAGTCTTAAGCGATGTCAGCTTCCAGCTGAAACCCGGTGAGATGCTGGGGCTGTGCGGGCCAACCGGCAGTGGCAAAAGTACGCTGCTTAGCCTGATTCAGCGCCACTTTGATATTCAGCAGGGCGACATCCGTTATCACCAGATCCCGCTGCCGCAGTTGCGGCTGGACAGCTGGCGCAGCCGTCTGGCCGTGGTCAGCCAGACACCGTTTCTGTTCTCAGACAGCGTGGCGAACAATATTGCGCTGGGGAAACCGGGCGCAACTCAGCAGGAGATTGAGCATGCCGCCACGCTGGCCTGCGTTCATGACGATATCCTGCGTCTGCCGCAGGGCTATGAAACGGAAGTCGGGGAGCGTGGTGTGATGCTGTCGGGTGGACAGAAGCAGCGTCTTTCGATTGCCCGGGCGCTGCTGCTGAATGCGGAAATCCTGATTCTGGACGACGCGCTTTCTGCGGTGGATGGTCGTACCGAACACGAAATCCTGCATAACCTGCGCATCTGGGGGCAGGGACGCACGCTGATTATCAGCGCGCACCGCTTATCGGCACTGACGGAAGCCAGTGAAATCCTGGTCCTGCAGCAGGGCAGAGTAGCGCAGCGGGGTGACCACGACGCGCTGACCGGCAGGGCTGGCTGGTATCGGGACATGTACCGTTACCAGCAACTGGAAGCGGCGCTGGATGATGATGAAAATGAGAAAGGAGTGCCGCATGGCTAAGTCTGCACGCTTGTGGCCTACCCTGAAGCGTCTGCTGAGCTACGGTAAGCCGTGGCGTAAATCCCTGTCACTGGCGGTAGGGATGCTGTGGATCGCTGCCGCGGCGGAAGTGACCGGACCGGTTCTGGTCAGCTATTTTATCGACAACCTGGTGGCGAAACATCATATGCCCTGGGGAGTGGTCGCCGGACTGGTGGTCAGTTTTATCCTGCTTCAGCTGCTGGCCGCCGGGCTGCACTACTGGCAGGCGCTGTTGTTTAACCGAGCCGCTATCGGCGTGGTACAGCGGTTACGCAGTGACGTGATGAATGCCGCACTCTGTCAGCCGCTGAGTGCCTTTGATACCCAGCCGGTCGGGCAGATTATTTCACGCGTGACTAACGACACCGAAGTGATCCGCGATCTCTACGTCACGGTGGTTTCAACCGTGTTGCGCAGTGCCGCACTGGTCGGCGCCATGATGGTGGCGATGTTCAGCCTTGACTGGCGCATGGCGCTGGTGGCGATGATGATCTTCCCGCTGGTACTGGTGGTGATGTTCATCTATCAGCGTTACAGCACGCCCATTGCCCGTCGGGTTCGCAGCTATCTGGCAGACATCAATAATGGCTTTAACGAAGTCATCAGCGGCATGAGCGTGATCCAGCAATTTCGTCAGCAGGCGCGATTTGGTGAGCGAATGGGCGAAGCGAGTCGCTCTCACTATCTGGCGCGAATGGAAACGCTGCGTCTGGATGGCTTTCTGCTGCGTCCGCTGTTGAGCCTGTTTTCAGCGATGGTGTTGTGCGGGCTGCTAATCCTGTTTAGTTTCTCGATGCCTGGCGTGTTTGAAGTGGGGGTACTCTATGCCTTTATTACCTATCTGGGGCGTCTGAATGAGCCGCTGATTGAGCTGACCACTCAGCAATCGATGCTGCAGCAGGCAGTGGTTTCAGGTGAACGTATTTTCGAACTGATGGATGCTGCACAGCAGCAGTATGGGGCCGATCAACAACCGCTGGCTTCAGGTCGTATCACCCTGAACAATCTGAGCTTTGCCTACCGTGAAAACCGCGATGTGCTCAGTGATATCAACCTTGAGGTTGCCCCACGCGAGTTTGTGGCGCTGGTGGGACATACCGGCAGCGGTAAAAGCACGCTGGCGAACCTGTTAATGGGTTACTACCCGGTGACGCGCGGCGAGATCCGCATTGATGATCGACCCATCAGCGACCTGAGCCATGCCGTGCTACGGCGCGGTATTGCGATGGTGCAACAGGATCCGGTGGTGCTGGCTGATACGCTGCTGGCGAATGTGCGGCTGGGACGCGACATCAGCGAAGAGGCCGTCTGGACGGTGCTGGAACAGGTGCAGCTGGCTCCGCTGGCACATGCGTTGCCGGAGGGGATTCATACCCGGCTGGGCGAACAGGGCAACAATCTGTCGGTCGGGCAGAAGCAGCTGCTGGCACTGGCTCGGGTGCTGGTTGATCTGCCGCAGATACTGATCCTCGACGAAGCGACGGCCAATATCGACTCCGGCACCGAGCAGGCTATTCAGCAGACGCTAGAGACGCTGCGCCAGCACAGCACGCTGGTGGTGATTGCTCACCGCCTCTCAACGATTATTGAAGCAGACAAGATTCTGGTGCTGCATCGTGGTCGTGTGGTTGAGCAGGGTACGCATCAGCAACTGCTGGCGATGCAGGGACGTTACTGGCAGATGTATCAGCTGCAGCAGGCAGGTGAAGATCTGGTATCGGGCGTCGCTGTAACAACTGAAGGCTGACTTGCACCTTTTTTGCGCACCTTTATCAGATTAATCTGTATAAATGCACTCCTTTGACGCCTGAAGCACCAAAGGAGTGCAGTCCTCCGCTGCAATTTCCCCTGTACGGCCTCTCTGTTTCCCATCCTCTTTAAAGCATCCCTTGCCGCGTCTCGCCTGAACAATGGATTACCGTCATTTTCACACTCTGGCACAGGCTTTGCTTATATCCCTGCGTGTCCGTAAACGTTACCTATTTACTCGCTGGAGGGGATCCAATGAAGCTGGTTACCGTCGTAATTAAGCCATTCAAGCTGGAGGATGTACGTGAAGCTTTATCCTCTATCGGCATTCAGGGACTGACCGTCTCCGAAGTGAAAGGTTTTGGCCGTCAGAAGGGCCATGCAGAGCTTTATCGTGGCGCAGAGTACAGCGTGAACTTCCTGCCTAAGGTCAAAATTGATATCGCTATTGCCGACGATCAGTTAGACGAAGTGGTGGATGTCATCAGTAAAGCGGCTTACACCGGCAAAATTGGCGACGGTAAAATTTTCGTAGCTGAACTGCAGCGCGTCATCCGTATTCGTACCGGCGAGACCGACGAAGCCGCTCTGTAATAAAGACTCAGTACTGTGATGGGATGGAATAAAAATGAATAAAATTTTCGCTAAGTTGGGCCTCACCAGCCTGGCACTGTTACCCTCACTCGCGATGGCTGCGCCTGCCGTTGCGGACAAGGCTGATAACGCATTTATGATGATTTGCACCGCGCTGGTGCTGTTTATGTCAATTCCAGGTATCGCGCTGTTTTACGGTGGTTTGATTCGCGGTAAAAACGTGCTGTCGATGCTGACCCAGGTTGCCGTCACCTTCTCACTGGTCTGCGTATTGTGGATGGTTTACGGCTATTCACTGGCGTTCAGTGAAGGCAACGCATTCTTTGGCAGCTTTAACTGGGTGATGCTGAAAAACATTCAGCTGACCGCCGTCATGGGCAGCTTTTATCAATATATTCACGTCGCGTTCCAGGCCTCGTTTGCCTGTATCACGGTGGGCCTGATTGTCGGTGCTATCGCAGAACGCATCCGTTTCTCTGCCGTACTGATTTTTGTCGGCGTCTGGCTGACCCTGGCTTACCTGCCTATCGCGCACATGGTGTGGGCTGGCGGTTTCCTGGCACAGGATGGCGCGCTGGACTTTGCTGGCGGCACCGTGGTGCATATTAACGCCGCTGTTGCCGGTCTGGTGGGCGCTTATCTGGTGGGCAAACGTGCCGGCTTTGGTAAAGAGGCCTTCAAACCACACAACCTGCCCATGGTATTCACCGGTACCGCCATTCTGTATGTCGGCTGGTTCGGCTTCAACGCCGGTTCTGCTTCTGCAGCAAACGAAATCGCGGCGCTGGCCTTCCTCAACACCGTTGTCGCCACAGCGGGCGCCGTGTTGTCATGGACCTTTGGCGAGTGGGCGGTACGTGGTAAGCCTTCGCTGCTGGGTGCCTGTTCAGGCTTTATTGCTGGATTGGTAGCGATTACGCCTGCCTGTGGTTATGTCGGCGTTGGCGGTGCATTAATCATCGGCCTGGTTGGCGGACTGGCGGGACTGTGGGGCGTGACCACCCTGAAAAAATGGCTGCGCGTGGATGATCCCTGCGATGTGTTCGGCGTGCATGGCGTGTGCGGCATTGTCGGCTGTATCCTGACTGGCGTGTTTGCCTCCTCTTCACTGGGCGGCGTAGGCTACGCAGAAGGTGTCACCATGGGCCATCAGGTCTGGGTACAGCTCTTCAGCGTGGGCCTGACTATCGTCTGGTCGGGCGTTGTCGCCTTCATCGGCTTCAAGCTGGCTGATTTGATTGTCGGTCTGCGCGTTCCGGAAGAGCATGAGCGTGAAGGTCTGGATGTAAACAGCCACGGCGAGAATGCTTACAACCAGTAATGGATGGGCAGTGAAAAGATCAACCGGGGGCGAGCAATCGCCCCCTTTTTTTATTCGCTGCGCTGACGCATCACTCCTTCCTGAACCGTTGAGGCCACCAGCACGCCCTGCTGATTGTAGAACTCGCCCCGGACAAAACCCCGTGCGCCTGACGCCGAAGTACTGACCACGCTGTAGAGCAGCCATTCACTGAAGTCGAACGGGCGGTGGAACCACATTGAGTGGTCGATAGTGGCGACCTGCATGTCCGGCTCTAAAAAGCCTTTACCGTGCGGCTGGAGCGCGACCGGCAGGAAATTGAGATCGGAAGCATAGCCGAGCAGATATTGATGGATACGTAAATCGTCGGGCAGTGGGCCGGTGGCACGGATCCAGACCTGGCGTTCCGGCTTATCCACATGGCCCCGGAGAGGATTGTGAATCTGTACCGGGCGGATCTCCAGCGGACGTTCAGCAATAAATTTTTCACGTAGCTTTTCTGGCAGCAGATGCGCCATTTTCTGCGCCATCGCCTGTTCAGTTAACAGATTCTCTGGCCCCGCCACCTGCGGCATCGGATTCTGATGTTCAAAGCCGCTTTCCGGTGACTGGAACGAGGCGGTCATATAAAAAATCGGCTGCCCATTCTGAATGGCACTGACCCTACGTGCGCTGAAACTTTTGCCATCACGCAGCGTTTCAACATCATAAATAATCGCTTTCTGACTATCGCCGGGCCGCAAAAAATAGCTGTGAAAAGAGTGAATAATGCGATCTTCCGCCACGGTTTGCTTTGCGGCGTACAGCGCCTGACCCACCACCTGACCGCCAAACACCTGACGAAGGCCAATATCTTCGCTCTGGCCGCGATATAAACCCTCTTCCAGTTTTTCCAGATTTAATAAATTCAGCAGATTTTGCAGTGCCTGACTCATGGCGCGTTCCTCAATATAGTGACCTGCTCAGTGTGAAAGATCGGACCAGTTGACGTCAATCAGACTTTCTGGATTGTCGGTGCCAGGCAAAATTTCATTTTTGTGCCAACATTAAGGACATACGGCGAGTGAAGCGCTGTAAGCAGGATTCGCTGCCGACAATCATTTTGATCAAATGGAGACGACATCAATGAAACTCAGGCATGTGTTCAGTGGAGTAGTTATGGCGGTTGCTGTTGTAGGATGCGCCGACAAGAGTAAACCCGTGCCAACGCCAACTCTGGGGTCTGCGGTTGCAGGACAGACTGCGGCGATTGCGCAGCCTAACGTAAGTGGTTCAGTCTTTATCCGCCAGCGCATTGCGCTGCCGCCGGATGCGGTATTAACCGTGACGCTCTCTGATGCGTCCGTCGCCGATGCACCCTCAAAAGTGCTGTCGCAGCGTGTAGTGCGTACCGAAGGCAAACAGGCACCGTTCCAGTTCGTGCTGCCGTTTAACCCAGCCGACATCAAGCCTGATGCACGCATTCTGTTAAGCGCAGCTATCTCAATCGACGGTAAGCTGGCCTTTATCACTGAAGGCGTGAAGCCGGTGATTAACCAGGGTGGCACCAAAGCAGAGCTGCTGCTGGTACCGGTTCCGTCTATGGCGATGCCAACCCAGCCGGGCGCAGCGACCACCGTTCCTTCGACCTCACCGACGCAGGTGACGCCGTCTGCTGCGGTTCCTGCTCCAACCCGTCTGTAATCTCTTTTCGGGGCGACATTGTCGCCCTTTTTTCCCTGTCTAAAATCGCCAGCGATAAGCCTCGAGATCGAGCTGTCCGTCATCACTCACCTCTATACCTTCCGCTTCCAGTGCATCCCGCTGCCGCAACAGACGGTCACCCTGAAGAGAAATTGTGCCGTGTCGGTTTACGACGCGATGCCAGGGAAGGGTAGTGCCCTCGGGTAAGCGACTCAGCACGCCACCAACCTGACGCGCCGCGCGCGGAGAACCGGCCAGTAGCGCCACATCGCCATAGGTGGTGACGCGGCCAGCCGGAATAGCGGCAACAATTTGCCAGATGCGTTGCTGGAAAGTGTCTGGCTGATTCATGTACTTATTTCATCAGGAAAAAGGGTTTTAACTTTAGCACGGGGAAAAGGCGGAGAAAGCGTAAAAGCGGCGGTTGTTCAAGAAAACAACGGTTGTCCCGACTACGCTTGCAATTGCCACCTCCTTCCCAGATAATGCCCCCGCTCTCGTAAAGAGGGCTTGTCAATGGGGGCCCTGTTGGTTCTCCCGCAATGCTAGCTTGTGAACTCGGTCAGATCCGGAAGGAAGCAGCCGTAGCAGGTGACGCGTGTGCCGGGATGTAGCTGGCAGGGCCCCCACCACTTTCTCCCTTCGATATTCTCCCCCTAAGCTGCAGACAGGCAAAACCCGCCTGGGCCGATCCTTTGCCGGCAGGCAGGATTATCCGGTACTTTATTGGGGTAAAACTGAGCAGTAAGCGATCAGATTAACGGACAAATTTCCATACTGAACCCGGGACTTTATCGTAGAGCTTGTTCATCGTCAGTTCCGCCAGGCGATGGTCAGCCGCTGAGTAAAATACCGCTAATTCATCTTCCGGTAATTCATACTTATTTTTTTCAATCACCCTTTCCAGGGTATCAAGAGAGCGGCAGCGCCGCAGTCGCATCAAATAATCGGTTTTAGTCAGGGTTTTGTTCATAAATAAACCGTTCTCATGTCTTTACTATAATGAATGGCTCGGTTGCTGGAGAAAAGCGCACTCTTCAGTGAACAGATTAAATAAGCGTTTTGCTGAACGTTGCCACCGCTGAAGATCCGGACTATTGACACCATAATTGCTGAATAGCATAAAAGTATCATCAAGATATTCATCGATTTGCGAAATCAGCGCTTCATCTTCAACGTGCTTAATTTTGTAATTCATGGTGAAAGAGGCGATATGCTCAATCAAATCGTTAAGCTGTAGATTGCTTTCAGAAGTGGGATCATTAACCCAGCCATGATGGCTGTCGGTTAATGTTGCCATGCTGTCGTCAAACAGACTCTCACAAAGGTATTTAAGCTGGGCAATATCATGCCGTTTCGGTGAGTATTCGTCCATCTTTTTCCCCTCCATAGCTAGCACAGTTGCCGCAGGGCGGCGAGAGAAGATCACGCGGCCAGGAAGCGATTATTCGGGCAGTTATTAAACGGGATGTCTTAAAGATAGTGTAAAACCATTAGTTCTGCTCACCTCCATTACTAAATATTACAATTCATCGCCAGGGGAGGGTTGCTCATTGTCGATCACATCAAACTCAAGTGCACCGGGCTTAATGTGAAAGTTTACCTGTTCTGACTGCGTCACGGTTTCATTTAGATCCAGGCAGGGACTAAATAAATTCCAGTCAAAATCGTAAAGTAATTTAAAACTATTCAGATCCTGGTATTCAACCGAAATAATTTTTAAACTGCCTGGAACTAATCGGGCATTGTGTGAGTACCAGCGTAAATCCCCTACCAGCAAATCGGTTATTTTGAGAATATTCCGCTGAACAATCTCTGCTATTTTTGCGCAGTCCGATTCACCCGCGGCAATATCACATTCAATGCGTGACAGCATATCTGATCCACTTATAACCGTTAATAAACCTATCATTGGTTTTCTGCAACTGGTTTGCAAGCCAGTTGAGCACAAAACTCTCAGTTTCTGAGTTTAGCCAGACGCGGTCGCGGCCCTTACCGCCAGCGCGGGTCTGCCAGTGCGTACAGGTGTTATTTATCTTTTGATACACAATCCCACATTCAACGGAGAGCAACATCAGGTATCTTCACTGTTATGTTATAACATTATGGTGAAGTGATGCGGCAGAGTGGACTACTTATGTCACTGGGCGGGCGGCTGGGAGTAGCACTGCTATTTATCACGCTGCTTGCCGTGGCAATAAAATGGGGGATTAGCGCATGATCCTGTTTAACGCGCTTCGCGCGGGCTACCAGGGACAGGTTGTGACCCCGGCCATTACCGGCCAGCTCGCAGCAGGCTCAATGACCGCGCTGGTCGGCGCGAACGGTAGCGGCAAATCAACCCTGTTGAAAACCATTGCTGGCTTACTGCCACCGATAGCCGGGCGCTATGAGCTGCAGGTTGCACGTCGGGATATCGGCTGGTTGCCGCAGCGCACCGAACTTGAGACCCGCTTTCCCCTGACGGTATTTGAACTGGTCTCTATTGGCTGCTGGCCACGCTGCGGCTGGTTCGGCGGCATTAACCGGATACTGCGTCGGGAGATCTGGCAGGCGCTGGAAGCGGTTCAGATGAGTGATTATGCGGATGCGCAGCCCGCAACGTTATCCGGCGGACAACTGCAGCGGGTATTGTTTGCGCGGCTGATGCTGCAGCGCAGCCAGCTCTGGCTTCTGGATGAGCCTTTTAACGGTATTGACAGCCAGACGGTGACGTTACTGATGTCGATCCTTGAGCAGCAACAGCAGGCCGGAACAACCCTGCTGGTGGTGCTGCACGATCGTCCGCTGGTGGCGCGCTACTTCAGTAACGTGATGTCGATGGATGAACGTGAGGTTAACTGCACCTGCCTGCCTGCTTCCTCTCTGCGGAGTCGTGCGCCGTGACTCTTATTCAACCCTTTATTGAGTTTGGTTTTATGCGACGCGCGCTGGTGGCCTGCCTGGCGCTGGCTGTCAGCGCCACGCCGCTCGGGGTCTTTCTCTCCCTGCGACGTATGAGCCTGATTGGCGATGCCTTATCACACGCGGTGCTGCCCGGTGCCGCCATTGGCTATCTGATCTCCGGATTGTCACTGGTCGCGATGGGTGTCGGCGGCCTGATCGCCGGTTTAGCCGTGGCGCTGCTCTCTGGCGCGGTCAGTCGCTACACGCCGCTGAAAGAGGATGCCAGTTTCGCCGGGTTCTATCTGGGTTCACTGGCGCTGGGCGTCACGCTGGTTTCATTACGCGGCTCAAGCGTGGATCTGCTGCACGTTCTGTTTGGCTCGTTGCTGGCGGTAGACAACGCAGCGCTGTTGCTGGTAGGCGGCATCGCTGCCTTTACGCTGATTCTGCTCGCGGTGATCTATCGTCCGCTGGTCATTGATGCATTTGACGGCGACTTTCTGCGTGCGCAGGGAAAATGGAGCGCACCACTGGTGCATGGTCTGTTTTTAATGCTGGTGGTGCTGAATCTGGTGGCGGGTTTTCAGGTGCTGGGCACCCTGATGTCGGTGGGTTTAATGATGTTGCCCGCCGCCAGCGCCCGCTTCTGGAGTCGCCATCTCGCCGCGATGCTGGTTATCGCCATTTTCATGGCAATGATTTCGGCGCTGGCCGGGCTGATGCTCTCCTGGCACTTCTCATTGCCTGCAGGTCCCGCTGTGGTGCTGAGCGCCGCCATGCTGTTTTTTTTCTCCATTCTTACAGGGCCGTGCGGCGGAATTTTACGCCGCCATTAATCTTAAGGGGTATCTATGAAAAAATTACCGGTTAGCGTGGCACTCGCTGCGCTGTTTGCCACGCCTCTGGCGATGGCCAAAACGGTGGATGTCGTGGCCAGCTTTACCGTGCTGGCTGACATCGTTAAACAGGTCGGCGGCGATCATGTAAAGGTTAAAAGCCTGGTGGGGCCGAATGGCGATCCTCATACATTTGAACCGACACCGCAGGACAGTCAGGCGCTGGCGAAGGCCGATCTGGTGTTTGTCAGCGGACTGGGACTGGAAGGGTGGATGGATCGGCTGGTCAGCGCCTCAGGGTATCGCGGTCAGCCGATTGTCGCCTCAACTGGTGTCACCACCCGCAGCATGGAGGAAGAGGGTAAAACCGTTACCGATCCTCACGCCTGGAACAGCATGCAGAACGGCGTTATCTACGCGACCAACGTGATGAATGCGCTGGTCAAAGCCGATCCTGAAGACGCTCCGGCTATCCGCCAGCGTGGACAGAATTACATTCAGCAGCTGCAGGCGCTGGATCGCTGGGCAAAAACTGCCTTTGACGCTGTGCCAGCCGATAAGCGTAAAGTGCTGACCAGTCACGATGCCTTTGGTTACTTTGGACAGCGATATGGCGTGACTTTCCTGGCGCCGGTAGGGTTCTCTACTGAGGCGGAAGCGAGTGCCAGCAACGTGGGTAACTTAATCACCCAGCTGAAGCAGCAGCACATCAACCGCTATTTCATCGAGAACCAGACCGACCCGCGGCTGGTAAAACAGATTGCCAGCGCCACCGGGGCTGAGCCGGGTGGTGAGCTCTATCCGGAAGCGTTATCCACGGCCTCTGGCCCGGCAGCCAGCTATCAGGCGGCTTTTAAACACAACGTGAATGCGATGCTGAAGAGCATGCACTAAGCATAAAAAAGGCCGGGCAAGCCCGGCCAGTCATCACGACACAAACTAGCGTTTTTTCTTTCTTCCCTGTACTGCTTTAAACCGCGGGTTCGATTTACAGATAACGTAAATACGGCCTTTGCGGCGGACCACTTTACAATCCCGATGGCGATTTTTTGCTGAACGCAGCGAGCTTAATACCTGCATGATCCTCTCCTCTATTTCTTTCCAAGAAAACGCCCGAAACGCTGGTTAAAGCGTGCTGTGCTGCCCTCTTTGGCAAAATCTTTCTGTTTGCCGGTGTAGAACACATGTGAGGCAGACGACACATCCAGGGTGACGTAGGGCAGCGTTTCGCCTTCGAACTCCACGGTGCGATCGGTTTTGATGGTTGATCCGATTTTGAACCAGACGTCAGCCGATGTGTCATGGAAGACCACGTGACGATAGTGAGGATGAATATTCGCTTTCATAATGCACACCCATATAATGTTATACTATAACAATATTATGCGATGCACAGGCCAGGATTGCAACTGTCCGTGAGACAGGAAAAGCAAGGGAACAGGAAATGAGAAGGGCAGAATCGCAGGCATAAAAAAAGGCCGCTTGCGCGGCCTCAGATGATTTACAGCTTAGTGAGTCTGGTTATGCTCAACCGGATGACTGTTCGCTGATTCTTCTTTTTTCTTGCCAAAGCGGCGGCGTACCACCACAAAGAACACAGGAACGAAGAAGATCGCCAGTATGGTCGCGGTGACCATACCACCGATAACACCGGTACCTACGGCGTTTTGCGAACCGGAACCGGCCCCGGTACTGATCGCCAGCGGCAGTACCCCGAGAATAAACGCTAGTGACGTCATCAGGATAGGACGCAGACGCATACGGCACGCTTCCAGCGCAGCTTCAATCAGCCCTTTACCTTCTTTATCCATCAAATCTTTAGCAAATTCGACGATAAGGATGGCGTTCTTGGTGGAGAGGCCGATGGTTGTCAGTAACCCCACTACGAAGTAGACGTCATTACTCAGGCCACGCAGGGTGGTAAAGATCAGTGCACCAATGACCCCGAGTGGGACAACCAGCATAACCGAGAATGGAATCGACCAGCTCTCGTACAGTGCGGCGAGACACAGGAAGACCACAATCAGTGAGATGGCATAGAGCGCAGGGGCTTGGTTGCCTGACAGGCGTTCCTGATAGGACATGCCGGTCCAGTCATAGCCGATACCGGCAGGCAGTTTCGCCGCCAGCTCTTCCATCAGGTCCATTGCCGCACCCGAGCTTTTGCCTGGCGCAGCCTGTCCCAGGATTTCCATCGCAGGCAGACCGTTGTAACGCTCAAGACGCGGTGAACCATATTGCCATTTCGCTGATGAGAAGGCAGAGAAGGGCACCATGGTTCCGCTGCTGTTGCGCACGTACCATTTACCAATGTCGTCCGGCAGCATGCGGGCGTCCGCTTTACCCATGACGTAAACTTTCTTCACGCGACCGCGGTCAATGAAGTCATTGACGTAGGAACCGCCCCAGGAAGCCGCCAGCGTGGTGTTGATATCACTCAGTGATACGCCCAGCGCCTGTGCTTTCTCCTGATCGATCGTCAGCTTGTACTGCGGCGTATCTTCCATTCCGTTGGGACGGACGCCAACCAGCGTATCAGGATGTTGCGCAATCATGCCGAACAGCTGATTACGCGCTTCCGTCAGCTTATCGTGGCCAAGGTTATTCTGGTCGATCAGCTCAAAGTCGAAGCCGGTCGCGTTACCCAGTTCAATAATGGCTGGCAGGTTGAAAGGAATGACCATTGCATCTTTGATCGCGCCCAGCGCCTGCATGGCACGGCCAGCAATCGCCGGTACTTTCATGTCGCTGCCGGTACGCTCATCCCACGGCTTGAGACTGACGAAGGCGATACCGGTGTTCTGTCCACGACCGGCAAAGCCGAAGCCGTTAACGGTAAACACCGATTTAACCGTGTCTTTCTCCTGGGTCAGGAAGTAATCCGTCACCTGATCCAGCACTTTCTGCGTACGCTCCTGGGTTGCACCAGCAGGCAGCTGCGCCTGAGCCAGCAGCAGACCCTGATCCTCTTCCGGTAAGAATGAAGAGGGCAGGCGCACAAACAGAAACGCCATACCGACCACGATCACCAGATAGATCAACATATAGCGACCCGTACTGCGAACCATGTGACCCACACCATCCACATAGTGGTTGGTGCTTTTGTCGAACATGCGGTTGAACCAGCCGAAGAAACCGGTGGTTTTACCGTGCTCGCCTTTTTTAATCGGTTTCAGCATGGTGGCACAGAGTGCCGGCGTCAGAATAAAGGCGACCAGCACCGACAGCGCCATTGCCGAAACGATAGTGATGGAGAACTGACGGTAGATAACACCGGTCGAACCACCAAAGAACGCCATTGGAATAAATACGGCAGCCAGCACCAGTGCGATACCGACCAGTGCGCCCTGAATCTGCTCCATTGAACGCTTAGTCGCTTCTTTTGGCGGTAATCCCTCTTCCGCCATCACGCGCTCAACGTTCTCGACCACCACGATGGCGTCATCCACCAGCAAGCCGATGGCCAGCACCATCCCGAACATCGTCAGGGTGTTTATCGAATAGCCAAAAGCGCTGATAACGGCAAACGTACCCAGCAATACCACAGGTACCGCGATGGTAGGAATGAGCGTGGCGCGGAAGTTCTGCAGAAACAGATACATAACCAGGAACACCAGCACGATCGCTTCAATCAGCGTTTTCACCACTTCGAAAATCGAGATCTTAACGAAAGGCGTGGTGTCATACGGATAGACCACTTTCAAACCGGCCGGGAACGTCGGCTGCAATTTGGCCAGTTCTTCTTTCACCGCATTGGCGGTATCCAGCGCATTCGCACCGGTGGCCAGCTTGATACCGATACCGGACGCAGGCTTGCCGTTATAACGGGCAACGATCTCGTAGTTTTCCGCGCCAAGTTCAATCCTTGCCACATCACGCAGACGAACCTGAGAACCATCTTCATTCACTTTCAGCAGGATTTTGCCGAATTCATCGGTAGAGGTGAGACGGGTTTGCGCAATGATAGAGGCGTTAAGCTGCTGTCCCGGAACCGGAGGCGTACCGCCCAACTGACCGGCAGCAACCTGGGTGTTCTGCGTATTCAGCGCGCTGATAACATCAACCGGCGTCAGGTTGTAGTTGTTCAGCTTGTGCGGATCCATCCAGATACGCATCGCGTACTGCGCACCAAATACCTGGGTATCACCCACACCTTTGGTACGGCTGATCGGATCTTTGATGGACGATGAAATAAAGTCAGAAATATCATTCTGCGTCATATTGTCATCGTCGCTGATGAAGCCCGCTACCATCAGGAAGCTACTGGAAGATTTCTTAACCTGAATCCCCTGTTGCTGTACTTCCTGCGGTAACAGCGGCGTCGCCAGCTGCAGTTTGTTCTGCACCTGAACCTGCGCGATATCGGCATCTGTCCCTGACTCAAAGGAGATCGTCAGGGTCAGCGTACCGGATGAGTCGCTGCTTGAGGACATATACATCAGTCCATCAATGCCGTTCATATTTTGTTCGATGACCTGGGTCACCGAGTCCTGCAGCGTTTTAGCATCTGCACCAGGGTAGGTGGCCTGAATCTCAATCGCCGGCGGTGCAACATTGGGATATTGCTCAATCGGAAGTTTGAGAATCGATAGCGCACCGACCAGCATAATGATGATGGCGAGCACCCACGCAAAGATGGGCCGATCGATAAAGAACTTAGCCATGAATCAACGGCTCCTGTTATGACGATGACTTGTCAGACTGCGGCTTTGAATCGGGTGCCGCTTTCGCATCGTCTGAGACTTCTTGTGGGGTAACCTGTGCGCCCGGCTTGGCTCGCTGCAGACCCGTGCTGATCACACGTTCACCCGCTTTAACACCGTCGGTGACTAACCATTTGTCGCCAATCGCCTGAGAGGTGGTGACCTGACGAGCTTCCACTTTGTTATCTGCACCCACCACCATGACCGTTGCCTGACCCGTTGGGGTACGGGCTACCGCCTGTTGCGGAACCAGCAACGCATTAGGATTGGTACCTTCATCCAGACGTGCGCGAACAAACATGCCCGGTAACAGCGCATGGTTCGGGTTCGGGACAATGGCGCGCAGAGTGATAGAGCCGGTGGTTTCATCAACGGTAACGTCAGAGAACTCCAGCGTACCGGTCTGCGGATAGCTGTTGCCGTTCTGCATCAGCAGGGTCACGTTGGCTTTACCATCGTTCTGCTTCAGCTGACCCGACTCCAGTTCTGAACGTAAGCGCATGAAATCTTCGCTCGACTGGGTGACATCGACATACATCGGATCAAGTTGCTGCACAGTGGCCAGGGCGGTGGTTTGTGCGTTTTGTACCAGCGCACCTTCCGTTACCGACGATTTGCCGATGCGGCCACTGATAGGCGAGGTGACTTTGGTATAAGCCAGGTTAATGCGGGCCGTTTCTACGTTGGCTTTTGCTACCTGAACCGCAGCATCGTTTTGCGCGGCCGTGGCAACGGCGGTGTCGTAATCCTGCTGACTGATATATTTGGTGCCGAGTAAAGGCTTGTAACGTTTGACGGTCAGCTGAGCGATGCGAGCATTGGCCTGCGCCTGAGTCAAATCACCTTTAGCGCTGTCATAGGCGGCCTGATAAGTAGCAGGATCTATCTGATAAAGAGACTGACCCGCTTTGACATCGCTGCCTTCAACAAAGTTACGCTTCAGAATGATACCGGAAACCTGCGGACGGACTTCGGCGACACGATATGCCGAGGTGCGGCCAGGTAATTCAGTCGAGATTTTCAGGGGTTCAGTTTTCAGTGTTACAACCCCCACTGCTGGCGGTTGCTGGGCGGCTTGTTCGGATTTATTGTTGTCACATCCTGTTAACAAAAAGCTGCCTGATAGCATCAGGACGGCCGCCAGAGGCGATAATCCTCTGATTTTATTCATAAATAAACCTCTAGTGTCCGATATCAATTGGTCAATGGATCACAAACTGAAAAACCCATTGCTGTGTCAAGTCGCAGGTCATGCTATGGTACATACATTCGCAAATGTATGTAAACTTACCTGTTTGTAAAAAAAGCCCCTTATGGCACGAAAAACCAAAGCGCAAGCACTTGAAACGCGACATCAAATTCTTGATGCCGCCATTGTTCTGTTTTCGCAGCAGGGCGTTTCAGCCACTTCTCTGGCGGATATTGCAACCGCTGCCAGCGTCACGCGAGGGGCCATCTACTGGCACTTCAAAAATAAAGCCGATGTATTACATGAAATATGGCTTCGTTGTGATGCTGGTCTGGACGATGTGGAACTTGAGTATCAGACAAAATACCCTGGCGATCCACTCTCTGTGTTGCGAGCGATGCTGGTCTATATCTTTGACGCGACAGCAAAGGATCCGCAGCGCCGCGCCTTGATGGAGATCATTTTCCACAAATGTGAATTTGTGGGCGAAATGTCGGCGCTGAAGAATATGCAGCAGAGCTTACTGCTGGAATGCTACGACAAAATTGAAGATGTCCTGCGCCAGTGTATCGAAGCCGGACAGCTTCCGGGCAGTCTCAGCACGCGTCAGGCCGCTCTTATCCTGCGCGGTTACGTCAACGGTATGATGGAAAGCTGGCTATTTGCGCCGGACAGTTTTGATTTAGCCGGAGACGCGCCGACGCTGGTCAATGCCTTTATCGATATGCTGCGCCTCAGTCCGACGCTGACTGCCCACCACTAAGCCGATGGGCGATCGCGCTTGTTTTCGAAATCGCGCTGCACCATGGCCAGCGCTGAAAGCACGGTTTCCACCGGCAGTTGATGCTCTTCCAGAAGCTGAATCAAATCAACTGCCAGTTTGACGTCGTCAGGGGCATTTTCCAGTGACATCTGTTCTCCTAAATACGTAGTCGGGCTGCGACCAGCAGCATCACTAATGCACCGATAATCGCCACGCCCAGTGCGCCGATATGCAGCGTTGCCAGGGTGCCCAGCTCAAAATAGGTGGCGATATAGCCGCCAATCAGAGCCCCGATCATCGACAGAGTCAGGGTAGCAACCAGGCCGCCCGGTGGTCCCGGCATCAGCAGGCGCTTCAGCAACCCCAGCAGTAAACCGCTTAACAGCCACACAAGTAAAGCCATGGTTCTTCTCCGCGCCGAATCACACCCAGTATAGGAGCGCTTTTGTCACGCTGCGCTTTATTCGCTGCCGCGCAACGACGAGGCCCATTCAACCGAGTGAATCGCCTGCCGACAGCGTGCCAGTCGCTGCTCTAACGTTTCCAGATCCTGTTTCAGCTGATGCTGTACCGCCAGCGTTTCGGCCAGCGCCAGGCGCTGCTCACGCTGATCGATCATTGCCAGCAAACGCCGTTCAAATTCACGGTACTCCTGATATTTTGCGGCGCGTGGATTTCTGACGGGCTGTTCGCGTCGGGTACGCAGCTGTTGCGTACTCGCCTCACGTTGCAGGGCGGCAATCTGATCGACCAGGCGTTCAGCCAGCCAGGCACTGCGGGCCAGATCGTGGCTGCTGTCGCACAGCCGGGCAAAATTCTGTTCCACTTCCAGCAGGTAATCAGCCAGCCGCGTGCCTTTGGTGCGAAACAGCTGAGTATCAAAACGTGGCAGACGGCAAACCCCATCTGAATGGCAGGCAAGCTCCTGCCGCAGGGCGATAAGGAGCTGTTGCAGGCGCTGTTGTATGGCGATCGCACTCATCGCGTGACGCTCAATTGTGCTAACGTACGCTGATGAGGAAAGAGTTGGGCGGCATTCATGCAACGCATTCTGTTATTAACCCTCGGCTGGCTGGCGATTGTGCTGGGGACGCTGGGCATTGTATTACCTTTATTACCTACCACGCCATTCATGCTGCTGGCTGCCTGGTGTTTTGCCCGTTCATCGCCGCGTTTTCATCACTGGCTGCTGTGGAAATCGCCATTTGGTCGCTATCTGCGCCACTGGCAGCAGCATCGCGCGATGCCGCCAGGGGCTAAAGTACGCGCTATCTGTCTGATAGTCGCAACCTTTAGTCTCTCACTCTTCCTGGTGCATCAGATCTGGGTACGCATCATGCTGCTGATCATGCTGGCGGCGCTGCTGCTGTTTATGTGGCGTATTCCGGTGGTGGCAGAAGCAGCGGACGCGCCGCCGCCACCGCGATAAAGTTGCATTTAGCCGGTCATTTGCTTAGATTTGGGCGTCTTCGTGCGTGGCTTCCCTTTGTGAATTGACTTCCGCTGAGCCTTTTATCAGGTATAAGCGCTTTTGAAGCTGCGCGAAACAGAATTTTTTACCAGGCGTATCATTATGACCGACACTGCGCAGCAGCTTGAATTCATTAAAAACAGCATTAAAAGCATTCCCGATTATCCTAAGCCAGGCATCCTGTTCCGCGATGTCACCAGTCTGCTGGAAGATCCCAAAGCCTATGCCGCGTCGATTGCGCTGCTGGTTGAGCGTTACCGTAATAAAGGCATCACTAAAGTGGTGGGAACGGAAGCGCGCGGTTTCCTGTTTGGTGCACCGGTGGCGTTAGGTCTCGGCGTCGGTTTTGTTCCGGTGCGTAAGCCCGGCAAACTGCCCCGTGAGGTCTACAGCGAATCCTATGAGCTGGAGTACGGCACCGATAAGCTGGAATTGCACAAAGATGCCATCCAGCCAGGCGATCTGGTGCTGGTGGTTGACGATCTGCTGGCGACCGGCGGGACGATTGAAGCGACCGTTAAACTGATTCGTCGTGCAGGCGGTGAAGTCAAAGACGCGGCTTTCATTATTAACCTGTTCGATCTGACCGGAGAAACGCGTCTTAATGCCATGGGCGTTGAGAGCTACAGCCTGGTTAAATTCCCCGGCCACTAAGCCACTCTTTCGGCCTTGCCATCCGGCGAGGCCGTCACGCCTTCGGCGTCAAGATAACGAGTGCCAGCCAAAAGCGTAGCTGATAGACTACTGCAATCTTATACAGGGGTTGCAGAGCGTCTGCGCTCATCTTTCCATCCAACTTCGTCGAACTCCACATGAGCTATCAGGTACTTGCGCGAAAATGGCGTCCCCAGGCTTTTGCTGATGTTGTCGGTCAGGAACATGTTCTGACGGCGCTGGCGAATGGATTGTCTCTGGGACGCATCCATCATGCTTATCTCTTCTCCGGCACCCGCGGAGTAGGGAAAACCACTATTGCGCGTCTGCTGGCAAAAGGCCTTAACTGCGAAACCGGTATCACTGCCACCCCCTGTGGTCAGTGTGATAACTGCCGTGAAATTGAGCAGGGCCGCTTTGTCGATCTGATTGAGATCGACGCCGCTTCGCGTACCAAAGTTGAAGATACCCGCGATCTGCTCGACAACGTGCAGTACGCCCCGGCGCGTGGCCGCTTCAAAGTCTATCTGATCGATGAAGTGCATATGCTGTCGCGTCACAGCTTCAATGCGCTGTTAAAGACACTGGAAGAGCCCCCTTCACACGTTAAATTCCTGCTGGCGACCACCGATCCGCAGAAACTGCCGGTGACCATTCTCTCGCGCTGCCTGCAGTTCCACCTCAAAGCGCTGGATGTGGATCAAATCCGTCAGCAGCTTGAGCATGTTCTTAAGCAGGAACAGATTGAGAGTGAAACCCGGGCGCTGCAGCTGCTGGCGCGGGCTGCCGATGGCAGTATGCGCGATGCGCTGAGCCTTACCGACCAGGCCATCGCCATGGGGCAGGGCGCGGTGACCAGCAGTACGGTCAGCGTCATGCTCGGCACGCTGGATGATGAACAGCCGCTGGGGCTGCTGGAAGCGCTGGTCGACGGTGACGGTCAGCAGGTGATGAACCTGTTGAGCCAGGCCGCGTCACGGGGTGTGGAATGGGAAGCGCTGCTGGTAGAAATGCTGCGCCTGCTGCACCAGATTGCGATGGTGCAACTGCTGCCGACCTCGCTCAACGACGATGATGAGAGTAACGCCCTTCGCTTGCGTGAACTGGCGCGCGTGGTGCCGCCCGCCGATCTGCAACTCTATTATCAGACCCTGTTGATGGGCCGCAAGGATCTGCCGATTGCGCCCGATCGTCGCATGGGTGTGGAGATGACGCTGCTGCGTGCACTGGCGTTTCATCCTAAAGCTGCCGTGGCTGAACCCATTGCGCGTCCCGCATTAACTCAGCAGACGGCACCTGTCGCCCCTGCGCAGACGTCCCCGGCAGCATCCGGGCCATCGCCGTTAGCACGGCAACCGGCAGCACAGCCAGCCTCACCGTCACCTGCCGCTGCGCCGCCGTCGCACACCGCGTCGCCCGTAGCGCAGCAGATGCCGGAGCAGACGCAGCAGCAGGTTGCTGCTCAGCCGCAGATGGCCGCGCCCGATGCTGCACCGCAGCATTCGCCGTCGCCAGATGCCGCACCTGACACTGCACTCTCTAGTTCCACCAGTCAGCTCCTGCAGGCGCGCACTCAGTTGTTGCGTCAGGGAGCGAACAAGCCAAAAAAGCGTGAGCCGGCAGCGCCAGGTGCGCGGCCGGCCAACTCCGCGCTGGAGCGGCTGGCCTCGGTCACCGAGCGCAGTCAGCAGCGTATCCGCGATCGCGAGCCTGCCGCCCCGGTAAAAGAGGAAGCGTACCGCTGGAAAGCGGTTAATCAGCCGGTAGAAGTGGCGGAGCCGGTGGCGACGCCAAAGGCCTTGCGTTCTGCGCTGGAGCATGAGAAAACCCCTGAGCTGGCGGCGCGTCTGGCCGAAGAAGCGCAGCAGCGCGATCCCTGGGCCGCAGAGATTGCGATCCTGCCACTGCCGAAACTGGTGCAGCAGCTGGCGTTAAATGCCTGGAAAGAGACCACCGAAAGTGGGGTCTGCCTGCATTTGCGTAGCAGCCAGCGTCACCTTAATTCACCGTCGGCGCAGCAGGTATTAAGCGATGCGCTGAGTCAGCATGCCGGGCAGAGAGTTGAACTCTCGGTAGTTGAAGACGATAATTCATCGGTGTTGACGCCACTTGAATGGCGTCAGGCCATTTACGAAGAGAAACTGGCGCAGGCGCGTCAGTCGATCACCTGTGATACCCACATCCAGACGCTGCAGCGCTTTTTTGATGCCGATCTGGATGAGGAGAGTATCCGACCTGTTTGAACACGCTGCTGCTATCTTAACGATAGCGTTGTAGCCTCAGCTGAGAGAGAAAACTATGTTTGGTGGTAAAGGCGGATTGGGCAACCTGATGAAACAGGCCCAGCAGATGCAGGACAAAATGGCCAGGGTTCAGGAAGAGATTGCCGCGATTGAAGTGACCGGTGAGTCTGGTGCTGGCCTGGTAAAAGTCACCATTAACGGCGCGCACAACTGCCGTCGCGTGGAAGTCGATCCCAGCCTGCTGGAAGATGACAAAGATATGCTGGAAGATCTGATTGCAGCCGCGTTTAACGATGCGGCACGTCGCATTGATGAAACCCAGAAAGAGAAGATGGCTTCTGTCTCTTCAGGCATGCAGCTGCCACCAGGCTTTAAGATGCCGTTCTGATGCAAACCAGTCCACTGCTTGAATCTTTGATGGAGTCGCTGCGCTGTCTGCCCGGCGTTGGGCCGAAGTCGGCACAGCGCATGGCGTTCCAGCTGCTGCAGCGCGATCGCAGCGGTGGCATGCGGCTGGCGCAGGCGCTGACCCGGGCGATGTCGGAGATTGGACACTGCGCCGATTGCCGGACATTCACCGAGCAGGAAATTTGCACTATCTGCGCCAATCCACGGCGTCAGCAGAATGGTCAAATCTGCGTGGTGGAAAGCCCGGCGGATATTCACGCCATTGAGCAAACCGGCCAGTTTGGTGGTCGCTACTTTGTGCTGATGGGACATCTCTCGCCGCTCGACGGCATCGGTCCGGCTGATATTGGCCTGGATCGTCTGGAGCAGCGACTGGAGAGTGAAACCCTGCAGGAAGTGATCCTCGCCACCAACCCGACAGTGGAAGGCGAGGCGACCGCGAACTACATCGCGGAACTCTGTGGTCAGTATGGCGTCGACGCCAGCCGTATCGCGCACGGCGTGCCGGTGGGCGGTGAGCTGGAGATGGTTGATGGCACCACGCTGTCCCATTCACTGGCGGGCCGCCAGAAGTTTAAATTTTAATCACTCGCCGGTGTTGTGACAGACACCGGCTTGAAAATCTCCCTGTCACCCCCACATCAACCTCAACGTTTGTTCAACCTGTTTTGTTGAGGTAGCAATGACCATGAAAGGACAAGAGACCCGTGGCTTTCAGTCGGAAGTAAAACAACTTCTGCACCTGATGATCCATTCTCTCTATTCAAACAAAGAAATTTTCCTGCGTGAGCTGATCTCCAACGCCTCGGATGCGGCAGACAAACTGCGCTTCCGTGCCCTGTCAGATTCCAGCCTGTATGAAGGTGATGGCGAGCTGCACGTTCGTCTCTCTGTTGATAAGGACAACCGTACCATTACGCTCAGCGACAACGGTATCGGTATGCGTCGCGATGAGGTCATTGAGAACCTCGGGACTATCGCCAAATCAGGCACCAAATCCTTCCTTGAATCGCTGGGCTCCGATCAGGCGAAAGATAGCCAGCTGATTGGTCAGTTCGGTGTCGGTTTCTATTCTGCATTCATCGTGGCGGATAAAGTCACGGTGCGTACCCGTGCCGCGGGCGCGTCAGCCGAAGAAGGCGTGTTCTGGGAATCCGCAGGCGAGGGCGAATATACCCTGGCTGAGATTGAGAAAGCCGATCGCGGTACCGAGATCACCCTGCATCTGCGCGAAGGCGAGGATGAGTTCCTGGATGCATGGCGCGTGCGCAACATCATCAGCAAATATTCCGATCACATTGCGCTGCCGGTTGAGATCGAAAGCAAAGATGAAGAAGGCGAAGGGACCCACTGGGAGAAGATTAACAAAGCCCAGGCACTGTGGACCCGCAACAAATCTGAGATCAGCGACGAAGAGTACAACGAGTTCTACAAACATATCGCCCACGATTACAGCGATCCGGTCGCCTGGAGCCACAATCGGGTAGAAGGTAAGCAGGAATATACCAGCCTGCTCTACATTCCGGCGCGTGCGCCATTCGATATGTGGAACCGCGATCAGAAACATGGCCTGAAACTCTACGTGCAGCGCGTCTTTATCATGGATGACGCTGAGCAGTTTATGCCGAACTATCTGCGCTTTGTGCGTGGCCTGATTGACTCCAACGATCTGCCGCTGAACGTCTCCCGTGAGATCCTGCAGGATAGCCGCGTGACCCAGAGCCTGCGCGCCGCGCTGACGAAGCGTACCCTGCAGATGCTGGAAAAACTGGCAAAAGATGACAACGAGAAATATCAGACTTTCTGGAATGAGTTTGGTCTGGTGCTGAAAGAGGGCCCGGCGGAAGATCACGCTAACCAGGAGACGATCGCTAAGCTGCTGCGTTTCGCTACCACCCAGAGCGAAGGTTCGGCACAGACCATTTCGCTGGAAGATTACGTCAGCCGCATGGTGGAAGGTCAGGAGAAGATTTACTACATCACCGCTGACAGCTATGCCGCCGCGAAGAGCAGCCCGCATCTGGAACTGTTCCGCAAAAAAGGCATTGAGGTGCTGCTGCTCTCCGATCGCATCGACGAATGGATGATGAGCTACCTCACTGAGTTCGATGGTAAAACCTTCCAGTCAGTCAGCAAAGCGGATGAGTCGCTGAGCAAGCTGGCGGATGAAGAGACCGAAGAGCAGAAAGAGGCGGAAAAAGCGCTGGAGCCTTTTGTTGAGCAGGTGAAAACTCTGCTGGGCGAACGCGTGAAAGAGGTGCGTCTGACGCATCGCCTGACCGATACCCCGGCGATTGTCACCACCGACGCCAACGAGATGACCACGCAGATGGCGAAGCTGTTTGCCGCGGCCGGACAGGAAGTGCCGGAAGTGAAGTATCTATTCGAAATCAACCCGGATCATCCGCTGGTGAAACGTGTTGCGGATACGCAGGATGAAGCACGCTTCGGTGAGTGGATTGAGCTGCTGCTGGATCAGGCCTTGCTGGCCGAGCGCGGCACGCTGGACGATCCTAACCAGTTTATCCGCCGCATGAACCAGCTGCTGACCGCATAACGGCAACAGGCCGGTGGTTTTCACCGGCCTCAGACGGCTGATAAAGCCACAGCAGGGTGATTCTGACCGCTACGAATTAATCCGGTGCGCAGGGAACACGGTCAGAAGAGGAAAGCGTCCCGCGCCATGGATGGCGTGGGCCGAGCGTGTCACGGATGACGGCTTTTGCGTCTTTCCGATCTGACCGTGTTTTCTGCGCTGGCTCGGTCTCACCGCTGAGAAGGGCAGATATTATCAGCAGCATCAAGCCGGTGACCCTCACCGGCTTTTTTTATGGTTTTGCGGCATCCTGCAGCCAGTCGCGAAACAGGCTGATCTCCGTATCATGCCGCCGGCTCTGCTTTGTCATCATCCATGTGGCACGCTCGACGCGTACAAAGCCAAGCGGTGCTAGCAGCGTGCCATCCTCCAGCTCTTTGCGTACCAGTAAACGCGGTGCCATCAGGACGCCAAGACCACTTCGTGCGGCCTGAATCCCCAGTGTCAGACTCTCAAAATGCTTTCCGCCGTTAAAGCGGCCGCTGACCCCAGCTTTGTCCGCCCACTCTGACCAGGCGTGCAGCCGGGTATCCGCATGCAGCAGGGGCATCGCTGACAGATCCTCGCCGACCCGCAGCTGCGAAGCAAAGTGAGGTGCGCAGAGCGGCCCAATCTCATCCTCGCTGACCAGCGTGGCGTCTATGTCAGATTCAGGTGGCTCGCCATGACTGAGGATCAGTACATCCACATGTTCACTGCGCAGTTGCGAGATTTGCGTCAGCGGCTGGAAGTGAACCTCAATCTCCGGATAGCGTTGATAAAAGCTGGCGATACGGGGAATCAGCCATTGCGACAAAAAGCTGGGGGCGCAGGAGACCCGAATCTGCTGAAGCAGCCCGGTACGAATGCTTTCGCAGCTGCTGCGCAACTCACTGAACGCCTGCTGACAGCTCAGCAGCAGACGTTCACCGTGTGAGGTCAGTTTCACGCGGCCATGGCTGCGGACAAAAAGTGGTTTGCCCATCCAGCTCTCCAGCTGGCGAATCTGATGGCTGATGGCGCTGTGCGTAACATGCAGATGTTCAGCCGCCACGCTAAAACTGCTGTGTAAGGCTGCCTGGTGAAAATAGTGCAGCGCTCTTAGTGGCGGCAGTCCGTTCATCCTCTTCCCCTGTGCAAAAATCTAACAGGGATTGTCAATTTATATCATTTTAAAGTCCAGACGCATTGACCTACTCTGTAGGGCAAATTCTGGCGGGTTGACTCAGCCTTATATCTGTGATTTTTCAGGGTATTCCGCCTCGCTTAACCAGCGTTCACGCCGCACACTCCCCGAAGCGAGACAACCATGGCACACCGCTCTTTATCCTCTGAAACTTCAGCAGAGGCGCGCCATCGGTTACGCCTGGCGCTCTCACGTTTTTACCGGCTGGAGCAGTTCGATCTCTTCTTCGCGCCCTCGCTGCATGTGGCTCAGGTCCTTCTTTCTCAGCTCTTTCTGCGGCAGGAGCAGGCGCGCAATCAGCACCGTTACGCCTCGCACTTTCCGGTAACCGAACTCAACATCCTGCCAGCAGTTCCGCTGATCGCGGGCAGCATCATGCTGGTACCGCATGTCGAATTGCCCAATGGCCGCGTGCGTCCGCTGCGGGATTGCCAGAACCAGGGGGTGACGGAGGCGAGCGAGAGTTTTGCCAGCGTGCTGCATCAGAAACTGATCGACGAAGCCCATCTGTTTGTCACCCGACTGGATCGCCACGCTGAGATCTGCAGCGATCTGGTGCTGGTGGCGTTGCGGACCCATGACTTCAGTACGCTGGTGCGCAGCGAACTGCGGCTTTTCGAGCAGGGGCTGACGCTGACCGCCACGCATGAGGCACTGCGCCGCTTCAACGATCCGCACTGGCGGCCTTACAATGCCGCCACCGTCGATGCGCTCTCCCTGTCAGACCCGCTGCCGCTGAACTCCTGCCATCAGCCCGGTTTGCCGTTTGCCAGTTTTAATGTCCCGGCCTCCGTGATCACATCGCTGTCAGATGCGGAAGATGTGGTGAAATGGCCGCAGCAGGCGCGGCTGCTGCTGAATGCTAACGTGCGCGGCAGCGGCAAAAAAAGCGTGAATATGACCCATCATCTGAGCCGACGACTGCAATTCCTGCTCGGCTCAGGCGGTAAGTCTGAAAAAGCGTCAGGCAGACCAGGCGGGTAGGGGCCGGGGCCAAAAAGCGACTCAGGTCGCCCTGCGCGATCCGCGCCCTTCCTTGTGATGAGCGGGTCATAATGGTATGTTCTTTCGCTTCTAAGATAGATCAATGCGATTCGCAAGGGGATTTACGCAATGCGTATTATTCTGCTCGGAGCTCCGGGCGCAGGTAAGGGGACTCAGGCCCAATTCATCATGGAGAAGTATGGCATTCCGCAAATCTCCACTGGCGACATGTTGCGTGCAGCAGTAAAAGCAGGCAGCGAGCTGGGCAACCAGGCGAAAGCCATTATGGATGCTGGCAAACTGGTGACCGATGAGCTGGTGATTGCGCTGGTCAAAGAGCGTATCACCCAGGAAGACTGCAAAAACGGTTTCCTGCTGGACGGTTTCCCGCGCACTATTCCTCAGGCAGATGCAATGAAAGAGGCCGGGATCACCGTTGATCACGTGCTGGAGTTCGCCGTACCGGATGAACTGATCGTTGAGCGTATCGTGGGCCGTCGCGTTCACACGCCATCAGGCCGCGTTTATCACGTCACTTTTAATCCACCGAAAGTGGAAGGCAAAGATGATGTGACCGGCGAAGAGCTGACCATGCGTAAAGACGATCAGGAAGAGACCGTGCGTAAGCGCCTGGTTGAATATCATCAGATGACCGCGCCGCTGATTGCTTACTACAGCAAAGAAGCGGAAGCGGGCAACACCGCCTATCACAAAATCGACGGCACCCGTAAGGTGACCGAAGTGAGTGCCGAGCTGGCTAAGATCCTGGGCTAAGCTCACAGGGGCCGGTATTACTGGCCCCTTTTGCAGTAATCGCTTTTACCTCCCACTTATTCCGCTACAATTTCCCCGTTTTCACGCATCCCCGTTGTTATCAAGGAACTCAAATGAGGCAAGATAAGCCCGGCGTGTTATTGGTTAATTTAGGTACGCCAGACGCGCCCACCACACCTGCAGTTAAACGCTATCTGAAACAGTTTTTAAGCGATCCGCGCGTGGTCGATGCGCCGCGCTGGCTCTGGTGGCCGGTTCTCAATGCCGTTATTCTGCCGTTTCGCTCGCCGCGCGTCTCTAAGCTCTACGCATCGGTCTGGATGGAAGGCGGTTCACCGCTGCTGGTTTACAGCATGCGTCAGCGCGATGCGCTGGCGGCACGGGTCGATATGCCCGTCGAGCTGGGCATGAGCTACGGTAATCCGAGCCTGAAAAGCGCGGTAGATAAGCTGATGGCGCAGGGCGTGACCCGCCTGATTGTGCTGCCGCTCTATCCGCAATTCTCCTGCTCCACCGTGGCGGCAGTGTGGGATGGCCTGACCGCGGTATTCAAAGATTACCGCTCGCTGCCTGATGTGCAGTTTATCCGCGACTACGCCGAACATCCGGCCTATATCGCCGCGCTGAAAGCGACGGTAGAGCGATCCTTTGAGCGGCACGGTCAGCCCGATCTGCTGGTCTTATCCTTCCACGGCATTCCGCAGCGTTTTGCTAACGAAGGCGATGACTACCCGCAGCGCTGTGCGGATACCACGGCGGCCCTGGTCAAAGCGCTGGGCCTGCGTGACGATCAGTACATGATGACCTTCCAGTCGCGTTTCGGTCGTGAGCCCTGGCTGATGCCCTACACCGATAAAACCATGGAAAGCCTGCCCGCTAAAGGGATCAAACATGTTCAGGTGATGAGCCCGGGCTTCTCGTCAGACTGCCTGGAGACGCTGGAAGAGATCAGTGGTGAAAACTGCGAAATCTTTATGCATGCCGGGGGTGAGAAGTTTGAGTATATCCCTGCGCTGAACGCCGATGAGGCGCATATCGACATGATGGTGCAACTGGTCGACGCTCGCCGTTAAAGCGCAGGCGGAGAGTGTGATATCATTCTCCGCCTGTTTTTCCAGACGGCACCTCCCGATGAAATTTCCCGGCAAACGCAAATCCAAACACTACTTTCCTGTCAGCGCACGCGATCCCCTGTTACAGCCTGCCCAGCACGATGTTGATGCAGGCAGCTGGGTGGTGGGTATCGACCAGACGCTGGTGGATATCGAAGCCAAAGTCGATGACGCTTTTCTCGCACGTTATGGCCTGAGTGCCGGGCACTCGCTGGTTATCGATAATGCCGTCGCGGAAGCGTTGTACAACGAGCTGATGCAGGAAGCGCTGATCACCCATCAGTTTGCTGGTGGCACCATCGGTAACACACTGCATAACTTCTCGGTGCTGGCCGATGACCGCTCCGTACTGCTGGGCGTCATGTGCAACAATATCCAGATTGGCGGCTACGCCTATCGCTATCTCTGCAATACCTCAAGCCGGGTCGATCTTAACTATCTGCAGGGCGTGGATGGCGCCATTGGCCGCTGCTTTACGCTGATTGGCGAACATGGCGAGCGAACCTTTGCTATCAGCCCCGGCCAGATGAACCAGCTCCATCCGGATAACGTACCGGAAGAGGTGATCGCCGGAGCCTCTGCGCTGGTACTGACCTCCTATCTGGTGCGCTGTGCCGAAGGTGAACCGATGCCGCAGGCAACGTTACGGGCGATTGAGTATGCCAAACGCCACAACGTGCCGGTGGTGCTGACGCTGGGCACCAAACATGTGATTGGCGACAATCCTCAGTTCTGGCGCGATTTCCTGCGCGAGCATGTCAGCATCGTGGCGATGAATGAAGAGGAAGCGCTGGCGCTGACCGGCGAAAGCGATCCACTGCTCGCCGCCAATATGGCGCTGGACTGGGTCGATCTGGTGCTGTGTACCGCTGGCCCGATTGGGCTCTATATGGCGGGTTACACCGAAGAAGAGTTCAAACGCAAAACCAACCATCCGCTGCTGCCTGGCGCGATTGCTGAATTCAATCAGTATGAGTTCAGCCGGGTGATGCGCCAGCAGGATTGCCAGCAGCCGCTGCGCATTTTCTCGCACATCGCGCCTTATATGGGCGGACCGGAAAAGATCATGAACACCAACGGCGCCGGAGATGGTGCGCTGGCGGCGTTACTGCATGACATCACCGCCAACAACTATCACAGCCTGAATGTGCCGAACTCCAGCAAACATGCGCGTCCTTACCTGACCTACTCGTCGCTGGCGCAGGTATGTAAATATGCCAACCGCGTCAGCTACCAGGTGCTGAATCAGCATTCGCCGCGTCTGACCCGCGGCCTGCCGGAGCGGGAAGACAGTCTGGAAGAGTCTTACTGGGATCGGTAAAGCTGGCAGCTGCCGCGCATAAAAAAGCCCTTCTGAAGAGAAGGGCCTTAGATGACTGGCAACGTCTGGCTCGGTTAGCGATAAGATTGAGCCTGCTCAGGGAACGCGGTCAGATCGGAAAGTCGCTTAAGCCATCCCTGACCGCTCGGCCCGAACGATTACGCACCTCATCCCTGAGGTGCGCCCGTAGCCGGGCCAACGCTTCGCGTTGTTCAAAACGCTCCCGGCGTTTTTAGTACGCACCTCATCCCTGAGGTGCGCCCGTAGCCGGGCCAACGCTTCGCGTTGTTCAAAACGCTCCCGGCGTTTTTAGTACGCACCTCATCCCTGAGGTGCGCCCGTAGCCGGGCCAACGCACTGCGTTGTTCAAAAACGCTCCCGGCGTTTTTAGTACGCACCTCATCCCTGAGGTGCGCCCGTAGCCGGGCCAACGCATTGCGTTGTTCAAAAACGCTCCCGGCGTTTTTGTCCGGGCGGCGGGACGCTTTCCAACTCTGCCCGCGTTCCCTGGGTGTTGAGTTTATTCGTTGCGGTAAAATTCACCCTGATTTTGATATATCAGTAGCCTGCCAGGCTTTGCTAAGCAGGAATCAGCGCACGACATCGCAGGGCTTTAAATCTTCGCCCTGCGTCATCTCATCCTGCAGGATTTGCAGCATACTGCTGGCGATCTCACGTTCGCCCATCACCACTCGGGTGGCACCCCGTTCCATGATGTACTCGACTTCATCGTCGTAGTGGGCGCGGGCGATAATCTCGATATTCTGATGTTTTTCACGCGCGGCTGTGACCACTTCACCTGCTTCATAGCCATTCGGAATAGTCAGTAACAGCCAGCGCGCGCAGTCGAGTCTGGCCAGTTCCATGGTGTCAGCGCGGGCTGCATTACCCAGCACCGCCTTAATACCGCGCTCGCGCAGCGCTTCAACACGGGCGCGGGAGTTTTCAACTACCACCAGCGGAACATTGGCCTCAAGCAGCTTCTGACCAATCAGACTGCCCACCCGGCCGTAACCTACAATTACCGCGTGATTGCAGAAATCTACCGGGATCTGCTTCTCGTCTTCAATCGCCTCTTCCAGCGTCTGCTCTTCCATCGTCTCCGTTTTCGCCAGGAAACGCTCCAGCAGGCTAAACAGGATTGGATTAAGCATAATCGACAGGATGGCCGCGGCCAGCACCAGGTTGCGGCCCTCGTCAGTCAGCAGGCCCAGCGAGATACCCAGACCGGCCAGAATAAAGGCGAATTCACCAATCTGCGCCAGACTGACCGAAATGGTCAATGCCGTACGACGTGAATGGCCGAGCAGCGACACCAGCAGCCAGGCGGCGACCGATTTACCCACCACAATAATTACCAGCGCGCCCAGCACTGCCAGCGGCTGCGTCACCAGAATCGACGGGTCAAACAGCATGCCGACCGACACAAAGAACAGCACGGCAAAGGCATCACGCAGCGGCAGGGTATCGCGCGCGGCGCGATGGCTCAGTTCCGACTCATTCAGCACCATACCGGCGAAGAAAGCGCCCAGTGCAAACGACACATCAAAGAACTCAACGGCACCAAAGGCAATGCCCAGCGCCAGCGCTAACACGGCCAGAGTAAACAGTTCACGCGAGCCGGTGGCGGCGCTGCGGGCGAGGATCCAGGGCACGGCACGCCGTCCCACCACCATCATCAGCACCATAAAGGCGGCGACTTTGCCGATAGTCCACAGCAGGTCCCAGGCCAGTAGTCCGGCGCTGGCGTTACCCTGTTCCATCATGCCGGCAATCGCAGGCAGCAGCACCAGCGTCAGCACCATCACCAGATCTTCAACAATCAGCCAGCCAATCGCAATCTGCCCGCGCTGGCTATCGATCAGTTGCCGCTCTTCAAGCGCGCGCAGTAACACCACGGTACTGGCGGTAGAGAGGCAGAGACCAAACACCAGGCCGGTCATCCACGACCATCCCAGCGTCCATGACAAGCCCATTCCCAGTAACGTCGCAACCGCGATCTGTGCGATGGCACCGGGAATGGCGATCGACTTTACCGACATAAGATCTTTCATTGAGAAGTGCAGGCCGACACCGAACATCAGCAGTATCACGCCGAGTTCTGCCAGTTCAGGGGCCAGATTAGTGTCTGCAACAAAGCCGGGGGTAAAAGGGCCAGCCATAACGCCTGCCATCAGGTAGCCCACCAGGGGAGAAATACGCAGGCGGTTCGCCAGCATCCCAAGGAGAAATGCCAGAACCAGTGCCCCGACAATGGTAGTGATCAACGGTGTGGTGTGATGCATGCCTGTCTCCTTGTATACAAATGTATCCGCTTGTAACAAATGAGTTTAATTCAAAATCTATTCTTCCGCTGAGCAATTTGCGGGAATACCCTAAAAAAATAGGAAAATAAGATGAAAACGCAACCGGAAGGCTGTTTTTATTCATTATCCATAATGCTGGCTGATTTGGCGGTTTAAACCGCGGCGGGTAAATAAAAATTAATACAACTAAATGACCTGAGCGTGACGCAGATAACTATCAAATCTGCAGACAGACACACTAAAGCCGTTCAGCGGCGTTTTTGCAGGAGTAAGCAGCGGGTTAACAAAAAACATTGCAGCCTGTCGCGGTGTAATCGGCATAAACAGCCGTGGCTCTGACGTGATCGCCTGCGCTCATGCTGGCGCAGCCACGCTAAGCAAAAGCGGTCCGGAGATAAAAAGAGCGGCATACAGAGACAGGCGAATGTGCGTTGGCCTTGAGTTCGCCGGGGGAATGTGCGACACAGTGGGGCAAACCGGCAGAAAATCGGGCCAGACGGCAAATTAAGGAGAATCACAGTGTTGTTATCTAAATGGACAGGGGCGGGCGTGGCACTACTGATGGCCCTGATGCCGCTGTTTTCACAGGCCGCCCAGGCCGATCGCACCTATCGTTTCAGCCTGCTGCACACCAACGATGAGCATGGTCATTTCTGGTTTACTGAGCAGGGTGAATATGGTCTGGCGGCGCAGAAAACCTTAATGGATACGATGCGCTACGATGTGCAGTCCAGAGGCGGCGGCGCATTGATTCTCTCTGCCGGTGATGTGAACACGGGCGTACCGGAGTCCGATGAACTGGACGCTGAACCCGATTTTCGCGCGATGAACCTGATTGGCTATGATGCCATGGCGCTGGGCAACCATGAGTTCGACAAGCCCATCGCGGTCCTGCGCAAACAGGAGAAGTGGGCGCGATTCCCACTGCTTGCCGCCAACGTTTATCAGAAAAGTACCGGTCAGCGCCTGTTTAAGCCCTGGGCGGTATTCAACCGTCTCGGGCTGAAAATCGCGGTGGTCGGGCTGATCACCCCTGACACGGCGAAACTGGCTAACCCGGCGGGCCTGACGGATACCGAATTCCGCGATCCGATTGCGGAGGCGGAGAAGGCGGTGGCCGAACTGCGCGCCACAGAGAAGCCGGACGTGATTGTCGCGCTGACCCACCTTGGTCACTATGACGACGGTAAGCATGGCAGCAATGGCATTGATGACGTCACCCTGGCGCGCAGCCTGCCTGCCGGCACCATCGATCTGATTGTGGGTGGTCATTCGCATGATGCGGTCTGCATGGAAAAAGAGAACGTCAGCGTCAAAAATTATCAGCCGGGCCAGCCCTGCAAACCCGATCAGCAGAACGGGATCTGGATTATGCAGGCGGATAAATGGGGCAAATATGTCGGACGTGGTGACTTCACCTTCCGTAACGGGCAGGTGACGCTGGAGGCTTATCAGCTGGTGCCGGTCAACCTTAAACATAAGATAAAGAACGCGGATGGCAGCGAAACCTGGCTGACCTGGCAGGAAGAGATCCCGAAAAACACCGCCATGATGAAACTGCTGATGCCATTCCAGAAACGGGCTGAGGCGAAGTTAACCGTGAATGTCGGCAGCGCCGACGGCAGCTTCAGCGGTGAAAAAGAGCAGGTTCGCTTTGAGCAGACAAATCTCGGCCAGCTGATTCTGCGCGCTCAGATGGCACACACCAAAGCCGATTTTGCGGTAATGAGCGGTGGCGGTATTCGCACCTCGCTGAAATCGGGCAAGCTGAGCTGGCGTGACCTGCTGCAGGTCCAGCCGTTTGGCAATCAGGTGGTCTCGGTCAGCCTGACCGGGGCGGAGATCAAAAAATATCTGGATGTGGTCGCTAATATTCAGCCTGACTCAGGCGGCTACGCCCAGTTTGCTGGTATCAGCCTGACCGCAGACGGTAAACAGGTCAGCGACGTCAGCATTAACGGTAAACCGCTGCAGGATGCGCAGCATTATCGCATGGCAACCAACAGCTTCAATGCGGCTGGCGGCGACGGTTATCCGCGTCTGGATAATCATGCGGGTTATCTCAACAGCGGAGCAGTTGATGCGCAGGTGTTGCGTGACTGGATCAAGACGCACTCGCCGGTCAAAGCCAGCGACTATCAGCCGAAAGGGCAGATTGTGCATCTGAGCGATGAGCAGATCCGGGCGCGGGATGAGGCTGCGGAAAAAGCGCGCAAGCGTAACTATCCCAAAATGATCCTGGCGTGGATCTGGCCGTGGGGAAACGAAACAGCCGCCACGCATTGAACTGACCGGGAGGCGCTTGCGCCTCCCGTTTTTCTTACGCCCGGCAGGGGTGACGTCTGATCCAGCGCTCGCGCAGTTTGTCCCACACCCAGTTGTAGGCCATGGTGTAGGGCAGGAAGAAGAGGAAAAAGGCCACTTCTACCAGGAAAGCCTGACCCAGAGAGATATCCAGCATCCAGGCGGCAATGGGCAGACCAATCAGGATAAATCCACCTTCAAATCCCAGCGCATGTAATACACGCACGCCCGGGCCGCGTTTCTGGCCTGGCGCATAGAGGCGATCGAATCCGCTGTTGTAAATCATGTTCCATAGCATCGCGACCGTAGAGAGCATAATCGCCAGCGATCCCATCTGAAACAGCGGTTTATTCATTGCCCATGCCGCCAGCGGCGAAACGGTCAGAATCGCCAGCGTTTCAAAGCAGACAGCATGAAGAATACGTTCTTTAAGTGAGCGGGTACGCATTGTGAGTTCTCCTTCAATAATGCGGCGCATTTTCACACGTCGGAATGCTAAGATAAAATGAACACCTATCGAAAAAAGCGATGGTTCAGATGCGTTACTCCCCGGAATCCCTTGAGGCTTTTATGCAGACTGTGGCGAGTGGTTCTTTCTCTGCCGCTGCGCGCGCGCTGGGTAAAAGTCAGTCCACCATCAGCGCGGCGGTAGCCAGTCTTGAAGACGATCTCGGCTTTGCGCTGTTTGAAAGGGCAGGGCGTCAGCCGGTTCTCACCGAGCAGGGACGCCGCGTTATTCCTCAGGTTCAGCAGATCCTGGCAGCCAGCGAGCGGCTGGATGCGCTGGCGATACGGCTGTCGCAGGGCGTTGAACCCCGGCTCAGTTTTGCCATGTCAGACTTCTGGCAAACCGATCATCACGAGCATCTGCTCAGGCAATTTGATGCCCGTTATCCGGAGATTGAACTGGAGGTCATGATTGCCGAGGATGGTGATGTACTGGATCTGCTGCAGGCCGGACGGGTACATCTGGGCGTGGTGCGGGCACAGCCCAATCTGCCGGTGGATATCGCAGTGGCGCGACTGCAGGTTGAAGCGCAGATGGCGGTCTTTTTACATCGAGATCATCCGCTGGCCCAGCTTAAGACCCTGAGCGAGAGCGAGCTGGAAGGGGTTCGTCACCTGCGACTAAATACCTGGGTTGAGGCATCTGAACCCGCGCCAATGGGGCGCATCTGGTCGGCACCGACCTATCTGTTACTGCTGGAGATGGCGGAGCAGGGATTTGGCTGGACGATTCTGCCGCGCTGGCTGGTGAAACAGTTTGGTCATGGCGTTCTGAAAGAGTTGTCGATGCCGGGCTGGCCGCAGCATATCGCCATTGAGGTGGTATGGTCACGCCGTACGCCACCCGGTCCGGCGGGTCGCTGGATGATCGATCAGCTCTGCGCCCAGCCACGGGTTTAGTCGTGGCGGGCGATATCCGCAAACGGGGCGTCCAGCAGTCGTGAAAGATCCTGGGGAGCCAGTTCGATATCCAGCCCACGCTTACCGCCTGAGATAAACATGGCGTCAAACGCGCTGGCAGAGTGGTCGATCACCGTAGGCAGCCGTTTTTTCTGGCCCAGCGGACTGATGCCGCCCACCAGATAGCCGGTGACTCGCTGCGCCAGCTGTGGGTCGGCCATATCCGCTTTCTTCGCGCCCAGCGCTTTTGCCACCTTCTTCAGATCCAGTTGCGTCGATACCGGCGTAATCGCCACTGCCAGCTGTTTTGCCTCGCCATTCAGCGCCACCAGCAGCGTCTTATAGACCTGGCGCGCATCCAGATTGAGTTTACGTACCGCTTCGTCACCAAAATGGGTTTCGCTGCTGTCATGCTCATAGGGATGCAGGGTGAAGCTGACTTTTTGTTTTTCCAGCAATTTTACGGCGGGCGTCATACAGGTTCCTTACTAAGAAAAATCTTATTACGCAGAATCGTGGAAAAAGGTGGCGAAACTTTGTTCTTTGAGTGAAAATTAGCCGCGCGCCAGCAATCCGATTGCTGAGCGATAACCAAAATCATAAACAAATTCCTCTTTGACGGGCCGATAATATTATCGGCTCTCTTTTTTTCAGGGCTTCTTCAGCATCTCAGGCAGGTTATCTTCGCCGTAGAGATGCAGAGCACCGACCGCCACCACATAGTTTCCCGCTGATAATCCCTGAAGCCGGTCACGCCACTGCGCATTTCGCTGACCGATCAACGTATCATTCAGCGCCTGGCTGAAGGTGGCGGGCAGGGTGATTTCCGGCTGGCGTGGCGGCGTATCGAGCCACCAGCTCACCATCATCTGCAGCAGACGCGCATTGGTGTGCCAGTGCAGCAGCGTATCCTGCAACAACGCCATGCCGTCATCCGGCAGCGCAGTCAGCAGGGCGATCTGCGCCTCTGCGCCTTCCAGTTCAATCACCGGTTTGTTCAGACCTTTCGCGGCCTGCAACAGCTGATAATCAATCCCGTAGTCAGGTCGCAATCCCAGCCTTTGTGCCTGCTGCGCCTGTAACATCAGCGCCACCTGCCAGGCGGGCAGATTATCAAACAGGCTCAGATTGAGGCTCATCTCCTGACAGAGTGCGGTGAGCGTTTGCATCGCGTGGCTATCCAGCCGGGTGGAAAGCGCGGGACGATCGCCGTGGTGATCAAAGGGTGAACCACCCTGAGTAATATCCGCTTCCACAATCAGTGCATCCGCCTGCTGCAACTGACGCAGCAGACGGCCGGGCAACGGCTGCATGTCGCGCGTCCCCATGTGGATGCTGCCGACCAGATGCAGCTGACGATCGCCAAGCCGGACATCCATCGCAGGCCAGCGGTAACTGGCGGGAAAAAGTTGGCTGATAAAGCCGCGCAGTGAGCGCCAGATGTTGCCTGTCATTCCCGGTCCTTTGCGATTCAAAACCCCATGCTAGCGACTTCAGCGCGTGAAAAACAGCGCTGAAACGGCGATCACTCGCGCGGTGGCCGGTAACGCAGCAGGCGGTTAGCATTGCTGACCACGGTAATGGATGAGAGCGCCATCGCTGCACCCGCCACAATCGGGCTGAGCAGGGTACCGGTCAGCGGATAGAGCACACCCGCTGCCACCGGAATGCCGATGCTGTTATAGATAAATGCCCCAAACAGATTCTGCCGGATATTGCGCAGGGTCGCGGAAGAGAGCGCTAACGCGTCTGCCACGCTGTTCAGGTCGGCACGCATCAACGTGATGCCTGCGGTTTCCACCGCCACATCGCTGCCGCCACCCATGGCAATGCCCACATCGGCCTGAGCCAGTGCGGGCGCGTCATTGATGCCATCACCCACCATCGCGACGCGACGGCCCTGCTGCTGTAATTGTTCAATTGCAGCCGCTTTGCCTTCCGGCATCACGCCGGCAATCACTTCATCAATACCGACCTCGGCCGCAATGGCGCGCGCGGTATTTTCATGGTCGCCGGTCAGCATAATCAGGCGAAAACCCTGCTGATGCAGTCGCTTCAGGGCTGCGCCGCTTTCCGGTCGAAGCTGATCGCGCAGCGCGATCAGCCCGGTTAGCTGGCCCTGCTCAGCCAGTAACACCGGTGTTGCACCCTGTTGCGTCAGCCGCGCAATCTCTGCCTCCGCCGCCTGGTAATCGACGCCGTTATCCTGCATCAGCGCGGCATTACCCAGCAGCAGCGTTCTGCCATCCAGACTACCGCTGACCCCTTTGCCACGTATTGTACGAAATTGCGCTAACAGAGGCGGCTGGGTCAGTTTCGCTTCGGCGACAATCGCTTTCGCCAGTGGATGACCCGAGGCGAACTCCAGCGCAGCCGCGGTCGCTAATACTGATTCACGGGTGGCATCACCCCAGACCTGCACGTCACTGACCTGCGGCTTGCCGGCAGTGAGTGTGCCGGTTTTATCAAACACCAGGGTGTCGATTTGGCTGGCGCGCTGCAAAGCATCGGCGTCGCGCACCAGCACGCCCAGCTCGGCGGCGCGGCCAACACCGGCAATAATCGACATCGGCGTCGCCAGGCCCAGCGCACAAGGACAGGCGATAATCAGCACGGTTGTCGCGATTACCAGCATGTAGGCAATTTGTGGCTGCGGTCCGAACAGATACCATACTGCGCCGCTGAGCAGTGCAATCAACACCACTACCGGGACAAAAATGGCGGAGATGCGATCCGCCAGACGACCCACATCCGGTTTACTGCTCTGCGCCTGACGCACCAGCCGGATAATGCGCGACAGGGTGGTGTGATTACCCGTCGCCCGGGCGATAAATTCTACCGAGCCATCCTGCACCAGGGTGCCGGCAAAGATGGCTGCGCCTGGGGTCTTGCTTTGCGGCACCGCTTCGCCGGTCAGCATCGCTTCATCAAACCAGGCTTCACCCGTGGCGATTTCGCCATCGACCGGCACCCGATCGCCGGTGACCAGCCGCAGCGTCATGCCGGGCTGCACTTCGCTGACCGGAATCAGTCTGTCACCCTGTTGATCAACCTGCCGCGCCTGGGCTGGCGTCAGATCCAGCAATCTTTCCAGCGCCTTAGAGGATCGCTGACGCGCCCGTTGCTCCAGGGCATGCCCCAGATTGATCAGGCCCAGGATCATGACGCTGGCTTCGAAATAGAGATGGCGCGCCTGTGGCGGGAAAAAGTCGGGCCACAGCACCACGCTAAAGGAGTAAATCCAGGCGGCGCCTGTACCGAGTGCCACCAGCGTATCCATGGTGGCGCTGCCATTGCGTAAACTGCGCCAGGCACTGCGATAAAAATGGCTGCCGGTGACGATCATGATAAGCAGAGTCACGATGCCCAGCGTCAGCCAGACGCCGTGGTTGTGGTCGGTGAGCATCATGTTGTCGCCCACCATGCCCCAGATCATCAGCGGCACGCCAAACGCTAAGGCGACTGCAGCCTGCCAGCTGAAACGCCGCATCGCGCTGCGGGCGCTGAGCTGCTGCTTCTCCCGCCGCTCCTGCTCGTCATCCACCACCTGCGCGCCATAACCTGCGGCATCGACGGCCGCTACCAGCTGCTGCGGGTCAGCGTCGCCCAGCACCAGCGCACTACGTTCGCCGAGATTGACGCGCGCCTGGCTGACGCCTGCGACCTGCTGCAGCGCTTTTTCCACCCGACTCACGCAGCTGGCGCAGGTCATGCCCTCAATCAGCAGCATATGGGTGGGGAGTGTTGTTTCTGCCGGGCGGGAAGCGGACTCCGTTGTCAGCGCCTCCGGCGGCGGCTCTGATGCTGTCAACGGTTCAGACTTTGGGGAATCGTCCGCCGCTTTCAGCGTCGCGTGATAGCCCGCCTGCTCCACAGTAGCGATCAGCGCCGCCGCATCCGCGTGACCGGAAACCTGCGCTTCCTGTTGGGTCACGTCGGCCTGGTCAACATCATCGCGTTGTTCCAGTGCCTCTTTGACACGTTTGACACAGTGGCCGCAGGACAAGCCGTCCAGTGCCAGAGAAATAGTGTGTGACATAATCAACTCCTTCTGTAATCCCATTTGACCGATTGGTCATTTTCGATTCATGCTTAAGCATAAACCTTCCATCAAGGGGAAGGTCAAGGGGACGAAAATGAACATCAGCGATGTGGCAAAAAAGACCGGACTGACCAGCAAGGCGATACGTTTTTACGAAGAGAAGGGTGTGGTGACGCCGCCGTTGCGCAGTGAAAATGGCTACCGCAGCTACAACGGACACCATCTTGAGGAGCTGAACCTGTTACGCCAGGCGCGACAGGTTGGCTTCACGCTGGATGAGTGTCGTGAGCTGGTGGCGCTATTTAACAATCCGTCGCGCCACAGTGCCGATGTAAAAGCCCGCACTCTGCAGAAAGCGGACGAAATTGCGGCGCATATTGAAGAGCTGCACGTCATGCGCGCTCGCCTGCTGGCGCTGGCAGAGGCCTGTCCCGGCGATGACAGCGCCGAATGTCCGATTATCAACAATCTGGCCGGGTGCGGCGGTCAGCGTGGCTGAATACGCAGCGTAATCCCCTCAATGCCGGTTACGACCACTGCTGTGCCTGCAGGCAGATCCTGCTCCGCCTCAACTCGCCAGCTGCTGTCCCCGATCCGCACATGGCCGGTGCGGTTATGCAGCGCGGTATCCAGCGTCAGCTGCAACCCGATCATCTGACTGCCGCGCTGGTTGAGAGCATTGGGTTTCTGACGCGCTTCACGGTGGCGCATCCAGCGATACCACAAAAAGACGCAGATCAGCGTCAGCACGGCAAACAGAGACCCCTGCGCCGTCCAGCTTACCGGCACAAACCACTCAATGAGGCCGACGATGACCGCCGCCAGCCCGCTCCAGAGCAGGTAACCGCTGGTGCCCAGCATCTCAGCCGCCAGCAGTAACCCACCCAGCGTCAGCCAGAACCAGTGCGGATGCGCGATAATATCGACCAGCATCAGCGTTTCGACTCAGTGCGTGATTCCTTCAGCAGTTCACCGATGCCCGCAATCGAACCCAGCAGACTGCTCGCCTCCAGCGGCATCATCACCACTTTGCTGTTGTTGGCTTCACCGATTTTTTGCAGCGCATCGGTATATTTCTGTGCCACAAAGTAGTTAATGGCCTGAATATCACCTGAAGCGATCGCTTCCGAGACCATCTTAGTGGCGTTAGCTTCCGCTTCAGCCTGACGTTCGCGCGCTTCTGCCTGCAGGAACGCCGAGGTCCGTTCACCTTCTGCTTTGAGGATTTGCGACTGCTTATCCCCTTCAGCGCGCAGGATCGCCGCCTGTCGCACCCCTTCGGCGGTCAGAATATCGGCGCGTTTAGTTCGCTCCGCTTTCATCTGCGCATTCATCGCACCAATCAGCTCCTGCGGCGGACGCACATCGCGGATCTCGATGCGGGTGATCTTGACGCCCCACGGATTAGTCGCTTCATCCACGATATGGAGCAGGCGGGTGTTGATGCTGTCGCGCTGCGACAGCATTTCGTCCAGCTCCATGCTGCCAAGCACGGTACGCATATTGGTCATGGTCAGGTTCAGAATCGCCTGCTCAAGATTGCTGACTTCATACGCAGCACGCGCCGGGTCAACGACCTGAATAAAGCAGACCGCATCGATGGTGACGTTGGCATTGTCTTTAGAGATGATCTCCTGCGAGGGAATATCGAGTACCTGTTCCATCATGTTGATCTTACGACCCACACGATCCATGAACGGCACCACCAGGCTTAATCCTGGCTGCAGGGTGCGGGTATAACGGCCAAAGCGCTCAACCGTCCATTGAAAACCTTGTGGCACGATCTTGACGGTGGCCCAGACCGCCACCAGCGCCAGAATAATCAGGGCAGGAATTACAGTTATCATACAACCTCCGCGTTGTCAGATTAACGGGCCGAGTCGCTTCGGCCCGGGGTGCTGCCGCTTAGTAGAGCAGGGAATAGAGCTGACGGCGATAACGCGCGGCAAGTGCATCGCCGGTACCCAGCGCCGCCAGAATTTCCTGCAGCATTTTACGCGCCTGGCCATCAGCGGCATTAAGATCGGATTTCAGGAAGCTGAACAGCAGTTCCAGCGCTTCTTCATTACGACCCACCTGATGCAGCTGTAACGAAAGTTTAGCAGCCAGCCCGGCGTTAGTCGGGTCAGCCTCCAGCTGGGATTGCAGCTGCTGAATCTCCGGCGTATCCGCTGCCTGTTTCAGCAGATCGATCTGCGCCATCAGGCTCTGATAGCGGGTATCCTGATCCTGCAATGGCACCACTTTCAGCACCGCTTCCGCTTCATCGCTGCGGTTAAGGGTAATCAATACGTCAGCCAGCAGGAAACCGATCTCGCTGGACTGGTTGCTCAGCTGCCATGCATCCTTTAACAGCGGCAGCGCCTCCAGCGGTTTACCTTCCTGCATCAGCGCCATCGCCTGCTGCGCTTTCAGCTCTTCTTCGCGCGGCAGGACTTTTTCCAGCAGGGCGCGGATCGCTTCTTCCGGCTGCGGTCCCTGGAAGCCATCAACCGGCTGACCATCCTGGAACAGATAGACGGTCGGGATTGAACGCAGACCAAACTGCGACGCCACCCTTTGCTCTTTGTCGCAATCCAGTTTTGCGAGAATAAACTGACCCGCGTACTCCTGCGCCAGGCGCTCCAGCACAGGCGTCAGCTCCTGACAGTGCTGGCTGCGCTCAGACCAGAAGTAGAACAGCACCGGCAGCTGCATCGACTGCTCAAGGGTCTGCTGCAGGTTAGATTCGTTGATGTCGATGATAGAAGCTTGTGGTGACATGGATAAGTCTCTTTGCAAAAAGTGTTCTAAGAATATGGGGCCAACTGGCCCGGCTTCAAGCGCTATTGCGCATGGCTGATTAATGGCTGCGCAAAATGCGATCCAGCATCCAGCCGGGCAGTAACCGTTTTAGCAGGCTCATTATGTGTGCGACCAGTGTCACCGGATAGCGTAAACGCGGATGTTTACTCTCGAGTGCATGACGAAGTTTAGGCAGAATGGCTTCCGGCGGCAGGGTAAAACGTGCCGCGATGCCAGGGTTGCGCACCGGGTTATGCTGTTCGCCCTGCGTCACATTGTCGGTAAAACGGGTCTGAATCGGACCCGGTTCAATCAGGCTGACCCGGATTCCGCGGCTGCGCACTTCAAGCCGCAGCGCATCGCTCCAGGCTTCCAGCGCATATTTACTGGCGGCATAGGCACCCCGGCCTGGCGTGGAGATCAGCCCCAGCACCGAGCTGGTATTAATAATTCGGCCATCGCCGCTGGCCTGCAACGCGGGCAACAGACGCAGTGTCAGCTGATGGACGCCGAAAAAGTTGCTGGAAAACTGCTGTTCCAGCTGCTGGCGGGAGAGGGTGTGCAGCGGGCCATAGAGTCCAAATCCGGCGTTGTTAAATAGCGCCGTCAGACGGTTATCGCAGAGCGCGAGCACAGTATCGGCGGCCCGATCCACACTTTGCGGATCGTCGAGATCCAGCTGCAGCCCGGTAAAGCCCACTGTTTCCATGCGGGCGACATCCTCTGCTTTACGGCAGGCTGCGATCACCCGGTAGCCCCGCGCCAGTAAATCGTGAGCGGCAACCAGGCCAATACCGCTCGAACAACCTGTAATCAGAATGGTTTTTTGCACAAATTTACACCCTTTTAATTAGCTTTAATAATCAATAAGTTAAGTTATACCCGTTAATGCTTTTATGTTGTGAATTAACAGTTTGTCGCCCGCATCGGCTGGCAGAACGGGCGGTAAACGGGGCTATACAGCCCCGCAAAAATGCCCGGTTTCAGATTTTACGTCTGAGCAGAAAGACCAGAGTGCTTAATTGACGGGTGGCAGTCCCATTTGTGTGATTTCAGCAGAATGATTTTTGTTCAGGTTAATTTGGCACTGGTCGATATATGACTGGTAGTCGTATGCGTCCTCGTTAAGCTCTGTAGCTACAGACAGGCAAAGTTGAGTCCGGTAATCCTTCCATTTTTTTGCGCATCCAGAAAGCGCCGAGAGTAAACGTCTCCGGACGTTTCTTTGCTGGACTCTTTTCCATTAAACGGGCCGACATTATTGGCTTTGATTCTCTTAACTGCATCCGCTATTAGCGCATCCAGCGCTTTATTGCTGTTGTCTTTTTTGGCAGACAGACAGTTATATGCGGTTGGTATGTCTTCATTCTGTTTGAAGCAGGCGTCACGTTCTGGCCCTGATGATAATTCAGCCTGCGCCATAGCAGGTGCAATAAGAGCGACCATTAGAATTAAGAATTTTTTCACTGTAGATACCTTATTCTGTTTCTGTGGTTTTCGTAGGTCATGTATGTAGGACTACTTTTAATATGGGCTATTAATGCGGGCTTAACTTCAATTGCGGCACTGAAACAGTGCTCTGGCATTGTGAACACCCTGATAGAAAATATCGGTTACGACATCTCGAATTTTGGGGTCTAACTGTTCCCATGCCGGGGCGGAAGGCATGGATTGTGCTATTCGCCGATAAAGGTTAAGAGCTTCGTTCCGTTTAACCCTGTACGCAATTTCAAAAAGTCGGATTTGTTGAGTATGGGTTATCTCGCCGACCAACGGACCATAAACCTTAACAAACTGTTCTGCGTGCCGCCCTTTCAGGCCAGCTGCTTTAGAGCACAGAACGGCTTTATATTCTTCAATCCCAGCTTGCCTTAGTGTGGAGTAGACTTCACCAGCAGATCTACTGCCCATATCATAGCCTCGACCAAGTGTAACCCCCGAAAAACTCGTGGGCGGCCATTGAAGAATGCGTGAAAAATTGGGATAGCGGCGCTGTTTGAAGGGCTCCACGGCGGTTATATAGTCGGTGCCTTCGGCGTCAAAAGTAATTTGTCCCTGGCTGACTCGTAAGGGGCCAGAGGTATTAGAAGGCCGCCAGCCAGGTGTGGTTGCTTCACTTATTGCCCTGATAAACCATGTGTCGGCTGGCTGAACCAATCCACTCGGCGAGAGGTTCAGCAACCGCTGATACCAGCGTATAGCCTCAGTGGTGGCAGTATCGCATTGTCCATTTGTTGGGAGCGTGCGACCCGTTGCGAACTGATAGCCAGCATCATTTATCATGCGTTGGATTGATTTAACTTCATCGGGATTATTGGTCCCACAAGCGCCGACAGATGAAGTCAGGCGAAATATGCGAGGGACGTGATAGCGGTGATAGGGCATATACATTCCTTTGCAGCTAAAATTCCGTGCAGAAATGTTAACCAGTTGCAGAGGGTAAGGCCAACTTATATGCGACTGTTAAAATGCTAATTTAAGATGCATTAAAGTGAATTTTAAGGAACGGCAGAATTATCTTTTCGCATTGATATTGTTTAGAGAGGAAGCCTGGACACTTAGAGATGGCAAAGCGGTCGAAAATCTCCGTCGCCACCTTGCCGTTATTTAATGCTTTTGCATTTCTTTACCCTTTTGGCGCATCCCGGCGCGCTACGGCTGCTTAACTAAGGGGGCAAGATCTTTTGCCATCAACTGGGCGATAAAAGGCTGGGCATCAGGATTAGGATGAATGCCATCCTGCTGCATCCATTCGGGTTTCAGATAAACCTGCTCCATGAAAAAGGGCACCAGAGGAATGTTATGCTGCTGCGCTAATCCGGGATAGATGCCGCTGAACGCTTCGGTGTAGCGGCGGCCATAGTTGGCAGGCAGACGAATCTGCATCAGTAGCGGCTTCGCATTGGCGGCTTTAACATCGTCGATAACTTTACTCAGATTCTGCGCGATATCGTCGGGCGGGAAACCGCGCAGACCATCGTTACCGCCCAATTCGATTAACACCCATTGCGGCTGATGCTGTTTTAATAGTGCGGGCAGGCGCGCCAGCCCCTGTGCAGCCGTATCACCGCTGATACTGGCGTTGATCACTTTAGGTTTTTGCTGCCACTGCTTATCGAGCAGGCTGGGCCATGCCGCAGTGGCAGACATGCGATAGCCCGCACTCAGGCTGTCGCCCAGCACCATCAGCGTATCTGCAGCAGCAAGACGCGACACCAGCAGAAGAATCAATAACAGGAAGGGATAATGCCAGCGGAAAACATTGTTGAAGTTCATCATCTTACTAAGTCCGTCGGTCAGGGAGAGCATCAGTTAACCATCCTTACCGGAGTTGAGTTGGTTGTCAAACCAGCTGAGACCATTGCGCTGATTGGCGAGTCCGGTTCCGGCAAGTCAACCCTGCTCGGAATTCTGGCCGGGCTGGACGATGGCAGCAGCGGCGAAGTCCACCTGCTGGGGCAGCCCCTGCACCAGATGAATGAAGAGCAGCGTGCGGCCCTGCGTGCCCGGCAGGTCGGCTTTGTGTTTCAGTCATTTATGCTGGTGCCGACCCTGAATGCCCAGGAGAACGTGCAGTTGCCGTCGCTGCTGCGCGGCGACAGCGACCGTCAGAGCCGTGAACAGGCGAAAGAGCTTCTGACGCTGCTCGGACTGGGTGAACGTCTGCATCATCTGCCCGCCCAGCTTTCAGGCGGCGAGCAGCAGCGGGTGGCGCTGGCCCGCGCCTTCAGTGGCCGTCCTGGTCTGCTGTTTGCCGATGAGCCGACCGGCAATCTCGATCGTAAAACCGGTGACCGCATCGCCGATCTGCTGTTTTCCCTTAACCGCGATTTTGCCACCACGCTGATTCTGGTGACGCATGACGAGCAACTGGCGGCGCGCTGCGATCGTCGCCTGCGGCTGCGCGACGGTATATTGTGGGAGGAGCAATGATCTGGCGCTGGTTCTGGCGCGAGTGGCGTTCGCCCTCGCTGCTGATTGTCTGGCTGGCCCTGACGCTGGCGGTGGCCTGCGTGCTGGCGCTGGGGTCGATCAGCGATCGCATGGAAAAAGGGCTGAATCAGCAGAGCCGTGATTTTATGGCCGGAGACCGTACGCTGCGCAGCAGTGATGCAGCGCCAGAAGCCTGGCTGGCAAAAGCAGCTGAAACCGGTCTGACGGTCAGCCGTCAGCTGACCTTTATGACCATGACCTTTGACGATCAGTCACCGCAGCTTGCCTCAGTAAAAGCGGTGGACGATCGCTACCCGATGTTTGGCACGCTGCAGACGCAGCCGCCAGGGCTGAGGCCGCAGGCGGGTACCGCGCTGGCGGCACCGCGCCTGATGGCGCTGCTGAACCTGAAAGTGGGCGACACGCTGGAAGTGGGTGATACCCAGCTGCGCATTAGCGGCGAGGTGATCCAGGAGCCGGATGGCGGCTTTAATCCGTTTGAGATGGCGCCGCGTCTGCTGATCAATCTGGCGGATGCCGCCAAAACCGGTGCGATTCAGCCAGGCAGCCGCATCACCTGGCGCTATAAGTTCTCCGGTAATCCCGATCAGCTGGCCAGCTATGACCGCTGGATTGAACCGCAGCTGAAGGCGGACCAGCGCTGGATCAGCGTGGAGAACTCGGAAGATGCATTAGGCCGTTCGATGCAGCGGGCACAGCAGTTCCTGCTGCTCTCGGCCTTGCTGACGCTGATGCTGGCAATTGCGGCCGTGGCGGTCGCCATGAGCCACTATTGTCGCAGCCGCTACGATCTGGTGGCGGTGCTGAAAACCCTGGGTGCGACGCACGGCGCGTTGCAGCGGCTGATCATCGGTCAGTGGCTGGCGGTGCTGCTGCTGGCGGCGATTGCCGGTGGCCTGGTAGGGCAGGGCGTGGAAGCGATCCTGATGGCGATGCTGAAACCCGTGCTGCCTGCCAGCTTACCGGCGGCGAGCGTCTGGCCGTGGATCTGGGCGGTGGGATCGCTGTTTGTGATTTCGCTGCTGGTGGGTCTGCGCCCTTATCGTCTGCTGCTGGCGACGCAGCCGCTGCGGGTGTTGCGACGCGATGCGGTAGCCAATCTCTGGCCGCTGAAGATCTATATTCCGGTGATGATTGCTGTCGTGGTGACGCTGTTAGCGCTGCTGGTTGGCGGCAGTAAAATGCTCTGGGCGCTGCTGGCGGGTGTGGTGGTGCTGTCGGGATTGCTGGCCCTGCTCGGCTGGGGAACCCTGCTGCTGCTGCGTCGGCTGGTAGTGCGCAATCTGGCGTTACGACTGGCGATCAACCGGCTGCTGCGCCAGCCCGGCATGACGCTGAGCCAGCTTGCGGCCTTTTCGCTGTCGTTCATGTTGCTGGCGCTGCTGCTGGTAATGCGTGGCGATCTGCTGGATCGCTGGCAGCAGCAGTTACCGGCGGATAGCCCGAACTTCTTTCTGCTGAACATGACGGCAGATCAGGTGCCGCAGGTGCGTGATTTCCTGCAGTCGCATCAGATCACGCCCGGGACCTTTTACCCGATTGCGCGGGTACGGCTCAGTGAACTCAACGGTAAACCGGCCGATCCGAAGCTGGATAATGCCCTGAACCGTGAACTCAACCTGACGGAATTGGCCGATCGCCCGGATCACAATCCGCTGGTGGCAGGCAACTGGCCACCCAAAGCGGGTGAAGTGTCGATGGAAGTGGAGCTGGCGGATCGGCTGGGGCTGAAGCTCGGCGATACTCTGACGTTCGACGGCGATACGCAGACCTTCAGCGCGCGCATCACCAGCTTGCGTAAAGTGGACTGGGAAAGCCTGAAGCCGAACTTCTTCTTTATCTTCCCGCCGGGCGCGCTCGACAGCCAGCCGCAGACCTGGCTCACCAGCTTCCGCATGGAGGCGAATCCTGTTCTGCTGGCGCAGCTGAATCGTGCTTTTCCGGCGCTGAGTCTGCTGGATATCGGCAGTATTATGCGGCAGATCGGTCAGGTGCTGGCGCAGGTCAGCCAGGCGCTGGAGATCATGGTGGTGCTGGTAACCGCCTGCGGCGTGTTGCTGTTGCTGGCGCAGATTCAGGTCGGTATGCGTCAGCGGCGTCAGGAGCTGGTGGTCTATCGCACGCTGGGTGCCGGTAAACGGCTGCTGCGTACGACGCTGTGGTGTGAGTTTGCATTGCTCGGCGTGGTCTCCGGCGTGGCAGCGGCGATGGGGGCAGAAGCGGCACTGTGGGGATTACAGACTAAGATTTTCGACTTCCCGTGGCAGCCTGACTGGACCCTGTGGCTGGCGCTGCCGTTGTGTGGCGCGCTGCTGTTGTCGCTGTGCGGTGGCTGGCTGGGGATCCGATTACTGAAAGGGAAGGCGCTGTTCAGGAAGTTTGATGCGGCGTAAGGGAGTGCTGGAATAAGGCGGCACAGGCCGCCTTTGACCTTGAACCCGATCGCACCGTTACCGGCGACTGAATCTGTCTGACCGGTGTCGACCCTGGCTCACCGGCGTATGCGTCCATCACATTAATCTTCTGAGCCGCCTGATAAAGGCATTATCAGGCGGTGCGGAGGATTACAGTTTTTCAACCGCCCAGGCGATGCCGCTGGCGTACGCTTCCGGTAGCTGCGGCACCAGCGCGTTAAGGGCAGCACTGAGCCGTTCTGTATCGCTGTCGGTCAGATTCAGATGGCCCACTTTACGACCCGGACGCACCTCTTTGTCATACCAGTGCAGATGCACCAGCGGTTGTTGCAGCCAGCTCAGATTCACGTCAGTGCCAATCAGATTAACCATCGCCGACGGCGCAAACACCACCGGCTGCGGCAATGCCAGGCCAAGAATGGCGCGCAGATGCAGCTCAAACTGGCTGATCGACGCACCGTTCTGCGTCCAGTGCCCGCTGTTATGGACGCGCGGCGCCAGCTCATTGATCAGCAATCCGTCTGGCGTAACGAAACACTCCATCGCCATTACGCCGACGTAGTTCAGTTCCTGCATGATCGCGCTCAGCATCGCTTCAGCCTGCTGCTGCTGTGCCTGATCCGCCTGCGGCAGCGCGACGCTGGTGCGCAGAATGCCATCCTGATGCAGGTTATGCGTCAGCGGATAGAACACTACCTGGCCATCGTGACCGCGCGCCCCCACCAGTGAGACTTCACCGGAAAAGTTGATGCCCTGCTCAACGATGCATTCGCCGTAGCACGCCTCCGGCAGGGTGTGAGTCTCATCGGCACGCAGACGCCACTGACCCCGGCCGTCGTAACCGCCGGTGCGGCTTTTCACAATCGCTAACTTGCCCAGCGAGTCAAACACCGCTGGCCATTCGCTTTTGTCCGCCAGCAACTGCCACGGCGCGGTGGCCAGTCCCAGCTGATCCAGCAGCTGTTTCTGCGTCAGACGATCCGCCAGACGCGGAAAGATATCGCGGTTAACAAAGGCCGGATGGCTGGCCAGCTCACGCGTCAGCGCCGTCTCCGGCCAGCGTTCGATTTCGGCGGTGATCACGCTGTCGGCGATAGGGAGCGCGGTGGGATCGGCGTCCAGGCCTACCGGATACACCGCGATGCCCAGCGGCTCACCCGCCTGACGCAGCATACGACCTAACTGGCCGTTGCCCAGTACGCAAACCGGCTTCATGCATCCACCCGCGGATCGGGATGGTTCAGCACCTCATCGGTCTGGCTCTGACGCCAGGTGGTCAGGCGTAACGCCAGCGCACTGTCATGCAGCGCCAGAATCTGCGCCGCCAGCAGCGCGGCATTGGCTGCGCCCGCCTTGCCAATCGCTAGCGTACCGACCGGAATACCGCGCGGCATCTGCACAATTGAATAGAGGCTATCGACGCCGCTCAGTGCTGCGCTCTGAACCGGCACACCCAGCACCGGCACCAGCGTTTTTGCCGCCAGCATACCCGGCAGATGTGCCGCGCCACCTGCGCCAGCAATAATCACCTGAAGACCCTTGTCGGCTGCCGTTTCGGCGAAGCTGAACAGTTTATCCGGGGTGCGGTGCGCAGAGACCACTTCAACATCAAAAGGGACGTCCAGGCTGGAGAGGATTTCAGCGGCGAACTGCATGGTGGCCCAGTCACTTCTGGAACCCATAACAATGGCGATGCGGGCCGGGGCGTTGGATGACATGCGGTCAACTCCTGTGAATAAACAAACAGACCTGGCCGGGCGGACAGGTTTTGAAGGGCACCGAGAATAGCATGAGAAGCACGCAAGGAAAACGGTTGCGTCGGGCTTAAAGTCGTGGATTTAACCGCAGATTAAAAGTCGAAATGGATAAGCTGAATGCCACTGGCGTCGAGCTGGATCATGGAACCCCGGCTGTGCCAGGCACCCAGCACCGCGCGTTGCGCCGGTTCACCCTGCAGGCTCAGCGTATGAATCGCCGGGCGATGAGTGTGACCGTGAATCAACAGCGGCACCTGCTGGCGCAGCATAGTGGCGACGACTGCTTCCTGATTCACATCCATGATGGTCTGGGATTTATGCTGGTTGGCCTGTTTACTGTCGGCGCGCATCCGGGCGGCAATGCGTTTACGGATCCACAACGGCAACGCGAGAAACAGCCGCTGGATCCAGGGATTATGTACTTTGGCACGAAAACGCAGGTAACCCGCATCGTCGGTACAGAGCGTATCGCCGTGCATGATCAGCAACCGATGGCCGTAGAGCGTCAGCACCTGCTCTTCCGGCAGCAGCGTCATGCCGCAGGCCTGCGCGAAGCGTCGGCCAATCAGGAAGTCGCGATTGCCATGGATAAAGTAGACCGGAACCGGCAGGGCGCGCAGGGCGCGGGCAACCTGCTGATGCAGTGGATTGGGATCGTCGTCGCCAATCCAGGCTTCAAACAGATCGCCGAGAATATAGAGCGCGTCGCAGTGGGGCGCTTCGCGCTGTAAAAAATGCAGAAAACCGGCGGTAATCGCCGGTTCTTCCTGACACAGATGGAGATCTGCGATAAACAGCGTGCGCGACATTACTCGCTGACGGTCACTTTCTGGATAACGACGTCGTCTTTTGGCACATCCTGGTGCATACCGCTGCGGCCGGTAGAGACCGCTTTGATCTTCTCGACCACATCCATACCTTCAACCACTTCAGCGAACACGCAGTAGCCCCAGCCCTGAACGCTTTCGTCACGGAAGTTCAGGAAGTCGTTGTCAGCTACGTTGATGAAAAACTGTGCGGTCGCAGAGTGCGGCGCAGAGGTACGTGCCATGGCCAGCGTACCTTTGGTGTTTTTCAGGCCATTGCTGGCTTCGTTCTGAATTTCGGCTTTAGTTTCTTTCTGCTTCATGCCTGGCTCGAAGCCGCCGCCCTGAATCATAAAGCCGTTGATTACGCGGTGGAAAATGGTGTTGTCGTAAAAACCTTCACGGCAGTAATCCAGGAAGTTCTGTACGGTTGCCGGCGCTTTATCATCGAAAGTTTTGATTACGATATCGCCATGGTTCGTCTGGAAAGTTACCATTTTTGTCGTCCTGTAAAGGTTGTCATCAGTTGCTGAGGTCGCTCTGTTGATGGGCGTCCCCCTTTTTGTCGACCGTTCTTATATCATAATTTCCAATGACGCGTCAGCAGCGCGGCGCAGTTGGCTTGCTTTGCGTCGCGCGAGCGATAAAAATACGGCACAATGTCTGGATACTTAAAAGTGCCAACCACACGCGAAAACGGAACCGTTCAATGCTTAAGATTTATAACACCCTGAGTCGACAGAAAGAGGAATTCAAACCCATTCATGCCGGTAAAATCGGGATGTATGTTTGCGGCATCACGGTGTATGACCTCTGTCACATTGGTCATGGGCGGACGTTCGTGGCGTTTGACGTGGTGGCGCGCTACCTGCGTTACCTCGGTTATCAGCTTAATTATGTACGTAACATCACCGACATTGATGACAAAATCATCAGGCGCGCCAACGAAAACGGCGAGAGCATCGAAACCCTGACCAACCGCATGATTGGCGAGATGCACAACGACTTCGCCGCGCTGGGGATTCTGCCGCCCGATGAGGAGCCGCGCGCTACCCGTCACATCGCTGAGATTATCGAGCTGGTGGAAACACTGATCGCTCGCGGTCACGCTTATGTGGCGGACAATGGCGACGTGATGTTCGATGTGCTGAGCGACACCGATTACGGCGCGCTGTCGCGTCAGGATCTGGAGCAGTTGCAGGCGGGTGCGCGCGTTGAAGTCGCCGACGTGAAGCGCAACCCGATGGATTTCGTGCTGTGGAAAATGTCCAAAGCGGATGAGCCAGCCTGGTCATCGCCGTGGGGTAACGGTCGTCCCGGCTGGCACATCGAGTGCTCGGCAATGAACTGCAAACAGCTGGGCACCCATTTCGATATCCACGGCGGCGGCTCCGATCTGATGTTCCCGCACCATGAAAACGAAATCGCCCAGTCGAGCTGCGCCCATGACGGCCCTTACGTCAACTACTGGATGCACTCCGGCATGGTGATGGTTGACCGCGAGAAGATGTCCAAATCGCTCGGTAACTTCTTTACCGTGCGTGACGTGCTGCAACATTATGATGCGGAGACGGTGCGTTACTTCCTGATGTCCGGTCACTATCGCAGCCAGCTTAACTACGGCGAAGATAATCTGAATCAGGCGCGTGCGGCGCTGGAGCGTCTCTATACGGCACTGCGTCACACCGACAGCAGCGTGCCTGCCCACGGCGGCGAAGCCTTTGAAGCGCGGTTCCGCAGCGCAATGGATGATGATTTCAACACCCCGGAAGCCTATTCGGTACTGTTCGACATGGCGCGTGAAGTGAACCGCCTGAAAAGTGAAGATGGCGCTTCAGCACATGGGCTGGCGTCGAAGCTGCGCGAGATGGCCAACGTGCTGGGCATCCTGCAGCAGGATCCTGAGCTGTTCCTGCAAAGCGGCGCGCAGGTCAATGACGAAGAGGTTGCCGAGATTGAGCACTGGGTGAAAGCCCGTGCCGATGCGCGCGCCGCCAAAGCCTGGGCGGAAGCGGACATCGCGCGCGACAAGCTTAACGCGCTGGGTGTCATCGTCGAGGATGGGCCGCAGGGCTCCAGCTGGCGTCGAAAATAAACCGGAGAGGGCGAGCAATCGCCCTTTTTTATTATGGCGATTGAACAGATTCAGATCCGTGGCTTCCGCTCGATACGTAACCTGACGCTGTCGCTGCAGCAACTGAATGTGGTGAGCGGTCCTAACGGCTGCGGTAAATCCAACCTCTACAAAGCGGTGCGGCTGCTGCATGAGGCGGCCAGCGGTCGCCTGGCACTGGCGCTGGCTGAAGAAGGTGGCATTCAGAAAGCGATGTGGGCGGGCGGCTTACGCCGGGGCGATCGCCGACACGATCCAAAGCGCCTGGAGCTGGCCGTGGTAATGAATGACATGGATTACCAGCTGGAGATTGGCTTTCCCGAGCCGCTGGTGACCAGTCTGTTCAATCTTGATCCGCTGGTGAAGCAGGAGCGACTCTGGCTGAGCGGTCAGCAGCGTCGCCCTTCCGCCTGTATTATGCAGCGCGAAAATCAGACCGCCTTTCTGCACAACGTTGAGGGCGAGCGCGTCGCCTATCCGGCGGTGCTGCATCCCGAAGAGTCGCTGTTTGGTCAGCTTGGCGAACCGCATCGCTATCCGGAGCTTTCGCAGCTGCGCGAACGTCTGCAGCAGTGGCGCTTCTACCATGAGTTTGCGGTCTGGCCTGGCTCACCGATACGTGCGCCGCAGATTGGTGTGCGTGCGCCGGTGCTGAGCCATGATGGCAGCAATCTGGCGGCGGCCTGGGCGACCATTGTTGAGCGCGGTCATTCCGAACTCCTGTCTGAGGTGATGGAACAGGCGTTTCCCGACAGCCAGTTTGATGTCGATGTGCAGAATGGCCGTTTCCAGATGCTGATGTCGCGCCAGGGCATTCTGCGTCCGCTGGAGAGCGCCGAGTTTTCTGATGGCACGCTGCGGTTTCTCTGTCTGGTTGTCGCACTGCTCAGCCCACGTCCGCCAGCCTTTATGGCACTGAATGAGCCGGAAAACAGCCTGCATGAAGATCTGTTGCCTGCGCTGGCGCGCTTAATCGCCGAAGCCAGCGAGTTCAGTCAGCTCTGGATCACCAGCCATTCACCCCGGCTCGCGACGTTGATAGCGCAGCATACGGCGGTGAATCATATTGTACTGGAACAGCGGGAAGGGGAGACGTGCGTGAAGGGAGATGAGCGGGTGTAACAGCGTCCCCGCAGGGACGCCCGGAAATTACTCGACCACAGTAATGCGGAAACCCGCGAACTCTACGGTCTGACCGGCTACGATTTTGCAGCGCTTGCGGGTTTCTACCGCACCGTTGACCTTCACTTCACCCTCGGCAATCACGACTTTCGCCTGTGCGCCGCTCTGAACCCATCCTTCCAGTTTCAGCAGGTCACACAGATCGACGTGCGGGAATTTACTCAGTGAAAAACTTGTCATTTAAACCACCTCTTTATCATGAAACTCTTCGCACGCCTGCAGCGTGTTTTGAATCAGTGTAGCTACTGTCATCGGACCAACACCGCCCGGCACCGGGGTAATGTAGGAGGCGCGCTCGGATGCACTGTCAAAATCAACATCGCCCACGACTTTGCCGCTCTCCAGCCGGTTAATGCCCACGTCGATGACGATGGCGCCCGGTTTGATCCAGTCACCCGGAATAAACCCTGGCTTACCCACTGCAACGACCAGCAGATCGGCATGCTCAACGTGATGACGCAAATCTTTGGTAAAGCGATGAGTGACGGTCGTGGTGCAGCCCGCCAGCAGCAGTTCCATACTCATCGGACGACCAACAATGTTGGATGCGCCAACCACTACGGCATTCAGGCCGTAGGTGTCAATGTTGTAGCGCTCCAGCAGCGTCACGATACCGCGTGGCGTGCAGGGACGCAGGGTTGGCGCACGCTGACACAAACGACCGACGTTATAGGGGTGGAATCCATCGACATCTTTATCAGGCGTGATGCGCTCCAGCACTTTGACATTATCAATGCCGGCTGGCAGTGGCAGCTGCACCAGAATGCCATCGATTTCGTCGTCCTGATTGAGCGCATCAATCAGCTCCAGCAGCTCAGCTTCGCGGGTCGTAGCAGGCAGATCGTAAGAGCGGGAGTGGAAACCGACCTCTTCACAGGCGCGGCGTTTGCTGGCCACGTAGATCTGCGATGCCGGGTTTTCACCCACCAGAACCACTGCCAGACCCGGCGCGCGTTTTCCGGCGGCCAGACGCTGCTTCACTTTTTCCGCAACCTCAACGCGCACCTGCTGCGCAATCGTTTTACCGTCAATAATTTTTGCTGCCATCAGAGAGGAAATCCACTGTGTTGTGTTGAATCGGGGAAGGGGGGTATTTTGTCAGAAGCGCGGCGCGCTGTCAGTTACAGTTTCAGACGCGTATGTGCTTTCCGGCTTTTTCGTCGCGACGAGTGCCAGCCTGCATGCGTATGATATCTGCAGGACAATCCGGGGACGATGTAATGATTTGGATAATGCTTGCTACTCTGGCGGTGGTGTTTGTCGCTGGATTTCAGCTGCTCACTGCTGGCTCACGCCACGCCGCTCAGCGGCTCAGCAAACGGCTGCAGCTGCCACCTGTACAGGTGGAATCAATGATCTCTATGATGGGGAAAGAGGCGGCGAAAGAATTTACCGACTATCTCAGTAAGGATAATGAAACGCACCTGCATAATGGCGCAGCGGTACTGCTGATCTGGCAGGTGTTCATTGTTGACGGCAGCGAGGAGAACAGCCAGCGCTGGCATGCGATTCTCAGTCGAGCCGGTTTTCCACCGCTTATTAGCCGCCAGCAGCTGCTGCTCGCGCTGGGCTTTCTGCGCCAGCTGGAGCCGGACATCCAGGAGCTGCATGCACTTCGTGAGCAATACAATGCGCGTTTCACAACACAAGGGATTGAGCTGGAAGGAGAATTTACCGACAACGGTAAACTCGTGTCGCTCAGCGAATGGCGCAGGCGCCACTGACGTCAATTGGTCATTACCGCAGCACTTCGCTGCGGAGAAACGGCAAAAACGTTGACGTACCCGCTTCCCGACGTATAATCCGTGCCATCTCCATGCGCCCTTAGCTCAGTTGGATAGAGCACCGGCCTTCTAAGCCGTAGGTCACAGGTTCGAATCCTGTAGGGCGTACCATATTTTCTTCTGTTAACATCCTTTCCAGTCTGCTTTTTCCTTTAAAATCAGAATATAACAATTCTCTGTGGTCCAGTTTGGTCCAGGGTCACCTATTGCGTTCTTGTTTCGATTGGGGGCAGGATAGGGGGCATTGCCGGGTTCAATCAACTGGATGCCCCCAAATGAAGTTGACAGCCCGACAAATTGACTCTGCTAAGCCAAAAGAAAAGTCATACAAACCTGCCGATGGTGGTGGTATGTATCTTGAAATATTTCCAAACGGAGCCAAAAGCTGGAGACTCAAATACCGTATAGCTGGTAAAGAGAAGCGGGTATAGTGGCATAGTAAGCTCCGGTTCGTTCTTAGCAGATCATGAACGGTAAAATATTCAATATCACCCATAACATTGGGCGGTTGCTTCTTCCTGCCAGGCTCAATACCGCAAAGCTTAGCTATGGCCCTGTTAAGAGTGTCTTTTCCCATGTGCTGTGACTTGCTTACACGGCGATTAGTGAAGACATAATTCACTCTGACAATTAGTTCTTCCAAAAATCTCCATTAGGTTTTATGTGAATTATATTGACAAAAATAAATGTGTGTTAAAGGAATTATAAATGAAAATGGAGGGTTTTATGAGTAAAGATAAAATGAAAGATGAACAAATATCATTTGCTGAGGCAAAAGAGTTCTTAACAAAGTGCATGATGATTTAGTAGATTTATTAGAACAAAATAAAATTACTGAAAGCTATAGAATGTATCCTGCTGAAGATTTTTTATATTATATTTAGAGAGTATTACGCCTCTCAGGATTGCTTAAAAATCGTGAGCATAGGTGAATGTTTTGAATTAACCGAACTTGTTGAATACAATAGTGTTGACTAATGGTTTTTTTCAGTCTTCGTATTCTGATGTTGATGCTAATAAGATTATAAATATAACTCAAACAAAAATGATTGAAGAAGAGAAAAGCAAAATAAATTCTGTTCTTCTTAAAAAAGATGATGTGGTTGTTAAAAAATAATTTAGTCAAAAACATTTTGAAATAGCCTGACTTACCTGATTAGACTATTTAAACCTCGAAGCAATTTGGTAATAAATATCTTTTTTATTTTAATGTTACTCTACCATCAGAACTCTGTATATATGTTTTATCGCCTATGTTTATAAATGCTTTTCTGCCAACACTTCCTCTTATAACTAATGCTATGCTGTTATATACACATTTCTTATGCTCGCCATTAGTATCATCAAAGCAGGTATAGTCATCAATTGAACCATCTCTGGTTCCTGTTGGTAACTTTTCATAACCATCGAAGTTCATGATGATAACAGTGAAGTTATCTGGGGTGTTGATAATATGATATTTATTCTGAAGCGAATCTTTGTTTTCTAACCACCATTTTAGTTTTCCTTCTGTAGTCATCGGTAAATGTTCTACAAAAACTGCACCATTATCAACTCTGACTATTTTTGCTGGTCTTACAGCAATCCATATGCAATATACTGATATTAATAAAATCAGAACTGCTCCAATCCTTTTGTATTTAAACATTGTTTTCTCCTGTCAATGTTATAGTTGCTTCGAAATTTGTGAAAAATGGCTTTTGAGCTAAATGCTTAGCCCTCTGTAGAACGAACCATATTCTAAAGAAAGTAATTGAGTTGAATTTAGCTTTTAAGATATCTTCTTTATCTAAGCCAAAATGGTCTTGTGCTCTGTATTTGATAGTCGCAGTATATTTATTGCCCTGGAAGGTCAGGCTTTCTATAGAAATTTCCGTGCTGTTTATGTCATGGACGGTAATGCCCATTCCATTGACGAAATCTTTCCATCTTGTGTATTTTGGTAAACGACTTTTAGATAACACATTTGAAAAATGTTCTTTCGTCAATTGTGACTTATTAAAATCAAATTGCTCGATAGTGTTTTTAATTATGGATAATGTGCTATCGATAGAGTTGTCACTCAAAATGAGATTTCTGTAGGCATTATCCATAAACGGATGATGAAAATCATTTCCATTACTACGTTGCATATGATTGAAAAGATTTATGATCAAGCCCTGGTATGTTCCTCGGAAAGAAAAGGCATAGGACTGAGATCTTAGCTCATCATATAACATCGCAATGGCTTTTTCTCTACTAACTGGCTGTATAGAATTAGTAGCAGGATGCTGATAGGAGGGACCAAAAGTAGTCCAGTCGATGAAAGTTGATACTTGCCCGAGATGACAATGCTTTTTCAGTATATCAGCATCCATGTCGCCACTTTGCATGTCATCAGCATTTCTGTCATTGAATCTTTTTTTTGTAGTGAAGATGATAAGTTTTTTGTCGATTCCTTTCATTCAAAATCAATCCCTTTCAGTCAAATGATTAAGTATTATACATTTTCTGTTTGTGAGGTAAATTAAGAATTTTTTTAACATTTACTATGTTCAGAGTCATTTACGCCCACATAATCATGCAGTGATGAACCTCAGCCGTGAGAGTGGTCGTTTTCTAAGGGGGCATTTTTGGGAGCAGATCACAAATTGAAATAAAAAAATCACATATAGAGCAGTAGACTGGTCAGAAGGTTTGAATCCTGTAGGGGTACCAAATTCTCCCTTCTGAAGCTTCTTAAAGTCTACTAACTCCGCGAATATCAAGGCGTTTAGCCAGGTTAATTTATTCGGATGTCTATTAGCATCTATTGAAAGTCACACTCATCTGGTGTGCAATCCCGTTCTGATCTGCTCCCCTCTAACCGGCATCATAGGCCACCGCGGGTTCAGCCCCTTGAGGTACTTGTGGATACCGTCGATGAACAGCTTCTTGAATGTCGCTTCGTTATCGTTGGTTAGCTTTGCGATATAGCCAGGCACCGATAAAGGCCAGCAGAACCGAAAGCACCGCCTTAAGTGCAATCACTGTGAATTCGAAACTATCTATAGCGCCTTCACCATCACCGCTAATGTGGCCTTCTATAAGGGATCTGATGATGCCATCAGGTATGAGAAACCAGGTTGCGGAGAATAATATAATAAATATCAGTATTTTCATCGCACTTCACATTTTGTGAAATCAGGAACATCAATGCGGCCGTATGCTGGTAATCCTCCTTTCATAAAGCCACATCCCATTCTTACGGCTCCTTGATAGCTGCCCTGATATCCCTTCCGACCAGCGAGCCTACTGGTTATCCCTTCTGTACAGTGCCCACTCCTCGATGCGCTCCCCGCCTGGCAGAGTACAGTAACCTGATTCACCATCCGGGCCCTTAACTATGTCCAGCTTGCCGCCCATCTTTTCACAATACACAGAGGCTGGGTTAGCCATGCCCACAGCGTGTTGTCTGTCATTATGGGATACACAGGCTGTGAGTAATAAAATGGTCGCTGCAATTGTAATTATTTTCATTTTTAACCTTATCTGAAGAGATTGACGAGGGTTAATCGTTATATCCACGCTGCTTCATCTCGCGCTGGTTTGTCTGTTTAATTAACCGGCTGTTGTGACCCCGGGTAGCCATTGAAATCAGATCATAACCTGGGCTTAATCCCGCCAGTTAGTGTGGATTTATACATGCATCATGACTATCCGGGATGATGGCAGAAGCCGGACCAGCCAACCGGTATACATCATTTATCACTCAGTCAGACCCGATGAAGTAACTACTGTCGCGGTCAACGCCACCGATAACCGTGAACGCACATATCGAATGTCTCTTCCGTGTCCCCGAGATAATTTTAGCGTTGCAATTTGTCACCTCGCCGTTACGAGGTTTTTATATTTCCGCTTGCCAATAAAAAACCCGCCGAAGCGGGTTTTTATGTTGATAAAGTTTATGCTGCCATCTTTCGGCATTGCTCTGCACAGAGATGGCAGGCTTTTGAGCATTCCTGACAATGGTCATGTTCGTGCTTACCACACTCATCTCCGCATTTCTGACAGACATCAGCGCAAACGCGGCAAAGTTCTTTGGCAAACTCACTTTTTAAGGTCATAAACTGAGCTGCCAGGCGGCATATGTTGGCGCATTGCATGTCCATCCTGATGCATTCACGCATCATTTCAAGCTCTTCTTCAGCCAGGCATGATGCGGCACAGTTATCACAAGCTGCTGCGCAGAGATAGCAGGCTTCGATGCACTTTTTGAATTCGTCAGTCATGTTTCCTCCTTAGCTAAGGTTGACTCTTAAGTCTGAGAAAGATGCCTGATTTTGCAAGAGAGTAATAAGTTAATAACTTTTTCAGCACTTCGCTTACCTTGTGATGTGCATCACATTTTTCTCTTACCTCTGGATCGCATCTCATCAGGGTACAGCCAGAGCTGCGTTGGCCACACCAACCGGCTTTCAGCAGCTGTATTGCTGGCCGCTTATTAGTCAGTTGTAACAGGCGCATTGATAGAGCACTTAAGGAGGGCAGCCAACGCGGGATTAACGGGTTACACCACAGCAATGACAGCAGCGCAGACAATATCATCGGGCGGTACCGTTGCCGCCCATGTAAACAGGTGGGTTAGCATGGGCCGGGTTCACTGTGCTATATTTCGCACGTATCACAATGTCATTCAGGATGAATCAGATGAGCGAATTTGAGCAAGAACTCTATAATAACGGCTTCTCCGCTAAAGAGATCGGTAAACTCAAAAGTATTATAAAAAAAGACGAGTCAAAAAAAGATACACTTCAGAGCCTCGTAATTGATCTAAGTAAACGCTTCTGGGGCGGAGTTATTGCTCTTATTATTTTGATGCTTATTGGAATGGATGGCATTTTCAATGCAGAGCCTTCAGATTCCATTCCATATATTGTTGTTCTGACGTTTGCATTCCTTGTGGTCTATTTTGTTACGCCTCTGAACTTAGCATGGAAATCATATAAATTCACCAGAGGATGTAAGCGCTGATTTTTGTAGATTGTTAATTGCTGGATTTTTTGCACTCATTTTATAGTAGTACGATTCTTACAAAAACATAGTGAGTAAATAGATAATCTTTATTTTCCGATAGCAACCAGCTTATAACTATTTACTAATGCTCCTGAAATCATTCCAATCTATAGATTATCTGTCCTCTCATTATAAAAGGCGATTAAAACAGGGGAGCGCTACGCTGGCGGGGAAAAAGATCCTTTAAATATAGAAACGCGGATAATCATTGCCAGCAATACTAATCTGCCGCTCCCCAACCAGAAGCGGCATCTCTTCAGCAGAAATTAAATCTGACCCGCAATCACACCCGACAAAGCCAGAACCTGCTTCTGTTTCCTGGCGGGCAGCTTATTCAGCTGCGCTAACGCGTTAACCAGTTGCTCATCGACCGGCTCTGGTGGTTTCACGGTCAGCACGATACGGCCCGCCGTGACTTTTACTTCTACTTCGGTGCCAGTGGTAAATCCGGCGGTAGCCAGCCACTGGCCTTTCATGATAATCGACGGAATACGCGCGTAACTGGGATACCGGCTGGCATAACTCACCGTTAATTTGCGCTGGGTAACGGAAGGGGCTTCTGAATTTAAACCAACTGCATTACACTCTGAATCAGTCATGATCTCTATTCTCACTCAATAGTGGTTGTGATTAGCGATACAGGGGTGCTCCAACACCTCTGTATCGCGCTAAATACCTGTACATATAATCAACTATTGCAGGAAAAGTCCAGCTGAAAATCGATGTAAATCAGTGACTTTAATCATCTGATAAACAGCGAATTTTACGATAACGATCTCAAAAAAATGCAATTAATTGAAAGCAATCGCCGTTCGGAATATACGAAATAAAACAGGCGAAATCTCGTCATAAATATCTGCCATTAGCCGTATTCAGTAAGCCCGCTATCAGTAACAGGTGCTTAACCCGCAGTGTGCTTAAGCAGAAAGTCGATTAACGTTTTTACTCTTTTCGTTTTACCCGCGCTTTTAGGATAATAGAGATAAACCGGCGGATAAGTTTTCCAGTAACGCTCCATCACCGGAATAAATTCCTCTTTATCCGGTTGTAAATTATGAACCGGTTCAAACAGTCGCCCGATACCCAGCCCGTTGCGAATGCCATCAGCCATCACCTCAATATCATTACTCATCAACTGACCCGGCATCTCAACGGTCAGCTGTTCGCCATGATGATCCAGAATCAGCGGCAGAATACGATTATTGGTGATAAACCGGTAACCGATAAGCCGGTGCTGATGCAGGTCAGACGGAGACTCTGGAATACCGAACGCTGCCAGGTAGGTAGAAGAGGCATACAAACCTTCGCGAAACGGCTTCATCAGCGGGCGCGCCACCACGCCACCTTCCAGAATGTCACCAAACCGGATCCCCAGATCAAAACGTTCATCAATGATGTTCACGGTGCCATCGTATACCGAAATTTCCAGCTGAATACCGGGATATTGCTGGCAGAAAGCGGCCATCGCAGGTTTCAGCACCAGCAGATAAGCAAAGCGCGAAAGGGTGATTCTGACCAGTCCCGACGGTTCCTGATTCTGGTCACGGATGCTTTCCAGCGATTTTTCCAGCGAGGCTACCGCTGCTGAGGTTTGTTCCAGCAGCTGCTGTCCGGCATCGGTCAGCTCAATACGGCGCGTGGTTCGCACAAATAGCGGATGACCGATGTGCGCTTCAAGTAGCTTCAGCGCCTTACTGACAGAGGGGGGAGTAATCTCCAGTTTGCGCGCAGCCGATGAAATATTCCCTTCGCGGGCAATGCTCTGGAAGATGCGTATCTGGTTATAGATGGCGTTGTTCACGGGATAATCCTGACACAATCGGGCTGCTTATTATTAGCCACAGGCTAAATATCTTTGAGTCAATAGTGGCCTAATCTTCACTAAATCGCGAGCATATACTCCTTATCAGTTCCCCCCTGGCCGTGAATCTCAGGAGATTGCTATGCGAATTTTGTGTCTGGATAAACCCGCCCCCGATGCCACGCTGGAAAAGTATCACCCTCATCTGGCTGCCGAAGCTTTCCATGCCTGGAGTCTGTATAAATCCGGTGCGCTACGCGATATTTACTACCGACAGGATCGACCCGGCGTTGCGATCTTCCTTGAATGCGACTCGGTGGAACAGGCCCAAAGCCTGCTGGCTGACTTTCCGCTGGCAAAAGCCGGTCTGCTGAGTTTTGACTGCATCCCGTTGGGAGCATTCACCAACTGGGAAAGCCTGTTCGCTGCGGAGTATAAGCTTCAGCAAGAGGGCGCGACCCAATGATCAGTCGCAAACCGCTACCGTGTGTTGTCACCAGTCATCCGACAGGTGTCAGGCAGGCGGCGCAGTAAAAACGCCGCGTGAAGCGCTAACGGCATAAAAGGCGGATGCAGTAGCGATTGGATTTGATTAAACGGTGCCGGACGGCAAAAAGTACCCAGCGCGTGATGGCATCGCCAACGCCTGGCTATCTGTTAAAAAATAGATGATTAAAAACTGAAAATGAAAAATATATTAATTATTTCCGGTCATCCTGACCTGAGCCATTCGGTCGGTAACGCTACCATTCTTAATGAAGTCGCTTCTGCGCTGCCTGATGCTGAAATCCGTCGTCTGGATGCACTTTATCCGGACAACAACATCAATATCAGCGCCGAACAGGATGCACTGCTGAAGGCAGATATTATCGTCTGGCAATTTCCCTTCTCCTGGTATTCGCTGCCAGGGCTCATGAAGTTATGGCTGGATGACGTATTTGTTCATGGGTTTGCGCACGGATCAACGGCCAGACTCGGCGGTAAAAAACTGATCCTCTCCTTCACCACTGGCGCACCGCAGGCGTTATACGCGGCAGATGGCGTCTTTGGTCATCAGCTGGAGGATTATCTGATTCAGTTTGAAACCACCGCCCGACTCTGCAAGCTGGAGATGCAGAAACCGGTTTATACCTGCGGGATAAGCTATGCCAGTCGTAATGAAACTATTATCACGCAGCAAATTGCTGCAGCAAAGCAACACGCGTCGCGACTCATTGCTCAGCTCAATGCGGAACTCACAACGGCTTAATAGCCAGATGAAACAGAAATCACGCCCGTTAATACACCGAATGAATCGCAAATCACCTCATCCGATAATTAAGGCAGACCGTGAACAATATTACCGCTCTGACTCTGACTCTGACTCTGCTGATGGCCGGGCCGGCATCGGCAGCCGCTTTAACAGACCCCACAAACCGTGTCATTAATCTGCATGAAATGGAAATTAAGGCCGGGAAAAACGGACAGTACGATGAAGCTGCCAGAGATAATATTACCCGTTCGCTGGCAGAGCAACCAGGTACGCTGGCGATGTATTCACTGAAACATAAAGAAAATGCTCATCAGGCTTATATGATTGAAATTTATGCGAGTGAAGATGCATACCAGCAACATCTCAGTTCAGAGCCGTACCGGTCTTTTATTACACGCGCACCTGATCTTATCGGCCAGAAAAAGAGCGCCGTGCTGGAGCCGCAGTTTCTGGGTGATAAACCCTTCGTACAGAATAAAGAAACCATTAATAACCTGGTGATTGTTGACGTGAAACCGGCCGATCAGCAGGCATTCCGCGATATTGTGCTGCCTGAAATGGCGGAATCACTGAAGGTGGAACCGGGCGTACTGGCGATGTATGCCGCGACCGATACGAAAAACAGATATCGCTGGTTCTTCTATGAAATCTACGCCAGTGACGCCGCCTATCAGCAGCACCGCGAAACGCCCCATTTTCGCGACTATATCCGGCTGACAGCTGAGATGACCGACCGCAAAGAGGCGATCCCCGTGGTGCCTGCTCTGCTGAAAAACCGCGGCGCTCTCAATTCTTTTGTTAACTGACCTTTACCAGGGAGCTGATCAGAGGATGAAAAAAGTGATTGCCGCCGCCGCGATCTCCATGATGCTGGCCGACCTGGCCGCTGCTGAACCCAAAAGAGGTGAAACTATGTTGAACGTCAATCCATCCAGCCTTTCGGTTGCCGACATTGAGTCCGTCTCTCCCGCACTGGCTCGTTTCGGACGTGAAGCGATAACTGATGATCTCTGGAAACGCGATGCACTTTCGATCCGTGACCGCAGTATCGTCACGCTTGCCATTCTCATCGCCCGCAACCAGCCTGCTGAGTTACAACATTACGCCGGTGTGGCGCTCGATAGTGGAGTGACGCCTGCTGAAGTCTCCGAAATTATCACTCACCTGGCGTTCTATTCCGGCTGGCCCAATGCGATGTCCGCAATTGCGGTGACCAAAAATGTGTTTCAGGCGCGAGGCATTGGTGCCGATCAACTGGCCGAAGCCTCTCCGGCACTGCTGCCACTGAATCAGACAGCAGAACAGCAGCGTTCTGCAACGGTGGAGAAAAATGTGGGGCCGATCTCGCCCGGGCTGGTCAGATTCACCGCCGATCCGCTGTTTCTCAATCTGTGGCAGCGGCCAGCGCTACAGCCTCGTGACAGAAGTCTGGTGACGGTCAGCGCGCTGATTGCTTCGGGACAAAGTGCGCAAATTAGCTACCATCTCAACCGGGCGATGGACAACGGATTGACGGCTGAAGAAGCGGGCGAGATTATCACTCAGGCCGCGTTCTATGCTGGCTGGCCAAATGCCTTTTCAGCGGTTCCGGTGGTGGGTGAAGTGCTGCGGGATCGCGCAGCAAAACAGGAATAACCCGCAGCGGGTGAGGATCTCAGGTTTTACTTCACCCGCCGTTTCTTATGCCCGCCGGATACCGACAGAGATCCGGCAAAGTGCTGTGCCATTCTGGTGGTTTTTCCCCTCCCGTCGCAATGCCATGATGATCCACTCAAACCCTCCGCTTACGACAACCCGCCATTGGGCATAAAAACAGGGAGCACCGCGTCATGGAAAGTAAAAATCTGACAGATATTGCTGAAGACGTTTCATACGGTGTGAAATATAAAGCAGTAATAAATTAAAGATGGGCAGGGCAGGAGGCGGAAATTACATTGCGGAATAAATAAAATAAGCCGTGGCGGGCGCCACGGCTAATGTTTTATGCAGACTGCCACTCACTTTCAACATCCGCTTTGGCTTTAGACAGGATGACTTTATTATCATCAACCTCTTTCACCCAGCTGAATGGAATAATGTGGTGTTTGCCGCCCGCTTCAGGATCGCTTTTCGCCAGCTTAATTTTGTCGTCGCCTTCGAAGTGGTCGACAATCCCGACATGTTCGCCATTCACATCAACAACCTGCGCGTGATCTAAAATCTCTGATTTATCTACCATGGTGGCTTAATCCTTATATTTAATGAGTTCAGTTGCCCTCAGACAAAACAAGCCTGGTTGTTAAATGCTGTTTTCGCCAGGGGATTAACAAAATGAAATAGTTCAGTGAGCTGGACCTGGTCGTTGTTATTTATTGCCGGCAGGAGAATAAAGGGCATATAAGCGAAACCGCAAACAGAGCCGGAGTGTCTGCAGCCACGGGTCTGCTGACCTCACTGCCTGCCACATCGACACCATCAGATTTGCCGCAATCGTCTGCCGCCCGTTCACCAATCAACGCTATGATAATCAGGTCAATCGCCACACCGCAGATCGGCCAGCACGCGGGCGGTTTAACTTACCCAAAGGAGTGCCTATGACAGCAGTCAGTTCCATTACCACTGAAGGTGGCGTCTGGATTAATCAGCCGCCGGTACACAGTCTGGATGGCGATACGCTGAGGTTCGAAACCGCGCTGAACAGCGATTTCTGGCAGCGTACCTGGTACGGCTTCGAACGGCACAGCGGCCACGCTTTCGGCTTCTGGGTGGAAAATGACTTTACCGTTCAGGTGCAGGTAAGGGCGGATTTCAGTCAGCTCTACGATCAGGCCGGGCTGTTTATTCAGGATAACGAAACGCACTGGGTTAAGGCGGGCATTGAGTTTAACGATGACCAGCCCGCCATTGGCAGCGTGGTGACGCGCGAGTTTTCCGACTGGTCTACCGGCGTGTTTCCTGGCGATGCGCGACAGTTCTGGCTGCGTGCCACGCTGGAAAATGCGGCCTTAAGAATTCAGTACTCTACCGACGGCGTGAGCTGGCCGCTGTTACGGCTCTGCCCGTGGCCCGGTCAGGCGCGGCGGTTTGTCGGAGTGATGGGCTGCTCGCCTGAACGTGAAGGGCTGGCGATGAGTTTTACGGACTTCGCTATTACTCCACCGCTCGGCAAAGCACTGCACGATCTCTCCTGACCCAGGCGGCGCATTGCATATCGTCGCAGAATCGGCTTAATTGTCAGGTCAGAATTTGCGGTGACGCGTCGCCCGTGCAAGACGACGCCTTTACAGGGAAAGCTATGCGTTGCGCCACCTCGTTTATCCCGCTGCTGGTCATCAGTTGCTGCGCCGGATGGGCACAGCAGGCCACTGCCGATACCGTCTGGCTGAATAATGGCGATCGGCTGACCGGTACGATTCGTTATCTCAGCGACGGCAAGCTGGCGATAGAGACACACTACGCCGGTACCGTCACGCTGGACTGGAGTGCGGTCAGTACGCTCGCCAGCGAGAATCCGGTAAATGTCGAAAACAAAAAGACCGGCGAACATTATCAGGTGCGGCTCTCCTCATCCGATCCCGGCTATGTCTGGGTGGAACGCAACGAGCAGGAGCAGCAGGTCTCGCTGCGGCGCATTGATGAGTTTATGAAAGCCAAAGTCCGCAGCGATCAGCTTGCCTGGACCGGCAACATCGATGCGGGCGTGAAGGTCAAAAAAGCCTCGACCAAAACTGACGACTACAGCTTCGCGCTTAACACGAAACTGAACCAGGGAAAATGGCGTCACGATATCGGCGCGACCTACAATCGCGAGCAGGAAAACAAGGACATCAATACCGATAACTACAGCCTGCGCTACGCCTTTGACTATCTGGTCAGAGAGCAGTTCTTCTGGCAGACCCGTGCCACCTACAAGCGCGACTGGGTGGAGAATCTGTCACGTCAGGCGCTGATCGGCACCGGGCCTGGTTATCAGTTGTGGGACACCGAACTCAGCGCGTTCTCACTCTCGGTGCTGGGCGGTGCCTTTGAGTATGGCTACAGCGATGACCGGGAAGAGCGGCACTTTGGCGGCTCGCTGCGCTGGAACTATCAGCGCTATCTGCTGGGCAAGTCGGTCACGCTTTACAGCAATGGCGATGTCGGCCATTCGCTGGATGATGACGGCGTATTTATGCTGGATGCCGAAGTCGGCCTGCGCTACAGCCTGACTTCGTGGTCAACGCTGCATGTTGGCTATCACCGTAATCTGGTCAGCGGCATACCGGATACCCTGAACGAAGGCATTTTCTCTACCGGATTGGGGCTGAAGTGGTAAGCCGCTGATCGAACAGCGTCGCAGCAAATCCTTACGGTTTTTATCCGGTTACAGGTGCGGGATTGGCTAAGCTGCATGTACTGTCACAACGGGAAAGCAGAAGATGATCGTAAGCAGCAGGGTGTATCGTCCGGGATGTGCGGGCGAAGAGGTCGAAGTCGATGATATCAGTGAAGTGATCAAAGAGCCGGAAGCATTTATCTGGCTCGGGCTGTGGCAGCCAGACGCTGAGTTTATGGCGAAGATTAAAGAGGAGTTCGGCCTTCATGAACTGGCGGTTGAGGATGCGCTCAATGCCCATCAGCGACCTAAAATCGAACACTATGGCGAATCGCTGTTTATCGTAGTGAAAACGGTGTGCGCTAAGGATGACAGCTGCGAACTGGGCGAAACGCATCTTTTTGTCGGAAAAAACTTCCTGATCAGCATCCGTCACGGCGCCTCTGAAAGCTACACCCCGGTGCGGCAGCGGGCGGCTGAAAACCCGGCGCTACTGAAGTTTGGCCCCGCTTATCCGCTCTACTGCCTGCTCGATTTTATTGTTGATCGCTATGCTGAGCTCTCTACCTCGCTGAATGAACGGGTCGGACAGATGGAGAACGATCTCTTCACCAGTGAATTTGATCGCAAGTCGGTGCAGTCGGTCTACACCGTGCGGCGTCATCTGCTGAAACTGCGCAATGCGGCGCTGCCCGTGGAGGAGATCTGCAATCAGCTGATCCATCTGCATGAAGATCTGATCCCGCGTCCGCTGCGCGCCTACATCCGTGACGTGCAGGATCACGCCCGCCATGTCGTCACCGACGCGGAAGATATGCGCGAAATGCTGACCAGCGCCATGCAGGTCAATCTGGCGCTGGTGACGGTGCAGCAGAATGAAGTGGTGAAAAAGCTGGCAGGCTGGGGTGCGATCCTGGTGATCCCGACCGTAGTCTTCAGTATGTATGGCATGAACTTCGAGCATATGCCGGAGCTGAAGTCGCTGTATGGCTATCCGCTGGCGGTGGGGCTGACCCTGCTGGCCTGCGGTGGGCTGTGGGCCAAACTGCGTCGCTCCGGCTGGCTGTAAACTAACGGAATCGCACGCTGCGGCTTATTCTGTCGCTACGCTTAGGCTTATTTAAGCGTAGCGATGAATAAGATGCGTTAATAATCCTGTCTCTCAGTAAAATAAGATAATTATGATGTAAAATAAGCCTGTTATCGCTCCGCTTATTTATTGCATGCTGCTGTTGATCTGGCCGGTTTTTTATTTTTTCGCTACGCTGATAATACAATCTTATAACCCGACCATCCCGGCGAAATAAATTTTGCAGCGCTGATCTGTGGCAACGCATCTTTATCCGGAGAAAGACTGATGACCGAACGAACTCGCCGTCCGCGCTTATTAACATCAGGACATTGCCCGTCGCTGCCTGCGCGTGGCGCGGAGGGAAAGCCCGATTGTGAATGATCACGACTGGGTGTTAATGATTGCCCGGACGCAGTTTGCGCTAACCATGGGCATGCACATTACGCTCGCAGCACTGACGCTGGGGCTGGCCCCTTTTCTGGTGTGGTTTGAAGCGCGCTGGCTGTGGGGAAAACAGCAGGCCGCCCGTGATGCGCTGCATTTCTGGCTGGCGATTTTTTCCCTGACGGTAGCGATCGGCGCGGTCTCTGGTGTGGTGATGGAATTTCAGTTCGGAACCCACTGGGCACGCTTCTCTCATCAGGTGGGTGGCGTTATCGGGCCGCTGATGTTTTATGAGGTGCTGGTCGCCTTTTTCCTTGAGTCGGCCCTGACCGGCGTGATGCTGTTTGGCTTCAATAAAATCCGGCCAGGCGTGCATTTTGCTGTGACCTGTCTGGTGGCGGTCGGGGCGCTGCTTAGCGCGTTCTGGATTCTGGCTGCAAATTCATGGATGCATACGCCGGTCGGTTTCACACGCGATCAGAACGGTGTTTTTCTTGCCGAAAGCTGGCAGTCGATATTGCTGGCCCCTTCGTTTCCGTGGCGCTTCAGCCATATGGTGGTGGCGTCGCTGATTGCAGTAGCAGTGATGATCATGGGCGTGGCGGCGTGGCGGCTGCGTCATTTCAGCGGGGAGGCTGCTTCGCGACTGATGCTCAACAGCGCGCTGACCTTTCTGTTGTTTGCCGTTCCACTGCAGATCGTACTGGGCGATCTGCACGGTGAAAACACCCGCGACTATCAGCCCGCCAAACTGGCCGCGATTGAAGGTGGCTGGCATCCTCCTGCGCCGGGCGAGGGCGAACCCCTGCGACTGTTTGCGCTGCCGGATCAGCAGGCGCAGCGCAACTATCTGGAGATTAGCCTGCCCAATCTCGGATCGCTCTATCTGCGGCACAACCTCTCCGGTCATATTAAAAGCCTGAGCGAATTTCCTGCGGATGCGATTCCACCGGTGTTACCGGTCTTTTTCGCTTTTCGCCTGATGGTGGGGCTGGGGCTGCTCATATTGCTGACCACCCTGGCTGCGAATTTTCAGCGCTGGCGTGGACGCATGGCGGTATCAGGGCGCTTGCTGTGCTGGATGACCTGGCTTTCACCGGCAGGCTTTATTGCACTGCTGTCAGGCTGGGTGGTGACTGAAGTCGGGCGTCAGCCGTGGACGGTTTATGGCATGGTGCGAACAGCACAGAGCGTCTCACCACTGGCCCTGAGTACCACGCTGAGTATTTTCCTGGCGGTACTGATGATCTACGGCCTGGTGTTCGCCCTCGGCTTACGCTATCTGCTGCGTCGGGTTAAAGGTGAACTCCCCTCGGGTGAGCCGGTGGTCATTGAGCTGAAAACGCCCCATTAGGAGTCGCTATGGCCGATTTGTCTGCGATGATCATCTGTCTCTCTTTGCTGCTCTACCTGTTACTGGATGGCACCGATCTGGGCGTGGGTATGCTGTTTTTCTGGTTTCACGACGATCAACAGCGTGAACTGATGACGCACAGCATTCTGCCGGTCTGGGATGCGAATGAAACCTGGCTGGTGCTGGCCGCGGGCGGTTTACTGGCACTGTTTCCACCGGTCTACAGTCTGCTGCTCAGTGAGTTGAGCGCGCCGCTGTTCACCATGCTACTGGCACTGGTGATGCGGGCGATGGCGCTTGAATATCGCGCCCAGAGCAGTACCCGGTTACGCCGCTGGCTCGACCGCATCATGGCCAGTTGTTCGGCACTGGCGACGTTTATTCAGGGCTGGTGCGCCGGCATGATCATCAGCGCTCAGCCTCAGACCGGGCTGCCCGATGGGCTGAGCCTGGTTCCGCTGATGAGCGGAGCGGGATTAATGGCAATCAATTCGCTGCTGGCCTGTTGCTGGATCGGCTGGCGAATCGGCGACAGAGTGCAACCCCTGGCGGAAGCGCAAAGCTGGTTATGGTGGCTGCTGGCGCTGATAATTTTTCTGTTCGAACTCTATTTTAACGCCGATATCTGGCAGCAGAGCTGGCAGCGACCGCTGGGAAAAGTAGCTGGCGTGGCAATCGTCACGCTATGGATCGTTTTGCCGTTGGCGCTCTGGCGAGCCAGGCCGCTGCTACAGCTTATTGTTGCACTGATGCTGATCGGGGCCGTGTTTATCGGGTTGCTGTGCGGCCTTTATCCGTGGCTGGTGCCGCACCAGTTCGCCATCAGTGAAAGCGCTTCATCGCCGGTCACACAGGGATTCGTGCTGGTGGGCGCAGCGATTGCCATGCCGCTGACGCTGCTCTATCACAGCTGGTCGTTCTGGATTGAACGGCGCGCTAAATGACCCAGGTCAGCTATGCTTCAGGCAGCGAGCCGTTGAGGCTGGCGTGCTTACAGGAGGTCGTCGCAGGGTGAAAAAAGATTACACAGGCAGTCGGGATTACCCGATAAAAGAAGATATCCGCTGGATACGTCGCGAATGGCTGATTCAGCGCATCGGCGAATACGTCCTGATTGCGCTGGTGATTCTGGGGGCCTGCGGATTGTTTTCTAAAGGGGTGCTGAGTAACGGCAGCGCCGCATCGCCAGATGGCGCGATTCAGGTCGAATATGAACGTTTTGGCCGGGTTGAGAGCAATATGGACATGCGTATCCGGCTTAAATCACCGCCGGCTGAGCGGTTCAGCATCATCATTGGTAACGGCGCGCTGGATAATTTGCAGATTCAGACCCTGCAACCGCAGCCACTGGAGGCGATCACCCTTGGCAGCGATCTGCGGCTGACCTTTTCGTCGCGTGATACCGGTCCGGATCACGCGATCTGGCTGGGTCTGCAGCCCCGCAATCCCGGTCACATTGCTGTCAGCGTCAGCAGCGGCGATCATCCTCCGGCCCGTTTCAATCAATGGATCTATCCCTGACAGAGGCGCTTTATGGAAACGGTATTACGTGCGGCGGGTATCTATCTGGTGCTGATGGTGGTGATCAAAATCGCCGGCAGACGCACCCTGCTGCAGATGACCTCTTTTGATCTGATACTGCTGTTGATCATCAGTGAAGCAACCCAGCAGGCGCTGCTGGGCGACGATTTTTCGGTGACCGGCGCGGCGCTAACCATTATTACGCTGGTGACGATTGATATCGTGCTGGGCAAACTGAAAAACCGTTTTCCGGTGGTGGAGCAGGTAATCGATGGCGGCCCGGTGATCCTGGTGGAGAATGGCAATCTGCTGACCGAGCGCATGAAGATGACCGGCATCAGTCCTGATGATGTGCTGGAGGCGGCGCGATCCGGGCAGGGGCTTGAGCGGTTTGATCAGATTAAATATGCCGTGCTGGAGGTTAACGGCCATATCTCGATTATTCCCCGAACTGATAACCAGGCCTGACAGGCGATCGCCGGTGCCGGGCAGGTTACGCATGCGTGATTTGTTATGCTGCACCAGGCCATTGACGCAGCACGCATTATTACCGCGTCACGCTGCGCCTGTTCTGCCGCTTCCCTTGTAATCCTGTCGATTTCGTTCAGACTGAGTATTCCACTCATGCTTTATCATCAGAGCTGGCCTGACTATCAATCAGCGTTATGCTTTTACAGTCAGGATTCAATGAATGAATTTACGCGATTTACCTTCTACCCGGTTACCGGCTGGCATATTGGTCCCCTGAACACCCATCAGGCACTGGTAGTGAAATTCGGTTATATCGATCCCGACGCCCCGCGTGAACAGGGCCCGCAGGAGACCCTGTTTCTGGGTCTGACCCTCGACATGGCGAAAAAGCTGGTCGCCAATCTTTCCGAACACATCGATTACGCAGAAAAAAAGAGCACCCAGCACTAGTTTCTCACCGCGATTGGTTACGACGCCCACGGTCGGTCTGTTTTGCTGCGCTGTCGCCCGGTACATAAACCTGCAGAGCACTGGCGATCAAACGAAAATGCGCGGGTGTCTGACCGATAATCTCACCATCTGCATTGATGTAATGGGGACGGCGCGTCTCAATCGTCAGCTCCGTGGCGCTGAATGCCCGCACGTTACGCCAGCGACCGTGAGTGCCGCGCCGCAGAAAGGGCAGCAGCGCAATGAGCTGCCAGCTATGCTGTAGCTCCAGACTGTAGACATCCAGCAACCCATCATCCGGAGCGGCACGCTGTTCCACTGTCATGCCGCCCCCATAAAAGCGTCCATTGCCCACCGACACCTGAACCGTTTTGATCGGCGTCCGATGGCCCTGATGCACCAGCGTAGCGCTGAAGGGACGGCTCTGCCGCAGCACCCGCAAAGCCGCCAGTGCATAACCGCCCACTCCCCAGCGTTTTTTCGATTCTGCCGTGAGGTTGCGCGCCAGTTCCACCGAAAAGCCGATGCTGGAGACGTTCAGAAACAGATGCTGATTCACTTCACCCAGGTCCACTGCGCGCAGCTGCCCGTCAGCGATAATCTTTATCGCGGACTCCAGGCTGGCAGGAATGCCCAGCGTACGGGCAAAATCGTTGGCGGTGCCCAGCGGTAAAATACCCAGCGGCAGGCCGGTCTGCATCAGCCCCGGCGCGGCCGCATTAAGCGTGCCGTCGCCACCGCCGACGATCACCGCATCAACGCGATGGGCATACGCCGCGATTAATTCGCTGTAGCTGCGGGTATCATCTCTGGCCGGTTGCAGCAGGGTGAATCCGGCCTGAGCCAGCAGCGTCTGTGCGCGGCTGGCCTCGGCGCGTCCTTTGCGTGAGCGCTGATTAATCAGCAGCAGGGCAGTTTTCTCCTGTTGAGACATACTTTTGCGTTATCCCGATGTCAAAATGGCTGTAACGAGACGGCAAGTACAGCACTGGCCTGACCGGTGAACAACCCTGCTTGCGCTACTTTACGTAACCTGTTGAGTGCCATAAGCAGCGATAAAGATCGTCTACACTGCTAAGGGTCAGATCCACACTGAGGAGTTGCGATGACAGAACACGAATTCAGAAAATTGTTAGCCGAACAGGGTTTTGACGAGCCTCTGTTGATTGAGCGTGCAGCCGACGCCCAGTTTGATAATCACGTACATCCCTTTGAAGCACTGGCACTGATTCTCAGTGGTGACATCACCATCAGTACCGAACAAGGCGATACCACCTACCATCCCGGTGAGACATTTCATCTGCAGCCCAATGAACTCCATCGTGAGGCGTTCGGGTCGCAGGGCGTACGCTATCTGGCGGGACGTAAATATGAGTGACTGGCAATCAGCATGAAGGTTTCTGACGATCTGTTTACCCGGCTGGCACGCTCGCCATTCCGCCAGCGTTTTCGTCTGGGACGCGCGGAATATGATTATGCGAGCAGCAAAGGCGAGCCGGTATTGCGCCAGCACGCCGCTGAGTTTGTGGCACAGCGGCTGGCGCCTGCGCAGCCTGACAATGATGGCAAGCAGACGCCGATGCGCGGCCATCCGGTGTTTATCGCCCAGCACGCCACCGCAACCTGCTGTCGTGGCTGTCTGAGCAAGTGGCATAATATCGGACAGCACCAGCCGCTGAGCGCGGAACAGCAGGCCTATATAGTGACGGTGTTACTGCAGTGGATCACCCACCAGATGCAGCAGCCTGCACCGCCTGCTCGCATCACCCGAAGCCAGCCGAAACCGGACGACGATCCGCAACTCGCACTTTGGTAATGGACGAAAAAGCTACAACAGGCGGCTTTTTCTGGTGAAAACTGGCCCTTTTTCATTCCTGGTTTATTCTTAAATCTTTCCTGGGAACACTATGCCAGGATTAAAACCTACACGGCAACGATTCATACAGAGGGAATTATGAAGAAATCAATTATTGCACTGTCTGCTATTTTGCTGGCCTCGCCGGTATTTGCTGCTACCACCACAGACAACACCGTTGCGGAAGCGCATAAAGGCGCCGATACCGCGAAGGAAAAACTGCATCAGACCCAGAACGAAGGCAAAGAGCTGAAGCTGAAGTCTGAGCACGCCGCTGAAGGCAAAAGCGATACCACCGGCAGTAAAATCACCGAAGGTACGCAGAAAGGCTGGCACAAAACCAAAGAAGGCACTGAGAAAGGCTGGGATAAAACCAAGCAGGGTGCTGAAGATCTGAAAAACAAAGCGACTAACTAATTCGCGGTTGTTCTCAGGTTAAAAAAAAACCCACCGAAAGGTGGGTTTTTTTATGGGTGATAAAGCCGACTCGTAATGCCCCTGGCAGCAACGCATAAGCTCAACGCGCAGGGAACACGGTCAGAAGAGGAAAGCGTCCCGCGCCTGGGACAAAAACGCCGGGAGCGTTTTTGAACAACGCAAAGCGTTAGCCCGTTTACGGGCGCACCTCAGGGATGAGGTGCGTAATCGCGCGGGCCGAGCATGCCATGGATGGCGGGTTTTGCGCCTTTCCGATCTGACCGTGTTTCCTGAGCAGGCCTCGCTCTCACTGCGATACTAACCTGAGTTTGCCTGGCACGGATTAGGCTTTCTTTTCCGCTGTTTCTTTCTCCGAGGCGGCTAACGCCGCGACTTTCCTTTCCGTCTCTGCAGCCGCATCGGCGGAGGCCGCCGCCGCTTCAGCCGCAGCCTCTGCCGCGGTATCGGACTGCTTCTTACCTTCTTCGATAAACTCTTCGTCGATGGCTTCGATGTTTTCGCGGTTATCGCGTCCGGAGAGCAGGTTCCAGCAGGCGATAAACAGGGCGGCAATCACCGGACCGATAACAAAACCGTTGATGCCGTAAATCTCCATGCCGCCCAGCGTGGCGATCAGAATCAGATAGTCAGGCATTTTAGTGTCTTTGCCGACCAGCAGCGGACGCAGGATGTTATCCACCAGTCCGACAATCACTACAAAGAAGCCCACCAGGAACAGCCCTTTCCACAGTGCACCGGTGGCGAAGAAGAATATCGCCGCAGGCACCCAGATAATGGCGGAACCGACTGCCGGAATAAGAGAGAGGAAGGCCATCAGTGCGCCCCACAGCAGGCTGCCGTCGATACCGGTAAACCAGAATGCCAGCCCGCCGAGAATACCCTGAACAATACCGACCACCACCGTGCCTTTCACCGTCGCGCGCGCCACGGCCGCAAACTTCACCATCAGGTGATGCTTCACGTAGGTTGAGAGCGGCAGCGCTTCCAGGATCAGATGCACCAGATAGGAGCCATCTTTCAGCAGGAAGAACAGCAGATAAAGCATCACGCCAAAGCCGACGGTGAAGCTGAATGTCCCTTTACCGATGATAAAGGCGCTGCCTGCCACATACTGACCGCCCTTGAGGGCAAACGAGGAGAGCTTCTGCTGAATCTGTTCGGCGTTATCCAGGTTATTTTCAGCCAGATAATGTTTTGCCCAGCGCGGCAGATGCTGCAAAAGATCGGCGAAGACCGCCGGGAACTGCGCCGAATTGGTCTGCAGTTTGTGATAGACCGCATTGGTTTCAACGACCAGCGATGAGGCGATAATGGCCAGCGGTGTGAACACAATCAGACAGATACAGAACAGGGTAATCAACGCGGCCAGGCCATTTCGTTCGCCCAGTCGGACCCGCAGATACGTTTTAAGCGGATGGAAAATCACCGCCAGAATCGCCGCCCATAAAATCGGCGAGAAATAGGGCGAAAGCACCTCAAAAAAAGCGAGGGTGGCGATAGCCAGAATCAAAATGAAAAATCCGATGTTCAATCCTTTAAAACGCATGGAAAAACCTCATCTGGAACAAACTCTGATAAACCCGACGCACGAATTTTCTGTGTCTGGCTTTGCTTATGCGGCGGCCTCGTCACTGATTATCGGTCAGGCTTTGCTTTTTAAACGCTGCTGATGACAGCATCATGCTGGCTAACTGTTTGAAAGGTCTGGCAGAAGTGATGAACGGGCAATGTGCGTTCGCTGCGTGACTTCTTATAGGTAACACGCTGCAACTGACAGCAGCGCGCTGGATCCTACATTAGCGTAGCGGTTTCGACCATTATTGGTAGGTCAGAGACTCATGATCCCGGAGGATGCTGCCGATAACAGTGTTAACTGGATAAAAAAACAGGCAATGAAAAATGAGTAAACAGAGCGTTTTAATTGTGCTGCTGACGCTGGTATTAAGCGGCTGCGCCACCAAGCAGTATCCGCAGGCGTCCGCGGTCACCCCGGAAGAGACGGCGATGCTGAATTGCAGCGCGCTGGATCAGGAGCTGGTGAAAGCGCACAGCGTGCAGAGTGATATTGAGCAGACCGGCCAGTTCGATGCACTGACCGTACTGGGCTTTGTCGGGGATTTCGGGCTGGGCAATGGCATTGCGAAATACAATGCCAGCCAGAAGGCGGAGCGGCGACTGACGCAGTTACAGTCGCTGAAAGCCGCGAAGTGCAGCCAGCGGCTTTCGTAGCGACTGCGCCGGGTCAGCCGAGCGTCCGTTCGCTGACATGCTGCAGCCGGACATTTTCGGCGGCGCGTTTACCGGCAAGGAAGGCGTGATCCGAGTTGTAATATTCCCACTCGCTGTAGCGGCCTGACAGATGAATGTCCTGGGTCAGCAGCCACTGGCGGATCAGCGCCACGTTAGCGCTGCGCGCATGGTCATAGACCACGTAGGCGTAAGGCATATCCACCTCTGAGGCGCAGAGCAGCGGATCGTCCGCGGTGATCATGCCAACTCTGATGCAATCCTGACGGCAGCGCTCAATCAGCGCATCCCCCGCCAGCGGCAGCGGATTGGCCGCGTTATAGGTGATTTCGCAGGTTAAGCCGAAACCGCCCGGCGGGTTGCAGTGCGGACTCGCATTGCCCTGCACAAAGATGCGGTGAAACAGCGTATCGCCAGGATAGTAAATCCAGTGCTTTTCGGTCAGGTCGGCGCGGCCAATTCCCAGATTCACGCAGCGCACCGAGACAAACTGCAGCTGCTGCGCCGCCCGTTGCACACTCTCCGGCACTTCATCGCCCATCAGTTTAATCAGCTCCGGCAGCGGCATGGTGCTGATTAATTGCTCATAACGGTAGTGGCGACCATCCGCCAGCAGCGCGACGTGCGCCTGCGGGTAGAGGCGGGTCAGGGTGGCGTCCGTTTCCAGCGTACATTTCAGGTGCGGCAAAAAGCCGGACATCAGCGCCTGGAAGCCACCGCGCAGCGGATAGCCGAAACGGGCGTTGGGGCCAACCGGCTTCGCCAGCGGTTGCAGTGCGCCATCAATGATCTGCGCCAGGTCGGGCAGCGGTACGCGTCCGCCCAGCCATGAAGTTTCCATGTCGGTCAGCGGCACCTTCCACAGTTTCTGGTTGTAGGGCAGGGCAAAGTGACGCGCGATGCCTTTGCCCCAGGTGCGCATAATGAAGTGCTGGAAATCCTCTTCGCCTTCCACCATGCCTGTGCTGCTGCCCTCATCGGGGATCGCGCCATCTGCGCAGCAGTCCCGCCGTGCCCGCGCCCGATCCAGTGGCACCGCGGCGGCGGCCGTTTCGCCATAACGCGCCTCGATAGCGCCCAGCACGCACTCTTTTACCACCTCGACCGGCAAGCCGTGCAGCGCGGACTGGAAAGGATAGCGGGTATAAACGCCGTCGCTGTAGACCCAGGCTTCACGCGCCTGCCAGTGCAGGTTGTCACCCAGCAACATCTCATACAGCTGTAACACGTACGGGTCCTGCGAGAACATAATGTGACCGGCATAGTCGAAGGTAAAACCCTGATCGTCAATTGAGCGGCACCAGCCGCCAGGGGTGCTATTTTTCTCCAGCAGCACCGCGCCTTCGCCGTAATGATAACCGGCGCTCAGCCCGGTTGGCCCGGCTCCGATAATCAGGCAGGGCACGGCTTCACTCTCCAGCATCAATGGGGTTAACGGCGTGATATTCGCCTGTGCGCTGCCCTGGCTGGCTGGCCTTAGTGCGGGCTGACGTTGCGTCAGCGCCTGCTGGATCAGTCCATGAATCTGTTCAGCGGTGCGATCCCATGAGGTGGCGTCGACCTTTGCCTGCATCCGTCCCGCCAGCGCCAGCCGTTCTGCGGCACCGATCGCCATCGCCTGTTCACAGGCGGTAATAAATTCAGCGTGGCTCTCTGCCACCGCCACTTCCTCTGCGTAATGCCGCGCTACGTCAATAATCGCGGTACTGACAATCGGCAGCTGCGCCGCCATATACTCCAGCACCTTGGTCGGTGAGATGTAGCGCGTCGAGGCATTGATGGCAAACGGCATCAGACAGACATCCCAGCCCGCCAGAAACTGCGGCAGCGCCTGATAGGGCTGCTGTCCGAGCCAGTGAATATTGTCGCGCTGCGGCAGGCTGGCGGGATCAATTTTTACCACCGGCCCGACCATAATGATTTGCCACTCGGGGTGGCTGTCCGCCAGCGCCGCAATCAGCGGCAGGTCTATGCGCTCATCCAGCACGCCGTAATAGCCAAGACGCTGTGCCGGAATCGCATCCTGCAACGGATGACGATTGCTGCGATCGCGCGCCTGCTCAAAATGAATAGCATCGACGCTGCTGGGAAAGCAGTAAACCTGAGGATGTTTGTCACGCTTCGCTTCATAGAGGCTGGTGCCGCCGGTAAAGACCAGATCGGCGCGGGTCATCAGCGCGGATTCGCGCTGCTGCAGCTGGCGCGGCGCATTCTGAAAAGCGGAAAGCTCATCCATGCAGTCATAAATCACCAGTGACGGATTAAACGGGGTCAGCAACGGCAGCGCCATCGGCGTATAGAACCAGATCAGTGGCTGTTCATCTTCCTCCAGCAGCGGCGTCAGCAACAGCAGCAGCGGGGCGATCTGGCTGTCGTGGAAACCAGGTGCGTCGCTGTCGGTATGCGGCTGGATCACCGTGATGTTGGCGGCAGGCGCGCTCTGATGCAGGCCCTGTGGCCCCGCCTGCCAGACCGGCTCTTCGACAAACAGCACGCGATAGTGCTGTGCCAGTCGTGTCAGTAGCTGCTGCGGACGCTGAAAAACAAATCCCCAGCGTAAATGGCTGAAAACGATGAGAACAGGTGGTTTCATAGTGTGCTCCTGACAGGGGTGTTTTGAGGGCTGGATGTACTGCAAAAAGCGCTGCGCCTGACGTAATGCGTCGGCATAAGGCTGCTGTAGCTGGCGGGCATAGGGATCGGCCCCCAGCAGATCGAGATCCCACAAACCGCTGCGGGTCCAGAAAGTCGTCTCCTCCCATAAGGGACGATCGAGGATCGGATAGAGGCAGATGCCGTGCAGCTCAACGCCTGCCAGTTGCGCCTGCGCAACCTGCGCGGCGATCTCAAGGATCCAGCGACCGCGTCCGCTGCCGACGTGGCTGGTTTCCGCCAGCAGCAGTGGACGCTGATAACGCTGCCAGACCTGCTGCAGCATCCGATGCAGCGGCAGGCGTCGGCTGTCGCCCAGATGCCAGTAAAGCCGCTGGTTTGATCCCTGCTCCCACTGGTTGTCGTGGTAGTAATTCACGCCAATCAGATCGAGATAGCGTGGGGCGCCGCCCAGTTCCGGGTTACGTCTGCCGCTCAGCATGTCCCACGCCTGATACTGGGTGTCACACATTTCACGTGCCAGCACGTCGCTGGCCGGATCGGCGGGATCGGGCACGATATGGATCAGTGGATCACAGTGCAGCAGGCGGGCTCGCGGATCGGCTAGCCAGATGGCATCACAGGCTGCCAGCGTAGCGCGCACCAGCTGCTGCTTGGCGGCATCCGCCCGATCCGCCTCAGGCATCGCCTCACAGGCGAACAGCCCTACCGAGATACCCCAGCTGACAAAGGAGATCTCATTCATCGGAGAGTAGACCGGCGCCTGCTGATACCAGGGGGCCAGGAAGCGGGCGAGTGCGCCACAGAAGGCGGCGAAACGGCTGACAAAGTCGTGATCGAACAGGCTGACGCCAGCGGGCCAGCCGTAATGGCAGATTGTCCAGCTCAGCTGAATGCCCTGCTGCTCTGCGGCCTGCATCCGGGCCGCAACCGTGGAGAAGTCATAGCGGCCATCGCGCTCACATAACCGCCAGCCGACGCTTTCGCGCACTGTGCGAATGGAAAAGGGGGCCAGCGCGGCATAATCTTCTGCTGCACGCGCCTGATGCTGGTTAAGATCGTTCATCGACAGCACAAGGCCGGCAGGATTGATATGATCGGCACCTTCGTAGCCGGCCTGCCAGAAACTGGAAAAGGGCGTCATGGCATCTCCCGAAAAAAAGCAACACGCTTCCCGCTGACGAGCCGTTGTGAAACGGGTCAGGGTGTCAGGGTTTGCATTGCAGACTGATCGATCTGACCACTCTGAACGGACGGGCGATCCATGCCATAAGCCACAGACACTGAATTGCAGGCATCAGGGCCTGTCGCGGTGTGGACGAGTGAGATAGCAGGTACAGACCAGTGACGCTATCGGCAGAAAAAGGCTGGCTTCTCTGGATGTTAACGGGTTTTACGGAAGCCTTACTGGAAAGTATAGGCAGTAAGGTTTTCTTCGCAATTTATTGAAGTAAAAAGAAAAAAGCGCAGCGGTAAAAATTATCCAGCCATAAACAGGAAGTTTTAACATGCGGTTTTGCAAATGACTCGCTAAGCGCAGCGTGAACAGAGTCAGCGCCATTTTCAGCTTTGTTAACCTTTTCCTCAACATGCAGAGAGGTCAGACTCGCCTGCTTTCGCGTTACAGCTTCGCTTGCCTTTTGGCGGGCTGGCGACAAGATTTACTTATAACTGGCCTGAATCTGCGGGTCATCAACGGGTGATGCGACGATGCGCGCCCCCTAAAACAGGATGTTTTACAGACTATGTTCTCATTCGACTGGCACCGTTTCTTACTTAACGATCAACCGGCCACCTTTTTGTTTGAGGTGGTGGTACGGGTCATGATCGCCTATCTGGTGGTGTTCACCTTTCTGAAAATCTCAGGACGACGCGGTGTGCGCCAGCTGTCGCTGTTCGAGCTGGTGGTGATCCTGACGCTGGGTTCCGCGTCTGGTGATGTGACATTTTACGATGATGTGCCGGTGCTGCCGGTCATTATGGTGTTTGTAGTCCTGCTGGCGCTCTACCGCTTCACGACCTGGCTGACGGCGCACAGCCCGCGTTTTTCACGGTTTATTCAGGGCGACGTGATTACCCTGATTAAAGAGGGATTGTATGTGCTGGAGAGTCTGGATCGACTGAATATTTCCGAAGATGAGTTTTATATGGAGTTGCGCCAGAGTGGTGTGGAGCATCTGGGGCAGATCCGGCTGGCGCTGGTGGAGGTCGATGGTCAGCTCAGCCTCTACTTCTACGATGACGATGAGATGCGCGCCGGGTTAAGCGTACTGCCGCCCGAGCATCGGCAGGATTACAGCACTGTACCGGTCAGCGCGCTCTATGCCTGCACCCATTGCGGCCAGACGCAGATCATTGAGGCTGAGCAGCAGGCAGTCTGCCCGCGCTGTCAGCGACAGCGCTGGTCCGCGGCACTGACCGTGCGTCGGCTGCATTAGTCGCCAGCATCCGCTCCGTGTTCAGGACTTGTCGCGTTTGCATCAGCCGGGTTAACGTCGGCGAAGCAGGCGCTGAGCGGGCGTTTTTGCTGCCCACCGGCAGCGAAATTATCCGCACTCAGCCAGGCACTCAGGGCGCGCTGAACATCCGGCCATTCACGGTCAATAATTGATAGCCAGTCGGTATCGCGATTACGTTGTTTACGCGTCATTACCTGACGAAAACGGCCCTCAAAGCGGAACCCCAGCCGTTCTGCCGCGCGTCGTGATGCGATATTGGTTGAATCACAGCGCCACGCCACCCGCCGATAGCCGAGCGAAAAAGCTTGTTGCAGCAGCAGATAAATCGCCTCGCTGCCGATGACACTGCGCTGCATCAGCGGCGACCAGGTGACGTGGCCGATTTCAAGCGTGCCGTGTCCGGGCTCAATGCTGGCGAAGCAGACCACACCGCAGGGCTGCTGATTTGGCGAGCAGACCGTGAAGGACACCAGGGCTGCATCTGCCACTTTATCCGCAACCCAGCGCTGCATCTGCGGCAGAGAGGCGGGCCGCTCCGCGCTCAGCCAGGTCCAGTCGCGATCATCCGGTGCGAGCATAAATGCCTGCAATAGCGGTTCTGCATGATCGATGCTCAGCGGCAGGAGAAGGCAGTGCTGACCCGTGAGTGGCATACAGGATGGCCTGTTGACCGGTTGCCAGTCGGGCAGAGCCTCACCGACCGGCTGTTCAAACTGGTTGATGTTCAATAGCTTTCTCCTGAAAGAAAACGGACGGTTAGCCGGGAAACTTATGATGCCGGGCTGACTGGCTATCCTGAACTGCGGTTAAACCCGTCGCAGTTTGTTCCCGCTTACCACATAACTTTGCCTGTTACTGACAGAAAATGAAAACCCTTCGGGCAGCATAGCGGCACCATTACCAAAGAGGTGTGCGTATGAAAGTGAGGCTGGCCAGTGCATTACTGTTTTTGCTGCTATCGTTTGGTGCGTTTTCACAACAGGTGATCAGCGAAAGTCATCCCCATTCACGCAGTGCGCGAGTGCTGGAGCAGGGCAGTCAGGTGGATACGGCGGATTCGCCGGATGAACATCTGCTGGAGAGGCGGGAGTGGCGAAGCAGCCTGCAGCGCAAGCCGTTCTGAGATGAGATCCCCGGCGGAGAACGGCCGGGGAGCCAGGGTTAAGTGTTTCAGACCCGTTGTGAAATTATATTGTGGCCTGGGTCGCTGCCATGCCCGGCACCAGAATCACCTTGCGGCACTCCTCTTCGCGTTTGGCGAAAATATCGTAGCCACGCGCAGCATCTTCCAGCGGCAGATGGTGGGTCACAATCTCTTCCGGCGTCAGATGGCCCTGTTCGATCAGCTTCAGCAGATCGGGCAAATAGGCGTGTACGTGGGTCTGTCCCATCTTAAAGGTCAGTCCTTTGTCAAAGGCGTCACCAAACAGGAAGCCATGAATGAATCCGGCGTAGACGCCCGGCACGCTCACGATACCGCCACGCCGCACTGCGGCAATACACTGACGCAACGCTTTACCGCTGCTGCCCTCCAGTTTGAGATTGGTGAGCACGGTTTCGGTCATGCTGCCTTTTGCCTCGAATCCTACTGCATCAATCACCGCATCCACACCGCGATTGCCGGTGCTGTGTTCGATAATCCAGCCGGCCGGGTCATCGATCTCATCGAAGTTAATCGGGATAACACCGTAGCGCTCGCGGGCAAAGTTTAAGCGGTAGTTGTTGTGGTCAATCATATAGATCTGTTCGGCACCCTGCTGTCGGGCGCAGGCGGCACTGAGCAGGCCAACTGGTCCGGCACCGAAAATCGCCAGGCTGGAGCCGGGTTTCACCTCGGCGTTTTTCACCGCCTGCCACGCGGTGGGCAGAATGTCTGACAGGAACAGCACTTTCTCATCCGACAGCACCGACGGCACTTTAAACGGGCCGGTATTGGCTTTCGGCACCCGGACATATTCCGCCTGTCCACCGGGCACACCGCCATAGAGTTTGCTGAAACCAAACAGGGCCGCGGGCGGCGTGATGTTCTTCCGGTTCAGGATGGCACCCCGTCCGCTGTTGGTATTTTCACAGGCAGCATACTGGCTCATCAGGCAGAAAAAACAGTCGCCACAGGCGATAACAAACGGGATCACCACCCGATCGCCTTTGGCCACGGCGGTCACTGCGCTGCCTGCCTCAACCACTTCACCCATAAACTCGTGACCAAAGATATCTCCGTGCCCGGTACCGGGGATTTTGCCGCGGTAAAGGTGCAGGTCTGAACCGCAAATGGCGGTGGCGGTCACGCGCAGAATAATGTCATCTGCGGCTTCCAGACCGGGATCGGGCACGTTATCGACGCTGACTTTATGGGGGCCGTGATAAGTTAATGCTTTCATCTGTTTATCTCCTGATGATTAGGGGACGGCGGCCAGACCAGAAGGCATGGCCACGCACGGGAAAGACTCAGGAAACCTGAAATCGAAACCTGTCAGAAGTGTAGTAATCCTTTGAGAAGTAAGCAGAGCGGTGGGGCAGGCTGGCCATTTTCAGCCGGGCTGACAGGGCGGCTGCACCTGCGCTGTGGCGACCGTCACGGCTCGGGGATCGGGTTGCCAGAGAGCGAGGTCGGCAAACGCACGACGATAAACCGTGTCGATTTGTGCCGGAACCTGTTTGATGTAGTGCCAGGCATGCTCACGCGTTTCACCGGTGAGCTGCTGCAGATAGTGCCGCGCGTCGTCCAGCGTCGGGATCTGGCCTTCGACACCCGCCATGCGGGCAGGCAAAGCGGTCCAGATCAGACCTTCTATGCCTTTGGTCTTAGCCCACTCTGCCAGTGGCCCTGCGGAGGTCGCTGTCACCGTCATCATCCCGATGCCATCGATGCGACTGTCCGGAATGGCCTCACGCAGGCGCAATGCGCGGCAGGCGCTCTCAAGTGAGGCGGTATTCAGCCAGGCCCAGTACACCGGCACCGGGCTGGCATTAAGGCAGATCGCGGTCGACAGCTCACCGCCGTCAGCGATGCGCACAAACTCAATCGGTAGCTCAGGACCATCATGATGCCACTGACTGGCCACTGGCAGCGCGTCAGCTTTCCAGATTAACGATCCCCATCCGAGACAGGCAATTTTCATTCTCTTCTCCTGTGCATCTGTCGGCATGATCGCGACAGAGTCTGTTTAAGCGTAGCCCGTTGCGCTGAACCGTTACAGGGATCACCTTTTTAGGGGCGGTAAAACCGCCACAAAGATGGCATGATCGCCGCGCAGTCACTTTGCACAACCTGACGGTTTTTTCAGCAATTCATGCGTGTTTATCTGCACGGCTTGAACTTTTATCGTCAGGTAGTGTAAAAAGTGGCGCACGCAATCGATTACCTATGCACGGGCGGATCAGCGTCACGTTGACTGATCCGGTTGCAGCTGAGGCGGAGAGTGGGGCGGACATTTGCCTGCCTGACGGCTCAGGTTACTGGCGGCTTTTAAAACGGAAAATCTGATGAAAACCACGCAAACTGGCACGCTGGGCGCGCTTGAGAGTGACGTCGATACGGGATGGCGCAAAACCGACACCATGTGGATGCTGGGTTTATACGGCACGGCGATTGGGGCGGGTGTGCTGTTCCTGCCTATCAATGCCGGCGTCGGCGGGCTGATCCCGCTGATTATCATGGCGATACTGGCGTTTCCGCTGACCTTTTTTGCACACCGTGCCCTGACCCGATTCGTTCTCTCCGGTAAAAATCCGGCCGGGGATATCACCGAGGTAGTCGAGGAGCATTTTGGCGTTGGCGCGGGCAAGCTGATTACGCTGCTCTATTTCTTCGCTATCTACCCGATTCTGTTGATGTACAGCGTAGCGATCACCAACACGGTTGAGAGCCTGATGGTGAATCAGCTCGGCCTGGTGCCGCCACCGCGTGTGCTGTTGTCGCTGCTGCTGATTGTCGGACTGATGACCATTGTGCGTTTCGGCGAGAAGATGATTGTCAAAGCGATGAGCGTGCTGGTTTATCCCTTTGTGGCGGTGCTGATGCTGATGGCCTGCTATCTGATCCCGCACTGGCACGGCGCTGTGCTTTCGACTCTGAACGTTCAGCCCGCGGGCAGCAGCCTGTGGATGACGCTGTGGCTGGCGATTCCGGTGATGGTCTTCTCGTTTAATCACTCGCCGATCATCTCCTCATTCGCGCTGGCAAAGCGGGAAGAGTATGGCGATGCCGCAGAGAAAAAGTGTTCGCGCATTCTGGCCTGCTCGCACCTGATGATGGTGGTGACGGTGATGTTCTTTGTCTTCAGCTGTGTGCTGAGCCTGTCGCCTGAAGATTTACACGCCGCCAAGGCGCAGAACATCACCATTCTTTCCTATCTGGCGAACCATTTTAAGGTGCCGATGATCGCCTGGCTGGGACCGCTGATTGCCATTGTGGCGATCACGAAATCGTTTCTCGGTCACTACCTTGGCGCGCGCGAAGGATTTAACGGCATGGTTAATAAGGCGCTGCGCAGTCGCGGCAAAACCATCGCGCCCGCCAGACTGAATCGCCTGACCGCACTCTTTATGCTGCTGACGACCTGGCTGGTGGCGACGCTGGACCCCAATATTCTCGGCATGATTGAGACGCTTGGCGGGCCGGTCATTGCGATGATTCTGTTCCTGATGCCGATGTACGCTATCCAGAAGGTACCCGCGATGCGCAAGTACAGCGGTCACATCAGCAACCTGTTTGTGGTACTGATTGGACTGATAGCCATCTCCGCAATCTTCTATTCGCTGGTGAAGTAACACTTAGCACAACAGGCGCATCTCAATTCCCCTGGGATGCGCCCGCCATACGCCATTCTCTCCATGCACCTCCACGCATTCAGCAATATCGCCCCGTGATTTAAGCCCGCAGTCATGTCGTTAACGCCTTCTCTCAGACGCATCTGGTTAGCAATAGTTACATTTGGTACTTATCAGCATGGTAGAGTTAACGCGAATAATTATTATTCCCTAAAAGGACAGGAGAAAAATGAAAATCGGGATAATTGCTGCCACCACACTTTTACTGTCAACCGCCTGTGCGGCTACCACCTATCCGGTCACGGTGACCGATATGGATGGTCAGAAAATTACGCTGCAAAAAGAGCCGCAGCATGTGATTTTACAGGATGGGCGTGACGTGATGGCGCTGGCATTACTGGATCGCCAGAACCCGTTTCAGCGTGTCGTTGCCTGGAACAACCTGCCGAAAAAGCAGGATATCCAGACCTGGGAGCTGCTGAAGCAGCGCTGGCCGCAGGCGGCATCAATTGTTGATATGGGCTTTAATGATCAGGGGCAGGTCAATCTGGAGAGCGTGCTGGCGAAGCAGCCCGATCTGATGATTGCGCAGCTGCGTGCCAAACCGGCCCTGACGCAGTCAGGCGTGCTCGCCACCCTGAAAAATCTCCATATCCCGGTGCTTTTCCTCGATGATGAACTCCATCCGAAAGAGAACACCCTGAAGAGCGTGAAAGTGCTGGGCACCGTTCTGAATCGCGAAGCCGAGGCGAAAGCCTACGCCGATTTTTACCAGCAGCGCTGGCAGATGCTTCAGCAGAAGATTGCGCAGGTGCAGCACAAGCCAACCGTGTTTATTGAACCGATTGCCGGTAACAGCGACAACTGCTGCTTTACCCACGGTCATAACGGCTGGGGCGCGCTGGTGGAAGCGGTCGGTGGCAAGAATATCGGTTCTGCACTGCTGCCCGGCAGCTCTGGATTTGTGTCGCTGGAGAAGATTATCGCCATGAAGCCGGACGTCTATATCATGACCGGCTCCAAACGCCCGAACAGTAACGTGCTGCCGTTTGGTTACGGTGCCAGTCAGACCGACGTAACCGCCACCTTTAACCGCCTGCAGAGCCGCACTGGTCTGGAGCAGATCGAACCGGTGAAACAGAAACGGGTGTATGGCGTTTATCACCATTTTTATAATCACCCTTACAACATTATCGGCATGGAAATTCTGGCAAAAGATCTCTATCCGGAAGTGTTCCGCGATCTGGACCCGACGGCTGATTACCACCACATCGTGACGCACTTTACCGGGTTACCGGATGCGCCAGTGATCCTCAGTACGCCATAACCGCAAAACTGTCAGGGTGCGTTTCAGCATCCTGACTTTTCACCGGACATCATGCGTCAACCAGAGCATGATTTTCAGTCAGCGCAAGCTGCCCGCTGAATATCTGGATTGCGTCAGCAACGTTGTCATCGCATGTCCTGTGTTAAGAAATCGCTAAGCAAGCGTAATAGTGTGTAAGTTACCGGATTTTAAGACTTTTACAGATGTCTCCCGCCACGATTATTGCCATGATGCCGATCAACGGTGCCTGAACAGCCGTTATTTTCGGAGGCAGTATCATGAAAAAAACAACATTAATGCTTATCGCTTCACTTTTGACATGCAGCACACTCTTTTCTCAGGCTTCACGGGCAGACGATCGTGATGACGCGCACCGCATGCCTGTGCCGCATCAGAACGGTGACCATCGTGCTGACAGTCGCGGTTCTGACCAGAATCAGGAGCGCGGCAACAACCGTCATGACAGCGTCAATCATCGCCCGGATCAGGACAATAATGGTCGGGGCAGAGAGGCACGTAATGACCGCGACCATTTCGCCTGGCAGGGGCACGACTTCCGTCGCGGGCATCCTGTCCCGCAGGCGTACCGCGGCGACCATTACCGCGTAGCCGACTGGCATGAACGCGGTCTGCGTGAACCGCCGCGCGGTTATCACTGGGCAAACATCGACGGCAACTATGTGCTGATTGCTGCCGCAACCGGGGTAATTACCGCGCTGGTGCTGAACAGCGCGCTGAACTGATCCCCAGGGGATGGCTGCGGCCATCCCTCTTTCTTTCCGTTTTGCTGCGCCAGCGGCTATCCTGACACTCCACGCTGAAAATTCCCTGTGTAAGGAGTCATGATGACGACGGTTAAGATGGTTGCAGTAGATATGGATGGCACCTTTCTGGACGATAACAAGCAGTACAATCGATCCCGCTTTCTCGCCTGCTATCAGCAACTCACCGCCCGTGACATCAAATTTGTGGTGGCCAGCGGCAATCAGTATTACCAGCTCAAATCCTTCTTCCCGGAGATCGCCAGCGATATCGCCTTTGTAGCCGAAAACGGCGCATGGATTATCGATCGTGATGAGGAACTGTTTTGCGGTGCCTTTGAACGCCGCGATGTTGACGCGGTGATCGACACCCTGCAAAACGGCGACTATCCGGGTCTGCGTTACCTGTTGTGTGGCCGGGAGAGCGCCTGGTACTTCGACGGCATGGAAGAGAACTGGCTGAAGAAGATGCGCCACTACTGTCACCGGCTGAAGCCGATTCATCATCTGGATGAGGTGCAGGATGACCGGCTGTTTAAGTTCGCGCTGAATCTCTCTGATGACTATATCGAGCCACTGATGGCGGATATTGAACGTCTGCATCAGGGGCGTGTGGCAGCGACCTCAAGCGGTCATGGCTCGGTGGATTTGATCGTGCCGGGAAATCATAAAGCGCACGGTCTGGATCTGCTGGCACAACGCTGGGGGATCGCGCATGACCAGGTGCTGGCCTTTGGTGATGGCGGTAACGATCTGGAGATGCTCAGGCAGTCTGGCTTCAGTTTTGCCATGGACAACGCGCCACAGCGGGTGAAACAGGCGGCACGCTTCGCCGCGCCCTCTAACAACGAGCAGGGCGTGCTGCAGGTGATTGAGCAGATGCTGGCAGGTGAGGGGCCTTTTAGCGCCACGCAGACTTAGCCGTCTGGCGCTGCGATTAAGCCAGACCGGTTAGCGCTGTGATTCAGCCAGCCGCCTGGCTCAGAGAGCGGGCACAACAGGTTAGCGCTGAGGAGCAGCAAAGCCGGGCCAGGCTGGCAGGCCCGGTTGTGCCTGGTCAGTGAAGGCGGACAGCGCGGCTCCTGATCACGTCGTGATTTGCCAGGCCTGCGCGATCATCATCTGCATCTGCTCGCGGCTGTAATTCACCAGCGAATTTTTGCTGTTGGCACGCGCCAGAATCCACTCCACCTCGGCGCGGCTCAGTGAAGGGCCATCCTGCCAGAATGGGGTGATCGCCTGCTGCTGCAGCCACTGTTTCAGAAACTGCGCCGGTGAGTCCGTGGTTTCGCTGAAGAGCTGCGGGTGCAGTTCCGCCATCAGCTTACGCTGCAGTGGCTGTTCGCTGTCGGACAACAGATCCAGGAACGGAAACAGCAGACGTCCGCACACTTCACCGTGATGGAACGGCTTTATCGCGCCCAGTTCCCCCGCAATACCGTGGATCACCCCCAGACCCGCACTGCTGAGACTGACACCCCCCAGCCACGACGCCATCATCATCGCTTCCCGTGCCGCGTCGCCAGCAGCATCCTCGCGATTAAGTGCAGGCCATGCCTGAACAAACTGACGCAGGCCGGTCAGCGCCATCTGGCGGGTAAAGAGGTTGCCTTTGCCGGAGAGATACGCTTCGAACAGGTGGGTAAACGCATCAATACCGCAGGTCGCCAGCACCCGGTCAGGCGCACCTTTCAGCAGATCGGCATCGAGAATTGCCACTTCCGGCACAAAGACCGGGTGGCGCAGTGACGCTTTTATCTGAATGTCACGCTGGTCAGTCACTACCGCATTTTGCGTCACTTCACTGCCGGTACCGGCGGTGGTCGGGATAGCGATCAGCGGCAACGTGATGGGCTGAACCGCGGTGTCACCCACTTTTTCCAGATAGCGGGCGGTTGGCAACGGGTGTTGTACCATCGCGCTAAATGCTTTCGCCGCATCCAGTACGCTCCCGCCGCCAATCGCTACGACCCGATCGACATGACCGCGCCAGCGCGCAACCCAGCCATCAATCTCGGCGGGTGAGGCTTCATGGCTGACAATTTCATAGCCGATAATGTGATCGTTGAGTCCGGCTTTTAAACGGGCATAGGCCGCGCCCTGCAGAAAAGATTGTCCACAAAACAGCAGGGTAGGCTGTGGCCGGACGGCCAGCAGCGGCACCAGTTTATCCAGGCTGCCCCGGCCAAAGAGGGTTCGTTGATTACTGTACAGCTCACTCAGGTTCTCACTCACCAGCGCATCCTTTTTACATTTCGCTAAAATCTGAGTGTAACGAAAAGCAGGACGCCGGGACCGGCAAACTTTCTGATAACGCATTGGCAAAAAGTTGATCACCTTCGCAAAACAGAAATTCACCCCCGGCGGGGTGGTGCTTTCCTGCTGATGTTACCCTTAACATGTTATCGGTAACAGCGTTTGTCGGGATGTGTAAACATCTTACAGCGCACTGTTTTGTAGCCCTCATGGGATCATGATAATAAACCGACACTGAATGATGTTCAGTGCACAAGGTGGAGAAAAGCTATGCCATTACTCTATGTGGCGATTGGCGTCGCGTTACTGCTGCTGCTGATGATTCGCTTTAAGCTTAATGGATTTATCGCGCTGATCCTGGTGGCGCTGGCGGTCGGTGTGATGCAGGGCATGCCGGTTAATAAAGTGATTACCTCAATCAAGGCGGGCGTGGGCGGCACGCTGGGCAGTCTGGCGCTGATCATGGGCTTTGGTGCCATGCTCGGTAAATTGCTGGCCGACTGCGGCGGTGCGCAGCGTATTGCCACCACCCTGATTGAAAAATTCGGTACTAAGCATATTCAGTGGGCGCTGGTGCTGACCGGTTTTATCGTCGGATTTGCGCTGTTCTATGAAGTCGGCTTTGTACTGATGCTGCCGCTGGTGTTCAGCGTGGCGGCATCGGCACGTGTGCCGCTGCTCTATGTCGGGGTGCCGATGGCGGCTGCCCTGTCAGTGACGCACGGCTTTCTTCCGCCGCATCCTGGCCCGACCGCAATCGCGACGCTGTTTAACGCTGACATGGGTAAAACGCTGCTGTTTGGTACGCTGCTGGGTATTCCTACGGTGATTCTGGCGGGTCCGGTCTATGCCCGCTTCCTGAAAGGCATCGACAAACCGATTCCTGAGGGACTCTATAACCCGAAAACCTTTACCGAGGCGGAAATGCCTGGGTTTGGCGTCAGCGTCTGGACGGCACTGGTACCTGTGGTGCTGATGGCGCTGCGTGCGGTAGCGGAGATGTTGCTGCCTAAAGGCCATGTGCTGCTGCCCTATGCGGAGTTCTTTGGCGACCCGGTGATGGCGACACTGATTGCGGTGCTGATTGCAATCTTCACCTTCGGACTGAATCGCGGCCGCACGATGGAACAGGTCATGGATACCCTGACCGACTCGATCAAAATCATTGCCATGATGTTGTTGATCATCGGTGGTGGCGGTGCCTTTAAACAGGTGCTGGTGGACAGCGGCGTGGATAAATATATTGCCAGCATGATGCATTCTACTCAGCTGTCGCCAATCTTTATGGCCTGGTCGATTGCCGCGGTGCTGCGTATTGCTCTGGGGTCTGCCACGGTAGCGGCCATTACCGCCGGGGGAATTGTGGCACCGCTGATTGTCACCAGCGGCGCCAGCCCGGAACTGATGGTCATCGCCGTAGGGTCCGGCAGCGTGATCTTCTCGCACGTTAACGACCCGGGCTTCTGGCTGTTCAAAGAGTATTTCAACCTGACGATTGGCGAAACCATCCGCTCCTGGTCGGCGCTGGAAACCATTATTTCGGTCTGTGGTCTGGTGGGTTGCCTGCTGCTCTCCTGGGCGATTTAACCTCTGGCCGCTGGCAAGCCAGCCAGCGGCTCTCTGCTTTCGCGTCTCTCCCGCTGCTTTTTTGGACTTTGAACATCCCGTCGTGCTTGCTGCCCTTGTTGCCGGTTAAGCCGGAAAGGCGGGATGTGCGGGACATACAGCATAAAAAAAGGCCGCAAAATGCGGCCTGACAGAGAAGATTCAGTCTGAATCTGCCACGTTAATGAGGCGGTTCAAAACCGGCTTTCACCATCTGTTCCCGCAGCGCGTGTGCAATGTCACGGTTGCCACCGGTAACCGGGTAGATAACGTTATTCACCACATCATCAAGGTAGTGCTCGTCAAACTCCTGCAGAGAGAGCTGCGTGCCGCCTTCATCGTTGATGGCGAAAGTCCCTTTGATGTGGTTACCGCTGTTTTTTGCCTTGAGGCTGTAGCGGCCCATGCTGGTATTAATCGTGCTCATAAGATCTCCTCGCGACTCATTTTCAATCTCATCACTATTGAGGCCTGCCTTGCCGCATAAATTTTAGCCAGGAGTGTTCTGTAAAACGAAGAAAGAGAGCCGTTAAAAAGCGGTGTTGCGATCGTTATCTCAGAATTTAAATAAAGCTCAGGGTTGATGAACTTATGACCAGTTGAGCCGTAAGTGAAGCGGCAGGGCGCTTTTTCCTGTCTATACTGCTTACAGGAAAAGTGTTTAATTGGTGAGGGGAAAGGAAATGAAAATTATTCTGTGGATTATCGCGATCATTTTTATCGTGGGCTTACTGACCCTGACAGGGGTGTTCAAACTGATTTTCTGATATCTGTTAACGCTTCAGCAACAGCGGGCACCTAATCAGGTGCCCGAAATGTTTTCTTGCTGGTCAACAGAGTGTGTGTAATGGGATCCATCGGCGTATTGGGCAGCAGATCCTGTGAGCCCAGAGGTTTCTTACAGTATGCGCAGCAGGCACCATGAAAATTTCGCTGATCCTCGCGGTAATCAGTAAAAACGAATCGGGCGCTTCCACATTGACCGCAACGTATCTTCATCACCATCCTGTGTCTCACCCTCCTTTTACTCAACATTTACAGATGCCCGTGCCGGACCGGTTAAGCGGACCTTATCTATTACGAGGCAATATTATTTCAGACTGCGATAAGAAAAGTAGTTTCTTATGCTTGTGATTGTTTGTTGCCAAATGCGAACTTAACTACTAAAAAGCACTTCATTGATCATGATCAGTGTTTCTTTACTGTTGGCTAAATTATCCGCGAATAGCCTGCTATGACTGATGATAATGGCATTGCCAGCTCATTTTTTTTGGAGAAGGAGCGAGATCTGCGCCAGTGAATTAAAGATTTTCCGTACAAAAAATAGCCGCTGCCAGGGCGATGGCCTGAAAAAGCAGAAAAACATGTTTAAGGTGATGGGACTTACCGTCCGGATGATTGAAAAAAAATGTTCTTTTAGCGGCGTAAACGTCATTAAGAACAGGAATATATCTTAATCAGATTTTTCTTTTTAACGTCAGTAACGTAACCGCTTAAAATTAAAAAGGGTTTCGTTTCCAGCAGGTTAGCGACCGATACCCGATCTGCGGCTGATACGCGTTGAGCGATGTTTCGCAAGTCGAAAAGCAGGAAAGTGTGATGGATGTACAGAATGTCGATATTTATCACTTTTTCATCAAATCATGCTGGACAAATCCCTCAGCAATTGCTGTACTAGACCCCGACACAGTTTAGTGTCCATTTTTCATGTAAAGGTAATATAGATGTCTAAGATCAAAGGTAACGTTAAGTGGTTTAATGAATCTAAAGGATTCGGTTTCATTACTCCTGAAGATGGCAGCAAAGATGTATTCGTACATTTCTCTGCAATCCAGAGCAACGGCTTCAAAACTCTGGCTGAAGGTCAGCGCGTAGAGTTTGAAATCACCGACGGCGCTAAAGGCCCATCTGCTGCTAACGTTATCAGTCTGTAAGTTAACAGTCAGAATTCTAAAAACCCGCCTTATGGCGGGTTTTTTTATGGCTGTAATCTGCGCTTCATCCCCTCTGTCGTACCCTCACTATCGGCGGCTTGCCGCACAAACTGCGCGGCGGTTCACACTAAATAACCGTAACATATTTATAACAACCTGAGATGCAGCTTTTTGGCTTGCGACGCTATATAACTGTGCGACAGAACCCGGTGAGTGAGGAGGCAGGATGAACATACGTCAGGCAGAATTGAAAGACAGTTTTGCGTTGAGTGCATTACTGAGCGAGTTAGGCTACGGCGGCACTGAGAGCTTTATTGAACAGCGCCTGGCGCAGTTATGCAGCGATCCCAGTGAAGCGCTGTTGGTGGCTGAACATGGCAGTCAGGTGCTGGGTTTTCTTTCCCTGCACTTTATTCCTCAGCTGGCGCTGGCCGGTGATTTCGCCCGCATCAGCTATTTCTGCATTGCAGAAGGTGAGCGCAGTAAAGGCGTCGGCCAGCAGCTGATTCAGCATGCCAAAACGCTGGCGACTCGTCGTGGCTGCGATCGTATGGAAGTCCATTGCCATCAGTCACGTCTCAAGGCGAATCAGTTCTACGCCCGTGAAGGCTATGTTGAATCCCCCTGTTATCTCATCAAAGATCTGCAAGCGAGTTAAATTCCCGTCCGCTGGCGATGACCAGCGCCCCGGCAATCATCTCCCGCTGTTCATCCCTGAGGCTGGCGATACTGACGCGAATAAATTGGGTAGGGCCAAGCCGACAGCGCTCGCCTGGCACGACCGCAATACCGCGGGCAGCCAGCGTAATCATGGCAAACTGCTCTGAAGTCACCGGAATATAGAGGCTTAATCCGTCGCGAAGCGGCAGATCAAGCCCACGCTGTGCCAGCGCCGCGAGCAATGCTTCACGCCGTTGCCGGTAGGTCGCGCGTGCGGTGGCAATCTGCTGTTGCGTATCTTCATCCTCCAGCAGCCACGCTACCGCATCCTGCAGAATGCGGCTGGTCCAGCTGACGCCAAAATTTCGCCATGACTGAATGCGCCTGACCATCTCCGAGGTGGCAGAGAGCACTGCCAGCCGCAGATCAGGTCCATAGGCTTTGGAAAACGAACGGACGTGCAGCGTGCGTTCAGGAAAGATTGAACCCAGGCTCCAGCTCGCCTCCGCAGAGAGATCGCCAATACCATCATCCTCAACGATCAGTGTGTTGCTCTGTTGCAGAACCTGCGCCATTGCCTGACGTCGCGCCGGGCTGATGCTGTTCCCGGTGGCTGAGTGGGTGCGGGGCTGATAGATCAACATTACCGGTGCCTGCTCCAGCAGAAGAGACAGAACCTCAGGCAGCGGCCCTTGATCATCACACGCCAGCGGCAGAATCTCTGCGCCGACGTTATCCAGTATATCGAGCAGCCGGGTCGCGGTCGGATCTTCAATAATCACGCGGTCACCCGGCGAGACCAGGGTTTGCACCAGCAGATTCATTGCGTCAAAACCGCCATCTGTCGCCAGAAACGCCTCTGCTGCATAGGGCCAGCGCGGCGCGATCGCCCTATGCAGCGGCGCGGAAATCGCCTCACGGGTGTAGCTGTTGAGCTGCGGTGAGTGCAGGGCCGCCTGCAGCGCACGTTGCAGGTCAGGCAGCAGGGCGGGGTCGGGTGCGGCGAGGGTCAGATCGGCGCGGATGTTATCGCCGTAGTTGCCAATCTTCTCAAAGCGAATCGGACGCGGCATTACCGTATTACTACTGACCCAGACACCACTGCGCCCCTTGCCCGCCAGCACTTTCTGCTTTCTGAGTTGCGCCCAGGCAGCAGAAACGGTTGCCGGGCTGACACCCAGCTGCTCCGCTATCTCCCGCACCGCAGGCATCTGCATGCCTGTCGCGATCTGTCCGTCACGAATCAGCGCGGAGGCTGCCTGGGCAATGCCTTTCACCGAAGGCGATTTTATCTGGCTGCAAAACCAGTTGAGGTCGACGCTCTCTGTCATAAGAAAATACTTTGTTCAGTAACAAATTAATGATTGTTCAGGTAAGTATTCCGGATCTAGTATCAAATTCAAGCACTATTTTATGCCCCGTCCCGACGGTGCAGCGTAAACGGAGAGATCATGGCAAGGCTACTCATCAGACTGGCGGTACGCGACTGGGACTACTTCACCCCGCTGGCGCTGGGCGATATCAGACCAGAAGGTTTTGAACTGCAGATCGACCGCGTCGGCACGCTGGTGAATGATCTAGCGACCAGCCCCGACTATGACGCGGGCGAAGTCTCTTTCAGCCGCTATGCTCAGGGCCGTGCCAGAGGAGACGAAACACTGCTTGGCCTGCCGCACTTCCTGATGCGCGGCTTCCGCCAGCGCTGCATTATCACCACCAGCAACAGCTCCATCACCACGCCTGCGCAGCTGAAAGATAAGAGAATCGGCGTCACCGGCTGGCAGGATTCGGGCAATACCTGGACACGCACGGTGCTGCGCGAAGCGGGCGTCGAAATCGATGATGTGTTCTGGTATGCCGGTCGTCTTACGGCCGATCATCCGATTGTCGATCGGCTGGCGGGATTTGGCCGTCCGGGCCGCATTGAACCGGCGCCCGACGAGCGACCGCTGATAGAGATGCTGCAGGCGGGTGAGCTGGATGCCATCTTCACGCCATTTATGCCGGAGGGCTTTTTCCTGCCTGGTTCGGGATTACGGCAGTTGCAGACCGATTTTTATCAGGCGGAACGGGACTACTTTAATCGTGTCGGCTATGTGCCGGGCATCCACATTCTGGCGTTGAAACCGGCACTGGCGGCGGAGCATCCGTGGCTGCCAGCGGCGTTAAGTGAGGTCATCGATCGCTCTTACCGGCTGTGGATGCAGAAAAGAGAGAAATATGCCGACACCACGCCGTGGCTGCTGGACGATTTGCGACGCACTGCGCAGGAATTGCCCGCTGAGTGGAATCAGAATGGTTTTAGCGTTAACAGAAAGATGATTGCGGACTTTGGCCGTGAGCTCTATGAGCAAGGGCTGACTCACCAGGTACTGACGCCGGAAGCAATGTTTCCGGCCGCTGCGGGAGAAGAGAAATGATGAAAGTGGCACTGGGACAATTTGCGGTGAACCGCGAATGGCAGGAGAACGCCAGTATCTGTCTGGACTTAATGCAGCGGGCGGCAGAAGGTGGCGCCGATCTGCTGGTACTGCCGGAAGGGGTGCTGGCACGTGATATAGCCGACCCCGATTTAGTGCTGAAGGCGGCGCAACCGCTGGATGGCCCTTTTCTGAGCCAGCTGCTGGCCGCCAGCAAGCACACTGCGCTGACCACCATGATGAGCATTCACGTTCCCACCGGCGAGCAAAAAGCGCTCAATGTGCTGGTAGCGATCCGCAACGGTGAGATCATCGCCGCCTATGAAAAGCTGCATCTGTACGATGCCTTTGCGATGCAGGAGTCGCAGCGGGTCAATCCCGGCCACGTCATTCCGCCGCTGATTGAGGTCGCGGGTATGAAAGTCGGATTAATGACCTGCTATGACGTGCGCTTCCCGGAGCTGGCGCGTCGGCTGGTGCTGGATGGTGCAGAGGTGCTGGTGCTGCCTGCCGCCTGGGTTAAAGGTCCGCTGAAAGAGATGCACTGGGAACTGCTGACCCGCGCCCGTGCGCTGGAGAACACTTGCTATATGGTGGCGGTGGGGGAGTGTGGCCCGCGCAATATCGGCAACAGTCTGGTGGTCGATCCGATGGGCGTAGCGGTGGCGAATGCGGCGGAATCGCCGGCGCTGCTGTTTGCCGATCTCGATCCTGAGCGCGTCGCCTATGCCCGCCGGGTGCTGCCGGTGCTGGAAAACCGGCGCTTTGCCCGTCCCGAACTCAACTGATCCGCTGAACCAGGAATCCATTATGACGAAGAGAGCAACCGCCTTAATCGTGGCGCTGGGGCTGACTGCAGCGCTGGCGCAGGCTGCCGACGCTATTCCGGTGCAAAAAGTTGACCAGGCCCTGCATGACAGGCTGCCGGATGAGATCAAAAAATCGGGCAAAATGATTTCAGTGAATAACGGCTCATTTCCGCCCTATGAAATTGTGAATGGCCCGCACTCAATGGAGGGCGCGTCGGCCGAATTAACGACTGCGCTGGCGCAACTGCTGGGTGTGAAGATCGAGCATGCAACGGTGAGTGGTTTATCGGGCGTACTCACCGGCATCAATGCGGGTCGTTATCAGCTGGCGATTGGGCCGATTGGTGATTATCCGGACCGTCAGCAGAAAGTGGATTTCATCGATTTTGTACAGGAGTTTGTGGTGTTTGGCGTACAAAAGGGCAATCCGGCCAGAATCAATCAGCTGGACGACACCTGCGGCAAGCGCATCGCCGTCATGGCCGCAGGCTCTGCGGAACAGGTTATCCGTAAGCAGTCAGCCCGGTGTGTGGCGGACGGGAAACCGGCCGTGACAGTGCAGGCCTTTACCGATCAGCCTTCTTCAATTCTGGCGGTACGTTCTAAACGCTCCGATGCGTTCTTCTCATCACAGGCGCCGCTGACTTACTTTGTTAATCAGGCGAAGGGGCAACTTGAGCTGGCGGGCAAAGGCCAGAAAAACGGCTTTGGCGATATTTTCCAGGGCACGGTGGTGCCGAAAGGCTCGCCGCTGGGTCAGGTGGTGCTGGATGCCTACAAAGAGCTGTATCAGAACGGGACGTATGCGGCCATCATGAAAAAGTGGCAGCTTGAGGGCAACATGACCACCGCACCCGGACTGAATCTGGCGAAAGAGGCCAGCAAATGAGCCCGCCGCGCCATCTGCACAGCGGTGACAGAGGCGAGGCACAGCTGCGCGACGTGGCGTTCGCTCGCAGCGCGCCCACTTACGGACGCTGGATCAGCTGGATTGTCGTGCTGGTGATCGGCACCAATCTGTTGTGGCTGGTGGCGACCAACCCTAACTTTGAATGGCAGGTGGTGCTCAGGTGGTTTACTGAAGGATCCGTGCTCAAAGGGTTGCAGGTCACCCTGGGGCTGACAGTGGTGTCGATGGTGCTCGGCACGCTGCTCGGTCTGCTGCTTGGCGTCTGGCGGCTCTCTGAGAACCGGTTGCTGCGCGGCGTTGCCGGACTCTATATCTGGTTCTTTCGTGGCACGCCGCTGCTGGTACAGCTGATCTTCTGGTACAACCTTTCTACACTTTTTCCGGCGCTGTCGCTGACGCTGCCGTGGACCGATATCACGCTGGCCAGCTGGAATACCAACGATCTGATTACGCCGCTGACAGCCGCTATTGCCGGGCTGGCGCTGAATGAAGCGGCCTATATGGCGGAAATTATTCGCGCCGGTCTGCTGTCGGTGGATAACGGTCAGGTAGAGACCACGCAGGCCTTTGGTATGAGTCGTTCACGGGCGCTGCGACGCATTATTATTCCGCAGGCGATGCGATCGATTATTCCGCCTACCGGCAACCAGCTGATCAGTATGATCAAGGCGACGTCGCTGGTCAGCGTGATCGCAATGGGCGATCTGCTCTATTCGGTGCAGGCGATCTACAACCGCACCTTCGAGATCATCCCGATGCTGATGGTGGCGGTGATCTGGTATCTGCTGATCACCTCGATCCTCAATCTGGGCCAGTCCGCCATCGAGCGTTACTACGCGCGTGGCACTCGCCGGGTGGCCAGCGCCCCCAGACGCGCCGCCGTCGCGGCTAACGCGCAACCCCAGCAGGAGGAACAATGAGTCAGCATGAACCCTTGGTCTGCGCCCGCAATGTGCAGAAGAATTACGGCGACAATCAGGTTTTGAAAGGGATCGATCTGGATGTCTGGCCTGGTGAGGTAGTGGTGATCCTCGGGCCATCCGGTTCCGGTAAATCCACGTTTCTGCGCTGCATCAATCACCTTGAAGAGATGAACGCCGGATCGATTCGGGTCGGTGATGAGCAGATCGGTTACGTACTTAAAGGGCATGTGCTGCACCGGTTGTCGCCACGCCAGATCGCCCGTCAGCGCCAGAAAATTGGTATGGTGTTTCAGCAGTTCAATCTCTACCCCCATATGACTGTGCTGCAGAACATCATTGAAGCGCCCATCGGCGTGCATAAATTCCCGCGTCAGGAGGCGATGGCTCATGCCCGATCGCTGCTGGCGACGGTGGGGTTAAGCGATAAAGCGGACGCCTGGCCACGTCACCTGTCGGGCGGACAGCAACAGCGTGTGGCGATTGCGCGGGCGCTGGCGATTAAACCGCAGCTGATGCTGTTTGATGAGCCGACCTCCGCGCTCGATCCGGAACTGGTGGGCGAAGTGCTGGCGACCATGCGTACCCTGGCCGACCAGGGATTAACGATGATCGTGGTGACTCATGAGATTAGCTTTGCGCGGGAAGCCGCCGATCGCGTGGTCTTTATGGATGGAGGTGTGGTGGTGGAGCAGGGCACGCCTGAAGAGGTGATCGCGAATCCACAGCATCCGCGCACCCAGGCGTTCCTGAGCCGTTTCATCTGAGATCTTACTCTGTTACAGATTCCAGTTGTCGCCACAGGCAAACTGCGCGTAAATATCAGTCACCGTGATTCGATAAAGTTGAAAGGTTAAATATGGAAGGTATCAGTATTGCCAAGCTGCTGATTATCGGTGCGCTTATCGTACTGCTTTTTGGTACCAACAAGTTGCGCTCACTGGGTGGCGATCTGGGCTCCGCAATCAAGGGCTTTAAAAAAGCCATGAAAGATGAAGATACCAGTGCAACCCGAACTGCGGCTGAAGACGTGCCGGCAGAACGCGTCATTCATAAAGATTAATCGGTTATTTGCTGCAAATAACTGTTACTTTTTATTTCAGGCACAGATAAAAAAACCAGACTGTCTCCAGTCTGGTTTTTTGTTTTTTCCGGCGTCCGACCGCAGAGGCGTGATTATTTCACTTCTTCGCCTTTGGCCTGCATATCCGCGTGATAGGAAGAGCGGACAAACGGACCGCACGCGGCATGGGTAAAGCCCATCGCCATCGCTTCTTCTTTCATCTCATCGAACTCAGCCGGGCTGACGTAACGCTGAACCGGCAGGTGGTGGCGGCTCGGCTGCAGATACTGGCCCAGCGTCAGCATGGTGACACCATGGCGACGCAGATCGCGCATCACTTCAACGATTTCGGCATTGGTTTCGCCCAGGCCCACCATCAGACCCGATTTTGTCGGGATGTGAGGATGCGCCTCTTTGAAACGTTCAAGCAGCTTAAGTGACCACTCATAGTTCGCGCCCGGACGCACCTGGCGGTAGACGCGCGGTACGTTTTCCAGATTGTGGTTAAACACATCCGGTGGCGTCGCGGTGAGAATCTCCAGCGCGCGATCCATACGGCCACGGAAGTCCGGCACCAGCGTTTCGATTTTGATCGTCGGATTTTTTTCGCGAATCGCGCTGATGCAGTCGGCAAAGTGCTGTGCGCCACCATCACGCAAATCATCGCGGTCAACCGAGGTGATCACCACGTAGCGCAGGCCCATATCGGCAATCGTCTGCGCCAGTTTAGCGGGTTCGTTAGCGTCAGGGGCATTGGGGCGTCCATGTGCCACATCGCAGAACGGACAACGACGGGTACAGATTGCGCCAAGGATCATAAAGGTGGCGGTGCCGTGGTTGAAGCATTCGGCGAGGTTAGGGCAGGATGCCTCTTCACAGACTGAGTGCAGCCCGTTTTTGCGCATCGCGGCTTTAATGCCCTGAATACGACTGGAGTCAGCTGGCAGCTTGATTTTCATCCATTCCGGCTTACGCAACATCTCCTGCCGTTCAACAGCCACGGTTTTCACCGGGATCAGCGCCATTTTGTCTGCGTCACGATATTTGACGCCGCGTTCCATCTGAATTGGTTTACTCATAAATCAGCAGGTTCCGGTCGGATTGCGATTTGAAAGCGTTCCCACTCAAACCGGGAAGGCTGCTTTCAACTTTATTTGAAAAAAGTGCAAAAATTATATCATCACATCGCCTGCGAAGCAGCCACAGTCAGCGCGGATAAGTTACATATTTGTAAATTCGCATTCTGCGTTAAGGTTTAACAGGGAGATCCCCTGAAATCCATTCAACATTTTCATAACCTGACAGCCGCGCAAACGCGCTGACCAGCGGAGAGTGTACCTGCTCCGTCGTCACCTCTGGCTGGAAATTTTTCAACTGGGTCATGCTCATGCCGGCGTAACCACAGGGATTGATGCGCAGGAAGGGCGACAAATCCATGGCAACATTCAGCGCCAGACCGTGAAACGAGCAGCCTTTACGGATGCGTAATCCCAGTGAGCAGATTTTCTCTTCCCCGACGTAGACGCCGGGTGCATCAGCGCGGGCGCGGGCGCTGACGCCAAATTCTGCCAGGGTGGCGATAACCGTCTCTTCAAGAATGGTCACCAGCTGGCGTACGCCGAGCTTACGGCGTTTCACATCGATCAGGACGTACATCACCTGCTGTCCCGGCCCGTGATAGGTGACCTGACCCCCACGGTCACTCTGCACCACCGGGATCTCGCCTGGCATCAGCAGATGCTCTGCTTTGCCCGCCTGACCCTGAGTAAAGACCGGAGGATGTTCAACCAGCCAGATTTCATCACGACTCTGGTCGTTGCGCTGGTCGGTATAGTGATGCATGGCGTCGGAGACAGATTGCCAGTCGCGCAGACCTGACTGGCGGACAAGAAGAGTTTCAACTGACAAAACGATAGCCCGCTAAAGGAAATAACGCTGAGGATAACGTCGGCAAACCGTCAGGCAGAGGCGCCTTGCCGACCCGTAAATTACAGTACCATCCGCACAATTTCGATGTTGCCCAGCTCTTCGTACAGGCGTTCTACCTGCTCGATGTGGGTGGCGGTGATAGTGATGTTTACGGAGTGATAGTTGCCTTTGCTGCTCGGCTTAACTTCTGGGCTGTAGTCGCCTGGCGCATGGCGTTGCACCACTTCAACCACTTGATCAACCAGCTCCGGTTGTGCCAGACCCATTACCTTGTAGGTAAACGGGGTAGGAAATTCGAGCAGCTCATTCAGTTTGGTTTTCATATTAACTCCGGTGCATAAAAAACAGGCTCCCGCCTGAGCGGGAGCAACATAATATCGTGTAATGGGGGCGAAGGGGTGATTTTTCAATCACCCGTCACGCTTAACCGAACCAGTGATGGAACATCAGCTTGATGTAATCAACGATACGGCCAAAGAAACCTCCTTCAGAGATCTCGTTCAGCACTACCAGCGGACGCTGTTCGATAGTCTTGCCATCCAGCTGGAAGTTGATGCTGCCGACTACCTGATTTTTCTTCAGTGGTGCATGCAGTTCTGTGTTGGTCAGCACATAGCTGGCTTTCAGATCTTTCATACGGCCACGTGGGATGGTCAGGTAAGCATCTTTTTCCACGCCCAGCTGCACACGGTCGTTATCGCCGAACCAGACTGGCTCAGAGGCGAACTCTTTGCCCGCTTTCAGTGGTGCAACGGTTTCAAAGAAACGGAAACCCCAGGTGAGCAGTTTCTTACTCTCAGTTTCACGGCCTTTGTAGGTATGACCGCCCATGACAGCAGAAATCAGGCGCATCTGGCCTTCAGTCGCAGACGCCACCAGGTTGTAACCGGCAGAGTTGGTGTGACCGGTTTTGATGCCGTCCACATTCAGGTTGGTATCCCACAGCAGACCGTTACGGTTCATCTGACGGATATTATTGAAGGTAAACTCTTTCTCTTTATAGACAGCATACTCTTCCGGCACGTCACGGATCAGCGCCTGACCGATCAATGCCATATCGCGCGCGGAGCTGTACTGACCTTCCGCGTCCAGACCATGAACAGTCTGGAAGTGGGTATTCTGCAGACCAATCGCTTTAACATAGTTGTTCATCAGGTTAACGAACGCATCCTGGCTGCCAGCGACATAGTCAGCCATCGCAACACAGGCGTCGTTACCGGACTGCAGCACAATCCCACGGGTCAGCTGAGAAACCGGCACGCGGTCGCCTGGCTTAAGGAACATCAGCGAGGAACCTTTGAACACCGGGTTGCCGGTCGCCCAGGCATCCGGGCCGACGGTGACCATATCGTCCTGATGAATTTTACCCGCTTTAACGGCCTGACCAATGACATAGCTGGTCATCATCTTGGTCAGACTGGCAGGATCGCGACGTGCATCGGCATTTTTCTCTGCCAGCACTTTGCCTGAGTTGTAGTCGATAAGGACGTACGCTTCGGCATCAATGTCCGGTACGCCCGGAATCATGGTCTTGAGATTGACGTCATCAGCAATAGCAGCATGGCTGAGAGAGAAAGCGATCAGTGATCCCACTGTCAGGCGTTTCAGCAAACGAGATGATTTCAGCGTGTTCATGTGTAGGACTACAACATCCGTGAGTTTGAGGTTGAAAATGTCACTCATCATACCCAATGCCAGATTAACTGACACCGGGCGTGATGATTGGGTTGTTAGCAGACATAACGTGCAGCTGTCTGTGTCTGACAAACGGTTCAGCGACGCGTGTTAGTAATAAATGAGGCGGCCTGGCCTTCACTGCTCAGGCGCTGTTGCAGCGCAGCCGCTTCGGCGCGGGAGGTGTAGCCGCCGAGCTGAACGCGATACACATTGTTGCCCGCGTCTTCTACCTTACCGGGCACGCCATAACGCTGGCTCAGGCTTTTCATCATCTGCTGGGCACGCGCCGGGTCATTCAGCGCACCGACCTGCACCACATATCCATCGGCACCACCACTGCTGGCTGCAGGTGCGGCGCTGGCTGCTGCGGGAGCAGCATTGCTGACTGCCGGTGCGGAACTGGCGGGTGCTGCGGCTGGCGGTTCGTTACCTTCCAGTACGCCGGTCGCTAATGGCTGGGGTGCACCAAGAAAGCCGCTGCTCTGCACTGGCGCACCCATGTTGTCACCGCTTTGCAGCGTGCTGTTGCTGATGGCCTCAACATTTTGCGCAGGCGGCTCTGAGGGTGCTGAGCTGCCGCCGTTCATCACCGCGCCGCCACTCAGGTCCGGCCGGGCTGGCAGAGAGTAACTCTGTTTTGCCACGACGGTCCCGATGGTGCCGGGGCCAGAGAGCGTGCCGTCTGGGGCGACCTTGATGTAATCAACCCGCACGCGCGAATTATTGGAGATATTCAGGCGGTCACCGGCAGCCCGCGACAGGTCGATAATGCGTCCTGGCGTGTAAGGGCCGCGATCGTTAACGCGCACCACAATCTGACGGCCATTCGCGATATTGGTCACGCGCACATAGCTCGGCAGCGGCAGAGTAGGGTGGGCCGCGGTCAGCGCATCAGGATCGTAGGCTTCGCCGGTGGCGGTGCGGTTGCCCTGTGCCTCTTCGCCGTACCAGGTGGCGAGGCCGACTTCACTGTAGTTCGACGGATCTTTGATGACGCGATAATTTTTGCCGTTCACGCTGTAATCCTGGCTGGTGCCCGGATTGATCGGCTCATAACGTGGCTCAACGCCTGGAATCTCAACCACCGGTCCATTGTAAGCCGGTTGCGGCGGCGCCGTATTTTGGGGTTCCGGCGTGGTACAGGCCGCCAGAACCAGTGATGCCAGTGCAACGCCAAGCCATTCCTTACGCATCTGCAGCCTCTTAGACACTTTTAGATAACATTTTTCGGTGAGTGTGGATCGACATCACAATGCCAAATCCCGCCATAAGCACGATAAGCGCGGAGCCGCCATAACTGACCAGCGGCAGCGGCACGCCAACTACCGGTAAGATACCACTAACCATGCCAATGTTAACGAAAACATAAACGAATAAAATCAGCATTAAACCGCCCGCCATTACCCGGCCAAAGGTGGTCTGCGCCCGGGCTGCCACCACCAATCCCCGCATGATTAGCAGCAGATAAAGGGTCAGCAGCAGCAGCACGCCAACCAGGCCTAACTCTTCGGCCAGAACCGCAAAGATAAAGTCGGTATGACGTTCCGGCAAAAACTCCAGCTGAGACTGGGTGCCCTGCAGCCAGCCTTTACCGCGCAGGCCTCCCGAGCCAATAGCAATTTTCGACTGGATAATGTGATAGCCCGCACCCAGCGGGTCCGTTTCCGGGTCGAGCAGCATCATCACGCGGTCACGCTGATAATCGTGCATCAGGAAAAACCACAAAATCGGGATAAAGGCGGCGACCAGCAACACGGCTACGCCAATCAGTTTCCAGCTCATACCCGAGAGGAACAGCACAAACAAGCCGGAGGCAGCAATCAGAATCGAGGTGCCGAGATCGGGCTGTGCCGCCACCAGCAGGGTGGGCAGGAAGATCAGAATCAGCGCAATGCCGGTATTTTTCAGCGTTGGCGGACAGACATCGCGGTTGATAAAGCGCGCCACCATCAAAGGCACCGCTATCTTGGCAATCTCAGAGGGCTGAAAACGCACAAAGCCGAGATCGAGCCAGCGTTGAGCGCCTTTACTGATCTGCCCGAAGGCATCCACCGCCACCAGCAGAATGACGCAGACAATATAGAGATAGGGTGCCCAGCCTTCATAGACGCGCGGCGGTACCTGCGCCAGCACAATCATGATGACCAGCCCCATCGCGATCTGACCGAGTTTACGCTCCATCATGCCGGGATCCTGACCACTGGCGCTCCAGATCACCACAGCGCTATAGGTCAGCAGGCCGAGAATGATCAGCATAAACAGCGGATCGATGTGGATGCGCATCCAGATCGAACGTTTCTGCGGACTATCTTGCATCGACATGTTTATTCACCTTCATAACCGGGCGGCACAGGAGCGGCGTCCGGCAGGACAGTATTGTTATCACCCAACATAATGTGATCCAGAATCTGGCGCATGACGGTGCCGACAGCCGGACCGGCGCCACCGTTTTCCAGGATAATGGTCACGGCGACCCGAGGTTTGTCATAAGGGGCAAACGCGGTCATTAATTTATGGTCGCGTAATCGTTCAGCAATTTTATGGGCGTTATAGGTTTCATTCTCTTTCAGGCCAAAGACCTGGGCCGTACCGGACTTGGCGGCGATTTTATAGGGCGCATCGGCGAAGCTCTTGTGCGCGGTGCCGTTGGGCCGGTTCGCCACGCCATACATGCCATCTTTGGCAATTTCCCAGTAGCCGGAATGGATATCACCAATCGGGGCTTCAGGCGGCTGGCGATACGGCACCAGAGTACGGCCTTCGCGGGTGGCGCGCAGCATATGCGGCACTTTGACGACGCCGTCGTTGATCAGAATCATCATCGCTTTGTTCATCTGCAACGGCGTGGCGGTCCAGTAACCCTGTCCGATCCCCACCGGAATGGTATCGCCCTGATACCACGGCTTTTTAAAGCGTCTCTGTTTCCAGTCGCGGGTCGGCATGTTACCGGCGCTCTCCTGCGGTAAATCGATGCCGGTACGGCTGCCGTAACCAAATTTATTCATCCACTCCGACAGACGGTCGATGCCCATGTCATAGGCAACCTGATAGAAGAAGGTATCGGCAGACTCTTCCAGCGCTTTGGTAACGTTCAGACGTCCGTGGCCCCATTTTTTCCAGTCGCGGAAGCGTTTTTCTGAACCGGGAAGCTGCCACCAGCCGGGATCAAACAGGCTGGTATTACGATTAATTACGCCAGCACTCAGGGCAGAGACCGCCACATAAGGTTTAACCGTCGAAGCTGGTGGATAGGCGGCCTGAATCGCACGGTTATAGAGCGGGCGGTTTTCATCTTCCAGCAGGCCGCGGTAATCCTTACTGGAAATACCGTCGACAAACAGGTTGGCGTCATAGCTGGGCGTTGAGACCATAGCGAGAATTTCGCCGGTGCGCGGGTCGCTGACCACGACGGCCGCGCGACTGCCCGCCAGCAGGGTCTCGACATATTGCTGCAGTTTGAGATCGATAGTCAGATAGATATCACGGCCTGCCTGAGGAGACTCCTCATGCAGCTGGCGAATGACCCGGCCACGGTTGTTGACCTCAACCTCTTCAAAGCCGGTTTTGCCGTGCAGCAAATCTTCGTAATAGGCTTCAATGCCCAGCTTGCCGATGTCGTGCGTCGCGGCGTAGTTAGGCCATATGCCCTCTTTGTCGAGGCGTGCAACGTCACGATCGTTGATTTTTGAGACGTAGCCGACCACATGCGTCAGTGTGGCACCGTAAGGGTAGTAGCGTCGCTGGTAACCTTTAACTTCCACGCCGGGGAAGCGGTACTGATTGACCGCAAAGCGCGCCACCTGCACGTCATTCAGACCGGTTTTAACCGGGATAGAGGTGAACCGACGCGAGCGTTTACGCTCTTTCTGGAAGTTTTCGAGGTCTTCGTCAGTCAGCTCAAGAATGGGGCGTAAGTTTTCCAGGGTCTGTTGCAGATTATCAACTTTTTCCGGGACCAGTTCTGCCTGATAGATGGTGCGGTTCAGGGCCAGCGGCGTGCCGGTACGATCGTAAATTATGCCGCGGCTGGGGGCCACAGGCACCAGTTTGATACGGTTCTGGTTGGAGCGGGTGCTGTAATCATCAAAGCGAAGGATCTGCAGGTGGTAAAGGTTAACCACCAGTACTGAAGAGAGCAGTAAGATACCGACGAAGGCGATAAAGGCCCGACGGACAAAGAGTTTCTGTTCGGCGCTGTAATCGCGAAAGGCGTTGCTTTGTAATTTCATCCGCTACTTGTCATGTCTGATGTGGGCTGATCGGTCATTCACGATGATAAGGATGATTTGTCGTTATGCTCCAGGCCCGATACAGACTTTCGGCTACCAGCACGCGCACCAGCGGATGGGGCAACGTCAATGCTGACAGTGACCAGCTCTGCTCTGCCGCCGCTTTGCAGGCGGGGGCCAGGCCTTCAGGCCCGCCAATCAGCAGGCTGACATCGCGACCATCCAGCTTCCAGCGTTCAAGCTGCTGCGCCAGCTGCGGGGTTTCCCACGGATGACCAGGAATATCCAGCGTGACGATGCGATTGCCTTTGCCGACCGCCGCTAACATCGCGTCACCCTCTTTTTCAAGGATGCGTTTGATATCAGCATTTTTACCGCGTTTACCTGCGGTTACTTCGGTCAGCTCAAGCGGCATATCTTTCGGGAAGCGGCGCAGATATTCCATAAAACCGGTCTGCACCCAGTCAGGCATTTTCGTGCCGACGGCAACAAGTTGCAGTTTCACCGATTAGCCCCAGAGTTTTTCCAGCTCATACAGCTGGCGACTCTCTTCCTGCATCACATGCACGATGACATCACCCAGATCGACCACGACCCAGTCTGCCGCGCTTTTACCTTCAATGCCCAGTGGCATCAGGCCTGCTAAACGCGACTCCTGCTCTACGTGTTCTGCGATCGAAGTCACATGACGCGTGGAGGTGCCGGTGCAGATGATCATGAAATCGGTGATGCTGGATTTGCCCTGAACGTCGATGGTAACAATGTCCTGGCCTTTGAGATCATCAATCTTATCAATAACGAACTCTTGGAGTGCTTTACCTTGCAAAAGGTTCCCCTTGGAATCTGGTGGTAACGAGCCGGCTGTAAGCCCGGAGAGTGCAGCCAAAAAATTAAGCGGCGTAGTATAGCATGCCCGGATCAGTCGCGATATAAGCCTTCGCGGTCGATATAATCGATAACCGCAGCGGGCAACAGATCGTCGCAGGGCTGATTCTGGTGGCGACGGCGGCGAATTTCCGTGGCCGAAATGTCATAGAGAGGAGTGTCCGCCAGCCAGATATGGCCTGCGGGCTGCTGATGCAACTGCCGGATATCCTGAGCGAGGTGTTGCTCAAGCCAGCGCTGCATGTCAGGCGAGTCGAACCGGGTCGGATAGCCGGGTCGCTGGCATACCAGCAGATGGCAGAGTGACAGCAGATCCTGCCAGCGATGCCATTTTGATAAGCTCAGCAATGAATCCTGACCAATAATAAATCCCAGCGGCTGCTCTGCACCGCGCTCGGTTCGCCAGGCTTCCAGGGTGGTCACGGTCCAGGACGGCGTGTCGCGTTCCAGTTCGCGCGTATCAATCTCAAACAGCGGCAGGTCGCGGATAGCGCAGCGCAGCATAGCAACCCGCTGGGCAGCGCTGGCTTCCGGTTGCGGACGATGCGGCGGCACATTGTTGGGCAGCAGCGTTACACGCTGCAGGCCGGTCTGTTGCGCCAGCGCTTCGACCGGGCGCAGATGGCCAAAATGAATCGGATCAAAGGTGCCGCCAAACAGCGCGTGTAACTCAGACATGGGCAAAGCTCGTCGGAAAAGCACGACTGCTGAGCAGCAGCGTCAGGGTCTGCAACTGCGGCCACACCGGCTGTCCATAATCCTGCTTCAGGGTGATCTCAATCTGGCTCAGCAGATGAATGGCGCGTTGCAGACGCGTGGCATCCAGCCGTTGCAGCGCGTCGGTAAACAGCGCACGGCGGTTCTGCCAGATACGCTGCTGATCCATCAGCGTACGCAGCGGCTGCGCTGTCTGGTGGCGTTGCAGATGCAGCAGCGTCAGCAGATCGCGCTGCAGCGTACGCAGCAGTATCACCACTTCGCTCTCTTCTTTCTCCAGCTGATGCAGAATATGCAGGGCGCGGCGGCTTTTTCCCGCCAGCAGGGCATCCACCCAGTGGAAGGGAGTAAAGTGCGCGGCATCACTGACCGCCTCTTCAACCCGGGGCAGTGTCAGCTTGCCGTCGGGCCACTGCAGCGAGAGCCGCTCCAGCGCCTGCGCCAGCGCCAGCAGATTGCCTTCATAGCAGTAACACAACAGCTGCACGGCCGCGTCATCTACCGATAATTTCAGCGCCTTAGCGCGATTAACGACCCAGCGTGGCAGTTGCGCCTGTTCGGGCGTCTGACAGGGCACCAATACCGCAGAGGCGGACAACGCTTTAAACCAGGCGCTGTTTTCCTGCGCTTTGGTCAGCTTCGCCATTCGGCAGATCAGCAGAATATCGGCGTGCAGCAACTGCGACAGCTTAACCAGCTGTTCTGCCATCGCGGCGTTAGGGCCATTATCGGGGAATTGCAGCGTCATGGTCTGACGCTGAGCAAACAGGCTCAGTGACTGGCAACTGACGAACAGGCTCTCCCAGTCAGTCTGTGCATCCAGCGTAAAACTAAAATGTTCTTCGAATCCCTGCGCGGTTGCGGCGACGCGAATCGCATCTGAACTTTCCTGCAGCAGCAGCGGTTCGTTACCGGCTAACAAATAACAGGCGCGCAGCCCCTCACGGAGCTGCGCGCTGAGTTGCTCAGGATAAATCCTGATCATTGCAGGCTGGTAGCAGAGGAAGTGGGCGCTTCCTGTGAACCCTGACCCGGCACCGGAATCACTGACGCCGGTAAGGTCTCTTTGCTGTTGATCTGCGCGGCGTGTACCGTCAGCAGTTTACGTACCAGCTGTTCAGCGGCACGCTGACGCATCTCCTGCGTGATCAGATCCTGCTCGGCATCTTTTGCCAGCGCAGCGTTCGGGTTATCGAAGAACGACCGATAAACCGTGGTGCTGATAGGATAGATACCTTTGCCTGGCAACAGCACCTGCGCAGTGAGGGTCATCACCAGCTGATACTCGGCAGTAGTGCCGCTGATAAAGACCGACGCGGTATTACGACCCGAGGCTTCCGGACCCAGACGCAGCGTCGGAATATCGGTGCGATTCTGTTTGCTGTCTTCAACAATTTTGACATCGTTGATACGCAGCTGCTGACGCACAGTACGCGCCAGCGGCCCATAAGGATCGCCGGTTGAAACAATCAGGGTTTTCAGTTCGCTGGGCACCTGAGTGGTGCCGCGCGGATGAAAACCACAGCCAGCGGTGATCACCACCGCCAGCATGACAAACAGCCTGATAATCGGATGTCGCACAGTTCCTCCTGAACTTAACCTACGACCAGGTTAAGCAGTTTGCCCGGTACATAAATGACTTTACGGATAGTCACGCCGTCCAGATACTTCGCTACCAGATGCTCCTGCGCAGCGCGTGCCTGAACCTGTTCCTGTGTTGCATCGGCTGGCACGGTGATTTTACCACGCACTTTACCGTTAACCTGAACCACTACCAGTAGCGAATCTTCAACCATAGCGGCTTCATCAGCAACCGGCCAGCTCGCTTCATCGATAGTGCCTTCGCCACCCAGCGTCTGCCACAGAACATAGCAGGCGTGCGGGGTAAACGGATAGAGCAGACGGACGATGGCCAGCAGTGCTTCCTGCATCAGGGCGCGATCCTGCTCGCTTTCCTGCGGGGCGCGTGCCAGTTTGTTCATCAGCTCCATGATCGCCGCAATGGCGGTGTTGAAAGTCTGACGACGGCCAATATCATCCGCCACTTTGGCGATGGTTTTGTGCAGATCGCGACGCAGCGATTTCTGCTCGTCATTCAGGCTCTCCACATTGAGTGCTACGGTCGCACCTTTCTGTGTGTGCTCGAAGACCAGCTTCCAGACGCGTTTCAGGAAGCGGTTCGCCCCTTCAACGCCCGACTCCTGCCACTCCAGCGTCATCTCCGCCGGTGAAGCAAACATCATAAACAGACGCACGGTATCCGCGCCGTAACGCTCAACCATCAGCTGTGGGTCGATGCCGTTGTTTTTCGACTTCGACATTTTGCTCATGCCCGCGTAGATCACTTCACGGCCCTGCGTGTCTGTGGCTTTAACAATGCGGCCTTTCTCATCCCGCTCAACCTCAACGTCAACCGGTGAAACCCAGTTGCGCTCGCCGTTGGCACCGAGGGAGTAGAAAGCGTCAGCCAGCACCATGCCCTGGCACAGCAGACGTTTGGCTGGCTCATTAGAGTTCACCAGGCCCGCGTCACGCAGCAGCTTGTGGAAGAAGCGGAAATACATCAGGTGCATGATGGCGTGTTCAATACCGCCTACATACTGATCGACCGGCAGCCAGTAGTTTGCCGCTGCCGGATCCAGCATGCCTTCCTTGTAGCTGGCGCAGGTATAACGCGCGTAGTACCAGGAAGACTCCATAAAGGTGTCAAAGGTGTCGGTTTCACGCAGAGCAGGCTGGCCGTTTACCGTGGTTTTAGCCCACTCCGGATCTGCTTTGATTGGGCTGGTAATGCCATCCATCACCACATCTTCCGGCAGGATCACCGGCAGCTGGTCTTCTGGTGCAGGCATGACGGTGCCGTCTTCCAGCGTCACCATCGGGATAGGGGCACCCCAGTAGCGCTGACGGGAGACACCCCAGTCGCGCAGGCGGTAGTTCACTTTACGCACGCCCACGCCTTTTGCCGCCAGCAAATCTGCAATGGCGTTAAAACCGGTGGCGTGATCCATGCCGTTAAACTCACCTGAGTTGAACAGCGCACCTTTGTCAGTCATCGCCGCGGCGCTGACGTCAGGAATGGAACCATCCAGATTCAGGATGACCGGTTTAATCGGCAGATCGTATTTAGTGGCAAACTCCCAGTCGCGCTGATCGTGCGCCGGAACCGCCATCACGGCGCCGGTGCCATATTCCATCAGTACAAAGTTGGCAACCCAGACCGGGATAAGCTCGCCGGTCAGCGGATGAACAACAGACAGGCCGGTCGCCATGCCTTTCTTCTCCATGGTCGCCATATCGGCTTCGGCCACTTTGGTATTGCGGCATTCAGCGATAAAGTCAGCCAGCGCCGGATTATTGACCGACGCCTGGGTAGCCAGCGGATGGCCTGCGGCAACAGCAACATAGGTTGCGCCGATAAAGGTATCCGGGCGGGTAGTGTAGACGGTGACCTTCTCTTCGCTGTCAGCCACATCGAAGGTGATTTCGACACCTTCAGAGCGGCCAATCCAGTTACGCTGCATGGTTTTAACCTGCTCAGGCCACTCTTCCAGCGTATCCAGGTCGTTCAGCAGCTCTTCCGCATAATCGGTGATTTTGATAAACCACTGCGGGATCTCTTTACGCTCAACTTTGGTGTCGCAGCGCCAGCAGCAGCCGTCGATCACCTGCTCGTTCGCCAGCACCGTCTGATCGTTCGGGCACCAGTTCACGGCAGAGGTCTTTTTATAGACCAGGCCTTTTTCATACAGTTTGGTAAAGAACCACTGTTCCCAGCGATAGTATTCTGGCTGGCAGGTTGCCAGTTCACGACTCCAGTCATAGCCAAAGCCCAGCAGTTTGAGCTGGTTTTTCATGTAGGCGATGTTGTCGTAAGTCCACGGGGCCGGAGCGGTGTTGTTTTTCACCGCAGCGCCTTCCGCAGGCAGGCCGAAAGCATCCCAGCCAATCGGCTGTAGTACGTTTTTGCCGAGCATACGCTGATAACGCGCGATTACGTCGCCGATGGTGTAGTTACGAACGTGGCCCATGTGCAGGCGGCCAGAAGGATAGGGCAACATGGAGAGGCAATAGTATTTCTCTTTACCTTCCTGCTCAGTCACTTTAAACGTTTCGTTTTCATCCCAGTGCTGCTGCACACGGGATTCAATTTCTTCCGGGCGGTATTGCTCTTGCATGGCTGCCTGTGGTCCTTTATGAAAAACATTTTTCTGGCTCTAAGATCCGCATAGCATACCCATAAGGCCGCGTATCAACAACACTTCCCACTTTTGCCGGCACGATTTCTGCCGAAAGCGTCAGAGCCTTCACCCTTTTGTAATTCACTGTACAGACGACACGGCAAAAGCAACATTACGACTAAACTTAGTTCAGCGAGGGTCTGCATAAAGGAGAACAAAATGAATAAAGTGGCTCAGGAATATCGCGAGTCGTTAGCCGTATTGACCGAACGTCTCCGTCAGGGCGATCGTAACCTTGATGAGCTGATTGCCGGGCGACGAAGCCAGTTGCTGGTGCGCGATGACATGACGGAACAGGAGATTGACCAGGCGCTCAGCTCAGTGCGCCGTGATCTGGGCGAGTTTGCACGCAGCTACACCGATGTGGAAGAACCGCTGGCGGACTCACTGTTTATGCGCATCATCCGTGAGAGCGTCTGGAAAGAGCTGGCGGATATCACCGATAAAAGTCAGCTGGAGTGGCGAGAGGTCTTCCAGGATCTGCATCATCACGGGGTTTATCAGAGCGGGGAAGTGGTGGGGCTGGGCAATCTGGTCTGTGAGAAATGCCAGTTCACCCGGGCAATCTACACGCCTGAAACGCTGTCACGTTGTCCGGAATGCGGCAACGACCAGTTCCAGCGTCAGCCTTTCGAACCCTGATAGTGCGGCGTAGCTAAATGAAGCGGGCCACCCTGGGTGACCCGCCTGTTCGTCAGGTTTAGTGCAGAATTTTTGCGAGGAAATCTTTAGCGCGCTCAGACTGTGGGTTATTAAAGAAGTCATCTTTGTTGGTGTCTTCGATAATTTTCCCTTCATCCATAAAGATCACGCGATTGGCGACCTTACGGGCGAAGCCCATCTCATGGGTCACCACCATCATCGTCATCCCTTCCTGTGCCAGTTCGACCATCACATCCAGCACTTCGTTGATCATTTCCGGATCCAGCGCGGAGGTGGGTTCATCAAACAGCATCGCGATGGGGTCCATACAGAGCGCTCGCGCAATCGCCACACGCTGCTGCTGACCACCCGAGAGCTGGCCGGGAAACTTCTCAGCATGGGCGGAAAGACCCACACGCTTCAGCAGCTTCAGCCCTTTATCGCGGGCTGCCGCTTTGTCACGTTTCAGCACTTTCACCTGCGCCAGAACCAGGTTGTTGATAATGCTCAGATGCGGAAACAGCTCGAAGTGCTGGAACACCATCCCGACCTGGCTGCGAAGCTGCGCAAGATTAGTTTTTTTGTTATTCACCTCGGTGCCGTTCACCGCAATCACGCCCTGCTGAATCGGCTCAAGGCCGTTCACCGTTTTGATCAGCGTCGATTTACCGGAGCCGGACGGGCCGCACACCACCACCACTTCACCGGTTTTGACGTCGGTTGAGCAGTCGGTCAGCACCTGAAAGTGACCATACCACTTAGAAACATTTTTCAGGCTAATCATTTAAACCGTCCTTTTTCTTTTTAGATAGCTGACCAACAGCGATGCGCTCAGGCTGATAACGAAGTAGACCAGACCTGCAAACAGAACCATTTCAACCTGGGTGCCATCACGCTCACCAATGGTGGACGCGGTACGGAAGAAGTCCGCCAGGCTTAAGACATAAACCAGCGAGGTATCCTGGAACAGCACGATACCTTGCGTCAGTAACAGCGGAACCATGGCGCGGAACGCCTGCGGCAGAATGATCAGTCGCATTGCCTGCCACTGCGTCATGCCCAGCGCCAGAGCCGCACTGCCTTGTCCACGCGAGATACTGATGATGCCGGCGCGAATAATTTCAGAGTAGTACGCCGCTTCGAACAGCGAAAAGGCGACCATGGCCGAAATCAGTCGGATATCCGTTTTGGGCGACAGGCCCAGCACCTGCTGCAGAAAACTCGGCACCACCAGATAGAACCACAGCAGCACCATGACCAGCGGCACCGAGCGGAACAGGTTGACGTAAATTTTAGCGAACCAGCTGATGGGCTTAAACGTCGACAGACGCATCACCGCCAGCAGAGTGCCCCACAGGATGCCGAAGACCACGGCGGTAATCGTGATTTTAAAGGTGATCACTAAGCCATTAAGCAGATAGGGCAGGCTGGGTGTAATCGAACTCCAGTCAAACTCGTACATTACTTGCCTCCCGCATTGCCTGGCAGCCGGACTTTGCGCTCGACAAGACTCATCAACAACATAATCACCAGGTTAATCGCAACGTAGGCCAGCGTAATAGCGGTAAAGGATTCATAGGCGTGGGCAGAATAGTCGAGCAGTTTGCCCGCCTGCGCCGCCATATCGACCAGACCTATGGTGGAGGCGATAGCGGAGTTCTTCACCAGGTTGAGCATTTCCGAGGTCATCGGCGGCACAATCACGCGATACGCATTCGGCAGCAGCACATAGCGATAGGTCTGCGGCAGGGTTAAACCCATCGCCAGACCGGCATTCTTCTGTCCACTCGGCAGTGACTGAATCGCTGCGCGCACCTGCTCGCAGACGCGGGCGGCGGTAAACAGGCCAAGACAGATCATCGAGGAGAGGAAGAACTGAATGTTGGGATCCAGCTCAGACTTAAACCACATGCCGAGCTTTTCACCCACCAGCTCGGGCGCCACCAGATACCAGAAGAAGAACTGGACGATCAGTGGGATGTTGCGAAACAGTTCGACATAGCAGGTGCCAATGGTCGACAGCAGGCGATTAGGCACGGTGCGCAGAATGCCGAAAAATGAACCCACGCAGAAAGCGATAATCCAGGCGCAGCAGGAGACGGCAATCGTCACCTGAAAACCGGACCACAGCCAGCCGAGGTAGGTCGTGTTACCGAACGGGGCCTGTTCGAGGAATATGCCCCAGTTCCAATCGATACCCATAACGAGCTCCGGAAAAAAAGGGTAGCTAAGCTACCCTGAAGATTGATGAACGGCGTTTTATTTCCTGACTCAGGGGAACGACCCGTGTCAGTCTGTCTGTCCATGCCGCGGTTTCAGCAATCGAGAGGGCAGCCAGGCCGCCCTTGTTATACCCGTCGTCTTTCAGGCTGCATTTTTGTTGGCTACGTTCACTCACCTGAATCACTTACCGGAGTAAGCTCATGGGGAGTCATGCTCCTGCCGCCTCAATACAAGCTGAAATCCATTGGGTATTTTGTTGTTAATTCAGTGCTTTATCATTTGGCGTTTTGAACAGCGCTTTCATGTCATCAGACAGCTCAAAGTTCATGTTCAGGTTCTTTGGTGGAATCGGCTGTTTGAACCAGGTGTCGAACCATTTTTCTGCCTGGCCAGAGGTCTGGGCTTTGGCAATGGTTTCATCCACCAGCGCTTTGAACTGCGGATCATCTTTACGCAGCATGCAGCCATAGGCTTCTTTTGACTGTGGCGTGCCCAGGATTTCCCAGTTGTCCGGCTTTTTGGCTTTGGCGCGTTCGCCTGCCAGCAGGGCATCATCCATCATAAAGGCCACGGCTCGACCGGTTTCCAGCGTACGGAAGGAGTCACCGTGATCTTTTGCGCTGATGATGCGCAGATCCAGTTTCTGTTCGTCGTTGAGTTTGTGCAGCAGCACTTCAGAGGTGGTACCTGAGGTCACCACTACGGTTTTGCCTTTCAGGTCAGCGAAATCTTTGATCGGGCCATCTTTCTTCACCAGCAGACGGGTGCCGATAACAAAAATAGTGTCTGAGAAGGCGGCCTGTTTCTGGCGCTCAAGATTGTTAGTAGTCGAGCCACACTCATAATCGTAGGTGCCGTTTTGCAGCAGCGGAATACGGTTTTGTGAGGTGATCGGGATCATTTTGACCTGCAGATCAGGCTTGTTCAGTTTTGCTTTAATCGCTTCAACGATGGCATTTGAATAAGCCTGAGAGTAGCCGACGACTTTTTGCTGGTTGTCATAATAAGAAAAGGGAACTGATGATTCGCGATGCCCGACCACAATGACGCCATTGTCATTGATCTTCTTCAGGGTGCCGCTGAGATCTTCCGCCTGGGCCGCTCCCGCCGCTGCGCTGATCAGCAGAAGAGATAATGCCACTTTGCGTAGTTGCATGTTCCAACTCCTTCGTATGAAAAAGGCACAGGATATAACCTGCGCTGATTATGATGTTGTATCTGTTTTCTGCTGCGTTTCTGCTCATTCTGCGGTTTAAACGGGCGCAGAAGAGTCATTAACATAGCGGATTGTTAACGCAATGAAACAAAAAAGTTTCTTTTTTGCGAGGTGATACGCACCAAAAAAAGGCAATTTTTTCACCCTGCGCGTTAATGGTGCAGCAGCGTCAATTGTTTTGGTGCAACCCGCCCGGCATCAGCGCCTGCAATCAGCCTGTTTGCGAAAAGCAGTGAAACATTTTGCAATCATCGTGCCAGAAAGAGGTAATGGGTTAGAAAGACAGCAGAGCGTGCGGCGTGGGGAGTGAAAAAAACCGGAGAGTTACCATGAAAAAGGCGAAGCACGTGCTTCGCCTTCAGTGAGCACAGGAGGGGATGTTATCGACGCCGACGCAGCAGGGCTATCACCGCCGCCAGCAGCGTCAGTGACCATACTGGCCAGATGCCAGCCCGCGCATACGGGGTTTCTCCCTGCGTTGGCGTAACCTTGCTGGTCAGCACATCGCGGGTAAACTGCGGCAGCATGGCTTCCACATCACCACTGGCATTGACCACCGCCGTCACACCATTATTGGTGCTGCGCAACAGCGGACGTCCCAGTTCCAGCGCACGCATCCTCGCCATCTGGAAGTGCTGCCATGGGCCGATAGAGTGACCAAACCAGGCATCGTTCGAAACGGTGAGCAGGAAGTTGGTGTCGGGATGGAAGTTGGCCCGCACCTGTTCTCCCAGCACGATCTCATAACAGATGGCGCTGGTCAGGTTATAGCCCGCTACGCTGAGTTGCGGCTGGAGGTAGTTGCCACGACTGAATGCCGACATCGGCAGATCGAAGAACGGGGCCAGCGGACGCAGCAGATCGGCCAGCGGCACAAACTCGCCAAACGGCACCAGGTGATTTTTCTGGTAACGATTGCCGCTGAAGTAGTTGTACGGCGCTTTGCCGCCCAGCACGATCACGGTGTTGTAATCGTGATAACGGTTCTGCTCCAGCCGGGAGTCCACAATGCCGGTGATCAGCGAACTGCCGCGCTCACGCAGTTCGTCATCCAGCGAACGCAGGAACGGCTGCTGATTACTCTCCAGATCGGTAATTGCCGATTCAGGCCAGATAATAATCGGCGCTTTGCCCATCAGCGGCTGACTCAGACCGTTGTAAATGCGCAGGGTAGTGAGCAGCTGCTGCGGATCCCACTTCATCGATTGCGGAATGTTCCCCTGGACCAGCGCCACCTCGACGGCCCGCTCGGGCATCGGCTGAACCCACTGGATGTAGCGCAACGGCCATGGCAATGCCAGCAGCAGCAGCGCCGCCACCAGACTTCTGACGTTGCGCTGTTGCAGGGCATAAGCCAGCAGGCCAGCCACCACCATCAGCAGGAAGGTCAGCGTCTCTACGCCGGCCAGCGGGGCCAGGCCTTTTAACGGGCCATCGATCTGGCTGTAACCAAACTGCAGCCACGGAAAGCCGGTCAGCACCCAGCCGCGCAGGAACTCGGTCATCTGCCACAATGCCGGTGCCGCCAGCGCCAGGCGCCACAGCGTCGTTCGCGGCCAGATGCGATTCAGTACGCCGGCAAACAGCGCCGGGTAGATCGCCAGATAAGCCGCCAGCAGCGCTACGATAAAAACATTGACCGGGCCAGGCATGCCGCCAAAGGTGGCGACACTGACATAAACCCAGTTGATGCCACTGCCGAACAGACCTAATCCCCAGACAAAACCGATCGCGCTGGCCTGCGGGCTGGAGCGGTTAAGAGTCAGCAGCTGTAAGCCGCACAGCGAGAGCAGCGCGGCGGGCCAGAAATCATAAGGAGAGAAGGAGAGGGTGCCAAGTGCACCCGTTATTAAAGCCAGCAGCAGGCGAACCCGCTGACGCGGGTAGAGTGAGGCTAAAGCCATAGACTTATTCGTTTTCCAGTTGAGGTTGTGGCGAATTTTCCGGAATAGTCACGTGAACCTGGATAATGCGGCGGCTGTCAGCCATCGCCACCTTGAACTGGTACCCCTCAATCTCAATGCTTTCACCGCGAGCGGGCAGATGACCGAAGCCCTGCATCACCAGACCACCGATGGTGTCGACTTCATCGTCGCTGAACTGGGTGCCAAACACCTCGTTGAAATCTTCAATGGCAGTCAGTGCGCGCACCGTAAAGGTGTGGCGGTTGAGCTGACGGATATCACGATCTTCTTCATCGTCATACTCATCTTCAATTTCACCGACGATCAGCTCCAGGATGTCTTCGATGGTCACCAGACCGGAGACCCCGCCAAACTCATCAATGACGATCGCCATGTGGTAACGCTGGGAGCGGAACTCTTTCAGCATCCGGTCGACACGCTTACTTTCAGGCACAACCACCGCAGGACGCAGCACTTTCTCAATGCTGAAAGGCTCAGATTCGCTGCTCATAAACGGCAGCAGATCTTTCGCCATCAGAATCCCTTCCACATGATCTTTATCTTCGCTGATCACCGGGAAACGAGAATGGGCGGATTCGATGATGACATCCAGACACTCTTCGAGGCTCTGATTACGTTTCAGGGTGATCATTTGCGAGCGCGGGATCATGATGTCACGCACGCGCTGCTCCGCAATATCCAGTACCCCTTCGAGCATGTCGCGGGTGTCCTGGTCAATCAGCTCTTTGTTATTCGAGTCGCGGATCAGCTCCAGTAGCTCATCACGGCTTTTTGGTTCACCGTGAAAGAGTTGGTTGATCAACAGGGAGAAAAATCCCTTTTTACTACTGGGTGCATCGCTGTTTTGAGAATGGTCGTCGCTCATGGCGGTTTTTAAAGATCTCTCTGGTGAGGAATGGGTGCTGTCAGTAACCTGTACTGACAGCAGGATTGACTGAATTCAGGATTCAGGCGTCTTCTTTCTCCGAAATGTACGGATCAGGATACCCAAGAGCAAGCATTATCTCGGTCTCCAGCCCTTCCATCTCGTCCGCTTCGTCGTCTTCAATATGGTCGTAACCCAGCAGATGCAGCGTGCCGTGTACCACCATATGTGCCCAGTGGGCTTCAACGCTTTTACCCTGTTCAGCGGCTTCCTGCTCAACGACCTGGCGGCAGATGATCAGATCGCCCAGCAGCGGCAGCTCAATGCCCGGCGGCGCTTCAAACGGGAAAGAGAGGACGTTGGTCGGCTTATCTTTGCCGCGATAAGTCAGATTAAGCTCATGACTCTCCGCTTCATCAACCAGACGCACCGTGACTTCGCTTTCCGGCTGAAAAGGGGTGACAGCCGCTGACAGCCAGCGATGAAACTGGCTTTCATCAGGCAGGTCAGCGGTGTTGTCACAGGCGACCTGCAGGTCGAGAATCACCTCGCTCATTTGCTCTCCTGCGTGGCGCTCTGTGCAGCCAGTGCTTCACGTTTACGCTCTTCGGCCTGCTGGTCACGACGGGTCTGATCGGCCGCTTCCCAGGCTTCATAGGCGGTAACAATGCGTGCAACCACCGGATGGCGCACCACATCTTCGCTGTGGAAGAAGTTGAAGCTGATCTCTTCAACGTCCGCCAGCACCTCAATGGCATGACGCAGGCCTGACTTGACGTGACGCGGCAGGTCAATCTGGGTAACGTCGCCGGTAATCACCGCTTTAGAGTTAAAGCCGATACGCGTCAGGAACATCTTCATCTGTTCGATGGTGGTGTTCTGGCTCTCATCAAGAATGATGAATGCATCGTTCAGGGTACGACCGCGCATGTAGGCCAGCGGGGCGACTTCAATGACGTTGCGCTCCATCAGCTTTTCTACCCGCTCGAAGCCGAGCATTTCGAACAGCGCATCGTAGAGCGGACGCAGATAAGGGTCGACTTTCTGGCTCAGATCGCCTGGCAGAAAGCCGAGCTTTTCACCCGCTTCGACGGCTGGGCGGGTCAGCATGATGCGGCGAATCTCCTGACGCTCCAGCGCATCGACTGCTGCGGCTACCGCCAGATAGGTTTTACCGGTACCGGCCGGGCCGACACCAAAGGTGATATCGTGGTCGAGCACATTAGCGATGTACTGGGCCTGGTTTGGGGTGCGCGGCTTGATCACACCGCGCTTGGTCTTAATATTGACCGCTTTACCGTACTCCGGCACGCTCTCAGCGGTTTGCTCCAGTACCCGGCTCTCTTTGATCGCCAGGTGAATCTGATCAGGCTCGATATCCGGGATGTCGCCACGCACAGGCGCGGTATCGACATACAGAGTTTTCAGAATATCTGCTGCGGCATTGACGCAAAGTGGACGTCCTGACAGCTTAAAAACGTTGTCGCGACGATTGATCTCAATGCCCAGACGACGCTCAAGCTGTTTTACATTATCGTCGAAAGGCCCACACAGGCTCATCAGACGACGGTTATCAGCCGGTTCAAGGGCGATTTCACGAGTTTCGATATTCAAACGAATCCTTTGGGTCACTCAGGGCCAGTTATGGGATGTGTCTGACGCACCGTTAAGCTTAACCGGATGCACCATAACGAAATTATTTATGCCGTAACGCCTGGGCGCAAGCTTATGGAGTGATATTTGGGCGACACTTTCAGAAAGCAAGTGGTGCAAAGTGAAATTGGCGGCAACGCGATGCGCGCTGCCGCACAGTAAAGCGGGCATCACGGCTGGAACAGACTCACGCCGATTTCATTTTCTTTACGGGTACGGGCGATCACGGACGCCGGACTTTCCGCCATGCGCAGCCCCATCTCTTCTTCAGTACGCACCAGTTTGCCGCGCAGCGAGTTGGTGTAGACATCGACAATCTCAACATCCACAAAGCGGCCGATCATTTCAGGCGAGCCTTCGAAATTCACCACGCGGTTATTTTCGGTACGGCCAGAGACTTCCATCACGTTCTTGCGGGAGATGCCTTCCACCAGAATACGCTGCACTGTGCCCACCATGCGGCGACTGATCGCCTGCGCCTGCTGGTTAATGCGGTCCTGCAGGATCCACAGACGCTGCTTCTTCTCCTCTTCGCTCACATCATCCGGCAGGTCAGCGGCGGGCGTGCCGGGACGGGCAGAGTAGATAAAGCTGAAGCTGACGTCGAAATTGATCTCGGCGATAAGCTTCATGGTCTGCTCGAAATCCTGCTGAGTTTCACCGGGGAAACCAATGATGAAGTCAGAGCTGATCTCAATATCCGGACGCGCCGCGCGCAGCTTGCGGATAATCGCCTTATATTCCAGCGCGGTATGAGCACGCTTCATCAGCGTCAGAATACGGTCTGATCCACTCTGAACCGGCAGGTGCAGGAAGCTCACCAGTTCCGGCGTATCGCGGTAGACCTCGATGATGTCATCGGTGAACTCAATCGGGTGGCTGGTGGTGAAGCGAATGCGGTCGATACCGTCGATGGCGGCGACCAGGCGCAGCAGCTCAGCGAAGGTACAGATTTCACCATCAAAGGTGGCACCACGATAGGCGTTGACGTTCTGGCCAAGCAGGTTAACTTCACGCACGCCCTGCGCCGCCAGCTGAGCGATCTCCAGCAGAATATCATCGCTGGGACGGCTCACTTCCTCGCCACGGGTGTAAGGCACCACGCAGAAAGTACAATATTTGTTGCAGCCTTCCATGATGGAGACAAAGGCAGTCGGGCCCTCTGCGCGCGGTTCCGGCAGGCGATCAAATTTCTCGATTTCCGGGAAGCTGATGTCGACCACCGGGCTTTTGGTGCCGCGCACGGTGTTGATCATCTCTGGCAGGCGGTGCAGTGTCTGCGGACCAAAAACGATATCCACGCAGGGCGCACGCTGGCGGATATGATCCCCTTCCTGCGACGCCACGCAGCCGCCCACGCCGATAATCACATCCGGGTTGCGCTCTTTGAGTTTTCTCCAGCGTCCCAGCAGGTGGAATACCTTCTCCTGCGCTTTCTCGCGAATAGAACAGGTGTTAAGCAGCAGAATATCCGCCTCTTCAGGAACCTCGGTCAGCGTATAGCCGTGCGTACTGTTCAGCAGATCAGACATCTTGGATGAATCATACTCATTCATCTGACATCCCCAGGTTTTGATATGCAGTTTTTTTGTCATCGCGCTAACCATTGATTCAGTGCAGTGAAGTGCGGGGCGCGTATTGTAATGCTTTGATGCTGTTGTGACCAGCCTCAGGGCTTTTCTGCCAGCAATCCGGTTTTCCGGTACACTTTGCTTTATTCAGACCCGTGTTGCGCAGGCTGGCGGGAATAAGAGAGGGACATAAGCAATGCAGGATAATCAGTTTGATGTAGTGATTGTTGGCGGTGGCATGGTCGGTGCGGCGCTGGCATGTGGACTGACGCAGCAACATTTTCGCGTTGCGGTGATTGAGCGTGCCGAACCCGCTCCTTTTGATGCCGACAGCGATCCCGATCTGCGAATTTCGGCGATTGGCTCATCCTCGGTGGGACTGCTGAAGCAGCTCAACGTCTGGCCACGGGTAGAGGCGATGCGCAGCGCGCCCTATCGCAGGCTGGAAACCTGGGAGTGGCAGACGGCGCAGGTGAGTTTTGATGCGGCCTCGCTGGGGCTGCCCGAGCTGGGCTTTATGGTCGAGAACAGCGTGCTGCAGCGGGCGTTATGGGAGGAGATGCAGTCGCTGGGCGTGACCTGCTATTGCCCGGCCACACTGGAGAACCTGCAGCCAGAAAATGGCGGCTGGCGCATCGACCTTAACGACGGCGTTGCCTTACACGCCCGCCTGGTGGTTGGGGCTGATGGCGCGAACTCTCAGGTGCGACAGATGGCCGGGATCGGTATTCATGGCTGGAGCTATGCGCAATCCTGTTTACTGATCAGCGTGACCTGCGAACATCCGGCAGGCGATGCGACCTGGCAGCACTTTACGCCTCAGGGACCGCGCGCCTTTTTGCCGCTGTATGGCAACCGGGCCTCGCTGGTCTGGTATGACGCGCCTGCAAGAGTCCGCCAGCTACAGGCGATGCCGATGACCCAGCTGGAAAAAGAGATAGCCAGCCACTTCCCGGCGCGGCTGGGACGTTTTAAAGCCCACGCAGCGGGCGGTTTCCCGCTGGTGCGGCGTCACGCTTCACGGTATGTCCTGCCTGGACTGGCGCTGGTCGGTGATGCCGCGCATACCATTAATCCGCTGGCCGGGCAGGGCGTGAATCTGGGCTATCGTGATATTGATGCGTTGATTAATGTGCTGGTCAGCGCGCGCGGTGCGGCGGAGGATTGGGCATCCGAGCGCGTATTGCAGCGCTATCACCGGCAACGTCGTAAAGACAATATGCTGATGCAGGGCGGCATGGATTTGTTCTATTTTGCCTTCAGCAATCAGCTGGCACCGCTGCGGTTTGCACGTAATCTCGGTCTGATTGCCGCCGAACATTCCGGGGTACTGAAGCGGCAGGTTTTGCGTTACGCGCTGGGGTTATAGCAGATTGCGCATGTCGGCTCGCCATACGGCGGGCCTGCAATCAGGAAGGGGAACGACAAAAACAACAAAGCCCGCAAAAGCGGGCCAGGTTGTGCAATTTGGCTGGGGTGCAGGGATTCGAACCCCGGAATGCTGGTATCAGAAACCAGTGCCTTACCGCTTGGCGACACCCCAATAATGGTGTTTTTCAAATTGTCTTTTGTATGGCTGGGGTGCAGGGATTCGAACCCCGGAATGCTGGTATCAGAAACCAGTGCCTTACCGCTTGGCGACACCCCAATTATATGGTGGCTACGACGGGAATCGAACCTGTGACCCCAGCATTATGAGTGCTGTGCTCTAACCAGCTGAGCTACGTAGCCAAATTGTACTGCATTTCAATGATGGCTGGGATACCTGGATTCGAACCAGGGAATGCCGGTATCAAAAACCGGTGCCTTACCGCTTGGCGATATCCCATTCGTCCGTTCTCAGCCTCGAGAATCATCGAAATTGGCTGGGATACCTGGATTCGAACCAGGGAATGCCGGTATCAAAAACCGGTGCCTTACCGCTTGGCGATATCCCATCCACGCTGCCGAATAATGAAATGGTGCGGGAGGCGAGACTTGAACTCGCACACCTTGCGGCGCCAGAACCTAAATCTGGTGCGTCTACCAATTTCGCCACTCCCGCAAAAAAAGATGGTGGCTACGACGGGAATCGAACCTGTGACCCCAGCATTATGAGTGCTGTGCTCTAACCAGCTGAGCTACGTAGCCATCTTTTTTTCGCGTTACCTTCATCGGCGTTGCGGGGCGCATTATGCGGAGTTGACCAGACAGCGTCAACAATTTTTTTACCGTTTTTTTCCAGATAATCGCTGTTTGACTGGCTTATAACCAGCCTGGATGTTTATTCGGCAATTTTTCAGTGAATACAACGCTAATCGTAAAAAAAATGGGCCGCAGCGGGCCCATTCTGGCTGCTCTCTGCCAGCTTATTTATAGGCTGACTGATGCACACCCACGGCACGACCAGAGGGATCGTCCATGTTTTTAAACGCTTCATCCCATTCAATCGCTTTGGCAGAAGAACAGGCGACCGATGGACCGCCAGGCACACACTCTGCCGCGCTCGCCAACGGGAACAGCTCTTCAAAGATCTCACGATAGAGATAGGCTTCTTTCGAACCCGGCGTGTTGAACGGGAAGCGGAAGTGAGCGGTAGCCAGCTGCTGATCGCTGATTTGCTTCGCAGCCACTTCTTTCAGTGAGTCGATCCAGCTGTAGCCCACGCCATCCGAGAACTGCTCTTTCTGACGCCACGCCACGCTCTCCGGCAGGTAAGAGGAGAAACATTCACGCAGAATGTGCTTCTCCATTTTACCGTTGCTGCCACACATTTTATCGGCCGGGTTAATACGCATCGCTACATCCAGGAATTTTTTATCCAGGAACGGTACGCGGGCTTCAACGCCCCAGGCGGACATCGCTTTGTTGGCACGGGCGCAGTCGAACATATGCAGCGCCTGCAGTTTACGTACGTTTTCTTCGTGGAACTCTTTGGCGTCTGGCGCTTTATGGAAATAGAGATAGCCGCCGAAGACCTCATCTGCGCCTTCGCCCGACAGCACCATCTTAATGCCCATCGCTTTAATTTTACGCGACATTAAGTACATTGGCGTAGAGGCACGAATAGTGGTGACGTCATAGGTTTCAATGTGATAAATCACATCGCGAATGGCATCCAGACCTTCCTGCACGGTGAAATGAATTTCATGGTGTACGGTGCCCAGATGCTCCGCCACAGATTTCGCCGCTTTTAAGTCGGGTGACCCTTCCAGCCCTACCGCGAAGGAGTGCAGCTGTGGCCACCACGCATCACTTTTATCCTGATCTTCAACCCGCTTCGCCGCGTAACGCTTGGTCACGGCTGAAATGATGGAAGAGTCCAGACCGCCTGACAGCAGCACGCCGTAAGGCACATCTGACATCAGGTGGCTTTTCACGGACTCCTCCAGCGCATGTTTCAGGCCAGCGGCGTCGGTGGTGTTGTGCTCAACGTTTTTATATTCCATCCAGTCGCGCTGCCAGTAACGGCGGATCTCGCCATCGGTGCTGGAGAGGTAGCTTCCCGGCGGGAACTCTTTGATTGAACGGCAGGCAGGCACCAGCGCTTTCATTTCTGAAGCAACAAACAGGTTGCCATGCTCATCGTTACCCATATAGAGCGGGATGATGCCGATGTGGTCGCGACCAATCAGGTACGTTTTTTTAACGGTGTCATAGAGGATAAAGGCGAACATGCCTTCCAGCTCATCGAGGAAATCGACACCTTTCTCCTGATAGAGCGCCAGAATCACTTCACAGTCAGAACCGGTCTGAAACGCGTAGCGATCGCTGAGTTCAGCGCGCAGTGCCTGATGGTTATAAATTTCGCCGTTAACTGCCAGTACGTGGGTGTGATCGGCGTTGTACAGCGGCTGTGCGCCATTGTTAACGTCAACAATGGAGAGACGTTCATGCGCCAGAATAGCATGGTCATCGGCGTAGACGCCTGACCAGTCCGGGCCGCGATGACGCATTAAGCGTGAACATTCCAGCGCTTTTTTGCGCAGCTCAACAGGATCGGTTTTCAGATCCAGCACACCAAAAATTGAACACATAACTGACTCCTGAGCTCGCCTTACGGCGATGTTATCTTTTGCGTTTGTCCGGCAGCCTGATGCTGCGTGATACATAAGAAAATGCGCTATTTGGTGCATTCAATGCAAGAGGAATCGTGATTTACTGATAAAAAGATTGCTTGCACGGCAATAAAATTGAATAAACGATAATTTTAAAGCAATTTTGTTGATGGATCGGCAATGAAATAGCTTTTGTGAGCAGAAATCAGGCAGTAAAAGTAGGCGATATAGCGCAAAAAGGGGTGACGCATCACAGATTAGCCGGATGCGTCATAAGAGAAATGAATCAGAACAGGTCGATATCGGCCACAGAAGGGTAGATCCAGTCCGGACGGAACGGCATGGCATCAATATCACTCAGCGTCGAGACGCCGGAGAGCACCAGCACCGTCTCCAGACCCGCCTGAAAACCGGCCAGAATATCGGTTCGCAGATTGTCACCGACAATCACGGTCTCTTCCGAGTGGGCCTGCATTTTGTTCAGTGCGGCACGCATGATGTAGGGACTGGGTTTGCCGACAACAAACGGGCGACGGCCTGATATCTTCTCAATACCCGCACAGAGCGCGCCACAGGCAGGAATAAAACCGCGCGCATGGGTATCGGGGTTGGTGGCAATAAAGCGAGCGCCATTAGCCACGAAGAAAGCCGCTTTATGCATCATGTCCCAGTTAAACGAGCGCGTCTCTCCGACAATGACAAAATCGGGATTCACATCGGTAATGGTAAAGCCCGCTTTGTAGAGTTCATGAATCAGTGCGCCTTCACCAATTACATACGCCTTTTTGCCCTCCTGACGGCGCAGAAAGTCGGCGGTTGCCATTGCGGAGGTATAGAAAACGGAATCGGGCACCTCGACACCGGCCGAGGCAAAACGGTTAGCCAGATCCTGCTCGGTTTGCGAGGGATAATTCGTCAGCACCACCAGCGGCATCTCTTTGGCCAGAATGCGCTGTAAAAACTCCTGTGCGCCGGGAACGGCCGTGTTGTCGTGCATCAGCACGCCATCGATATCACAAATTACGCTTTTAATGGTCATAGTCAGATCCGATGTGGCCCGCCACAGCAGCGGGTTAGCTTAGTCTTCCAGAAGATGTTGCAGCAGAATGCCGTTAAGCATGGCACGTTTAGCGAGCGCAAAGGCACCGATAGCAGAACGATGATCCAGGGTGGAACGCACGACCGGCAGATTTTTACGGAAGGCCTCTAATGCCTGAGTATTAATGCAGCCCTCAATCGCGGGCAGCAGCACTTTTTCTGCTTCAGTGATCTCACCCGCCAGCACCACTTTTTGCGGATTAAACAGGTTGATCGCGATGGCGATAGCTTTGCCAAGATAACGGCCAACGTGCTCAACCACTTCACAGGCCAGTGCATCACCCTGATTGGCTGCTTTACAGATGTGGGATATCTGGCACGCCTCCAGCGTCAGTACGCTGGGATAGCCCTGATTCAGCAGATGCCGAACCCGATTTTCAATGGCGCCGTTGGCGGCAATGGTTTCAAGGCAGCCAAAGTTGCCGCAGTGACAGCGCTCGCCAAGCGGGTCGACCTGAATATGGCCGATCTCGCCAACGTTGCCGTTGCTGCCGAGAAAAATATGGCCGTTGGCAATAATGCCGGCCCCCGTGCCACGGTGTAAACGCACCAGAATCGAGTCAGCACAGTCGCGGCTTGCACCGAAATAGTGCTCGGCCAGCGCCAGGCTGCGAATATCATGACCCACAAAACTGGTAACGTTAAAACGTTTTTTCAGGCTGGCGACCAGCGGCCAGCGGCTGACAGAGATGTGTGGCATATAGCGGATCACGCCGTTAATCGGATCGACCAGCCCAGGCAGGATCACTGAAATCGCGATCAGCTCGCGAATTTTACGCTGGTGCTGCTCAATGAAGCTGCTGATGGCGTTAAACAGCGCATGTTCCAGCGTCTCCTGAGTGCGTTCCGGCAGCGCATAATCTTCCTGTGCCAGCGATTTACCGCTGAGGTCAAACAGAGTCAGGGTGGCGTCGTTGCGTCCTAGGCGGACGCCGATGGTATGGAAATGGCGGGTTTCAGTGATAATGGAGATGGCGCGGCGACCACCGGTAGACGCCTGCTGGTCTACCTCTTTGATCAGGCCGCGCTCAATCAACTGACGGGTAATTTTGGTGACGCTGGCGGGAGCGAGCTGGCTAAGTTCGGCAATCTGAATGCGCGATATCGGCCCCTGTTGATCAATCAGCCGGTAAACCGCTGCGCTATTGAGTTGCTTAACAAGATCGACATTTCCTATTTGTGACTGGCCGCCAGTGGTCATTCAGTGCTTACTCGCTCAGGACGTCGTCTCCGTTGACAAACGTCTTTATGATTTTAAAGTCGCGCGTAAACACAGTCAGGTTCGCGATTTTTCCTGCTTCGATCGAGCCTGACTGCCTTTCCACGCCCATCGCCCGTGCCGGGTAGAGTGTTGCCATGCGCAACGCTTCGTCCAGTGCGATCCCTGCATGTTCAACGCTGTTTTGTACCGCTTCAATCATCGTCAGGGCAGAACCACTTAATGTACCGTTTTCGTCGACACAGAGCCCATCGCGATAATAGATTGTTTTGCCTGCAAAAATAAACTCGCTTATGTCTGCGCCAGCCGGTGCAGTGGCATCCGTGACCAGCACCAGTTTGTCGCCTTTAATGCGTTTTGCATTGCGCACGTTAGCGTAATGTACATGTAAACCGTCCGCAATAATGCCGCAGTATACATCAGGAGAATCAAACAGCGCACCGATAAGCCCGGGTTCACGTCCGGCAAAGGTGGGCATGGCGTTGTAGAGGTGCGTCGCGAAACTCACACCAGCAGAAAAGCCCGCTTTAGCCTCTTCATAGGTCGCATTCGAGTGACCGGCTGAGACAATAATCCCGGCATCAGTCAATTGACGAATCACATCGCTACCCGCATTTTCAGGGGCAAGCGTGACTTTGGTGATGACGTCCGCGTTGTCGCACAGGTACTGCACCATTGCCGCATCCGGCAGGCGAATCAGCGCCGGATCGTGGGTGCCTTTTTTCGCTTTGCTCAGCCAGGGCCCTTCCAGATGCAGACCCAGCGCCTGATTCTGGTGTTTCTGCAGGTAAGCGCGCATGGTTTCAATCGCCCGTTTCATCAGGGCGTCGCTGCTGGTGATAAGCGTCGGTAAAAAGCTGGTGCAGCCAGACTTTTCATTGGCGCGCTGCATCGTTTCCAGCGTTTCAATGCTGAGCGCCTCAAGGCTGTCGTTGAACTGCACGCCACCGCAGCCATTGAGCTGGAGATCGATAAAGCCTGGCGCAATATTCGCCCCTGCCATATCCCGCTGCTCAATATCCGCCGGGAGCGCTTCACGCGGACAGACGCGCGCAATACGCCCATCGGCAACCACCACCGCGTGATTATCCAGAACCTCATGGCCACTGTAGATTCGACCGTTAACTAATGCGTACATCTCTCTTCTCCCGTCCTGGCCTGCTGCCACTCAGCGTAACAGCAGGGCATGACAATGTTCTGTTACACGCCTTTCATATTTTCCGCTTCCATTTCGCGGAAATATTTCACGGTTTTCACTTTCAGTTCCATGGTGGCCGGCTCATCACACACTACCACCGATTTCGCGTGCAGCTGCAGGCAGCTGATGGTCCACATATGATTAACGTTGCCTTCAACCGCCGCCTGTAATGCCTGCGCTTTAACATGGCCGGTAACCAGAATCATCACTTCCTCTGCATCCAGCAGCGTACCGACGCCGACCGTCAGCGCATATTTAGGCACCTGATCAACATCACCGTTAAAGAAGCGGGAGTTCGCCACGCGGGTGTCATGGGTCAGGGTTTTAATGCGGGTACGGGAAGCGAGAGAGGAAGCCGGTTCGTTAAAGGCGATATGACCGTCGTTGCCGACGCCGCCCATGAACAGGTGAATTTTACCCAGCGCGCGAATTTTCTCTTCGTACTGACGACATTCTGCGTCAATATCGGGGGCATTACCATTCAGCAGGTTGATATTTTCCGGTTGAATATCAACGTGATCGAAGAAATTTCGATACATGAAGCTGTGATAGCTCTCAGGATGCTCCTTTGGCAGGCCAACATATTCATCCATATTGAACGTCACGACGTTTTTAAAACTGACCTGGCCCGCTTTGTGCATATCAATCAGGTGTTTGTACGCTTCCAGTGGCGTACCGCCGGTTGGCAGACCCAGGACAAAAGGTTTATCCGCCGTCGGGTTAAACGCATTGATACGATTAACAATATGTCGGGCGGCCCATTTTCCCACCTGGGTTGGTGTCGCTAAAGGAATCAGTCTCATGTTTCACCTCAATTGAAAATAGAAAGGGGATGGCTAAGCCGTTGCGTGAGTCACCAATCTGAACAGATGATTCATTGTCGCTACGGGCGGCGCATAATTCAATATTTCGGATCATAAAATAAGTTTACGGTCATAGCCAGATGTTGCCGTATGAAACGATGTTTTTTAGTGATAAAAATCACATTTACCAGGCTTTTAATTTGCGAGGCGAATTAATTTATCATTACACTTCGCTGCGTGATATGAAGTGTATTAACGATCTTTGCAGCTGACATAACAACATTAAGCGGCGCAAAGGGATAAGTCAGGCTCATAGGGGGAAGGGGATATGTTAGGTTACTTACAAAAGGTGGGGCGCGCACTGATGGTGCCGGTAGCAACCCTGCCAGCAGCAGCGATATTAATGGGCGTGGGCTACTGGATCGATCCAGACAGCTGGGGCGCAGGTAATGCGCTGGCGGCGCTACTGATCAAATCTGGTGCTGCCATCATCGAAAACATGTCAGTACTGTTTGCGATTGGTGTCGCGTATGGCATGTCGAAAGATAAAGATGGTGCGGCAGCCCTGACCGGTTTTGTCGGATTCCTGGTGGTCACCACGCTCTGCTCACCGGCCGCGGTGGCGATGATACAGAAGATGCCGGTTGACCAGGTGCCTGTGGCGTTTGGCAAAATTAATAACCAGTTTGTCGGTATTCTGGTCGGTATCCTGTCGGCGGAGGTCTATAACCGCTTCAGCCACGTCGAGTTGCCGAAAGCACTCTCCTTCTTCAGCGGACGGCGACTGGTGCCGATTCTGGTCTCGTTCCTGATGATCCTGGTCGCCTTTATCCTGATGTATATCTGGCCGGTTATCTTTAATGGTCTGGTCGGCTTTGGTGAACATATCCAGAAGCTCGGTTCTGCCGGTGCCGGTATCTACGCCTTCTTTAACCGCCTGCTGATTCCGGTCGGTCTGCATCACGCCCTGAACTCGGTGTTCTGGTTCGATGTTGCGGGCATTAATGACATTCCTAAATTCCTTGGCGGTGCACAGTCACTGGCTGATGGATCGGCAACCGTCGGCATCACCGGTCGTTATCAGGCGGGCTTCTTCCCGATCATGATGTTTGGTCTGCCGGGTGCTGCGCTGGCTATCTACCACTGTGCGCGTCCTGAGAACCGCGTCAAAGTCGGTAGTATCATGCTGGCCGCAGCGTTTGCTGCCTTCTTTACGGGTATTACCGAACCGCTGGAGTTCTCCTTCATGTTCGTGGCACCCGTGCTTTATCTGATCCACGCCGTCCTGACCGGTATTTCTGTCTTCATCGCTGCCAGCATGCACTGGATTGCCGGATTTGGTTTCAGCGCCGGGCTGGTGGATATGGTGCTGTCGACCCGTAATCCGCTGGCGACACACTGGTACATGCTTATCCCGCAGGGTCTGGTCTTCTTCGTTATCTATTATGTGGTGTTCCGCTTTACCATCAAAAAATTCAACCTGATGACGCCGGGCCGCGAGCTGGCGGTTGATGGTGATGAAACTGATGGTTATGACGTTAACGTTGATAAAACGGATAGCGGTGAAAGTGCCACAGAGTCACTGGCGCGCCGCTACATTGGGGCGATTGGTGGTTCAGCTAACTTAACCAGCATCGATGCCTGTATCACCCGTCTGCGTCTTAACGTGAATGACTCGGCGCAGGTGAATGAGGCGGTTGCTAAGCGTCTTGGCGCGTCCGGCGTGATCCGTCTTAACAAACAGAGCGTGCAGATCATCGTAGGTACCCAGGCAGAAAGCATCGCCTCGGCCATGAAAAAAGTGCTGACCAAAGGTCCGGTTGCTGCAGCGGCTACCAGCAGTGCGCCGGCCGAGCCGGATGTTAAACCGCAGGCGGTGCTGAACAGTGAGAAGCAGGTCATCGCCACGCTGCTGGCGCCGGTCAGCGGTGAAGTCGTGGCGCTGGATGATGTGCCGGATGAAGCCTTTGCCAGCAAAGCGGTGGGCGATGGTCTGGCGATCAAACCCAGCGACAAATGGGTAGTGGCACCGATTGCCGGTACGCTGGTGAAAATCTTTAATACCAATCACGCCTTCTGTCTGGAAACCGACAATGGCGTGGAGATTGTGGTGCACATGGGGCTGGATACTGTGGCGCTGGAAGGTAAAGGCTTTACCCGTCTGGTTGAAGAGGGGGCCAGCGTGGTCGCCGGTCAGCGAGTACTGGAGATGGACCTTGAATTCCTTAACGCCAATGCCCGCTCAATGGTGAGTCCGGTCGTGGTCAGCAACAGCGACGATTTCGCCGGTCTGACTTTACTGGCACAGGGTCAGGTAATAGCAGGGGAAACCCCGCTGTATGAAGTGAAAGGCTAATCCCCGCAACAGAACCCCACAGGCAGGAAGCGATTCCTGCCTTTTTTGTTTTAAAGGCTTAACAAACGGTTGTTTCCCTCAGACGCTTTGTGGATCATACTCCGTTACTTCGTGGTACAAATCACCCGTTATTCGTATTGAGGATTTTTGAGATGAGTGAGGCTGAAGCCCGCCCAACTAACTTTATTCGTCAGATCATTGACGAAGATTTGGCGAGCGGTAAGCACAGCAGCGTGCATACCCGTTTTCCGCCGGAGCCCAATGGCTATCTGCATATTGGTCATGCGAAATCGATCTGTCTGAATTTTGGCATCGCCCAGGATTATCAGGGGCAATGCAACCTGCGTTTCGACGATACCAATCCGGTTAAAGAGGATATGGAATTCGTTGAATCCATCAAGCGTGACGTTCAGTGGCTGGGTTTTGAGTGGAGCGGTGAGGTCTGTTACTCATCAAACTATTTCGATCAGCTCTACAACTATGCCATCGAGCTGATTTCCAAAGGGCTGGCCTACGTTGATGAACTGAGTCCGGATGCGATTCGTGAATATCGCGGCACCCTGAAAGAGCCTGGTAAAAACAGCCCTTATCGCGATCGCAGCGTGGAAGAGAATCTGGCGCTGTTTGAGAAGATGCGAAACGGTGAGTTTGCCGAAGGCACCGCCTGTCTGCGCGCTAAAATCGACATGGCCTCTAGTTTCATCGTGATGCGCGATCCGGTGCTTTACCGCATCAAGTTCGCGGAACACCACCAGACCGGCAATAAGTGGTGCATCTACCCGATGTATGACTTTACCCACTGCATTTCCGATGCGCTGGAAGGCATTACGCACTCGCTCTGTACGCTGGAGTTCCAGGACAACCGCCGTCTCTATGACTGGGTGCTGGACAACATCACTATTCCGGTTCATCCGCGTCAGTATGAATTCTCGCGCCTGAATCTGGAGTATGCGGTGATGTCGAAACGTAAACTCACTCAGCTGGTGACCGAGAAGCACGTAGAAGGGTGGGACGATCCGCGCATGCTGACCGTTTCAGGTCTGCGTCGCCGTGGTTACACCGCCGCTTCTATCCGTGAGTTCTGCCGTCGTATTGGCGTGACCAAGCAGGATAACATCGTGGAGATGGCCTCGCTGGAGTCCTGTATCCGCGATGATCTCAACGAGAATGCGCCCCGCGCCATGGCGGTTTTAGATCCGCTTAAAGTGGTGATCGAAAACCTGCCAGCAGGCCATAGCGAAATCGTCACCATGCCAAATCATCCGGGTAAACCGGAGATGGGCACGCGTGAAGTGCCGTTCAGCCGCGAGATCTGGATCGATCGCGCGGATTTCCGTGAAGAGGCGAACAAACAATATAAGCGTCTGGTGCTGGGCAAAGAAGTCCGCCTGCGTAACGCCTATGTGATTCGTGCTGAGCGGGTCGCCAAAGATGAAGCGGGCAACATTACCTGCATCTACTGCACCAGCGATGTTGATACGCTGAGCAAAGATCCAGCCGATGGCCGCAAAGTTAAAGGCGTAATTCACTGGGTTTCGGCGGATCACGCGCAGCCAGCTGAGTTCCGCCTGTATGACCGTCTGTTCAGTGTGCCAAACCCGGCTGCTGCAGAGGATTTCCTGGCGGTCATTAATCCTGAGTCACTGACCATCAAAAACGGCTTTGTTGAACCCAGCCTGCGCGATGTGGAACCGACAACACCGTTTCAGTTTGAACGTGAAGGTTATTTCTGCGCCGACAGCGTTTACTCTAAACCGACGCAACTGGTGTTTAACCGCACCGTCGGTCTTCGTGATACCTGGACCAAAACGGGCGAATAAATTTTTTGAGGCCGACCTCATAAAATGACAAAAGGGCGATTTATCGCCCTTTTTTATTGCCCCGATTTTTACCATCGCCGACGTTTATTCTGCACTAACCACAACCGGTTCAGTACCGCTTTGTGGGAGTAATCTGAGTTTAAAAAAATTAATCAATTTCAGGATGTGAATTGTCAGCTTTCAGGTAGGCTATCCGCTCTCAGAGGTTGCAAAGCGGGTTACAGAAGGAAAAAAAATGACAGTTCTCGCCCAGGAAGCCAAACACAGTGTCGTCGTTTTACATCAGCTCATTGAACGTATTTTTAATCAGCCAGCCGGATCTGACGACAGTTTCCAGCTGCTGATGTCCTATTTTCATCCTGAATTTCGCATGGTGACCCCAAAGGGCAAAGAGTACAATCTGAACGAGGTCGAGGATCTTTTCCAGCAGTTGCAAGGGCAGCGGGAAGGGATGCGCATTGCCACCTGTGAACATGTCATTCTCTCTCATCATGAAAAAGAGATCGTCGTACAGTATCGCGAAATGCAGATGATGAACGGCAATAACCAGAGCCGCATTTCGCTGGCCATTCTGGATTGCAGCAGCTCCATTCCACGCTGGCGCTATCTGCAGGAGACGCTGGTCGCCTGAGTTGAGGGCAGAAAACAGACGAAAAAAAACCGGTGAATTCACCGGTTTTTTTATTTCAGGCCGCGCCAGCGTTACTGGTCGTGCAGCGTTTCGTCTTCACGGCAATCGCCCAGCGTACAGTGTCCATAGAGATAGAGGCTGTGGTTGGTCAGCTTGATGCCATGACGTGTCGCGATTTCACGCTGACGCGTTTCAATCGATTCGTCGCTGAACTCGATAACCTTGCCGCAATCCAGGCAGATCAGGTGATCGTGGTGATGCTGCTGCGTCAGTTCGAAGACAGACTTGCCGCCTTCAAAGTTGTGACGAGTCACAATACCGGCATCATCAAACTGGTTCAGAACACGGTAAACGGTCGCCAGGCCAATCTCTTCGCCAATGTCGATCAGGCGTTTATACAAATCTTCCGCACTGACGTGATGGCACTCAGGTTCCTGAAGCACTTCCAGAATTTTCAGTCTGGGCAGCGTTACTTTCAGGCCAGCCTTCTTTAATGCGGTGTTGTTGTCAGTCATGCGGATTTTGTCCTGTTACTAATATTCACTTTTGTGGCTTATCGCCTTGAATGTCGATCTGTGCTCATTCTCATTTGCGTCTCATTATAGAACTGAAGCGATGAAATGAAAACCAGAGGGCGTGTCTGAATCATCATGGGCTATTGGGGATTCGTCACCGGGCCGGGGAAGATTCTGACAGAGGTCTGTTAGCACATCACTTAGTCTTGCCGCCTGAGAAAATAAGCGGAAGATCGATGCGGGTATTCTACAGATTAAACGGAGAAAGTTAAAAAAATGTGGCTATTATTTCTATAGGCATTTTCATTGCCTCAATGTGAGCTGGCGCTCACATTGAGTCGGGCAGGATCAGGCTTCGATGATCTCTTTCAGCTGCAGTTCATCAAAAATCTGCTTAACCCACTGCTCTACACGCTGGCTGGTCAGCTCAGGCTGGCGATCTTCGTCAATGGCCAGGCCCAGGAAGTGGGTGTCATCGGCCAGGCCTTTCGAGGCTTCGAAGTGGTAGCCTTCAGTTGGCCAGTGTCCGACAATCACGGCACCGTGCGGTTCGATAATGTCGCGAATCGTGCCCATGGCATCACAGAAATACTCTGCGTAATCTTCCTGGTCGCCACAGCCAAACAGCGCAACCAGCTTGCCGTTAAAATCGATTTCTTCCAGCGTCGGGAAAAAGTCATCCCAGTCGCACTGCGCTTCGCCGTAGTACCAGGTCGGAATACCCAGCAGCAGGATATCGAATGCTTCCAGATCTTCTTTTGTGCTTTTTGCGATGTCATGGACTTCTGCAACATCTGTACCCAGCTGTTTCTGGATCATTTTTGCAATGTTTTCGGTATTGCCGGTATCGCTGCCGAAGAAGATGCCTACGAGTGCCATGAGTAAAATAACCTCTTAAATCCTGATGATGAGATGTGTGCCGCAGCACATTTCAGCGAATAATAGCAGACGAGAGAAAACCGGTGAACGGTTAAAGCCCCGACATTTGCCTCTGCGTGCGATTTGCTCGCATTAATCCAGTTTGAGCTGTGCCAGTAGCATCTGTTCAATCAGTTCGCTACGGCTGAGATTGCGCTGTTCTGCCAGCGTATTGAGTGCATCGACGGCGTCACTGTTCATTTTCAGTTCGACACGACGAAGTCCGCGTCCTTTGTCACGTTTCAGTTGATTGCGCTTATTAATGCGCAGCTGTTCATCACGCGAAAGCGGACTGGTTTTGGGTCGACCAGGGCGGCGCTCATCAGCAAAGAGATCGAGCGTCGTGCGGTCAGTCTGTTCTTTTGCCATGGCTTAGTAAAACTGAATGGGGGCGGGCGCCAGACACTCACCGCGCAGATTATAAATTATTGGCCATTGCCGCAGCAAAACTGACCCGCGGCAAAATTTTAGCGCGCCATCATACTTCACGCTTACGCCGGACGCCAATCCTAAACCTTTACCGCCATCTATTTGCTTTTAAAGCGCAAAAAAGCGACGGACACTGCGCAAAACGGCATCGGGTTTCTCTGCATGAACCCAGTGTCCTGCGCCACCGATCACATGCGCCTGAGCGGCCGGGAACTGCTGCAGCAACGCATCGCGATAGCTGTTATCCAGGTAGCTGGAGTCGCCGCCGCGAATAAACAGCGCCGGGTGATTCCAGGCGGGAACCGGCTGCCAGCCAGAGATCGTGGTGTAGTTATCCCATAGCACCGGGACGTTGAAGCGCCACTCCCCCTCCTGGAATGATTTCAGCAGGAACTGGATCACCCCTTCTTCCTCGATCAGCGTTCGCATGACCTTCGCCGCCTCGCTGCGGGATGAGACGCCCGCATCGGTGACGGCACGAATGCCGGCAAATATCTGGTCATGGCGGCGCGTCTGGTAATCCACCGGGGCGATATCGATCATCACCAGGCGCTCAATGCGTTCCGGCACCAGCGCGCTCATGGTCATGGCGATTTTACCGCCCATCGAGTGTCCGATCACCGCGACGCGATCAATGCCATGTGCATCCAGCGTATCGACCATATCCTGCGCCATTACAGCGTAGTTCATCTCGTCAGAACGTGGTGAAAGTCCGTGGTTGCGGACATCCACCTGCAGCAACGGACCGGCATCTTTCAGCCCGCGCGCCAGCACGCCAAGGTTATCGAGACTGCCAAACAGACCGTGAATAAGCAGGATGGGCAGAGAATCAGCAGGGGATTGTTCAGTTTGCAGACGGGCGTTCAAAATCATAGCAAAGTTCTTAAGTTTGAGACCTGAGCTTAGGTTATCATGGTTTCACCTTTTCAGGCGCGCCGGTTCCGGCGGCATTAGGACATATTCTGACTTTTGCCCGTAAACCGTTTGATTGCTAACAACCCGCCTGACTTTAACTTTATAATCCTGATGTTAGAACCCACACACCCTTTGAATTGCCTGACTATACTCAGAGCTTTTCAGGAAACAGGTGGTTCTGTCATGAGAAAGAACCGTACGGAATAAGATGAAAACGATCGAAGTTGACGAAGAGCTCTACCGTTATATTGCCAGCCACACGCAACACATTGGTGAAAGCGCATCCGACATTCTGCGTCGTATGCTGAAGTTCACGGCCGGTCAGACTGCACCCGCTTCGCCTGCACAGCCAGCCTCAAAAGATGCAGCGAAAGAGTCCCAGCCTGCGTCTGTGGGTTCGCGCCCGCAGGATCGTGTCCGCGCGGTGCGCGAGCTGCTGCTTTCCGATGAATATGCGGAGCAGAAGCGGGCGGTGAATCGCTTTATGCTTATCTTGTCAACGCTCTATCGTCTTGATACCGCAGCCTTTGCTGAAGCTACTGCATCTCTGCAGGGCCGCACCCGCGTCTATTTTGCAGGTGATGAGCATACGCTGTTGCAGAATGGCACCCATACTAAGCCGAAGCATGTGCCCGGCACGCCGTACTGGGTGATCACCAACACCAATACTGGTCGTAAATGCAGCATGATCGAACACATCATGCTCTCGATGCAGTTCCCTGCGGAACTGACCGAGAAAGTTTGCGGCACCATTTAAAACTTAAGCGTCAGGGAGCAGCGCCAATGGCCAATCACCCACGTGCCGGGCAACCCGCCCAGCAGAGCGATTTGATTAACGTTGCACAATTAACGTCACAATATTATGTCCTGCAGCCCGATGTGGCGAACCCGGAACATGCGGTGAAATTTGGCACGTCCGGCCATCGCGGCAGTGCAGGGCGTCAAAGCTTCAACGAGATGCACATTCTGGCGATCGCTCAGGCGATTGCCGAAGAGCGTAAAAAGAATGGTATCACCGGGCCTTGCTACGTTGGTAAAGACACCCATGCGCTGTCTGAACCCGCCATCCTGTCTGTTCTGGAAGTGCTGGCGGCGAACGGCGTTGATGTGATTGTGCAGCAGGATAATGGCTATACGCCAACCCCTGCGATCTCGAATGCGATTCTTGAGCACAACAAAGCGGGTGGCGCGCTGGCTGACGGCATCGTGATTACGCCGTCGCATAACCCACCAGAAGATGGCGGCATCAAGTACAACCCACCTAACGGCGGACCTGCTGATACCAACGTCACCAAAGTGGTTGAAGATCGTGCCAATCAGCTGATCAAAGATGGCCTGAAAGAGGTGAAACGTCTGCCGCTGGAGCAGGCGATGGCCAGCGGTCATGTGGTCGAGAAAGATCTGATCCAGCCTTACGTTGAAGGTCTGGCAGAGATTATCGACTTCCCGGCGATTCAGAAAGCGGGCCTGAAGCTGGGTGTGGATCCACTGGGTGGTTCCGGTATTGCTTACTGGCAGCGTATTGTTGAGCACTACAAGCTGGATCTGACGCTGGTAAACGACGCGGTCGATCAGACCTTCCGCTTTATGCATCTGGATAAAGATGGCGTGGTCCGCATGGACTGCTCGTCTGAAAGCGCGATGGCAGGCCTGCTGGCTTACCGTGACAAATTCGATCTGGCGTTCGGCAACGATCCCGATTATGACCGTCACGGTATTGTGACCCCGGCGGGTCTGATGAATCCAAACCACTATCTGGCGGTGGCGATTAACTATCTGTTCCAGCACCGTCCACAGTGGGGTCAGGATGTTGCCGTGGGTAAAACTCTGGTCTCCAGCGCCATGATTGACCGTGTGGTCAACGATATTGGTCGCAAGCTGGTGGAAGTGCCGGTTGGTTTCAAATGGTTTGTTGATGGTCTGTATGACGGCAGCTTCGGTTTCGGTGGCGAAGAGAGCGCAGGCGCTTCATTCCTGCGTTTCGACGGTACGCCGTGGTCTACGGACAAAGATGGCATCATCATGTGTCTGCTGGCCGCTGAAATTACTGCCGTAACCGGTAAAAATCCGCAGCAGCACTATGACGAACTGGCAGCGCGCTTTGGCGCACCAAGCTACAACCGTCTGCAGGCATCAGCCACCTCAGCGCAGAAAGCCGCGCTGTCGAAGCTGTCACCGGAGATGGTCAGCGCTGATACCCTGGCGGGTGATCCTATCACCGCTCGTCTGACTGCCGCGCCAGGCAATGGTGCATCTATCGGCGGTCTGAAAGTGATGACGGAGAATGGCTGGTTTGCTGCCCGTCCTTCAGGCACCGAAGACGCTTACAAAATCTACTGTGAAAGCTTCCTGGGCGCTGAACACCGCGCGCAGATTGAGAAAGAAGCCGTTGAGATTGTCAGCGAAGTGCTGAAAAACGCCTGATTAGCCGGGCAGATGAAAGATACGCTCGGTACCATTAAGGTTGCTGGTAAAGTCCAACCCGGCTAGCTGTTGGATCGTGCCAGCACAGGAAACAGGGTCAGATCGGAAAGACGCAAAAGATGTCATCCATGACAGCTCGGCCCGCGCCATCCATGGCGCGGGACGCTTTCCTCCTCTGACCCTGTTCCCTGCGCCTCGGGGTTTATCCGTTGCGGTCAGTATTTGCTCAGATTTGAGTTTGTTTGCAGTCATGAAAGGCGCCTCTGGCGCCTTTTTTTATGGCATAAAGCGATAGCCGATCCCGGTTTCCGTCAGCAGATGAGCCGGTTGTGTCGGATTGGCTTCCAGTTTCTGACGCAGATGTCCCATATAGATGCGCAGATAGTGGCTGTGCTCCACCGCATTGGGTCCCCAGACCTGGCTCAGCAACTGCCGCTGTGTCAGCACCTTACCGGCATTGTTCAGCAGAATACTCAACAGACGAAATTCAATCGGGGTAAGGTGAATCTCGCTGCTGCCGCGCTGCACCCGTCGTGCGGCGAAATCGACGCTGACGTCGGCGAACGTCACTCTGGCATCCGGCTGCTGGCCACTATGACGACGCAGCGCAACCCGGACGCGCGCCAGCAGTTCGCCAATGCCAAACGGTTTGGTCAGATAGTCATCTGCACCCGCATCCAGTGCGGCGATCTTATCCTGCTCATCGCTGCGCGCTGACAGCACAATCACCGGTATGGCGCTCCACTGGCGCAGGTCACGAATGAAATCGGTGCCATCTCCATCCGGCAGACCCAGATCCAGGATCACTAAGTCCGGCTTGCGGGTCGCCGCTTCAATCAGTCCGCGTTGCAGCGTATCGGCATCAAACACCTTAAGGGCTTCATTTTCCAGCGCCAGCCGGACAAAGCGCCGGATCTCTTTTTCATCTTCAACGATCAAAACCGTGGTCACGCAATACCTGCCTTGAGTGGGGACCGAAGCGCTACTTTATCAACATTTTATGCTGGCGTCCGCGACCATAATCGGCCAGCCCTTTCAACGCTCACGCAACCAGGCGGTAACTTTTTTGTAACTTAATTACAGGTTAATTCTTAAACAGTAAAAATAGCGGCAAATAAGTGGTCAGATGAGTAGTAAAGTTACACAACCTGGCGTAAAGTTGAACACAGATCACATTCACACTATTTCACCTACCAGGAGGAGAAACCATGTATCGGGCCTATCCACGTTATAAAATTATTGCGCGACGTACGCTGGTGGTTCTTCTCGGCGTACTGGCACTCCCTGTTATGCTGTTTCGACAGGATCGGGCACGTTTCTACAGCTACCTGCACCGCGTCTGGTGTAAGACCAGCGCCAAGCCAGTCTGGCTGGCGCAGTCTGAAGCGAGTGGTGGCGCGTTCTGGTAATTTGCCCTGCTGCAAAACAGGCCTGGTCAACTGACCAGGCTTTTTTTTGCGTTTTTTCTGAGAATAAGCGATCCGGAATCCCGTTTTACTCCTTTATTCCTGACCATTTTACGCTACACTTAAACCTCTACAAGATTTCGGAGGTTGTACAAGTATGAGCAAAAAAATCCCCGTTGGAATCAGTGCATGCCTGCTCGGCGACCGCGTCAGATTTGATGGTGGGCATAAGCGTCTTACTTTTGCGACCGACGATCTCACCCCATTTGTCCGTTTTGAGCCAATCTGCCCTGAGATGGCGATTGGTCTGCCAACGCCGCGTCCGGCATTGCGTCTGGTGAAGCAGGGCGATGATGAGCTGCATCTCTGCTTCAGCAAAGATGGCGGAGAAGAGGTTACGACGCAGATGCGTGACTGGTCTGCTGAGCGGGTAAAATCGCTGCATCATCTCTGTGGCTATATTCTCTGCGCCAAATCACCCAGTTGTGGCATGGAGCGGGTGCGGGTCTATGAGCCAGATAACAACAATAACCGCAAAGCAGGCACCGGTATTTTTACTGAATTCCTGCAGCGCGAAATGCCCTGGCTGCCGCTGGAAGAAGATGGTCGTCTGCACGATCCCGCCCTGCGTGAGAACTTTATCGGTCGTGTCTGCGCGCTGCATGAATTTAATCAGATGTGGGAAAACGGCCTGACCCGGCAGGGGCTGATCGCCTTCCACAGCCGTTACAAACTGATGATGCTGGCGCATTCGCAGGAAAAATACCGCGAGCTGGGCCCCTTTGTCGCCTCCATGAGCCAGTGGGAGTCGCTGGACGCCTTTGCCTTTGAGTACCGCAATCGCATGATGGAACTGATGTCACGCCCCGCCTCACGTCGCAATCACACCAATGTGCTGATGCATGTGCAGGGCTACTTCCGCACGCATCTGAGTTCACCGCAGCGCCAGGAGCTGGCAACGCTGATTGACCGCTATCGTCAGGGCACACAACCGCTGCTGGTGCCGATTACCATTCTCAAACACTACATGGCGGAGTACCCGCACCCGTGGCTGGCCCAGCAACGCTATTTCGATCCCTATCCCGAAGCCTTGTGCTTACGCTACGGACAGTAATACAGGAGGAGTATGACCACCCATCTGGTCTGGCTGCGTAACGATTTACGCGTCAACGACAATCTGGCGCTGCACGCCGCCTGCCGCGACAGCCATGCAAAAGTGATTGCGCTCTACCTTGCCACGCCAGCACAGTGGCAGCAGCATGAGATGTCACCGAAGCAGGCAGCATTTATCCACGCCAGCCTGTTGCAGGTGCAGCGTGCGCTGGCGGAGCGGGGCATTGAGCTTCACTACCAGGCGTGCCACGCCTTCAGCGACAGTGTTGATGCGCTGGAGCAGTTCTGCGCTAAGCAGCAGGTCGATCAGCTCTTCTACAATTACCAGTATGAAGTTAATGAACGCCAGCGCGATGCGGAGGCTGAAAAGCGTCTCGACCAGGCGGGCGTGATTTGCCAGGGCTTCGATGACAGCCTGTTGCTGCCGCCCGGCAGTGTGCAGAGTGGCGATCGCTCGATGTATAAGGTGTTTACCCCGTTCAGCAAAGCCTTTGTCCGCCGCTTGCAGCAGGGGCTGCCTGAATGCGTGCCTGCGCCGAAAGCGCGCGAAGGCGCACCGCTGAAAGCCACCCCGATTCCCGCCTTTGACTATCCAACTGAAGACTTTGATCAGGATCTGTTTCCGCCAGGCGAAGCGGCGGCATTGAAGCGGTTGCGCCATTTCGCCACGCAACCGGTTATCGACTATCCCGCTAAGCGCGACCTTCCGGCGCTGGACGCCACCAGCCGTCTGTCGGTTTATCTGGCGACCGGCGTACTGTCGCCACGTCAGTGCCTGCATCGCGTGCTGCATGAGCATCCCGATGCGCTGGACAACAGCCGCGCGTTCACCTGGCTGAACGAGCTGATCTGGCGTGAATTCTACCGTCATCTGCTGGTTGCCTGGCCGGCGCTGTGCCGACATAAGCCGTTTATCGACTGGACGCGAAACGTTGAATGGCAGCGTAACGACGCACATTTCGATGCCTGGAAAGCGGGTAAAACCGGCTATCCGATTGTCGATGCCGCAATGCGTCAGATGAAGGCGCTGGGCTGGATGCACAACCGCTTACGAATGATCACTGCCAGTTTCCTGGTCAAAGATCTGCTGATCGACTGGCGTGAAGGCGAACGCTATTTCATGCAGCAGCTGATTGATGGTGACCTGGCCGCGAACAACGGCGGCTGGCAGTGGGCGGCATCGACCGGCACGGACGCGGCACCCTATTTCCGCATCTTTAACCCGACCACGCAGGGCGAGCGCTTCGATGAGAAGGGGGATTTTATCCGTCACTATCTGCCAGAACTGGCCGGGGTCCCTGACAGTGATATTCACCAGCCACATGTCTGGGCGGAGAAGCATCATAAGAAACTCGATTATCCGGCACCAATCGTGGATCATAAGGTGGCACGTAAAAAGACATTAGACGCCTTTGAGCGCGCCAAAAGCGCAGCCTGAGGCCTCGAAGGAGCCTGAATGAACCATTACGAATTAGAGACGCTGATCAATCAGCAACTCGACAGCCACAGCTTCAGCGATTACGCCCCCAACGGTTTGCAGGTTGAGGGACGCAGCGAGATCAAAACGATTATCACCGGCGTGACTGCCTGTCAGGCGCTGCTGGATGAGGCGGTGGCGCGTCAGGCCGATGCGATTATTGTCCATCATGGCTATTTCTGGAAAAGTGAACCGGCCGCGATTAAAGGCATGAAGCGTCGTCGTCTGCGGACCCTGCTGGCCAACGATATCAATCTCTATGGCTGGCACCTGCCGCTCGACGCGCATCCTGAATTAGGCAACAACGCCCAGCTGGCGAAACTGCTGGATATCGAAGTGCGCGGCGAAGTGATGCCGCTGGTATTCTGGGGTGAGCTGGCTGAGCCCCAGTCCGGCGAACAGCTGGCCCGCCGAATTGGTGAGCGGCTGGGACGTGAACCCCTGCATTGTGGTGACAACGCGCCAGCGCTGATCCGTCGCATTGCCTGGTGCAGCGGGGGCGGGCAGGGCTTTATCGACCAGGCGGCGGCGGCGGGCGTCGATGCCTTTATCACCGGTGAAGTCTCTGAACAGACTATTCATAGCGCGCGTGAGCAGGGGCTGCATTTCTTTGCCGCAGGCCATCACGCCACCGAGCGCGGCGGCGTAAAAGCGCTGGGCGACTGGCTGGCGCAACACCACGATCTTGATGTGACCTTCATCGATATCCCCAATCCTGCCTGACTCTCTCCCTTGTCCTGCGCGCCTGCGCAGGACCTAAATCTGTTGACACATCCCTGTCACTTTCGCATAACTGTTTGCTTTACGTAGATAAGCAATGGGCTGCACCGGGCATCCGGTCAGGTCGGCCAGGCGCGATCTCAACTGAGCGGGAGGTAGCTGTTGCAAAGAGCACGGTGTTATTTATTGGGTGAACGCGCTGTCGTGCTGGAGCTGGAACCGCCGGTCTCACTGGAGAGCCAGCAACGAATCTGGGGACTGAGTCAGCGCCTGCACGCCTATGCCAGCGTGCTGGAAGTGATCCCCGGCATGAACAACATCACCCTAATCCTGCGTGATCCCCAGCAGAGCGCGCTGGACGCGATAGAGCGGCTTCAGCGCTGGTGGGAAGAGAGTGAAGCGCAGTTGCCGGAGTCGCGTCAGGTGGAGATCCCGGTGATCTATGGCGGCGAGTCTGGCCCCGATCTGACGGTCGTGGCGGAACACGCCGCGCTGACGCCCCGTCAGGTGGTTGAGCTGCACAGCAGCAGTGACTATGTGGTCTTTTTTATCGGCTTTCAGCCCGGTTTTCCCTATCTGGGCGGACTGGATCCGCGCCTGCACATCCCGCGGCGTGCTGAGCCCAGGGTTGCAGTGCCCGCCGGCTCGGTGGGCATCGGCGGCAGCCAGACCGGCGTCTATCCGCTGGCTTCGCCCGGCGGCTGGCAGCTGATTGGCCAGACGCGCACCGCGCTGTTTGATCCCCTGCAGCAACCGCCTACGCTGCTCCGTCCCGGTGACAGGGTTCGCTTTGTGCCGCAACAGGAGGGCGTATGTTAAATATTCTGCGAGCCGGCCTGGCCGCCACTATTCAGGATGCGGGCCGTTACGGCTGGCGTCAGTATGGCATCAGCCCTGGCGGCGTGCTGGATCATCCCGCGATGTTCACCGCCAACCTGCTGGTGGGCAATGACCCCGACAGCGCGGTGCTGGAGATGGTGCTTGGCCAGTTCAAAGCGGAGTTCACGCGCGATGGCTGGTTTGCGCTGACCGGCGCAGGCTGCCATGCGGAGCTTGACGGCCAGCCGGTCTGGACGGGCTGGCGCACGCCGGTGAAACGGGGGCAGCTCCTGTCACTGGCGATGCCGCAGCGCGGCATGCGCAGCTATCTGGCAGTGCAGGGCGGTTTTGATATCCCTGCGATGCTCGGCTCTGCCAGCACCGATCTAAAAGCAAAATTTGGCGGATTTGAGGGGCGAACCTTGCAGGATGGCGATCAGCTCCCGCTGGGTAAACCGACCCGCACGTTTGACCGTAAAGTCGGGGTGCGGCAACTGCTATGGGGCAACCGCATCCGCGCATTACCTGGCCCGGAATATCACGAGTTCAGCCGCGAAGCGCAGCAGGCGTTCTGGCGCACCGCATGGAAACTCAGCCCGCAAAGTAACCGGATGGGATACCGGCTTGAGGGACGCAAGCTTGAGCGCGAGAGTCCGCGCGAGCTGCTGTCACACGGCGTGATGCCGGGTGTGATTCAGGTGCCGCCGAACGGACAGCCTATCGTGCTGATGGCGGATGCCCAGACCACCGGCGGCTATCCGCGCATCGCCTCGGTTATCGAAGCCGATCTCTATCACCTGGCGCAAATCCGGCTGGGTGAGCCGATTCACTTTATTCACTGCACCCTGCCGGAAGCGATGCTGGCACGTCAGCATCAGCAACGCGCACTGGACCAGATGAAGTGGGGACTCAATGAAAATTGATTTAAACGCCGACCTGGGCGAGGGCTGCGCCAGCGATCAGGCGCTGCTGCAACTGGTGAGTTCCGCCAACATCGCCTGTGGCTTTCACGCAGGTGATGCGCAGACCATGCTGCAGTCGGTGCGCTGGGCACAGGCATCCGGCGTCGCGATTGGTGCACACCCCGCTTTTCCCGATCGGGAGAACTTTGGCCGCAGCGCCATGCAGCTGCCGCCGGAAACGGTCTACGCCCAGATGATCTACCAGATTGGTGCGCTGAAAAGTCTGGCGGAAAGCGAAGGTGCGCGGCTGCTTCATGTTAAACCGCACGGCATGCTCTACAACCAGGCTGCGGCTGATCCGGTGCTGGCGGATGCCATTGCCCGCGCCATCAGGGCGGTCGACAGCCAGCTGATTGTGGTAGGACTGGCTAACAGCGAATCGATTCGTGCGGCGGCACACTACGGCTTACGCACGCGGGAAGAGGTATTCGCCGACCGTGGCTATCTCAGCAGCGGTGCACTGGTGCCGCGCAGCGAGCCGGGCGCGCTGATTGAAGATGAACAGCAGGCTATCAGTCAGACGCTGACGATGGTGCAGCAGGGCAAAGTTAAAAGTATCACCGGAGAATGGGTAGCGGTGAATGCACAGACTGTCTGCTTACATGGCGACGGCGCGCACGCCCTGCAATTTGCACAGCGGTTGCGTGATGCGTTTGCCGATCAGCAGATTCGTGTCACCAGCAACTGAATAACCACATTTAGCCCGGCGTATGCCGGGTTTTTCAACTCTGAGGGAAATCCATGGATAGTGCAGTAAATCTCTGGCCATTACTGGGCATCGCCGCCATCGTCGTCGGCTTCGTGTTACGGTTCAATCCGGTGCTGGTGGTGATTGTCGCCGGGTTTGTGACCGGTCTTGCCGCGATGATGCCGCTGGCGGACATTCTGGAAAAGCTCGGAGCGGGTTTTCTTAACACCCGTAACCTGCCGCTGATCCTGCTGCTGCCGCTGGCGGTCATTGGCCTGCTGGAGCGTCACGGACTGAAAGAGCGGGCGCAGGCGTGGATTGCACAGATCAAAACGGCAACCGCCGGACGGCTGCTGATCGTCTATCTGTTTGTGCGCGAAATCACCGCCGCCCTGGGGTTAACCAGTCTCGGCGGACATCCGCAGATGGTGCGTCCGTTGCTGGCACCGATGGCGGAAGGGGCAACTGAAAGCCGCTATGGCGACATCTCACCTGAGCTGCGCCATCGGCTGCGCGCGATGTCAGCGGCGACCGATAATGTCGGCCTCTTCTTTGGTGAGGATATCTTCGTGGCGTTTGGCGCGATTATCTTTATGCATAATTTTATGCAGGAGTCCGCCGGGATTCAGACCGAACCGCTGCACATCGCCTTATGGGGCATTCCGACTGCCGTCGCCGCGTTCCTGATCCACTCGGCACGTCTGGTGCGGCTGGATCGGCAACTGGCGCGAGAGCTGCAGCAGCTGAACCGTCAGGCGCTTAAAGCCAAAGGAGGTGAGTAATGTTCCAGCAACAATATCTGATGTGGCTGGCGGGCATTATCCTGCTGGTAGTGGCGGTGCTTTCCTGGCGTGACAGCGCGAATCCACGTCGCTTTACCACCGGCCTGTTCTGGGCCTTGTATGGCCTGGTTTTTCTGGTCGGTGACTGGACGACACAACTGATGAGCGCCTGGATGGGTTCAGATGCGGCGGGCACCCGTATGCTGCACATCGGCATCGGTGTCATTGTGGTGGTGATGGCGCTGATTGCCGGATTTGGCGGTGTCAGGCTGGGTCGCTATCATCAGCGCAGAGATGAAGAGAAACAGGCCAGTGCGCTGCGTCTGCGCAACAAACTGTTTCTGCCTGCACTGTCGATTCCGGTCGTGACCGTGGTCGGTGTGCTGGCATTTAACCATATTCCCGGTTTGCAGGATGCGGTGTTCGGCCCCGGTAACCACGCCACGCTGGTGACACTATTTTCAATGATGGTCGGCTGTGTGATTGGCTGGCTGGTGGCGTTAAAACTGACCCACGAGAAACCGGTGCAGTCGATGCAGGAGACCCGTCGCCTGCTGGATTCGATTGGCTGGGCCTTTATCCTGCCGCAGATCCTTGCCACGCTGGGGCTGCTGTTTACCAGCGCGGGCGTGGGCAGTGCGATTTCGCATCTGACAGAAACCTGGCTGGCGGTGGATAATCGCTTTGTCGCGGTCACCGTCTATGCCGTTGGGATGGCGCTGTTAACCATGATCATGGGTAATGCTTTTGCGGCGTTTCCGATTATCACCGCAGGCGTCGGCATCCCGATTCTGGTGTTGCAGCACGGCGGAAATCCGGCAGTAATGGCGGCAATTGGCATGTTCTCCGGCTACTGCGGCACGCTGATGACGCCGATGGCGGCCAACTTCAATATCGTCCCGGCGGCGCTGCTGGAACTGCCCGATCGTAACGCGGTGATCAAGGCTCAGATTCCGACCGGTGTGCTACTGTTAATCGTTAATATTTTCCTGCTCTATTTCCTGATGTTCCTGTGAGGTTGCATGAAAACTGTCCTGATGACCGCCTTTGAACCTTTTGGCGGTGAAACGATTAACCCTTCATGGGAAGCGGTGCGCGCACTGGAAGGCAAACAGATTAGCGGGGCTACGATAGTGATCCGCCAGTTGCCGGTGGTATTCAGCGACGTACTCAATGTGCTGAATCAGGCGCTGGAAGAGGTGAAACCGGATGCGATTCTGTCGGTGGGACAGGCGGGCGGCCGTAGCGATATTACCGTTGAACGTATTGGTATTAATGTCGATGACGCCCGTATCCCGGACAACGACGGTCATCAGCCGGTGGATGAGCCCGTTGTAGCAGGTGGCCCGGCAGCCTATTTTTCCCGTCTGCCCATCAAAGCGATTGTGGCGGCGGTGCGTGAAGCGGGGATTCCCGCTTCAGTGTCGCAAACGGCGGGCACCTTTACCTGTAACCGCGTAATGTACGGCCTGCTGCACTGGCTTGAGCAGCATGACAGTCCGGTGCGGGGAGGTTTTATCCATATTCCTTATCTGCCTGAACAGGCGGCGCAGCATCCTGGCGCACCGAGCATGGCGCTGGCGTCCATTATTCAGGCGCTGGAAATTGCGGTAAAGGTCACGCTGGAGACCGGCGAGGATATTAAACAGGCTGGCGGCGCCACCCATTAAGAGGATGAACGATGCCTGAAGGACCGGAAATTCGTCGCGTGGCGGATAAACTTGAAGCCGCCATTGTGGGTCAGCCGTTAACGGAAGCGTGGTTCGCGTTTCCACAGCTCAAGACCTATGAACCAGCGTTGATTGGTGAGCAGGTTAATGCGATTGAGACGCGGGGTAAAGCGCTGCTGACTCATTTCAGCAATGGCCTGACGCTCTACAGCCATAACCAGCTTTATGGTGTCTGGCGCATTGTAAAACCTGATACCGAACTCAATTCCACCCGTCAGTTGCGGGTGAGACTGGCGACGGCGGGCAAAGCGATTCTGCTCTACAGCGCCTCAGATATTGAACTGCTCAACGCGGATACGCTGGCGGCGCATCCGTTTCTTAATCGTATCGGACCGGATGTGCTGAACAGCGCGCTGACAGTGGAAGAGGTGAAAGAGCGGCTGCTGTCACCCCGTTTCCGGCGACGGCAGTTCAGTGGTCTGCTGCTGGATCAGGCTTTTCTGGCCGGACTGGGAAACTACCTGCGTGCCGAAATTCTCTGGCTGGCACAGTTGCTGCCGCAGCATCGGGCGCAGGATCTCAGTAACGATCAGCTGACTGCTTTCAGCGAGGCGCTGCTTTCAGTGCCACGCCATGCCTATCGGATGCGTGGAACCATGAAGAAATATCATGAGGAAGCGGCGTTTCAGTTTGAGGTGTTTCATCGGCAGGGCAAAAAATGCCGGCGCTGCAGCACGGTGATTGAGAAGGGCACGCTCTCATCACGGCCTTTTTACTGGTGTCCGGGTTGTCAGAGATAGGCACTTGAAGAAAGCAAAAGCGGGGTAGTGTAGTTCTGGTCTGCAGTGAGATCGAGCCTGCTCAGGAAACACAGTCAGATCGGAAAGACGCAAAAGCCGTCATCCCTGACCTGCTCGGCCCGCGCGATTACGCACCTCATCCGTGAGGTGCGCCCGTAGCCGGGTAAACGCTTTGCGTTATTCAAAAACGCTCCCGGCGTTTTTGTCCATGGCGCGGGACGCTTTCCTCTTCTGACCGTGTTCCCTGCGCGTTAAACTTCTTCATTGCTGCCAGATGCGCCCTTATGTGGGCTTCTCAACTGGCTGAGCGGAGATCCCTCTCCGCTATCCACTGAGCCTTACTTTTTCAGCTGTGAGCTGAATTCGCGCTCGGTATAACCGGTGTAGAGCTGACGCGGACGGGCAATCTTCATGCCTTCGTCGTGCATCTCTTTCCAGTGTGCAATCCAGCCAACAGTACGGGCCATCGCGAAGATCACCGTAAACATGGAGGATGGAATACCCATCGCTTTCAGAATGATACCAGAGTAGAAGTCCACGTTTGGATAGAGTTTACGCTCAATGAAGTACGGGTCGTTCAGCGCAATGTGTTCCAGCTCCATCGCCACTTCCAGCAGATCATCCTTCATACCCAGCTCATTCAGGACTTCATGGCAGGTATCGCGCATTACGGTCGCGCGTGGATCGTAGTTTTTGTAAACGCGGTGACCAAAGCCCATCAGACGGAAGGAGTCATTTTTGTCTTTGGCGCGTTTAACAAATTCCGGAATGTGCTCAACGGTGCTGATCTCTTCCAGCATACGCAGGGTCGCTTCGTTGGCACCGCCGTGCGCCGGTCCCCACAGGGAGGCGATCCCGGCGGCGATACAGGCAAACGGATTCGCGCCGCTTGAACCGGCGGTACGAACGGTAGAGGTTGAGGCGTTCTGCTCATGGTCAGCATGCAGGATCAGGATGCGGTCCATGGCGCGTTCCAGTACCGGATTCACTTTGTACTCTTCGCACGGCGTGGCAAACATCATGTGCAGGAAGTTACCCGCATAGGAGAGATCGTTGCGCGGATAGACAAACGGCTGGCCGATAGAATATTTGTAACACATCGCTGCCATGGTCGGCATTTTAGAAAGCAGACGGAACGCTGCGATTTCGCGGTGGCGCTCAATGTTTACATCCAGCGAATCGTGGTAAAACGCAGCCAGTGCACCAGTAACACCGCACATTACCGCCATCGGATGCGAATCGCGACGGAAGCCGTGGAACAGGCGGGTAATCTGCTCATGAATCATGGTGTGGCGCGTAACCGTGGTGCGGAACTCATCAAACTGTTTCTGGTTTGGTGCTTCGCCGTTCAGCAGAATGTAGCAGACTTCCAGATAGTTAGAGTGGGTCGCCAGCTCAGAAATAGGGAAACCACGGTGCAGCAGGATACCTTCATCCCCATCGATAAAGGTGATTGCAGATTCGCAGGACGCGGTAGACGTAAAACCGGGATCGAAGGTGAACAGGCCACTTGAACCCAGAGTGCGGACATCAACGACATCCTGGCCCAGCGTACCTTTCAGCACGTCCAGTTCAATAGATGTTCCATCTTGCAGGGTTAGCGTTACTTTTTTATCTGTCATTTTCGTCTCCATAGCGCCTTATGTAGGTAAGGATCTTTAGACACCTGAAACGCGTTCATGTTGCGGTTGGCAAAACTACACAGTATCACTCTGCGGGGATAAAACGGGTGCAGGGTACAGAGTGAGCGGCGCGTTCCCAGCGGGAACCGGTGAGCCATGGACATGCTGCATATCGCGGTTGTTAAAGATCCGGTCAGGACATAACTTCTTGGTAACCAATAACCTGATGCTTTTTAATGCTCATTATCGCAATGTTACATAACTTGCGCTTAGGGGAAAGTGTATCCCCATAACTTTTGCGCATCATAGGAATTTACAGGCTTAGTTTGTAACTGAATTGTTGAACTATTGTCAAATCAGATAATTAAAATTGTATCAATTGTGAAAATCGTGAGTAGGATCACTGTTCCACCTAAAATATACCAAAGAGTTTGTAGGGGAATTGTAATCAGAATGTGATCCTCCTATACTCCAGGCAGGTCTCCGGAACACCCTGACACCAGGAGCCACCCAGCGTTTACTACCGCGTCAATTAACACTGGATGTTGCTTTTTTGGTGACGGTTAAAGTCTGCCACGCGTTGTGATTAGACTCCGCCTCAGGTCCGGAGGAAGCAAAATAAAAAAGAGCTGTGTGGGCAAAACCGTGAAAAAACAAAGACCTGTCAACTTGGATCTCTCGACGATCCGGTTTCCCGTTACTGCAATATCGTCCATTCTTCACCGCGTTTCCGGCGTAATCACATTGGTTGCCATTGGCATCCTGCTGTGGCTGCTCGGTCTCTCTCTCTCCTCTCCTGAAGGTTTCCAGCACGCTGCGTCCATTATGGATGGCTTCTTCGCGAAGTTCATCATGTGGGGCATCTTAACGGCGCTGGCCTATCACGCGGTGAGCGGGATTCGTCATATGTTGATGGATTTTGGTTATCTGGCCGAAACGCTGCAGGTTGGTAAGCGTTCCGCTCATATGACTTTTGTGATCACTGTCGTGCTGGCAATTCTGGCGGGAGTCCTCGTATGGTAAGCAATGCATCCGCATTGGGTCGCAACGGCATTCAGGACTGGCTGCTGCTGCGGGCAACTGCAATTCTCATTACGCTCTACATCGTCTACATCCTCGGTTTCGTGGTGATGACAGACACGCTGACTTATGACCTGTGGCGTGGCTTCTTCGCTTCCGCATTCACCAAAGTGTTCACGCTGCTGACGCTGTTCTCCATTCTGATCCACGGCTGGATTGGCATGTGGCAGGTGTTAACAGACTACGTTAAATCACTGCCAACCCGCTTGTTGTTGCAGTTTGTGATTGTCGTGGCGCTGTTATGGTATGCGATTTATGGATTTGTTGTGGTGTGGGGTGTGTAAATGAGTTTGCCAATCAGAGAGTTCGATGCCGTGGTAATCGGCGCAGGTGGCGCAGGAATGCGAGCCGCACTGCAAATCTCCCAGGGCGGCCAGAGCTGTGCCCTGTTATCTAAAGTTTTCCCGACCCGTTCCCACACCGTATCTGCGCAGGGCGGTATTACCGTTGCGCTGGGTAATACCCATGAAGATAACTGGGAATGGCACATGTACGACACCGTCAAAGGTTCCGACTATATCGGTGACCAGGACGCGATTGAATATATGTGTAAAACCGGCCCGGAAGCGATTCTGGAACTGGAACACATGGGTTTACCTTTCTCGCGTCTGGAAGATGGTCGTGTCTATCAGCGTCCGTTTGGTGGCCAGTCAAAGAATTTCGGTGGCGAGCAGGCGGCACGTACGGCGGCTGCGGCTGACCGTACCGGTCACGCGTTGCTGCACACCCTTTATCAGCAGAACCTGAAAAACAAAACCACCATCTTCTCTGAGTGGTATGCACTGGATCTGGTGAAAAACGCCGATGGCGCAGTCGTGGGTTGTACCGCTATCTGCATCGAAACCGGCGAAACCGTTTATTTCAAAGCGAAAGCGACCATTCTGGCCACTGGCGGCGCGGGCCGTATCTACCAGTCCACCACCAATGCACACATCAACACCGGTGACGGCGTAGGTATGGCACTGCGTGCGGGCGTACCGGTGCAGGATATGGAGATGTGGCAGTTCCACCCAACCGGTATCGCCGGTGCGGGCGTGCTGGTTACCGAGGGCTGCCGTGGTGAAGGCGGCTATCTGCTGAACAAACATGGCGAACGCTTCATGGAGCGTTATGCGCCGAACGCCAAAGATCTGGCGGGCCGCGACGTGGTGGCGCGCTCAATGATGATTGAAATCCGTGAAGGTCGCGGCTGTGACGGCCCGTGGGGTCCACATCTCAAACTGAAACTGGATCATCTGGGTAAAGAGGTGCTTGAGTCACGTCTGCCTGGCATCCTTGAGCTGTCACGCACCTTTGCGCACGCCGATCCGATCAAAGAGCCGATTCCGGTCATTCCAACCTGCCACTACATGATGGGCGGTATTCCGACCAAAGTGACCGGCCAGGCTCTGCGCGTCAATGAGCAGGGCGAAGATGTGGTCATTCCAGGCCTGTTCGCCGTCGGTGAAATCGCCTGCGTATCGGTGCATGGTGCTAACCGTCTGGGCGGTAACTCACTGCTCGACCTGGTGGTCTTTGGCCGTGCTGCGGGTCTGCATCTGCTGGCGAGTATTCAGGAGCAGGGCGACCTGCGTGATGCCACAGAAGATGAGATCGCCGGGGCGATGGCGCGTTTCAACCGCTGGGAAAACAACACTACGGGTGAAGATCCGGTTGAGATTCGTAAAGCGCTGCAACGCTGCATGCAGAATAACTTCTCGGTATTCCGTGAAGGCGAAGCGATGGCCCAGGGTCTGGAAGAGCTGAAAGAGATTCGCCAGCGCCTGAAGTCAGCGCGTCTGGATGACCGCTCACCGGATTTCAACACCCAGCGTATTGAGTGCCTGGAGCTGGATAACCTGATGGAGACGGCCTTTGCCACGGCGGTAGCGGCTAACTATCGCACCGAAAGCCGCGGTGCGCACAGTCGCTTCGACTTCCCGGATCGTGATGATGAAAACTGGCTGTGCCACAGTCTTTATGTCCCGGAAACCGAAAGCATGACGCGCCGTGAGGTGAACATGCAGCCGAAACTGCGCGCGGCCTTCCCGCCGAAAGTGCGTACCTACTAATTTCGGAGACGATCATGAGACTCGAGTTTTCAATTTATCGCTACAATCCGGACGTCGATGACAAACCGCGCATGCAGGATTACACCCTGGAAGCGGAAGATGGTCGCGACATGATGCTGCTGGATGCGCTGATTCGCCTGAAAGAGAAAGATCCGACTCTGGCGTTTCGTCGCTCCTGTCGTGAAGGCGTCTGCGGTTCCGATGGCCTGAACATGAACGGTAAAAACGGACTGGCCTGCATTACGCCAGTCTCAGCGCTGGGCAACGGCAAACAGAAAATTGTTATCCGTCCGCTGCCAGGTTTACCGGTGGTGCGTGACCTGGTTGTAGACATGAGCCAGTTTTATGCACAGTATGAGAAAATTAAGCCTTTCCTGTTGAATAATGGGGAAAATCCACCAGCTCGTGAACATCTGCAGTCGCCGGATGAGCGTGAACACCTGGATGGCCTGTACGAATGTATACTCTGTGCCTGCTGCTCAACCTCATGCCCATCATTCTGGTGGAATCCTGAGAAGTTCATCGGTCCTGCTGGCCTGCTGGCCGCGTACCGCTTCCTGATTGACAGCCGCGACACCGAAACCGAGGCGCGTCTCGACAATCTGAATGATGCTTTCAGCGTATTCCGCTGCCATAGCATCATGAACTGTGTGAGCGTATGTCCGAAAGGGCTGAACCCGACGCGCGCCATCGGCCATATCAAGTCGATGCTGCTGCAGCGCGGCGCATAAGCAGTTTCTGCCGGGAACCTCAGGTTCCCGGTGTTTTACGGAAGCCTCTGTAAGCGCGGTGATTACCACGTTTACAAAGGTTCCCTTACGGGCCACGCGCGCTGCGCAAAGTGCTCGTATAGCTGAACTCACTACGGCAAACCGCGAAAGCGGCAACAAATGAAACCTCAAAAAAGCATAGCAATGCTTAAGGGATCACAATGCAGAACAGCGCGATGAAGCCCTGGCTGGACTCTTCCTGGCTGGCCGGCGCGAATCAGTCTTACATAGAGCAGCTCTATGAGGATTTCCTGACCGATCCTGACTCTGTCGATGCAGTGTGGCGCTCGATGTTCCAGCAGTTACCGGGCACCGGAATGAAACCTGAGCAGTTTCACTCCACCACACGTGAGTACTTCCGTCGCCTGGCGAAAGACGCATCTCGTTACACCTCATCTGTCTCCGATCCTGAAACCAACTCCAAGCAAGTAAAAGTGCTGCAGCTGATTAACGCGTTTCGTTTCCGCGGTCATCAGCACGCCAATCTTGACCCGCTTGGTCTGTGGAAACAGGACCGGGTAGCCGATCTCGATCCCGCTTTTCACGATCTGACCGAGGCCGATTTTCAGGAAAGCTTTAACGTCGGCTCTTTTGCCATTGGTAAAGAGACCATGAAGCTGGCCGAACTGTTCGAGGCGCTGACTCAGACTTACTGCGGCTCGATCGGTGCAGAATATATGCACATCAACAACACTGATGAGAAACGCTGGATTCAGCAGCGTCTTGAGTCAGTCGCGGGCCGTGCAGCCTTCAGCAATGAAGAGAAAAAAGGTTTCCTGAAAGAGCTGACCGCGGCCGAAGGGCTGGAAAAATATCTCGGAGCGAAATTCCCGGGTGCCAAACGCTTCTCGCTGGAAGGCGGCGATGCACTGGTTCCGATGCTGCGCGAAATGATCCGTCATGCCGGTAAGAGCGGTACCCGTGAAGTCGTACTGGGTATGGCGCACCGTGGCCGTCTCAACGTGCTGATCAACGTGCTGGGTAAAAAGCCACAGGATCTGTTCGACGAGTTCGCCGGTAAGCACAAAGAGCATCTGGGCACCGGTGACGTGAAGTACCACATGGGCTTCTCGTCTGACGTGGAAACCGAAGGCGGCCTGGTTCACCTGGCGCTGGCGTTTAACCCGTCGCACCTGGAGATCGTCAGCCCGGTAGTGATGGGTTCAGTGCGTGCCCGTCTGGATCGTCTGGATGAGCCAGCCAGCAATAAAGTCTTACCGATCACCATTCATGGTGATGCGGCCGTGATTGGCCAGGGCGTGGTTCAGGAAACTCTGAACATGTCACAGGCGCGCGGTTATGAAGTGGGCGGTACCGTTCGCATCGTCATCAACAACCAGGTTGGCTTCACCACCTCCAACCCGAAAGATGCGCGTTCGACCCCTTACTGCACCGATATCGGCAAAATGGTGCTGGCACCGATTTTCCACGTCAATGCTGACGATCCGGAAGCGGTCGCGTTTGTGACCCGTCTGGCGCTCGACTATCGCAACACCTTTAAGCGTGATGTGTTTATCGATCTGGTCTGCTATCGCCGTCATGGTCACAACGAGGCGGATGAGCCAAGTGCGACCCAGCCGCTGATGTACCAGAAAATCAAAAAACACCCGACGCCGCGTAAAATCTATGCCGACCGTCTGGAAGGTGAGGCCATTGCCACGCAGGAAGATGCGACCGAAATGGTCAATCTCTACCGTGATGCGCTGGATGCGGGCGAGTGTGTGGTGCCGGAATGGCGTCCAATGAGCCTGCACTCCTTTACCTGGTCACCTTACCTGAATCATGAGTGGGATGAACCTTACCCGGCTCAGGTCGACATGAAACGTCTGAAGGAGCTGGCGCTGCGTATCAGCCAGGTGCCTGAAGAGGTGGAAGTGCAGTCGCGTGTTGCCAAGATTTACAACGACCGTCGTCTGATGGCTGAAGGCGAGAAAGCCTTTGACTGGGGCGGCGCGGAAAACCTGGCATATGCCACGCTGGTTGATGAAGGCATTCCGGTGCGACTGTCGGGTGAAGATACCGGTCGCGGGACCTTCTTCCATCGTCACGCGGTAGTGCATAACCAGGCGAACGGCTCAACCTATACCCCTCTGCACCACGTGCACAGCGGTCAGGGTCAGTTCAAAGTGTGGGACTCCGTGCTGTCAGAAGAGGCGGTGCTGGCCTTTGAATATGGTTATGCCACCGCAGAGCCGCGCATCCTGACCATCTGGGAAGCGCAGTTTGGTGACTTCGCCAACGGGGCACAGGTTGTTATCGACCAGTTCATCAGCTCCGGTGAGCAGAAGTGGGGCCGGATGTGTGGCCTGGTGATGCTGCTGCCGCACGGTTATGAAGGTCAGGGGCCAGAGCACTCCTCTGCGCGCCTGGAGCGTTATCTGCAACTCTGCGCTGAGCAGAACATGCAGGTCTGCGTGCCATCTACCCCTGCGCAGGTTTACCATATGCTGCGTCGTCAGGCGCTGCGCGGTATGCGCCGTCCGCTGATTGTGATGTCGCCGAAATCACTGCTGCGTCATCCGCTGGCGATCTCCACGCTGGATGAACTGGCTAACGGCAGCTTCCAGCCTGCAATTGGCGAAGTCGATGATCTGGATCCGCAGGGCGTGAAACGCGTCGTACTGTGCTCCGGTAAAGTCTATTACGACCTGCTGGAGCAGCGTCGTAAAAATGAGCAGACCGATGTGGCCATCGTGCGCATCGAACAGCTCTATCCGTTCCCGCATCACGCGGTACAGGAAGCATTAAAAGCGTATGCTCACGTGCAGGATTTTGTCTGGTGTCAGGAAGAGCCACTGAATCAGGGCGCCTGGTATTGCAGTCAGCATCATTTCCGTGAAGTTGTGCCGTTTGGTGCCACTTTACGTTATGCAGGCCGCCCGGCATCCGCCTCACCGGCCGTGGGTTACATGTCCGTACACCAACAACAGCAGCAAGACCTGGTTAATGACGCGCTGAACGTTAATTAATTAAAAGGAAAGATAATGAGTAGCGTAGATATTCTCGTTCCCGACCTGCCTGAATCGGTTGCCGATGCCTCTGTGGCAACCTGGCATAAAAAACCAGGCGATGCAGTCACTCGCGATGAAGTGCTGGTCGAAATCGAAACTGACAAAGTTGTGCTGGAAGTGCCAGCCTCTGCGGACGGTATCCTTGAAGCCGTTCTGGAAGAAGAGGGCGCCACCGTCACTTCCCGCCAGATCCTGGGTCGTCTGAAAGAGGGCAACAGCGCCGGTAAAGAGAGCAGCGCGAAGTCTGAAAGCAAAGAGTCTACCCCCGCTCAGCGTCAGACTGCGTCACTGGAAGAAGAGAGCAACGATGCGCTCAGCCCGGCTATCCGCCGTCTGATTGCAGAGCACAATCTTGATGCCTCGCAGATCAAAGGCAGCGGTGTCGGCGGTCGTCTGACCCGTGAAGATGTTGAAAAACATCTGGCCAACAAACCGCAGGCTGCCAAAGCCGCTGCGCCAGCTGCTGATGCCGCCGCCGCGCAGCAGCCAGTGGCTAACCGCAGCGAAAAACGCGTGCCGATGACCCGTCTGCGTAAGCGTGTTGCCGAGCGTCTGCTGGAAGCGAAGAACAGCACCGCGATGCTGACCACCTTCAACGAAATCAACATGAAGCCCATCATGGATCTGCGTAAGCAGTATGGTGAGGCCTTCGAGAAGCGTCACGGTGTACGTCTGGGCTTTATGTCCTTCTACATCAAAGCGGTTGTTGAAGCGCTGAAACGCTATCCGGAAGTGAATGCTTCTATCGATGGTGAAGATGTGGTTTACCACAACTACTTCGACGTCAGCATTGCGGTCTCTACGCCACGTGGTCTGGTTACACCAGTCCTGCGTGACGTGGATGCGCTGAGCATGGCGGACATCGAGAAGAAAATCAAAGAGCTGGCAGTGAAAGGCCGTGACGGCAAACTGACAGTCGACGATCTGACCGGCGGTAACTTTACCATTACCAACGGCGGCGTCTTTGGTTCACTGATGTCCACCCCGATCATCAACCCACCGCAGAGCGCCATCCTGGGCATGCACGCCATCAAAGATCGCCCGATGGCGGTCAATGGTCAGGTTGTGGTGCTGCCGATGATGTATCTGGCGCTCTCCTACGACCACCGTCTGATCGATGGCCGTGAATCAGTTGGTTATCTGGTTGCAGTGAAAGAGATGCTGGAAGATCCGGCGCGCCTGCTGCTGGATGTCTGATTTTCACCGGGCGCGCCTTGCCGCGCGCCCAACCTCATTACTCTTTTCAGACCTGAATGGATAGAACATCATGAACTTACACGAATACCAGGCGAAACAACTGTTTGCACGGTATGGCATGCCGGCACCAACGGGTTACGCCTGTACTACACCACGTGAAGCGGAAGAAGCAGCCTCTAAAATTGGCGCAGGCCCGTGGGTAGTTAAATGTCAGGTTCATGCCGGTGGCCGCGGTAAAGCGGGCGGTGTGAAAGTGGTTAACAGCAAAGAAGAGATTCGCGCATTTGCTGAAAACTGGCTGGGCAAACGCCTGGTCACCTATCAGACAGACGCAAACGGCCAGCCGGTAAACCAGATTCTGGTTGAAGCGGCGACCGATATCGATCAGGAGCTCTATCTGGGCGCAGTGGTCGATCGCGCAACGCGTCGCGTAATTTTCATGGCCTCAACTGAAGGCGGCGTGGAAATTGAAAAAGTGGCGGAAGAGACCCCGCACCTGATCCACAAAATGGCGCTGGATCCACTGACTGGCCCGCAGCCTTATCAGGGTCGTGAGCTGGCGTTTAAACTTGGCCTGACCGGCAAGCTGGTTGGCCAGTTCACCAAGATCTTCATGGGTCTGGCGACACTGTTCCTGGAGCGCGATCTGGCGATGGTTGAGATCAACCCGCTGGTGATCACCAAACAGGGCGATCTGATCTGTCTGGATGGCAAACTGGGTGCCGATGGCAATGCCCTGTTCCGTCAGCCAGAGCTGCGCGAAATGCGCGATCCAAGCCAGGAAGATCCGCGTGAAGCCCATGCGACACAGTGGGAACTGAACTATGTTGCGCTGGAAGGCAACATCGGTTGTATGGTTAACGGCGCAGGTCTGGCGATGGGCACCATGGACATCGTTAAACACCACGGCGGTCAACCGGCCAACTTCCTTGATGTCGGCGGCGGCGCAACCAAAGAGCGCGTGACCGAAGCCTTCAAAATCATCCTGTCTGACGATGCGGTTAAAGCCGTATTCGTTAACATCTTCGGCGGTATCGTACGCTGCGACCTGATTGCCGACGGCATCATCGGCGCAGTCGCTGAAGTGGGTGTGAACGTGCCAGTTGTGGTACGTCTGGAAGGTAACAACGCCGAGCTGGGCGCCCAGAAACTGGCGGACAGCGGTCTGAACATCATTGCAGCAACCAGCCTGACAGACGCCGCACAGCGTGTTGTTGCTGCCGCGGAGGGTAAATAATGTCCATTCTGATCGACAAAAACACCAAAGTCATTTGCCAGGGTTTCACCGGTGGCCAGGGGACTTTCCATTCTGAGCAGGCGCTGGCATACGGCACCCAACTGGTTGGCGGCGTGACGCCAGGCAAAGGTGGCACGACCCATCTCGGCCTGCCGGTGTTCAACACCGTTCGCGAAGCGGTAGAAGCAACAGGCGCGACCGCCACCGTGATCTACGTTCCGGCTCCTTTCTGTAAAGATGGCATCCTGGAAGCGATCGACGCGGGCATCAAACTGATTATCACCATCACCGAAGGCATCCCGACCCTGGATATGCTGACCGTGAAAGTGAAGCTGGATGAAGCAGGCGTGCGGATGATCGGTCCAAACTGCCCAGGCGTTATCACCCCAGGCGAATGTAAAATCGGCATCATGCCGGGCCACATTCACCAGCCGGGCCGCGTCGGTATCGTGTCACGTTCAGGCACCCTGACCTATGAAGCGGTTAAGCAGACCACGGACATCGGCTACGGCCAGTCAACCTGCGTTGGCATCGGTGGTGACCCGATCCCAGGCTCTAACTTCATCGACATCCTGAAAATGTTCCAGGATGATCCACAGACTGAAGTTATCGTGATGATCGGTGAGATCGGCGGTAGCGCAGAAGAAGAAGCTGCAGCCTTCATTAAAGAGCACGTGACCAAGCCGGTTGTAGGCTACATTGCTGGCGTCACCGCGCCGAAAGGCAAGCGTATGGGCCATGCTGGCGCCATCATTGCTGGTGGTAAAGGTACAGCAGATGAGAAATTTGCTGCGCTGGAAGCGGCTGGCGTGAAGACCGTCCGCAGCCTGGCGGATATCGGTGACGCAGTTAAAGCCGTATTACCTGCTAAATAAGTCAGCGTCATCTGAGACTAAGCCACCTTCGGGTGGCTTTTTTTTGCCTGTAAATGAGAGGTATAACGCAGGAAGCTAAAGAGAAGAGTGCGCAGTTAAATAACCGGCCCGCGGCTCATCACGTTAAGGAAAAGTGTCAAAGGTAAATTATTTCTTCGCGCTTTATTTCATTACTGACATCTCATTAACAAGAAACCTACCTGACCCTATCTGGAAACTTATTGCGTTAATCCAGATCAATTAATCGCGACTTATATCCAACTATATCTCTGGCAAAGCGCAACGCTAAGGGCGTAAATTGCGCTGCATCAATCCAGCCTTTTACACAAATTTTCAAACGTCTGCTCAACCCGGGATTAAACCCGCTTTCCTCCTGTTAAAGCACGCGTTAATGAAAGCGCTGATTGACAATTTTCTGAGCTGCTTCATTCGCTACTCGCCTGTTCGGGCAGCTCACAGACCTGTTCTGCGGGTAATAAAAAACTGGAATCAATAAACAGTCGTTGCTGACTCTGATTGCGTTCGATCTGTTCGCGCGCGTGACGGAGGCAAAGCGAGGAGCAAGGAGTCCTTATGTTAGATATCGTCGAGCTGTCGCGGTTACAGTTTGCCTTAACGGCGATGTACCATTTTCTGTTCGTCCCTTTAACGCTGGGTATGGCGTTTTTGCTGGCGATCATGGAAACGGTATATGTCCTGAGCGGCAAACAAATTTATAAAGATATGACGAAGTTCTGGGGCAAGTTATTTGGTATTAACTTTGCGCTGGGTGTCGCCACCGGCCTGACCATGGAATTTCAGTTCGGGACTAACTGGTCATATTACTCTCACTACGTCGGCGATATCTTCGGCGCGCCGCTCGCCATTGAAGGTCTGATGGCGTTCTTCCTGGAATCCACCTTTGTTGGCCTGTTCTTTTTTGGCTGGGATCGCCTGGGCAAAGTGCAGCACCTCGCAGTCACCTGGCTGGTGGCGCTGGGCTCAAACATGTCGGCGCTGTGGATTCTGGTGGCTAACGGCTGGATGCAGAATCCGATCGCCTCTGAGTTCAACTTCGAAACCATGCGCATGGAGATGGTCAGCTTCTCAGAGCTGGTGCTGAACCCGGTCGCGCAGGTGAAATTCGTTCACACCGTGGCAGCCGGTTACACCACCGGAGCGATGTTTATTATGGGCATCAGCGCCTGGTACATGCTGAAAGGCCGTGATTTCGCCTTTGCTAAACGCTCGTTCGCTATCGCAGCCAGCTTTGGCATGGCGGCGGTACTGTCAGTCATCGTTCTGGGCGATGAGTCAGGGTACGAAATGGGTGACGTGCAGAAAACCAAACTGGCCGCTATCGAAGCGGAGTGGGAAACCCAGCCGGCACCGGCGTCGTTTACCCTGTTTGGCCTGCCCGATCAGGCAACTCAGGAGAACCGATACGCAGTACAGATCCCCTGGCTGCTGGGCCTGATCGCCACCCGATCAACCGATACGCCGGTCACCGGCCTGAAAGATCTGATGGCACAGCATGAAGTGCGCATCCGCAACGGCATGAAAGCCTATGCCCTGCTGAATGAGCTACGCGGTGGCAGCCAGGATCCGGCGGTGCGTGACGCGTTCAACAGTCATAAACAGGATCTCGGCTACGGTCTGCTGCTGAAGCGTTATACCGACAACGTGGCTGATGCGACCGAAGCGCAGATTAAACAGGCGACGCAGGACTCTATCCCGCGTGTCGCCCCGCTGTATTTCGCCTTCCGCATCATGGTGCTGTGTGGCGTACTGCTGCTGGGCATTATCGCACTGGCGTTCTGGAGCGTACTGCGTAACCGCATCGGTAAAAATCGCTGGTTACTGAAAGCGGCGCTGTTTGGTATTCCGCTGCCGTGGATCGCTATTGAATCAGGCTGGTTTGTGGCGGAGTATGGTCGTCAGCCCTGGGCTATCGGTGAAGTGCTGCCGACTGCGGTGGCCAACTCCTCCCTGACCGTTGGCGATCTGCTGTTCTCCATGATCCTGATCTGCGGACTCTACACAATGTTCCTGGTGGCTGAGATGTACCTGATGTTCAAATTCGCCCGTCTTGGGCCGAGCAGCCTGAAAACCGGGCGTTATCATCATGAGCAGATCACGGCAATCACCCAGCCGGTACAGGGATAAGGAGAGCGACCATGTTTGATTATGAAGTTCTGCGCTTTGTCTGGTGGCTGTTGATTGGCGTACTGCTGATTGGCTTTGCCGTCGCAGATGGTTTTGATATGGGTGTCGGGATGCTGACACGCATTCTGGGCCGGAATGATACTGAACGGCGTATCATGATTAACAGTATCGCCCCACACTGGGACGGTAACCAGGTCTGGCTGATCACCTCAGGTGGCGCGCTGTTTGCCGCCTGGCCGATGGTTTACGCGGCAGCCTTCTCTGGCTTCTACGTGGCGATGATTCTGGTGCTCGCGTCGCTGTTCTTCCGTCCGGTTGGCTTCGATTACCGCTCGAAGATTGAAGATAATCGCTGGCGCGGTGCCTGGGACTGGGGGATTTTCATTGGCAGCTTCGTGCCGCCGCTGGTGATTGGCGTAGCGTTTGGCAACCTGTTACAGGGCGTGCCGTTCCATGCCGATGAGTATCTGCGCCTGTTCTATACCGGTAACTTCTTCCAGCTGCTGAATCCGTTTGGTCTGCTGGCAGGTGTGGTCAGTGTGGCGATGATTCTGGCGCAGGGTGCAACCTATCTGCAGATGCGCACTACCGGCGAACTGCATCTGCGTTCACGCACCGCAGCACAACTTGCCGCCCTGGTGATGATGGTCTGCTTTATCCTGGCGGGCGTCTGGGTGAAATATGGTATCGATGGTTATGTGGTGACCAGCACCATGGATCACTTCGCTGCTTCTAACCCACTGGGCAAAACCGTGGTGCGCGAAGCGGGTGCCTGGATGGTCAACTTCCAGAACCATCCTGTGCTGTGGCTGTTCCCGCTGCTGGGCGCTGTGCTGCCGCTGCTGACCATACTCTGCTCGCGGGTTGAGAAGGGCGCCTGGGCGTTCCTGTTCTCCTCACTGACGCTGGCCTGCGTCATCATGACAGCCGGCATTGCGATGTTCCCGTTCATCATGCCATCCAGCACGGTGCCGGGTGTGAGCCTGACCATGTGGGACGCAACGTCCAGCCTGCTGACGCTGCAAACTATGACCGTTGCCGCCGCTATCTTTGTGCCGATCATTCTGGCCTACACCACCTGGTGCTACTGGAAGATGTTTGGTCGTATCACCAAAGAGCATATTGAAAGCAACAGTCACTCACTCTATTAATTAAGGAGACGTCGCATGTGGTATTTTGCCTGGATTCTCGGCACGTTGCTGGCCTGTGCCTTTGGTATCGTGACCGCGCTGGCGATTGAGCACATTGAAGCGCAGGATGAGCCTCACTGATGCGAACGCCAATTCGGATGCTGTATGATCTGATGGATAAGGGCCCGTTACGGGCCCTTTCACTGCTGCTGGCGCTGCTGACCGCAGGCGGCGTGATGTGGGATCCGACACGCTTTGCCAGTCAGGCAGGCCAGTTACCGGCTCTGCAGGGGCTGGTGCTGATCTGGGCGGTCTGCAGTGGGGTGATCCACGGTGTGGGCTTCCGGCCACAGCAAACCCGATGGCAGGCGCTGTTTGCCCCGTTACCCGCCATGCTGGTGCTGTTTATTGCGCTTTACCGTTTTTATCTTTAAGACCCCGCCTCATCGGCGCTGTCAGTGAATTTTTGTCAGCGTCTGGTCAATTAATCTCCCTGAAATCGTTCCGTTTGTTACGGAGCGATAATTATTTTCGCCTGGCTCTGACGAGCCATTCCCAACCCCAATTCTCTTGCGTATAGTAACAACGTTTAAAACGAGGCCGGGATGTAGAGTGAGTACAACGCTGTTTCGCTGGCCGGTTCGGGTCTACTACGAAGATACTGATGCCGGTGGTGTGGTTTATCACGCCAGCTATATCGCTTTTTATGAACGAGCACGTACTGAAATGTTGCGACAGCACCATTTCAATCAGCAGACGCTGTTAGAACAGCAGATCGCTTTTGTGGTACGGCGTATATCGGTGGACTATCTGGCGGCGGCGCGTCTTGATGACCTTCTGGAGATCCAGAGCGAGGTCACATCAATGACACGGGCTACCATGACGTTCACTCAGCGTATCGTGAATACTGAAGGCAAAGTGCTCAATGAGGCAGAAGTCCTGATTGCCTGCATTAACCCACATCTAATGAAGCCGATTGCGCTTCCCAAGTCTATTGTCGCGGAGTTCAAGCAGTGACTGACATGAACATTCTTGATTTGTTCCTGAAGGCGAGCCTTCTGGTCAAACTTATCATGTTGATTTTGATCGGCTTTTCTATTGCCTCCTGGGCCATCATTATTCAGCGCACACGTATTCTGAATGCGGCGGGAAGAGAAGCGGAGGCGTTTGAAGACAAATTCTGGTCCGGCATCGAACTCTCGCGCCTCTACCAGGAAAGCCAGGAGCGTCGGGAAGAACTGGGCGGTTCGGAGCAGATTTTCTATTCCGGCTTCAAAGAGTTCGCCCGCCTGCATCGCGCCAACAGCCATGCGCCGGAAGCGGTCATTGATGGTGCGAGCCGTGCGATGCGTATCTCAATGAACCGTGAGCTGGAAGCGCTGGAAAACCACATCCCATTCCTCGGCACCGTCGGTTCTATCAGCCCTTATATCGGACTGTTCGGCACCGTCTGGGGGATCATGCACGCGTTTATCGCACTGGGTGCCGTGAAGCAGGCAACCCTGCAGATGGTTGCACCGGGTATCGCTGAAGCGTTGATTGCGACCGCTATCGGTCTGTTTGCCGCGATTCCGGCGGTGATGGCGTACAACCGTCTGAACCAGCGCGTGAACAAACTGGAGCAGGGCTACGACAACTTCATGGAAGAGTTCACTGCCATTCTGCATCGCCAGGCTTTCTCCAGCGATAGCGCTAAGTAAATAGAGGTTAATGATGGCCAGAGTACGTGGTCGCAAACGCCGCGACCTGAAGTCGGAAATCAACATCGTTCCGCTACTGGACGTCCTGTTGGTGCTGTTGCTGATCTTCATGGCAACGGCGCCCATTATTACCCAGAGCGTGGAAGTGGATCTGCCTGATGCGACCGATTCGAAAACCGTTGCCAGCGATGATAATCCACCGGTGATTGTCGAAGTGGCGGGCGTGGGTCAGTACAGCCTGGTCGTGGATCACGATCGTATGGATCAACTTCCACCAGAGCAGGTAATCAGCGAAGCGCAGCGTCGACTGGAAGCGAATCCTAAGACGGTCTTTTTGATCGGGGGCGCGAAAGAGGTGCCTTACGATGAAATTATTAAAGCGCTCAACCTGCTGCACCAGGCGGGTGTTAAATCTGTCGGTTTGATGACGCAGCCGATTTAAAATCGAACCGTTTTTTGGGAACCGAGTGTGTCGAAGGCAACCGAGCAAAACGAGAAGTTAAAGCGCGCGATAATCATTTCGGTGATTCTGCATATCGTGCTGATCGCGCTGCTGATTTGGAGCTCGTTTAATGAGCACATTGACGCCAGCAGTGCGGGTGGCGGAGGCAGTGATATTGATGCAGTGATGGTCGATCCCGGTGCCGTCGTGAGTCAATACAATCGTCAGCAGAACCAGCAAAGTGACAGCCAGCGGGCTGAGCAGCAGCGTAAAAAGCAGGCGCAGCAGCAGGCTGAAGAGCTGCAACAGAAACAGGCTGCTGAACAGCAGCGTCTGAAAGCGCTGGAAAAAGAGCGTTTAGCCGCGCAGGAAACCGCGAAAGAAGAGGCGAAACAGCAGGCTGAGCAGCAGAAAGCTGCCGAAGACGCTGCTAAGCAGGCGCAGGAGCAGCAAAAAACGGCGGAAGCGGCGGCTGCCAAAGCCAAAGCGGATGCAAAAGCTCAGGCAGATGCGCAGGCAAAAGCCGCGGCTGAGCAGGCGAAACAGGCCGCAGCTGAAGCAAAGAAGCAGGCTGATCAGCAGGCGAAAGCCGCTGCTGCTGCCGCTGCAAAAGAGAAAGCCGTTGCGGAAGCGAAGGCGAAATCTGAAGCGGATGCGAAAGCCGCGGCTGAGGCCAAAGTGAAAGCGGCGGCGGATGCCAAAGCCAAAGCGGCTGAAGAGGCTAAAGAAAAAGCAGCTGAGGCCAAAGCAAAAGCCGCAGAAGCCGCAAAAGAGAAAGCGGAAGCAGCTAAAGAGGCCGCCAAAGAGAAGGCGGAAGCAGCCGCCAAAGCGAAAGCCGATGCCGCGGCGAAAGCCAAAGCCGATGCTGCCGCAAAGGCCAAAGCGGATGCTAAAGCGAAAGCCGCCGCCGATGCGGCCAACGACAGCGATGTCGATGATTTGCTGGGTGGACTCGCTTCCGGTAAAAATGCGCCGAAAAGCGGCACCTCTGGCGGCGCAGCAGGGCAGGGAAACCAGAAGAAAGCGGGTGCATCAGGCGCGGAAATCAACTCCTACATGGGTCAGGTTGTGAGTGCGATTCAGAGCCGATTCTATGATGCGGATCTGTATCGCGGAAAAACCTGTGATTTACGGATTAAACTTGCGCCTGATGGCTTGTTGATTGATGTTAAGTCAGAGGGTGGCGATCCCGCGCTCTGTCAGGCCGCGATTGCTGCCGCAAAACAGGCACGTATTCCGAAGCCGCCTTCGCAGGCGGTCTACGAAGTGTTTAAAAACGCCCCAATGCGTTTTAAACCGCAATAATGCAGTAACGGGCGGCAAGTTGATCTATGTTTAGCGTGCCGTACTTAAGTTGTACTCGTGGTTTCCAGGAACAGTGCCAATTATCGTGGACTGAGGTTCAGATAAGGGAGATAAAATGAAGCAAGCTCTTCGCGTTACGTTAGGCTTTTTTATCCTGCTGTGGGCAGCCATGCTGCATGCAGAAGTTCGAATTGAGATCACCCAGGGTGTCAACACTGCGCGCCCGATTGGCGTGGTGCCGTTTAAATGGGCCGGTGCTGGCGCAGCGCCGGAAGATATCGGCGGCATCGTTGCAGCTGACCTGCGCAACAGTGGCAAATTTAATCCACTGGATCGCTCGCGTCTGCCACAGCAGCCTGCCAGCGCGCAGGAAGTTCAGCCTGCCGCGTGGAGTGCTCTCGGCATTGATGCCGTGGTCGTCGGTCAGGTCGCGTCTAACCCGGATGGCAGCTATCAGGTTTCGTACCAGCTGGTCGACACCGGCGGTGCACCAGGTACCGTGCTGGCACAAAACAGTTATAAAGTGACGAAGCAGTGGCTGCGTTATGCCGCTCACACGGCCAGTGACGAAACGTTCCTGAAGCTGACCGGCATCAAGGGCGCTTTCCGTACCCGTATCGCCTATGTGGTGCAGACCAACGGCGGCCAGTTCCCGTATGAACTGCGCGTTGCTGACTACGATGGTTACAACCAGTTTGTCGTGCATCGTTCACCACAGCCTCTGATGTCGCCAGCCTGGTCTCCGGATGGCAGCAAAGTCGCTTATGTGACCTTTGAAAGCGGCAAATCTGCGCTGGTGGTTCAGACGCTGTCGAACGGCGCTATCCGTCAGATCGCCTCCTATCCACGTCACAACGGTGCCCCAGCGTTCTCGCCGGATGGCTCTAAACTGGCGTTCGCGCTTTCTAAAACCGGCAGCCTGAACCTCTATGTGATGGATCTGGCCTCAGGTCAGACGCGTCAGATTACCGATGGTCGCTATAACAGCACCGAACCGACCTGGTTCCCGGACAGCCAGACGCTGGCTTACACCTCCGATCAGGCTGGTGCTCCACAAATCTACAAAGTCGGACTTAACGGTGGCGCGCCACAACGTATTACCTGGGAAGGCGGTCAGAACCAGGATGCGGATGTCGCAACAGATGGTAAGTCAATGGTGATGATTAGCACCAACGGTGGTGCTCAACACGTCGCCAAACAGGATCTGGAAACGGGAGCCGTTCAAACGTTAACGGACACGTTCCTGGATGAAACGCCGAGCCTGGCACCCAATGGCACAATGGTAATCTACAGCTCTACTCAGGGTATGGGTTCCGTGTTGCAGTTGGTTTCTACCGACGGCCGTTTCAAAGCGCGTCTTCCGGCAACTGATGGACAGGTAAAATTTCCTGCCTGGTCGCCGTATCTGTAATGTCTGACAGTTCAGACATCACAAACAATAAACAATAATGGGATTTTGAAATGCAACTGAACAAAGTGCTGAAGGGTTTGATGCTGGCTCTGCCGGTTCTGGCAGTAGCGGCTTGTAGCTCACACAAGAACAACAACAATGACCAGACTGGCATGGGCGCTGATGGCGGCGCTTACGGTGCAAATTCTGGCATGAACGGCAACGGCGGCAACATGTCTTCTGACGAGCAGGCTCGTCTGCAGATGCAGCAGCTGCAGCAGAACAACATCGTGTACTTCGGCCTGGACAAGTATGACGTTCAGTCTGATTACGCACAGATGCTGGATCAGCATGCAACCTTCCTGCGCAGCAACCCGTCATACAAAGTGACCATCGAAGGTCATGCGGATGAGCGCGGTACGCCGGAATACAACATCGCCCTGGGCGAACGTCGTGCTAACGCGGTTAAAATGTACCTGCAGGGCAAAGGCGTGTCGGCTGATCAGATGTCTATCGTATCTTACGGTAAAGAGAAGCCAGCCGTTCTGGGTCATGACGAAGCAGCGTATTCTAAAAACCGTCGTGCCGTTCTGGTCTACTAAGAGAATCACATGGTTAGTAACTTCAGACATCACCTGTTGAGTCTGTCGTTACTGATTGGCGTAGCGGCCCCCTGGGCCGCTAATGCCCAAGCGTCAATCAGTAGCGTTGGCTCCGGCTCGGTCGAAGACCGTGTCACCACTCTTGAACGAATTTCTAATGCCCAGGCTCAGCTGATGCAGCAATTGCAGCAGCAGATGAGCGATAACCAGCGTGATATCGACGCGCTGCGTGGGCAAATCCAGCAAAACACGTATCAGTTGAATCAGGTGGTTGAGCGGCAGAAGCAGCTTTACCAGCAGATTGACAGCCTGAGCAGCGCCAGCACCAGCGGCGGTCAGCAGGCAGCCGGCAGTAATGCCGCAGCGGATACCGGCGCAGCAGCAACCGCAGGCGCGGCAGCATCAACGGATAGCGCACCTGCGCAGACCGGTGACGCTAACAGCGATTACAATGCGGCTGTGGCGCTGATTCTGGAGAAGAAACAGTATGATCAGGCGATCAGCGCGCTCCAGGCGTGGGTAAAACGTTACCCGGATTCGACCTATCAGCCGAACGCCAATTACTGGCTGGGACAGCTGAACTATAACAAAGGCAAAAAGGACGACGCGGCTTACTATTACGCCACGGTAGTGAAAAACTATCCGAAGTCGCCGAAAGCTGCAGAAGCGTTGTTGAAAGTGGGCGTCATCATGCAGGAGAAAAAAGACACAGCGAAAGCTAAAGCGGTCTTCCAGCAGGTGATCAAACTTTATCCAGACACCGAATCTGCTAAGCAGGCGCAAAAACGTCTGACCAGTCTGTAATCTGTACGGTTCAGGCCAGATATCGTGTGATTTCTGGTCTTGCCGTATGAAAGGTAAGCAACTGAAGCATTTAGCAGAAATAAGAGTTGCGCTACCCCGCTAAATCAGTAATATATGCCGCCGTTGCCGGGACACATTGCAAAGTGTCTGGTAAGCCTGAAGATGGGTCGTTAGCTCAGTTGGTAGAGCAGTTGACTTTTAATCAATTGGTCGCAGGTTCGAATCCTGCACGACCCACCATCTTCCTCAGACGCGCTTTTACCGCGCAGTTTTAAGAAGAACACTTCAGCATTGCTTCACAACCTAAGATGGGTCGTTAGCTCAGTTGGTAGAGCAGTTGACTTTTAATCAATTGGTCGCAGGTTCGAATCCTGCACGACCCACCATCTTATCTCAGCCGCCTGGCGTGTTGAACGGTTGTAAGCCCCCAGCGGGTCGTTAGCTCAGTTGGTAGAGCAGTTGACTTTTAATCAATTGGTCGCAGGTTCGAATCCTGCACGACCCACCAATTAAGAAAAAAGCGCCCTCAGGGCGCTTTTTTCGTTTCTGCGGTATCTGATTACTTTTTCAAAGCAAAACGTCATTGGTTTTTGAAGTTGTGAGCAAACTCCGGCCCGTTCCGCTGTGAGATCGAGCCTGCGCAGAGAACAGGGTCAGATCGGAAAGACGCAAAAGCCGTCATCCCTGACCTGCTCGGCCCGCGCCGTCCCTGGCGCGGGACGCTTTCCTCTTCTGACCCTGTTCCCTGCGCGTTGAGCTTTTTCGTTGCGGTCAGATTCAGCCGGGTGTGAGTTTGTAAGCAGTCTGGAAAAGCCTCTGGCGATGGCTGTCGGCCCGCGCCATTCTCTTCTGACCCTTTTCCCTGCGCGTTGAGCTTTTTAGTTGCGGCCAAATCCAGTCGGGTGCGAGTTTGTAAGCAGTCTGGAAAAGCCTCTGGCGATGGCTGTCGGCCCGCGCCATTCTCTTCTGACCCTGTTCCCTGCGCGTTGAGCTTTTTCGTTGCGGTCAGATTTAGCCGGATGCGAGTTTATAAGCAGTCTGGAAGCGCCTCTGGCGATGGCTGTCGGCCCGCGCCATTTTCTTCTGACCCTGTTCCCTGCGCGTTGAGCTTCTGTATTGCTGGCAGATTTGCCCCCCAGTCTCGCTGTCACGGCTTTTTCTTTGCCTTTGCCACTGCCAGGCTCTCCCAGATATGCATCACCGCATAGCTGCGCCAGGGACGCCACGACTGCGATCGCGCCTCCGCTTCTTTCGATGACATGCCGCCCAGGTTGTTACGAATGGCAATATCCTCCTTGGGAAAGGCATCCGGCCAGCGCAGGGCGCGCATCGCGATATAGTGCGCGGTCCAGGGACCAATACCCGGCAGGCTGACCAGTTTTTTGATGACCTCGTCTGGCGCCTGAGCAGCGCTGAGACGCAGATCTCCGCTGGCGCAGGCATTTGCAAAGGCGATGATGGCGCGGGAGCGGGCGGCACTGACAATCCCCATCGGCGCGACATCGTCTACCGTCAGTCCGGCGATGCGTTCAGGATGGGCGGTGTAGCGGGTCAGATCGGCGAACGGCGTCTCACAGGGTTCGCCAAAGGCGGCGGCAAAACGGCTGCTGACCGTGGTGGCCGCTTTGACCGTCACCTGCTGGCCGATAATGGCGCGCACGCCCAGCTCAAAGGCGTCGAATGCGCCAGGCACTCGCAGACCCGGATGCGAGATCAGGCTGGGTGCCAGCAGGGGGTCCTGCGCCAGACAGGCGGCGATACGCTGCGGCTGTGCGTCGAGATCGAACAGATCGCGCAGACGGCGCAGCAGCAGAGGCAGAACCGGCGTCAGCGAGGTTGAGATCGTCACCTGCAGCGCGTTCTTTTGCGGCAGATGCGAAACAGAGACCCAGCCCCGGCAGCGGCCCAGCACCACGGTGCGTCGCCAGCTGCCATCTTCCACTGCCTCGACCTCTTTCATCAGATGCGTCTGCAAAAACCAGAGCATCGCCGCCCAGTCGTAGGGAGGGCGATAGGCCAGCCGCAGCGTCACGCGGTCGCCGGGCTGCGCACACTGAGTGCCCGTATCGTCCCTGCGCAGCGCGCCTGGCGTCATGCGGTAACGGGCCTGGAAGACATCATTAAAGCGCCGCAGGCTGCCAAAGCCGCTGGCATAGGCAACGTCAATAATCGGCAGCCGGGTTTCGGTCAGCAGCTGTTTAGCCAGTAGCATGCGCCGCGTCTGCTTCAGCTCCAGCGGCGAGACACCCAGCTCCTGCTGCACGATGCGGCGCAGCTGACGCAGGCTGATACCGAATTCAGCGGCAATCGCCTCCAGTCCTTCACGTTCCTCCAGCATGCCTTCCTCGATACGCTGAACCAGCCGCTCTGCCACACGGTGCGGCTGATCAACCGGTGCATTACCGGGTGCCAGTTCGGGCCGACAGCGCAGGCAGGGGCGAAAGCGGGCTTTCTCCGCCGCTTCGGCGCTGCTGAAGAAAAGGCAGTTCTTCTGCATTGGCGCTTTGACCGGGCAGACCGGACGACAATAGATACCGGTTGAGGTCACGCCAACAAAGAAAACGCCGTCAAAGCGGGTATCACGAGAGGTCAGCGCCTGATAGGCAATGTCGGGATCGAGCATGGCAGTTCTCCGGTAAATAAGCGCAGCCTACACCGGTGAATCCCGGCAGACTGGCTGTTTTCGGACAGCACAACAGTTTATCGCCATGACCGAAAACAGCCAGTCAGGCTGATGAAAAGTGCGATAATAGGCGACAGAACCGTGACGGGAGAATCACCATGTACTACTTCAAACCGATAGTCACCCCGGTGGGTGAACTGAAACTGGTCGCCAGCGATAGCGGCCTGGCGGGTATTTTGTGGGAAAACGACGATCCCAAACGCACCCGGTTTTTTCCGCAAACGCGCGATGACGATCATCCCATTCTGATCGAAACTGAGCGTCAGCTCAGCGAGTACTTCACCGGTGCTCGTCGCTGCTTTGAGCTGCCGCTCGATTTTGTCGGCACTGAGTTTCAGAAAAAAGTCTGGCAGGCGCTGGTGGCGATCCCGTTTGGTGAGACGCGCAGCTACAGCCAGATTGCGCGGGAGATCGGCCATCCGCTGGCGGTGCGAGCCGTCGGGGCGGCCAATGGGCGTAATCCGCTCTCAATTGTCGCACCGTGCCACCGCGTGATTGGGGCCAACGGCAAGCTTACCGGCTTTGCGGGCGGACTGGATATCAAAGCCTTTCTGCTGGCACTGGAAGCGCCGCAAAAACCGCTGGTACTGGCAGATGAAACGCAGCCCGGCAGGGTCGGCGCTGTGATGCAGACAGAATAAATATCGCACGACACAGCCAGGCTTTTCCGCTATCGTGTTTAGCATATAAAACACGATGGCGGATTCGACGCCATAAGTCGCCGGAACAGGCGATTTTCGTTAATTAGACAAAACGAGAGCTGTGTCATGAGTGTGATGTTCGATCCTGAAAGCGCCGTTTACCCCTTTCCGCCCAAACCCGCCCGTCTGAGTGACGACGATAAGGCGTTTTACCGTGAGAAAATTAAAGCGCTGCTGAAGGCGCGAAACGCGGTGATGGTGGCGCACTACTACACCGATCCGGAAATTCAGGCGCTGGCAGAAGAGACGGGCGGCTGCGTTTCCGACTCGCTGGAGATGGCACGCTTTGGCAGCAACCATTCGGCGACGACACTGCTGGTGGCCGGCGTGCGCTTTATGGGGGAAACCGCCAAAATCCTCAGCCCGGAGAAAACCGTACTGATGCCGACGCTGCAGGCGGAGTGCTCACTGGATCTCTGCTGCCCGATTGAAGAGTTTAACGCCTTTTGCGACGCCCATCCCGATCGCACCGTGGTGGTCTACGCCAATACTTCGGCGGCGGTAAAAGCGCGGGCCGACTGGGTGGTGACTTCAAGCATTGCGGTCGAGCTGATTGAGCACCTCGATAGTCTGGGCGAAAAAATTATCTGGGCGCCGGATCGCCATCTTGGCCGCTACGTCACGCAAAAATCGGGCGCGGACGTGCTCTGCTGGCAGGGTGCCTGCATTGTGCACGACGAGTTCAAAACCCAGGCGCTGCAGCGTATGAAAGCGCTCTATCCCGACGCGGCAGTGCTGGTGCATCCTGAGTCACCGCAGGCGATTGTCGATCTGGCCGATGCGGTCGGCTCGACCAGCCAGCTGATTCAGGCCGCCAAATCCCTGCCGCATCCGCAGATGATTGTGGCGACCGATCGTGGCATTTTCTACAAAATGCAGCAGGCGGTGCCGGATAAAGAGCTGCTTGAAGCGCCCACCGCCGGTGAAGGTGCCACCTGCCGCAGTTGTGCTCACTGTCCCTGGATGGCGATGAACGGCCTTAAAGCCATCGCAGAGGCGCTGGAGTCGGGTGGGGTGGAACATGAGATTCAGGTGGATGAGACGCTGCGTGAGGCGGCATTACTGCCGCTTAATCGCATGCTATCCTTTGCAGCGGAACTTAAACTCAACGTGAAGGGAAACGCGTAAGCGTTTTCCGGACAGGTGCTCAGCATGGACTTCTTCAGCACACATAATATTCTGGTTCACATTCCTCTGGGTGCCGGAGGCTACGATCTCTCATGGATTGAGGCTATCGGCACGCTGGCGGGCTTACTCTGCATCTGGTTTGCCAGCCTGGAAAAAATCATCAATTATCCCTTTGGCCTGATTAACGTCACGCTGTTTGCGGTGATTTTCTTCCAGATCCAGCTCTACGCCAGCCTGCTGCTGCAGCTCTTCTTTTTTGCCGCCAATATCTACGGCTGGTACGCCTGGAGTCGGCAAACCTCCGATCATCAGGCGGCGCTGAAAATCCGCTGGCTGCCACTGCCTAAGGCGCTGGCCTGGACGGCGGGTTGTGTCATTGCAATTGCGCTGATGACCCTCTATATCGATCCGGTGTTTGCGCTGTTAACCCGAGCGGCCGTCACGCTGATGAACGGCCTTGGTCTGTCGGTGGCGATGCCCGCGCTGCAGCCGGATGCGTTCCCGTTCTGGGACTCCTGCATGATGGTGTTGTCGATTGCGGCGATGGTGCTGATGACGCGCAAATATGTTGAGAACTGGCTGCTGTGGGTCATCATCAACGTGATTAGCGTGATGATTTTTGCCCGTCAGGGCGTCTATGCGATGTCGCTGGAGTATGTGATTCTGACGCTGATTGCGCTGAACGGCTCACGCATGTGGATCCGCAGCGCGCGGCAACAGGGTTCCCGCGCGCTGTCGGCTCAGTGAGTGTGCACTTCGCCTTTAGCGTGAGCATGCTCATGGTCGTGGTCGTGTGAATGGCTATGATCATGGCCGGTGGCGGCAGCACCGCTTAAGCCGAGTTCACACTCGGCACCGGCACAGGGCTGATACTCCATCTGCACGGTCGCATGCGCAATCTGATAGTGCTGGCGCAGATAGTCGTGGATACGATGCAGCAGCGCATCGTGATCGTAAGGCGGGATCACCTGCGCATGCAGCGTCAGCAGCGGCTTTTCGCCCACCTGCCACAGATGCACATGGTGAACATTGCGCACCTCTGCGATGTTCAGGGTGAGATCCCGTATCAGCCGGTTCACATCCAGCGATCGCGGCGCCCCTTCCAGTAACTCCTGCAGACTCTCACGCAGCAGCGCCCAGGCGCTGCGCAGCACCAGCAGTGACACCAGCAACGACAGAATCGGGTCGATTGGGGTCCAGCCGGTCAGCATAATAATCACCGCCGCGACAATCGCACCCACCGAGCCAAGCAGGTCGCCCATCACATGCAGCGCCGCGGCACGCACGTTGAGATTCTTCTCTTCGCTGCCGTGATGCAGCAGCCAGAACGACAGAATATTGGCCAGCAGGCCGCCAATAGCAATCCCCAGCATCAGGCCGCCGGTCACCGGTTGCGGGTCGGCAAAGCGGCGCACCGCCTCCCAGACGATCAGTGCGGTAATGCCCAGCAGCGCAATGGCGTTAACAAATGCGGCCAGCGTGGTCAGACGCAGCAGGCCGAAGGTGTGGCGTGCATTGGGTTTACGGCGCGAGAACTGCACCGCCAGCAGGGCCATCAGCAGCGCGGCGGCATCGGTCAGCATATGCCCGGCGTCCGCCAGCAACGCCAGTGAACCCGAGAGCCAGCCGCCAATCACTTCAGCCACCATAAAGACAACGGTCACCCCGAAGGCGGCCGCCAGACGCGTGCGATTACTATCCTGCCCGCTATGAGTGTGGGTATGTGCCATAAGATTCCAGTTTTTTCAGTAACCTGTTTGCTAATAATATCAGTAATTGCCACGTCTCAGACGTGTCCTGATGCTGTTTTGCCTGCTCCGCCAGTTGCTGGCTGAGCTGTGCGCCGTGCTCCAGTCCCACCAGTAACCAGCTTCCTTTCATCCGGTGCGCCGCTTCGGCGAACGGTATCCACGCCTCGCGCTCGCGTGCTTCGCGCATCACGGCCAGATCCTGCGTCACCGTGTTGTGCAGCGTCTGGCTCAGACGGCGGAGGAATTTCTCATTCTGCTGTGCCAGTTGCCACAAATTGTCATCCAGCGCCGCCAGCGGATCTTCCTGCCACTCTGCCAGCAGCGCGCTGAGATCGGCTAACTGCACCGGTTTTATCATTACCCGCTCCCGCGCCTCCAGCGGTCGTGACAGCAGCTGGGCATCAGCGGAGCAGAGCACCCGCATCGCCTGACGCTTCCGCTGACGGTCACGCCGCCGCAATATCCGCAGCAGCAGCGTGCCGTCAGGCCGCGGCATCATCTGGTCGATAAACAGCAGGTCATAAGGCTGCTGCGCATCGGCCTGCAGCAGTGCGCGTCCCTGCTCAAAGATGTCAGCCTGAATCGCAAAACGCGACAGCTGCTGCTGCATCACCAGCAGATTGGTCGGATGGTCATCGACAATCGCCACCCGCAGCGGTGGAAGGTCGGGAAGGGCGGTTTCATCCACGTGGTTTGCTGGTGCGCAGACCTCCAGTGGCAGCGTCACGGTGACCTGGGTGCCGTGACCGGGTTCAGAGGCGAGACGGATGTCGCCGCCCATCCGCTGCACCATTTCCCGGCAGATAAACAGCCCCAGGCCGCTGCCCTGCACCGAAACCGATTTACCGGACGGTGCCTGATACCAGGGATCGAACAGCTTCTGCTGTTCCTCTGGCGGAATGCCGCTGCCGCTGTCGCTCACCGTCAGAATCAGCTGTTGTTGCTGTGCGGCCAGCGTCAGGCGAATCGCGCCGTGGCGGGTAAATTTCAGCGCATTGGTCATCAGGTTGTTGACCACCTGCTGCAGGCGATCGGCATCGATCATCACGGCATCAGGCAGCGGCGTCAGCGCCTCGACGATCAGATGCGGGCCATCTTCGCGCATTAACGGATGATAAAAGTGCTGCTGCTGATTGAGCCACTGCGCCAGCGCCAGCGGACGGGGAGCCAGGGTAAAACTGTTGCTCTCGATGCGCGCATGATCCTGCAGATCATTCAGCAACGTCAGCAGCGATTGCGCACTGCTGTGCAGCAGCGTCAGGTTCTGGCTGCTGTGCTGCTGCTTCTCCAGCTCAAGCAGCCCCAGGATCGCCTGCATCGGCGTGCGCAGCTCATGACTGACGGTCGCCAGGAACTGGCTCTTCATCGCATTGGCGTGCTCAGCCTGTTCACGCTGCTGACGCTCCCGGCGCTGCTGCCAGTAGCGGCGCGCCAGCAGCAACAGCAGCAGCGCAATGGCCGCACCTGCCACCGCCAGCACCATCATTGGCAGCGAACGCATCACCATCACGCTGCCGGGCTGCGGCGGGGTTGACCAGCTATCGCGCATCTGGCTCTGCGTGTCAGCCGGGATCTGCTGCAGAGCGCGATCCAGCAGGGTGCGCAGCACAGGCTGTTCAGGCGTCACGCCCAGCGCGATCGGCCAGGCGATGTCGCTGGCAGCGAAAGCGAGATGGATGCGCGCATCATCGCGACTGGCGATACGCCAGCGGGCAGAGAGCACGTTATCGACCAGCGCATCGATCTGCCCCTTTGCCAGAGCATCATAGAGGCTATTACGATCGGCAAACTGCTGCGGCTGCAGATCCGCAGGCAACAGACGCAGCGACAGGTCATCCTGCAACACGCCGATACGCTTGCCGCGCAGGTCGCGCCAGTGCGCCAGCGTGTCGGGCTGCAGGCTGTAGATGCCCCACAGCGCGCGCCAAACCGGCAGCGAGGTGCTCTGCATCGCATCGCCGTTCAGCGGCTGCATCAGCTGCAGCATCGCCTGCTGCTGGCCGATCAGCGTGTTCGCCTGACGCGGATTGCTGACCCACACCGGTTCAAACTGCAGGCCGGTACTCTGGGCTATCGCTTTCAGCAAATCCACGCCATAGCCTCTGGCGGTCCCGCTGGCATCGCGATAACTCCAGGGATAGTTGTCCGGTTCGGCGGTGTAAGTAATACGTGGATGATCGGCAATCCAGGCGCGTTCAGTGGGGCTGAGCATCAGGGTCTGCGTATCCTGATAGCGCGGCAGGGTACTGCTCCAGCGCGCCTGCAGCGTGTTCATCAGTTCTGCTGGCAACTGACGCAGGCTCTGATTAATCCAGCTGATAAGCTCCGGATCGCGGGAGACCGCGCGCAGGTTGAGCTGTCCGGCCTCGATGTGTGAGGCGATCTGATAGATCTGGCCCTGTTGCAGCTGGCTCAGCAGAAAACCGGCGCTGGTTTCATCCGCCACCACATAATCATTCTGCTGATTCAGCAGGGTATAGAGCGCCTGCAGATCACTGCTGTAGCGTCGCCAGCTGTGGCGGGCCGCCAGCGCAGGCGGCAGTTGTGCCAGCGTGCTTTCGCTGATCGCCAGTTGGGCATTCTGGCTGTTAAACATCACGGCACGCTGGTTTTGCTGATTGCGGTAGACCCGAAGCGGACTGCTGTACCAGTTATCGCTGCTCAGGGCGCCGGCTGGCAGGGGGGAAATCCACATGCCAAGCGCAAAATCGATCTGGCCACTGTTCAGCGCCTGCATAAGATGCGGCTGATCGCTGTAGAGGTTGAGGCTGAATTGTGCGCCCGTCAGCTGCCGCAGGGCGGAAAGATAGTCGGCATTGATGCCATACAGGTCGTTGCCGATGCGCATCGCCCAGGGGGCGTGGTTCTCTTCCAGCAGGCCAACACGCAGGATTTTGCCCTGCATGGTTTCCGCGTGCGTCACCGGCAGCATCATCGGCAGATTGATGCTGCTCACCGGACGCACCTCAGCCAGAACGGAGCCGCACAGCAACAGCAGCATCAGCAGGAGAGTTCTCACTGCTGCGCCTTCCACAGGTCAGCCAGTTCCACCACCGAACGGGTACCGGTTTTTTCCAGAATGTTCTTTTTATGGGTGCTGACCGTTTTGTTACTGATGTGCAACTGGGCGGCGATTTGCAGATTGGACAGGCCGCTGGCCAGCAGCGCCAGAATCTGACGCTCTTTCTGGGTCAGCGGAAGTTCCGGCTCATCATCCATCACCGGAAACGCCGTCTGACCGCCCAGCACCGCCAGGATAGCGCTAAGCAGTTGCGCCATGCGCTGGCTCTTCACCACATAACCGGCGGCACCCAGCGCCTGGGCACGACGCACATAGTGGCGGGTCTGCTGAGCAGAATAGATCAATACCGGGCAGTCGGGCCGATGGATCTTCAGGCGACGCAGGAACTCCAGCCCATCGCTGTCCGGCAGGCCAATATCCAGCACGATGATGTCCAGTGGCTGCTGAAGCAGGGGACGGGCGGCTTTTTCACTGCTGGCAGAGAGGAGCTGAACCGGAAAGGGCGACTGGCTCAGAGCGGCTTCAAGTGCCACTTCAACCAGCGGATGATCGTCAATCAGAAGCAAAACGGCCATGAAGGATTTCCTGTAAATTTCACAGGATTAGCATAGCGGAAGAGTGGGGCAGAGGGGAGAAAAACCAGGAGAGCATCACCTCTCCTGGTTAAACAGAATTACTGAGTGGTGCCGTCGGTTTTGGTATCTACGTCACCGCCGCCCACTTTAGTCTGAACTTTTTTATTGATGTTCGGACATTTACCATCTTTACACTGGGCGTTCTGGTCCATTTCGTTAGCAGACATATTACCATGGCTGGTGGTGCTGCCAGACGTTGCAGGATTCGTATCGTTGCCAGTGTTATTAATTTTGCTGTTATCGACATTATTTGGCGGCAGATTCTCTTTCGCTCCGCCCGCTGCTGCACCTGCACTGGCTGCCTGATTCGATGTACCGTTATTGCTGCTGCTGTCTGCAGCCAGTACCGCACCGCTGCTCAGTGTCATTGCTGCTGTCAAAAAGAGTAAGGCAAACTTTTTCATCATTATGCTCCCGTTAATAAATGAAGGTGCTTTAAGCCCAGAGGTGCAATTTCGGGTAATAAAATCCCTGACGAAATATAATTCGCCGGTTGGCTTAAACAGGGTGATTTAATCTGGTAAGCGGGACGTTCCTCAGTGCTTACCATTAAAAAGTCTAGTCGCTAACCTGATTAATGCAAATATCACCCGCACATTTAACCCGCAGCGGGAATTTACACCCCTGGCGCTTCGGGCTACATTGGGCAGGTTGTGTCCGGCGGGCGCCGGGCCAGAAATAATATGGAATCAGTATGAATTACCAGAACGATGACTTACGCATCAAAGAGATTAAAGAGCTATTACCTCCGGTTGCGCTGCTCGAAAAATTCCCGGCGACCGATCGTGCTGCACAGACCGTTTCACAGGCCCGTCAGGCGATTCATCAGATCCTGCAGGGCAAGGACGATCGCCTGCTGGTGGTGATCGGCCCCTGTTCGATTCATGACACAGAAGCGGCGAAAGAGTATGCCGACCGCCTGCTGGCGCTGCGTGATGAGCTGAAAGGCGAGCTGGAAGTGGTGATGCGGGTCTATTTTGAAAAGCCGCGCACCACGGTGGGCTGGAAAGGGCTGATCAACGATCCGTATATGGATAACAGCTACCAGCTCAACGATGGTCTGCGTCTGGCGCGTAAGCTGCTGCTGGATATTAACAACAGCGGTTTACCGGCGGCGGGCGAGTTTCTGGATATGATTACCCCGCAATATGTGGCTGACCTGATGAGCTGGGGCGCGATTGGCGCGCGCACCACGGAATCTCAGGTACACCGTGAGCTGGCGTCGGGTCTCTCCTGTCCGGTCGGCTTCAAAAACGGCACCGATGGCACCATTAAGGTGGCGATCGATGCGATTAACGCGGCGGGTTCACCACACTGTTTCCTGTCAGTGACGAAGTATGGTCACTCCGCCATTGTGGAAACCAGCGGCAACGGTGACTGCCATATCATTCTGCGCGGCGGCAAAGAGCCGAACTACAGTGCGCAGCATGTTGCAGAGGTCAAAGAGGGCCTGGCAAAAGCGGGTCTGCCACAGCAGGTGATGATCGATTTCAGCCACGCCAACAGCAGCAAGCAGTTCCAGCGTCAGATGGTTGTGGCAGACGATGTCTCACAGCAGCTGATTAACGGTGAGCAGGCGATTGTCGGTGTGATGATCGAGAGTCATCTGGTGGAAGGCAACCAGAGCCTGGAGAGTGGCGAGCCGCTGGTCTATGGCAAAAGCGTCACCGACGCCTGTATCGGCTGGGAAGATACCGACAAGGTACTGCGTCAGCTGGCAGCAGCGGTTAAACAGCGCCGCGGCTGAGTGGGATAACTGACAAGGTCTGACCCGGTTCGCTTTGAGGATTGTGCCTCTGACCGTGTTCCCTGCGCTTTGAGCTAATCAGTTGTTGCCAGGCTCATTGTTCTCTTTATTCTGACAACGAACACAGTGCGCAGCGTTCGTGCGCTCAGCCCAATAAAAAAGGCCAGACTTTCGTCTGGCCTTTTTGCATTTCAGCGAGAAATTACTTCGCTTTACCCTGATTCGCAACGGCTGCGGCTTTCGCGGCAATCTCGTCCTGGTCGCCCAGGTAGTAGCGTTTCAGCGGTTTGAAGTTTTCATCGAACTCATAAACCAGCGGTACGCCGGTAGGGATGTTCAGTTCGAGGATTTCATCTTCGCTCAGGTTATCCAGATATTTCACCAGCGCACGCAGTGAGTTGCCGTGTGCGGCAATGATCACTTTCTCACCGCTTTTGATGCGCGGCAGAATGGTGTCGTTCCAGTAAGGGATAACGCGGTCGATGGTCAGCGCCAGGCTTTCGGTGGTTGGCAGCTGCTCTGGGGTCAGTTTCGCGTAACGCGGATCATGGCCCGGGAAGCGCTCATCTGAACGATCCAGCTCTGGTGGGGTAACGGCAAAGCCGCGACGCCATTGCTTAACCTGCTCATCACCATATTTGGCAGCGGTTTCCGCTTTATCCAGACCCTGCAGCGCACCGTAGTGACGCTCGTTCAGACGCCAGGTTTTCTCAACCGGCAGCCAGGCCTGATCCAGCTCATCCAGCACATTCCACAGCGTGTGAATGGCACGCTTCAGTACTGAGGTGTAAGCGAAATCGAAAACAAAGCCCTCTTTTTTCAGCAGCTGACCTGCTGATTTGGCTTCGCCACGACCTTTCTCAGAAAGGTCAACATCATACCAACCGGTAAAGCGGTTTTCGTTGTTCCACTGGCTTTCGCCGTGTCGCACCAGAACCAGCTTAGTTACAGCCATAGCTTAACTCCTTAATACTGTGATGTTTCTGTGAGATTGGAAACCTGCTGCTGCCCGCCTGACACGCGAGCTGATTGCGCCATACCATAACGGAAAAGCGAGCAGCGCGTAAGCCTGTGTGTGACGCACTGCGCGTTTTTCAGCCGGAGGCTCAGCGTGGCGTGAAGCGATAACGCGTCACGGATTCCCAGCGATCTCCCGGCTGCAGCCAGCAATCAGGCTGAGGCCACTCAGCATGATTAGGCGAATCCGGTAAAAATTCGCTCTCCAGCGCAATACCCTGAAATGCAGTATAGCTCGCCTGCTCGCGGGCACGGGTGCCCGCCAGGTAGTTGCCGGAGTAGAACTGCAACGCCGGTGCCGAAGTGGTCACGCTGAGCTGCAGTCTGCCATCTTCCGACCAGAGTTCTGCCGCAGGCTGAGTGTCGTCGCCTGCGCTGTTGAGCAGAAACGCATGGTCATAGCCCTTCACCGCCCGCTGGTCGTCGTCTGCCAGAAACTCCTGTGCCACGACTTTGGCCTCGCGGAAATCAAAACTGGTTCCGGCAACCTCTTTCAGCGGCGCATTCGGGATGCCTTCGCTGTCGACCGGCAGATAATGGTCGGCGTGCAGTTGTAAGCGATGCTGGCGAGCGTCGCCATGATGCGCATCAAGGTTAAAGTAGGCGTGGTTAGTCAGATTGACCGGGCAGGGCTGATCGCAGCGCGCTTCATAGCTAATGCTCAGGCAGTTCTGGTCATCCAGCTGGTAGCGCAGATCGGCAATCAGATTGCCGGGATAGCCCTGATCGCCATCAGGCGAATCAATGCGGTAGTGCACCTCACTGTCAGACTGGCTGACAATCTGCCAGCGGCGCTTATCAAAGCCTTCTGGTCCGCCATGCAGCTGATGTGCGCCCTGGTTCGGCACCAGCTGGCGATTCAGTTTATTCAGTTTCGCCCCGGCGATGCGGTTAGCGTAGCGGCCGACCGTCGCGCCCAGATAGGCATCCTGATGCAGATAGTCAGAGGGCGTGGCGCAGCCAAGTAGCGCTTCACGCACCGTGCCATCCTGCATCGGCACGCGGGCGGAGAGCCAGGTTGCGCCCCAGTCCATAAAGGTTGCCAGCATGCCGTTGGCATTGCGCAGCACCGTTATGCGCCACGGCTGACCGTCGGGCGCATGGGAGTTGACGTCATTCAGCATTGGCCGGCTCCTTCAGAGGCTTTGCAGACGTAGAAGGTCTCTTTGATGCCGGTCGCTGCTTCATACTGCTCCGCTACGGCGGCTTTAACCTGATCGACCAGATCCAGTGGCATCAGCGCGACGATACAGCCACCAAAGCCGCCGCCGGTCATACGCACGCCGCCGCGCTCACCGATCTGCGCTTTCACGATCTCTACCAGGGTATCGATCGGTGGCACGGTGATCTCGAAGTCGTCACGCATCGAGGCGTGAGATTCGGCCATCAGCTGGCCCATACGGGTCAGGTCGCCCTGCGTCAGCGCATCAGCCGCTTCCAGGGTGCGGGCGTTCTCGGTCAGGACGTGACGCACGCGTTTTGCCACCTGCGGGTCGAGCTGCGCCTGTGCCGCTTCAAACTCGGCCAGTTCAACGTCACGCAGTGCCTTCTTATTGAAGAAACGCGCGCCCGCTTCACACTGCTCACGACGCGTGTTGTATTCGCTGCCAACCAGGGTACGACGGAAGTTGGAGTTGATGATCACCACCGCGATATCTTCCGGCATCGACACCGGACGCGTGCCCAGCGTGCGGCAGTCGAGCAGCATGGCGTGATCTTTCCGGCCCAGCGCTGAGATCAGCTGGTCCATGATGCCGCAGTTACAGCCGACGAACTGGTTTTCCGCTTCCTGACCATTCACGGCAATGGCGGCGCCATCCAGCGGCAGATTATAGAGCTGCTGCACTACGGTGCCGACCGCCACTTCCAGCGACGCAGATGAGCTGAGGCCCGCGCCCTGAGGCACGTTGCCGCTGATCACCATATCGATACCGCCGAAATCGGCATGACGCCGTTGCAGATGTTTCACCACGCCGCGTACATAGTTGGCCCACATCGGTTCCTGCAGGCTGACGATCTCTTCATCCAGCGAGAATGTGTCCTGCGCATTCTCATAATCCGCCGCGACCACCCGAATCTGGCGATCGTCACGGCGGGCACAGGCAATCACCGTCTGGTAATCGATAGCGCACGGCAGCACGAAGCCGTCGTTATAGTCGGTATGCTCGCCAATCAGGTTAACGCGGCCCGGTGCCTGAATAGTATGCGTAGCGGCGTAACCGAAGGTGTCAGAGAAAAGCTGCTGCGTGATGGTTTTTAAGCTCATTGTTGTGCCTCACGGAAGTGAACGTCGCTGACAGAACGCAGACGTTCTGCCGCCTGCTCCGCCGTTAAATCGCGTTGGGTTTCGGCCAGCATTTCATAGCCAACCATAAATTTACGCACCGTTGCTGAGCGCAGCAGCGGCGGATAGAAGTGAGCATGCAACTGCCAGTGATCGTTGGCTTCGCCGTTAAACGGCGCGCCGTGCCAGCCCATGGAGTAGGGGAATGAGCACTGGAACAGGTTGTCGTATCGGCTGGTCAGCAGCTTAAGCGCCAGCGCCAGGTCGGTACGCTGCGCCTCATTGAGGTCGGTAATTCGTTTGACGTGCGCTTTCGGCAGCAGCAGGGTTTCAAACGGCCAGGCGGCCCACCACGGCACAACCGCCAGCCAGTGATCGGTTTCCACCACGGTGCGGCTGCCATCCTGCTGTTCGCGAGCCAGATAATCGACCAGCATCGGCGAGCCATGTTTAGCGAAATAGTCGCGCTGATGATCATCTTCACGCTGCGCTTCATTCGGCAGGAAGCTGTTGGCCCAGATCTGACCATGGGGATGGGGGTTGGAGCAGCCCATCGCCGCGCCTTTGTTCTCAAACACCTGCACCCAGGGATAGTGCTGACCCAGATCGGCGGTCTGTGCCTGCCAGGTACGCACCACCTCTTCCAGTGCGTTCAGCGACATCTCCGGCAGGGTTTTGCTGTGATCGGGCGAGAAGCAGATGACCCGACTGGTGCCGCGTGCGCTTTCACAACGCATCAGGATATCGTCGCTCTCGGGCGCGTCTGGCGTGTCGGTCATCAGCGCAGCAAAGTCATTGGTAAAGACGTAGGTGCCTGCATAGTCCGGGTTTTTGTCGCCGGTGATGCGGGTGTTTCCGGCACACAGGAAGCAGTCCGGATCGTGCGCCGGTAACGTATTGACCGCCGGGGTTTCCTGCGCGCCTTGCCACGGACGTTTGGCCCGATGAGGTGAAACTAAAATCCATTGATCAATCAGTGGATTGTAACGGCGATGCGGGTGATCGACCGGGTTGAATTTTTCCATGTTAGATCCTGGTAAGCGTCAAAAGCCAAAGAGGCATTGGTAAAAAGTAGCACATCATCGCGCCCGAAAGCGTGATCAAGTCTGGATAAATGGTATCGCTTACACAAGCTGAATATTCTTATTTCGTGGCATTGTGTGCGGATATATGGCGTGAAAGGCGATGCCGAATGGTAGCGCTTACACAAGGGCGCTTTAAAACGCCGCAGCAGCGGCGTGGGGTGACCCGTTATAAGAGCCTTAGTGCAGATTTTCCTGCTGATAGTGAAAGCCGCCGTCATGGGCGATAAAGCTCAGGCGATGTGTGATGCAGGCGGGCGCATCTTCCGCGTGATGCGAAACAAACAGCAGCTGAGTCCGTCCCTCGCCAATCAGCACATCGACAAAGCGCCGCACCAGCTGGCGGTTAATCGGGTCGAGCCCCTGTAGTGGCTCATCCAGTATCAGCAGCGTCGGATGCTTAACCAGCGCGCGGGCAATCAGCACCAGCCGCTGCTGTCCCCATGAGAGCGAGTGGAACGGCGCATCGGCCTGTCCGTTATCCATCCCCAGCAGTGCCAGCCACTGCTGCGCCAGCGCTTTTTGCCGGTCAGAAGCTGCCTGATAGAGACCAATAGAGTCGAAAAAGCCCGACAGGATCACCGTGCGCACATTGGTGCTGACGCGATAATCGAGATGCAGGCTGCTGCTGACATAGCCAATATGCTGCTTGATATCCCAGATGGTTTCGCCACTGCCGCGACGGCGGCCAAACAGGGTTAAATCATTGCTGTAGCCCTGAGGATGATCGCCGGTCACCAGGCTAAGCAGGGTCGATTTTCCGGCGCCGTTCGGACCGGTGATCTGCCAGTGCTCGCCGGCGTTGACCTGCCAGTTCAGCCCCTGAATTACTGGCTTATCGTTATACGAGACGGTGCCGTTGCGCAGGATAACGCGCGGCGCATCATCCGCCAGCGATGGCAGCTGATCCGGCGCATCCGCCTCAGGTAACGCCATTCCCATCAGCTGTTCACTATGTGCCAGCTGCGCCACCAGCGCTTCTGTTAAAATGGCCTGGCGTGGCCCGCTGTGGGTGAGGGTGCACTCTGCCAGCACGCCAACCTGCTGAATGAAGTCGGGAATATCGTCAAAGCGATTGAGCACCAGCACCAGGGTAAATGTCGGCTGCTGCAGGCCGCGCAGCGTGTCGGTCAGGCTGGCGCGCGACGCCACATCCAGCCCGTCAAACGGCTCATCCAGAATCAGCAAATCTGGCTGGTTCATCAATGCCTGACAGAGCAGGGTTTTGCGGGTTTCGCCGGTAGAGAGATATTTAAAGCGGCGTGAAAGCAGCGCTTCGATGCCGAACTGCTGTGCCAGCTGCTCGCAGCGCTCGGGCTGCTGAACCTCCGCCTGAATCACCTCTGCCACGGTCAGCCCGGTATCCTCTTCACCTTCGCTGAGCATATCGGTGTTGTTGCGCTGCCACTCCTGCGCCACCAGGGTTTGTAGCTGCTCCAGCGACAGCCGGACCGGACGTCTGAAATCGCTGCTGACTGAACCGGCCAGCGGCGGAAGTTCTCCAGAGAGTGCGCGCGCCAGTGATGATTTGCCGCTGCCGTTGGCACCGACAAACGCCCAGCTTTCGCCGCGCTGCAGTTCCACCTGATTCAGGCTCAGTATCCGGGTATCGCTAAGACGAAATGTGCCTTGCGAAATGTGCAATGAAGCCATGATCTGTTCCATTTTTTGCATCGTGTTACTGAGTTGTAACCATTGCCCGTAATGAAGTCAAATCAACCGCTAGAGCAGGGTGGCGACGATGGCGTGTTCCGCATTGAAACTGGCGATCACGGCGTCGCCGGGCTGCAGCCTGAGTTGCTGTAGCTGATCGTTGCTCAGGGTCGCGCACAGGGTTTCGCCGCTGGCGAGCTTCATCAGCACTTCACTCATCTGCTCGCCGGGTTCGATGGCACTGACCGTCGCTGCCAGCTGATTGTCATCCTGTGCGGCGTCACGACTGATGCGGATCCACGGCGCTTTGATCAGTACCAGCACCTCTTTACCCGCGGCCAGTTGCAGGCGATCGGCGCTGCGCTGGGTCAGCGCCACATTAAGCTGCGTGACGCCATCGGCCAGTTGAATCAGCAGATGCTGGACCACCTGCTGCGCATCGTTACTGACGACGGTGCCAAACAGCTGGTTACGGGCGCTGGTCTGCAGCGAGAAGCGGGCGATGGCCGCCAGCAGACTGTCGAGCGGTAACGTATCCTGCTGCAGCGCATCAAAGGCTTTCTGCTGGATCTGCTCCATCAGCTGGAACAGCTGAATCAGGCGTTCACCGTAGCGGGTCAGCGTTGCGCCACCGCCGCCTTTGCCGCCGGTGGCCCGCTCTACCAGCGTTTCATCCGCCATCTGGTTCATCTCATTAATCGCATCCCAGGCACTTTTGTAGCTGATGCCGGCCAGCTTCGCACCCTGACTGATCGACCCGGTCTGCTGTACGCGTTTCAGCAGCTCAATACGTCGCGGATCGGCAAACAGTTTCTGTTGTAAACGGATATGAAGGGACAGTTCGGCTTCCATGGCAGCTCCGGCAAAGGGTTAAGGCGAAGGCCGATGATAGCGGCGTTTTGTGACCAAAGTAAAAGCACGAAAAGGGCTGCGCAAAATTTTGCTGACCCGTTACAATCTCTTTTTTGTTAGCAGAGTGAGACTCTCCATGCTGGAATTACTTAAAAGCCTCGCCGTCGCCATACTGATGGTGCCTGTGGTGATGGCGCTGATGCTGGGTATGATTTATGGCCTGGGTGAAGTGTTTAACGTCATCTCTAAAATTGGTCATCGCGAAAAATCCTCAGCCCGTTCGCACAATTAATTGCTGCCACGCCCGCCATCTGCGCGGGCGTGGTTGTTTTTAACTCACCTGATTTAACCTTTTGTTCCCCCTGCCGATAATTTACTGAACCTCACTGACATTGCGCTATATTATCCGCTACACAACGAATAGCCGGAGAAAATCATGTCATTTAAACACTATCGCTGGGGCGTCGCGGCCCTGATCACCGTTTCGCTGGCCGGACAGGCTGTGGCCGCCGACAACATTACTGTGTTTGCCGCGGCTTCACTGACCAACGCGATGCAGGATATTGCCAGCCGTTACAAGCAGGAAAAGGGGGTGACGGTGGTCTCTTCATTTGCCTCCTCTTCAACGCTGGCGCGCCAGATTGAGCAGGGTGCTCCTGCCGATCTCTTTATCTCTGCCGATCAGCAGTGGATGGATGATGCGGTGGCGAAAAAAAGTGTGATTACCAGCAGCCGCTATACCCTGCTGGGCAACGATCTGGTGCTGATTGCGCCACGCAGTGCCGCAGCCAAAGCGGTGACGCTGGATCCGAAGACTGACTGGAAAACATTGCTGCACGGGGAGCGTCTGGCGGTCGGCGATCCGGACCACGTTCCCGCGGGCATCTACGCCAAAGAGGCGCTGCAAAAACTGGGTGCCTGGGAAGGCGTTGCGCCTTCGTTAGCGCCAGCCAATAATGTTCGGGCAGCGCTGGCCCTGGTCGAGCGTAATGAAACGCCCTATGGCATTGTCTACGGTTCTGACGCGGTCGCCAGCGACAAAGTGCAGGTCGTCGGGCATTTTCCGGCAACCAGCCATAAGCCGGTGGAATATCCGATGGCGATAGTTAACGATCACGACAATGCCGCCGTTAAAGCGTTTTATGATTATCTGAAAGGGCCTCAGGCCGCAGCTATCTTCAAACATTACGGATTCACACCGACGAAATGATACTCAGCGATCCCGAATGGCAGGCGGTACTGCTTAGCCTTAAAGTCTCTGGCATAGCCGTGATGGGCAGCCTGCCGTTTGGCATCCTGATGGCCTGGATTCTGGTGCGCTGCCGTTTTCCCGGTAAAGCGCTGCTCGACAGCCTGATCCACCTGCCGCTGGTGTTGCCGCCGGTGGTGGTGGGGTATCTGCTGCTGATTAGCCTTGGGCGGCGCGGCATCATAGGCGAAAAGCTTTATGACTGGTTCGGCTTCAGCTTTGCTTTCAGCTGGCGCGGTGCCGCACTGGCCTCTGCCGTGATCGCCTTTCCGTTGATGGTGCGTGCCATCCGGCTGGCGCTGGAGGCGGTGGATAACCGGCTGGAGCAGGCGGCGCGCACGCTGGGCGCCGGACGCTGGCGGGTCTTTTTCACCATCACGCTCCCGCTGACGTTGCCTGGCGTCATCGTCGGTACGGTGCTGGCGTTTGCCCGATCGCTGGGTGAGTTCGGCGCCACCATCACCTTTGTTTCCAATATTCCCGGCGAGACGCGCACGCTGCCGCTGGCGATGTTTACCCTGATAGAGACGCCCGGCGCGGAAGGGGCGGCGGCACGGCTCTGCGTCATCGCGATCGTGCTGGCGCTGGCGTCACTGCTGGCGTCGGAGTGGCTGGCACGTGCAGGCCGTAAGCGGATGGGAAACTGATGCTATCACTCAACTTTATGCAGCAGCAGGGCGATCACGTGCTGGAGGTCGACCTGCAGATCCCGGCCAAAGGGATCACTGCTATTTTCGGTGTGTCCGGCGCCGGAAAAACCTCGCTGATCAACGCGATCAGCGGGCTGACTCAGCCGCAAAGGGGACGGATCCAGCTGCACGATCGCCTGCTGTTTGATGCGGAGCAGAAGATTGCGCTGCCGCCGGAAAAACGGCGTATCGGTTATGTCTTCCAGGATGCGCGGCTGTTCCCGCACTATCGGGTCCGAGGCAACCTGCAATATGGTATGGCACCTAAGATGAAAGCGCAGTTCGACAGTCTGGTTTCACTGCTGGGTCTGGAGGCGCTGCTGCCGCGCTTTCCGCTGTCGCTGTCGGGCGGGGAAAAGCAGCGGGTCGCGATTGGCCGTGCGCTGCTGACCGCACCGGATATGCTGCTGCTGGATGAGCCGCTGGCGTCACTGGATCTGCCACGCAAACGTGAACTGATGCCCTATCTGCAAAAGCTGGCGAAGCAGGTCGATATTCCGATGCTCTACGTTTCGCACAGTCTGGAGGAGATCCTGCAGCTGGCCGATAACGTGCTGGTGCTGGATGCGGGCAAGGTCAAAGCCTTTGGTCCGCTGGAGCGGGTATGGAGCAGCAGCGCGATGCGGCCCTGGCTGCCAGTGAGTGAACTGACCAGCGTGCTGCGGGTGCAGGTGCTGGAGCAGCATCCCGACTATCCGATGACCGCGCTGTCGCTGGGCGATCAGCACATCTGGGTCAGCCGGGTGAATCAGCCGGTTAAAACCCCGCTGCGTATTCGCATTGCCTCGGCCGATGTCTCGCTGGCGCTGCAACCGCCGCAACACAGCTCTATCCGCAACATTTTACCGGCACAGGTGGTGGAATTGCTGGAGGTCGGGGACCAGGTTGAGGTGAAGCTGCGCATCGGCATCAGCGAACTCTGGGCGCGCATCACGCCGTGGGCGCGGGATGAGCTGGGCATCCGGCCGGATCAGTGGCTTTATGCCCAGATCAAAAGCGTCTCGGTGACGCCCTGATTACAACACGTACTGATAGAGGGTATCGGCAATACCGGTTTCAAGGTTGGTGCCGATGACCATTTTCGCCCGCGCTTTGATTGCCTCATCGGCATTGCCCATCGCCACGCCCAGTCCGGCCGTTTCCAGCATGCTGAGATCGTTATAGTTATCACCGAACGCGATCACATCGGACATACTCAGCCCCAGTGATTCAACCCACTGCGCCAGTCGTTTGCCTTTGCTGTTGCCGCCTTTGGCGATATCCACCTGATCGTGCCACGACCATTCACAGGCCAGCCCCAGTTCCGCTTCCACCCTGGTGGCGAACTGCTGCAGTTCCGGGATGTTGTTGTGCGACAGGGCAAACTTCCAGATCGAACCGGCGTCGCGTGCCGCCTGGGCTAAGTCGGGCACCTGGCGGAACAGTGGACGCTGGTGGGCAGGCAGCGATTCGGCCCATTTCAGGGTGCGCATCACGTGGCCGGTCGGGGTCTGATAGAGCATCGCATCATCCACGTAGAGCAACCCGTGAATCTGCTGCTGATTCAGCATCTCAATTACCTGCAACGCCAGTTGCGGGTCGAGGGGATCGGACGCCAGCACCTTTTTCGCCTGGTAATCATACAAATAGGTGCCATTACAGCAGATTGCGGGTGTATCCAGCTGTAACGCCTGATAAAAAGGGTGGATAGCGCAGTGATGGCGTCCGGTCACGATAGCGACATGAACGCCCGCCTGGCGTGCCTGATTTAGCGCTTCGATTGACTGCGGCAGAATCGTTTTGGCTGGGGTCAGCAGCGTGCCGTCGAGATCGAGGGCAATTACACGGTAGCTCATTAATCCTCTCGTTTTTCCTGGTTTGCAGGGGCTGAAGTCTACACCTCACCACGGTCCGGAGACAAAAAACAGGGCACAAATGATCCCAGCGTAGGGCAATAAAACAGGCTACAGTGATTCACAAATCATGATCAGGCAGCAAAAAAGGAGAATGCATGAAACAAGTTGTCTACACCGCCAGTCCCGAGAGCCAGCAGATCCACGTCTGGCAGATGAATGATGAGGGTGGGCTGACGTTGCTTCAGGTGACCGATGTCGCCGGCCAGGTTCAGCCAATGGTGGTGAGTCCGAACCGCGATTTTCTCTATGTCGGTGTGCGTCCCAATTTCCGCGTGCTGGCGTTTCGCATTGCCGCCGATGGCACGCTGACCGAAGCGGGTCAGGCGCCGTTGCCCGGCAGCCCGACTCACATTTCCACCGATCGCCAGGGCAGGTTCCTGTTCTGCGGCTCCTACAATGATGCCTGCGTCAGCGTCAGCCCGATTGGCGATGACGGCATTCCGCAGGCCCCGCTGCAGGTGATCAGCGGACTTGATGGCTGTCACTCGGCCAACATCGATAATGACAACAAGACGCTCTACGTGCCGGCTCTGAAGCAGGACCGTATCTGTCTGTTTAAGCTGGGCGAAGACGGTCAGCTGACGCCGCGTAAACAGGCTCAGGTCACGACAGTAGAAGGCGCTGGCCCGCGTCATATGCAGTTCCATCCGGGCGGCCAGTACGCTTACTGCGTGAACGAGCTCGACAGTACGGTTGAGGTCTGGGCATTAAATACGGGCGAAGGTGAAGCAGAAAGCGTGCAGACGCTGGATATGATGCCGCCTGATTTCAGCGGTACGCGCTGGGCAGCCGATATTCATCTGACGCCGGATGGCCGTTTCCTCTATGCCTGCGATCGCACCAGCAGCACGCTGGCAGTCTTCAGCGTCAGCGACCTGGGCGATGAGCTGACCCTGGAAGGGTTCCAGCCGACGGAAACGCAGCCGCGCGGATTTAATATCGATCACAGCGGACGCTATCTGGTGGCGGCGGGACAGAAATCTCATCACATCGAAGTTTATGCGATTACCGAACCGAAAGGGCTGTTAAAGCCGCTGGGACGTTATGCGGTGGGGCAGGGCCCGATGTGGGTTGTGATTCATCAGTTACAGGCGTAACCCGCTACGAAAAACGCCTCTCCTGTCAGGGAGAGGTATGAGATAGTTGACGAAGTCTGCCACAGCCCAGCTGTGAGATCGAGCAGACACAGGGAATGGCGTCAAATCGGAAAGACGCAAAAACCGCCATCCATGGCACGCTCGGCCCCCGCGATTACGCACCTCATCCCTGAGGTGCGCCCGTAGCCGGGCCAACGCTTTGCGTTGTTCAAAAACGCTCCCGGCGTTTTTGTCCCTGGGCGTGGGACGCTTTCCTCTTCTAACGCCGTTCCCTGCGTTTTGAGCTAATACGTTGCTGCCAGGTCACCCAGCCTTGGGTTTGCCAGTAGTCTGTCGTGCTGAATTACTGATAATTCACGGTCAGCGAGGCGCTCGCCAGTGCGTGGAAATGCACATTAAAGCCGACCATTGCGCCACTGGCGCCTTCATCTACTTCAATCGTCTCCACATCCAGCGCATGCACGGTGAAAATGTAGCGATGGGTTTCGCCCTGTGGCGGTGCCGCGCCACCGTAGCCCGCCTGACCGAAATCGGTACGGGTCTGGATTGCGCCTGCTGGCAGTGACGCTTTGCCGGAGCCGGCACCCTGCGGCAGTGACGTCGTGCTGGCCGGAATATTCGCCACCACCCAGTGCCACCAGCCGGAACCGGTCGGGGCATCAGGATCGTAGCAGGTCACCACAAAACTTTTGGTGCCTTCCGGCGCTGCTTCCCAGGCAAGGTGGGGGGAGATATTCTCGCCCTGATAACCCATGCCGTTGAAAACATGCTTTTCAGGCATCTTATCGCCGTCATTAAAATCCTGACTAAAAACGCGCATCACATCTCCTTAATTGTCGATGAATAGCCTGCCATCATAACTAAAAGTGTCGCCAGTGCCAGCGGTCAGCCTGCTTCAGGCGGCAAAATGTTGAGAATGCTCCAGCGCGCCGCCAATCGCCTGCACCAGCCTGCTCAGCGCCTGTGGTGTGATGATGTAGGGTGGCATCAGGTAGATCAGCCGGCCAAAAGGCCGGATCCAGACGCCCTGTTCAACAAAGAACTGCTGCAGCGCCGCCATATTAACCGCCTGATGGGTTTCCACTACGCCAATCGCGCCCAGCACGCGCACATCGGCCACCTGCGGTGAACTGCGCAGCGGCAGCAGCTCAGCCCGTAACTGCTGTTCGATCGCCGCCACCTGGCGCTGCCAGTGACCTTCCGCCAGCATGGTCAGGCTCTCCGCCGCTACCGCACAGGCCAGCGGATTGCCCATAAAGGTCGGGCCATGCATAAAGCAGCCCGCCGCGCTGCGGCTGATGGTGTCCGCGACCTCGCGGGTAGTCAGGGTCGCCGCCAGCGTCATCATGCCACCGGTCAGCGCTTTGCCGACGCAGAGAATATCCGGGGTAATGCCCGCATGCTCGCAGGCAAAAAGTTTGCCGGTACGGCCAAACCCGGTGGCGATCTCATCCGCAATCAACAGCACGCCATAGCGATCACAGGCTTCCCGTACCTGCTGCAGATAGCGCGGAGGGTAGAAACGCATGCCGCCCGCACCCTGCACAATCGGCTCCAGAATGACGGCTGCCAGTTGCCGGTGATGCTGTTCTATCAGCCTGGCAAAATCATCGAAATCAGGCTTGTGCCATTCATCATCAAAGCCGCAGGCCGGGGCAGCCGCAAAGTGATGCTCGGGCAGATAGCCGCGCCACAGGCTGTGCATCGAGTTCTCGGGGTCGCACACCGACATCGCTGCAAAGGTATCGCCGTGATAGCCGCGTTTCAGCGTCAGGAACTGCTGGCGCGTCTCGCCACGCCCCAGCCAGTACTGCAGCGCCATCTTCATCGACACTTCCACCGCCACCGAGCCTGAGTCGGCCAGGAAGACGCACTCCAGCCCCTCAGGCGTCATCGCCACCAGCTGACGGCAGAGCGCTACCGCCGCCGGATGGGTAATGCCGCCAAACATCACGTGCGACATCTTTGTGACCTGCTCTGTCAACGCCCGGTTCAGGCGCGGATGGTTGTAACCGTGAATCGCCGCCCACCACGAGGACATCCCATCCACCAGCTCACGGCCATCGGCCAGCTGCAGCTGAAAACCCTGTGCGGCGACCACTGGATAGCAGGGCAGCGGATCCTGCATGGAGGTGTAGGGATGCCAGATATGCTGGCGGTCAAAGCGGGCATCGTCTGAGGAGAAAACGGGGATAGTCATCGGAGTTGTAAACCAAAATAAAAAAATATAGTTTACAAGTATAACCCTGCTTTTCGTCGGGATGACACCCTTTTTGGAGTAAGTAATGGCTCAACGCTGGACAATTGCACAGGCGCAAGCGCTGTTTGATCAACCTTTTCTTGAACTGATGTTTAACGCACAGCAGGTGCATCGGCAGCACTTCGATCCGCGCCAGGTGCAGGTCAGTACCCTGCTGTCGATCAAAACCGGCGCCTGTCCGGAAGATTGTAAATACTGCCCGCAGAGTGCGCGCTACAAGACCGGCCTGGAGTCGGAGCGGCTGATGGAAGTGGAAGAGGTGCTGACCTCAGCGCGTCAGGCCAAAGCCGCCGGTTCAACCCGTTTCTGCATGGGTGCCGCGTGGAAAAATCCGCACGAGCGCGATATGCCCTATCTGGAGAAGATGGTGGAAGGCGTGAAGGCGATGGGAATGGAAACCTGCATGACGCTGGGCACGCTCAGCGACGACCAGGCGCAGCGACTGGCGGGCGCGGGTCTCGATTTCTACAACCATAACCTCGACACCTCACCGGAATTCTACGGCTCCATCATCACCACCCGCAGCTATCAGGAACGTCTGGATACGCTGGGCAAAGTGCGCGACGCCGGCATCAAAGTCTGTTCGGGTGGCATTGTCGGCCTGGGCGAAACCGTTAACGACCGCGCCGGTCTGCTGGTGCAGTTAGCCAATCTGCCAACGCCGCCGGAGAGTGTACCGATCAACATGCTGGTGAAGGTCAAAGGCACGCCGCTGGCAGATAACGATGACGTGGAACCGTTCGATTTTATCCGCACCATCGCGGTGGCGCGCATCATGATGCCGACCTCGCATGTGCGCCTCTCTGCGGGCCGTGAGCAGATGAGTGAGCAGACCCAGGCGATGTGCTTTATGGCCGGGGCGAACTCGATTTTCTACGGCTGCAAACTGCTGACCACGCCGAATCCGGAAGAGGATAAAGACCGCGTGCTGTTCCGAAAACTGGGTCTTAACCCGGAGCATACTCACACTCAGCACGGCGATCAGCAGCAGGAGCAGCAACTCAGCGAGCAGCTATTCCATGCCGACACTGAACAGTTCTACAACGCGGCGCTGTAATGGGCTGGCAGCAACGTATCCGTCAGGCGCTGACGCAGCGCCGGGCGGCCGATGGCTGGCGGCAGCGACGGGTGATCGATCAGCAATCGACCCGCACGCTGCACAGCGGCGGCCGCAGCTATCTCCACTTCTCCAGCAATGATTATCTTGGCTTAACCCAGCATCCGGCGGTGATTGCGGGCTGGCAACAGGGCGCGGCGCGGGCGGGCGCAGGTGCGGGTGCTTCAGGGCATGTCACGGGTTATCACCGTCAGCACGCCGATCTTGAGGCGCAGCTGGCCGACTGGCTCGGCTACGACCGTGCGCTGCTGTTTATCTCTGGCTTTGCGGCCAATCAGGCGGTCATTCATCTGCTGGGCGAGAAAAACGATCGCATCCTGGCCGATAAACTCAGCCACGCCTCGCTGCTCGACGCCGCCAGCCATAGTCCGGCACAGCTACGACGTTTCCATCACAACGCGCCGGAGAGCCTGGCAGCCCGGCTCGCCTCTCCCTGCGAGGGCGAAACGCTGGTGGTGACGGAAGGTATTTTCAGCATGGATGGCGACAGTGCGCCGCTGGCCGCCCTGGCGCAACAGACGCGCCAGGCAGAGGGCTGGCTGCTGGTGGATGATGCGCACGGCATCGGCGTGGTGGGTGAGCAGGGGCGCGGCAGCTGCTGGCAACAGGGCGTTAAACCGGAACTGCTGGTGGTCACCTTTGGCAAAGCCTTTGGCGTCAGCGGTGCCGCGCTGCTGTGCGACGCGGCCACCGCCGACTATTTTCTGCAGTTCAGCCGACATCTGATCTACTCCACCGCGATGCCCGCGGCGCAGGCTAGCGCGCTACAGGCGGCGCTGCGTGAAGTTCAGCAGGGCGATGCCCTGCGCCAGCAACTGCAGCAGAACATCGGGCATTTCCGGCGCGGTGCGGCCTCGCTGCCGTGGCAACTGATGGACTCCGGCAGCGCGATTCAGCCGCTGCTGGTGGGCGAAAATGGCGATGCGATGGCGCTCTCCCAGCGGCTGGCTGAGGCGGGCTGCTGGGTCAGCGCGATCCGGCCACCGACCGTGCCGCCGGGGACGGCCCGGCTGCGCATCACCCTGACCGCGGCTCATCATCCTGAGGATATTGACCGGTTACTGGAGGCGCTGCATGACGCTGCGGGTTGACAAGCAGGCGGTGGCACGCGCCTTTGGCCGGGCGGCCAGTCATTACGATGCCCATGCTACGCTGCAACGCCTTAGCGGCGATGCCCTGCTGGCACTGGCGCCCGCACAGAGCGGTCTGCAGCTGCTGGATGCCGGTTGCGGCACCGGCTGGTACAGCAGGCTGTGGCGCGAACGTGGCAAACAGGTAATGGCACTGGATCTCTCTCCGCAGATGCTGCAACAGGCACGGGACAATGACGCGGCGCAGCACTATCTGGCCGGTGATATCGACGCGCTGCCGCTGGCGGATAACACGATTGACCTGGTGTGGAGTAACCTGGCGGTGCAGTGGAGCGAGGATCTGCCCGGCGCGCTGAGCCAGTTCCGGCGGGTGCTGCGACCCGATGGCACGCTGCTGTTTTCCACTCTGGGCGATGGTTCGATGCAGGAGGTTCATGAAGCCTGGTCCCATCTGGATGCGCTGCCTCACGCCAACCGCTTTCTCAGCGAGCCACAGATTGCGGCGGCTTGCCACGCAGAGCACCTGCGCTGTACCTCAGAGGTGGTGACCCTGCATTTTCCCGATGCGCTCAGTGCCATGCGCTCCCTGAAAGGGATTGGCGCGACCCATCTGCACCAGGGGCGTGACGGGCAGGTATTAACCCGACAACGGCTCAACCAGTTAGAGGCGCACTGGCCGCGCGATCGGCACGGCTATCGCCTGAGTTACCATTTAATCTATGGAGTAAGTGCATCATGAAACGCCTGTTTATCACTGGCACCGACACCGAGGTCGGTAAAACTGTGGCCAGCGGCGGGCTGCTGCAGGCTGCAGCCGCAGCGGGCTATCGCTGTGCGGGCTATAAGCCGGTTGCCTCAGGCTGTGAGATGACGCCAGAGGGCATCCGTAACAGCGATGCCCTGGCGCTGCTGCGCTACAGCAGCGTGCCGTTAACCTATCAGCAGGTCAATCCGCTGGCGTTTCTCGAGCCGACTTCGCCGCACATCGTCAGCGCCGAAGAGGGCAGGCCGATCACCCATCTGGCGCTGTCGGCGGGTCTGGCGGCGCTGCAACCGCTGGCAGACTGGATTCTGGTAGAGGGCGCGGGCGGCTGGTATACCCCGTTGTCGGAGACGCACACCTATGCGGACTGGGTGGTCAGCGAAAAGCTGCCCGTGATTCTGGTGGTGGGGATTAAGCTCGGCTGCATCAACCACGCCATGCTCACCGCTGACGCGGTGCGGGCAAGCGGACTGCCGCTGGTGGGCTGGATCGCCAACACCGTTGAACCCCCGGGTAAACGCTATCAGGAGTATCTCACCAGCCTTAAAAATAGGTTACCTGCGCCCTGTCTGGGCACCATCCCGTTTCTCACTGATGCGTCGCAGCAGGCGTCCTGTGGTCAATACCTGACGCTGCCGGAGTAACCGCCTGGCCTGGCTATTTTATTTGTCACGCTGAGTCCGGGCAGTGCTCACCATCCTCGCGCTGTGTATGCGCTCCGGTGGTTCTGCGCGCTCCATCTCCAGCCTGCCTGCAACCGTTACGCCCGGTGGGGCAGGCGCCCGGTGTCAGGCTACCGTCAGCCATTTATCGACGGTGTGGTCATCAAGCTGTTCCATGCTGCCCTGCGCCACATTGCGACCGCGGTGCAGCAGCAGAAAATAGTCCGCCACGCGACGGATCAGCGACAGGCGCTGCTCCAGCAGCAGGATGGTCAGCCCGTAGTCGAGGTTAAGCCGACGGATCAGATTGCCCATCTCCTCTTCCAGCCACGGCGACATCCCGTCGGTCGGCTCATCCAGAATCAGCAGTTTGGGCTGCAGCACCAGCGCGCGCGCCAGGGCCAGCTGTTGCTGCTGATCGATCGGCAGATCGCCGCTGCGCTGCTGGCGCAGAGAGTAGAGCGCCGGGAAGAGGTCGAACACCATTTCGGGAATGGCACGATGGCGGTCGCGCTGGCTGGCACCCGCCAGCAGGGCAATCAGCAGATTATCTTCCACGCTCATCTGGGTAAAAATATGGCGGCCCTGCGGCACATAGCCAATCCCCATCTGCGCCCGTTGTTCAGCCGGTTGCAGCAGCAGATCTTCCGGCGGCGAGCCATCCTCTTTCCAGGAGATGGAGCCGCTGTTAATCGGCAATCTGCCCATGATGCAGTTCACCAGCGTGGTTTTACCCATGCCAGGACGGCCCAGAATGCCGGTGCAGGTGCCAGGCGACAGATCCAGGTCCACATCCCACAGAATATGGTTTTGACCGTAAAATTGATTTACCGAACGTAAACTCAGCATCTGACACTCTCCTTCCCGATCATTAGCCTGATTGCTTCCGCGCTCTGTCGTCTGGCAAACAAGTCATCAGCAACGGCAGCCTCGCCATTGCAGCACAGTGCGCATTCAGCGCGGTAACGCTACTGACTCCTGCAATTCCCAGGCCAGATCTAAAAACGGCCCTGTTTCCTGCCGGAGCGCCTCGTGTCAGGGAAGAAAGGTGAGAAAAACTTATCAATTCCCCACGGTGATCACGCGCCTGCACTTTTGCAGTGCCTCGGGGCGCTGTTTCTGGTGCAGACGTACTCTGACGTGGCAGCAAGTCCGATTAAGAATCTTAGTATGAGGCGTGAAAATTTGCGTGCGGCACCCGGTGACAGATTAAAATTGCAGAATAATCCGGCAGCAGGCGACGCGAAATTTAACGCAAAAAAAAATATTTTCACGGTGGTGAGAAGGCAGGGAAAAATTATACACAGCTGATGGCGTCGGGGCTGCCATCACTTATCCACCATTCCTGTGGATAACCTTGTGCATTAGGTAATGAAAACCAGTTGGAAGCGAGGAAATACGCGGCCTGGTAACATAATGACGAGAATCTGGCCTCATAGCCTTATTTCAATAAAATCAGTTTGTTATCAAAAAACAAGCCTGAGAATTATCTGTCAGGTAACCGTACTGTAATTTTGTGACACTCTATTGACAAATGTTAAATCAGATCCCTGCCTGGGGATAACATTGCGCAACAAGCTGAGCTATAACGCTGCCAGCCTGCAGGGACAGCAGGTGGCATCCTGCTGGCGTTAACATTGCACCAATACTGTTTTTATATCCAGTATTATTTTCTGGCAAAATCACCATAGCAGAGTAAAATGAGTGCCTGCCCGCCGACTTCTCCAGCAGGAACTGCATTCATGAGCAAAGCCTTTAAATTGAACTCCGCCTTTAAACCTTCGGGCGACCAGCCTGAGGCGATACGTCGCCTGGAAGAGGGGCTGGAGGATGGACTGGCCCATCAGACCTTATTAGGCGTAACCGGCTCTGGTAAAACGTTTACCGTCGCCAACGTGATTGCCGACCTCAACCGTCCGACCATGGTGCTGGCGCCCAACAAGACGCTGGCCGCCCAGCTCTATGGCGAGATGAAAGAGTTTTTCCCGGATAACGCCGTCGAGTTTTTCGTCTCATACTACGACTATTACCAGCCAGAAGCCTATGTGCCGAGCTCCGACACCTTTATCGAAAAGGATGCGTCGGTGAACGAACATATCGAACAGATGCGTCTGTCGGCCACCAAGGCGCTGCTGGAACGGCGCGATGTCATTGTGGTGGCGTCGGTTTCGGCTATCTACGGTCTGGGAGATCCCGATCTCTATCTGAAAATGATGCTCCACCTGACCCGCGGCATGATTATCGATCAGCGCAGTATTCTGCGCCGTCTGTCAGAGCTGCAGTACACCCGCAACGACCAGGCGTTCCAGCGCGGTACCTTCCGGGTGCGCGGCGAAGTGATCGATATCTTCCCGGCGGAGTCGGACGACATTGCGCTGCGCGTCGAGCTGTTTGACGAAGAGGTTGAGCGTCTGTCGCTGTTTGACCCGCTGACCGGCCAGATCGATTCGGTCGTGCCGCGCTTTACTATCTACCCCAAGACGCACTACGTGACGCCGCGTGAGCGTATTCTGCAGGCGATGGAAGATATCAAAGTCGAGCTGGCGGACCGCCGCCGGGTGCTGCTGGAGAACAATAAGCTGCTGGAAGAGCAGCGCATTACCCAGCGTACCCAGTTTGACCTGGAGATGATGAGTGAGCTGGGCTACTGCTCCGGCATCGAGAACTACTCACGCTACCTCTCCGCACGCGGACCGGGCGAAGCGCCACCGACGCTGTTTGACTATCTGCCCGCCGATGGCCTGCTGGTGGTGGATGAGTCGCACGTGACCATTCCGCAGATTGGCGGCATGTATAAAGGCGACCGGGCGCGTAAAGAGACGCTGGTGGAGTATGGCTTCCGCCTGCCGTCGGCGCTGGATAACCGTCCGATGAAGTTTGAAGAGTTTGAGGCGCTGGCACCACAGACCATCTATGTTTCGGCGACGCCGGGCAAATATGAGCTGGAAAAGTCGGGCGACGAAGTGATCGATCAGGTGGTGCGTCCTACCGGCCTGCTGGATCCGATCATCGAAGTGCGTCCGGTCGGTACCCAGGTCGACGATCTGCTGTCAGAAATCCGTCAGCGCGTGGCGATCAACGAACGTGTACTGGTGACGGTGCTGACCAAACGCATGGCGGAAGATCTCACCGAATATCTGTCTGAGCATGGTGAGAAGGTGCGTTATCTGCACTCTGATATCGACACGGTAGAGCGTATGGAGATTATTCGCGACTTACGTCTGGGCGAGTTTGATGTGCTGGTGGGCATTAACTTACTGCGTGAGGGGCTGGATATGCCGGAAGTGTCGCTGGTGGCGATTCTCGATGCGGATAAAGAGGGCTTCCTGCGCTCCGAACGCTCGCTGATTCAGACCATTGGCCGTGCGGCGCGTAACATCAATGGTAAGGCGATTCTCTACGGCGATAAAATCACGCCGTCGATGGCGCGTGCCATTGAAGAGACCGAGCGCCGCCGTGAGAAACAGCAGCTGCACAACGAAGAGAACGGCATCGTGCCGCAGGGCCTGAATAAGAAGATCACCGATATTCTGGAACTGGGCAAAAACGTGGTGAAAACGCGCGGCAAAGCGAAACCAGCCCGCCCTGGCGAAGCCCAGGCGCTGGCCGATTTCCAGCTGTTAACGCCGCAGGCCCTGCAGAAGAAAATCCACGAGCTGGAAGGGCAGATGCAGCAGCATGCGCAGAACCTGGAGTTCGAACAGGCGGCCAACGTGCGCGATCAGCTGCATGAACTGCGAACGCTGTTTATTGCGGCCTCGTAGCGCCGTTAAAGCCCTGAATGGCGTGTTCCAGCGCCACCCGTAACAGCTGGCGGTCGTGACGATATTGGATATCGGCGGCCTCCAGCGGTTCACGGACAATCAGCCGGTTTTCAATGCCACGGGTGTCCACCGCCGGGCTGACGACCAGCGCATCAATCACGCGCTTGCCGATATAACGCTCCATCATCTGCAGCTTATAAGCCACTGAGAGACTGGCGGCGGCAGGACTCAGCTCGCGGCCCAGATTGCCGATAAACACCATGGTGGCAGGGGTGCGACGCAAGGCCTGCGCCATCTCTTCCATCAGCAGAATCGGCATCAGGCTGGTGTAAAAGCTGCCGGGTCCAATCAGGATCAGATCCGCTTCAGCAACTGCCTGCAGCGCTTCCCGCGTTGGCTGGACGTTGGGATGCAGCATCAGCTCCTGCGGCGGCTGCTTCATCTCGTCAATCGCCGTTTCGCCATAAACCATGTTGCCTTCAACATCCATCGCCACCAGATCCACCGGCTGCTCAGACATCGGAATTAAAAAGGCATCGACTTTAAGCAGGTTACGGATGATGTTGATTGCTTCAAGCGGTCGAACGCTGAGATGATCCAGCGCCCGCAGCATCAGATTACCCAGGTTGTGTCCGGCCAGTTCGCCGTTACCGGCAAAACGGTACTCAAACATCGCCGAGGCGACGCTGGGTTCAGCAATCAACTGGTTAAGGCAGTTACGCATGTCGCCCCAGGCGATGCCGCCTTCTGAGCGACGAATACGGCCGGTTGATCCGCCGTTGTCGGTGGTGGTGACGATGCCGGTGAGACGCGAGCCCAGCGGGGAAAGGGCAGACATGACGCGGCCTAAACCGTGTCCGCCTCCCAGTGCCACAACGCGATCAAGATCGGCCAGTGTGCGATTCATACTTCTCCTTAATATCTCTTCGCGTGGCGTGGCTCTAATCGCTAAGCCCGCGCGGATGACTTACGTCAAAATCTGGATCGCATTTTAACGTATCCTGTCGCGAAAATGCGGTGAAAATTCGATATGTATAAGAATATATAGCGAAAACAGCAAATGGAAGAGTGGCGAAAATCACGCTACCATCATGCTTACCGCGCTGATCAACGGGTCAGCGTACACTCAAGCCTGAATGCCTACGTCTGCGGATAGGGGGTTCAGGCCGTAGCCATCGAGCTGCCAGGGTGCAGGAAGAAATGACTGCATCTCCCAATCTGGAAAGGTGTTCTGGTGTCACAATTTACTGATGCATACGCGCGTAAGTTCTATTACCTGCGCCTGTCGGTCACGGATGTTTGTAATTTCCGCTGTACCTACTGTCTTCCTGACGGCTACAAGCCGCAGGGAATTCGTAACAAAAGCTTTCTCTCGCTGGATGAAATCCGCCGCGTCACGCGGGCCTTTGCCGCTGCCGGAACGGAAAAAGTGCGGCTGACCGGCGGTGAGCCGTCGCTGCGCCGTGATTTCACCGACATCATTGCGGCGGTGCGCGAAAACGCCTCCATTCGCCAGATCGCGGTAACCACCAATGGCTACCGGCTGGCGCGCGACGTGAAGCAGTGGCGTGACGCGGGGTTAACCGCACTCAACGTCAGCGTCGACAGCCTGGATGCCCGTCAGTTTCACGCCATTACCGGTCAGGATAAATTCCATCAGGTGATGAGCGGCATTGATGCCGCGCTGGACGCTGGTTTTCGCCAGGTCAAAGTCAACAGCGTGCTGATGCGCGATCTCAACAGCCGTAATCTGGCCACGTTCCTCGACTGGATCCGCACCCGTCCGATTCAGCTGCGCTTTATCGAACTGATGGAGACCGGCGACGGTGGCACGCTGTTCCGCGATCAGCACGTTTCCGGCATGGTCATCCGCGATCAGCTGGTCGCCCAGGGCTGGCAGCGTCGTGAGAGCGGACGCAGCGACGGCCCGGCGCAGGTCTTTTACCATCCCGATTATGTCGGCGAGATTGGTCTGATCATGCCTTATGCCAAAGATTTCTGTGCCAGCTGCAACCGTCTGCGCGTTTCGGCGCACGGTAATCTGCACCTTTGCCTGTTTGGTGACGGCGGTGTGCCGCTGCGCGATCTGCTGGCGTCAGACGACCAGCAGGCCGAACTGCAGGCGCGCATCGCCAGCAGCCTGGGGCAGAAAAAGCAGACGCACTTTCTGCATCAGGGCAACACCGGCATCACACAGAATCTCTCTTACATTGGCGGCTAATTTCAGGAGGCAGTATGGGTAAACCAGCCAGCGAATTTCAGGCAGTGCAGATTGCGGTGATGACAGTGTCAGATCGTCGCGATGCCAGTGACGATACCTCCGGCGACTATCTGCGCGAAGCCGCCGCGGAAGCGGGACATGAGGTGGTCGATCACGCCATCGTGCCGGATAATCTCTATCGTATTCGTGCCACCGTGTCGCGCTGGATCGCCAGTGAAGATGTTCAGGTCGTGATTATTAATGGCGGAACCGGCTTTAACCTGAAAAACAGCACGCCGGAAGCGCTGCTGCCGCTGTTCGACCGCGAGATTGATGGATTTGGCGAACTGTTCCGGATGATCTCCTATGAAGAGATTGGCGGTTCGACATTGCAGTCGCGCGCGATTGCCGGTCTGGCTAATCAGACGCTGATCCTGGCCGTGCCGGGTTCCACCAGCGCCTGCCGCACCGCCTGGGAACGCATTATCGCTGACCAGCTTGATGCGCGCACCGCGCCCTGTAATTTTGTCTCACATCTCAAGAAACGGTAAGTATGTCTCAACTCACACACATTAACGCCGCGGGCGAAGCGCACATGGTAGATGTCTCCGCCAAGGCTGAAACCGTGCGCGAAGCGCGGGCAGAAGTGCTGGTGCTGATGCAGCCGGAAACGCTGCAGATGATTATCGAAGGAAGCCACCACAAAGGGGATGTCTTTGCCACCGCGCGCATCGCCGGTATTCAGGCGGCGAAACGCACCTGGGAACTGATTCCGCTCTGTCATCCGCTGATGCTGAGCAAAGTGGAAGTGAACCTGGAGGCTGAACCTGACCATAGCCGGGTTCGCATCACCACGCTCTGTCGCCTGACCGGCAAAACCGGCGTGGAGATGGAAGCGCTGACGGCCGCGTCGGTTGCCGCGCTCACCATCTACGACATGTGTAAAGCGGTGCAGAAAGATATCGTTATCGAACAGCTGCGCTTAATCAGCAAGAGCGGTGGCAAAAGCGGCGATTTCCAGGCGGTCGCGCATGATTAAGGTGCTGTTTTTCGCCCAGGTCCGTGAGCTGACCGGCACCTCATCGCTTGAGGTCGGTGCCGATTATCCTGATGTGGCCGCGCTGCGCAGTGCGCTGGCAGAGCGCGATGACCGCTGGGCGCTGGCGCTCGAGTCAGGCAAGCTGCTGGCGGCGGTTAATCAGACGCTGGTGCCGATGAGTCACCCGCTGCACGCCGGTGATGAAGTGGCCTTTTTCCCGCCCGTGACCGGAGGCTAAGATGGAAACGCAGATTCGCGTCGGTCCCGCGCCCTTTGATATGGCGGAAGCCTATCGCTGGCTGGCAGCCTGTGATGAAGATGGTGCAGTCGTGACCTTTACCGGCAAAGTCCGTAACCACAATCTGGGCAACGACGTCGCGGCACTGACGCTGGAGCACTATCCCGGCATGACCGAAAAAGCGCTGCAGGAGATTGTTGATGCGGCGCGCGAACGCTGGCCGCTGCAGCGCGTCACGGTGATCCATCGCGTGGGCGAACTGTTTCCCGGCGATGAAATCGTGCTGGTGGGCGTGACCAGCGCCCATCGCAGCAGCGCCTTTTCTGCTGCAGAGTTCATCATGGATTACCTGAAAACCCGTGCACCGTTCTGGAAGCGAGAAGCGACAGAGCAGGGCGATCGCTGGGTGGATGCCCGCGACAGCGACCACCAGGCGGCTCAGCGCTGGGACTAAGCTGCGTTAACGGCTCAGTGGGCAAAGGTGTCTGCGCCGCTGAGCCGTTAACCGCAGACACAACGCTGCCCGCATCACCAGGCATCACGACGCTTAGCGCGGGATTAAGGCTGCTTTAGCTGCTCAGCCGGGCCAAACCCGGTCTGACCGTGGCTGTGTTCGCCGCCGGCGGTGCGCTTCAGCTGAATGACCTGGCCCTGTTGCCAGGCGTTGGCACCTGCCGCGGCAGGATGCGCCACGATATCCGCACGCTGGGCGCGGATCTTTTTGCTGTCGACGTCAAAACGACGATCGCGGTCCGCCAGCAGTCGCGAGTCCATCTGACCATCCTCCGTAAAGCCCATCATCAGCGCCGGAATGCCGATCGGCAGCGTTTTGTCGCGATCGGTGTGCCAGGTGTGCCAGGTTTTCCCGTAGGTATTCACAATGCGCTTCATCAGGGCGTGGTCGGCGGCTTCCGGTAAGCCTGGGGCAATCAGCGTGCCCGATTTCACCTCATACTGATGGCTGTGCCAGAGCTTCTTCTCCTCGGCCGGCAGGGTGTTAAACAGCCGTTCGCTGATAATGTACTCCACGCCCATCAGCCGTGCGTCGCGCGTGTTGCCGTCGTAAATCACCGCCTGCATCACATCGTCGTTCAGTACGGTGACATAGTGGTGCGCCTCCATCTGACCGTTCTTATCGCCGTTATAAAAATGGAATCCGTCGAGATAGGTGTTGATGGCGTCGATGGGCGGACGTGACTGCATCACGCTGGCGCCGCTCTCCAGCACCTTAAGCGAGGAGGAGGTGGGGGCGCCCGGCGATTTTACCTGGGCAGGCGTATTATTGGCGCCGCAGCCGGTTAATAACAGGCTGAACGCCGCAACAGGCCAGAGTTTAAACATCGTAACTTCCTTTAACGGTAAAAAAGATAACCTTAGTTCAGTTCTCGCCTGCCTGTGAAACTCTGGCGATGGTAGAGTAGAGCTTTGGTTCATTCTGAGGACAGGCATGTCATCCACCCCGATTCTGCAACGTCTGACACTGGTCGCCGCACTGGTGCTGGCAGGTTGTAGCAGCAAGAAAATCCCTGAGGCGCCGGTGCGGCAGCCTGAAGATGTCAAAGCGCAGATCCAGCGGCTGCTGCCGTCGCACGTCAGCAATAAAGCGGCGTGGAGCGACGATATCTACACCACCTTCCGCACTCAGCAGCTCGATCCCAGCGCCAGCAACCTCTGCGCGGTGATCGCCGTGGCGGATCAGGAGAGCAACTTCAGCGCCGAGGCCGCCGTACCGGGTCTGCCAAAAATCGCCTGGGGCGAGATCAACCGCCGTGCGGCGCAGGTGCATGTGCCGGCATTCCTGGTGCGTACCGCGCTGCAGATCAAATCGCCCACAGGTGAAAGCTACGCCGCCCGGCTGGACAAAGTGCGCAGTGAGAAAGAGCTGAGCGCTATTTTCGATGACCTGATCGATATGGTGCCGATGGGCCAGACGCTGTTCGGCAATCTCAACCCGATCCACACCGGCGGGCCGATGCAGGTCAGCATTGCGTTTGCCGAAGCGCACGCCAAAGGCTACCCGTGGCCGATCGATGGCACTATCCGGCGTGAAGTCTTTACCCGCCACGGCGGGATCTACTTCGGGACGATGCACCTGCTCGGCTATCCGGCTGACTACAGCCAGCCGCTCTACCGCTTTGCCGACTACAATGCGGGCTGGTATGCCAGCCGCAATGCGGCCTTCCAGGCGGCGGTGTCGCGCGCCACCGGCATGAAGCTGGCGCTGGATGGCGATCTGATTCTTTATGGATCGGATGCGGCGGGCGGCACCGAACTGGCGGTGCGCACGCTGTCGAAGCAGATCGATATGAGCAACAGCGACATTCGCCGCGATCTGGAGAAAGGGGAGAAAGCGTCGTTCAGCGACAGCGAACTCTGGAAACAGGTCTTTACCCTGGCGGATAAAATGGCGGGTCGAAAGTTACCGCGTGAAATGCTGCCGGGCATCAAGCTGGAAAGCCCGAAAATTACCCGTAATCTCACCACGGCGTGGTTTGCGCAGCGTGTCGACAGCCGTTATCAGCAGTGCCTGTCGCGACGTTAAGCGGCATGTTGTGGCGCAGTTGAGCTGAGCTGTGCCACACTTAGAGCCAGTTCCGGACGACTTTTATTGTTATCTGGCCCTGAACTGCGCGCATCCTCATAAGGCCGTACGGGCCCGTGGCGGTTGTGTCGCGCTGTCGCTGGCCCAACGGGCTGAAACAGAAACAACGTATGCCTGCCAGACCAGGTTATTCATCCGGTTCCCTGTGTGGAGCCGGTCCTAATCCGTTTAACAAGAGGTGCATCATGGACCGATATCCACGAAATGATTCCATCGTTCAATCCGCATCTCGCGGTTTACAAGCCTATATGGCGCAGGTCTACGGCTGGATGACCTGCGGTCTGTTACTGACGGCGTTTGTCTCCTGGTACGCTGCACGCACGCCAGCGATCATGGAGCTGGTGTTTGCTAACCGCATCACCTTCTTCGGACTGATTATCGTGCAGCTGGGGCTGGTCTTCTTCCTGTCAGGTATGGTGCATCGCCTGAGCGGGGCCGTGGCAACCGGGCTGTTTATGCTCTACTCGGCGCTGACCGGCCTGACCATGGCGAGTATCTTCCTGGTTTACACTAACTCCTCGATCGCCAGCACCTTCTTTATCACGGCGGGGATGTTTGGCGCGATGAGCTTCTACGGCTATACCACCAAACGCGATCTCAGCCGTTTTGGCAGCCTGCTGTTTATGGCGCTGATTGGCATCGTGCTGGCGTCGCTGGTGAACTTCTGGCTAAAAAGCCCGGCGCTGATGTGGGCGATTACCTACATCGGGGTGGTGGTATTTGTGGGGTTAACGGCCTATGACACGCAGAAGCTGAAAAATATCGGTGAGCAGATCGATGCCCGCGATACGGAAAACCTGCGTCGCTACTCGATTATGGGCGCACTGACGCTGTATCTCGACTTCATCAACCTGTTCCTTATGCTGCTGCGGATTTTCGGCAACCGCCGTTAAGTCTGAGGGAGTAGCGGGGGAGGAGCACTGTCTGCGCCTCCCCTTTTTTATTACGACTTCTGCAACTTCTGCTCATTCTTCTGGCGCAGATGTTTCGCCCGACTCTCCAGCCCCAGATAGAGTACCAGCGCTAGCAGCAGCGGCAGGATAAAGTAGAGCACGCGATAAGCCAGCAGCGCCGCAATGATAGTGCCATGCGAGGCGTGCTGACCGCTAAGCAGCGCCAGGAAGACCGCTTCCAGTACGCCTATGCCCGCCGGAATATGAATGATTACCCCGGCAATACTGCTGATCAGCAGCACGCCCAGCACCATCGGATAACCGACGTCTCGTCCCAGCAGCAGCCAGATAATCGTCCCCATCACCATCCAGTTGGCACAGGAAACCGCAAACTGCAGCAGCGCCATGCGCAGCGAGGGCAACTGCAGCGTCTGGCCTTTGATCGTCCAGCGCCGCTGCTTTGAAAAGGCACAGGCCCAGAGGTAGACCGCCACCAGCACCAGCAGAGCGCCACCAATCAGCCGCAGGGTGGTTTCACCAATAAACCAGCCGCTGGGGATCGAGACCATGCCCGCACTGAATACCACGCCCGCCAGCAGAATATAGCCCAGCCAGTTAGTGGCGATGCTCAGAGAGAAGATGCGGGTAATGGTGCCGCTATCCAGCCCTAACCGTGAATAGAGCCGGTAGCGCATCGCGACGCCACCTACCCAGGTGCTCAGCGTCAGGTTGAAGGCGTAACAGATAAACGACACCAGCATCACCTGCCGCTTCGCCAGCTTATGGCCGCAGTAGGCGCGTCCAATCAGGTCATAGCAGCCATACACCAGGTAACTCAGCACCACCAGTCCGGCGGCGGTCAGTACCACAAAGCGGTTGTAGTTAACGATGACGTCATAAACATCTTCCCAGTTCACTTTGCGGGCATAGACCACCAGCAGAACCACCACCGCGATGAAAAAGAGCACGGTGAGGATTTTTTTCGCCAGTTGCCAGCGTGGATGTTTTTTTGCCATCAGGATTTTGCTCCCGGGTTATCAGTTTCAACGCGATCCTGCGTCTCCATTTCAGGCTGTACCGGCTCACCCACCTGGGCCAGCAGCGGCGTATGCGCCGGCAGCCAGCCAGCGATGGCCGGGAAATGGCGCAGGAAGTGGAATACCACCACGCTTTTACTCAGTTGCCACCAGTTGCGCGGCGGTAAGCGATCTTCCTGCACGCGCTGGCAATCGTTGGCCAGCAGCGCTTCCAGGTTATCACGCAGCGTCTGGTTAAACGGCCTGTCGTGGATGATCAGATTGGCTTCAAGGTTAAGTGACAGGCTAAGCGGATCGAGATTGCTGGAGCCGACGGTGGCCCAGTAGTCGTCTTTTACCGCGATCTTGCCGTGCAGCGGGCGACGGATATATTCGTAGACTTCGACGCCGCCATCGACCAGATAGTTATAGAGCAGTTCCGCGCCGACTTTCACAATCGGCATATCCGGCTCGCCCTGCACAATCAGTCGCACCCGGACGCCACGCTGCGCGGCGTTGCGCATCTCACGCAGCAGCCGGTAGCCGGGGAAGAAGTAGGCGTTGGCGATAATCACATCCCGCTTCGCCTCGCGCAGCATCTCCAGGTAGTGGACTTCGATGTCGTCGCGATGCTCGTCGTTATCGCGATAAACATAGAGCACCTGAGCATCGCCGGGCGTGGCGTTCACCGCCGGACGATGAGAGCGCGATCCCCACCAGCGGCGGGTATTCTGTTCGCTGCCAATCGCCTGTTGCAGATAGCGGGCGATGTCATCCACCACCGGGCCTTTGACCTGCACCGCATAATCCTGTTTGGCTTCCGGGCCATAATCGGTGTTGTGCTCGGCCGAGAAGTTAATGCCGCCCACAAAGGCCACCACGTCATCCACCACCACGGTTTTGCGGTGCAGACGGCGGAAAACGTTGGTGCGCATCCCCATCACCAGCGGACGCGGATCGTAATAGATGAAACGCACGCCAGCGCTGGTCAGGCTGTTAACAAATTTGTCAGAGAGTTCGGCAGAGCCATAACCATCGACCATCACTTCGACCCGCACGCCGCGCTGGGCGGCCGCCAGCAGTTCGCGGTGCAGGGCGTTGCCCACGTCATCCTCAAACAGAATAAAGGTTTCGATTAATACCGTACGTTCCGCCCGCTGGATCGCGCCAAAGACCCGCGGGAAAAACGCTTCGCCATTTTCCAGCAACAGCAGCCGGTTGCCTTCCTGCCAGCTAAAATTCATAGGTGAATCTCCACCGCCAGCGGCGCATGGTCGGAAAGATGGGACCAGGGCTTGCGCGGCAGCGCCCACGGATGACTGACGGTGGCGTTGCGGACATAGATGCGGTCGAGCCGCAGGATCGGGAAGCGCGCCGGGAAGGTGCGCGCCGGGCGTCCGGTTTTCATGCTGAATACCTCTTTCAGGCCTGCGCCATGTTTCAGGATAGCGTTAGCGCGTCGCTGCCAGTCGTTGAAATCGCCCGCCACCACCACCGGCGCGTCGGGCGGCAGTGAGTTAACCATTTCACATATTTTCTTCATCTGCGCGTGACGATGCGCCTCTTTCAGGCCCAGATGAACACAGATGACATGCAGCGTGCCGTGCGGCTTGGGCAGGGCGATCTGGCAGTGCAGCATGCCGCGGTTTTCACTGCCCGCCACCGAGATATCCCGATTCTCATAGTCGGCGATCGGGAAGCGAGACAGCACCGCATTGCCGTGATGCCCCTCCGGATAGACCGCATTACGCCCATAGGCGAAATCGTTCCATATGGTGTCGGCCAGAAACTCATAATGAGGAGACTCGGGCCACTCCTCATGGTTAAGGGAGTGGATGGCATGCGTGCCCATCACCTCCTGCAGAAAGACCACATCCGCCTCCGTCGCGCGAACGGCGTCGCGTAATTCGGGCAGGATGAAGCGGCGATTGAAAGGGGCGAAACCCTTGTGTGTATTGATCGTCAGGACTTTTATTGAAAATCCTTGCTTGTTTTGTGGCATACTCGCGACGCACTCCTTTTCATCATCAATAGAATCAAAGTGTAGTCTTTGTCACAAATGGGTGGTGAAAGAGGGCGAAAATTAGGGCGTTATCCGAAAATTGTTTTACATTGAGGAAATCGTTTCCGGCTTGTGCCGGTAGCACTTGGGCGACCTGTTGGGTCTGCCAGGAGAACTGAATGAAATGGTCTAATCGTATTCAAATCATCACGGGTCAGACGTTGTTGCATATTGCTATGCATCTGCTGGTCATCGCTGCACTGATCTGGGGCTGGAAACACAAAGCGCTCGTTGATGTCTGCAGCACGCTGGTGGCGATGTACGCACTGGTTTTTGTTGCCATGCTGGTGACACAGCGCATTGCCCGTTTACGTACTCTCGGCGATTATCTTGAAGAAGCGACCACCACTTACTACTTTGGCGCCGCCATGATGACACTGTTCCTGGTGTCGCGGATTTACCACAACAACCTGCTGCTGGCGTGTCTCGGCGTAGTGATGTTGCTGGGTCCGGCGCTGGTCTCGCTGCTGGCGAAAGAGCCACCGCGACGAATCGAAAACAAACGTAGTTAAGTTGAAGGCCACCGGAAGGTGGCCTTCCTGTTTTCAGGCGGTTAAGTTGTATCAGGAAATGTGAGCTATCTCGCACACTGCTCTTAAAGCTGTTACACTCGCCCGCTTACGCATCGTAGTTTGCGCCCTTTTCACGCGTCAGCCCTGGCTGGCGTCACTATCCCTCTGAAAACTACACCGTGAATCACGGTCAGAGCGGACCGGAGTAAATCACTTAATGTCTTTTGACTCTCTCGGCCTGAGTGCCGATATTTTGCGCGCGGTCGCCGAACAAGGCTACAGCGAACCCACACCTATCCAGCGCCAGGCGATTCCTGTTGTGCTGGCAGGCCGCGATCTGCTGGCGAGCGCCCAGACCGGCACCGGCAAAACAGCCGGCTTTACCTTACCGATGTTACAAAAACTCTCTGCCACTGCCACGCCCATCCGCGGTCGTCGCCCGGTGCGCGCCCTGATCCTGACCCCAACCCGTGAACTCGCGGCGCAGGTCGGCGAAAACGTCAGCGACTACAGCAAATATCTCTCGCTGCGTTCTATGGTGGTGTTTGGTGGCGTCAGCATCAATCCACAGATGGTCAAACTGCGTGGCGGCGTCGATATCCTGGTGGCAACGCCTGGACGCCTGCTGGATCTGGCACAACAGAATGCGGTTGACCTGTCACAGGTCGAAATTCTGGTGCTGGATGAAGCGGACCGTATGCTGGATATGGGCTTTATCCACGACATCCGTCGCGTACTGGCGCGTCTGCCGGCTAAACGTCAGAACCTGCTGTTCTCTGCCACCTTCTCTGATGAGATCAAAGGCCTGGCTGAGAAACTGCTGACCAACCCGGAAATGATTGAAGTGGCTCGCCGCAACACCGCCTCCGAGCAGGTCGCGCAGCAGGTGGCTTTCGTTGATAAGAAGCGTAAGCGTGAATTGTTGTCTCAGCTGATTGGCGAAGGCAACTGGCAGCAGGTGCTGGTCTTCACCCGGACCAAACACGGCGCGAACCACCTTGCCGAGCAGCTGGGCAAAGATGGCATCTCCGCCGCCGCGATCCACGGCAACAAAAGCCAGGGAGCACGTACCCGCGCACTGGCCGACTTCAAATCAGGCGGTATTCGCGTCCTGGTTGCCACCGATATCGCGGCCCGTGGCCTGGATATCGAAGAGCTGCCACACGTCGTGAACTATGAGCTGCCTAACGTCGCCGAAGATTACGTTCACCGTATTGGCCGTACCGGCCGTGCGGCGGCGACCGGTGTCGCACTGTCACTGGTCTGCGTCGATGAGCATAAACTGCTGCGTGATATCGAACGTCTGCTGAAGCGTGAAATCCCGCGTCTGGCCGTTGAGGGTTATGAACCCGATCCGAGCATCAAAGCGGAGCCGATCATCAACGGTCGTCAGCAGCAGTCTCGCGGCGGTGCAGGTGGCGGTGGCGGCGGCCGTGGTCGCAGCCAGGGCGGACAGGGTGCAGGCGCATCGCGCTCATCTTCATCCGGCGAAAAGCGTCCTCAGGCGCGTCGTCAGAGCCAGGCCGCTCCTCAGGGCGATAGGCCCGCAGCCCGTCCGCGTCGTCCGGCAGCAGCGAAGCGTACCGGAAACGTCTGAGTATGAGGGTTTTACTGGCACCGATGGAGGGCGTGCTGGATTCACTGGTGCGCCAGCTGTTATCGGAAGTGAACGACTACGATCTCTGCATTACTGAGTTTTTGCGCGTGGTCGATCAACTGCTGCCGGTAAAATCTTTCTACCGTCTCTGCCCCGAACTTCATAACGCCAGCCGCACGCCTTCCGGCACGCGGGTGCGTATGCAGCTGCTGGGGCAGCATCCCGAATGGTTAGCCGAGAACGCCGCACGTGCGGTGGAACTGGGCTCATGGGGTGTGGATCTCAACTGTGGTTGTCCTTCTAAACTGGTCAACGGCAGCGGAGGCGGCGCAACTCTTCTTAAAGATCCCGATCTGATCTATCGCGGCGCGAAAGCGATGCGTGAAGCGGTGCCTGCAGATTTGCCGGTGACGGTGAAAGTGCGGCTCGGCTGGGACTCCAGCGCCCGCAGTCTGGAGATTGCCGATGCGGTGCAACAGGCCGGTGCCAGCGAACTGGTGGTGCATGGGCGGACCAAAGAAGAGGGCTATCGCGCAGAGGCGATCAACTGGCAGGCGATTGGCGATATTCGTCAGCGGCTGCGCATTCCGGTGATTGCCAATGGCGAAATATGGGACTGGCAAAGCGCGCAACACTGTATGGCGGTAACCGGCTGCGATGCGGTGATGATTGGCCGTGGCGCACTGAACATCCCCAACCTGAGCCGGGTAGTGAAATATAACGAGCCGCCGATGGCCTGGCCTGATGTGGTGCGGTTATTACAGAAATACAGCCGGCTGGAAAAGCAGGGCGATACCGGCCTCTACCACGTGGCGCGTATCAAACAGTGGCTCGGTTATCTGCGCAAAGCTTATGGCGAAGCCGATGGCTTATTCAGCGAAATCCGTGCGTTAAAATCGTCGGGCGACATTGCACAGGCGATTGATCGTCACGCGCATGTTCATGGTTTGTGATAAAAAATCAGGCGACCCTTTAGCGGCCTGACGGTATAGTGGGGAAAATTTTCTGGACCCCTTGCCTGCTATGTCTGACTCTGCTGTGTTGAGCAACAGCCAGCTCAACAAACGAATCCTCTCCGTTATTATCTTCACTTTCTTCTGCTATCTCTCTGTCGGCCTGCCGCTGGCCGTGCTGCCAGGCTTCGTCAAAAATCATCTTGGCTTCAGCTCGTTTATCGCCGGACTGATTATCAGCATTCAATATTTTGCGACGCTGCTCAGCCGTCCGCAGTCGGGCCGTCTGGCCGATCGCCTTGGGCCAAAGCGGGTGGTGATGCTGGGACTGCTCTGTTGCGGCATGAGCGGGGTACTGACTATTGTGGCTGCACTGCTGAGCGGCTGGCCGTGGCTGAGTCTGGCGCTGCTGGCCATCGGACGGCTGTTTCTCGGCGTGGGTGAAAGCTTCAGCAGTACCGGGTCAACCCTGTGGGGTATGAACATCGTCGGGCCGATGCAGACCGCGCGCGTGATCTCCTGGAACGGTGTTGCGACCTATCTGGCAATGGCCGTTGGTGCACCGCTGGGCGTGTTGCTGAACAGTGAATTTGGTATGAGTGGATTTGCCGGGCTGATTGCGCTGATGGGCGTGGCGGGCTATCTGATGGCCAGCCGCAAACCGGCGGTGACGGTCAGTGTGGGCGAGCGCATTCCGTTTCACCGCGTCTTTTCGCGCGTCTGGCTTTATGGCCTGGCGCTGGGCTTCGGCACCATCGGTTTTGGCGTTATCGCCACCTTTATCACCCTCTATTTTGCCAGCCGTGACTGGCAGGGCGCGGCCTATGCGCTGACGCTGTTCAGCCTGGGTTTTGTGCTGGTGCGTCTGGGGTTTGGTCGCTTTATTACCCGTTTCGGCGGGCTGCGCGTGTCGCTCTTCTCTTTCCTGCTGGAGTGCCTGGGACTGCTGATTATCTGGCAGGCGGACAGCGCCTGGCTGGTAGGGGCGGGCGCATTCCTTACCGGCAGCGGATTTTCGCTGGTCTTTCCGGCGCTGGGCGTTGAGGCGGTTAAACGGGTTGAGCGCCAGGATCAGGGCTCTGCACTGGGCACCTATTCCGCTTTTCTCGATCTGGGCCTGGGTTTAACCGGCCCGGTGGCGGGATTGCTTATCGGACACTGGGGGATGCAGTCAGTCTATCTGGCAGCGGCGTTGATGGTGCTGGGGGCGCTGCTGATTACCCTGCGGCTATACTGGCAGCAGCGGCTTATCGCCTGAACTGACGATAAGCTGCAGACCGTTAAAAATGGCTGAACACCCAGTAAAGCAGGGCAGAGAGCAGAATAGATACCGGCAGCGTTAAAATCCAGGCGACGGCCAGGTTACGCAGCGTCGAGAGCTGCAAGCCGGAACGGTTCGCCGCCATAGTGCCCGCCACGCCGGATGAGAGCACGTGGGTGGTAGAAACCGGTAAACCGAAACCGTCTGCCGCGCCAATGGTCATCATCGCCACCAGTTCGGCGCTGGCGCCCTGGGCATAGCTCAGATGGGTTTTACCGATCCGTTCTCCCACTGTGACTACAATCCGGCGCCAGCCGACCATGGTGCCCAGTCCCAGCGCAATCGCCACCACCACTTTCACCCACATCGGAATAAAGCGGGTGGCGCTGTCGAGTTCCGTTTTCACTGCCTTGAGGTTGCGTTCCGTCTCCTGCGGCAGTCTGACCTCGGCGCTCTGCAGATGCTTGATCGATTCTGACGCCAGATACATCTGGTTGCGGGTATTGGTCACCGCCTGAGCTGGAATGTTTTCCATTGAACCGTAACGACGAATCTCATCGCCGACTTCGCGCAGCGTCATCGCCAGCGCGGGCAGCACGTCGGGATTCATGCTGTTGCTGCCAACAAAGCCGGTCAGTACCTCACGGGCCGGTGGAGGATTGGCTGACGCGGGCTGCAGTTGCAGCAGCTGATGGGCGGTCACTTCGTTCAGCGCCGCGACGCGCGGGATCTGATCGGGTGGCAGCGATCGGTTCAGGGCGTAGGCGATCGGCATGGTGCCCACCAGGATCAGCATAATCAGCCCCATCCCTTTCTGACCATCGTTGGAGCCGTGCGCAAACGACACGCCGGTACAGGTCAGGATCAGCAGGCCCCGGATCCAGACCGGTGGCGGCTGATTGCTTTCCGGCGCCTGATAAAGCTGGCGATTGCGGATAAACAGTTTCATCACCCACAGCAGCAGCCCGGCGCAGACAAAGCCGACCACCGGCGACAGCAGCAGTGCATAGCCGACCTTCAAGGCCTGATCCCAGTCAACCCCGCTCAGACCGCTGCGTCCGTGCAGCATCGCATTGGCAACGCCGACGCCGATGATTGAGCCGATCAGCGTATGGGACGACGACGACGGCAGCCCTAAATACCAGGTGCCCAGGTTCCAGATAATCGCTGAGAAGAGCAGCGCATAGACCATGGCAAACCCGCTGCCGCTGCTGGCCTGCAGGATCAACTCCACCGGCAGCAGTGAGATAATGCCAAACGCCACCACGCCGCTGGAGAGCAGCACACCCAGAAAGTTACAGAAACCGGACCAGACCACCGCGACGCCGGGCGTCAGCGAATGGGTGTAGATCACGGTCGCCACGGCATTGGCGGTATCGTGAAAGCCATTCACAAACTCAAAGCCGAGCGCAATCAGCAATGCCAGCCCCAGCAGAAAGAACGGCAGATAGCTGGTGACCGGCATATTGGTCTCTTCAACATCGCTGACCAGATTGAGGCCAGCGAACGCCAGTCCGGCAACCAGCAGAATAAAGAACAGCGGTTTACTGAAACGGCTATTTTTGCCGTTGAAATCGGGGCGACCTCGGGCTGATGAGGAGGAGAGACTGTTTTCGCTCATGGTGTACCTCTGGTAGCTGATGCCGGCTGCTGATTTGCACCGGGTCAACGCAGTGTGATACGCGCTTTATATGACAGATTAATGATCGTCGGACGGGGCATTCTGAGCGGAGTGCGCGGGAAAACGCGGAAACGCAGGCAATAAAAAAGCCAGCGACAGGCGCTGGCTTCTGAAAGCAGGGCGGCAATTACGAGTTGGTATTGGCCGCGGCTGCAGGTGCTGCTGGTGTTACCGGAGCGGCCGGAGCGGCTGGCTCAGTGGCCGGCTGCTGTGGCTGCGCGGCATCACTGTTTGCACCCTGAGAGGTGACCGGCGTCATTGGCTCTTCCTGTGGCACAGCCTGCGGGTTTTCCGGCATCGGAACTGGCGCAGTCTGGATGTTGTTCTCCACGCCGTTCACTTTTACTGGCATACCGGTACGGCCCTGAATCGCGCCATTAACCTGATCCTGATTGACGCTGGCATCAACCAGAACTTTGCTCACCGCCTGATTCAGCGTAATCGGCACCAGCTCACGCGAGTTGAACTGCTCTTCGGTGGTCGACAGCGGGTTATGCACTTCTACATAACGTGAACCGTCTGGCTCCACGGTCGCTTTTACCGGCTGATCAACGAACTGTACGCGCGTACCGACCGGCACGTTCTGATACAGCCATTTGATATCGTCAGCGCGCAGACGCACACAACCATGGCTCACGCGCAGGCCGATACCGAAGTTGGCGTTGGTGCCGTGAATCGCATAGAGGCGACCGATATAGAGCGCATACAGGCCCATCGGGTTATCCGGGCCTGGCGGGAAGACAGCTGGCAGGGTTTCACCGCGCGCCGCGTAATCCGCATGCATGCCTTTGGTTGGCGTCCAGGTCGGGCCATCTTTTTTACGTTCTACCGCTGTGGTCCAGTTAATCGGGGTATCTTTACCCAGCTCACCGATACCAATAGGCAACACCACCACGGTTTTGCTGCCTTTCGGATAGTAGTAAAGACGCATCTCCGCGCTGTTAATCACAATGCCTTCACGCGGTGCGTCCGGCAGGATCAGCTGCTGTGGGATGATCATTTTGCTGCCAGCCTTAGGCAGATAAACGTCAACGCCCGGATTGGCTTCCAGCATATTGCTGAGGCCCATCTGGTACTGCGCCGCAAAAGCTTCCAGCGGCAGTTTGCTGTCTTCAGGGACAGTAATTTCGATATTTTCGCCGATCAGACGGCTGTTGGCCGGCGGTAACGGGTAAACCACAGCAAAGGCTGACTGGCTGAAGGCCGCCAGAGCCAGTGCGATTGAAGCGAAAGCGCGAATGATTTTCATATTTTACAATTCTTTATCGCCATATTTCAGGCTGTTCAGTGTGTCGAATTCATGCTGGCCACTGTGACCTGCTGCGCATTATATGTTCATTAATCTGACGTTGTGAATCGGGATTTTAACCTGCCTGCAATACTTTACGTAAATTCACCGCGGATGTTAGCGCATTTCCGGAAAGCAGGGCGCTAAAAATGGGGCTTTCCGGGGTTATCCCTGACTAAGGTTGCCACTGCGTTTGTTCGCCGCTGAGTTTGCGGTTCAGGAAAAAGGCGGCACTGATTAACGCCAGATGGGTCAGCGCCTGCGGCGTGTTGCCCAGCGCATGGCCGTGGCTGTCAAACTCCTCCGCGTAGAGGCCCAGTGGATTGGCGTAGCTCAGCAACTTTTCAAATTCAAAATGCGCTTCCTGAATCCGGCCCGCGCGCGCCAGACACTCGACATACCAGAAGGAGCAGGCTCCGAAGGACCCTTCTGAGCCTTTCAGGCCATCGGCGGGCGTCTCATGCGTATTGTAACGGCGCACCATACCGTCGCTGACCAGATTAGTTTTGATCGCATCCAGCGTGGCAATCCAGTCCGGGTCGGTGGCTCCCACAAAACGCACCAGCGGCATCAGCAGCATTGAGGCGTCGAGATGTTCGCCATGACGGGTCGAAGAGAAGTGACCCCGCTCACTGTTCCAGAAGTTAGCCCAGATATCCTCGCGGATCTCCCGGCGCGCCCGATCCCAGCGTTCATAAGGCATCGGCAGCGATCGCTTCATGCCCAGACGCAGCGCGCGATCCATCGCCACCCAGCACATCAGACGTGAATGCAGGAAATGTTCCGGTTCACCGCGCATCTCCCAGATACCGGCATCGGGCTGATCCCAGTTCTCACACAGCCAGTCGATCATTTTGACGACATGTTCCCAGCCGCGCTGGGAGATCGCCTCACCATATTTATTGGCCAGATAGACCGCATCCATCAGCTCGCCATAGATGTCGAGCTGGGTCTGCTGCCAGGCGTCATTGCCGATGCGCACCGGACGGGAGTCGGCATAGCCGGAGAGATTCAGCAGCTCCATCTCGTGCAGTTCGGTGCCGCTGTCCAGCCGGTACATGACCTGCAGGCGCATCTCATCGTGATGGCTGTTTTCAACGCAGCGACCAACCCAGTGGGTAAAGTGTTTGGCTTCATCGATATAGCCCAGACGCATCAGGGCATACATGCTGAACGAGGCGTCACGGATCCAGGAGGCGCGATAGTCCCAGTTGCGTTCACCGCCCAGCTCTTCGGGCAGGCCAAAGGTCGCTGCTGCCGCAATAGAGCCGTGCTGATGTGAAGTCAGCAGTTTGAGGACCAGCGCCGAACGCTGCACCATTTCGCGCCAGCGTCCCTGATAGTTACTGTGGGCGCTCCAGCGTCGCCAGTAGTTCAGCGTCTCTTCAAAGCAATGTTCGGTGGTCAGGGCTTCGATATGCGCATCATCCACGCTGCCAAATTCAAACTGCGCATGTTCACCGGGTTGTAACGTGAAGAGGGCGGTCGCGCTCTCATCCTCCAGCGTCATCACCACGCTGGCGGCGAGGCGTAGGGACGGCTGGCCTTCGGCATGAAAATCGATACAGCCGTTGTGCGCCTCTGCGCGGGTCTGCGCCCGGGCGTAGTCGTGACGCGGTGAACAGCGCAGGCTAAAGGTCGCGCTGCCGCGTACCATTTTGACCCGCCGGATCAGACGCGGCAGCTTGTCCTTGTCATCACAAATCGGCATGTAGTCGGTGATCTCCGCTACGCCTTCATCATCCAGCCAGCGGGTCTGCAGGATGTTGGTATCGGGCAGGTAGAGCTGCTGACGTCGCGCATTTGGCCAGTCAGGGGCCAGGGAGAAAAGCCCGGCATCATCGCTGTCGAGCAGGGCGGCAAAGACCGACGGGCTGTCGAGTTCCGGCCAGCAGAGATAATCAATGGTGCCATCATTCGCGACCAGCGCGCAGGTGCGCAAATCTCCGATCACGCCATGGTCTTCAATCTTACGTTTTACCTTACTCATCCTCATCTCCCTGTCAGTGTCCATCCTAACTATAGCTGAGCCATCTGATGCGGCTTCGTTTGGGCACAGATGGTTAACGTATGGTTGAATGAGGCAGGGAAGGGGTGAGGGCGGGTGAGACATGGGAAATCGCCAGCAGGGTCGCCTGGCGCTGCTCAGCGTCGGCGACCTGTGCCACCGGTCAGCTCTCTCTTATAGCCGGTGGCGTCTGCTGGCGAATCCGTGGTTCATTTATTCCTGGTCGGCACGACGGTTGTGCCAGCGGCGGATCACCCAGCGCAGCGCAAAGGCGAATACCACTGCGCCGACCAGCCACAGCAGATGCTTCAGATGCTGGTCGAGTTTATGAAGCCACGGCGCGATGATGCCGCCCGCGAAATAACCCAGCGTGACAAAAATCAGCGCCCAGATGGCTGCCCCGATGACGTTAAGAATAAAAAAATTCATCGGATTGAGGCGGCTGGCCCCGATGATGATTGGGCCAATCAGTCGAAAGCCATACATAAAGCGCACGCCAATCACAAACAGGCTGGGACGGCGTTTAATCAGGCGGTTCGCCTTGACCACTTTATCCTGATGCTTTTTAAAGCGGCGCAGGATCTGCGTGCCCCAGCGGCGACCGACCCAGTAGAGCAGTTGATCGCCGACAATACCACCACCCATGGCGGCCAGCACCACCCCCATGTAATGCAGCAGCCCCTCATGCGCGGCGACGCCGCCCAGCAACGTAAATGTTTCCCCCTCGGCGATACAGCCAATAAAAAGTGCCAGATAACCGTACTGCGTAATTAATGCATTGATATCCAGATGCAAAATGACCCTCCCTGTTCAGTGACTGTTTCTTCAAGTCTATACGCGATTTGGCTTCGCTTCCGCCCGTGCCTCATGGGTCCGTTTATTTATGCTGTTTTTTTGTCCGATCACCACGAAAGTTTCGCTGCCGTTTATACTTGAGAGGACGCTGCCCCAAAGACGGATGCATCATCGGGCGGCCCACTGCATCAGAGGAGTGAATCTATGAATCATGTCTGGGGTCTGCTGGCGCATCCGAATCAGGAAATGCGTCATATCAAGCAAGAGAATGAGAGCGTATCGCACCATTACACCCACCATGTTCTGCTGATGGCGGCGATTCCGGTGATCTGCGCCTTTATTGGCACAACTCAGCTGGGCTGGAATCTGGGCGAGGGGCAATATGTGCAACTCAACCTGTTAACCGGGATTGGGCTTGGCATTCTGTTCTATCTGATTATTCTGGGTGGCGTCGCGGTAATGGGACGCGTGATTCACTGGATGGCACGTGATTATCCGCAGCGCCCTGGCGTACAGCGTTGTACGGTGTTTGCGGGCTATGTGGCCACGCCGCTGTTTCTCAGCGGGCTGGTGGCGCTCTATCCGCTAGTCTGGCTCTGCGTGCTGGCAGGCGCGCTGGCGCTGCTCTACACCGGTTATCTGCTCTATATCGGCATTCCACTGTTTCTTAATATCGACCGTGAAGAGAGTCTGCGCTTTTCCGGTTCAACGCTGGCCATCGGCGTGCTGGTATTTGAAGTGTTACTGGCATTAACCGTGGTGCTGTGGGGATATGGACCGCATCTGTTCTGACCGACCGCTGCCGCCGCTCTGGCGGCAGTTCTCTTTTTACGCCCGGAAACACTCTCACCAGGAAATTTCTTAACCTTACGGGTATGATATCGCCGCCAGCCCGCGCTCCGACCTCACTGAAGCGGGCGGCCTGTGTCGGTCTGACACAGTACATATTCATAACCGGGTTTTTTCTACGATGCCTGCAAAAATTCGTTCCACCCTGCTTTCGCTGGCGCTGCTCGTTTCAGGGCAGATTGTTTCACTTCCGGCGCAGGCAACGACGTCGCTGTCGCAACTGGCGCCTATTGCTCAGCCGCAGATCGCCTCTGGCAGTGCGATGATTGTCGATCTCACGACCAATAAAGTGCTGTTTTCCAGCCACCCTGATCGGGTCAGGCCCATTGCCTCCATCACCAAGCTGATGACTGCTATGGTGGTGCTGGATGCGCATCTGCCGATGAACGAGATGATAACTGTCGATGTCAGCCAGACGCCGGAAATGCGGGGTGTCTTCTCACGCGTTAAGCTCAACAGCCAGATTAGCCGCCGGAATATGCTGCTGCTGGCGCTGATGTCCTCGGAAAACCGCGCCGCCGCCAGCCTGGCTCATGCTTATCCGGGCGGCTATAACGCTTTTATCCGGGCGATGAACGCGAAAGCGCGGTCACTGGGCATGAAACAGACCCGCTACGTGGAGCCAACCGGCCTGTCGACGCAAAACGTCTCCAGCGCGCAGGATCTGGTTAAATTACTAAAAGCAACGCGGGAATATCCGCTGCTTGGCGCGCTCAGCACCACTAAAGAGGAGACGGCGGTGTTTGCCCATCCGAGCTATGCGCTGCCGTTCCGCAACACCAACCATCTGGTCTATAAAGATGACTGGCACATTCAGCTGACTAAAACCGGTTACACCGATGAGGCGGGCCACTGCCTGGTGATGCGCACCATGATTAATAATCGTCCGGTGGCGCTGGTGGTGCTGGATGCCTTTGGCAAATATACCCACTTCGCCGACGCTAACCGTCTGCGCAGCTGGATTGAGACCGGTAAAGCGGCGCCGGTGCCGGCCGCCGCGCTGGCGTATAAAAAACAGAAATCGGGCCAGGTTGCCAGTAATGGGGCCAGCAGCGCCGACGTTGAGTAGAAAACAGCCGGTGTTACGCGCTGCGGACACTGGCATTACCTGCAGGCTGAGCGGGTATCCGGGATGATGCAGGCAGAGGCGTACAACGATTTTCACGCCTCTGTCTGCACCGAATTAGCCCGAAAAATGCCCGTTATTCCTATATTGCCATCCCTTGCAAAGCCCTACACTACGCGCGACTGGCGAGGGACGATCGCCTGATTTAAGCTGCCGGAATCTTACTCATATGTTTAAGCTACGATCCTTTTTTGCATTGTTAATGCTGGCGCTGGTGGCATTTGCCCCGGCGCTGACGCTGGCCGCGGATGATAAAGCCACTGCTGCTCAGGAACAGGATGCTCCACCGAAGCTGAATGCTGCGGTTGAACTGCCGAAAATGCAGAAGATCCTCGATAAAATCAAAAGTCAGGTCTCCGTTGATGCTGGCGAAAACAAGCTCACTCAGCTGAATGAAATGGCGCTTGAGCTCTCAGGCAGTGCCGACACGCTGGGCCAGGCGCTGCTCCCCGATCGCCAGCAACTGGACGCTCAGTTGCAGGTTCTGGGGCCGGCACCTAAAGCCGACAGCGGCGTAAAAGAGACGTCGGAAGTGACGCGCAAGCGTAACGCGCTGGAGAGTCAGAAAAGCAAACTCGACGATCAGATCAAACAGGCCGAAGGCATTAAAAATGGCGCGCTGATGCTCTCCTCGCAGATTGTTAACCTGCGCCGCGATCAGCTGAAAAGCCAGCTGGCGCTAAACTCCGGCACCATTCTGGGGCCGCGCTTCTGGTCACCGCTGCTCAATAGTCAGGATCTGGATGGCGAGAAAATCGGTGAATTCCTGCAGGAGTTGCAGGACACCGCGGCACTCTCATGGGAGCCGGGCTGGCGCGTGGGCAGTGTCTTCTGGCTGCTGGCTGCCATGCTGGTGATGACGGCTGGCCGTCGATACAGCGAAGAGTTTCTGGCCTGGATCAGCATTCACAAACTGCCGGAAGGGAAGCTGCGCCGCAGTTTCCTGGCGGCAGCGATAGCCCTGACCACCCTGGTGGCCGTCGTCCTCACCTTTAACTTTATCGCCCTGGCCTTTACCCGCCGTGATGAGGTTTCTGAAAACGTTCAGGACTTTGTGGATCAACTGGTTCGGCTCAGTGTCTTTTGTGGCCTGATTGCCGGACTGGGACGCGCTTTCCTCTCTACCCGTCGCCCCAGCTGGCGTTTACCGACCATCTCCAATGAAGTGGCGATGGCGTTAAAACCGTTTCCACCGATTACCGCCGTGCTGGTCTTTATCTTCCAGACGGTCGAGGCGTTTAACTACAGCGTCGGCACCAGCCTGAATACCACTATTTTTGCCAACGGGCTGACGGCACTGCTGATTGGTACTACCGCGCTGGCGATCAGCATGCGCACCAACCGGGTTCGTCGCCGTATGACCCAGGCGGGCACACCACCGGAGGCCCGTTCCACGCTGGTCGGATTGATCCAGATGGGCCTGACGCTGACCGGCATCGCCATTCTGGTGTCGCTGCTCATCGGTTACGTCACGCTGGCGCGCTTCCTGAGTTATGAAGTGATCTGGTGCGGCCTGCTGTTTGGTTCGTTCTACTTCCTCAGTCATCTGCTCAACGATGGCTGTGAGAGCCTGTTCTCGACCAGTAACGCAACCGGTCGCCGCATTCAGAGTTCGCTTAACATCAATGAGCGTCATCTGCAGCAAACGGCTACGCTGCTGACGGCCATCGGTAAAACCTTCCTGGTGCTGGTTGTGGCGCTGGCGCTGGTTAACGGGACCTTTGCCTCTTCAACGCCGATTGAGCTGCTGCAAAAAGTGATTGAGTTCTGGGGCGGTAAAGGACTTGAATCCCTGAATATCGTACCGGCGCATATGGTGAATGCGATTATCTGCCTGATCGTCGGCATCTATGTGCTGCGAACGGTGCGCCGCTGGCTCGATACTGATTTTCTGCCGAAAACCACCATGGATGTGGGCATGCGGGTGTCGCTGGTGACGCTGTTCAGCAACATCGGTTATGTACTGGTCATCCTGCTGACGTTGTCGATCATGGGTCTGCAGTGGAATAAGCTGGCCTGGATCGTCAGTGCCTTGTCGGTTGGTATCGGTTTTGGCTTACAGGAGATTGTGAAGAACTTTATTTCGGGGCTGATTCTGTTGACCGAGCGGCCAGTGAAAGTTGGCGATCTTGTTAGCATCAGCGGTATCGAAGGGGATATCCGCCGGATTAACGTGCGCGCCACCGAGATCCAGCTGGGCGATAAATCCACGGTGATTGTGCCGAACTCGCAGTTTATCTCGCAGAACGTGCGAAATGCCACCATGGGTAATGCGCAGGGGGTGGTCACGATTACGCTGACTTTCCCGCTCGACATCGATCCGGTGAAAGTGCGCGATATCCTGCTGGAGGTCTACAACGAAAATGAACGCATTCTGGAGACGCCAGAGCCATCCGTTTCGTTTAAAGATCTGACTCAACAGGGAATTATACTGAGCGTCACCGGTAACGTGGCGGGGCAGCGCCAGATCGCAGGGGCGAAGAGCGACCTGCTGTTCGATATTCTGACGCGTCTGCGTAAAGAGGGCATTCTGCTTTCCACACCGCAGACCATGATTATCGAGCGCCGTCAGCAGATGGCGGGTGCGGAGCCGGTCCCCGAAGAGAAGCTGGTTTAGGTGTGTAAAGGCCGACTTCTGTCGGCTCTGATGGTAAATACAGTGTAGCCCGGTTAGCTGTGTAATCGAGCTGGCACAGGGAACACGGTCAGATCGGAAAGACGCAAAATCTGTCATCCATGACATGCTCGGCCCACGCCATCCCTGGCATGGGACGCTTTCCTCTTCTGACCGTGTTCCCAGCGCATTAAGTTTCTTCATTGCTGCCAGATTCACCCTGCTTCAGGATTGGCAGCAATCAAAGGGCTGACTTCTGTCGGCCTTTTTCATATTCAAACGCTGGCTTCTCAGCCCGTTCACACTTCGCTTTCTACAGGGATTCAACGCGGCTGGTGTGCTGACCGTCGCGGCTCACCGAGCGGATTGCCACCCCACCGCTGACCTGCGGCGGTCTGGTGGCATCGTAGCGCTGCCAGTTTGTGCCCTTGTCCAGGCTGTACTCCAGCGTCACGCCCGGTAAGGCCACATTCATCGACAGGATGCCATCAACGATTCTGGCTCCCGGCACCGGCAGGCGATAATCGATGCCCGCCTTATCCAGCTTCGCCAGTTCCCGCTGTCCCAGCAGATTGGCAAATCGCTGCCAGTCATTCAGGCGCGCCTGCTGATCGACCAGATGGGTTTTACCCCCCGCATACTCCTGACCCGCCTTGTAATCCTGCTCCCAGCTGGCGCGGTGCCAGCTTCGTTCCGCTACCGAAAACAGGCGAGGGTAGATCATGTGCTCCATTTGAGCGTCAGTGCGCACAGTTTCGCTCCACAGCTGGGCCGAAATGCCGTAAGCACCGCTCCAGGGCTTCTCTGATTTGGCGCTGAAAAAGTTGCCGTCGCGATCCACCGAGGTTTCAGCATTCTGCGGCAGGTTGTCTGGCGCGAAGCCAAAGATTTTGCGTTCGTCGTTGAAGCGCGTGCCCCAGTAATAGCCGCGCTCCAGCGGGTTAACTTCATACGGAAAATCCAGATAGAGATAGTCGGGGCTGGAGATCACCACGTCGTAACCTTTCTGTGACCAGTCACTGGCTGTGTCAAAACCGCCCCAGTAGAGGGTGTCCCAGAAGTTGACCGCGACGCGCGGTGTGGCAAAGGCTGCCGCATCTTTGGCATGTTTTAAACCATCCTGCCAGGCCTGCATTTTGCTGATACCGTGCCGGTTAACGATGTCACTGACGGTCAGGGCAAAGTAGCTCGGCAGGTGCGCCAGATCTTCCACTTTGCCGCTCTTCACCAGTGCCTGACAAACCTGCGATTTCGCCCACGGCAGATCTTCTTTACTCCAGTCGCGCAGACCGGTGCCCGGTTTAGGGTCGCGTTTATCCGAGTAGCCAGCACCCAGCCGGATATTCTTCGCTTCGTCACCGCCAAAATGCCAGACGCCGAGCGGCTGTCCCGCTTCCCGGTGCATCGCCTGAACTTCACCGATCACTTTATCGACAAACCGCTGTGAACCCGCAATGCAGGGATTGAGATAGCTGGTGCGGTCATAGAGCTGCACCGAGGTGGTATTGGAGTCGTCGGTGGGATCGATCAGGCGATACGCACTGGCCTGTTCAGATTGTCCCTCCTTCATCAGCCGCTGATAGCGTGCTTCCATGGCGATGACGGCGGCACGGGCATGGGCGGGCATATCAATTTCCGGGATCACCTGGATGTGACGGGCCTGCGCATACTTCACAATCTCGATATAGTCGGCACGGCTGAAGTAGCCGCTGCCGTTGTTATCGCTGAACGGACCAGAACCAAGCTGCGGCAGCAGGCAGCGCTGTTCGCTCAGGTCATGGCAGCGTTTAGCCCCCACCTCAGTCAGTTCCGGTAAGCCAGGAATCTCAATCCGCCAGCCCTCATCGTCACTGAGGTGAAAGTGGAAGCGGTTCATCTTCCAGGCCGCCATCTGATCAAGCAGCCGCATGACCGCCTGTTTACTGTGAAAGTTACGGGCAACGTCAAGAAACGCGCCGCGATAGGCAAAGCGTGGCGAGTCATGGGCTTCCAGCGTGGCAATACGCGGCGCGCCTTCTGTAGGGATCAGCGAGAGAATCGACATCAGACCGTAGAACGCACCGGCAGCATCGTAGCCCACCACGATGGCACGGCGAGGGGTGATATCCAGATCGTATGCGCCCGGTTTAGCCTGTTTGCCGCTGAAGTGACCCGGTTTGATCTGTGTCCTGATGGCAAATCCATCAGGCGCTTCTTTCAGGCCAAGCAGGGCCAGACGCTGCTTTACCGCCTCACCGGTTTCGCGGGTCAGCCCGGTCAGAGACAGACTGACGCCACGGCTGAGATCGGCATCCTGCGGACGCAGTTTCACCTCAAGCGGCGTGGGTGTGATTTGACCGCGCAGCGCGGAAGCGGGCAGGGTGGCAACATCGCTGTTTTTATCAAACCGGCTGGCGGGTTGCATCAGGATATTCCGGTCATCGGCACTGCGTCGCCAGTTATCCCCCAACGGCAATACAAACTGGCTGGGATCTTCATGATCGGTGCTGGCAATAATTTTGGGGGTGGCCTGCCTGGATGTCACATACCAGCGCGGCATCACATCCGTGGCAAACAGCTGCCAGTATTCGTTAACGATCGGAATCTGCACCGATTCGCCCGCGCCAATGCCGGTGAATTTGTCAGTCGGCTCCAGTCGGGTCAGGTCGCCGACCAGATGGGTCATTTTAAACTGATCGTTATCGACCCGCAGCGTCTGGTGGACGTTGCTCATGTAGATTGCCCAGTGTTTGTCGGTCAGGGCTGGGCCGTTATTGGTCAGGGTAATGGTGGCGCGATTGCAGGCGGCATAGTCGGCACCCAGCGCGGCGCAGTCGGTGCCATGCAGGGCGGCCTGATTATCGTTCACCTGATAAGTGACGCCAAACTGACTGATCTGTTTCACCACCTGCTGCGCTGACGAGCTGGCGTGGCCTGTGGCTGCAGCGCCCAGCAGAGTGAGCGCGATAAGGCTTAACTTAAACATATTGATTCATCCTTGCTGCTGAAGAGATATCCGGGAGTCTGCAGGGCGTCAGAACAGCGTAAACGGCACGATAACCATAAATTTGATGTCCTTCTCGTCCTGAAAAATGTTGCCGTAACCGCCGCTGTAACTGGGCAGATTGCTGTGATTGTCGTAGCGGGTGTAATGCAGTTTAAACTGGGTATCTTTGGCGCGGCCCTGCTGGATTTGATAGATCACATCAAGGTTCCAGGCAGACTCCTTCAGCCGCTGGCTCTGGTCAACGGTGGGCAGCGTGGCGGGTCTGGCATCCCAGCCCCAGACGTACGATGCGCCCACTTTCCATCCCGCCAGTTGCCACGGCGTTAAGTCGAGCATCGCCCCGGCAAAGATCGCTTTTTCGCCATTGGCGTTCCAGTCGGAGCGGGCATCCCACCAGATATCCAGTCGTCCATTGGAGCTGGCGTAGCCTGGCGTCATGCGCTGCAGGAAGAAGCCCTGATTCCCCTCTGCTTTGACCCAGCTGCCTTCCAGGCGCAGATCAACGGGGCCGACGGTGTAACCGACCGTGATCGCCTGTAACCAGGCCAGGCCGTCATAGACATCACGGGGATTAGCGGCACCGCCCGCTACTTTGTCGTGCGCCCCGTAAAACTGATAGCTGGTGTAAAGTGCATTGCCGCCGGGCGTGGCTGACCACGAGGCTTTGGCAAAATATTGATCCATATAATCCGCCGCCTGGCCAAATGCGCCCTCAAGCACCAGGTTATTCCTGAAGTCATATTTCATGCCGAACGAATGCAGGTAGCTGACAGATGTTTTGCCATCAGCCTGGCGAAAATTATATAAATCACGATACCAGGGCGCTTTATATTTGTCGCTCCACATCCATGAGAGTGATAATGCACCGGCCTGCTGGAAATCATACAGCGCACCGACTTCGACGCCGCGATAGGTTCCGGGTAAGAAACTCCAGTGTGGCGCAATAATTGTCTGGCCGGTTGGCTGAATATAACCGGCGCGCAACCAGTAATCGTTATATTTTACTTTCAGTGCGGCTTTATAAACAGAAGCACCACCGCTGTCGCCATTCCACTTTTCATCCCAGCGGGTATGCGCCTTACTGAAGCCAATTTCATTGGGTGCGGCGGGGCCGCTATTGGAAAGCTCAGCAGCACCAAAAATGGCGAGGTCCAGACCAATCCACTCCCCGGCATAGCCTGACTGATAGTCAAGATTACTGTTGAGCGAGGCATGATGTAAATTAGCCCGATACTGTCCCTGATATTCACTGGCGGGATCGGTGTCTCTGCGATCTCGCTGACGCTGCCAGTAAAAAACATTACCTTTCAGCGATGAGTCCTCAATAAATCCGCTGGCGTAAGCCGGTGATGAACTTATTGCAGTTAACGCTATTAATGCGGTGGATATTTCAATTAACGCTAACGCGTAATTAATTTTTCGCATGATCATTCTTCCCTGAATGTAATTAAGATGCTTGCTATGAATTTTTTATGGCGACAATCTATTTTTCGCGACGCGAAATATCAATTGGTGGCGGAATTTTTTGTGAACTATTGCGCATAACCCGATGAGATAAAATAAAGCAGGTGCGATATGGGAAGGGGAATTAATTATTTGATAAAGATGTTAGCTATTGGCAGGGCTGCTGCAACGGGAGGCTGGCGGTGTGAACGGGCTTCCCGGTAGTGTGAAAATCAGCCTGCTCAGATAAGCAGGCTGACCGATAAGGCGATTAAACCTGCTTCACTGCCCATCCCTTTTGCTTACTGGTTTTGCCAATCCCAGGATTGAAGCTGTTGGTGGGATCGAGCTGGCGATAGAACGCCGCCAGCTGCGGTTTGGCCTGATAGAGATGCCCTACATTATGTTCAGCGGGATATTCCGCGCCCCGCGCCTGAAGGATCTCCAGCATCTGCGCTTTGAGCGCATGCACATCGACGCCTTTTCTGACGATGTAATCCTGATGAAACACATGACAGAAGAAGTGACCATAGTAGAGACGATGGCTCAGCGAGGCGCGGATCTCATCGGGCAGGGTTTCGAACCAGTCCGCATCGTTACGACGCAGGGCGATATCCAGCGCCAGAATGTCCTCGACCTCATCAGAATGCACCGCGTGGTAGCGCACCGCCGCACCCGCCGCTGCAAAGCGATGCAGAAAGGCGTGCGCACCTTCTTTGCCTTCACACTCGAAGAATTCGCCACCGCCTTCGCGGAAGTAGTCACGCAGATAGTTACGCGCTTCCGCCACGCCGTCGCCAGACATCTTCAGCATCAGATGGTGTTCATATTTATCGCGATACTGCTTCATGCGTTTCGGCAGATGCGCCGGGAACAGTTTACTGAGGCGCTGCAACAGGCGATCGCTGAAGTGCGGTTTAACGAAGGAGAGTTTGCTCAGCCAGGCATCAACCCGCCCCTTCAGCGTGAAAAACAGCGGCATCTTGTCGGTGCCCAGCTTGTCGATCATCAGGAAGGTATCTTTGCCGTAGACTTCCGCAATGTCATAGATGTCGCGGTGCATATATTCGCCCGCCACCGGCAGATGGGTGAAATGCGCCAGCATGTGACGGCGGATATCGCTGAGAACGCCGGGCTCGTTGGTGCCGATGTAAAACACCTGCTGCTGCGGTTCGCTGGCGAAGGTATCAAGTCGCACCGCGAAGACCGCCAGCTTCCCGGCACAACCGGAGGCTTCAAACAGGCGACGCGCATCGGCGTTGTAACGGGCGGGCGTATCCGCATCCACTTCACGAACCCGGTCGGCATATTCATGATCGGAGGCGTGACGGCCATCGTGCTGCACATCTTTGGGCTGCCAGCGGTCATCATCCAGCCGCCCCAGAATCTCTTCCGGTGACGTCCCAAGATCGATACCGAGATGGTTCACCAGCTTCAGTTTTCCCTGCGCATCAATCTGGGCAAACAGCGCCATTTCACTGTAGGCCGGTCCGCGCTTGATCAGCGATCCGCCGGAGTTATTACAGATGCCGCCGAGCACCGAGGCACCAATACAGGAGGAGCCAATCACCGAGTGGGGTTCACGCCCCAGCGGCTTCAGTGCTTTTTCCAGCTGATAGAGTGTGCTGCCGGGGAACGCCAGCACCTGCTGGCCTTCGTCAATCAGCTGAAGCTTATCCAGCCGCAGGGTACTGACAATCACCAGCGGACGATCATAATCGTCGCCATGCGGCGTCGAGCCCTCGGTCAGGCCGGTATTCGCCGCCTGCATCAGGATAATGACATCGGCATTTACCAGCGTTTGCAGTACCCGCCAGAGCTCCAGCAGCGTACCGGGAAACGCCACCGCCAGCGCCTCGCCTTCGCCGGAGCGAAAGCCTTTGCGATAGCGTGCGGTCTGTTCAGGTTCAGTCAGCAGATGGGTGGGGCCGACCAGGCGGCGCAGGTCAGAAAGCAGGGCAGAGGTTTGTATCATGAGCAATTCCCTTGTCTTATCAGTGCGTCCTAACTGTAGCACGTCAACTCACCTCAACGCAGTGTGACAGCGGCAGCTACCTGCTATTCTCATCTTGTGGCACACTGCCGCCTGTTAATTCGATATTGCGCAGTTACTTAAGAGAACCCAACCTGATGAAATGGATTTACTCTGTTAGTCTCGCTGTCTCCCTCGCGATGCAACCCGCATTAGCTGAGACGGTGCCAGGTAACCACCCGATGACCGAACAGGCGCGGGATGCCTTCGTCAACCAACTGCTTAAAAAAATGACGCTGGACGAGAAGATCGGCCAGCTGCGTTTAATCAGCGTCGGACCTGATAATCCGAAAGAAGTGATTCGCGACATGATTCAGAAGAGTCAGGTTGGCGCGATTTTTAATACCGTAACCCGTCAGGATATCCGCGCGATGCAGGATCAGGCGATGCAGCTCAGCCGCCTGAAGATCCCGCTGTTTTTCGCCTACGACGTTATTCATGGTCAGCGCACCATTTTCCCGATTCCTTTGGCCCTGGCGTCGAGCTGGGATCTGGATGCGGTGAAAGAGGTGGGGCGCGTCTCTGCCTATGAAGCGGCCGACGATGGCCTGAACATGACCTGGGCGCCGATGGTGGATGTCAGCCGTGAACCGCGCTGGGGCCGTGGCTCCGAAGGTTTCGGTGAGGATACGTATCTCACCAGCGAAATGGGTCGCAGCATGGTGCAGTCGATGCAGGGAAAAAGTGCTGCCGATCGCTACAGCGTGATGACCAGCGTGAAGCACTTCGCGCTCTATGGCGCAGTTGAAGGCGGACGCGATTACAACACCGTGGACATGAGCCCGCAGCGCATGTTCCAGGACTATCTGCCGCCATACAAAGCTTCACTGGATGCGGGTAGCGGCGGCGTGATGGTGGCGCTGAACTCGATCAATGGCGTGCCCGCCACGGCGGACAGCTGGTTGCTGAAAGATCTGCTGCGCGATAAGTGGAAGTTCAAAGGCATCACCATCAGCGATCACGGCGCAATCAAAGAGCTGATCAAACATGGCGTCGCCAGCGATCCGCAGGAAGCGGTGCGCATCGCCCTGAAGTCGGGCGTCGATATGAGCATGAGCGACGAATATTACAGCAAGTATCTGCCCGCTCTGGTGAAGAGCGGCGACGTCACCATGGCAGAGATTGACGATGCGGCGCGCCATGTGCTCAACGTCAAATATGACATGGGCCTGTTTAACGATCCCTACAGCCATTTAGGTCCAAAAGAGAGCGATCCGCAGGACACCAATGCGGAAAGCCGTCTGCACCGGGCTGAAGCGCGCGACGTCGCGCGTAAAAGCATCGTGTTGCTGAAAAATCGCCTGGAAACGCTGCCGCTGAAAAAATCGGGCACCATTGCCCTGATTGGTCCGCTGGCAGACAGTCAGCGCGACATTATGGGCAGCTGGTCCGCCGCTGGCGTGGCGAAGCAATCCGTTTCGCTGCTGCAGGGCATGCGCAATGCCACCGAAGGCAAGGCTACGCTGCTCTATGAGAAGGGCGCTAACGTTACCGACAACAAAGGGATTCAGGACTTCCTGAACCTCTATGAGCAGGCGGTTTCCGTGGATACGCGTTCACCGCAGCAGTTGATTGATGACGCGGTCGCCAAAGCGAAGCAGGCCGATGTGGTGGTTGCTGCCGTGGGCGAAGCGCAGGGTATGGCGCACGAAGCCTCCAGCCGCAGCGACCTGGTGATCCCGCCGAGCCAGCAGAAGCTGTTAGCAGCACTGAAAGCCAACGGTAAACCGCTGGTGATTGTGCTGATGAACGGACGCCCCCTGTCAGTGGTGAATGAAGATCGGATGGCCGATGCGATGCTGGAAACCTGGTTCAGCGGCACCGAAGGCGGCAACGCCATCGCCGATGTGCTGTTCGGCGATTACAACCCGTCGGGCAAACTGCCGGTTTCCTTCCCGCGTTCAGTGGGTCAGATTCCGATCTATTACAACCATCTGCCAACCGGTCGTCCTTACAATTTTGCTAAGCCGAACAAGTACACCTCGCACTACTACGACGCGGCTAACGGTCCACTCTATCCGTTTGGTTACGGCCTGAGCTACACCACTTTCACCGTGTCGCCGGTAAAAATGTCCTCACCGACCATGCCGCGTAACGGCAGCATTGAAGCCAGCGTGACCGTGACCAACAGCGGTAAACGCGATGGCGCGACGGTGGTGCAGATGTACCTCAACGATCCGGTCGCTTCCATCAGCCGTCCGGTGCAGGAGCTGCGTGGCTTTAAGCGCATCATGCTGAAAGCGGGCGAGTCGCAAACCGTGACCTTTAAAATCGACGTGGATGCGCTGAAGTTCTGGAACCAGCAGATGCAGCATGTTGCAGAGCCCGGCAAATTCAACGTGATGATTGGACTCGATTCCGTTCGTACCGAGGATGGGCAGTTCAACTATTTATAACCGTCAGCCTTTCCCCTGACGTAAGGGGAAGGTGATGCGGCGCGTCGTTAGCGTCCTGCTACGGCGCGCCACGTCATATCCTCTATCAGAGCCGCCATGATTAATCTGCGTGACCGCATTCAGCAGCAGGTATTCCGCCTTAACGGCCTGTCGATGAATGAATTTGACCTCTCTCAACCGCCTGGCGATCCCGGCCTGTTTGGCCCGGACAGCGTGATCTGGCGCGTCCACGGTGACTTCACCTCAATGATGTGCGGCGGGATCAGCGCGCTGCTGTTGCAGATGCTGCATCCGGCGGCGCTGGCGGGCGTCTGGGATCACTCCAATTTCCGTGAAGATATGATGGGCCGCCTGCGGCGCACCAGTCAGTTTATCGCTGTGACCACCTACGGTAATTCGCAGGATGCACAGACGCTGATTGACCGGGTGAAACGCATTCACCTGAAAGTCAGCGGCGTTGATAGCGAAGGCAAACCCTATGCCGCCAGCGATCCGCATCTGCTGACCTGGGTGCATGTGGCGGAGACCAGCCGTTTTCTGGCCGCCCATCTGCGCTACAAAAATCCACATCTCAGCCGCGCCGGGCAGGATCAGTACTATCAGGAAGCGGCGCAGATTGCCGAAGCGCTGGGGGCGGAGCAGGTACCGAAAAGCGTTGTTGATGTTGCGGATTATCTGCAACAGATGCGTTCAGAGCTGCGCTTTGATCATCGCACTGCCGAAGTGACGCGATTGCTGATGAATGCCCCTGCACCCAGCTGGCAGGCAAAACCGGTGATGAAAATCATGCTGAAGTCGGGATTCGGGCTGATGCCAGCCTGGGCGCAGGCGATGTCCGGTACGGAGATCGGCCGCTTTCAGCAGGCGATCATTGACCGGAAGATTAATGCGATTGCGGTGGGATTAAGGTGGTCGATTCAGCGCGGTGCCTGGTATCGGGCGATGGTGCGGATGGGAAGGGTGGGGTGAGGGGGTCGCTGGTAAAAGGGTGGATTGCTGTAGCCCATAAAAGATTACGCAACTGGAGTAGTTGATATCTGCACATGGATACGTGCTTTGTTAAGGCAGCCAATTTGTCGGAGTTAGGTACAATAGGCTGATTGAAGTAGATACCAACGTCCGCTTTGTGCCAGAAGCGGAAGTTGGAGTGCCAGAGACTCTAAAAGTTGATGATTCTTATTGCAGGGATACCTACACCGCGGCTTTTGTCCATGAATTATTTTCTAAATGTGATAATTTGTATGAACGTCAAGCTCAGGCATAAATTATAATGGTTATACATTTCCCGGTCTCAACTACAGCACTCTATTAAAAAGGAATACAAATGGATTCGGATAAAATTCAAAACGATATTGATGCTTTATTGATTTTTATGAACGACGATATGGAACGAATTGGGGGAACTATAACGGATACGTATTGGGGTTTTGCTCAGGAGCAAGGGGATCGTAATGAAATTGAAAAGTTACATGGCTGGTCAGAAGAAATTTTATTTGGAATTATAAATAGATGTAATTCCCGCGGCTTGTTGAAAAATATGTCAGACAGATACGATCATGTCACACTGACAGAAGAGGGACAGAGCCGCGCGCTGTCGGTTAAGCACGGTAAGAACCGTTCCTATGAACTTGCAAGGAGCAGTTATACGATTGGCGCTATCCATGTTGCCGGGTCAGCTCAGGTAGGCGATGGTAATAAGCAAAATATTTACAATGTCTTTCAGGAAGTGATAGACAAAATTGACCGTGCAGAAGCGACTTCAGAAGAAAAGGCAGAAGCTAAATCGCTTTTAACAAAGTTCTTAGAGCATCCGCTAACTTCTTCTGTAGTAGGCGGTGTTGCTGGTTCTCTTACCGGACTTTTATAAAAAGATAAGCCACATGGAAGAACTGAAGAAATCCATCGGCCTGAGATGCACTTTCTGCCACTCCGAGCTGTTTGCATTTCCACACGAAAACTACGTCCCTCTTCATGGCTCGCTGATTGTGTGCGCAAACTGCGGGCGCGAAAATGATGTGACTTCTCTCATATTTGTTGTGAAGGCTAAAGCGATGGATATCGCAGAAGACTATGCAGACAAGCTCATTGATAAATTTCAAAAGGATTTAAAGAAAGCATTTAAAGGAAGTAAGCACATAAAATTTAGATAAATTCTGTAAGAATGCTGCCAACTTCTTGTTAGCCATCTTTTTTACAAAGCATTTGAATTTATACCTCAAATTTTCTTTCATTTAGCATTACGCTGCTCCTTTTTGACTCATTCAGAATGCTTTAATCGATGTCCGCTTTTCGCTCATAGCGGTCGTTGACGTGCGTGTCACTTCGCTTTGTACCAGAAGCAGACCTTGAAACATTACTGCCGTTTCACCACCTGAATCAGACTGACCTGGCTTAACCCTTTTTAAAAAAAATGGTCGTCTGATTTTCGGTTGTGCCGTTTTTGCTGAATGCTTAGATTCATTTTCGATCTAATTGAGAGGATATGGATATGAACTTCGCAGAACTCCACAACCAGTATGAGCCCCTTCTTATCGCTAACGTCTGGGATGCCGTCAGTACTGTCGCAGCGCAAAAAGCTGGCTATAAGGCTCTGGGAACGTCCAGCGCAGCAATAGCGGCCACATTGGGTTATGAAGACGGCCAGGGCATGCCGTTTGATGAATTATTTTTTATTGTCACTCGTATCCGGGCAGTTAGCAGCCTGCCACTAAGTGTTGATATGGAAGCAGGATATGGTGATTCAGCTGAAGAGATAATAGCCAATCTCAAGCTCCTTGCTCAGATAGGCGTATCAGGCGTTAACCTTGAAGACAGCAGAGTCATTAATCAGGTTCGACAGCTTGATGATGTTTCTGAATTTTCGCGTAATCTGAGAGCAGTATGCGATGCGCTGAGAAGTGAAGGTTATAACCTATTTTTGAACGTCCGGACTGATACTTATCTTCTCGGGCATGAAAGAGCGTTACAGGAGACATTGTTACGGGCCCAGCACTATAGAACTGCTGGTGCTGACGGCCTATTTGTTCCCTGCCTGACGTCAGAGAAAGATATCAGCCTTATTGCAAATGCCATTGATCTGCCTCTGAATGTCATGTGTATGCCCGATCTTCCCTCGTTCGATAGACTGAAACTGGCCGGGGTAAGCCGCATTTCTATGGGTAATTTTGTTCATTCGGCCATCCAGTCAAAGCTGATTGATTTAATGCATGCGATCCGGTGGCATCAGACATTTGAAGGACTTTTTGTTAATGAAGGTTATCGATAAGAATCTGTGTGATGTCTGGTATCAGGCATTACTTGAACGCGCTTCAGAATATACGGGTGTGTTTTTTGCTGGAGTCAGAACGACTGGCGTATTCTGCATTTCGATATGCCGGGCACGAAAGCCTAAACGTGAAAACGTAGAGTTTTATAAAGATGCCAAATCTGCCCTGGCGGCCGGCTTTCGCCCCTGTAAAATCTGCAGACCTGCTGAAAATGCGCACAGCGCGCCATTATTTGTCGAACAGGCGCTTACGCTTGTCAGGCGCAATATCAAATCCCGTATATCCGACGCGGATCTTCGTCAGCATGGAATCAGCCCGGAACGGATGCGGCGCTGGTTCCTGCAACAGCACGGCATCACTTTTCAGGCCTTCCAGCGAATGCAGCGGGTAAATATTGCCCTGCAGGAGCTGAAAAGCGGACGTGCGGCGACTGACGTAGCACTGGACAATGGCTACGAATCTCTGAGTGGGTTTGGTTACATCTACAAGCAGCTCACTGGCGCAGCTCCGACTCAGCCCACTCAGGTAATAGTCATTCACCGGTTTACCACTACACTGGGACCTATGTTTGTCTGTGCTACAGAGCAGGGAGTTTGCCTGCTGGAGTTTACCGATCACCGAATGTTAGAGACGGAATTTCACGATATCCAGCGTTTACTTAACGCCAGAATTGTCACAGGCGAAAATAGTCATACCCGACAAACAGTAAAGGAAATCAGCGAATATTTTGCCGGAATTCGTCGTCAGTTTGATCTCTTACTAGACACACCAGGCAATGATTTTCAAAAATCCGTCTGGCAGGCACTACGTGCTGTTCCTTATGGGGAGACCTCAAACTATCAGGATATTTCGCTGCTACTGAATAAACCTGACGCTGTACGAGCAGTTGAAGCTGCGAATGGTGCCAACCGGATTGCGATTGTGATTCCGTGCCACAGAATTATCGGTAAAAATGGCCAAATGACAGGATATGGTGGAGTCATATCGCGCAAAGAGTGGCTTATAGAACATGAAAGAAATCAGAGTTAAGTGAGTCAATACCGAATGCTTGCTGCAGGCAGCAGTCTTTTTCCGGTCATGTTTCTTTTGTATTCGCAGTTTTAAGTTATTTGAAATCCCAACGTCTGCTCTTCGCTCATAGCGGACTTCAGCTCAGTTAGCTTGTCCGCTTCGTGCCAGAAGCGTACCTAAAAGGGTTTTAAATGCCCCTCATGAAGTAGCCAACTTTTATCGACCATTTCACGGTATGTGATGGAAGGTGCATGTACAGGGATGGTGCGGCCATTTTGCGACGGAACATAGCTGGCCAGCCGGTGACCGTTTTTTAACTCATCTGGATAGGCCGGGTTACTGGGACATTGACGCTGATAAGACTAGTATGTTTGGCAAGTAATAGTATTGCCTAAAGGGTGACACGTTGTTGTTGTCATACGCGGAAGGGCTGCATCTTGTTGAGCTTGCAAAGCTTGTTTCTGCTGCATACTAGCGTTGGCGCTGTTTAAACCGTTTGTTAATCCTTGCATATCCATCGCTGCATAACATGCGTCACGATCCCCGTCATCACACATCGCCTGAACACTGCCTAGGCTTTTAAAAGCATATCGAGAATTCCACATACTTTTCGGATCATTAGTACAACCAGTTATCATTAAAACAATACAAGACACAAAAATTATATTTTTAACGTTCATTCATAACACCGTAATTATTGTTGATAGATAATTCCGCATTAAATCATAATTACAATTAATGAATAAAGGATGTAACCTGCTTACTGATGTCGATCCCCAGTTTTTCCGAAGGAAAGTTGATCCCCGGCAATGGATATCAGGATTTTTTTTACCGTTCGACGTAGATTCATTTGATGTGAAGATGTATTCCGATAAATGCTGTGATAAGCGAGATGTCACCAAATGGTTGAATGCGAAATTGCAGACGCTGCGAATCCAACTTCTGCTCCTCGCTCACAGCGCACATTGTTTTTGCAGTCCCTGCTTCATTCCTTAGAGCGCACTACTGCTCTATAACTGCGGCCCCAATTAATTCTCTAAAGGGCGATCTGATGAAAGCAGGACTACTTTCACTGAGCTTGCTGGCCACCACGCTGCTTACCGGTTGCGATGCTGGCGCGAAGAGTATTGATTGGTATAAAGCGCATGACGCGGAGCGCAAAGCTAAATATGAGGAATGCACGAAAGCCTTTGATCCACGCGATACCGAAGACTGCCGCAATGCGATTGATGCCACTGTCCACGGCGGCTCTTTTACAAAGAGTCCTGATAAAATTTGGTAAATTCAGGCGAGCCGCCGCCTGGCGGTTTTTTATGCCCTTCTGCGGGCACAGGTAACGTCCCTTCAGTCAGCCACTCAAAGGCAGATGCCGGGCACAATTGACATTGTTCTCCCAAAAAGCAATAGTTAATTTTTAGAATCAAGTGGATCTACTATATTCGCACATAAGGAATGGAGTTCTCATGTCATATAGCTGCTATTTACTTCTCAATCGGCGTGAAATGACCAGCCTGAGCTGCCCTGGTATTGGTACATTTCCTGCTTTTTCTGGTCAAAAAGAAGGCCGCAATAATCCTGAAAAAACAAACGTACCTGATATAGGCCCAATAGTTCGTGGCCGTTACTTTATTGTAGAACGACCTTCAGGTGGAAGATTGGGGCCGTTTAGAGAACGCTTGTTGAAAGACATATACGGTACGGATCGTTCAACATGGTTTGGACTATTTCGTGACGATGGAAAAATCGATGACTACACGTTTGTACAAGGCATCAGGCGGGGCAATTTCCGTCTGCACCCTATTGGGCCATTAGGGCTGAGTGAAGGCTGCATCACACTTCAACATCCTCTTCAGTTCAATTACATGCGCGACATGTTCCTTAAATCTGGCCCAACGCTTAACATCCCGGGCAGCCAGCTCAAAGCCTATGGAACGGTAAAGGTATACTAACGATGCGCTTTATTATAACTATTTTTCTGTTTGTTTTTTGTGCGATTGCTATTTCAAAAGCTATTGCTGTCATAGTGCCGGTAACATTCTTTTATGCCATCGCAAGTTTTTTCAATATTAATGGCGATGAGGCAACCATCGACTTTGTACTCTCAGCCAATATCCTTATTTCTATCATTATGTCTGTTGCGCTTTTATGGTTGCTGAAAGGTTTTTTCAAAAAGCATTAAACAGGACGATATGTGTACCATTGATTAGAAAAGTCAGTCTGATAACCATAGTGAACGCTACAGTCAACACCGTATCCGGTTAACTTTATTGGGCAGTGCATCGCGCTCCTTCGCTGCATCCACCCGTTACTGTAAGAGCATTATCAGACCGTGATGGTATGAGTATGCTGCCGGATGGGCCTCTGCTCCCGCCAATTGCGCCTGCTGTACTCTTCACTGCAGCGCATAGTGTCATGTCACCGTCTCAATAAACCTTTCTGCTGTAGCGCCCGGATCTTCCTTTTAACGGACATGAGCAGTGACAATCTGCTTTGTGCGCAGAAGCGGACGTAGATGCCATAGTTCTGCAAGTGGCCGAGTAAAACCGAAAAGGGATAAGGCTTGAAATACGGCTCTTCATCTGTATATTTAAACAGTTATTTATACAGCAATCAGGACATCTGGAATGAATTGCACTGTTGAAGAGATAAGTTTTGAGGTTTGTGAAAACGTTGATGCGGAACAATTATTGCCCATTGAAGAAGGGCTTAATGATTTCAACGAGTTAATGACGGGAATAAGTGACCGTAAGCCATTATCTGTATTAATAAAATCAACTAAAACTGGTGAAGTACTTGGAGGAATGCAAGGACGTTCATCACTGGGCCTCCTTTTTATAGATCTTTTCTATCTTCCACCAGAGCTGCGGAGAATGGGGCTAGGTACAGATATCCTTAACTGTTTCGAAGACGAAGGGCGGAAGAGGGGCTGCGCTGCTGCATTTTTGTATACGATAAGCTTTCAGGCTCCTGACTTTTATAAAAAGCATGGTTGGGAAGAGTTTGGGCGTATTAGCTGCGAGCCGGAAGGAACAAGCCGGATATTTATGAAAAAATCTTTATAAGATTTAACTTTCTCTTTCAACAGGCACGTCCGCCTTTCGCTCATAGTGGTCTCTGATACTAACAACGGCCACTCTTCCAAAGCGCAGCACTTCACCAAAAACCCTCACCACCCCTCCAACTCCCACACTTTGAGACTATTACCCTTGTCTCAGATAGCCGCAGCCAGGATCCTGCTCTATTCTCGGGGAAAATGGATTCCTCCAGGCTTTGTCGAGGCACTATGACGTACAAATCCCTGATTGCTGAAGTCCACAATCAGCAGCGCACCCTGACCGCCATTGTCGAACAGGATGAGCGCACTGCCTATTTTTACATCTGGCCAACCGACCTGTTCCGCAGCCAGTATGCGGTGCGCGGCTGCTGGCTACGAAACCTGCTGCCGGCACCGGCGCAGGAAGATCGCGAGGCGATGGAGCAGGGCATAGCGCCGCTGCTCAGCGCCGAGTATTGCCGTAATCTGGAAGCGGAACCCGCGCTGGATCCAGCCGGTCTGCAGGTGCTGTGGGAGCCGAGCGATGATGGCGCGGCGCTGTGGTATTACGGCCAGCTGCTGGCGGTGATCCCCGGCTGGAGCCTCTATCAGGAGAAGCAGGTGAGCTTCTCCGCGGGCTGCATCAAAAAGAACCGGCTGACGGCACCGCTGGGATCGGCATCAACCAATGACTACTACGCCCGTGCAGAGCATCAGCGTCAGTTCTGGCGCGAATGGCACGACGGCAGCGAGTGGGATAAGGTGCAGAACGATCTGATGGCCTGCTATCAGGCGCGCTATGGCGAGTCAGTGAAGTATTACGCTATCGATCAGGGCAGCTGGCCGCCGATGGCGATCTCCCAGCACTGGCATCAGGGCGTCTGGTATTTCCTGACCATCGGCATGAGCATCCGGCCGATGCCGCAGGTCGATTATCTGTTTGATGAACTGGCACCGCAGTATCGCCGCATTGAACTCGGCATGGCGGTTGACGGTGAGGTCATGACCGAAGGCAATGCGGTGCAAATGGCCAGCGCGCTGGCGGAGTTCGTGCATCTGCCGTGGGCGCGGCTGACCTGGCTGGGCGAGGGCCATACGCTGGCGTCGGAAGTGGCACCCGTCGGCTTTGAAAGCTTCCTGCTCGCCAATGAGCTGGCAACCGAACAGGCGCAGTTCTCGCTGCCAAAACGCGACGGCGATCGCCCGACTCTGCTCTGGACTACGCCGATTACTGAAGCGGAGCGGCAGTTCGCGCAGGCGGATGAACATGGCGGTCAGAAGTTACGGGAATTGTTAACGGCGGATGGCAATAATCACATCTTCCGCCCGCGCCAGCAGGTCGTCAGTTCAGAAGAGTAGGCCAGCAATAATGCGCCTGTTCGCCCATTCCCCGGCGCCCGCCGGGGATGTGATAGTTCCGCTCTGAAATTAAATTTTTACATAAATCAAACATTTCTCAAATATGTGATCTTGCCCATCTCAAGTTCCTGTTTGCCGTGCCGTTAAACCCGATCAGGCAATCGCGCCGCACCAGGTTCAGGGGAACAAAGATGTTTAAAACAACACAATCCCGCTTCACCGCAACAATGATCGCGTTCTTTGTTGCGCTTTTACTCGTTACAGTCTGGGTTATTAATCAGTTTGTCGCGCCACAGCTGGTCGATAGCGAAAGCCGTCTGGTTCGCTATCAGGTGGATTCGCTGGCTTCCGGTATCGTTGAACAGATGAACCGCGTTCAGGCCCAGCAGCGCGCCATTACCGAAGCCGCATCCGTCATGGACAGCGCCACCATCGACACCCTGTTACCGACGCTGGTTAACCAGTATCAGGACAGCAATGTGTTTGGTGGCGGGATCTGGCCACTGCCAAACCGTCGTGACCCGGCCAAAGAGAAGGACAGCAGCTTCTTTGCCCGTAATGCCAGCAATGACCTGCAGGTGAACACCTACTGGAACTCCGACGCGGCTGACAAATACTGGGAGCAACCCTGGTACAAAGATGGCATGGCCGCTCCGAAAGGCCAGTGTGCCTGGGCAAAAGCCTATCAGGATGCCGCCAGCCCGCAGCCGCGCACCAACTGTGCTATGGCTATCTACAAAAACGGCACGGCCTGGGGCGTCGCCACCATCGATGTGACGCTGGGGTTCTTTAACCAGCTGGCGAAGCAGATGGGTGAAACCATTCAGGGCAACGTCCTGATCGTCGAGGCCGATGGTAAAGTTGTGGGCAATGGCGCGCTGGTAAATGCCGCACCGAAGCTCGAAAACCTGGCTGACGTGCAGATGCCGATGGCAGCACCGCTGAAAACGCTGCTTAACGGTGTTGGCAATCAGCCGCTGGAAACCACCTATGACAGCAGTGAAGGCGAGCAGACGCTGTTCGTGCAGGCCATTCCAGGCAGCCCGTGGTATCTCGCCAGCAGCCTGCCAACCAGCCTGCTTAAAGCGCAGTCTCACAACATGCTGACCCGTCTGGGTCTGGTGCAGATCCCTCTGGCGGTAATCCTGCTACTGGTGTCGCTGGGCTTTGTCCGCGCCATGATGAAACGCCTCAACGTGCTGAACAGCAACATTGAAGCGCTGTCGACCGGTGGTGCCGATCTGACTCAGCGTCTGCCAGCCAGCAACAGCCCGGAGTTCAACGCCGTCGCGCAGAGCTTTAACCAGTTCATCAGCTATCTGCAGGGGCTGCTCCAGCAGGTGGGCGACAGCGCGCTGGCGATCACCGCCGCGTCGCGGGAAATTGCCAGCGGCAACGCCAATCTCTCCTCCCGTACCGAAGATCAGGCCAGCTCGATTGTGGAAACGGCCGCGTCGATGGAGCAACTGACCGGCACCGTGCGTCAGAACGCCGACAACGCCACCCACGCTAACCAGCTGGCGGGCGATGCCTCGCAGGTGGCCGCACGTGGCACCGAAGTGGTCCGTCAGGTGGTGACCACCATGGGCGAGATTCATCACTCATCCCGTAAAGTGGTCGATATCATCAGCGTGATCGACAGCATCGCATTCCAGACCAATATCCTGGCGCTGAACGCCGCAGTAGAAGCTGCACGGGCCGGTGAACAGGGCCGCGGTTTTGCGGTGGTGGCATCGGAAGTGCGTAACCTGGCACAGCGTTCAGCCAACTCGGCGCGTGAGATTAAAAAGTTAATCGAAGAGTCGGTGGCGAACATCGATACCGGCAGCGCGCTGGTCGAGCAGGCGGGTCAGACCATGGATGAGCTGATGAAGGGCGTGAGCAGTGTGACAACGCTGATGAGTGAAATCATGTCAGCCAGCCGCGAACAGAGCCTGGGCATCGAACAGGTTAACGTTGCGATTACTCAGCTGGATGGCACTACGCAGCAGAACGCCGTGCTGGTGGAGCAGGTTTCTGCTGCCGCGCAGGCGATGGAATCGCAAAGCACCCAGCTTGAGCGGGTGGTTCAGAGCTTCCGACTGTAATCCCTCTCCAGGCCAGCCTTGCTGGCCTGATTTTCTCCCTGCTTCATCCGCTTATCTCCGCCTGACCCGGGTAATAAATCCTCGATGATCCGCCCAAACCTATAATTCTGTGCCAGAATAGTTGGGAATAATCTCAAGGAAACGCCATGTCTGCTATTGAAGTTATCCTCGTTGACCACCTCGATCGTCCCACCGGCAAGATGGAAAAGCTGGAAGTGCATGAAAAAGGATTACTGCACCGCGCGGTGACGGTCTACGTCTTCAATTCCCGGCAGGAGCTGTTGCTACAACGTCGTGCCAGCGATAAATATCATTGTGGTGGCTTGTGGAGTAATACCTGCTGTGGTCATCCTTATCCTCATGAATCAACCCGCGACGCCGCCGAGCGCCGCCTGCGTGAAGAGATGGGAATGGTGGTGACGCTGACGCCGGTGTTTGAGCTGAGCTACAACCTGAAGCTGAGCAATGGCCTGACTGAACATGAGTATGGTCACGTCTTCTTTGCCGTCTGCGACAGCCTGCCGCAGCTGAATCCGCAGGAAGCGGATGCCTGGGATTATCGCCCGATGGCGCTGATTGAGCAGCAGATGCAGCAGCAGCCACAGCAGTTCACACCGTGGTTTTTGCATACCTTCCCGCGCATCCCAGACTATCTGGAGCAGTTTCCTTTTCCGCAAGTTACCGCATAAAAAAACCGCACTAAGGTGCGGTTTCAATGCTGGCCGGAGAAGCCGGGCCGGGATAAACAATGCGCCAGGGTTATGAGCCCGTTTGCTCCCTGAGCCGGCGCGCTATCCACGCCCTGACCATTGATTATCGCTGCAGCTCGAAATCTTCCGCATCCACATCATAACCCGACGGTTCCCAGCGGATCGCCAGCAGCGCCAGCAGGCCCGCCAGTGGTGCCAGGAAGATCACCCAGAACACGCCGGTGCCCAGCGCCGCAACCAGCACTGGAAACAGAAACAGCGAAACGGTAGAGCTGCCGCGCATCAGCGTCTGGTTAAAGCCGACACCCACGCCGCGCAGCGACGTCGGATAGCTCAGCGACGCAAAAGTCATAGTATGGGAGCCAGGCCCGAATCCCTGTCCAAACAGGAACAGCGCCAGCATGCCGATCGCCAGCGCGGCTTCCTGGCCGCCTTCCGGACGACCAATCAGCGCCAGCCCGAGCAGCGCCACGCACTGACAGGCATAACCCGCCACCGACATCTTCCACGCCCCGAGGCGCGGCACCAGTCGCACCGCCAGTATCCCGCCGACAAAGGCGAACAGCAGATTCAGGGCCAGCGACACCAGAATCGTGGTAAGCATTGACTGGGCAAAGAAGCTGGAGATGATCACCGGCAAGCCAAACGCCACCGCGTTGTAAGCAAAAGATGAGGCAATGGAAGTGATGGTCGCCAGCAGGGTACGGCGGCGATAGACGCCCTGTAACAGCGCGCCATAGTTACGCCAGCTCGCCTTGCGCACCGGCATGGCAGGCGTCAGCGCGGCGTCGGCTGCCACCTGGGCATTAATATTCCACGCACTGCGTAAAATCGCCGCGGCACCTTTCAGGTCGCCCTGATTCGCCGCCCACACCGGGGATTCGCTCATGTAACGGCTACGGATGGCGATGATGATAATCGCCGGAACGGCACCAAAACCAAGGATTAGCCGCCAGAGCCAGTCGGTGTGGCTTTCGGGTAACACGGCATAGAGCAGCAGCACCAGCAGATAAGAGATGCTGATCGCCGCATACCAGGTTGGGCACCACATCGCCACGCTGGCCGCTTTATTACCCTTGCCACGCAGCCGGGAAAACTCCGCCAGAAACGCCATCGCCACCGGCAGATCGATTCCGACCCCCAGGCCCATCACAAAACGCGCGCCGGCCAGCACATACTCATTGGGGGCAAACGCACAGGCGATAGCCGCCACCACGAAAAAGAACATATCGGCCATAAACACCCGATAACGGCCAATTTTATCCGTGAGATAGCCGCCGATCAGTGCGCCGATAATGGCCCCGAAGGTGATTGCCGAGGCGACCATGCCGGTGCCGGTCGGGGTGAGATTGAATTCGCGCGTGATGTCTTTGATGCCAAAGGCCAGCGCACCCAGGTCGTAGGCGTCAAGGAAGACGCCCCCCAGCGCAATCGCCACCACAATGCGGGCATTATTACGGGCGCTGTCGCCACTGTTCACTAATCGGGAGACGTCAGCTGCGCTGCGGATCCACTGTGTTTCGCCACCGGGCGAACTCCCTGCTGTTGCCACGTGGGCGGAAGAGGTCAGGTCGGACATGATGTTGTGCGTCTTTTATTATAAAAACAGATTTCCGAGGATAGCCGTTTAGACGCCCAGACATAAATTCATTTCGGTTATATGAGATGAATTTATAATCTCAAATCGTTATCAATTTGCGATAAAGTCAGCTACATCGCCGCTGCGCCAGGCTACGCTTTTAAGGCAGATAATTTCCGCTGCACGCCTTGCCAGCCTCCCGCAGAGCGGCAGGAGGGCAGCCTGAACGCGCAGGCGCACAACGCCTTGTGAATCATCACGCACGAACAATACGTAAAAACAACACACTGCGATAAGGAAAAAGCCATGGTCAGAATTCGGGGTTGGATGGGCGTCAGCGCTTTGCTGCTCAGCATGGGGATAGCACAGGCGGCGGACCCGGTGCGGGTCGGCTCAAAAATTGATACCGAAGGATCGCTGCTGGGCAATGTGATCCTTCAGGTGCTGGAAAAGCACGGGGTAAAAACCGTCAATAAAATTCAGCTCGGCACCACGCAGGTGGTGCGCGGTGCTATCACGGCGGGCGAACTTGATATCTATCCGGAATATACCGGCAACGGTGCATTTTTCTTCAATGATGAGAAAGACAGCGCCTGGAAAAATGCCGCTGAAGGCTACGAAAAGGTTAAGAAGCTTGATGCGGAGAAAAACCATCTGGTCTGGCTGACACCGGCTCCCGCCAATAACACCTGGACCATCGCTGTGCGAAAAGATCTGGCTGAAAAAAATCAGCTCAACTCTCTGGCGGATCTCAGCGCCTGGCTGAAAAAAGGCGGCACTTTCAAACTGGCGGCCTCAGCAGAATTTATTGAACGCAGCGATGCCTTACCCGCCTTTGAAAAAGCTTATGGCTTTGATCTCAAACAGGATCAGCTGCTGTCGCTGGCTGGCGGCGATACCGCTGTCACCATCAGCGCAGCGGCACAGCAGACTTCCGGCGTAAACGCGGCGATGGCGTACGGCACCGACGGTCCGGTGGCGGCATTAGGTCTGCAGACGCTCAGCGATCCTAAAGGAGTTCAGCCGATTTATGCGCCGACGCCGGTGATCCGTGAATCGGTACTCAAAGCCTATCCACAGATTGCAGAGTGGCTGAAGCCGGTGTTCAGCGCGCTTGATGAGAAGACGCTGCAGCAGCTCAACGCCAGAATCGCGGTCGACGGTCAGGATGCCAGCAGCGTAGCGACCGAATGGCTGCAGCAGAAAAAGCTGCTGTAGCCGATGCAGATATCGCGGGAAGCGATACGCCGTCCGGTTGAGCAGCCGGTGGCACTGCTGCTGCTGACGCTGCTGAGTCTGGCGCTGGTGGCATTGCCGTTTCTGAACTTCGCCCCGAACCGTCTGGTAGCGGGTGAACCGCTGATGGGCTGGCAGATTAGCCGCTTCGGGCTGTTGCTGCTGCCGCTGGTGACGCTGTGGCTGCTGCTGTGGCGGCATCCGACCCGCATCACGCTGATGCTGGCGCTGCTCGCGGCAGAACTGATGCTGGCGGCGATTATCTGGCTCAGCGGTCATCAGGCCACCTTACTCAGCCAGCAGGGCAGCCGTCTGGCGCGCACCAGCTTTGCCAGCGGCCTGTGGTGCAGCGGCGCGCTGATCCTGCTGCTGATCACCGATCAGGTGCGGCAACTGACCCGTCATCGGCTGGCACAGCTGCTGCTCAATCTGCAGGTCTGGCTGTTGCCGCTTTTGCTGCTGTTCAGTGGCCAGCTCAGCGATCTCTCCCTGCTGAAAGAGTATGCCAACCGCCACGCGGTGTTTGATGCCGCGCTGAGCCGTCATCTCACCCTGCTGGCGGGAACGGTGCTGCCTGCGCTGATGATTGCGCTGCCGCTGGGCGTCACGCTATTCCGGCGACCTGGCTGGCAGGGTGGGGTGTTCGGCGTACTGAATGTGATTCAGACGGTGCCTTCGGTGGCATTGTTTGGTCTGCTGATTGCGCCGCTGGCCGGACTGGCTCAGCATTTTCCGTGGCTCGGCGACTGGGGCATCAGCGGCATTGGGATGGCTCCGGCGCTGATCGCTCTGGTGCTTTACGCCCTGTTGCCGCTGGTGCGCAGCGTGGTGGTGGGGCTGCAACAGGTGCCGCACGAGGTGCGGGAGAGTGCACGCGGCGTCGGCATGAGTGGCTGGCAGCAGTTTTTCGCGGTGGATGTGCCGCTGGCGCTGCCGGTCTGGCTGGCGGGCCTGCGGGTAGTGGTGGTACAGACGCTGGGCATGGCGGTGGTCGCGGCGCTGATTGGCGCGGGCGGCTTTGGCGCGATTATTTTCCAGGGACTGCTAAGCAGTGCGCTTGATTTGGTGTTGCTGGGGGTGATCCCGGTGATTGCACTGGCGGTGATCATTGATGCGCTGTTCCGCCTGCTGATCTCACTGCTGGAGAGAAAAGATGATTGAGTTTGACGGCGTTTCCCGCGCGTTTAACGGTAAAGCGGCGGTGAAAGATCTGTCGTTACAGGTGGCGAAAGGGGAATTTTGCGTGCTGCTTGGCACCTCCGGTTCGGGCAAATCGACCACCCTGAAGATGATCAACCGGCTGGTGGAGTTTGACAGTGGTGAAATCCGCTTTGCCGGAGAGTCGATTCGCCAGCTTGATGCCCGCACGCTGCGGCGGCGCATGGGCTACGCCATTCAGTCGATTGGTCTGTTTCCGCACTGGACGGTGCGGAAGAATATCGCCACGGTGCCAGTGCTGCTGGGCTGGCCCCGGGCACAGGTCAATGAACGTATCACGGCGCTGCTGGCGCTGCTGAATCTCAATGCGCAGCTGCTGGACCGCTATCCGCATCAGCTCTCGGGTGGGCAGCAGCAGCGCATCGGCGTGGCGCGGGCGCTGGCGGCAGATCCGGAGGTGTTACTGATGGATGAGCCGTTTGGCGCACTTGACCCGGTGACGCGCGGGGTGCTGCAACAGGAGATGTTGCGCATTCATCAACTGTCGGGCCGCACCATCGTGCTGGTGACGCACGACATCGACGAAGCGCTGACGCTGGCAGACCGTATTGTGCTGATGGATAACGGCGAGATTGTTCAGCAGGGCAGGCCAGTGGAGCTGCTGACCCAGCCGAAAAATGATTTTGTGCGCGACTTCTTTGGTCGCAGCGAAATGGGAGTACGGCTGCTGTCGCTGGAGCAGGTCGGTAATGCCGTGCGGCGCGGCGAGTGGCTGCCGGGCGAACCGATCGCTGCGGCACTGACGCTGCGGGACGCCCTGTCGCAGTTTATCGCCCGGCGTACCGATAAACTGCCGGTCATCGACGATCAGCAGCGGCCGCTGGGCGTGCTCCACTTTGGCGATCTGCTGCAACTGCGCGAGGATTTAACATGCGCAGGCTAAGGGATCCGCTGCTGTGGCTGGTGCTGTTCTACGGCGCGCTGCTGACCCTGATGCCTTACAGCGGGCCGCTGTTTCACCGCTGGTTTCCCGAACTGGCGCGGCCACTCTATCAGCAGGAGAGCTTCTGGCAACTGACGCTGGCGCATCTGTTTCTGGTGATCACCGCCAGCCTGCTGGCGATTGTGATTGGCATTGGCAGTGGTGTGCTGGTGACGCGGCGGGCGGGGCGGGCCTTCCGGCCGCTGATGGAAACAATTGTGGCGGCAGGGCAGACGATTCCGCCGGTGGCGGTGCTGGCGATTGCGGTGCCGGTGATGGGATTTGGTGCCTGGCCTGCGGTTGTGGCGCTGCTGCTCTACGGATTGCTGCCGATTTTACAGGGGACGCTGGCGGGTATTGATAGCGTACCGGCCAGCAGTCGGGAGATCGCCATCGGGGTCGGCATGAGTAGCTGGCAGCGGCTGTGGCAGATTGAGCTGGCGCTGGCTGCGCCGGTCATCATCGCCGGGATACGCACCTCGGTGATTATCAACATCGGCACCGCTGCCATCGCCTCGACGGTCGGCGCGAAAAGTCTGGGATCGCCGGTGATTATCGGCTTAAGCGGCTTTAATACAGCCTATGTCATTCAGGGGGCATTACTGGTGGCGCTGCTGGCGATAGTCAGCGATCGCCTGTTTGAACGCCTGCAGCGCTGGCTTAGCGTGAGTGAACGATGAGAGAGTATCCCACCAGCATCAGACCGCCGGTGCCACCTGCCGCCATAATAAAAAACAGCGTGGCGAAGAAAGCTTTTTTACAGTTCATGGGTAAAACCTGAGCTCGTTAACAGTGAGGCGGGGATAATAGCGCGCGCAAGGCAGCAGGCAAAGTGCCCGGCGTGCGTTTTTGTTATCAGGCGGGGTCGTGCAACCGCACGGCATAGCCCTGTTCCTGCCAGTGTGACAGCTGTTCCTGCTGGCGGCGGGTCAGTTTTTTACCGGTAAAGACAAACATATTCATGCCGGGAAAGAGTTCAGGACGCGGTAAATCCAGCGGTTCTGCCAGCACATCAATGCGCCAGCCATGCTGCGACAGACGCCAGCCTTCCAGCCAGATGCGGGTACGATCGTCGATACCCCAGCCAATAATCAGCGCATCTTTACCCGATTTTTTGCGGCTGCCGGTCAGGCAGAACGCGACATAATCGATCAGCAAACCATCCAGCAGACTGCACATGGTGCGGGCGGTGTTCTGGTCCAGACTCAGCTTCTGGCGCACCGGCATAAAAACATGGTCGATTAGCGCATCAATCGGATGTTCGCGACCAATCGCGGCAATTTTATTACGAAGTTTAGCGGGTCTGACGTGACGCAGGACGCTGATCAGCTCATCCTGGAGTGTGGTCCAGCCGTCATGGGCATCTACATCGCCACCTTCCAGCAGTGCCTTAACTTTACCGACCGGCACGCCGCTTTCAATCCAGCGCATGATCTCTTCGATGCGATGAACATCCTCTTCGTCAAACTGACGATGTCCGCCTTCGGTACGTTGCGGCTTCAGTAAGCCATAACGACGCTGCCAGGCGCGCAGAGTGACTGGGTTTATGCCACAGCGCTCGGCGACGTCACCGATACTGTATAAGGTCATAAATTCCTCTTTCGATTGGTCTGAGTGCAATTACCATAACGAAGCCGACTAAGTTGTACAATACATTTCTCGATGTACAACTTGACTGATACGCCGTTTCTTCGCTATATCTCATATAAGAGAATTATTCCCAAATATGAGAAAACACCATGTCAGAGCTGAATACGGAGCAACGACTGGCGGTGAGGCTGGCAGAATTACGCCTGCAACGCGGCTGGTCGCTGGATGAACTTGCTGTCGCAACGGGCATCAGTCGTGCGTCATTATCGCGCATTGAGCGAAGCGAGACCAGCCCTACTGCTGCGCTGCTTAACCGTCTGTGTGTTGCCTACGGATTAACGATGTCGCGCCTGCTCAGTGAAGTGGAGGAGGAGTCCAGTCTTCTGATCAGAGATGACCAGCAGCCCGTGTGGCAGGATGAATCCAGCGGATTTATTCGCCGGAATGTTTCACCCCCTGCGCTTCATTTCCGATGCGAACTGGTTGAGGGCAAATTACGGCCTGGTGCACGTATAGATTACGATGCGCCACCCATTCAGGGGCTGGAGCAGCATATCTGGCTGCGCGAGGGCGGCCTCACCGTCACGATGGGGACGCAGCAGTGGGCGCTGAAGCCCGGTGACTGCTTACGTTTTCATCTGGTCGGGAAATCGGCTTTTGAGGCGCACCTGACTGACGGCGCGCGCTATTTACTGGTGGTGGCGAAACCATGATCGATTACGCAATACTTCGCGCCGACGAAGCGCAACAGCAACTGGGTGAACTCACTGAGGTGCTGCAGGCCTGTGTGGCAGACGGCGCCAGCGTAGGCTTTATTGATGCCGCAGACGAAGAGGTGATGACGCGATACTGGCAGCAGCAGATTGCCGGTCTGGCAGACGGCGACAGCGAATTATTCGTTGCGCGGCAGCACGGTCGCATCGTGGGCACGGTCATGCTCACTGGCAGCGCCATGCCTAATGGCCGACACCGGGCGGAGATCGGCAAACTGCTGGTGCATCCGCAGGCACGCCGTCAGGGCATCGCGCGCGAGCTGATGCAGCGCGCTGAGCAGCAGGCCCGCGCGCAGGGCAAAACGCTGCTGGTGCTGGATACGCGCAGCGGCGATGTCGCCAGCGATCTCTATCGCTCGCTGGGCTGGCAGGTGGCGGGATCGATCCCGTTTTATGCCGAATCCACCGCCGGCGTGCTGGATGCCACCACTTATATGTACCAGGTGCTGGCGTAGCCAGCCGCTAGCTCATGCGGCTGGCCTTTCTTCGTGCCGGACCGGCCCGGGTTGACGGGCTGCCCGCACGACCCTGAAATGGGCAACTGCTGAAATTTACGACGTCGCACGAAAAATTCGGCGCGAAAGCTGACGCCAACAGGATACTGTGTAAAAATACAGGCCATATTTTCGGTGTGGTAACGCAAATCATGGCCCTGACAGCCGCAGTAAAAAGCCAGATAGCGCAGTGGTATAAAGCGCTTCAGGAGCAGGTGCCTGACTTCATCCCGCGTGCGCCGCAGCGCCAGATGATCGCCGAAGTGGCGAAGTGCCTGGCGGGCGACGATTCGCGCCATCTGGCGGTTGAAGCGCCAACCGGCGTGGGCAAAACCCTCTCTTATCTGATCCCGGGCATCGCGGCCAGCCGCGCCCAGGAGAAGCGGCTGGTGATCAGCACCGCCAACGTGGCGCTGCAGGATCAAATCTTCACCAAAGATCTGCCGCTGCTGAAAAAAATCATTCCCGATCTCACCTTTACCGCCGCCTTTGGTCGCGGGCGCTATGTCTGTCCGCGTAATCTGGCGGCGATGGCGGCCGATGACGATGAGCAGGGCGATCTGCTGCTTTATCTGGACGATGATGCCGTCAGCAGCACTAAAGAAGAGCAGACGCAGTGTGGCCGGTTGCAGAAATCGCTGGATCGCTATCAGTGGGACGGCCTGCGCGATCACAGCGAGGAGAACGTCAGCGACAGCCTGTGGCAGCGGCTCTCCACCGACAAAGCGAGCTGCCTTGGCGCACACTGTCGCTGGTATCGTGAATGCCCGTTCTTTGTGGCGCGGCGCGAGATCGAGCAGGTGGATGTAGTCGTGGCGAACCATGCGCTGGTCATGGCAGCAATGGAGAATGAGTCGGTGCTGCCACCGGCTAAAAACCTGATGCTGGTGCTGGATGAAGGGCATCACCTGCCGGAAGTGGCACGCGATGCGCTGGAGATGAGCGCCGACATCACGCCGGGCTGGAGCAGCCTGCAACTCGACCTCTTTATCAAGCTGGTGGAGAGCATTATGACGCAGATGCGGCCAAAATCACCGCCGCCGCTGGCTAACCCGGAGCGGCTGAAAGCGCACTGCGATGAACTGCGCGAACTGCTGACGATTACCGCTCAGGCGCTGAATCCGCTGCTGCCACCGCATAATCAGCCGGGCGAATTCCGCTTTGTGCTGGGGGCGTTGCCCCAGGAGTTGCTGGATCTCTGCGCCCGGCTCTTTAAGCTCAGCGATGCGCTGCGCGGCCTGAGTGAAGGTTTGATTAATGCGCTGAGCGAGCAGACAGGTAAAGTGGATGTGGTGCGACTGCATCGCAATCTGCTGCAGCTCAATCGCCAGTTTGGCTGGTTCGAATCGGTCAGCAAACTGTGGCGGCTGGCGGCGATGGAAAAAGCCTCTGGCGCGCCGGTGTCGAAGTGGATTACCCGCGAGCTGCGTGAAGGTCAGGCGCACCTGCTGTTTCACTGCGCCGGCATCCGCGTCAGCGACCAGCTGGAGAAAATGCTGTGGCGTAAAATTCCGCATGTGGTTGTGACCTCCGCCACCCTGCGATCGCTTAACAGTTTCAACCGCCTGCAGGAGATGTCGGGACTCAGCGAGAAGGCGGGTGACCGCTTTGTGGCGCTGGACTCCCCGTTTAACCACGTGGAGCAGGGCAAGCTGGTGATCCCGCAGATGCGCTATGAGCCGCTGATGACGCACGAAGCGGAGCATATCGCGGAGATGGCCGGTTTCTTCCGGCAGCAGATGGCGGAGAAAAAGCACAAAGGCGTGCTGGTGCTGTTTGCCAGCAACCGGGCGATGCAGCAGTTTGTCGCCTGTCTGCCCGACCTGCGCCTCTCAATGCTGGTTCAGGGCGATCAGCCGCGCAGCCGCCTGGTCGATCTGCATCGTCAGCGTGTCGCCAAAGGGGAAACCAGCATCCTGATTGGCCTGCAGTCGTTTGCCGAAGGGCTGGATCTCAAAGGCGATCTGCTGAGTCAGGTGCATATCCACAAAATCGCTTTTCCCCCGGTAGACAGTCCGGTAATTTTGACCGAAGGCGAGTGGCTGAAAAGCCTTAAACGCTATCCGTTTGAGGTGCAGAGCTTACCCAGCGCCTCTTTTACCCTGATTCAACAGGTCGGACGCCTGATTCGCAGCCATCAATGTTATGGCGAAATCGTTATTTACGACCGCCGTCTGCTGAGCAAATCCTACGGCAGCCGGCTGTTAGCGGCGCTGCCGATCTTCCCGATTGAGCAGCCGGAAACGCCAGAGCCGGCAGCGATACCGGCCACCGTGGTGCCAAAAAACACGGTGCGTAAACGACGTCCCACGCGGCGCTGAGCCGCGCACTTAACCGGAAGCGAGTGATGGAACTGAATAAAATCATTAAAGAGATTGGTCGCGGTAAAAATCATGCCCGCGATATCGACTTTGATACTGCCGTGGCGCTCTATGGCGCGATGCTGGCGGGCGAGGTGCCGGACCTGGAGCTGGGAGGCATTCTGATTGCGCTGCGTATTAAAGGCGAAGGCGAAGCGGAAATGCGCGGATTTTATCAGGCGATGCAGGCGCAGATGATGCAACTGCAGGCGCCGGAAAACCGCCCGATGCCGGTTGTGATCCCCAGCTACAACGGAGCGCGGCGGCAGGGCAATCTCACGCCGTTGCTGGCGCTGCTGCTGGTAAAACTTGGCTTCCCGGTGGTGGTGCATGGCGTCAGCGATGACGCGACGCGCATCACCAGTGAAGCGGTATTTGCCGCGCTGGGTATTGCCCCCGTCACCACCGCAGAGGCGGCGCAGGCAAAACTCGATCAGGGCGAACTCGTGTTTATCACCATCGATCATCTCTGCCCGCCAATGGCGAAACAGCTGTCGCTGCGCTGGCGAATGGGCGTGCGTAACAGCGCGCATACGCTGGCAAAACTGGCGACCCCGTTTGCCGAACGTGCGGCGCTGCGTCTGTCGAGCGTGTCGCATCCGGAGTATGTGCCGCGTGTGGCGAAATTTTTCAGTGACATCGATGCGCCTGCGATACTGCTCAATGGCACCGAAGGGGAAGTCTATGCCAATCCACAGCGCTGCCCGGCGATCAGCATGATTCAGGGCGCAGGCGCAGAAGCGGAAGTGTGGGTTGAGCGTCAGCCTGAAGTGGCCGTTGAACTGCCGGCCGATAAGACGGCAGAGGTAACCGCGCGCTGGATTGAGCAGGTTCTGAATCAGCAGCGGCCGGTGCCCGCATCACTGCGACTTCAGCTCGCCTGCTGCCTGCGCGCCAGCGGCCAGTGCGCCTCGCTGGCGGCGGCAGAGCAGCAGATCCTCGCCGCCGGTTACTGACTCAGGCTGCTGGCAGCGCCTGTTCAACCAGGTTCTGCCAGAAAGTAATGCCAATTGGCAGCAGCGCGTCGTTGAAGTCATAGCGGGCGTTGTGCAGCGGGGCGGAAGGCGTATCGCCATCCGCGCCCAGCCAGAAGTAAGCACCCGGACAGGCCTCCATCATGCAGGCAAAATCTTCAGACGCCATCGACGGATTGACCTGCCACTGAACCTGTTCGGCTCCCAGCGTCGCCAGCGCCACCTCGCGCACCTGCTCAGCCGGGGCAGCATGGTTGGCGGTCACCGGATAACCCGGTAACCACTCAATCTCACCGCTGACACCAAACGGACGTGGCAGGGTAGCGACAAATTCATCAATCAGCCCGCGTACTTTTTCGCGCACGCTGGTCTGCAGGCAACGCACCGTGCCGCGCAGCACAATCTGTTCCGGGATCACGTTGATTGCTTCGCCACCGTGGATCTGCGTCACGCTGACCACCGCCGAGGCGAGCGGCGAGAGCCGGCGTGACGGAATTGTCTGCAGCGCCAGAATCAGCTCGGCCGCCACCACCATTGGATCGGCACCGCTTTCCGGCATCGCCGCGTGGCAGCTTTTGCCGTGCAGGGTAATCTCAAACGAATCCAGCGACGCCATCATGGCGCCAGGGTTAACCGCCAGTGACCCCAGCGGCAGGCCCGGCCAGTTGTGCATCGCATAGATCGCATCCATCGGGAAGCGCTGGAACAGTCCCTCTTCCACCATTTTGCGCGCACCGCCCAGGTTCTCTTCGGCAGGCTGAAAAATGAAATGTACCGTGCCGCGGAACTGGCGTGTGGCGGCCAGCTGTCGGGCGGCGGCCAGCAGAATGGCGCTGTGACCGTCGTGCCCGCAGGCGTGCATCACGCCAGGAGTCGCGGAGCGCCATTCAGTGTCGCCTTTTTCCGTAATCGGCAGCGCATCCATATCCGCACGCAGCCCGATAACCGGGCCGGGACCGTTTTCCAGCGTGCCGATTACGCCGGTGCCCGCCAGACCGCGAAACACCTGCAATCCCGCCCGCTCTAACTCATCAGCGATAAACTGGCTGGTTTGCTGTTCCTGGTAACCTAATTCGGGGTGGCGATGAAACTCACGGCGCCAGCGCAGGGCATCTTCAAGCAGGGCAGGGGAAAGGGTCATGCAGAGTCGCGCTCCATACAGAATGAGAAGATTTCACTTTAGAGGTCGGGTGGCGCTGCGTCTATCGCCGGCAGGACGAAATCTGGCTATAGGCTAAATCAAAATGGAATAAGTAATAAGGAAGTGATGTCCGGGCAGGGCTTCAGAAGGGAAAAACGCGAAGAAAACGGGGCAAGTCGCTGCCCGCCCCGTTCAGCGTATTACTTCTGCATCGGCAGGTTCAGATCGTGCTCTGCCGCGCAACTTTGTGCCAGCTCATAACCCGCGTCGGCATGACGCATCACGCCGGTGGCCGGATCATTCCACAACACCCGACCCAGACGCGCATCCGCCTCTTTGCTGCCATCACAGACAATCACCATACCGGCGTGCTGCGAGAAGCCCATGCCGACACCGCCGCCATGATGCAGGCTGACCCAGGTCGCACCGCCTGCGGTGTTCAGCAGCGCGTTGAGCAGCGGCCAGTCTGAGATTGCATCCGAGCCATCCTTCATCGCTTCGGTTTCACGGTTAGGTGAGGCAACCGAGCCGCAGTCGAGATGGTCGCGGCCAATCACCACCGGCGCTTTCAGCTCGCCGTTGCGGACCATTTCATTGAACGCCAGACCGGCAAGATGCCGTTCGCCCAGTCCCAGCCAGCAGATACGTGCTGGCAATCCCTGGAAGGCGATGCGCTCCTGCGCCATATCCAGCCAGCGATGCAGCGTTTTGTGGTGCGGGAACAGTTCCTTGAGTTTCGCGTCGGTCTTGTAGATATCTTCCGGATCGCCGGACAGCGCCACCCAGCGGAACGGACCTTTTCCTTCGCAGAACAGCGGACGGATGTAGGCCGGTACAAAGCCAGGGAAGTCGAAGGCGTTGCTGACACCCTCATCCAGCGCGACCTGACGGATATTGTTGCCGTAGTCCACGGTCGGGATGCCCATATGACAGAAGTCGAGCATCGCCTGCACGTGGACCGCCATTGACGCACGTGCCGCTTTCTCTACTGCCTTCGGCTGTGAGACGCGCTCCTGCTGCCAGCGCACCAGATCCCAGCCAGCCGGCAGATAGCCATTAATCGGATCGTGTGCCGAGGTCTGATCGGTGACGATGTCCGGTTTTGGCCCGCCCGCCCGGGCGCGTTTCACCAGCTCCGGCAGGATCTCGGCGGCATTGCCCAGCAGCCCGACCGAAATCGCTTTTTTCGCCGCGGTCGCTTCGCTGATTAACGCCAGCGCTTCATCCAGCGTGGTGGCTTTGTAATCTACATAGCGGGTACGCAGGCGGAAATCGATGCGCGACTCCTGACACTCAATCGCCAGCACACAGGCCCCGGCCAGAACACCCGCCAGCGGTTGCGCGCCGCCCATGCCGCCCAGCCCGGCGGTGAGGATCCAGCGTCCGCTGAGGTCGTTGTTGTAGTGCTGACGTCCCGCTTCCACGAAGGTTTCGTAGGTGCCCTGCACGATGCCCTGCGCGCCGATATAGATCCAGGAACCGGCGGTCATCTGGCCGTACATCATCAGGCCCGCTTTATCCAGCTCATGGAAGTGATCCCAGGTTGCCCAGTGCGGCACCAGATTGGAGTTTGCCAGCAGTACGCGGGGTGCATCCGCGTGGGTGCGGAAAATGCCGACCGGCTTGCCGCTCTGGATCAGCAGGGTTTCATCCGGCTGCAGTGCCCGCAGCGAACGCAGGATCTGCTCGAAGCACTCCCAGTTACGCGCCGCCTTACCGATACCGCCGTAAACCACCAGATCTTCCGGTCGCTCGGCAACATCGGGATCGAGGTTGTTCTGAATCATGCGGTAAGCGGCTTCAATCAGCCAGTTGGCGCAGTGCAGCGTGGTACCGTGAGGCGCGCGAATTTCACGTGCCACAGCCTGAGAAAGAGTTTCGCTCATGAAAGATTCCTTAATTCAACAAGTTGGGCGCATGCTCGGCAGCAGCGCGGTCAATGCCTGAGGCCAGTCAGTGCGACTTGCCCACTGACGCATTGCCTCGATATCGGGAGCCAGCAGGCGATCCTCCTCAAGGAAGGCGACCTGCTCGCGAATGGTGTCGATGGCCTGCTCAATCAGCGCAGAGCTTTTCAGCGGCCGGTTGAATTCAATGCCCTGTGCAGCGGCCATCGCCTCAATGCCCACGACCGCGGCGCTGTTAAAGCACATGCTGCCGAGACGGCGCGCGGCGTAGGTCGCCATCGAGACGTGATCTTCCTGATTAGCGGAGGTCGGCAGGCTGTCGACGCTGCCCGGATGGGCCAGCAATTTATTCTCAGAGGCCAGGGCTGCGGCGGTCACCTGGGCGATCATAAAGCCGGAGTTTACGCCGCCGTCGCGCACCAGGAAGGGCGGCAGACCCGACAAGCCGCTGTCCAGCAGCAGCGCCAGCCGCCGCTCGGAGATGGCTCCGACTTCGGCAATCGCCAGCGCCAGGATATCCGCAGCAAAAGCCACCGGCTCGGCGTGGAAGTTGCCGCCGGAGATCACATCGCCGCTGTCGCTGAACACCAGCGGGTTGTCAGAGGCCGCATTCGCTTCGATTTCCAGAATCCGCGCCGCGTGGCTGAAGTTGTCCAGGCAGGCACCCATCACCTGCGGCACGCAGCGGATGGAGTAGGGATCCTGAACGCGGCCGCAATGCGTATGCGACAGCACTATTTCACTGCCCTCAATCAGGGTACTGACGGCAGCAGCGACCACAATCTGACCATGCTGGCCTCGCGCCTTATGGATACGGGCGTCGAACGGTTTCAGTGAGCCTTTAATCGCTTCCAGCGACAGCGCACCGGCCATCAGACCGGCGGCAAACAGATTTTCACCTTCAAACAGGCCGCGCAGCGCCAGCGCAGTTGAGACCTGAGTGCCGTTAAGCAGCGCCAGTCCCTCTTTCGGGCCGAGTACAAACGGCGACAGGCCCACGCTTGCCAGTCCTTCGGTGGCCGGGATCAACTCACCCCTGAGCCGGACCTGACCTTCGCCCAGCAGCATCAGCGACATGTGCGCCAGCGGTGCCAGATCGCCGGAGGCACCAACCGAGCCTTTTTCCGGGATGCAGGGCATTACGCCCGCATTGAACAGCGCCAGCAGCGCCTCAACCAGTTCGATTCGCACGCCAGAGTGACCGCGCGCCAGGCTGATAATTTTGGTGGCGACCACCAGACGGGTAACATTGTCGGGCAGCAGATCGCCCAGCCCGACGCTGTGTGACAGCACCAGATTACGCTGCAGATCCGCCAGCCGGCTGGCCGGGATTTGCGTCTGCGCCAGCTTGCCGAAGCCGGTATTAATGCCATATACCACGTTGCCGGAGGCGACAATCGCATCCACGGTTTGCTGCGCCGCCGCAATGGCCTGACGCGCGGGCTCATCAAGCGTCAGCGTGACGTTACCCTGATAGATAGCGCGTAATGTGGCGAGGTCCACCTCGCCTGGCACCAGGCGCAAAACCTGAAACGAACCTGACATAGTCTACTCCTGTCTATACAAGTGTGCTGGCGTGGCTAAACTGCTCTCCCTGCCCTGATCCAGCGGAATAATACGAGTGAAACATAAGCGTTAATTCTTGTCTATGCTTGTCTATACAATCAAAGGGAGTAAGCAAGTGCCGTGCCAGGCCGATCACAAAAATCGATTGCCCGCCGGCTGCGGGTTGACTATTTAGCGCTACTCAGAGCCTGCACCATCAGGATGCGCAGGCTGCACCATTGGGGCGCCGTGCACCGTACTGGATGTATATACATTCACACGGTGAGACAGTAAACTTAGGGGACTTTCAGCATAAGGAACAGCAAATGGTTGAGCATACGGCACTGGCACAACTGGCGGCGGCAATGAGCGATGAGCCTGCCCCGATTTATCAGCGGGTGAAGCAGGCCATCGTCAGCCAGATCCGTGAAGGGTTGTGGAAAGCGAATCAGCGTGTGCCATCAGAAAGTGAACTGGTGAATGAACTGGGCGTCAGCCGCATGACCATTAACCGGGCGCTGCGTGAACTCACCAGCGAAGGCTTTCTGGTGCGGATGCAGGGCGTCGGAACCTTCGTGGCAGAGATGAAAGGCTACACCGCCATGCTGGAGGTGCATAATATCGCCGATGAGATCGCTCAGCGCGGCCACCAGCACAGCTGCAAAATCCTCGCCATCGGCCAGGACAAAGCCGATCCTGAGCAGGCGGCGGTGCTGGGACTGACCACCGGGCAGACGCTCTATCATTCGCTGATTGTGCATTACGAAAATGATCTGCCGGTGCAACTGGAGGACCGTCTGGTCAATCCGCTGGTCGCACCCGATTACCTGACGCAGGATTATCAGCAGATGACGCCTTACACCTATCTGATGCGCGTCGCGCCGCTGACGGCGGGCGAGCACATTGTTGAAGCGGTGTTGCCCGATGCGCGTCAGCGTAAACATCTGTCGGTGGATGAGCACGAACCCTGCCTGCTGATTCGCCGTCAGACCTGGAGCGACACTAAAATCGTGACCTATGCGCGGCTGCTCTATCCTGGCTCACGTTACAAATTACTGGGCCGCTTCAGGGGACACGGTTAAGAGCCGAGCCCATCAGGCTATTTTATTTGTCAGTCTGAACCTGGGCAGAGCTCACACAGGCTGCTTTAGCAACCTGAACGCCCGTCAGGGCGGCCCTGAAGGGGCGAGCGCAGCGAGTCATCCTCACGGACTACGTGTACTACGGATTGTTCCGCGCTGTCCGTGTCCAGACTACCTGCAACAATTACGCCTGCTGGGATAGGCTCTAAGACGGGTAAACAGCAGCCGGGCATCGGTATCGCACGGGCTGAGTTCTGTTTCTTCATCGACCCACCACGCGCCCTGTTGCGCGGTCAGCCGTTCCCCGTCAGCCGTCTGCCAGGCGCCAGCCAGCACCCAGGCAATGCCATGCAGAGAGCTGACCGGCGTGGTCACCACCTCCACCGTTGCCTGCCATTCCCCACGCCGCGTCATGACATTAAAATCTTCGCTGACGCTGCCCTGCAGCTTTGCCGTTAAGGCGAGTTCGCCGGCAAACGCCCAGGGCTGTTGAGGCGTCAGTAAGTGCTGCACGCCCGGCGCGGTCAGCAACACCGGATCGCCATGTAGCAGGGTAATCACCCGATCAATGTCAGGAAAGGCAGAGAAGGGACCATCCTGCGCCAGCGTCGCAATGCTGGCGCGCCAGCCGAAACGCTCCGCGCCGGGTGGAAAGCTGATGATTTCACGGGTTTCGCCGCCGCCGTTGCGCCAGCGGCTGACCGCCAGCTCCGGGTACGTGAACCGGGCGATCATCGCAGCGCCTCCATCGCCTGAGCAAAACGGGCGGCACACGCCGTCTGGTGCGGATGCACCCCATCTTCAACCACGGCTTTACCCGCCACATAAACGTCCCGAATCTGATCGCGCTGCCCGGCAAAGAGCCAGCGGTTTAGTACGGCGTGCGACCCGACGCTGCCGAGCCACGCCTCATCCCGCAGCACCAGCCAGTCGGCACGTTGTCCCACTGCCAGCTTGCCCTGCTGAATGCCACACGCCTGCGCACCGCCCGCTGCTGCCTGTTGCCACAGCAGATCGCCTACCGACGGCTGGCCGGGCAGGGTAATCCGGTTGCGACGCTGGTCGCGCAGTCGCTGAGCATACTCCAGCCAGCGCAGCTCCTCCTGGGCGCTCAGCGAGACGTGACTGTCAGAGCCGATGCCCCAGCGTCCGCCCTGCGCGATGTACTCCACTGCCGGAAAGATGCCGTCACCGAGGTTGGCTTCGGTGGTCGGGCAGAGACCCGCTACTGCGCCGCTGCGGGCGAGACGCGCCAGCTCACTCTCATCCAGATGGGTGGCGTGGATCAGGCACCAGCGCGCATCCACCTCAAAGCGGTTCAGCAGCCAGGCCACCGGACGCTCGCCGCTCCACGCCAGCGAGTCATTCACCTCTTTCTGCTGTTCAGCCACATGGATATGTATCGGCAGCGTCGGATCACTGGCCGCCAGCACGTCCTGCATCTGGCTTTCACTCACCGCCCGCAGTGAATGGAAACAGAGGCCACGGTTCAGCAGTGGTCTTTGCTGCTGGCACGCATCAAGCCGCGCCTGCTGTTGCAGATAGCGGTCGGTCTGCTGGATAAAACGCTTCTGACCCGCCGACGCAGGCTGGCTGCCGAAGCCGCTGTAGGTGTAGAGCACCGGTAGCAGCGTCTGGCCGATACCGGCGATCTCCGCCGCTTCAATCAGCTGTTGCAGCATCGCATCATCACTGTAGGGCGCACCCTGTGTGTCATGGTGCAGGTAGTGAAACTCTGCCACCTGGGTGTAGCCGCCTTTCAGCATCTCGATGTAGAGCAGGGCGGCAATATCGCCCACCTGTTGCGGCGTCAGGCGCTGCACCATGCGGTACATCAGATCCCGCCACGTCCAGAAACTGTCCTGAGGATCGCCCGCTACTTCAGCCAGACCCGCCATGGCACGCTGGAAGGCGTGCGAGTGCAGGTTGGCGATTGCCGGGATCACCTCGCCGTTGAGCCGGATAGCCTGATCTGCGTGGCTATCCGGGGTAATGGAGTCGATAAAACCGGCCTGATTGACCGTGATACGTACCTGCTGCTGCCAGCCCTCCGCCAGCAGTGCACGCGAGGCAAAAAAAGTCGCCATGGTTGATCCTCATCGGATGTGGTTGTATATACATATACATACTTTGAGGCACAGTGTAAACGGCGGAGGCATGAGGCAGCGATGGCAGAAGAGATGCGCGTAGAGACGGTGTGGACCGGGGCTGACCTGGTCACCATGCGTGACGGAAAGTACCATCTTATCCCCCAGGGCGCGCTGGTGGTGCGGGCGGGCAGGCTGGTGTGGGTCGGGCCGCAGGCGGAGATGCCCGCGTTCGTCGCCGATCAGCATCATCATCTGCCGGGCGGCATCGTGACCCCGGGACTGGTGGATTGTCATACTCACCTGGTGTTTGGCGGCGACCGCAGCCAGGAGTTTGAGCAGCGCCTGAATGGCGTCAGCTATGCAGAGATTGCCGCGCAGGGCGGTGGCATCCTCTCAACCGTGCGCGCTACCCGCGCCGCCACTGAAGAGGAACTGGTTGCATCGGCTCGCTGGCGGCTTAACCGCCTGCTGGCCGAGGGCGTCACCACCGTGGAGATCAAGTCCGGCTATGGCCTGGATGAAGAGAGCGAACTGCGGATGCTGCGGGCGATTCGCCAGCTGGGAGAGAGCGTAGCCGCTGACGTGCGCGCCACCTGTCTGGCGGCACATGCTTTTCCGCCGGAGTTTAAGCACGACCCGGATGGCTGGGTCGATATCATCTGCGAACGGCTGCTGCCGCAGGTGCAGGCACTGGGACTTGCGGATGCGGTGGATGCGTTCTGCGAGCATCTCGCCTTTTCACCGCAGCAGGTGGCGCGAGTGTTTGATCGGGCAGTGGCGCTGGACATGCCGGTGAAACTGCATGCGGAGCAGCTCTCGGCGTCAGGTGGCGCAGCACTGGCGGCCCGCTATGGGGCGCTCTCTGCCGACCACCTTGAATATGCCACCGAGGAGGATGCCAGAGCGATGGCACAGCATGGCACCGTGGCGGTTCTGCTGCCTGGTGCATTTTATCTGCTGCGGGAGACGCAGCGTCCGCCGGTGGATCTCTTCCGGCGTTATGGCGTGCCGATGGCGCTGGCCAGCGATGCCAATCCCGGCACCTCGCCTGCGCTGTCGCTGCGTCTGATGCTTAATATGGGCTGCACCCTGTTTGGCATGACGCCGGAAGAGGCGCTGGCGGGCGTCACGCTCTGGGGGGCAAAAGCGCTGGGGCTGGCTGACAGTCACGGCTCGCTGGAGGCGGGAAAAGTGGCGAACTTCGTTCACTGGCCGCTGGCCCGTCCGGCAGAACTGGTTTACTGGCTGGGTGGTGAACTGCCCTGTACCGTTATCTATCGTGGAGAACCGCAATGAACCCTTTCCATTTTACCCAGGGCAGTCTGCCGCTGCTGGTCAGCATTCCCCACGCCGGTACCGAGCTGACGCCCGACGTGGAAGCCGGATTGAGTGAGGCCGCGCGCGGCTTACCCGACACCGACTGGCATATTCCGCTGCTGTATGATTTTGTGCGTGATCTCGGGGCCAGCGTGTTAATCGGGCGCTACTCCCGCTTTGTGGTCGATCTCAATCGCCCGCCCGATAACCAGCCGCTCTACACCAGCGCCACCACCGGCCTGTTCCCGGAAACCCTGTTCGACGGCACACCGACCTTTGCGCCAGGCAAAACACCCGACGACACGGTGCGTCAGGGCTACATCGATCAGATCTGGCAGCCCTATCATCAGCAGATTCAACAGGAGCTGGCGCGGCTCAAAGCGCAGCATGGCTATGCGCTGCTGTTTGACGCCCACTCTATCGCCAGTGAAATTCCCCGCCTGTTTGACGGCCGCCTGCCCGATATCAACATTGGCACCAACGACGGCGCAAGCTGCACGCCAGCAATGAGTGCGGCGCTGGAGGCCGTGTGCGCGGCGCAGAACGACTACAGCTGGGTGATTAACGGGCGCTTTAAAGGCGGTTACATCACCCGTGCATACGGTCAGCCGCAGCAGCAGATTGAGGCGGTCCAGCTGGAGCTGGCGCAGCTCAACTACATGGATGAAACCCCACCTTACGCCTGGCAGCAGGCGCGTGCCGCCCGGTTGCAGAACGTGCTTAAGGCACTGATCCACGCCATGCTGGTGCAGGCTAAACCGCAATAAAACTCACCAGAGCGATGCGCCACTCCGGTGCATCGCTGCCCTGATTAAGTGCAGCGGCGGGCAGGTCGCCTGCCAGCTCCCATACTCCCGCCGCTTTTTTCCGCCTCTGCAGAGCTGGCATAACCTTTGCTTGGTTGTATGTACAAGTGCAGCAGCGCCTCCATCTGCGTAATAAATTCTGTCTGGCTCACAAAACGATAAAGCCGGCAATGAACTGCGCTGCGTTAACTTGTATATACATGACATATCATCCTGTGAAATTTATGTTAAATCTCGTCAGGACGATCACCAGGCCGCTACTTTCAGGAGAACCGTATGACGCACCCTCTGACTCTTCGTCGTTTATGTCTCACTACGCTGGTTTCCAGCCTGCTGCTCTGTGGCGTCAGCGCCCAGGCCAAAGAGTGGAAGTCGATCACCATTGCCACCGAAGGCAGTTATGAACCCTGGAACCTCACCCTGCCAGGCGGCAAGCTGGGCGGTTTTGAACCGGAGCTGATGGCCGATCTCTGCCAGCGCATGGCGATACAGTGCAAGCTGGTGGTACAGAACTGGGATGGAATGATCGCCGGTCTGAATGCCGGAAAATATGACGTGATCATGGATGCAATTGTGATCACCCCCGATCGCAAGAAAGTGATCAATTTCACCGTGCCCTACGCCTCAACGCCCGCCACCTTCATCACGGTGAAAGGATCGTTGCTGCCTGCCGACAGTAAGATCATCAAACTCACCGACGATGAGAAAACCGTGGAGCCTGCCATCGCACCCCTGAAAGCGGCGCTGAAGGGCAAAACCATTGGTATCGCCTCCGGCACCGTCTACACGCCGTTTATCGACAAGTACTTCAAAGAGGTGGCGGATGTCCGGGAATACACCAGCTCAGCAGATGCGATCCTCGATTTGCAGGCGGGGCGTATTGACGCGGTGTTTGACGATGTGACCTTTGCGCAGTCGATGCTGGCGCGACCGGATAACCGTAACCTCAGCTTTAGCGGACCGCAACTGGGCGGCCCAATCTGGGGTGAGGGCGAGGCGATGGGCGTGCGCATGGCAGACAACGATCTGAAAGCCCGGCTGGATCAGGCGATCAAAGCCGCGCTGGCCGATGGCACAGTGAAAAAGCTGAGCGAGAAGTGGTTCAAAACTGACGTCACACCCTGAGTGAGGTAACTGATGATAAGCCTGCTGAGTTTTGGCCCGGAGGGCTGGGGACGATTGATTCTGAGTGCCACGCTGACGACGTTGCTGCTCTCATTTGCCGCGCTGCTGGTCGGTGCGGTGGTGGGATCGGGCGTCGCCGCTGCAAAGTTATCCCCGCACCGCGCGGTGCGCTGGGCAGGGGAAGGCTACTCGGTGATCTTTCGTGGCATCCCTGAGCTGCTGGTGATCTACCTGTTCTACTTCGGCGGATCGGGATTGATCACGCAGATCGGACAACTGTTTGGCGCGGACGGGTTTATCGAAGCGCCGCCGTTTCTGATCGGGGCGCTGGCCATCGGGCTTATTTCCGGCTCTTACCAGGCGGAAGTTTATCGTGCCGCACGGCTGGCCCTGGCGAAAGGGGAGATCGAAGCCGCTGTTGCTATTGGTATGCCGCGCTGGCGCATCCGGCAACGCATCCTGCTGCCGCAGGTGGCGCGCTATGCGCTGCCCGGCCTGTCAAACGTCTGGCAGATGAGTCTGAAAGACTCGGCGCTGGTGTCAGTGACCGGCATTGTCGAGCTGATGCGGGCCAGCCAGATTGCGGCCGGCTCCACCCGTGATTACTTCTCCTTTTATCTGGTGGGCGGTGCCTGTTATCTGCTGCTGACGCTGCTGTCGAACCGCGCCTTTCTGCGGGCTGAATCCCGTCTTGGTCGCGCCTGGCAAAGCCGCACCGCTGCACAGCATTAAGGAGACTTATGATCGATTTTGCGTTCCTCACTGACACCTTCCTGAAACTTAGCGCCGCGTTGCCGGTTACGCTGGGCCTGTTTATCAGCGCCTTTCTGTGTGGTGGCGTGCTGGCGGTGGGTATTCTGGCGCTGCGCATGAGCCGCTGGCGTCTGCTGAGTGCTTTTGCCCGTGGCTACATTCTGGTGTTTCGCGGCTCGCCGCTGATGATCCAGCTGTTCCTGATCTACTACGGCCTTGGGCAGTTTGGTGTGATCCGGCACAGTCTCTTCTGGCCGTTTCTGCGTGAGCCCTTTACCTGTGCGGTGCTGGCGTTGTCGCTCTGCACCGCCGCCTACACCGCAGAGATCCTGCGCGGCGCGCTGCTGGCTGTGCCGCCCGGTCAGGTGGAGGCGGGGATGGCGTGCGGCATGTCGCGCGGGCTGCTACTGCGGCGCATTATCGCGCCGGTGATGCTGCGTTATGCGCTGCCCGCGTACTCCACCGAGGCGATTCTGCTGGTGAAATCGACCGCGCTGGCCAGTCTGGTCACGGTCTGGGATGTCACCGGAGTGGCGCAACAGATTATCCAGCGTACTTACCGCACTATGGAGGTGTTTCTCTGTGCGGCGGCGATCTACCTGATCCTCAACTTCATCATTGTGCAACTCTATGCCCTGCTGGAGCGGCGCCTGACGCCGGTTCATAAACCGGAAAAAAAGCCGTTACCGGCCGCTAAGCCGATTCCTGGAGGAAAATAAACATGTCTGAACTGCCACCCGTCACGCTGTCGGCCAGCGATATCCATAAATCCTTTGGCGCCATGGAGGTGCTGAAAGGCATCTCGCTGCAGGCGCACCAGGGCGATGTTATCTCAATACTCGGTGCCAGTGGCTCGGGCAAAAGTACGCTGCTGCGCTGCATTAATCTGCTTGAGACACCTGATGCGGGCGTGGTCAGCGTGGGCGGTGAAACCATTGAGATGAAGCGCCATGCCCGGGGACACCAGCTGGCGGCTAATCCGCGTCAGATTGAGCGGTTGCGCTCCCGTCTCGGCATGGTGTTTCAGAGCTTTAACCTCTGGTCGCACCTGACCGTGCTGCAAAATGTCATTGAAGGGCCGCACTACGTCCTCAAGCGCGATAAAAAAGCCTGTATTGCCCAGGCGGAACAGCTGCTGGATCGGGTCGGTCTGCTGAATCGCAAAGATTTCTATCCCGCCCAGCTTTCAGGCGGTCAGCAGCAGCGGGTGGCGATTGCCCGGGCGCTGGCAATGGACCCGGAGGTGATGCTGTTTGATGAGCCAACTTCGGCACTCGATCCGGAACTGGTGGGCGAGGTGCTGAAGGTCATGCGCAGCCTGGCGGAAGAGGGCCGCACCATGCTGGTAGTGACTCATGAGATGGGTTTTGCCCGCAACGTCTCTAACCGGGTGGTGTTTATGCATCAGGGCACCATTGATTGTCAGGGCACGCCAGAGGCGATGTTCGGCGAGGCGGGATCGGCGCGCTTTAAGCAGTTTATCTCCAGTCATCATCAGGTGGAGCCGGTGGTATGAGTGACGTGATACGTCAGACGCTGGTCTGGGGCGATGGCCCGCTGAAATGGCAGGCGCTGGTGCAGGTCGCCCGGCACGGTGCCACCCTGACGCTGAGCGACAGTGCCTGGCAGCGAATTGCGCAGAGCCGTGAAATCGTCGGGAATATCGTGGCGGCGGGGCAGGTGGCTTACGGCATCAATACCGGGCTGGGGGCGTTGTGCAACATCACCCTGTCTGAAGATGAACTGAGCCAGCTGTCGCGCAATACCCTGCTGAGCCATGCCTGTGGCGTCGGGCCGGTGCTGGCAAAACCCGAGGTCCGCGCCATTCTTTGCGCTGCGATTGCGAACTACAGCCACGGAAAATCAGGTGTTTCAGTGGCGCTGGTGCAGCAGCTACTGGCGCTGCTAAACCTGCAGATTACCCCACAGGTACCGTCACAGGGATCGGTGGGATATCTGACCCACATGGCGCATATCGGCCTGGCGATGATTGGCATCGGCGAGGTGGAGTGGCAGGGCGAAATCGTTCCGGCGCAGCAGGCGCTGGCCCAGGCGGGATTAGTCCCTTACCGGCCTGGTGCCAAAGAGGGGCTGAGCCTGGTCAACGGCACGCCCTGCATGACTGGCTTAGCCTGTCTGGCGCTGGACGATGCCGAACGTCTGCTGGACTGGGCAGACGTCACCGGTGCGATGAGCTTTGAAGCGCTGCGCGGTCAACTGGTGGCGTTTGACCCTGAGGTGCTGGCACTGAAGGCCAGCCCGGGGATTCAGCGCAGCGGCGAACGTCTGCGCCAGTTGCTGAGTGACAGCCCGCTGCTGAAAGCCAGCGTTGGCATCCGGACTCAGGATGCGCTGAGTCTGCGCTCGATGCCGCAGGTGCACGGCGCCTGTCGCGATCAGTTTAGTCACGCTGTCCGTCAGGTGGAGACCGAACTCAACGCCTGTACCGACAATCCGCTGGTGCTGGGGACGCCGCAGGCCTGGCGTGTGGTGTCACAGTCTAATCCGCATGGCGAGTCGGTGGCAATGGCCTGCGACCTGCTGGCGATTGCGATGGCGGAGCTGGGCAGCATCGCCGAGCGACGGCTTGATCGGTTGGTGAATCCGCTGGTCAGCGGCCTGCCGCCGTTTCTGGTGGCCGAGCCGGGCGTGAATTCCGGCATGATGATTGCGCAGTACGTGGCGGCGTCACTCTGCGCGGAGAACCGTCAGCTGGCGCAGCCTGCGGTGCTTGATAACTATGTCACTTCAGGATTACAGGAGGATCATCTGAGCCTCGGCACCGGCTCGGCGCTGAAGCTGCTGAAACTGGTCAGCAATGTTGATCACATTATCGCGATTGAGTATCTGCTGGCGGCGCAGGCGCTGGAGTTTCACGGTGAATCACAGCTGGCAGCAGGCACGCGGCGCGCCTGGCAGCATTTGCGGCAGGTTGTTGAGCGCTGGCAGCAGGATCGCTGGCTGGCACCCGACATCGCCTGCGCGGTAGCTCAGATTAAAGCGCACCGGGCCGATGCGCTTGTGGGGTGAGGATTACCTGCGGCGTGCGTCCGGACGGACTAAATCAAAACGTTGCGCTTCGCTGATGCCGTAATAGGCGCTGGGGCCGCCCGCGCGCAGAATCGGCTCGGCTTTAGCGGTCTGATAAATGCCCTCTTCCAGCAGCGATTCATCGATGTGAATCGCCACCGCTTCCCCCAGCACCAGCCAGCTGTCGATCAGATTGCCGCTGGCATCCTGGAGCTGAATCAGTTGCGTCAGGCGGCACTCGAAGTTGACCGGGCTCTCTGCCACCAGACTGGCGCTGACCTGAGAAGCTGCCAGCGGCGTTAAACCGGCAAAGGCGAACTCATCCTGATCGGCAGGCAGCGAGGCGGAACTTTCGTTCATCGCTTCCGCCAGCGGACGGGTCGCCAGGTTCCAGACAAACTCTTTGGTCTCAGCAATATTTCTCACGCTGTCTTTCCAGCCGCTGCTGGCGAAACCGATAATCGGCGGATGATAGTTGAAGCAGTTAAAGAAGCTGTAAGGTGCCAGATTGTGCTGGCCGCTGCTGCTCACTGAGCTAATCCAGCCGATCGGACGCGGCCCGATAATGGCGTTCAGCGGATCGTGCGGCAGACCGTGACCAGCACGGGGTTGATAGGAATAGCGTTTCCGGGTCATAACTTCTCCAGCAGGGAATTTTATTTATCTTAGCCCGACAGCATCGCCCGACGGAATCGGAAAGAGGTAAGCGGATGGTGCGGGTTTATTTTCCGCCGCCTACAGCGTATTGTACGCGCGCCTGAATAATTGAGAGAACGTATGAAAAAGTCAGCCAGCACGTCGCCCTTCCACGCCCGCAATCGCCATCAGGGCGAATACGATTTTGCCGCGTTAACCGCTGCCCATCCGCCGCTGAAAGCCAAAGTCCGGCCCAATGGATATGGCGTGCAGTCCGTGGATTTCGCGGACCCGGAGGCGGTGATGCTGCTGAACCAGGCGCTGATCAAACTATTTTACGACATCGACTGGCAGCTGGCTCCCGGCTCACTTTGCCCGCCCGTGCCGGGACGCGCCGATTATCTGCACTACCTTGCCGATCTGCTGGCGCTGGATAACAACGGCGTAATCCCGACGGCGGACGTTCTGGATATCGGCTGCGGCGCAAACTGCATCTATCCGCTGATTGGCGCGGCAGAATATGGCTGGCGCTTTACCGGCACCGAAGTCGATGAAGCCGCCATCAAAGCCGCTAACCGCATTGTTGCGGCCAATCCGCGTCTGACGCGCCAGATCCGTCTGCGTCGTCAGAAAAACAGCGATGCAGTGCTGGCTGGTGTGGTCAGTAAAACTGAATTTTTCAGTGCAGTGATGTGTAACCCGCCATTCCACGCCTCGGCAGAAGAGGCGGTATCGGGATCGCAGCGTAAGGTCCGCAATCTCGGACTGGATAAGAGTGCGCCGCTCAACTTTGGCGGCCAGCACAATGAGCTGTGGTATCCCGGTGGCGAAAAAGGTTTTATCGGCAAGATGATCGCCGAGAGCGTGGCGTTTAGTCGTCAGATCGGCTGGTTTACCTCGCTGGTGTCGCGCAAAGAGAACTTACCGGCGCTGGAAAAACAGCTGCAGGCGCTCGACGTGGCGGAGATGCGCGTGGTTAATATGGCGCAGGGTCAGAAGCAGAGTCGCTTCCTGGCGTGGAGTTTTATGCCTGCCGCCCAGCGCACTAAACTGCTGAGTCGCCTGGGGAACTAAGGTATCGCTTTACATGGGTAACAGGTGTATCTGTGGGCGAAGAGTAAAATAGAACGGGCCGCGATGCGGCCCGTTTTGATTGTTGACAACGCCCGACTCGGTGGAGGTAAGACCGAGCTGGCACAGGGAACCCGGTCAGATCGGAAAGACGCAAAGGCTGTCATCCATGACACGCTCGGCCCGCGCCGTCCCTGGCGCGGGACGCTTTCCTCTTCTGACCGGGTTCCCTGTGCTTCGGGTTTATTCGTGGCTGCCAGATTTACCCTGGTTTGGATTGTCATCAGTTTTAACGGGCCGCGATGCGGCCCGTTTTGATCAGGAGACGTGCTGCAGGAATTCGCGCAGACGCTCGCTCGGTGGGTTGCTGATCAGGCTGTCAGGATCGCCATCTTCCGCAATCCGGCCTTTATCGATAAAGATCAGCCGTGAAGCCACCTTCTGTGCGAAGCCTACTTCGTGCGTCACAATCACCATCGTCATGCCTTCTTCCGCCAGATCCTGCATCACCTTCAGCACTTCGTGACGCAGTTCCGGGTCGAGCGCTGAGGTTGGCTCATCAAACAGCATCATCTTCGGCTTAACTGCCAGCGCACGGGCAATCGCCACGCGCTGCTGCTGACCGCCGGAAAGCTCAGACGGGAAGTGGTGCGCGCGCTCGGCGAGGCCCACTTTGCCCAGCAGCTCACGCGCCAGCTGGCGTGCCGCCTCTTTGCTGGCACCGCGCACACGGATAGGACCAAAGGCGACGTTATCCAGCGCACTCATCTGTGGGAACAGATGAAACTGCTGAAACACCATGCCCGCTTCCTGACGAATCAGGCGGTCGTCGACTTTCGGGTCATTGACGCGCAGACCATCAACAATCAGTTCGCCACTGGTGATCTCTTCCAGCTTGTTAATGCAACGCAGCAGGGTTGATTTACCGGAACCGGATGGGCCGATAATCACCACCACTTCGCCCTGGTTAATCTTCAGGTCGATATTGTGCAGCACCTGGGTCTGGCCAAAATGCTTGGAGACATCTTTAAATTCAATCACAGGATTTTCACCCTTTTCTCAATGCGGCGCAGCACAAAGCTCAACACCAGCGTAATAACCAGATAGATAATCGCGACGGCGCTCCAGATTTCCAGCGCGCGGAAGTTACCGGCAATAATCTCCTGACCCTGACGGGTCAGTTCAGCCACACCAATAACGATAAACAGCGAAGTATCTTTGATGCTGACAATCCACTGGTTGCCCAGCGGTGGCAGCATACGGCGCAGCGCCAGCGGCATAATCACGTAGCGCAGCGTCTCGCGGCTCGACAGGCCAAGCGCCAGTCCGGCTTCGCGGAAGCCCTTGTTGATCGACAGCACGGCACCACGGGTAATCTCGGCAATGTAAGCGCCGGAGTTAATCATGATGGTCACCACCGCCGCGCTGAAGGGATCAATACGCAGGTCGGGGAACGCCATCGGCAAAGCAAAATAGATAAACATCACCTGCACCACGATAGGGGTGCCGCGAATGATTTCGATAAACACCAGTGCGATGTTATTGGTGATCCAGCCACCGTAAGCGCGGGCAAAGCCCGCTACCAGGCCGATGAAGAGGCCGCCAACCAATCCAATAATTGAGATAATTAAGGTCAGTTTAGCGCCTTCAAGCAGCGCTGGCATGGCGGGCCAGATGACGCTCCAGTCAAACTCCATGGTGTCACTCCAGATATGTTGCGATGGAAAAAAGCAGGGAAAAAGTTTCCCTGCTGAAATCAGATAACGGGCAAATTATTATTTAGGTTCAGTGCCAAACCATTTTTTATAGAGCGTGTTGTAGGTGCCGTTCTCTTTCAGGGTTTTCAGTGCGCCGTTTACTTTTTCACGTAAATCGTCGCTGCCTTTCGGGAAGGCGATACCATACTGCTGCGCTTCAATTGAATCGCCTACCGCTTTAAAGCGGCCTTTACCGGCGGTATGGATGAAGTAAAGGATGTTTGGCGTGTCGTGCAGCACGGCGTCCGCACGGTTGGTGCCCAGCTCCATATAGGCGCTGTCGATATTCGGGAACTGACGCAGATCTTTGGATTTGATGTTGGCTTTCGCGTATTCCACGGAGCCGGTGCCGCTTTTCACTGCGACCACTTTACCGTTCAGATCGCTGATGCCTTTGATGTCGTTTTCATTGTTACGCACCATCACCTGCAGACCGCTTTTGTAATAGCCGTCAGAGAACTCAATCGCTTTTTTACGTTCTTCGGTAATGGTGATACCCGCCAGTGCCAGATCGACATTGCGCGTTTGCAGTGCAGGGATAATGCCGCTGAAGTCCATTGGCTTCAGGGTGTAATCGAGCTTCAGCTCTTTCGCAATGGCATCCCACAGATCCACATCGAAGCCGACATATTTATCACCTTGTTTAAATTCAAACGGAACAAAGGCGGTATCCGTGGCGACGACCAGCTTCTTGTCTGCTGCAGTGGAAGAGAGAGAGAAGGCCAGCGCCAGCGCGGCCACAGAAACTTTTAACAGTGACTTCATCATTTTTCCTTTTTTTACTACCAGGCGGCAGGGCCTGCGTTTGCGGCTTGTCATATGAAAGAATTATGCCAACTTTGCAAAATCCGCGAAATCAGAGAGTTAAATAACATAGCTGACACGATTTTGCAGTTAATTCTGCCATTGCACCAGTTTGGTGCTCAGTTTTGGTGCAGGTGGCTGTTTTGGTGCAAGCGGTAGTGTGCCTCAGATGTTAAGGCTGTGAAGCGGAGGAGGGAAGAACTGTTAACAGGGTCATAAAAATGCGGTAACACAGACGTAAAAAAGGCGGGTTTCCCCGCCTGACAGACTGCATTGAGTCTTATTCGATGTTCGCTTCGATAAACCACAGGAATTTATCAAGGTCACGTGATGCCGCAGTGAAGATGTCAGCGGTATCTTCGTCTTTCACTTCAGTGATCGCTTTACGGGTGTCATTCGCGACAACGCTGTAACGGTCTGCCAGCGCTTTCAGATGATCCTGAACGCTATGGATATTCAGCGGATAGCTCTTCAGCGGAGTCGTATCGTTAACGACCTGCGTGGTGCCCAGCGCCACGCCACCCAGCTGAACCACACGCTCGGCAATAGTATCCTGATGATCGGTAATCGCGGTGCGGAAACCGTCCAGCATCTCATGCACACCGATAAAATTAGCACCGCGCATGTTCCAGTGCGCCTGCTTAGTGATCAATGACAGGTCAATAAACTCGACTACCATACGGTTTAACACCGCGATGGTGGCTTTTTTATCGTCTTCGGCCACATCATTACGGGTATAAATCAGGTCAGAAGATTTAGTTTTAACCAATTTAGCGGTACTCATCGTTTCAGTCCTCTCTTTGATGGTTGTCCTAATCAAGTACCGGATAAGTATAGCAGCGCTTTTCAGCTTTGCAGAAACGACTTTGTCGATGGATGAAATAGCGTGCGTCTTTAGTCAAAGCAGAGCTGGGTTAAGAAGGTTAATGCCATGTTAAAATATAAAATCAAATAAATAGCTATTTAAATCATGTTGTTATTCTATTATGTAAATAACTGGTAAGTGTCTGTTTCAAAATAGGCAGCGCAGGAAGGAGCGAAGATTAAGAATAATTCTCACGATGAGCATGATTATTATTTAGCCCCGCCGGCAGGCGGGGCGGATAGCGTTTATTTTTGGATATCGTCTGATAATTCAACGCTGTTTAACTGACTCTTTTTCGGCCGCATGGTCAGCGTTGAACCTGCCGAGGCGATGATGATCGCCAGCAGCGCCAGCCACTGTAGCCCGGTCAGGGTTTCCCCCAGAAACAGCATGCCGGAAAAGGCAGCCATGGCGGGTTCCAGACTCATCAGCGTGCCAAAGATGCGCGCCGGTAAGCGGGTGAGGGCGATCATCTCCAGCGAATAGGGAATGGCGCTGGAGAGCAGGGCAACCAGCAACGCGATCGGCATAACGGCCCATGTCCAGATGCCACTTTCTGCGAACGTCAGCCCCAGCGGTACAAAAATCACCGAGGCAATCAGCGACCCGATAGCCACTGTCGCCGGGCCATGTTCTGCGCCTGCCCGCTGTCCTGCCAGGATATAGATGGCCCAGCAGGCGCCTGCACTCACTGCCAGCGCAGCGCCCAGCGGATCAATCGCAGTCATGCCTGTGCCAAAAGGCAGCAGGAACCACAGACCAATCACGGCCAGTAACACCCAGACAAAATCGAGAGGCCGGCGCGATCCAAATAGCGCCAGCGCCAGCGGGCCGGTAAATTCCAGTCCCACCGCCACACCCAGCGGCACGGTACGAATCGCCAGATAGAACGTGAAATTCATTGTGCCCAGCGCCAGTCCATACATCAGGAGTGGCAGACGTTGTTCCCGGCTAAAGCGTAAACGCCAGGGTTTGAAGATAATACAGAGTATCAGGGTGCCAAAGCCCAGGCGCAGCGCGGTGATGCCGGTAGCGCCAACGGCAGGAAACAGGCTTTTCGCCAGCGAAGCACCGCCCTGAAGCGAGAGCATCGCAATCAGCAGTACGGCAATCGGCATCACTATCGGGGCAAGGTTTTTAGAAGCGGGAGAGGCAGACATCCTGTGTACTTTTCCTGGTCATCAACGTAATGAGTCAGCCAGTGTAAAGGAAATAGCAGGCAAAAAATCACGAAATGGGGTTTTAAATTTGTCTCAACTGCGCGATTTTTGGCCACAATCAGGGCCATTTAGGTAAAGAAATGTCAGGTTTTTTTAGGATTTAACTTAAAGAACGAAATGAGCACAAAATGATTATTGCAGAAAGATGACGGATTTTATAAGAAAAATGAATGACATAGGTTGTCGCATTAACTTCCTGTTACACCAAACATTCTGTTAGACAACAAAATCCGGGCAGAGTTTCTCGCTATTTTTTGTTATATTTTCAGCGTTGTCAGGAGAGAAGTATTTTCACATTTGAGGTGGTTATGAAAAAAATTGCATGTCTTTCAGCATTAGCCTGTGTACTGGCAGTATCTGCAGGTTCAGCAATGGCACAGAGCACCGTAACTGGTGGCTATGCTCAGAGCGACTATCAGGGCGTAGCTAACAAAGCTAACGGCTTCAACCTGAAATACCGCTACGAAGACGGTTCTAACCCACTGGGTTGGATCGGTTCATTCACCTACACAGAAAAAGATAACACCGATTCTGGCATTTATAACAAAGGCCAGTACTACGGTGTGACCGGTGGTCCTGCTTTCCGTCTGAATGACTGGGCAAGCATCTACGGTGTTGTGGGTATCGGCTACGGTAAATTCCAGCAGAACGATACTTCATCACGCGATAAAACTGATTCAAGCGACGTAGGTTTCTCTTACGGCGCAGGTCTGCAGTTTAACCCAGTTCAGGACTTCGCAGTTGACGTGGGTTACGAGCAGAGCCGTATCCGTAACGTTGACGTTGGCACCTGGATTGCTGGCGTAGGTTACAGCTTCTAAGTTTAGCTTAGCTGACCTGCAAAAAAACGGCCCCCGGTGGGCCGTTTTTTATTGTGCTGATTTTACTGACCCCTTTCACGTGTCTGCACGTTTCCCGACTTTTCCGGATAGCTGTAGCCGATCAGCCGCCATGCTGGTTGATACCGCAGGACATATTGATTCGAAGGGGAAACAGGAAAAAGAGAGAGCAGAAAGGGAGAGTGCGCCTCTCAGCCAGCGACTGAAAGGCATAGAATCAGGCTTAGCCGCGCCAGATCAGATTCTGACAGCGACGATCGTCAGACTTATGGCCCAGCAGTTTTTCCAGCAACATCAGACGCAGTGTGAACGGTGAACGCGTCAGCAGGCACAGCCAGGATTTCATCTCCGTGGTTGTTTTCTTCTCAGCCTGGAAGCATTTGCTGCAATCTAAGCAACATTTCAGGGTGCTCATAGAATCACCTCCCAATCATTGTCGACGCGGTAGTCAGCAGCCTGCGGTGAGAAGCGTCATCATCACCGGAGCAACAGAGGATCACCAGGGATCGCTCTTTTGCTGCTTACATTATCGTCAAATATAGCACTGGCTATATCCTTTAGCCAAGGCTAATGACGAAAAATTTGAGCTTCTTTGCGGCTGGTTTACAATGAGCGCAGCTAAATCCGTACAGCAGTGACAGTACGGGAAAAAATAATGAGGAAGCTGAATGAGTCGTCGTGCTAAAAGCGTGGTTTCTGCGCCAAAAGGACCACTGAAAGATATTGAAGAGCATGTCGAAGGTTTTCGGCAGGTGCGGGAAGCGCATCGTCGGGAATTAATTGATGACTACGTTGAGTTAATCTCTGATTTGATCGGTGAATTTGGCGAAGCGCGTCAGGTCGATATGGCGGCCCGCCTGGGTGTTTCGCAACCGACCGTAGCGAAAATGCTGAAGCGGCTTGGCAGTGCCGGGCTGGTTGAGCAGGTGCCTTACCGCGGTGTCTTTCTGACCGGTGAAGGGGAGAAACTGGCAGAGGAGAGCCGCGCCCGTCATCACATTGTGGAAAGTTTTCTGCTGGCGTTAGGCATCAGTCCCGAAACTGCCCGACGTGATTCAGAAGGTATTGAGCATCACGTCAGTGATGAAACGCTGGCCGTATTTAAGAAATTCTCCGAAACCCGCTAACGCTAAGGCGTACCTTCATCATGCCTCAACTGCTTCGATCTTTTTTGCATGACTCTGTTTTGCATTTATTAATCGTGATTGGTGTAGTTCTGGCATTTCTGGCGGATTTTCGCTGGGCCGATCTGCCCGGTGCCGTAGACTGGCATACCATTATTACGCTCACCGGATTGTTGATCCTGACCAAAGGGCTGGAAACCAGTGGCTACTTTGACGTGCTGGGGGGACGACTGATTGCGCGTTTCCGGCACGAACGTGCGCTGGCGCTGTTTATGGTGCTGGCTGCTGCGTTGCTCTCTACGTTTCTGACCAATGATGTGGCGCTGTTTATTCTGGTGCCGCTGACGCTGACGCTGCGAAAGTTCTCTCACTTACCCATCTCGCGACTGATCATCTTCGAGGCGCTGGCGGTCAATGCCGGATCCCTGCTGACGCCAGTCGGCAACCCGCAAAACATTCTGCTGTGGAGCCACGGCAAATTAAGCGTTGTCGCGTTTATTGTTCAGATGCTGCCGCTGGCCGCCTGGCTGCTGCTTAGCCTGATGGTATTAACCTGGTTCAGCTTTTCAAAGCGGTCGATTGATAAGCATGACAACCCGGAACAGCCGCAGTGGCAGAAGCCGCTGTTTATTGTCAGCGTGGTGTTATACCTGCTGTTTATCGCCGGCCTGGAGCTGGAAATCACCGGTTGGGTCCTGCTGCTGATTCTTGCTACTTTCCTGGTGATGGCGCGTCCGGTGCTGCTGCGCATCGACTGGAGCCTGCTGGCGGTGTTTATCGCCATGTTTATTGACGTCTTCCTGATGACGCGTCTGCCGGTGATGCAGGCTCACTTTGATGCGGTTTCTCATTTCGGTCAGGGGCAGCTCTACCTGCTGGCGATTGGTCTGTCACAGGTGATCAGCAACGTCCCGGCGACGATTCTGCTGCTGCAGAAAGTCCCGCCTGGCGATGTGCTGGCCTGGGCGGTCAATATTGGCGGATTCGGCCTGCTGCCGGGTTCGCTCGCTAACCTGATTGCCCTGCGTATGGCGAAAGATCGGGCCGTCTGGTGGCATTTCCATCTCTTTTCTCTCCCTCTGCTTGCCTGGTCGATGGCCAGCGGCTGGCTGCTGTTGCGGCTGCTCAATTAGGCCCGACGCATCCTGCTACCCGCCACAGGTGGCAGGATGTGCGCCATTTCTCAAGTTTCGTAAAGTTGCGCTGGATTTTGTCAGTTTCCGATATAAGGTTAACAGGACCTTTATGCCCGGGAATTAGGGCCTTAGCCAGTGATGGGAACTATGAGCGAGAATAACCAACGCGATCCACACCAGCAGGACGCAGAGAATGCGACGGATAAAAACCGTCAGTCAGAGGAAAATCAGGACAACGACCAGCAGCCTGAGCGTAAACGCCCCGGTAAAAAGCCGCTGATTATTCTGGCGGTAGTGGTGGTGATTATGCTGATTGTCGGCTTCTGGTTCTGGTTCACTACCCGCAATATTGAAACCACCGACGACGCCTTTACCGAAGGCGATGCCGTTACCATTGCGCCTAAAGCCTCCGGCTATGTCGTGAAGCTGCTGGTGAAAGATAACCAGCGGGTGAAGAAGGGCGATCTGCTGGTGGAGATCGATCCCAGCGACAATCGTGCCCAGCGTGAACAGGCTAATGCGCAGCTCGGTTTAGCTGTCGCACAGCTACATCAGGCGCAGGCTCAGCTGGCACTGTCAAAGGTACAGTATCCGGCACAGCGCGATCAGGCGCTGGCGGATCAGGCGAAAGCCGAAGCGAATCTGCTTAATGCGCAGGCGGATTATCGTCGCCAGCGCGGCGTCGACCCGCGTGCGACCAGTCAGCGTAATATCGACAGCGCGTCCGCGCAGTTACGTTCAGCGCAGGCGCAGTTACAAAGCGCGAAAGCACAGGTTGAAGTGGCGTCACAGGTTGCTCTGCAGATTCGCCAGCAGGAGACCAATGTTGAAGCGCGTCAGCAACAGGTTGAGCAGGCGAAGGCACAGTTAAGCACGGCCGATCTTAATCTCTCCTATACCCAGGTCCGTGCGCCCTATGACGGGTTTGTCACCAAGCGTAACGTGCAGCTGGGCACACTGGTGCAGGCGGGATCGTCGCTGTTTTCGCTGGTCTCGCCTGAAATCTGGGTCACCGCTAACTTCAAAGAGTCTCAGCTGCAACACATGAATCCTGGCGACAAAGTTGAAATCAGCGTCGATGCCTGGCCGGATATGAAGCTGGAAGGGCATGTCGACAGTATTCAGATGGGCTCTGGTTCACGCTTCTCGACTTTCCCGTCAGAAAACGCCACCGGTAACTATGTGAAAATCGTTCAGCGCGTGCCGGTTAAAATTGTCATCGACAAAGGCCTTGATCCAAACCATCCTCTGCCGCTGGGTCTCTCAGTTGAACCGAAGGTAACGGTGGAATGAGTACGGCGCAGAGCTGGAAACCCGCCAGTAATCCGTGGTTAGTGGCGATCACGGTCACCCTGGCGGTGTTTATGGAGATCCTCGACACCACCATTGTTAACGTGGCGCTGCCGCATATCGCCGGTTCGCTCTCCTCCAGTTACGATGAGTCAACCTGGGTGCTGACCTCCTATCTGGTGGCGAACGGAATTGTGCTGCCTATCTCTGCGTTCTTCAGCCGACTGTTTGGCCGTAAACAGTTTTTCCTGATCTGCATCGTGATGTTTACCATCTGCTCATTCCTGTGCGGCATCGCTACCGAACTGTGGCAAATCATTCTGTTCCGCGTGCTGCAGGGCTTTTTCGGTGGCGGATTGCAGCCGGTTCAGCAGTCTGTGCTGCTGGACTATTTCAAGGCGGAAGATCGCGGCAAGGCATTTGGGCTCTCCTCTATCGCCATTATTGTCGCGCCGGTGATTGGCCCGACATTAGGTGGCTGGATTACCGACAACTACAGCTGGCGCTGGGTGTTCTTTATCAACATTCCGGTCGGCGTGCTTACCGTGCTGGCGATCTATCAGCTGCTGGAAGATCCACCGTGGGAGCGTAAGTGGGCCAAAGGTAAGCTGAAGATCGACTATATCGGCATCAGCCTGATTACCTTAGGACTGGGTTGTCTGCAGGTGATGCTGGATCGCGGAGAGGATGAGGACTGGTTTGCCTCGCACTTTATCGTGCTGTTCGCCATTCTGGCGCTGATCGGCATCGTCGGTGCCATCTACTGGCTGATGTATGCCCGTAAGCCAGTGGTCGATATTCTGGTGATGAAAGACCGCAACTTCTGGGTCGCCGGCCTGTTGATGGCGGGGATGGCGATGATTCTGTATGGCAGCTCCGTAGTGCTGCCACAGCTGGCGCAGCAGGATCTGGGGTACACCGCCACCTGGTCAGGTCTGGTGCTGTCGCCTGGCGCGGTGCTGATTGTACTGACCATACCGCTGGTGCTGAAACTGATGCCGATCGTTCAGACGCGCTACATCATTGCCTTTGGCTTCAGCTGTCTGGCCGTGGCGTTTCTCTACTCCGCCACCTTAACGCCCAACGTCGATTTCACCACGCTGGTGTTGATGCGTAGCGCACAGTCAATCGGGCTGGGTTTCCTGTTTGTCCCGCTGACGACTATCGCCTTTGTCACCATTCCGCAGCGGCTTAATGCTGACGCCTCGGCGCTGTTTACCATGTTCCGTAACGTAGCCGGATCGATTGGGATTTCACTCTCGACCGCTGCCATTACCGAGCGCGAACAGGTGCGGTCGGCGCACATGGTGCATAACATGACGCCGCTGAATGAGCCGTTCAACATTACGCTTCAGCACTGGGCGCAGGCGATACGCGACTTTACCTCGGCGGTGGGCGATCCCGTCACGCTGGCAACCGGTCAGCTCTATCAGGAGATGATTGCGCAGTCGCGTATCCTCGCTTACATCGATGTCTTCTCAGGCCTGAGTATTGTCGCCCTGATTTTGATTCCATTTTGTTGGCTGCTGTCGCCGATTAAGAGCGAAGGCAGTGCAGGAGCACACTAACATGAAGGTTTTTTACTCTCATCGCCTGAAACCCCTGAGTTTACTGCTGGCCCTCGGGCTGGCGGGCTGCGCCGTCGGACCTGACTATCAGGCGCCGAAACCTGCCGTGCCGGGTGGTTACAACACTCTGGATTCGCAGGAGGCGTCAAAGCCACAAAATGCCGCGATTAATTCACGCTGGTGGCGCAGCTTCAATGATCCGCAACTCGACAGTCTGATTGAGCGGGCGATTGCGGGCAATCTGAGCCTGCAGCAGACGGTGCTGCGCATTGCCGGGGCACGTGAACAGCTGACGCAGGCGCAGGGCAGTCTGTTCCCCACCCTGGGCGGTTCAGCCAAAGTGACGCGCCAGCAGCTCGGGCTGGAAGGCTTGCTGAAATCCAATGGCGCAACCGATCAGCTCGACAGCAACGTTGCCAGCCAGCTCAATGGATTGACCCAGCCGGTTAACCTCTATCAGGGCAGCTTTGATGCCAGCTGGGAGCTGGACCTGTGGGGCAAAGTGCGCCGTCAGGTTGAGGCAGCTAATGCCCAGCAGCAGGCAGCGATAGAACAGCGCAATGATGCGCTGGTCTCACTGGAAGCCGAAGTGGCGCGTGCCTGGCTGCAGCTGCGCGGCGCGCAGAGCACGATTCAGACGCTGCAACAGCAGATTGAGGTGGCGCAGCAGACGACCGAGCTGACCCAAAGCCAGCAGCGTAATGGCCTGGCCCCGCTGACCGATGTGGAAAATGCGCGTGCCCAGCTCAGCACGCTGCAGGCGCAACTGCCGCAGTATCAGTCGCAGGCGCGGCAGGCGATGAATGGGTTAGCGGTGCTGCTCGGCAAGACACCGGGGGCGCTGGATGCTGAACTCAGTACGCCAAAAGCGTTACCCCCGCTGCCACAGTTTGTCCCGGTAGGCATTCCTTCTACGCTGGCACGTCGTCGTCCTGATATTCGTCAGGCTGAAGCGACGCTGCATGCACAAACCGCTGAGATTGGGGTTTCTGTCGCGCAGCTTTTCCCGAGCCTGTCACTGACCGGCCAGCTGGGCGTGCGCAACACCGATGTCAGCTATCTGGATAACTGGAGCAGCCATTTCTACAGTTATGGCCCGTCGTTATCGATTCCGATTTTCCAGGGCGGACAGCTGGTGTCGAGCGTGAAGTTAGCGCGGGCGCAGCAGGCCAGTGCCGCGCTGGATTATCGCCAGACGGTGCTGACGGCGTTGCAGGATGTGGAGAATGCGCTGGTCAGCTATCGCGCCGATCAGCAGCGAGTCACCGCGCTGGATGAGACAACCGGTGCGCTTCAGCGCGCCTTTGATCTCGCCAGCGACAGTTATCGCCAGGGGCTCTCGACCTTCCTGGAGGTGCTGGATGCGCAGCGTCAGCTGGCACAGGCAGAGGAGCAGGCGACACAGGCGCGGATGCAGAGTGCACTCGATTTAGTGGCGCTATATAAAGCGCTGGGCGGCGGCTGGGAGACTTACCAGAACGTGGACATGCCGCAATATCCGGTATTTGGCCCGGCCACGCAGGCTAACTAGTCATCCGGCGGTAGCTGCCTCTGCGCAGTTACCGCTTTATCTCTCCTCCGGCAGCGTTAAAACCGATGCTGCCTGTCTCTCCATGTTGTTCCCCATGATCTAACTCATTGAAAAAGAGAGCTTCTCAGCATCACTGTAACGGGTGCAGCCAGCAGAAAATAAAGCAGTAGTAAGCGCAGGGTTATTATCAGCGCCTCCGGCGAGCGATTATTTTTATGTTGCTGGCACTTTCCGCATTCAGGTTTTTGAGCTCTGTCACCTTTCTCAATTTATTTCTTTGATGCTTTTTTAAGGCAACTTACGACTGAACGAGTGGGGACGCGTGAGACTATTCAGTCATCCTGAGCCGGGCGGAACTGTTATTGCGCAGTTAAGCGATCTGCGAATAATCCGACTCTGCTATAAATTGCAGCGGCAAAAATGGTTAACAGGTGGTAAAGGGCATAATTAAAAAAACCACCAGAGCGTTAATTCTTTTGCGCTATTTAACGGTGCCGGGGGTGGCTTTTTAAGCATAATCTGTAAGCTGGTGTGACTGAGGTCACGAGCCGGCACATTTTTAATCTGTTATCCCGGGCCCGTAATCGTAAATAATGATGTGCACAGCCCGCATTTAGCGGATAGCGTTGACAGCCTTCTGCCGGGATAATCTGCCTGAAATCGTTTTCAACTCCTGAGTAAAAGTGCCATTTGTTGTTAATTCAGCGTTAATAAAAGGTCAGGTACGCCTGTTTTTAATAGCTCTGTTTCGGCTCAATTAATACTTAGGAATTATCTGTAGCGTAAAAATAATTTATTTTTTTATTTGAATTAGGTAGTCTTGGCGCTACAGTTTTATTAACCCCCCTTAATCAAGGACATTGTGATGAGTGACGCATTTAAGGTACTGAACAATATTCGCACATTACGTGCCCAGGCTCGTGAACTGCCACTGACCGATCTTGAAGAGATCCTGGAAAAATTAACGGTGGTTGTTACTGAGCGCCGTGAAGAAGCAGAAGCGGAAGAGACGCAGAATCGCGAAAAAGAAGAAAAGCTTTCTAAATATCGCGAAATGCTGCTGGCTGACGGTATCGATCCTAATGAATTATTAGGTGCACTGGAAAGCGGGAAAAAACGTACCAAGCGTGCGCCGCGTCCGGCTAAATATTCTTACACTGACGAAAATGGTGAGCAGAAATCCTGGACTGGCCAGGGCCGTACCCCGGCAGCGATTAAAAAAGCGCTGGATTCCGGTAAAAGCCTGGACAGTTTCCTGATCGATTGATCAACACAATCCTTGTAAGTGGGAGCCGGGGGGCCATCATGGCCTTCCGGCTTTTTTATTTCTGCCGGGATATCAATCACCCCGGAAGGAATCCACGGCTGACGCTGGCGTGCGCTGCGTCACATCTGGCATAATAGCCGCCGTTTTTTCATCCATTCTCTTCACAAAGGTCAATGCCGTGTTAGTTAGCAGCAATATCACCATGCAGTTTGGCAGCAAGCCACTGTTCGAAAATATCTCCGTTAAATTTGGCGGCGGTAATCGTTACGGTTTAATCGGTGCGAACGGCAGCGGAAAATCCACCTTCATGAAGATTTTGGGTGGCGATCTGGTGCCTTCAGACGGCAATGTTTCTTACGATCCCAACGAGCGCATCGGTAAGCTGCGTCAGGATCAGTTCGCCTTTGAACAATTTAGCGTACTGGACACCGTTATCATGGGTCACCATGAGTTATGGGAAGTGAAGCAGGAGCGCGACCGTATTTATTCTTTGCCAGAAATGAGCGAAGAAGAGGGGTATAAAGTCGGCGATCTTGAGGCACTTTACGGTGAGATGGACGGCTATAGCGCGGAGTCTCGTGCCGGTGAGTTATTACTCGGCGTCGGCATTCCGGTTGAGCAGCATTATGGCCCGATGAGCGAGATTGCGCCGGGCTTTAAATTACGTGTGCTGCTGGCGCAGGCGCTGTTTTCTAATCCCGATATTCTGTTACTCGACGAACCGACGAACAACCTGGACATCGATACTATTCGCTGGCTGGAGCAGGTGCTGAACGAGCGTGACAGCACCATGATTATCATTTCGCATGACCGTCACTTCCTTAATATGGTCTGTACGCACATGGCTGATTTGGATTATGGCGAGCTGCGGGTTTATTCCGGTAATTATGACGAATATATGACCGCGGCGACCCAGGCGCGTGAACGTCTGTTATCCGATAATGCCAAGAAAAAAGCGCAGATTGCCGACTTACAATCGTTCGTCAGTCGTTTTAGCGCCAACGCCTCTAAATCGCGTCAGGCGACATCACGCGCTAAGCAGATGGATAAAATTAAACTGGATGAAGTGAAAGCCTCCAGCCGTCAGAACCCGTTTATCCGCTTTGAGCAGGACAAGAAGTTGTTCCGTAATGCGCTTGAAGTGGAAGGTTTGACCAAAGGATTTGATAACGGTCCGCTGTTTAAGAATTTAAATCTGCTGCTGGAAGTGGGTGAGAAGCTGGCGGTGATCGGTGCCAACGGTATCGGTAAATCAACACTGCTGAAATCGCTGGTGGGTCAGCTGACGCCAGATAACGGCAGCGTTAAATGGTCAGAGAATGCGCGTATTGGTTATTATGCTCAGGATCACGCCGATGATTTTGCCAATGACCTGACGGTATTTGACTGGATGAGTCAGTGGAAACAGCCTGGCGATGATGAGCAGACCATTCGTGGTATTCTGGGTCGTCTGCTGTTTTCACAGGATGATATTAAGAAGCCGGCCAAAGTGCTTTCCGGTGGAGAGAAGGGTCGTATGCTGTTCGGTAAGCTGATGATGGAAAAACCGAACATTCTGATTATGGATGAGCCGACCAACCACCTCGATATGGAGTCGATTGAATCGCTCAATATGGCGCTGGAGATGTATGCAGGCACGCTGGTGTTTGTTTCACACGACCGTGAATTTGTCAGCTCGCTGGCAACCCGCGTGATAGAGCTGAAAGCAGACCGCGTGGTGGACTTCACCGGTAATTACGAAGATTACCTGCGGAGTCAGGGTATCGTCTGATTGAAATGGGGTGGCGCAGGCCACCCCGTTTTTTTTGGTGGTTTGTTGGTTCAGCACGTGCTTCAGGGAGCAGAGGCGTTCCTGCTGTCGCTACGCGCTACCACCACACACTTCACAGTGCGCATCCTGCGCCACCTTCATGCTGCGGAACTCCGCGCTCATCGCATCGTACATCAGCAACCGGCTGGTGGCGGGCGTGCCAAATGCCGTCAGCACTTTAATCGCTTCCATCGCCTGCATCGCACCAATCACGCCAACCAGCGGAGCCATGACGCCCGCTTCCACGCAACTCAGGGTTTGTTCCCCAAACAGGCGGCTGATGCAGCGATAGCAGGGTGTGCCGGGCTGCCAGTTGAATACGCTGATCTGACCTTCCATCCGAATCGCGGCGCCGGAGACCAGTGGCACCCGCAGCTGACGACAGAGCCGGTTAAGCTGCTCACGCACTGCAACGTTGTCAGTGCAGTCCAGAACCACCTGCTGCCGGGCGATCAGCGCCAGCAACGCTGCATCGTCCAGCTGTCCATTGACCGGATGCAGCTGGCAGTGCGGATTGATGGCGGCCAGGCTTTGTGCGGCGGAGTCCACTTTGGCACGACCAATGTCAGCATCGTGATGCAGGATCTGCCGTTGCAGGTTGGAGTGCGACACGGTATCGAAGTCGAGCAGCGTCAGGCTACCGACACCGGCAGCCGCCAGGTAGGGCGCAGCGGCGCAGCCGAGTCCGCCCAGCCCGACGATCAGCGCATGACTCGCTTTCAGCCGCTCCTGACCGTCGAAATCAAAGCCGCGCAATACAATCTGCCGGTTGTAGCGCAGCATCTCCTCATCGCTTAATTCAGGCAGCATTTACGCCTCCAGCAGGGCGTTGAACGGTTCCACCTCGACCCATTCGCCCGGTTCAACATTGCCACGATCCCGTTCCAGCACAATAAAACAGTTTGCCTGGGCGAAGGAGCTGAAGACGTGTGAACCCTGCATCCCTGTAGTCTCTACCTCCAGTTCACCCTGTGCATTCTGTCGCAGGATGCCGCGCTGGAAGTCCAGCCGGCCTGGTGACTTTTTCAGCCGCGAGGCGCAGCGCACTTTCTGACGTGGCGGCAATGCTGATTTTTGCTGGCCGGTGAGGGTGGCAAGCAGCGGCTGGACGAGCTGATAAAAGGTCACGGCGGCGGAGACCGGATTACCTGGCAGGCCGCAGAACCAGCTGCTGTTGAGGCGGCCAAAGGCAAATGGTTTGCCAGGCTTGATCGCCAGCTTCCAGAAGCTGATGGCACCAAGCTCTTCCAGCATCGTTTTGGTGAAGTCCGCTTCGCCCACCGAGACGCCGCCGGTAGTAATCACGACATCCGCCTGCCGATCGGCCTCGGTGAAAGCAGCACGCAGTGCGGCCAGGTCATCTTTGATGATGCCAAGGTCGATGACTTCGCAACCCAGCTTATGCAGCATCAGCGATACCGCAAAGCGGTTGGTATCGTAGATCTGGCCTTCGGCCAGCGGCTCGCCGACCGGCTGGAGTTCATCACCGGTGGAGAAGATAGCGACCCGCAGTTTTCGCAGCACGCTGACCTGCGCGATACCCAGTGAGGCGAGCAGTGGCAGCTCCGCCGCGCCCAGCCGCGTTCCCGCTTCCAGCACCACGGTGCCTGGCTGAATATCATCGCCGATGAGACGAATGTTCTGTCCGGGACGGACCGGCGCGGTGATCATAATCGCATCATCCTGTGTTTCGGTCTGCTCCTGCATTACTACTGCTTCACAGCCTGCGGGCACCGGCGCACCGGTCATGATGCGAATCACGCTGCCCTGCGGCCATTCACCGCTAAACGGTGCGCCGGCAAAGGCTTTACCCGCCACCGGCAGCGGCTGACCGCTACTGGCGTCTGCCAGCCTGACGGCGTAGCCATCCATCGCAGAGTTATCAAATGGTGGCACGGCAATCGGTGAAGTCACCGCTTTGGCGGTGATACGCCCGACCGCTTCGGCCAGCGGCACGCTAAGAGAGTCGGTGACGGGCGTCAGCTGTGACAGCATTTTTTGTTGTGCCTCCTCAAGGGAGATCAAGCCTGCAGTAAAACTTTCCATGGATATTCCAGCCTGGTTATCTCAGATGCTGCTTATTATGGTGGGAATTAGCCGCTGAGTCACATCGGTGTCGGCCTGACTTGCCTGTTGTTGTGACCAAAGTGAAATATGGCGGTAAGAAAAGGTTATAACCACAGGAACAGTTTCCGCTTTACAACACTTAGCAGGCTTTCTATAGTCAAAAATCACCAAAAATGGGTGAAAACCATTTTAAATCAGTGTTTTTCGTCCTGATGCAACCACAGGGTAGATCGTTATGGTCAATGCAGTGATCGCCATTCATGGAGGCGCCGGTGCCATTACGCGCTCAGCAATGAGCGCCGAAAAAGAGCAACTCTATCGTCAGGCGCTACACGATATTGTCACTCAGGGCCAGCAGATACTGGCTCAGGGCGGCAGCGCACTCGATGCGGTGACCGAAGCGGTGCGACTGCTGGAAGAGTGCCCGCTGTTTAACGCCGGTAAAGGTGCGGTCTTCACCCATCAGGGCACCCATGAACTCGATGCCTGCATCATGGATGGCCGCACGCTGGGTGCAGGAGCGGTCGCGGGCGTAACGCGGGTACGGAATCCGGTGCTGGCGGCACGTGCCGTGCTGGAACATAGCGAGCATGTCCTGTTTATCGGCGAGGGCGCAGAGCAGTTTGCTGAAGCGCACGGGCTGGAAACGGTCACGCCTGATTACTTCTCAACCCCGGAACGCTGGGAGCAGTTGCAACGCGCGCTGAACAGCGATACGGCAGTGCTGGACCATGATGGTGCTGCGCACAGCGACGACCCGCTCGACCCGGACCGTAAGTTTGGTACGGTGGGGGCCGTCGCGCTGGATCTTGAGGGCAACCTCGCGGCCGCCACGTCAACGGGCGGTATGACCAACAAGCAGGCCGGGCGGGTCGGCGACTCGCCGCTGCCAGGCGCGGGCTGTTACGCCAGTAACGACAGCGTGGCGGTCTCCTGTACCGGCACCGGAGAAGTCTTTATGCGGACGCTGGCGGCCTACGATGTGGCAGCGCAGATGCGCTACGCCGGGCGCTCGCTGCAGCAGGCCACAGTTAATGTCATTCATGACAGCGTGCTGGAGCTGGGCGGCAGCGGGGGGCTGATTGCCGTCGATCGCGCAGGCAACGTGGCGCTGCCGTTCAACAGCGAAGGGATGTATCGCGGTGTGGCGCGGGTTGGCGAAGTGGCAGACGTCGCTATCTATCGCGAAAGTTAAGGAGCAGAGATGAGCGACAGGCAAACGTTACCGCCGCTGGCCCCTGAGCAGGTCCTGGCGGTGCGCGATCTCAATGTGCGTTTTCAGCACGAAACCACCGTCACTGACGCGGTGCGTCATTTATCACTCGATCTGTTTCGCGGCGAAACGCTGGCGCTGGTGGGGGAGTCAGGCTCGGGGAAATCAGTGACCTCGCTGGCGCTGATGCGGCTGATTGAGCAGGCTGGCGGGAGGGTCAGCGGCGAGGTGCTGTTGCGGCGTCGCAACGGCGACGTGCTGGATCTGATGCGCGCCTCAAAAGGTCAGATGCGCCGGGTGCGCGGTGCGGATATGGCGATGATCTTCCAGGAGCCGATGACCTCGCTGAATCCGGTCTTCTCCGTGGGCGAGCAGATCGCGGAATCCATCCGTCTGCATCAGGGCCTGAGCCACGCTGGCGCGCTGGCCGAAGCGCGCCGGATGCTGGATCTGGTACGAATTCCCGATGCGCAAAAGGTGTTATCCCGCTTTCCGCATCAACTGTCGGGCGGGATGCGTCAGCGCGTGATGATCGCCATGGCGCTCTGCTGCAAACCGGCCCTGCTGATTGCCGATGAGCCGACCACCGCGCTCGACGTCACCATTCAGGCGCAGATTCTGCAGCTTATCCGCGTGCTGCAAAAAGAGATGCAGATGGGCGTGATTTTTATCACTCACGATATGGGCGTGGTGGCCGAAATGGCCGATCGGGTTCAGGTGATGTATCGCGGCGAAGTAGTAGAAAATGCCCCGGTAGCCAGGCTGTTCAGCGCCCCGCAGCAGCCCTATACCCAGGCGCTGCTGGCGGCGGTGCCAAAGCTCGGTTCGATGCAGGGCCAGCCCCTGCCAGCCAAATTTCCGTTGCTGCACAGCGATGCCGTTGATGACGTACCGCAGGATACGGTTCGCCGCCTGCAGCCACCCATTTTGCAGGTGCGCGATCTGGTCACCCGCTTTGATATTCGCGGCGGCCTGCTGAACCGCGTTAAAAGCCGGGTGCATGCCGTCGAAAAAGTCAGTTTTGATCTCTATGCCGGTGAGACACTGGCGCTGGTGGGGGAGTCTGGCTGTGGTAAATCGACCACCGGACGATCGCTGCTGAAGCTGGTTGCCAGTCAGGGTGGCACCCTGACGTTTGACGGGCAGCGGATAGACCATTTGTCGGGTGCCGCGCTGGCCCATCTGCGACGCGACATTCAGTTTATCTTCCAGGATCCCTACGCCTCGCTCGATCCCCGGCTGACGGTTGGCTTCTCCATTATGGAGCCGCTGCTGGTCCACAAGGCGATGCCGCGGCACGAGGCGGAGCAGCGAGTTGCCTGGCTGCTGGATAAAGTGGGTCTGCTGCCGGAACATGCTCAGCGCTATCCCCATGAATTTTCCGGCGGCCAGCGTCAGCGCATCTGTATAGCTCGCGCGCTGGCGCTTAATCCCAAAGTGGTGATCGCCGATGAGTCCGTCTCGGCGCTGGATGTGTCAATTCAGGCGCAGATAATTAATCTGATGCTCGACCTGCAGCGCGAGTTTGGCATCGCCTTCCTGTTTATTTCTCACGATATGGCGGTGGTGGAGCGTATCAGCCACCGCGTGGCGGTGATGTATCTCGGTCAGATTGTCGAGATGGGGCCGCGTCAGGCGGTGTTTGAGCAGCCTCAGCACCCTTACACCCGAAAACTCATGGCAGCGGTGCCGGTAGCCGATCCGGCTCACCGGCGTCGCGAACGAGCCTTACTGGTCGATGAGATCCCCAGCCCGATTCATGCGTTAGGGGATGAACCTGAAGTGGCGCCGCTGATGGAGGTGGCTCCGGGCCATTTCGTCGCCCGCCACGTTATCAGCGCGACCTGAACAGTGACGATGTCGCCCCGGCGACCAACCCGACAGGGATTACAGGAGAACAAGATGCAGATTACGATGCGTAAAGGGTTACTGGCGGCTGGCGTGTTAAGCAGCGCAATGGCATTGCCCGCCTGGGCAGCACAGGATGCGGTGATTGCCGTCGCGTCCAACTTCACCACTCTCGATCCCTATGACGCCAACGACACGCTGTCGCAGGCGGTCGCGAAATCCTTCTATCAGGGCCTGTTTGGCTTTGATAAAGAGATGAAGCTCACCAACGTGCTGGCTGAGAGCTATCAGGCCAGCGCCGACGGCCTGACCTACACCATCAAACTGCGTTCCGGGGTTAAATTCCAGGATGGCACTGACTTCAATGCGGATGCGGTAAAGGTCAACCTCGATCGCGCCAGCAACCCGGATAACCATCTCAAGCGCTACAACCTGTTTAAACATATCGCCAGCACCGAAGTGGTGGATCCGACTACGGTAAAAGTAACGCTGAAAGAGCCGTTCTCCGCCTTTATCAACATTCTGGCCCATCCGGCGGCGGCGATGATTTCGCCCACCGCGCTGAAAAAATATGGCAAAGAGATCGGTTTCCATCCGGTAGGAACCGGCCCGTTTGTGTTTGAAACCTGGAACCAGACCGATTTTGTTAAGGTGAAGAAGTGGGACGGCTACTGGAAGCGGGGCTATCCGAAGCTGGACAGCATTACCTGGCGACCGGTGGTGGATAACAATACCCGCGCGGCGATGCTGCAGACCGGCGAAGCGAACTTTGCTTTCCCGGTGCCCTATGAGCAGGCAAAACTGCTGGAGAAGAACAGCAAGCTTGCAGTGGTAACCACGCCATCGATTATGCAGCGTTACATCAGCCTTAATGTCACTCAGAAGCCGTTCGACAATCCAAAGGTGCGTGAAGCGCTGGAATATGCCATTAACCGTCAGGCGCTGGCGAAAGTGGCGTTCTCCGGTTACGCCACGCCTGCTACCGGCATCGTGCCGCCCACCATCGACTTCGCTCAGACCTATCCGGCCATCAGCTACGATCCGGCCAAAGCAAAAGCCCTGCTGAAAGAGGCGGGTTACCCGAACGGGTTTGAAACCACGCTCTGGTCCTCACACAACCACAGCACCGCGCAGAAAGTGTTGCAGTTCACCCAGCAGCAGCTGGCGCAGGTTGGCGTGAAAGTTAAAGTTACGGCGATGGATGCGGGTCAGCGTGCCGCTGAAGTAGAAGGCAAGGGCCAGAAAGAGAGCGGCGTGCGCATGTTCTACACCGGCTGGTCCGCCTCAACCGGCGAAGCGGACTGGGCACTGACGCCACTGTTTGCTACTACGGCCTGGCCACCGGCGATCTTCAATACCGCGTTTTACAGCAATCCTAAGGTCGATAAAGATCTGGCAGATGCGCTGAAAACCACCGACCGTGCTGAGAAAGCGCGTCTCTATAAAGATGCGCAGGATACCATCTGGCAGGATCACCCGTGGATCCCACTGGTGGTTGAGCAGCTGGTTTCTGCCAACAGCAAAAACCTCAGCGGTTTTTATGTGATGCCCGATACCTCATTCAATTTCGATGAGGCAACTCTGAAGTAACGGAGCCGGCCAGCCCGTGAGGCTGGCCGCAGCTGCAGGATGTTGCATGTTTAACTATTTTCTCAAACGACTCTTTGGGCTGATCCCCACGCTGCTGATTGTGGCGGTGCTGGTGTTCCTGTTTGTTCACCTGCTGCCGGGCGACCCGGCGCGTCTGATCGCCGGGCCGGAAGCCGATGCCTCGGTGGTGGCGCTGGTGCGTCAGGAGCTGGGACTCGACCTGCCGCTGCCGCAGCAGTTCTGGCACTTTATGCTGAATGCACTGCAGGGCGATTTCGGCCAGTCGATGGTCTCGAAGCGGCCGGTCGCGGAGGAGATCGCCTCACGCTTTATGCCAACTTTGTGGCTGACGCTGGTCAGCATGATCTGGGCAGTGATTTTTGGCATGGCAATCGGCATCGTTTCCGCTGTCTGGCGCAATCGCTGGCCCGATCGACTGGGGATGACCCTGGCGGTGTCGGGCATTTCGTTTCCCGCCTTTGCGCTGGGCATGCTGCTGATGCAGGTCTTCTCGGTGGAGCTGGGATGGCTGCCAACCGTCGGTGCAGAGAGCTGGAAACATTACATTCTGCCCTCCATCACCCTGGGCGCGGCGGTAGCGGCGGTGATGGCGCGCTTTACCCGCGCCTCATTCGTGGAGGTGATGCAGGAAGATTATATGCGGACCGCCCGGGCCAAAGGGGTGCGCGAGTCGCTGGTGGTGGTGAAGCATGGCCTGCGCAACGCCATGATCCCGGTGGTGACGATGATGGGGCTGCAGTTTGGTTTCCTGCTGGGCGGATCGATCGTGGTCGAGGTGGTGTTTAACTGGCCGGGCCTGGGGCGACTGCTGGTCGATTCCGTGGCGATGCGCGACTACCCGGTTATTCAGGCGGAAGTTTTGCTGTTTTCACTGGAGTTTATTCTGATCAACCTGTTTGTCGACATGCTCTATGCGGTGATTAATCCCGCTATTCGCTTTAAGGAGTCGCGATGAAAAACTGGCGACGCGAAGCGGCACTGAAAACGATGCCGCTGATTGCGGAGAATCGGGTGCGAACGCCGTGGCGTGAATTCTGGCGGCGTTTCAGAGGACAGCCGGTAGCGCTGCTGGCCGGGCTGTTTGTGCTGGTACTGATTGTGCTGGCGGTTATCGCCCCGTGGATTGCGCCATTCGACGCAGAGAACTACTACGATTATGACCGGCTCAACGAAGGCCCCTCGCTGATGCATCTGTTTGGCGTCGATTCGCTGGGGCGCGACATCTTCAGTCGGGTGCTGGTCGGCACGCGTATTTCCCTGATTGCGGGCTTCTTTTCGGTAGTGATCGGCGCGCTGATCGGCACATTCTTTGGTCTGTTAGCCGGCTATTACGAAGGCTGGTGGGACCGCATCACCATGCGCATTTGTGATGTGCTGTTTGCCTTTCCCGGCATTCTGCTGGCGATTGCGGTGGTGGCGATTATGGGCAGCGGTATGAGTAATGTGATTGTGGCGGTCGCTATCTTCAGTATCCCGGCGTTTGCCCGGCTGGTTCGCGGCAATACGCTGGTGCTGAAGCATCAGACCTATATTGAGTCGGCACGCAGTATTGGCGCTTCTGACTGGACTATCCTGATGCGGCATATCCTGCCCGGCACGGTATCGCCGATTGTGGTCTATTTTACCATGCGGGTCGGTACCTCAATCATTACCGCGGCCAGCCTGTCGTTTCTGGGACTAGGAGCGCAACCGCCTACGCCGGAGTGGGGTGCAATGCTGAATGAGGCGCGGGCCGACATGGTTATCGCGCCTCACGTGGCGATTTTCCCCAGCCTGGCCATCTTCCTCACCGTTCTGGCATTTAATTTACTCGGAGACGGGCTGCGCGACGCACTTGATCCTAAACTAAAGAGATGAAACCTTTCGATTATGATCAGGACTTCAGCACTATCGACTTCCGCCAGCACCCCGAGCTTTATCAGGTCGGGCGTGGCGAGCAGGGCGTGCTGATGGTCGAGCCTTATAAAGGCGAAATACTGCCACACTGGCGTTTTCGTACCGTTCCCATTGCTGAAGAGTCGGCTGAGAAAATCATGGCGCTGTTTGAGGAGTATCGGCGCAAGGACGATTTTGTCGGCATGGATATGGCGCGCAAATTTATTCAGATGGGGTATACCCGCGCGCGCCGTTACAGCAACCATAAGGGCGGACGCAAATATGACGCGGATGGCAAGGAGCTGCCGCGCGGCGTCAACGAGGAAAAAGCCGCGGCGGCGGCTATTTTCAAAGGTTACTGGGACAAACTTCGTGCAGATGAGGACTATCTGCGACGTAAAAAAGCGCATCAGCAGCAGTATGGTTAAGCGTTAACGCTGCTCTCCCGGCAGCCGCTACCCCCTGCTGCCGGGGTTGTTTTAGTGAACCCGTCCTGCTCAATCTTATCCCTCATTTCTTGCCTGCAACGGCTCTGGCGCAGCGCCCGTGCTGCCAGACGCACAACCGTTTCGCCACGCCCTCAAACCCCATCTCCCGCCACGCTTGCCAGATAAGGTCAGACAGCAGCAGAAGAGAAACCTTTTCTGCTGGCGAGCCGGAGGCGTAAAGTAGTGAAAAAACGCGTAAAAGCCGATCCACGGCACAGGCAAAAAAACGGGCGGTTCAAAGCGTGCTTTTTCCAATAACTTCCCGTGCTATAAAAAGAAATTGGCTGCGGAGCCTCTGACTGGCGGACAAGCGAAACGCTGACAGTGGGCGCTGTTTAAAGCATCCGGTAAAACGCGGGTTGATATTCACTTGTTTTCATTAATAATAAACGGGCAAACCCCACTGAGGGGGCTATGCCCCTCAGGTAATGAAATGGATAATGTGAGAGCTAAATAATGAAAGAGATCATCAACGGATTTCTGAATTTCCAGCAGAATGTGTTTCCTGAAAGGAAGGATCTTTTCAAAAGCCTGGCATCAAATCAAAATCCGAAAGCGCTGTTCATCTCCTGTTCAGATAGCCGTCTGGTGCCTGAACTGGTGACGCAGCAGGAGCCAGGAGAGCTGTTCGTTATCCGCAATGCGGGCAACATCGTTCCCTCATTCGGCCCGGAGCCAGGCGGTGTCTCCGCCACTATCGAATATGCGGTGGTCGCGCTGGGCGTCTCCGACATCATCATCTGTGGTCACTCTAACTGTGGTGCCATGAACGCCATCGCCTCCTGCGCCTGCATGGATACCATGCCTGCGGTTGAGCACTGGCTGCGCTATGCCGATGCGGCAAAAGCGGTGGTTGAGCAGCGTGAGTATGACTCACCAGAGAAGAAGCTGAACGAGATGGTCAAAGAGAACGTCATCGCCCAGCTGAACAACATGAAAACCCATCCTTCCGTCTCCGTCGCGCTGCGTAACGGTAAGCTGCGTCTGCACGGCTGGGTTTACGATATCGAAAGCGGCACCATTATGGCGCTGACCCAGGGGGGCAAACAGTTCATCACCCTGTCTGAGAATCCTGATACCTGCTTTGAGTAATATTTTTCGCCCGCTGTGCTCTGCAGCGGGTTTTCCTGCTACTCATTCTGCATAACAGCGTAAAACCGCCTCTGTTATTCTGCATTTCCCCTCTGGCTTATCTATGCTTGCTTAAACCTTCCTGATACAAGCGAGTTGATGATGCGTAAAACTTCCGTTGCTGCTCTTCTGGCGGTCTCTGCCGTGCTGCTCAGTGGTTGTACTTCTCATGTTGCTGATAAGCAGCAATATTCAGGTTTTTTAAGCGATTACAGCCAGTTGCAACCGACGTCGTCAGCCAGTGGTGAACCGACTCTGCGCTGGATTTCACCCGATTATCAAAGCAGCCATTATAAAGATGTGCTTTATACATCGCTGATCTACTACCCGGCGGCGCACCCCACGCCACGCGTCACTCAGCAAACGCTGGATCAGGTGCTAAGTTACACCGAGATCCAGCTAAAAGGCGCGATAGCCACCCGCCTGCCGCTGGTGAATCAGGCTACGCCGCATACTCTGAAGGTAAGGGCCGCCATTACAGCCGTGTCAGCAGAAAATCAGGGCGTGCAGTTTTATGAAGTGGTACCGGTTGCCGCGGTCGTTGCCAGCACCATGGCGGCGTCAGGGCATCGTACTCAGAACAGCGAACTGTTTCTGGAGATAGAAGCCAGCGATGCGGTGACGGGCAAACCGATGATCCGGGTGGTTCGCAAAGCCTTTGGCAAAACGGTCAGTAACAGCAATACGCCGATCACCTTTGACGAGCTGAAGCCTGGTATCGATACGATGGTGCGTGACACGGTCAGTTTTAACGCGCCCTGACTCTGACGGGCGACAGCAGAGCGCTGTCGCCCTGATTAATCTTTTGTAAATCCTCAACATCATTGCAGAGGGGCTGACTACGCTTAAGGGCATTCTATCCCGTCAGGAGATCGTTATGGCCCGTTTCTCAACTGCCTTGTTGCTAAGTGGCGCACTGTTCTGTACCGCCCCCCTGTTTGCCGCCGACGTAAAGGTCGAGGTATTACAGGATAAGTTACAACATCCATGGTCCGTCGCTTTCCTGCCCGACAACAAAACGCTGCTGATTACCGAACGTAGCGGACAACTACGCAGCTGGAGCCCGGAGAAGGGCCTTTCGCAGCCGATCCAGGGGGTGCCAAAGGTCTGGGCAGAACGGCAGAGTGGCCTGCTGGATGTGGTGCTGGCACCCGATTTTGCCACCAGTCGTCGCGTCTGGCTTAGCTATACCGAAGCGAACAGCAGTGGCAAAGCGGGCGCGGTGGTAGGCGTGGGCACACTGAGCAAGGATAACCGGCAACTCAGCGATTTCCGCGAGGTGATTCGGCAGACGCCGATGCTCTCCAGCGGCAACAACATCGGTACCCGGCTGGCGTTTGATACCCAGGGCTATCTCTGGATCGCCTTCGGCGATAACTTTGCCAGCAGCGCTGCGCAGGATCTCGATAAGCTGCAGGGCAAACTGCTGCGGCTCAACGCCGATGGCAGCGTGCCGGACGATAACCCGTTTGCGAAACAGCGCGGCGCACGGCCAGAGATCTGGGCTTATGGTTTGCGTAATCCGCAGGGGCTGGCGCTTAACCCCTGGACCGGTAAGATATGGGAAAATGAGCATGGCCCGCGCGGCGGCGATGAAGTAAATATCATGGAGCGGGGCAAGAATTACGGCTGGCCGCTGGCAACCCACGGCATTGACTATAGCGGTGACAAAGTGCCGGAGTCACAAGGCACACAGGTTGCGGGTACCGAACCGCCGCTTTATCACTGGAAGGATTCTCCGGCCATCAGCGGCATGGCGTTCTACAATAGCGCCCGTTTTCCGCAGTGGAAAAACTCGCTGTTTATCGGCGCTCTGAAAGAGAAAAACCTGATTCGTCTGAGTATCAACGGCGAGAAAGTGGTGGAAGAGCAACGACTGCTGGATGATCAGAAGGCGCGGATTCGCGATGTGCGGCAGGGGCCGGATGGCTGGCTCTATGTGCTGACCGATGAGGCCAATGGCAAGCTGCTGAAAGTGGGATTAGCGCAGGACGCTGGCGCTTCCCGCGGCTAAGTGCCTGTTCCCGGGCTATTTTATTGGTCAGTCTGGGCCCGGGCAGTGCTCACACAGGCTGCTTTAGCAACCTGAACGCCCGTCAGGGCGGCCCTGAAGGAGCGAGCGCAGCGAGTAATCCTCACGGACTACGTGTACTACGGATTGTTCCGCGCTGTCCGTGTCCAGGCTGCCAGCAACAGTTACGCCTGATGGACCAGGCGCTGAGTCAGCGCGCCCAGTGATAAACCTGCCAGCCGCGGTTTAACGCTTCCTGGTGCAGCCGTTCGTCAGGGTTGATGACATGGGCATGATCGGCCTGTTCCAGTAGCGGCAGGTCGTTCATCGAATCGCTGTAGGCCCAGGTGCGGTCAAAGGCCTCGTCCTGCTGCAGCGCTTTCCAGTCACCCAGTCGGGTGACTTTACCCTCTTTATAGGTCATGGTGCCGTAAGTGTTGCCGCTGTAGCGCTCGTCCACGATTTCAACGCCAATCGCCAGCGCGCCGCAGGCACCCAGCTTCTCTGCAATCGGCACCACCAGATGCTCGCCGCTGGCGGAGATGATCATGACCTTGTCGCCACGCGCCCGGTGCCACTCAATCCGCTCGCGGGCCGCAGGATAAACGCGTGGCATAATGTCGCGGTGAATGAAGCGGCGCACCCAGCCTTCAACGGTAAGCGTGGCCATGCCCGCCAGAGGGGAGAGTGTTTTATTCATATACTCTTCAATCGACAGCGTACCGGCATAGTACTGGCTCATTAATGCCTGTTCCTGATCAATCAGTTCACTGGGGGCGAATCCCTGTGATACCAGCCAGCGCAGCCACAGGCTGGTGCTGTCTTCACAAATGAGTGTTTCATCCAGATCAAAAAGGGCTAAGTCCATGGTCGGTCTCCTCGGCTGACTGGCGTTCAGGTTAACTGATATTTGTGACGGGCTTAACTCTTCTGCGAAAAATCGGAATTTCACGCAGTTTTGATAGCGACAGAATCGGGGAAAAGCGGCACGCGCGCGGCACTTATGCCAAGGTTACTCTACTAAACTCTAAAAAACTTTACGATTCGACGGTTTTTTTCCCTGCCGTCAAGGGTTAGCGTTTGAGTGAGAATTTTCTGCCCCTGGAATTTCGATTTAACAAGGACAATCCGGCCAAGCCCATGACAAACACTCGCTTCACATCTCGCCTGCGGCACCTTGCTGCCACTTCATTACTGATTCTTGCCCCCGTCAGCGTTTTTGCTGAGCAGGCTCCCGCCGCGCCAGGCATTGATGCTAAAGCGTGGATTCTGATCGACTACGCCAGCGGTAAGGTGTTAACCGAATCGAGTGCCGATCAGCGCCTCGACCCCGCCAGTCTGACTAAAATGATGACCAGCTATGTTGTGGGTCAGGCGATTAAAGCGGGCAAAATTAAGCCGGATGACCTGGTTACCGTCGGACAGGATGCCTGGGCCACCGGCAACCCTAAGCTGCGCGGCTCGTCGCTGATGTTCCTCAAGCCGGGCGATCGTATTCCGGTGCATGAGCTGAATAAGGGAATCGTGATCCAGTCCGGCAATGACGCCTGCATTGCGCTGGCGGATTATGTCGCGGGCAGTCAGGATTCGTTTATCGGCCTGATGAACAACTATGTGAAGGCGCTGGGACTGCAGAATACCCACTTTATGACGGTGCACGGTCTGGATGCAGAAGGGCAGTACAGTACCGCGCGTGACATGGCGCTGATTGCTCAGGCGCTGATCCGCGATGTGCCTGAAGAGTACGCGCTGAATAAAGAGAAAGAGTTTACCTTCAATAATATTCGCCAGATCAACCGCAACCGCCTGTTGTGGAGCACCAACCTCAAGGTTGATGGCGTCAAAACCGGGCACACCTCGGGCGCGGGAAATAATCTGGTCGCTTCAGCAACCGAAGGCGATATGCGTCTGATCTCGGTGGTGCTGGGCACCGCCAGCGATGCGATTCGTTTCCGCGAAAGCGAAAAGCTGCTGACATGGGGCTTCCGTTTCTTTGAAACGGTCACACCGATTAAAGCGGATGCGCCGTTTGCGCAGCAGCGGGTCTGGTTCGGTGATCGCAGCCAGGTCAATCTGGGCGTGGCGAAAGATGCTGCGCTGACCATCCCTAAAGGGCAGATGAAGAATCTGAAGGCGAGTTTCAGACTCACTACGCCGCAGCTGGAAGCTCCGCTGAAGAAGAATCAGGTGGTCGGCACCATCGATTTCCAGCTGGACGGGAAAACCATTGAGCAGCGGCCACTAGTGGTGATGCAGGATGTGCCGGAAGGCGGGTTCTTCAGCCGGATGATTGATTTCGTGATGATGAAATTTAATGGCTGGTTCGGGAAGTGGTTTTCATAAGTAAGCAGGGACGCAGGCTCGTACTGCGTTGAGCCCGAGCCTGCACAGGGAACAGGGTCAGATCGGAAAGACGCAAAATCCGTCATCCATGACACGCTCGGCCCGCGCCGTCCCTGGCGCGGGACGCTTTCCTCCTCTGACCCTGTTCCCTGCGCTTTAAGCTTATTCGCTGCGGTAAATCCGGGTTTGCCACAGTGCTGGGGACGCTAAGGCGTCCCTTTCTTAATCCTGCGTCCAGCCTTTGCGAATCGGCACGGCAAACAGCGACCGATAGAGTGGATTGATCACCGCCAGCATCCGCTCGCCATAGAACTGCCACGCCAGATGCGAAGCCAGACAGCTCAGCAGACCCACCAGGAACCCGCCCAGCATATCCATTGGCCAGTGAACGCCAAGGTAGACCCGCGACCAGGCAATAGCGCAACCGGCCACCATCAGAACCACACCTGACCAGAGGCGATGCCAGAAGATAAAAGCCAGTGCAAAGGTGAATATCGTGGTGCCGTGATCGCTGGGATAGGAGTCATCGGCAGCGTGATGCAGGAACTGGTAACCAAAACCGATAGCGAAAGGGCGGGGATGCGGTAAAAGCTGGCCCACAGACCAGGAGATCGCCAGCGCATAGATCAGCGCCATACCGGTTTTCAGTACCAGTACCCGCTGCGAAGACACCTGATCGCGCGGTCCCCAGAGCCACATCGCCACAATTAACAGCGGCACGATGGCGATCAGATCTTTGGCAAAAAACGTCGCCAGCTGCAGTAACCAGGCGGGTGAAGCCGGTGTGGCATTAATGGCAGTAAACAGTGAATGGTTCAGCTCTTCCATTTCGGGATAAATTCCTCAGCAGACAGTCCGGTTAACGGCAGCTGGCAGCATCCCGCCAGCCCGGCCCGATAACAGCGGCAAAAAACGGTCAGCGACAGCTCGCTCACCCAATCAGTCAGCACAAATTGCTAACTAAACAGCGGACTATCCTGCTTTTTACCGTTTTGTTCGTCTATAGAAAGGCTCTTAATCTGCCGTTGGGTTGTGTAACGGTTTAAGTTTTATGACACTTGCAGTTGCGAATCAGGCGGGGAATGACGGGCAGGGACGAAAAAAGGGCATAAAAAAACCCGCCGGGAAAAAGACCAGCGGGCTCCACAATTTGGGGATTTCAAAGAAAAGCAGTGGCACTTATTATGACTATCCCTTAACAATAAAGTTCTGGACGCAGGCAAAAAAATTTTATAAGGGCAATATCGGCCAGATAATCACAATCAGCGTCCCCGCCAGCGTCAGCAACACGTTGGCGATGGCATAGGTCCCGGCATAGCCCAGCGCCGGGATATTGCTGCGTGCCGTATCACTGATGATCTCCATGGCCGGTGCGCAGGTACGCGCGCCCATGATGGCGCCAAACAGCAGGGCGCGGTTCATCCGCAACACATAAGCACCAAACAGATAGCAGATGATCACCGGAATCAGGCTGACCAGCAGGCCGCACAGCAGCATCATTGCACCGTCGCTGCTCAGGCCGTGATTAATGCCGCTACCGGCACTCAATCCTACTCCCGCCATAAACACCATCAGACCGAACTCTTTCACCATGGTGAGCGCGCCCTGCGGAATATAACCAAAGGTCGGGTGGTTGGCGCGCAGGAAGCCGAGCATGATACCGGCGAACAGCAGGCCCGCGGCGTTACCAATACCAAAACTGAAATTGCTGAACTGGAAGGTGATCAGACCAATCATCAGACCCACGATAAAGAAGGCGCAGAAGGCTAAGAGATCGGTCATCTGACTGTGAATCGCGATAAAGCCAATGCGATCCGCCACGCTTTTGACCCGTCGTGCCTCGCCGCTGACCTGCAGCACATCACCTTTGTTCAGCATGATACTGTCGTCGATCGGCATCTCTATCTGACTGCGTATCACCCGGTTCAGGAAGCAGCCGTGATCGGTGAGGTTTAACTTGCTGAGGCGTTTGTTTACCGCATTGTGGTTTTTCACCACGATCTCTTCTGTGACGATGCGCATATCCAGCAGGTCGCGGTCAAAAACCTCTTTGCCGTTGCGGAAGCTGGGGTCGAGCCGGGCGTGAGCATCGGGATAGCCCACCAGCGAGATATCATCACCGAGCTGCAACACCGCATCACCGTCGGGACTGGCGAGAATACCGTTGCGGCGGATGCGCTCAATGTAGCAACCGGTCTGACGATAGATGCCCAGTTCACGCAGGTTTTTGCCGCCGCTCCACGCCACCAGTTCAGGACCGACGCGATAGGCACGGATCACCGGCAGGAAGACTTTGCGCTGGCTGTCCGCATCCAGACCGCGTTCCCGGGCGATCTGCTGAGCGCAGGTGGGCAGATCCTGATGTTGCAGACGGGGCAGATAACGTGCGCCGAAAATCAGACTGACCAGGCCTATCAGATAGGTTACGGCATAGCCGAGGCTCAGTTGATCCTGCATCAATCCAAGCTGCTTCGGATCGCTGATGCTTTGCCGCAGGGTATCGCCCGCCCCGACCAGCACCGGCGTTGAGGTCATCGACCCCGCCAGCATGCCGGCGGTGAGACCGATATCCCAGCCAAAGAATTTTCCCAGTCCCAGCGCCAGCAACAGTGCGCTGACCACCATGACGATGGCGAGCATGAAATAGTTTTTGCCGTCGCGAAAGAAAATGGAAAAAAAGTTGGGACCGGCTTCGACGCCGACACAAAAAATAAACAGCATAAAGCCCAGACTCAATGCATCGGTATTGATCGTAAAGTGCTGCTGGCCTAATAAGAGCGAAACCACTAATACGCCAATCGAATTTCCCAGCTGAACCGAGCCCAGACGCAACTTACCCAGACAGAGGCCGAGCGCTAAAACGACAAACAATAACAAAATGTCATTTCCGCTTAACAATCCTGCGACGTTAATATTCACTGTTTAACTTCTTGTTTACATGTAACCTATTGAAGAGTAGCCTGTTTTTCGCTATCGTGAGCAGGCCGTTGAGGTGCTGTTGCATCAGTACTGCAAATGGAACCTTTACCGCGGCGCTATTCTAATCACAAATATCTTTCACAGCCATTGGCTGTTTTCATTCGTTGCCACAGCGAACTGTTTCTTTTTATTTCCATCTGAACGCATCAGGGTTATCAGCAGGTTATTGTCGGGGTTACTTTTAATCAGTGGGGTGGTATGCCGCAGCGTTCTTATCTCTGGACTACCCGCCTGTGCGGCGTGGTGTTGTATAGTCTGGTGTTTGTCTTTACCTGTCATTTCTGGCAGGTCGGTCCCGGCCCGCTTCGTGGTCAGCCCGAATTACTGCTCTTTATGTTGCCCGGTATTGTGATGGCATTGGTGCAGGTGGAAAGCCCGTTAAAAAGTACCCTGCTGATGGGGCTGTGGGGAACGTTACTGGCAGCACTGCTGTTAAACAGCAGCCTGTTTATCCACAGCAATGCACTTTTTGTGGTCGCATGGAGCCTTAGCGCGCTGTTCTGGGCAGGCTGCGGTGCCTTGCTGGTGCGGTTGATGCAGATAGTGATGGCCTCACTTAATTAAACTGTGCCGGGTGATGAGTGTCAGGCAGAAAGTAAAAAGGCGAGACAGGAAAACCTGTCTCGCCTTTTTCATTCCGGCTATCTGTACTTACGCGGCAAATCCCAGATTCTCTTTAGTCCAGGCCGCAAACTCGGTGTAACCACCAATATGTTTTTCGTCGACGAAAATCTGTGGCACGGTGCTGACCGGTTTACCGGCGCTCGCTTCCAGATCGGCTTTAGTAATGCCTTCTGCGTTGATATCGACATACTGGTAGCTAAAATCATCACGCTCAGCGGTCAGCTTGTCGGCCAGTTCATGGGCACGCACACAGTAGGGACAGCCCGGACGACCAAAAATAACAGCAATCATTGAGAACTCCTTGCAGCGACTATTATGTGATGTGTATCACACAATGAAACAGAGAATGGCAACCATGATGCCCGCTCGTATCGCTTAAGGAAAGCAGGATTTGCCTGTTAGTCTGATGCCCGCACGCTATTGCTGACCGGTCAGGAAGCCTCTGAATCAGAGGCTTTTCGCGCCGGCAGCCCGTGTAACCCGCGCAATTTTTGGGTTGTTGACCATAATTGACGCTCAGTCAGCCGCTAAGGCAGGAGGATATCATGCAGAGTGTAGCCAGATTACCCCGATTTGTGGTGGTGCTGGAGGCGGCTGGCGGCCTGTTAATCGTGGCCGCGCTGCTGCTGATCAACCACTGGCTTCCGCTGCCAGACCTGGCGGACGTGAAAACGCTGGCGACTGTGCTGTTCATTGCTGGCGTGGTTCTGATGCTACCTGCTGCCTGGCTGTTAATGTGGCGCACCGCGAAAGCGATAGCACCACAGCTGTTCAATCAAACTGACAAAAAAAGATAATGTTGCTGGAGACTTTATGACACCGACCATTGATTTACTGTGCAGCCATCGTTCAATCCGCGCTTTTACTGACCAGCCGGTCAGCGAAGCACAGCGTGAAGCGATTATTACTGCGGCGCAATCGGCGTCCACATCCAGTTTTTTACAGTGTTCTTCCATTATCCGTATCACCGACAAAGCGCTGCGCGACAAGCTGGTGACGCTGACGGGCGGACAGACATGGGTCGCGGATGCGCCTGAGTTCTGGATCTTCTGCGCTGACTTTAATCGCCATCTGCAGATTTGCCCTGATGCGCAGCTGGGTCGTGCCGAGCAGTTGCTGCTGGGCTGCGTCGATACCGCGCTGATGGGTCAGAATGCTATGGTCGCAGCGGAATCGCTGGATCTGGGCGGCGTCTTTATCGGCGGAATCCGTAACAGCATCGCGGAAGTGACAGAACTGCTGGGCCTGCCGAAATTTGTCCTGCCGCTGTTTGGTTTTTGCCTGGGTCATCCGGAGTCAAAGCCGGACGTCAAACCGCGTATGCCGCACGCGATGCTGGTGCATGAGAACCGCTATCAGCCGCTGGATCCGGCGGTGCTGGCCGAATACGATAGCCGCACAGAGCTCTATTATCAGCAGCGCGACAGCAACCAGCGCAGCGAAACCTGGAGTGAGCTGATCCAGCGCCTGATCATTAAAGAGACGCGTCCGTTTATGCTCGATTATCTGCATCAGCAGGGCTGGGCCACGCGTTAAACCAGCAAGGGAGAGCAGCGATGAAGATAGCTATCCTGTCGCGTGATGAGACGCTCTACTCCAGTCGGCGACTGCGTGAGGAGGCCGCCGCGCGCGGCCACCAGGTCCGGATCATCGATCCGCTCTCCTGCTATATGAATATTAATCCCGCCTCACCGGCGGTTCACTACTGTGGTGAACCGCTGGGCCATTTTGATGCGGTTATCCCGCGCATCGGCAACCCTATTACCTTTTATGGCACGGCCGTGCTGCGACAGTTTGAGATGTGCGGCAGCTATCCGCTGAATGAGTCTGCCGCCATTACCCGCACCCGTGACAAATTGCGCTCGCTGCAGCTGCTGGCACGGGAAGGCATCGACATGCCGGTTACCGGCTTTGCCTCCTCACCCGATGACACCGCTGATCTGGTCGCCCTTGTCGGCGGTGCGCCGCTGGTGGTCAAGCTGGTGGAGGGCACCCAGGGCATTGGCGTGGTGCTGGCGGAAACGCGGCAGGCGGCAGAAAGCGTTATCGACGCCTTTCGCGGCCTGAATGCCCATATTCTGGTGCAGGAGTTTATTAAAGAAGCACAGGGTCGTGATGTTCGCTGTCTGGTGATTGGCAATCAGGTGGTGGCAGCGATTGAGCGGGTGGCGAAAGAGGGCGACTTCCGCTCAAATCTGCATCGCGGCGGCAAAGCTTACCCGGTCGTCATTACGCAACAGGAGCGCCTGATCGCCGTGAAAGCGGCGGCCACGCTCGGGCTGGAAGTGGCGGGTGTCGATATTCTGCGCGCCCATCGCGGCCCGCTGGTGATGGAAGTTAACGCCTCGCCCGGTCTTGAAGGCATTGAAACCAGCAGTGACCTTAACATCGCCGCCCTGATGATCGCGCGGATCGAGCAGCAGGCCATCCCCGGGCTCCGTCCTAAAACCGCTGGCTGACACGCGCTTTTCAGCGGTTTTCATGGCATCGTCGCGCATTTTTCCGTAAGCTAAGTCGCCTGTTTATCACCCCACTGGGATTTTACGATGGATTCTCTTGTCGTTCCGGATATCGACCTGCTGCGTCGCTGGCTGGATCAGCAAAATATCACCTGGTTCGAATGCGATGCCTGTCAGGCACTTCATCTGCCGCACATGCAAAACTTCGATGGGGTGTTTGACGCCAAAATCGATCTGGTCGACAACGTCATTCTGTTTTCGGCGCTGGCTGAAGTGAAGCCGACGGCGCTGATTCCACTGGTTGGCGATTTGTCGCAGATCAATGCCAGTTCGCTGACGGTGAAAGCATTTATCGACATTCAGGATGATAATCTGCCGAAACTCATTGTCTGTCAGTCAATGATTACTACCGCCGGGTTAACCTTTGGTCAGTTCTCGCACTTTATGAAACAGAGTGAAGAGCAGATCTCGATGGTGATCCTGGAAGCTTTTGCCAACAATCTGTTGATTGTGGGCGAAGAAGAAGAGCACGTTCCGGTGACCAGCGTTCATTCTGTGCTGCACTAAGCCCGACATGGTCACACACTAAGCCGTCCCTGAGACGGCTTTTTTATACCCGCCATCCGCTGCCGCGATAATTTTTTATTCTGCATTTTGCCCTTTAACGCCAGATATTAGTCGTGGTTTATGCCATCAAAGCCGAACCTCATAGCTCAAACATGCATAAAATATCGGTTTCAGGCGTTTTTTACGCTGGGGTCTGGTGAAGCCTGACCGGGGGGGCTATGCTTGCGGGGCTGTAACAGGCGCGTAACTGCGCCTCAGCTATAGGTTTTTGCTATTAAACTCCCGCTGAATAATGATTCATTGTGTCACTGACGTCTTGTACAGAACGCAATGCAGGGATCTCTGGTTTGCAGCGTTGTAATGACCCGCTCAGGAGGATGGAAAAATATGTTCAACTCACGTCAGAAATGGCTGTCAGCTGTGGTAGCTGCTGCGCTGATGGCCGCATCGGCCATCAGCATGGCGGAAGATAAAACGCTGCACGTCTACAACTGGTCCGATTATATTTCGCCAGACACCGTGCCGAACTTTGAAAAGCAGTCCGGCATCAAAGTGGTCTACGATGTGTTTGACTCCAACGAAGTCCTGGAAGGCAAACTGATGGCGGGCAGCACCGGCTATGATGTGGTGGTGCCATCCTCAAGCTTCCTGGCGCGTCAGCTGCAGTCCGGGGTATTCCAGCCGCTGGATAAGAGCAAACTGCCTAACTACAAAAACCTCGATCCGGCGCTGATGGAAAAAGTGGCGCAGCACGATCCGGGTAACAAATATGCCATTCCTTATCTGTGGGGCACCACCGGTATCGGCTACAACGTCGACAAGGTTAAAGCCGCACTGGGCGCCGATGCGCCGGTCAACAGCTGGGATCTGGTGCTGAAGCCGGAAAACCTGGAGAAGCTGAAAAGCTGCGGCGTCTCCTTCCTGGATGCGCCAGAAGAGATTTTCGCCACGGTGCTCAACTACCTGGGCAAAGATCCTAACACCTCTGATGCCAAAGAGTATTCCGGCGCGGCCACTGACCTGCTGCTGAAACTGCGTCCGAATATCCGCTACTTCCATTCGTCGCAGTACATCAACGATCTGGCCAACGGTAATATCTGCGTCGCCATTGGCTGGTCGGGCGATATTCTGCAGGCGAAAAACCGTGCTGATGCGGCGAAAAATGGCGTGCATCTGGGCTACAGCGTTCCGAAAGAGGGCGCACTGGCTTTCTTCGATATGATGGCGATCCCGAAAGATGCGAAAAACCTCGATGGCGCTTACGCCTGGCTGAACTACATCATGGATCCGAAAGTGATCGCCGATGTCTCCAACAAAATGAACTACGCCAACGGCAACAAAGCGTCGCTGCCGCTGATCAATGCCGATGTCCGCAACAATCCGGGTATCTTCCCGACGCCTGAAGCGATGTCGAAATTGTTTGTGCTGAAAGTCCAGGATCCAAAACTGGATCGTGTGCGTACGCGCGCATGGACTAAAGTAAAAAGTGGTAAGTAATTCGTCCTTAACGGATTGACCTGTCATGTATCAGCAACAGAGGCGCGTTGTCGGCCTCTGTTGTGCCATTTTTAGCGGCACATTTTGTCGCCATGTTCCGCCTGGCTCCGGAGAGAACCTTTGTGAACGATGCCATTCCCCGTCCTCAAAATAAAACCGCAAAGGCGTTAACGCCGCTGCTGGAAATTCGCAATCTGACCAAATCCTTTGACGGGCAACACGCCGTGGATGATGTCAGCCTGACTATTTATAAAGGTGAGATCTTTGCTCTGCTGGGCGCATCGGGCTGTGGTAAATCAACGCTGCTGCGCATGCTGGCCGGTTTTGAGCCGCCAACCAGCGGGCAGATTGTGCTGGATGGTCAGGATCTTTCCCACGTTGCTCCCTATCAGCGCCCGATCAACATGATGTTCCAGTCCTACGCGCTGTTTCCCCACATGACGGTGGAGCAGAATATTGCCTTTGGTCTGAAACAGGATCGGCTGCCGAAAGGGGAGATCACCAGCCGGGTAGCAGAGATGCTGGCGCTGGTGCATATGCAGGAGTTTGCTAAACGCAAACCGCACCAGCTCTCTGGTGGTCAGCGTCAGCGTGTGGCGCTGGCCCGCAGCCTGGCGAAACGGCCAAAATTGCTGCTGCTGGATGAGCCGATGGGGGCACTGGACAAGAAGCTGCGCGACAGGATGCAGCTGGAAGTGGTCGATATTCTGGAGCGTGTTGGCGCTACCTGCGTGATGGTGACGCACGACCAGGAAGAGGCGATGACCATGGCGGGCCGTATCGCGATTATGAATCGCGGCAAGTTCGTGCAGATTGGTGAACCGGAGGAGATCTACGAGCATCCTACCAGCCGCTACAGCGCGGAATTTATCGGTTCGGTTAATGTTTTCGAAGGCTTACTGCGTGAACGTCAGGCGGATGGCCTGGTGATTGACAGTCCCGGCCTGATGCATCCGCTGAAAGTCGACTCCGATGTCTCGGTGGTGGATAACGTTCCGGTCCATGTCGCACTGCGCCCGGAAAAAGTGATGTTGTGCGATGAGGTGCCTGCCGATGGCTGTAACTTTGCGGTGGGTGAAGTGGTCCACATCGCCTATCTCGGCGACCTCTCTATCTTCCATGTCCGTCTGCACAGCGGACAGATGATCAGCGCACAGTTGCAAAACGCGCATCGCTACCGCAAAGGGTTGCCGACCTGGGGTGATGAAGTCCGCCTTTGCTGGGAATGCGACAGCTGCGTGGTGTTGACGGTTTAAGGAGCGGCTATGAGCCAGATTTTCCAACGCGCTAAAGCGCCTGCCAGACTGGTCGGCACGCCGCTGCAACGCTGGGCCACGCGGATAAAAATGCAGCATGGCCGCAAGCTGGTGATCGCCTTGCCTTATGTCTGGCTGGTGCTGTTGTTTCTGCTGCCGTTTCTGACGGTGCTGAAGATCAGCTTCGCGGACATTGCGCGAGCGATTCCCCCCTACACCGAGCTGGTGAGCTGGGCTGATGACCAGTTCAGCATTGTGCTCAATTTCGGCAACTACCTGACGCTGACCGACGATCCGCTCTACGTCGATGCCTATCTGCAGTCGCTGAAAGTGGCGGCGATCTCCACGGTGATCTGTCTGCTGATTGGCTACCCGCTCGCGTGGGCCGTGGCGCACAGCAAGCCATCCATGCGCACCATTCTGCTGCTGCTGGTGATCCTGCCATCGTGGACCTCATTTCTGGTGCGCGTTTACGCCTGGATGGGGCTGCTTAACAACAACGGTATTCTGAACCGGTTCCTGCTGTGGCTGGGTGTGATTGATCATCCGCTGGTGATCCTCTACACCAATACAGCGGTCTATATCGGTATCGTCTACTGCTACCTGCCGTTTATGGTGCTGCCAATCTACACCGCGCTGACCCGCATTGATTACTCGCTGGTGGAAGCCTCACTGGATCTGGGTGCGCGTCCGCTGAAGACCTTTTTCAGCGTGATTGTCCCGCTGACCAAAGGGGGCATTATCGCCGGATCGATGCTGGTGTTTATCCCGGCGGTGGGGGAGTACGTGATCCCTGAACTGCTGGGTGGGCCGGACAGCATCATGATTGGCCGTATCCTGTGGCAGGAGTTCTTTAACAACCGCGACTGGCCGGTGGCCTCCGCGCTGGCGGTTATCATTCTGCTGATCCTGATTCTGCCGATCATCTGGTTCCACAAGCATCAAAACCGTGAAATGGGAGAGAAGGCATGAATAATTTGCCAACCATTCGCTCACCCTGGCGTACCGGGATTCTGGTTTGCTGCTTCCTGTTCCTCTATGCGCCGATGCTGCTGCTGGTGGTTTACTCCTTCAACAGCTCACCGCTGGTGACGGTGTGGGAGAGCTTCTCGTTCCACTGGTACAGGGTGCTCTTCCAGGACAGCGCGATGATTGACGCCGTGCTGCTGAGTCTGAGCATTGCCGGTCTCTCCGCCACCATGGCGGTGGTGCTGGGCACGCTGGCGGCGGTGATTATCGTGCGCTTTGGTCGCTTCCGCGGCCACAATGGTTTTGCCTTTATGCTGACCGCGCCGCTGGTGATGCCCGACGTCATCACCGGTCTGTCGCTGCTGCTGCTGTTTGTGGCAATGGGCAACGCCTTTGGCTGGCCGAGCGAACGCGGCATGCTCACCATCTGGCTGGCCCACGTCACCTTCTGTACCGCCTATGTGGCAGTGGTGATTAACTCGCGTCTGCGTGAGCTGGACCGTTCCATCGAAGAGGCGGCGATGGATTTAGGCGCAACGCCGCTGAAGGTCTTTTTCGTGATTACCGTGCCCATGATTGCACCGGCTATTGTGACCGGCTGGCTGCTGGCGTTTACCCTGTCACTCGACGATCTGGTGATCGCCAGCTTTGTGACCGGGCCGGGTGCCACCACATTGCCGATGGCGATCTTCGCCACCGTGCGACGCGGCGTTAACCCGGAAATCAATGCGCTGGCTTCATTGATCCTGTTTGTGGTCGGTTTAGTCGGTTTTATCGCCTGGCGGGTGATGGCACACGAAGAAAAACAACGTTTAAGCGATATTCAGAAAGCTAAACGTGGCTGAAATCCGTAACCTTTGCCACTATATGAACGGGCCGGTCTGACCGGCCCGTTTTTCGATCAGGTGGAGTCACGGACTATGTCAGAAATCTTCAAAAGCAGTGCCACGCTTTCAATCGCGCCGGTTCCGGTTCCGGTGACGGTTGCGGGCATTGCTATTATTGCGACCCGCTGCCTGAGCGTCCTGATGCTGGCAAACGAGCTGGGTTACAGTGAACTCGCCAATTTTGTTCACCGCAGCGCCCAGTCCTGGGACGCGACACTCATCTTTGTCGCCAGCCAGCTGATCTTCCTGTTCGAACTGCGCTGCGCCTTTACGCTGATGCGCGGCAGTAACCGTGGACGCTGGGGCTATGTGGCGACGCAGGTGATTGTGCTCAGCTATATGCTGGTCGCCTCGCTGGGCTGGATCTACCCTGAGATTTTCAGCATTGATGGCGACAACAACGTTCAGATTATCCACCATACCCTGTCGCAGAAAATCCCCGATCTGCTGGTGCTCCTGCTGCTGTTTCTGCCTGCCAGCAGCCGCGCTTTTTTCAGGAAGCGATGATACAATCGCGCTCCGCCCGACCCGATCGTTAAGGCTTTACCATGCACTGCGCGCTTTATGACGCTAACCGTTGCCGCTCCTGTCAGTGGCTGGAAAAACCCTATCCCACTCAGCTGAACGAAAAACAGTCGATGCTTGAACAGTTACTGGCTGAGCAGCCGGTCACTGCCTGGTTGCCGCCGGTCACCTCACCGCAGCAGGCATTTCGTAATAAAGCCAAAATGGTGGTGAGTGGCAGCGTCGAGCGTCCGGTGCTGGGATTAATCCATCGTGATGGTGAAGCTGTGGATCTGTGCGATTGTCCGCTCTATCCCGCCAGCTTCCAGCCGGTTTTTGCTGCACTTAAGCCCTTTATTGCCCGTGCCGGACTGACGCCCTATAACGTGGCGCGCAAACGCGGCGAACTCAAATTTCTGCTGATAACCGAAAGCCAGCAGGGCGGCGTGATGCTGCGCTTTGTCCTGCGCTCAACCGCGAAACTTGAACAGCTGCGCGCCGCATTGCCGTGGCTGCAACAGCAGTTGCCGCAGCTGGCGGTGATCTCTGCCAATATTCAGCCGGTGCATATGGCGATTCTGGAGGGGGAAGAGGAGATTGCGCTGACGCCCGCGCAGTCGCTGGCAGAGAACTTCAACGGCGTGCCGCTGTGGATCCGCCCGCAAAGCTTCTTCCAGACCAACCCGCAGGTTGCCAGCGCACTCTATGCCACCGCGCGCGACTGGGTCAGGGCGCTGCCGGTCAACAGCATGTGGGATCTCTTCTGCGGCGTAGGCGGTTTTGGTCTGCACTGCGCGACAGCGGAGATGGAACTGACGGGCATTGAGATCAGCGCCGAGGCGATAAAATGCGCCCAACGTTCCGCTGAGATGCTGGGGCTGGAAAAAGTGCAGTTTGCGGCGCTGGATTCTACGGCGTTTGCGACCGGACGCGATGCGGTGCCGCAGCTGGTGCTGGTTAATCCACCGCGTCGTGGGATTGGTGAGGCGCTGTGTGACTATCTCAGCCAGATGGCCCCGGATTATCTGCTCTATTCAAGCTGTAATCCGCAGACCATGGCGCAGGATATTGCCCGACTGAGTGCCTATGAGGTGACGAAGGTGCAACTGTTCGATATGTTTCCCCACACCGCCCATTTTGAAGTGCTGACGCTGTTAACCCGCCGTCAGCACGAGTCCGGGAAAGCATCGGCAGAGGCAGCCTCAGCCGGTAATTACTCCGGGAACCACTTCTGATTAAGCTGCTGCCAGCTGCCGTTGGCTTTCAGTTCGTTCAGTGCCTGATTGAACTGATCGCGAAGCACCGTATTGCCTTTACGCACGGCAATGCCGAGACCGGTGCCAAAGTAGTCCGCATCCGTAACATGTTCACCGACAGTGGCGAGATCTGCATTGGTCTTCAGCCACTGATTCACCACCGCGCTGTCGCCAAACACGCCATCCAGCCGGCCACTCTTCATATCCAGAATCGCATTCTGATAGCTGTCATATGCCACCACTTTCACTTCCGGATGCTTATCCTGCAGGTACTTCTGGTGAGTGGTGCCGTTTTCCACGCCGATGCGTTTGCCCTTAAGCTCACCAAAGTTGCTGAACTGGCCTTTACGGGCGATCACGATGGCGGAGTTAGCGTAATAAGGCTGGGTAAAATCGACCTGCTTGCTGCGCTCAGTGGTGATATCCATGCCGGAAATCACCGCATCATAGCGGCGGAACTTCAGTGACGGGATCAGGCTGTCGAAGGCATTGTTGGTAAAGGTACACTCCGCTTTCATCTGCTGGCACAGCGCTTTGGCCAGATCGATATCGAATCCCACCAGTTTATTTTCCCGGTCCAGTGATTCAAACGGCGGGTAGGTCGCTGAGGCGGCGAAGCGAATCTTTTCCGCTGCCTGGGCGGTAAGTGCCAGCGAAGCCAGCGCAGCGGCAACAATCCATTTTTTCATTTTATGATTCCTGTGAAGTGGTCAGCCAGAGAAGGCGATACCCTGCCATAAAATGCATTTTTATGCAATTAGTGTGATTTTTCAGGCGAAAAGGGCGAGGAGCCTCGCCCGGATATCAGTTACGTCGTTCGAAGGCCAGGGCGCGCTTTTCGATCAGCCGCATCATCAGCGTCAGCAAACCGTTAACGCAGAGATAAACCAGACCCGCCGCGGCATAGACCGTGATGTCGTAGGTGCGGCCATAGAGCAACTGTCCGTGGCCCATGACTTCCATCAGGGTGATGGTGTAGGCCAGAGAGGTGCCTTTGAACACCAGTACCACTTCATTGGAGTAGGAGGAGAGGGCGCGTTTAAATGCATACGGCAGCAGAATGCGCAGGGTATCTTTGCGGCTCATGCCGAGCGCGGCACACGATTGCCACTGTCCGGAAGGAATCGCACGCACCGCACCGTAAAATAGCTGCGTGGTGTAAGCCGCGCTGTTCAGTGACAGCGCCAGCATCGCGCACAACCAGGGCTGCGACAGTAAATGCCACAGCCAGGGGATCTGCTGGATCGAGGGAAACTGTCCCGGACCGTAATAGATCAGGAAGATCTGCACCAGCAGCGGTGTGCCGGTAAACAGCGTAATAAAGCCTTTGACCAGCGGGTTGAACACCGGCGTTTTCAGCGACAGCACCACGGTGAAGAGCAGCGCCAGCAGCAGGGCCACGACCAGCGAGGCTGCCGTCAGCGTCAGGCTGGTATGCAACCCTTTCAGGAGTTCAGGCAGATAGGCCAGCATTAGCTGTTCCCCCGTTCAAAGCGGGTGGTGCGCAGTTCGATGCGGCGTAACACCGCCTGGCTGAAGAGCGTGATCACTAAGTAGATAGCGGCCGCCACCAGGAACCAGGTAAACGGCTCCTGCGTGCGGGTGGCGATACTTTTGGTTTGCAGCATCAGATCGTTGACGCTAATCAGCGAGACCAGCGCAGTATCTTTCAGCAGCACCAGCCACTGATTGCCCAGACCGGGCAGGGCGTGACGCCACATCTGGGGCATAATCAGCCGGAGAAAGATGGCCGATTTTTTCATGCCCAGCGCCTGACCCGACTCCCACTGACCCATCGGCACCGCTTTCAGCGCGCCGCGCAGCGTCTGCGAGGCGTAGGCGGCATAGAGCATCGCCAGCGCAATCACACCGCACAGGAACGGACTGACGTCGAAGTTTTCAATTTCTACCTGAATCGGTAACTGAAACAGGCCGAAATTCAGGGTGAAGCCGTCAGAGAGGGTGAGCAGCAGCTGTGAGGCACCAAAATAGATAAACAGCACTACCAGAATTTCCGGCAGGCCGCGGATCAGCGTCACCAGGCCGGTGCCAATCCACGCCAGCGGTTTCAGGCGCAGTGACTCCCAGCCAGCGAAAATCATCGCCAGCACCAGGCCAGCGATGAGAGCACAAACAGCAAGGCCGACGGTCATGCCGGCGGCGCTTGCGAGGGTCATCATTTCATTCATCAGAGATTACTGCTGGAACCATTTGCTGTAGATGGTTTTGTACGTGCCGTCTGCTTTGATCTTATCCAGCGCGCCATTGAATCTGGTCTGCAGATCGGTGTTACCGGTACGTACTGCAATGCCCAGGCCGGTACCAAAGTAGGCTTTGTCTGTGACTTTCTCGCCGACGGCAGCTAGTGCGGCATTCTGCTTCAGCCATTCGTTGACGACTGCGGTGTCACCGAACACAGCATCAATACGGCCATTTTTCAGATCCAGCACCGCATTCTGATAGCTGTCGTAAGGAACGGTGGTAATTTCGCTGTGTTTCTCAGTCAGGTATTTCTGATGGGTGGTGCCGTTCTGGACGCCAACCCGCTTGCCTTTCAGCGCTTCCACGCTGGCGATTTTGCCTTTCTGGGCAACAAACAGCGCGGAGTTGTCATAGTAAGGCTTGGTGAACAGGACCTGTTTTTCACGATCTGGCGTGATATCCATGCCCGCCATCACCGCATCAAAGCGACGGAATTTCAGGCTTGGGATCAGGCTGTCGAACGCCTGATTGGTGAAGGTGCAGGTCGCGTCAATCTCTTTACACAGCGCATTGGCCAGATCGACATCAAAGCCCTGAATCTTGTTGTCCGCATCCACAAACTCAAAAGGAGGATAAGAGGCTTCGGTCGCAAAACGAATCGTCTGAGCCGCCGTAGCGCTCAGGCTAAAACCAGCAAGCAGTGCAGCAAGTACCATTTTTTTCATTTTTAGCATCCTGACTTAGTGCGAAAGATAGTGAGCAAACGCCTCGGTTTGCGGCTGTGTAAAGCGGCTGGCATCGCCCTGTTCCACAATGTGACCGTTCTCCATATAGACGACGCGGCTGGCCGTTTTACGTGCCACCTCCACTTCATGGGTCACAATCACCTGGGTAATGCGGGTCTGGGCCAGTTCGCGAATGATACTGACAATCTGTGCGGTAATTTCAGGGTCCAGCGCGGCAGTCGGCTCATCGAACAGCAGCACCTGTGGCTCCATCATCAGCGCGCGGGCAATCGCCACACGCTGCTGCTGACCACCGGAGAGATGCAGCGGAAAGCGATCGCTGTAGGGCGTCAGGCGCAGCCGGTCAAGCAGCTTGTCGGCGCGGGCGCGGGCGTCGCTTTTGCTGAGGCCCAGTACCCGGCAGGGCGCTTCAATCAGATTCTGCAGCACGGTAAGATGCGGCCAGAGGTTGTACTGCTGAAACACCATACCGACGTTCTGACGCAGTTCGCGAATCGCAGCATCGGAGGGTTTCTGGCTGAAGTCGAACTGATTACCGGCAATCTGCAACTGACCTGAACGGGGTTGCTCCAGCAGGTTAAGCACCCGCAGCAGCGAACTCTTACCCGCACCGCTGGGACCCAGCAGTACCAGGGTCTCGCCTTGCGGACACTCAAGGTTGATGTCGAACAGCGCCTGATGAGCACCGTAGAAGCAGTTTATTGCGTTTAGTTGAATACTCATGCGCCAGATTTGAATAGCTATTAGTGTCGCGGATTTTAACGTCACCAGAATAGTTATGCAAATAAGGTGGGTTAAAATTTGTAAAACAGCAGGCTAACTGCAAAAGCTTAGCACAATATCATGCACAGTCTGGGGGCAGCCCGCTGCAGCGGGCCGGACGGCGGAAATAAAAAAAGCGCAGCGCCCGGGGGCGACTGCGCTTCGCTGAACGGATAAGCCTGAGGTTATTTTTTCGATTTCTCAAGCATCTGGCTAAGGCTGCCACCCTCTGCATGCGCAGGGTTGGCCATGTAGCGCACATCATCCACCACCCAGCAACTGCCCTGATGGATCATCAGCACTTCATCCTGCCACTGCTTGCCGTCGCGGCTCAGATCGACCCGCAGCGGGATGTTGCGCGCATCGCGGTTCGGAATGGTGGATGCATCAGCAACGCTGGCAGCGGTCGGACCCTGTGACAGGCTGGAGAAGAGATCGCCATTGCGCCACTGTGCGCCTGCATTGCTGCCGCTTGCCGACTGCAATGAGTGGTACAGCGCATCACTCAGGTAAGGGCGATATTTTGCCAGGGTGTTGCTGTCGGGCAGACCCTGCGTAGGCTGTTCGATACGCAGGTCGTAAAACTGCTGGGCCACCTGGTCAGGACCGCCTTCAATGCACGGTGCGGTACGTGGGCCATTATCCTTAATGACTGGCTCAACGGTGGTACAGGCGCTGAGCAGCAGGGCTGCCGGGATCATTAGCGCAAACGCGTTGTTTCTCATCTCGATTTCCTTATGGTTCTCTGGCAAGGTGCCCTTTTTAGCATAGAGTATAGCCGTGCTTTTTAGTCGAAAGAGCCTTAGCCCGGTTTTCAACAAGGAGAATGCGATGAAATTTTCAACAACCCCAACGCTGGAAGGTCACAGCATCAGCGAATATTGCGGCGTCGTCACCGGTGAAGCGATTCTGGGTGCCAACATCTTCCGTGATTTTTTTGCTGGCATCCGTGATGTGGTCGGTGGCCGCTCCGGTGCTTATGAGAAAGAGCTGCGCAAAGCGCGAGAGATCGCGTTTGAAGAGCTGGAGGAGCAGGCAAAAGCGCTGGGCGCCAACGCAGTAGTCGGTATCGATATTGATTACGAAACGGTCGGCAAAGATGGCAGCATGCTGATGGTAAGTGTCAGCGGTACGGCGGTGATCATTCGTTGAAACGGTGGCTGTGGCTGATACTGGCGCTGCTGCTGGCGGGCTGCCAGTCCTGGATAGAATCCCGTGACGGCTACTGGGCCGATCTGCGGCATCCGGCGCAGGGCGCGCGACCGCGGGTGAAGGTGATAGTGATCCACTACACCGCCGAAGATTTTTCTTCGTCGCTGGCGACCCTGACCGATCGGGAGGTCAGCGCCCACTATCTGATCCCCCGCCAGCCGCCACAGCGCGCCGGGAAAGGCATTATCTGGCAGCTGGTGCCGGAGCAGCAGCTCGCCTGGCATGCCGGGCCAAGCTTCTGGCACGGAGCCAGCCGCATCAATGACACATCGATTGGTATCGAACTGGTGAACCAGGGTTATCGCCGGACCCTGACCGGTCTTGAATGGCAGCCGTTTACCGCTGCGCAGATCACCACGCTGGAGGCGCTGCTGCGCGATGTTGCACAGCGCTACGGCATCGCACCGGAAAATATTGTCGGTCACAGTGATATCGCGCCGCAGCGTAAGCAGGATCCCGGCCCACTATTTCCGTGGCAACAGCTGGCCCAGCGCGGAATGGGTGCCTGGCCCGATGCCCGGCAGGTCGCGTTTCATTTAGCGGGTCAGGATCCGCACGCGGTGGTGCCCGTGGAGCCACTACTGGAAAGTTTGCAGCGCTACGGCTATCCGGTGACGGCAGGGATGAGCGCGCGTGAACAGCAGAGGGTAATCGCCGCGTTTCAGATGCATTTCCGGCCTGCGGATTATCGCGGGCAGCCCGATGCAGAAACCGCGGCGATAGCCGCCGCGCTACTGGATAAATATGGCGCGGCGCAATAGCGGATTATTGGTGTAAAAACGCCTTCCAGTGGGCGACGACCTGCGCCAGCGCCGCACGATCAGCATCCAGATGGGTGACCAGACGGGTGCGGGTTCCTGCGCTGATTAACACCCCGCGCGCCTTCATCCACTCACCTAATGGTTTGACCTGGGCTTCCGGCACCGCCACAAACAGCATGTTGGTCTGCTGATCGATGACCTGAACGCCCAGCTCATGCAACTGCTGTCCCAGCCAGGCGGCATTATCATGATCCTCCTGCAGCCGCGCCACGTTGTGTTCTAACGCATAGAGACCCGCCGCCGCCAGAATACCGGCCTGGCGCATGCCGCCGCCGGTCATTTTACGCCAGCGACGTGCGCGCTCAATCAGCGCCGTGTCGCCACAGAGCAGAGAACCGACAGGCGTGCCCAGACCTTTAGAGAGACAGATTGTCAGGGTGTCGCAGTAGCGGGCAATCGCTGCCAGCGTGGTCTGCTGCGCGACTACCGCATTGAAAATGCGTGCGCCATCAATGTGCAGCGCCAGCTGGTGCTCGCGGGTAAAAGTCCACGCCTGTTCCAGATACGCCAGCGGCAGGACTTTACCGTGATGCGTGTTCTCCAGACTCAGCAGGCGGGTGCGGGCAAAGTGAATATCGTCCGGCTTGATGGCGGCCGCTACTACGTCGAGCGGCAGAGTGCCATCGTCGGCAGCCAGCACTGGCTGCGGCTGAATACTGCCCAGCACTGCCGCGCCGCCCGCCTCATATTTGTAGTTGTGCGCCTGCTGACCCACGATATATTCATCGCCGCGTTCGCAATGGCTGAGTAGTGCCACCAGATTCGCCTGGGTGCCGGTCGGGAAAAACAGCGCCGCTGCTTTGCCGCTTAGCCGTGCGGCTTCCGCCTCCAGCGCATTTACGGTGGGGTCGTCACGGTAGACGTCATCACCGGTCTCGGCAGACATCATCGCGCTTAACATGGCGGCGCTGGGCCGGGTTACGGTATCACTGCGTAAATCGATCACCCTATGCTCCTGAACGTGGCGAAAGAAAAAAAGGCGGGCATCACGCCCGCCTGGATGGAGTCTCTGTTTTACCGCAGCCAGTTGGTTTTCGCCAGTTCTACCACCTCATCACCGCGACCATTCATGATGGCGCGCAGCATGTAGAGACTGAAGCCTTTAGCCTGCTCCATTTTGATCTCCGGCGGCATCGCCAGTTCCTCTTTGGCGGTAATGACATCCACCAGCACCGGGCCATCGTGGGCAAACGCTTGCTCCAGCGCGCCATTGAGATCAGATGCCTTTTCGACCCGGATACCCCGGATACCGCAGGCCTTGGCGATAGCGGCAAAGTCAGGATTCTCCAGCTCGGTGCCATCGGTGAGATAGCCACCCGCTTTCATCTCCATCGCCACAAACCCCAGCACGCTGTTGTTAAAGATCACCAGTTTGACCGGCATTTTCAGTTGCGCCAGTGAGATAAAATCCCCCATCAGCATGCTGAAGCCGCCGTCGCCACACAGTGCCACCACCTGACGATTGCGATCGATCGACTGCGCGCCCAGCGCCTGTGGCATCGCGTTCGCCATTGAGCCGTGGTTAAACGAACCCAGCAGGCGACGTCTGCCGTTCATCTTCAGATAGCGCGCCGCCCAGACGGTCGGTGTCCCGACATCGCAGGTAAAGATGGCGTCATCACTGGCGTAGTGGCTGATCTGCTGTGCCAGATATTGCGGATGGATAGGCTGCTTATCGTTGGGCTGCGCCAGCTCGTCCAGACTTTTACGTGCCTCGACATAGTGCTTAACCGCGCTGTCGAGATGGCTGCGATCGCTTTTGTGCGTCAGTTGCGGCAGCAGCGCCTGCAGTGTGCTTTTTACATCGCCGACATAGGCCTGATCGACGTGACAATGTGACCCAAGGCTGCCCGGATTGATATCAATCTGGATGATTTTAGCCTTTTCCGGATAGAAGGCGCGATAGGGGAACTGCGTGCCCAGCAATACCAGCGTCCCGGCATTCATCATGGCGTGAAAACCGGATGAGAAACCGATCAGACCGGTCATGCCGACATCATAAGGGTTGTCATATTCGATGTGTTCTTTGCCGCGCAGCGCATGGACGATAGGGGCTTTCAGCGCTTCTGCCAGCGCTACCACCTCCTGATGCGCTCCGGCGCAGCCACTGCCGCACAGCAGCGTAATATCGCTGGCTTCGTTCAGCGTCTGCGCCAGCTGCGCCAGTTCGGCGGGCTGTGGCAGGACCTGCGGCAACTGTGGCGGATACCATTCCGCGCTGGCGCTTTCTGGCGCCAGTTTAAGCGCGACATCCCCAGGCAGCACCACCACCGAGACACCACGATTCAGAATTGCTTTACGCATCGCGATGCCCAGTACCTGCGGTAGCTGCTCAGGATTCGAAACCAGTTCGCAGTAGTGGCTGCATTCGCGGAACAGCTCCTGCGGATGGGTTTCCTGAAAATAGCCGCTGCCGATTTCGCTGGAGGGAATATGTGCCGCAATTGCCAGAACAGGAACGCGGTTACGATGGCAATCGAATAGACCGTTGATCAGATGTAAGTTGCCTGGCCCACAGGAGCCGGCGCAGACCGCCAGTTCACCGCTGATGTGCGCTTCCGCGCCCGCTGCGAATGCGGCGACTTCTTCATGGCGCGTCGGCATCCATTCAATGGTGCCCATGCGATTAAGACTGTCGCTCAGGCCGTTAAGGGAATCCCCGGTGACGCCCCAGATGCGTTTTACGCCCGCGCTTTCCAGCGTTTTGGCGACCAGCGCCGCGACGGTTTGTTTCATGCTCTTCTCCTTTGTCGGCCCGCCCTGAAGAGTGACGTGACCAGAACCGAAAAAAGAAGCGTAGACGACGCGGCAGAAAAGCAGGCGTGAAAAAATGCGCTGGCAGAGCTCCGCGCATATCAGACAGGATTCAGGCGGAGAAGAGAGCGATGAGAATCGGGGCCAGCAGGCTCATCACAAAGCCGTGCACAATGGCGGCCGGGACGATCTCATTGCCGCCCGCCCGCTGCAGCACCGGCAGGGTAAAGTCCATTGAGGTGGCGCCACACAGGCCCAGTGCGCTGGAGCGATGACGGCCAATCAACGCCGGAATAAGCATGATTGCCACCAGTTCACGTATCAGGTCGTTGAAGAAGGCGGCGCTGCCGATGACCGGACCAAAAGCTTCGGTCATCAGAATGCCGGAGAGAGAGTACCAGCCAAAACCGCTGGCTAACGCCAGACCGGTTTTCAGCGGCACGCCCAGCAGCAACGCCGCAATCATGCCGCCGATAAGTGCGCTGACCAGCACTACGCTGGCAACCAGCAGGCCACGACGGTTCAGGATAATCTGACGCAGCGTCATGCCGCTGCCGCGCAGCTGAATGCCCACCAGAAACAGCAGGAAGATCAGCGCATATTCGCTGGCCGTCGAGGCGTGTTGCAGCAGTGGCCATTGGGTCAGGCCAAGCAGAAAACCGATGACAACCACGCCGCACAGCTTCAGAGAGTCCAGCGCCATATGCAGCCGCGAGGGCAGTTTCTCCTGCCGATGCGCATGCTGCCAGGGAGCATATTTTTCCAGCCCGCGCAGCGCCAGCAGGTTGCACAGCAGAATGCAGAATGCCGCTACCAGCGCGGTGTAAAATACCGCCAGCAGATTGCTGCTCAGGTTGTCGAGAAAGGCCAGGCTGATGCCCATAAAGAACAGAATGACGTAAACCATCCAGCCCAGCAGCTGATTGACCCGGCGCAGGGTTGAAGTTTGACGGAACGGTAGCAGCCAGCCGGCGATCAGCGGCAGAAGAATAATCAGGAGTCCGGAGTACATAGCGATAAGGGCCATCCATGGAGGAAGAGGCCACACGCTAGCGAAAAAGCGTAACGGAGTAAACCCTGAGAAAGCAGCTTGACCGGCTCGCTGGCGGCAACCATGCTGTTTATAAACTGAGGATGGGCGCCTATGATTCTGGAACATATCGACATTCGCGGTTTCCGCGGCATCAATAAGCTCTCACTGCCTTTAACCCAGACCAATCTACTGATTGGTGAGAACGCCTGGGGCAAATCCAGTCTGCTGGATGCCCTGAGCCTGTTACTTTCGCCCCATGAACCGGCCTATGTTTTTACCGAGGCTGATTTCCATTTCACCCCAGGCGATGTGACCGATGCGATGCGCCGCCTGTCGGTGGTGTTCCACTTTCGCGATGACGGCAACGACCCGGATGCGGTGCTCTCGACCTTCTGGCAGCGTGATGCTCAGGGCCAGCGTCAGCTCTGTTACAGCGTCAGCGCCACCTGGCGTGACAGCGGTATCGAAACCCGGCGCCGTTTTGTTGACCTGAACTATCAGCTGTTGCCTGAGCAGAACTGCGCGGCGGCCATCGATCTTTTGCTGAAACGGTATCCTGTTCTGCGATTGCGCGATGCGCGTTTCAGTAAGCGGACGCGGAGTAGTGCACCGCTCCCCACCGCACATCCTGAGCTACTGGCGGGTATGGAGACGCTGGCGCGCGATCTGGAGCACCATCCGCAACAGCTCAGCGATGAGGTGCTGCGGCAGGGGCTGAAGACGATGCAGCAACTGATGCAGCACTACTTTCTGGTGCAGCCGCCCGATGCGGGCAACGAGGTCAGGCTACGGGATCCGCAGACGCGCGAGGGGGGACAGGGATGGCGGGCGCTGGATCACCTGAATCAGCTGATTGCCGGAACCGACTCCCGCAGTCGTCAGCTGATTCTGCTGCAGATGTTTACCCTGCTGATTGAGGCGCGAGGAGACGTCCCGCTGACCGCCGGTGCCCGCCCGCTGCTGCTGATTGAAGATCCGGAAACCCGGCTGCATCCGATTATGCTGTCGGTAGCATGGAATCTGCTGAGGCTGCTGCCGCTGCAAAAAATCGCCACCACTAATTCGCCGGAGCTGCTGTCGCAGGTGCCGGTGGAAAACGTCTGTCGTCTGGTGCGGGGACCCTCGCGCGTAGCGGCCTGGCGTATCGGTCCGGAGGGACTGAGTGCCGAAGAGAGCCGGCGCATTGGCTTCCATATTCGGGTCAACCGGCCTGCTGCGCTGTTTGCCCGTTGCTGGCTGCTGGTGGAGGGGGAAACCGAAGTCTGGATCATGAATGAGCTGGCGCAGCAGTGCGGTTACAACTTCGCCGCTGAAGGCGTGAAGGTGATTGAGTTTGCGCAGTCGGGGTTAAAGCCGCTACTGAAGTTTGCCCGGCGCATGGGTATCGCCTGGCATGTCCTGACTGACGGTGATCAGGCGGGGAATAAATATGCCAGTACGGCACGCACTCAGTTACAGCCGGGTGAACCGGAGCCGCGTTTTCTGACGCAGTTACCGGCGCTGGATATGGAAAATTTTCTCTATCAGCACGGTTTTCAGGATGTCTATCATCAGATGGCGCACCTGCCGTTAAACGTTCCGATGAGTTCCAGGCGTATTATTACTAAGGCGATTCACCAGAGCTCCAAGCCGGAACTGGCGATCGCAGTGGCTACGTCAGCGGCGGAACGCGGGCCAGAAGCCATCCCGCCGTTGATGCGACAGATGTTTGCCCGGGTGATTGGACTGGCGCAGGGCCAGGCAGATTAGGTGACATCGAACAGGAAAATGCCAGCGGCACTGGCTGGCATTTTTGGGTCTTTGTTCCGAAAGGCGATATGTGTCAGGCCACGGCCTGCACCTCGACCGGCACGATCAGGCTGGCGTGATTGCCTTTCGGGCCTTCGTGGACATCGAACTGAACCTGCTGGCCTGCCTTTAGCGTGCGGTAGCCTTCCATCTGAATGGTGGAGTAGTGCGCAAAAATATCTTCGCCACCGCCAATCGGACAGATAAAGCCAAAGCCTTTGGAATTGTTGAACCATTTAACTGTGCCCGTCTCCATGCTTTTACTTCCCTCGCAAGACATTTTATAAGTAGGTGAGGTCATCGAAGCTGTGAGTCGGATTTGATTAAAACTCAATCAGCCTGTGCAGCTAGAATGTAGAGAAAGCGCGGCTGACGTCAAGCAAACCACCGGGCCAGGTGGGGAAAAAATCATCAAAATTTGAGGCAGTTAACGCTATTGCGAATTTTGTGATGCAGGTCGCGCAGGGGAATTTCTGAATAAATTTTCAGCAGCGGCATGCGGCTTGACAGGCATGTTAAACTCTCAATATGTAGCTACTTAAAGGCTAAAAGCAAAATCTCAACGGAACACTATGGCAAACGCAAACGACTGGCTTAACTTTGAACATCTGGCCGAAGATAAAGTACGTGAAGGGTTAAAGCCGCCTTCTATGTATAAAGTCATTCTGAATAATGACGATTATACACCTATGGAATTTGTTATTGACGTTGTACAAAAGTTCTTTTCTTATGATGTTGAACGTGCAACGCAGCTGATGTTGAAAGTTCACTATCACGGCAAGGCGATCTGTGGTGTATTTACTGCAGAAGTCGCCGAAACAAAAGCGGCCCAGGTGAACAACTATGCACGGGAAAATCATCATCCGTTGCTGTGTACGCTGGAAAAGGCCTGAACCCGTCTCCATATAGGAAACAGGTAAGGGCGATAATTGGGGGAGGTGCCTAATGCTCAATCAAGAACTGGAACTCAGTTTAAATATGGCTTTCGCCAGAGCGCGTGAGCACCGTCATGAGTTTATGACCGTCGAGCATCTGTTACTGGCGTTGCTCAGTAACCCGTCGGCCAGAGAGGCACTGGAAGCCTGTACGGTGGACATTGTGGCTCTGCGGCAGGAACTCGAAGCCTTCATCGAACAAACTACGCCCGTGCTGCCTGCCAGCGAAGAGGAGCGTGATACACAACCCACGCTCAGCTTCCAGCGCGTCCTGCAGCGTGCGGTTTTCCATGTCCAGTCATCCGGTCGCAGCGAAGTCTCCGGTGCGAATGTGCTGGTCGCCATTTTCAGCGAGCAGGAGTCGCAAGCGGCCTATCTGCTTCGCAAACATGAAGTGAGCCGCCTTGATGTGGTGAATTTCATCTCTCACGGTACGCGCAAAGATGAGCCCGGCCAGGCGCCAGGCGCAGAAAATCCGGTTAACGAAGAGCAAGCAGGCGGGGAGGAGCGTATGGAAAACTTCACCACCAATCTTAATCAGCTTGCTCGCGTCGGTGGTATTGATCCACTGATTGGTCGCGATAAAGAGCTGGAACGTACCGTTCAGGTGCTATGCCGTCGCCGTAAAAATAACCCGCTGCTGGTGGGTGAGTCGGGTGTGGGTAAAACCGCCATTGCTGAAGGTCTCGCCTGGCGCATAGAGCAGGGCGATGTACCGGAAGTGATGAAAGACTGCACGATCTACTCGCTGGATATCGGTTCGTTATTAGCCGGCACCAAGTACCGTGGTGACTTTGAAAAACGTTTCAAAGCGCTGCTGAAGCAGCTGGAGCAGGACGAACACAGCATTCTGTTTATCGATGAGATCCATACCATCATTGGTGCGGGTGCCGCGTCCGGCGGCCAGGTCGATGCTGCGAACCTGATCAAACCTCTTCTTTCCTCTGGCAAGATTCGGGTGATGGGTTCCACCACCTATCAGGAATTCAGCAACATCTTTGAAAAAGATCGTGCCCTGGCGCGTCGCTTCCAGAAGATTGATATCACGGAGCCTTCATCTGAAGAGACCGTGCAGATCCTGAATGGCCTGAAGACCAAGTACGAAGCGCATCACGATGTGCGCTATACCGCGAAAGCGGTGCGCGCAGCGGTGGAACTGGCGGTGAAATATATCAACGACCGTCATTTGCCTGACAAGGCGATTGATGTGATTGATGAAGCGGGTGCGCGTGCGCGCCTGATGCCAGCCAGTAAGCGCAAGAAAACCATCAACGTCTCTGACATTGAAACGGTGGTGGCCCGTATTGCCCGTATTCCTGAGCAAAGCGTGTCAGCAAGCGACCGCGATACGCTGAAAAATCTGGGCGATCGTCTGAAGATGCTGGTGTTTGGCCAGGACAATGCGATTGAGGCGCTGACGGAAGCGATCAAAATGAGCCGTGCAGGTCTGGGTCAGGATCGTAAGCCGGTTGGTTCCTTCCTGTTTGCCGGGCCTACCGGTGTCGGTAAAACGGAAGTCACCGTGCAGCTGGCGAAAGCGCTGGGTATTGAGCTGCTGCGCTTTGATATGTCCGAGTATATGGAGCGTCACACCGTCAGCCGTTTGATTGGTGCGCCTCCGGGTTACGTCGGCTTTGATCAGGGCGGCCTGCTGACGGATGCGGTGATTAAGCATCCTCATGCGGTGGTGTTGCTGGATGAGATAGAGAAAGCACACCCGGATGTCTTCAACCTGCTGCTGCAGGTGATGGATAACGGTATGCTGACCGACAACAATGGTCGCAAAGCGGACTTCCGCAACGTGGTGCTGGTCATGACCACTAACGCCGGTGTCCGCGAGACTGAACGTAAGTCGATTGGCCTGATTCATCAGGACAACAGCACCGATGCCATGGAAGAGATCAAAAAGATGTTTTCTCCAGAGTTTCGTAACCGTCTCGACAACATTATCTGGTTCAGTCACCTGTCACCAGAGGTGATCCATCAGGTGGTCGACAAGTTCATTGTCGAGTTGCAGGCGCAGCTGGATGCCAAAGGCGTGTCGCTGGAAGTCAGCGATGAAGCACGCGACTGGCTTGCTGAGAAAGGCTATGACAAAGCGATGGGCGCTCGTCCGATGGCGCGCACCGTGCAGGACAGCCTGAAGAAACCGTTAGCCAATGAACTGCTGTTTGGTTCGCTGGTGGATGGCGGCTCGGTGTCAGTGGCGCTGGATCGTGAGAAAGGTGAACTGACCTATCACTTCCTGAGTGCTGAAAAACGCAAAACCGAAGGCACGGTGCATTAATCACCTGCTGCAGATATGAAAAAGGCCGGATTAAAATCCGGCCTTTTTTTTCGCTGCAAATTGCAGAGCGATGAGATTACTGCAAATTAGCGACTACGGAAGACAATGCGGCCTTTGCTCAGGTCGTACGGGGTCAGCTCAACGGTCACTTTGTCACCCGTCAGGATGCGGATGTAGTTTTTGCGCATTTTACCGGAGATATGAGCAGTAACCACGTGTCCGTTCTCAAGTTCTACGCGGAACATGGTGTTAGGTAACGTATCCAGTACGGTACCTTGCATTTCAATATTGTCTTCTTTGGCCATCGAATCCTCTGGGTGTACTACCTTTCAGTTGAACCGGCAAGATAATGCCCAATTCAACGATTTATGTAAAGAACCGTCGGCGATTTTGCCAACGCTTTGCCGGGGTGTACGTCAGTCGCGCGCATCCGGTAAAATTAGGGTGTTTATGTGACGTCTGCGGGGGATTAGCGGGCTAAGAATCTGTATCAACCGGTTACACGCGCACGATTGAAAACAGTTCCGAGAGTGCGTTGAGATTCCCAGCCTGGCAATTCCGGCTCGTTATTGCGAAGCGCGGACGACATACCAAACTCGACCATTATACCACTTAATACGCCTTTATGTGTGCAAAACATCTCTGTGCGACTAAAAAAGGGTTTGTGTCTGCCAGCAGCCATCGCTGACAGGCTGGCACGCAAGGCTTTGTACATATTGCAGATAGTCGGCGCGCGGGATCTCCTGCGCCCCCAAAGAGGCCGTATGAGGGTTAAGTACCTGACAATCCACCAGACGGCCCTGATGTCTGAGGAAATGCTGACAAAATACCCAAAGTGCGGTTTTGGACGCATTCTGCTGACGGCTGAACATTGATTCGCCGCAGAAGATTTGCCCCATCGCCAGCCCATACATGCCACCTGCCAGCTGATGTTCATCCCACACCTCAATGGAGTGGGCGTGGCCCAGTTCATACAATCGCAACCAGGCGCGCTTCATTTCAAAGGTGATCCAGGTGCCTTCCTCACGACCGGTGGCACAGCCCTCGATCACCTCTGCAAATGACTCATTCATCGTCACCCGATAGGGCGAACGGCTGTGGAAACGCTTCATACTCCGGCTGAGATGAAACTGCTCAGGCAACAGCACTGCACGGGGATCGGGCGACCACCAGAGAATCGGGTCGCCAGAGGAAAACCACGGAAAGATGCCGCGCTGATAAGCGTTAAGTAAGCGGGCAGGGGAGAGATCACCCCCCATGGCCAGCAGGCCGTTTGGCTCGCGCAGCGCCATCTCCGGTGGGGGAAATTGCAAAGATTCCCGTGACAGTTGTACCAGTCTCATCGCGTTATGTTACCCATCAGCATTTCGCTAAGACTATAGCGCAATCCGCTGCCGGAAACGCCAGTACCGACCTGCTTTTGAGATTAATTCGGCATGACTTCCCTGTTCCACAATTACGCCATTATCCATCACGCAGATGCGATCCATCTGCTCCAGGCCGCTAAGTCGGTGCGTGACCATTATCACGGTCTTGCCAGCAGTCAGCCGCTGCAGCAGGGTGAGGATATGCTGCTCGGTAGTGGCATCCAGTCCTTCGGTGGGTTCATCCAGCAGCCAGAGATCGCCGTCATGCAGTAACGCACGCGCCAGCGCCAGCCGACGCAGTTCGCCGCCTGACAGCGGGCGACCGCCTTCTCCCATCCAGGCGTTTAATTCTTCCGGGCTCTCAAGCAGGCGCTGCAGGCCGACGTCATTCAGCACGCGGCGTAACTGCTCATCAGTAGCATCGGGACAGGCCAGCAGTAAGTTATCACGCAGGCTCTGACTGAAGAGATGAACCCGCTGAGTCACTATACTGATGCGCTGACGCAGCGCTGGCTCTGACCATGCGGTGATCGGCAGGTCATTCAGGCTGATGACACCGTGCTGGCTATCCCAGCCACGGGTTAACAGCGCCAGCAGAGTGGATTTGCCGCAGCCGGTCGGCCCCAGCAGTGCAATGTGTTCACCGGCTGCCACCTTAAGGGTAAAGCGGTTTAACACCTTATCCGGGCGGTAGGGATAGCTGAAGTCGAGCTGATCGATATCAACCGCGAGTCGTCCTGGCCGGGCGTCTGAATCTGCCGGAAAGGTGATAGCGGGTGACTGATCGATAATGTCATTGACCCGCTGAGCGGCATTTATCACCTGCGACATGGGCAGAAAGGCCCCCGCAACCGGTGCCAGCGCCTCGAAAGCAGCCAGCGCGCAAAACACTACCAGTGCAATCAGCGAGCCGGGCAACTGCTGCTGGCTGATAGTCGCCGCACTGAGCCAGAGCAACAGTGTGACGGTTACGCCGCTGATCAGCAGCAGCAGGCTCTGTGCCGCAGCATGCAAGCGCTGTTGCTGGCTCTGAGCCTGCTGCCAGCGCTGTTCATCTTCATCAAGTCGCTGACGCCAGCCCCGCGAGGCACCGTACAGGGTGAGTTCAGCCTGAGCCGCCAGCCACTGCATCAGCTGTAAGCGCCAGCGGGCGCGCCCACGGGCAATCGCGCCGCCTGCAGGCGATCCCAGACGGTAAAACAGTGCTGGCATCACCACCAGTGTACTCAGCATAATGCCGCCCAGCGTCAGTGCCAGCTGAACATCGATGAAGCTCATTCCAAGGGTAACCACGACAATCACCACCAGTGCACCGAGCAGCGGAGAGATGACACGCAGATAGAGGTGATCCAGCGTATCGACATCGGCCACGAAGCGGTTGAGCAGGTCCGCCTGCCGGAACCGCGAAAGCTGGCCCGGCGAAAGGGCCATCAGGCGACTGAATGTGTGGACACGCAGATGCTGAAGAACCCTGAATGTTGCATCGTGGCTGACCAGACGTTCAGCATAGCGTGTGGCAGTGCGAATGATGGCGGCGCCACGCACGCCTGCCGCAGGCAGCATATAGTTGAAGGTATAGAGACCGGCTACGCCTGCCACTGACGAGGCGGCCAGAAACCAGCCTGAAAGCGTCAGCAGACCGATACTGGCCAGCAGGGTAACAATCGCCAGCACGATGCCCAGCGCCAGGCGATAAGGGTGGCGCAGCCAGAGACGAAGAAAAGGACGCAATGCGGACATCAGCGAATCTCCTGTTGACGATGCTTCAGCATCTCACTGAAAGCACCCGGCTGTTGCGAAAGCTGCTGCCAGTTACCCTGTTGCACCAGCTTACCGGCTTCCATTACCCAGAGGGTCTGCCAGTGACTTAGCGTATCAATCTGATGGGTTATCATCAGCGTGGTCTGGCGGGCTGCCGCCTGGTTAAGTGCCAGCATCACATGACGTTCACTGAGCGCATCCAGGCTGGCTGCGGGTTCATCGAGCAGCAAAAAATGCGAGGATTTATAGAGTGCGCGCGCGACCGCGACCCGCTGCGCCTGACCCACCGACAGCTGATTACCGCCATCGCCTGGCAGGGTGTCAATGCCCTGGGGCAGACGAGGCAGGAACTCATTAATGCCGCACGACTCCAGTAGCGCCGCAAAACGCTCGTCATCCCAGGCCGCATTCATCACGATGTTGTCGCGTATGGTGGCGGCCGGTAACTGAGGATTCTGTCCTACCCAACTGAGCTGCTGATGCCAGTCACTCCGTCGTATATCGCGGAGTTCAACGCCATTCGCTTTCAGCGAACCCTGATAAGGCAGAAAACCGAGCAGGGCGTTCATCAGGGCCGTTTTACCGGCCCCGCTTTGACCGACCAGCGCAATCTGTTCGCCTGGGGCGACAGTAAAAGAGAGCGGGCCGCACAACACCTGACCATCAGGCGCACAGACACGCAGATCTTCGGCGGTAAGTGCGATTGAGCGATCGGCAGTGAAGGGCAACTGGCCTTCCTGCGGCGCGGCGGCGGGCGTCGCCTGCATAAAGGCTTCAAGGGCATCGGCACCGCCTACAGCCTGGGCTTTGGCGTGATAGAAAGCGCCGAGATCGCGCAGCGGCTGGAAAAACTCCGGGGCGAGGATCAGCACCAGAAAGCCGGCAAACAGTGTTACGCCCTGGCCGTAATCACCGAAATGCAATTCGCCCAGATAGGAGAAACCAAAGTAGACGGCCACCACGGCAATCGCCAGCGAGGCAAAAAACTCCAGTACGGCAGAGGAGAGAAAGGCTAAGCGCAGCACTTCCATGGTGCGCTGGCGAAAATCGGTGGTGGCGGCGGCAACCGCCTGCTGCTCAGCTGCGCCACGATGAAACAGCCGCAGCGTCTCTCTGCCGCGCAGGCGGTCGAGAAAGTTACCGCTCAGGCGGGCCAGCACCAGGAAGTTCCGGCGGTTAGCCTCGGCCGCACCCATCCCGACCAGCGCCATAAACAGCGGAATCAGTGGCGCGGTGGCAAACAGGATCAGACCCGCCGTCCAGTTGAGCGGAAAAATAGTCAGCAGAATGCAGCAGGGGATCAGCACCGCCAGGGTCATCTGCGGCAGATAGCGCGCGTAATATTCCTGCATCTCTTCGATCTGCTCCAGCAGCAGCGTCGCCCAGCTGCCGGCTGGCTTTCCCTGAATCCACGCCGGCCCCAGATCAGATAACCGATCTAATACCTGCTGACGTAAAGCCTGACGGATAGCCTGCCCGGCACGATAACCGGTCAGTTCACGGGCATAGTTAATCAGGGCGCGAAGCACAAAGCAGAGCAGTAACAGCAGGATGCTGACTGTCAGCGCTTCACGCGGCTGCTGGTCAATAATCAGAGCCTGCAGCAGCGAGGCCAGTAAACCCGCCTGAGCAATAATCAGAAGTGCACTTGCCATGCCCAGCAGGGTGTTGAGTCGCAACCAGCGACCGGCGAAATGACGTTGCTGACGAAGCCAGCGGGTAAGATGCTGCTGCCGCGATTTGTCCATGCGAGACCATGATGAATGTCGATGACGGGTGAAAATGGAAAGACATTTCCATCTCTTCAGGCGCAAGAATCTAGCATGAGAGCAATAAAAAAGGCGACGGAAAAACCGTCGCCAGGAACATTTGAGATCAGAGGGTTAACAACTTACTGATCGTTTTTAACCAGTCCGTCAAGAAAGCGCTCAGCGTCTAACGCGGCCATACAGCCGGTGCCCGCAGAGGTGATCGCCTGACGATAGATATGGTCCATCACATCGCCTGCCGCAAAGACGCCAGGGATGCTGGTCTGAGTGGCGTTGCCGTGCAGACCTGACTGAACTTTGATGTAACCGTTCTCCAGCGCCAGCTGACCTTCAAAAATGGCCGTATTCGGGCTGTGTCCGATAGCAACAAAAAGACCCGCCACCTCCAGCGCTTCTGTCTCATCACTGTTCTGGGTAGAACGCAGCGTCAGACCGGTGACGCCCATCTGATCGCCCACCACTTCTTCCAGCGTGCGATGGGTGTGCAGCACGATATTGCCATTGCGCACTTTTTCCATCAGACGGTCGATCAGGATCTTCTCTGCGCGGAAGCTGTCACGGCGGTGAATAAGGTGCACTTCAGCCGCAATATTCGCCAGGTAGAGCGCCTCTTCCACAGCCGTGTTACCACCGCCAATCACCGCGACTTTCTGGTTGCGATAGAAGAAGCCGTCACAGGTTGCACAGGCAGAGACGCCTTTGCCTTTGAAGGCCTCTTCGGAGGGCAGACCGAGGTAGCGCGCTGACGCACCGGTGGCGATGATCAGGGCATCTGCCGTGTATTCGCCGCTGTCACCCGTGAGGCGGAACGGACGGTTCTGCAAATCGACGGTGTGAATGTGATCGAAAATGATCTCAGTATTAAATTTTTCGGCATGCTCATGCATCCGCTCCATCAGCGATGGACCTGTCAGATCGTGCGGGTCGCCCGGCCAGTTCTCCACCTCGGTGGTGGTGGTCAGCTGTCCGCCTTTTTCCAGACCCGTGATCAGTACCGGGTTCAGGTTGGCGCGTGCAGCATAAACGGCTGCGGTATAACCCGCTGGGCCAGAGCCCAGAATGAGTAACTTACTGTGTTTGGCCGTACTCATGCGTTCCTCAGTTTCATTCGGCTGACATAGCCTGCGATTGTAGGGAATATCCGGCGACAATGACAAGGCTTCGGCAATTTTGTTAACGATAGCTGCAAACGGCGTAGACGATGAGCGACGGTTTTGCCTGGCCAATGCGCCAAAAGGGGGCAAAACTCGGGTCAGAGGGGTGCAATAGTGGAAAAATAGTCATTTAAAAACAGATACCCAGCGGACTGTCTGGCATCTTGTCCTGAATTTGGTGATTTTACTTTGACAATCGCCTGCGCTTTTGCGAAAACATTATCAGAAGCGAATAACATTTATCGGAACAAAACAGGTTTTCATCGCCCGTTTTGCACGTAACGCCGAATAAAAGCAGCCTGATATGGATAATGACGCATGATGTGGACAGACAACATGCGTCATATCGATAGGTGTCAGAACACAGGCTCTGTTAGCTCACTTCAGAAATGCCCCGAACAATGAGCGTTTTCAGGGCGTGGCAGGTAAAGGGAAGGAATTAAGAGAGACAATAATAATGGTAGACAATAAGAAACGCCCCGGGAAAGACCTCGACAGAATTGACAGGAACATTCTGAATGAACTTCAGAAAGATGGTCGCATTTCAAACGTAGAGCTTTCCAAACGCGTAGGCTTATCGCCTACGCCATGTCTTGAACGCGTGCGTCGTCTCGAACGTCAGGGATTTATTCTTGGCTACACCGCGCAGCTGAACCCGCACTATCTGGATGCGTCGCTGCTGGTGTTCGTTGAGATTACTCTGAATCGTGGTGCACCGGATGTGTTTGAGCAATTTAACGCCGCTGTGCAAAAACTTGAGGAAACTCAAGAGTGTCACCTCGTTTCCGGCGATTTCGACTACCTGCTGAAAACGCGCGTACCTGATATGTCAGCCTACCGTAAGCTGCTGGGTGAAACCCTGTTGCGCCTGCCGGGCGTAAACGACACGCGTACGTATGTGGTGATGGAAGAGGTTAAACAGAGCAATCGACTGGTGATCAAAACTCGCTGATGCGGGGCAGGTGCAAAACCTGTGAGATTTCGGTACACTCCTGTGCATTCATACAGGATCAGCGTCGGGCTCGCCCGGCGCTGTTGCTTCTTACTTTACAGGCACCTGGAGAGTCCTCTTGAGCCAGGAATATACAGAAGATAAAGACGTTTCGTTACAATCGATGAGCAGTGGACGTCGTCTGCTGGAAGCGATGCTCATTCTGGTGGCGCTGTTTGCCATCTACCTGATGGTTTCTCTGGTCAGTTTTAACCCTTCCGACCCGAGCTGGTCGCAAACGGCCTGGCATGAACCTATCCATAATATCGGCGGCAGCGTCGGTGCCTGGCTGGCTGACACCTTACTCTTCATCTTTGGTGTGATGGCGTATGCCATTCCGCCCGTCATCCTGGGTCTGTGCTGGATTGCTTTCCGTCAGCGCGACAGCCAGGACTACTTTGACTACTTTGCCGTCGGGCTGCGCTTAATTGGCGTCCTCGCGCTGGTGGTGACGACCTGTGGTATGGCGGCGCTGAACGCCGATGATATCTGGTACTTTGCCTCGGGCGGCGTGATCGGCAGCCTGGTCAGTAATGCTATTGCACCCTGGTTCAGTCCGGCTGGCGGCACGCTGATGCTGCTCTGCGTCTGGGCGGCGGGTATTACCCTTTACACCGGCTGGTCATGGCTCACCATTGCAGAAAGAATTGGTGGCGTGGTCATGGGCGTACTGACGTTTGCCAGCAACCGCTCACGTCACGATGAACCCTGGCAGGAAGAGGATGACGCGCGTGAATACGCGGATGTGCCTGAGCTTCATGCCGCCGATCAGGATGATGATGTGCTGCTTTCTGCCCCACGTGCAGCTGCTGAGCCTGCGGCGTCACAGCAGGATCCGCTGCTGGCTAAAGCTGCAGCAGCCACCAGTGCGGCAGTCGCGGCTACCGCTGAAGCCGCCGAGGTGACCCTTGCCCCGGCAGCCACGGTGACGCCTGCACCTGCTGCTGTCGCCGCACCTGCTGCTGCGGTTACAGCTTCGGCGCCTGCCGCGTCAGCGACATCCATCCCTGCATCGCCGTCTGCACAACCTGCGCCTGCGTACGCACAGAGCGCGCCAGCTCCGCAGAGTGTGGCGAATTCCCCGACGCCGGCGCAGAGTGCTTCTGCACCCGCAGACTCACCACCGCTTTATCATTTTGAAATGCCAGACGACGCTCCGGTTACGCCGTCGTTCAGTGCTTACGACGACGATGAACCTAAAATGGGTAACTGGCGGGATACGTCAGCCATCCCTGCGGCATCGGCAGTAGCGGCAGCCGCTGCAACGGCAGCCCAGGCAACAACGCGTACTGCGCCTGTTTTTGATTTAGCCCCTGAAACCAATCTCAATCCGCAGGTTAAACAAGGTATCGGCCCGGCACTGCCGCGTCCTAACCCGGTAAAACTGCCAACCCGTCGTGAGCTGGCCTCTTATGGCATTAAGCTGCCTTCTCAGCGCATGGCAGAAGAGAAAGCGAAAACGGAAGAGACCGAACCGGTTAGTGCTGGCTCCGTTTCCTCTGCTCCGGATGCTGAAGAGGCGCTGCAGCAGGCTGAACTGCGACAGGCTTTCCAGTCTGAACAGCAGCAGCGTTACGGCACCAGCTGGCAGCAGGACGAGGAAGATGAACAGGATGCACAGCAGCAGGATGCGCTGGCGCGTCAGTTCGCCGAGCAGCAACAGCAGCGCTATGAGCCAGAAGTGAAAAAAGAGCCGGTATTCAATATTGATACCGCCTCAGCGTTTGATTTTTCACCGATGAAAGATCTGGTGGATGACGGTCCTTCTGAACCGCTGTTTACCATTGCGGCGACGCCAGAACCTGAAGCTCCAGCGGTTTCACACGAACCCTGGCAGCAGGTGAGTGAGGTTTCAAGACCTCAGGCTCCGGCTCATGTTCCTGCACCAGCCAGCTTTGCTCCGGCAGAGCCTGCCTATAGCGCGCCGGCAGCACCGTCTGAACCTGACTATGCTGCACCTGCGGCAACCTCTGCACCCGCTTATGGTGCCTCTGCGGCTCCTCAGGCTCCGGCTTACGCTGCGCCTGCCTATGGCACGCCACCGGCAGCGCCGGTTCAGCCGGTGGAAGAGGCGAAACCTTCACTGCATGACAGCCTGATTCATCCGTTCCTGATGCGCCATGAGCAGCCGCTGGAGAAACCTTCCACGCCACTGCCTTCGCTGGATCTGCTGACCGCACCGCCTGAAGAGGAAGAGCCGGTTGATATGTTCTCGCTGGAGCAGACGGCCCGTCTGGTGGAGTCGCGCTTAGGCGATTATCGCGTCAAAGCGGAGGTGGTCGGTATCTCGCCTGGCCCGGTTATTACCCGTTTCGAACTCGACCTGGCACCGGGCGTGAAAGCGGCGCGTATCTCCAATCTGTCCCGCGATCTGGCGCGTTCGCTGTCGACGGTAGCGGTTCGTGTGGTGGAAGTGATCCCAGGCAAACCTTATGTAGGTCTGGAACTGCCAAACAAGCATCGTCAGACCGTCTATCTGCGTGAAGTGCTGGATTGCCCTAAATTCCGCGACAACCCTTCACCGCTGGCCGTCGTGCTGGGTAAAGACATTGCCGGTCAGCCGGTGGTGGCCGATCTGGCGAAAATGCCACACTTACTGGTCGCCGGTACCACCGGCTCCGGTAAATCTGTGGGCGTAAACGCCATGATTATCAGCATGCTGTATAAGGCGACGCCGGAAGAAGTTCGCTTCATCATGATCGACCCGAAAATGCTTGAGCTGTCGGTCTATGAAGGTATTCCGCATCTGCTGACCGAAGTTGTCACAGACATGAAGGATGCTGCCAATGCGCTGCGCTGGAGCGTCGGTGAAATGGAGCGTCGCTACAAGCTGATGTCGGCGCTGGGCGTGCGTAATCTGGCGGGCTACAACGAAAAAGTGGAACAGGCCGAAGCGATGGGTCGTCCGATTCCCGATCCGTTCTGGAAACCGGGCGACAGCATGGATATGACGCCGCCGGTTCTGGAGAAGCTGCCTTATATTGTTGTGATGGTCGATGAGTTTGCTGACCTGATCATGGCAGTCGGTAAAAAGGTGGAAGAGCTGATTGCGCGCCTGGCACAGAAAGCCCGTGCTGCCGGCATCCATCTGGTACTGGCGACACAGCGTCCATCTGTGGATGTCATTACCGGTCTGATCAAAGCGAACATTCCGACGCGTATCGCCTTTACCGTTTCCAGCAAAATTGACTCACGTACCATTCTCGATCAGGGCGGCGCGGAGTCATTGCTGGGTATGGGTGACATGCTCTACATGCCGCCGAACTCCTCGCTGCCGATTCGTGTTCACGGTGCGTTTGTTCGTGACCAGGAAGTGCATGCAGTGGTTCAGGACTGGAAAGCGCGTGGTCGTCCGCAATATATCGACAGCATTACGGCGGGCGAAGAGAGCGAAAGTGCCGGTGGTATCGACAGTGATGAAGAGCTCGATCCGCTGTTCGATCAGGCGGTCGGTTTTGTGGTCGATAAGCGCCGAGCGTCGATTTCAGGCGTTCAGCGTCAGTTCCGCATCGGTTATAACCGCGCGGCACGTATCATTGAACAGATGGAAGCGCAGGGCATCGTTTCTGCACCAGGACACAATGGTAACCGTGAAGTGCTGTCGCCACCGCCACACGATATGTAGTGGCTAAATGTTTTGAAACACAACGCAATGAGCCAGTTCCGACTGGCTCATTGTTTTTATGCGGTTAAACCCCATATCTGAATCAGCTTTCGGTTTTTTCCTCTGTTCTGAGGGCGGAACGGCGGCCAGGCTTAATGCAGTTATTGATGGGAACGTTTAAATAAGGAATTGAAGCAGATGAAATTACGCGTAATCGCTCTGGGCCTGTTGGCCACCTTTTCTTCAGCCAGCGTTCTGGCTGATGCTTCCAGTGATCTGCAACAGCGCCTGAACAAGGTCAGCAGCTTCCACGCCAGCTTCACCCAAAAAGTGACCGACAGCAGCGGCGCGAATGTGCAGGACGGCGAAGGCGAATTGTGGGTAAAACGTCCCAGCCTGTTTAACTGGCACATGACCGCGCCGGACGAAAGCATCATCATCTCCGACGGTAAATCGCTGTGGTTCTACAACCCGTTTGTTGAGCAGGCGACAGTCAGCCTGTTGCAGAATGCGACCAGCAACACGCCCTTTATGCTGATTGCCCGCAACCAGTCAAATGACTGGAAGCAGTACAATATCAAACAGCAGGGTGACAATTTTGAACTGACACCTAAGAACAGCGACGGCAACCTGAAACAGTTCACCATCCAGGTGACGTCCAGCGGGACCATTAACCGCTTCAGTGCTATCGAACAGGATGGCCAGCGCAGCGATTACCAGCTGAAAAGCCAGCAGAATGGCGCTATCAGCCCGGATAAATTCACGTTCACACCGCCAAAAGGCGTGACGGTGGACGACCAACGTCAATGAGGTCACGGTGAGTAACCTGTCCCTGGATTTTTCCACCGAAAATTTCAAACCTCTGGCCGCGCGTATGCGGCCAGAAACATTGAAACAGTACATTGGTCAGCAACATCTGCTGGGCGCAGGCAAACCTCTGCCGCGCGCGATTGAAGCAGGGCACCTGCATTCAATGATCCTGTGGGGACCTCCCGGGACCGGCAAGACCACGCTGGCTGAGATCATTGCCCATTACGGTAACGCCGATGTGGAGCGTATTTCGGCCGTCACCTCTGGCGTAAAAGAGATCCGTGAGGCGATTGAGCGGGCCCGTCAGAATAAACATGCCGGGCGGCGCACGATCCTGTTTGTGGACGAGGTCCATCGGTTCAACAAGAGCCAGCAGGATGCCTTTCTGCCCCATATCGAAGATGGCACCATTACCTTTATTGGTGCGACCACCGAAAACCCCTCTTTTGAACTTAACTCTGCGTTGTTGTCACGCGCCCGCGTTTACCTGCTGAAATCACTGACTCTGGAAGATATTGAGCAGGTGCTGGATCAGGCAATGCAGGATAAAGCGCGAGGTTATGGCGACAGTGACATCGTGCTGCCGGACAACACACGCAGGATGATCGCTGAACTGGTTAATGGTGATGCACGTCGGGCGCTGAACACGCTGGAGATGATGGCTGATATGGCCGAAATCACCGCATCAGGTCAGCGAGAACTGACGCCGCAGCTGCTTAACGAAGTCTCTGGTGAGCGATCCGCGCGGTTTGATAATAAAGGCGATCGTTTTTACGATCTGATTTCCGCACTGCACAAATCGGTACGCGGCTCCGCACCGGATGCGGCGCTCTACTGGTATGCGCGCATTATCACTGCGGGCGGCGATCCGCTCTATGTGGCTCGTCGGTTGCTGGCAATCGCCTCCGAAGATGTCGGCAATGCCGATCCACGCGGTATGCAGGTGGCGATTGCGGCCTGGGATTGCTTCACGCGCGTCGGGCCGGCAGAAGGGGAGCGCGCGATTGCCCAGGCCATTGTTTATCTGGCTTGCGCGCCTAAAAGTAATGCGGTCTACAACGCGTTTAAAGCCGCTATGCGTGATGCGCGCGACCATCCCGATTACGATGTGCCGGAACATCTGCGCAATGCCCCGACTAAGCTGATGAAAGAGATGGGCCTGGGTAAAGAGTACCGTTATGCCCATGATGAAACCAACGCCTATGCTGCTGGCGAAGTCTATTTCCCGCAGGAACTGGCCAGCGCGCGCTATTACACCCCAACCCAGCGCGGGCTTGAGGGTAAGATTGGTGAAAAGCTAAGCTGGCTGGCCGAGCAGGATCAAAATAGCCCGACAAAACGCTACCGCTGAAACAGACGTTACGGTAATGTGGGCAATGTTTTCAACGCATTCCGCTGGAATGCGTCCCTTCTTTCAACCAACTTTTTATACACAGGATAAGCATGCTCGATCCCAATCTGCTGCGTAACGAGCCAGACGCAGTCGCAGAAAAACTGGCACGCCGGGGATACAAACTGGATGTGGAAACGCTGCGTTCGCTTGAAGAGCGTCGCAAAGTGCTGCAGGTGGAAACAGAAAATCTGCAGGCAGAGCGTAACTCCCGATCCAAATCCATCGGTCAGGCCAAAGCACGTGGGGAAGACATCGAGCCGCTGCGTCAGGAAGTGAACGCGCTGGGCGAACGCCTGGATGCCGCAAAAGCAGAACTGGATGAACTGCAGAATCAAATCCGTGACTTCTCACTGGCACTGCCGAACATTCCGGCCGATGAAGTGCCGCTGGGCAAAGATGACAGCGAAAACCAGGAAGTGAGCCGCTGGGGTATCCCGCGCGAGTTCAGTTTCCAGGTTAAAGATCACGTTGAGCTGGGTGAAGCGGCTAAAGGCCTTGATTTTGCGTCTGCCGTGAAACTGACCGGTTCACGCTTTGTGGTCATGCAGGGGCAGATTGCCCGCCTGCACCGTGCACTGAGTCAGTTTATGATTGACCTGCACACCGAGCAGCATGGCTACCTTGAAACCTACGTGCCTTATCTGGTTAACCACGAAACGCTTTACGGTACCGGACAGCTGCCTAAGTTTGGCGAAGACCTGTTCCACACCCGTCCGCTGGAAGAGGAGTCAGACAGCAGCAACTATGCGTTGATTCCTACTGCGGAAGTGCCGCTGACTAACCTGGTGCGCGATGAGATCCTCGAAGAGGATAGCCTGCCGGTTAAACTGACCGCGCATACGCCGTGCTTCCGTTCTGAAGCGGGTTCTTACGGTCGTGACACGCGTGGCCTGATCCGTATGCACCAGTTCGACAAAGTTGAGATGGTGCAGATCGTCACGCCGGAGCAGTCAATGGAAGCACTGGAGGAGCTGACCGGTCACGCTGAGAAAGTGCTGCAGCTGCTGAACCTGCCATATCGTAAGGTTTTACTCTGCACCGGCGATATGGGCTTTGGATCGACTAAAACTTACGATCTGGAAGTCTGGCTACCGGCGCAGAATACCTATCGTGAAATTTCATCCTGTTCCAACATGGGTGATTTCCAGGCGCGTCGTATGCAGGCGCGTTGCCGCAACAAACAGGATAAGAAACCGCGTCTGGTTCATACCCTGAATGGCTCAGGGCTGGCCGTAGGCCGTACCCTGGTGGCGGTGCTGGAAAATTATCAGCAGGAAGATGGCCGCATCACTGTGCCTGAGGTTTTACGCCCCTATATGAATGGCGTCGAAATTATCGGCTAAGCAACAGTGACTCTCTGAACCCGGCCATGGCCGGGTTTTTTTATGTTATAGCTCCGGAAAAACTGTTTTGTCATGCCTTAATTTAATCACAAATAAACGTTATCGATATCAGTCAGGCCGGAATGGCTAAAAATCTAATTTTTCATAGAGATAGCATTTAGCGACCTGCCGCTTCTTACAATTGTAACCTACTGAAGATTAGTAAATTAAATTGTCGCACAGCAAAATGTGCTGCCGTTAAAATTCGCCCATTGACTTTAAAAAAGCCAGTGGCAAACTGCGCGCAATTTCCTTCATTTGCTCTGGTTTCTATCCCCTATGTCAACCTGGTCACGCCCTGTGATATTGCTGCTTTGCGGCCTGATGTTAATGACGGTCGCAATTGCCGTGCTGAATACGCTCGTTCCACTGTGGCTGACGCATGACTTACTGACAACCTGGCAGGTGGGCATCGTAAGCTCCTCCTATTACACCGGTAACCTCGCAGGAACGCTGCTGGCTGGCTGGTTAATCAGGCAGTACGGCTTCAACCGCAGCTACTACCTGGCTACCTTGATGTTTGCCGTCGCGACCCTGTGCCTGGCGATGATGTCGGGTTTCTGGGCATGGAGTTCAATGCGTTTCATCGCCGGTGTCGGCTGTGCGCTGATGTGGGTGGTAGTTGAGAGCGCACTTCTGTGCAGCGGAACGGTACGTAATCGGGGACAGCTGCTGGCGGCCTATATGGTTGTCTATTATATCGGCACCGTGACAGGCCAGTTGCTGGTCAGCAAACTGTCTACGGAATTACTCAGCGTGATCCCGTGGGTGACGTCGCTGGTCTTCTGCGCCGTGCTGCCGCTGGTCTTTACTCGCGTCTCCGCCAGCGGTGAAGCGACAGAAGCCGCTCCGGCCCGCATCTGGCCGATGCTGCGTCGCCGTAGCTCACGGCTGGGCATCAATGGCTGCATTATCTCTGGCATCCTTCTGGGCTCGCTTTATGGCCTGATGCCGCTTTACCTGTCACATCAGGGTATGAGTGATGCTAATGTGGGTTACTGGATGGCGTTGCTGGTCAGCGCAGGCATTGTGGGCCAGTGGCCAATTGGCCGTCTGGCCGATCGTTTTGGTCGCATGCTGGTGCTGCGAGTCCAGGTCTTTGTGGTTATCCTGGGGGCGATGGCCATGTTAACCAATGCCGCGATGGCGCCAGCGCTGTTTGTTCTGGGACTGGCGGGCTTCACACTCTATCCGGTGGCGATGTCATGGGCTTGCGAGACGGTTGCGCATCATGAACTGGTTGCGATGAATCAGGCGCTGCTGATGAGTTATACCGTGGGCAGTCTGGCTGGACCGGCAATGACCTCTGTTCTGATGCAGAATTATTCTGACCAGCTACTGTTCGTGATGATCGCTGCTGTGGCGCTAGTTTATCTGGTGATGCTGCTGCGCAAAGCGAATCATCAGGCTACGCCAGTGGCACATGCCTGATCGCTGAACAGCAAAAAGGGAGCGTTAAGCTTAATGCCAGTCAGTTAAGCGACAGGGGATAACGCAGTCTGGTGCCGGGCAGGGGCTGGCGGTCCTCGCGCCGCTGCGCGGTTCCTTCACGTCATTCCTCTGCCTGACGGACCGCCGGGGATGGCACATCCTGTGACGTCCCGTCTTTCGCCCGCGTCCTGCGGGCTCTCCTGGCTAATGTTCAGCGCTGCGGATTGCCTGCCCCTGCCCGGCACCTGCCTGCTCTGAAATTTCAGTGTGTATTTGTTAAAAAGGGCACGAGAGTGGAGGCCTGAGCGCCTCTGCTGCTGAAAGGGCTATCCGCAGCGCTGAGGCGTGACGGCGGGCCAGAATTCCACGCCGTCACAGCCGAAGGTACCGCGTGAGCGGCGCGAGGACGGCCCGGCAGCAGCAGAGGTGCTGCGGCTCGCTCGCCCGGAAAAAAAGCTGCCACGTTTGACCGTGACAGCCTTTACAAATCTAATCTTAACTGACCAGCATTAAGCACCCTTTTTTGTGGCAGATTCTTCAGTACATCACTTCGTGGCCATAGCTGGCGAGAATGTTTTTCACGCGCTCCATCGTCTCTTTGCTCGGTGGCTTCACCCCGTCCAGCTTGTACTCTTCACCCATCGCAATCCATTTATGCTTACCCAGCTCGTGATAGGGCAGTAATTCAATCTTCTCAACGTTCTCCATGTCACGCGTGAATTCACCCAGCCGATGCGCGGTGTCATCATCGTCGGAATAGCCAGGCACCACGACAAAACGGATCCATGTCCGTTTGCCTTTTTTCTGCAGGTAACGGGCAAAGTCCAGCGTACGGTGATTGGAGACACCCACCAGAATCTGATGCACGTCATCATTCATCTGTTTCAGGTCGAGCATCACTAAGTCGGTAACGTCGAGCAGTTCATCGATCACCGGATCATAGCGGCGTACGAAGCCGTTGGTGTCGAGACAGGTATGAATACCTTCGGCCTTGCAGGCCCGGAACCAGTCGCGCACAAATTCAGCCTGAAGAATGGCTTCACCGCCTGACGCCGTGACGCCGCCGCCAGAGGCGTTCATAAAATGGCGATAGGAGAGCACATCCGCCATCAGCGCTTCGACGCTGATCTCTTTGCCACCGTGAGTATCCCAGGTGTCGCGGTTGTGACAGTAGAGGCAGCGCATCAGGCAGCCCTGGAAGAAGGTGATAAAACGGATACCGGGACCATCGACGGTGCCGCAGGATTCAAATGAGTGGATACGACCGTTAACTGACATTGCGATGTTTTCTCCAGTGAGTCTGCCAGGACAGACGGCGCAATCTCTGTTGCGCTCAGGGCAGGAAATCGATTCTGGTGGGAACCTTGATGGAGATGACCACCAGAACAGACTTTAAATAAAAGGCTCCGCGAGGAGCCTTTTTTATCGGGTAGAGCAGGTAATTACAGTGACTGAGTGAAGGTTCGGGTAATCACATCCTGCTGCTGCTCTTTAGTCAGTGAGTTAAAGCGGACAGCGTAACCGGAAACGCGAATGGTCAGCTGCGGATATTTCTCTGGATGTTCCATCGCATCCAGCAGCATTTCACGGTTCATAACGTTAACGTTGAGGTGCTGACCGCCTTCGATGCTGGCTTCGTGATGGAAGTAACCATCCATCAGACCGGCAAGGTTGGTTTTCCGCACGTTATCATCTTTACCCAGCGCGTTTGGTACGATTGAGAAGGTATAGGAGATACCATCTTTCGCATAGGCAAACGGCAGTTTCGCGACGGAAGTCAGTGAGGCAACCGCACCTTTCTGGTCACGACCATGCATCGGGTTAGCACCTGGTCCAAACGGTGCGCCAGCGCGACGTCCATCTGGTGTGTTACCGGTTTTCTTACCATATACCACATTCGAAGTAATGGTCAGAACAGACTGAGTCGGCACGGCATTACGATAGGTGTTCAGCTGCTGAATTTTCTTCATGAAGCGTTCAACCAGATCGCAGGCCAGGTCATCTACCCGTGAGTCGTTGTTACCGAACTGCGGATATTCGCCTTCGATATCGAAGTCGATGGCCAGACCATCTTCGTCACGGATCGGTTTCACTTTGGCATATTTAATGGCAGAAAGTGAATCCGCAGCGACAGAGAGACCCGCGATACCACAGGCCATGGTGCGGTAGACATCCCGATCATGTAAGGCCATCAGTGCCGCTTCGTAGCTGTACTTATCATGCATGTAGTGAATGATGTTCAGCGAAGTCACATACTGTTTTGCCAGCCAGTCCATGAAGTGATCCATACGCTCCATGACGGTGTCGAAATCCAGCACGTCGTCGCTGATTTTGTCGCCTTTCGGTCCAACCTGCATTTTCAGCTTTTCATCCACGCCGCCGTTGATTGCGTAGAGCAGCGTTTTCGCCAGGTTGGCACGTGCGCCAAAGAACTGCATTTGTTTGCCGACAATCATCGGGCTCACGCAGCAGGCGATTGCGTAGTCATCATTGTCGAAATCAGCACGCATCAGGTCATCGTTCTCATACTGCAAAGATGAGGTATCGATAGAGACTTTAGCGGCATATTTTTTGAAATTAATCGGCAGTTTTTCTGACCACAGGATGGTCATGTTCGGCTCAGGTGAAGGACCCATGGTGTAGAGGGTATTCAGGAAGCGGAACGTACTTTTTGAGACCAGAGTACGGCCATCAACGCCCATACCTGCCAGGGATTCCGTTGCCCAGATTGGGTCACCTGAGAACAGCTCATCATATTCAGGTGTGCGCAGGAAGCGAACCATGCGCAGTTTCATCACCAGATGGTCAATCAGTTCCTGTGCCTGTTCTTCAGTCAGTTTGCCGGCTTTAAGGTCACGTTCGATGTAAACATCAAGGAAGGTTGAGACGCGGCCAAATGACATGGCAGCACCGTTTTGTGATTTAACTGCAGCCAGGTAGCCATAGTAAGTCCACTGTACTGCTTCAACCGCATTGGTAGCCGGACCGGAGATGTCATGGCCATATTTTGCTGCCATCTCTTTGATCTGGGCCAGCGCATGATGCTGGTCAGAAATCTCTTCACGCAGACGAATGGTCGCTTCCAGATTAACGCCATTCTCTAAATCTTCCTGCAGTGAGGCGAACTGAGCGAATTTATCCGCCATCAGGAAATCGATGCCGTACAGCGCCACACGACGATAGTCACCGATAATACGGCCACGGCCATAAGCATCAGGAAGGCCGGTCAGGATACCTGATTTACGGCAGCGCAAAATGTCCGGGGTATAAACATCGAACACGCCCTGGTTGTGCGTTTTGCGGTATTCGGTGAAGATTTTTTTCAGTGAAGGGTCGAGTTCACGGCCATACACTTTGCATGACCCTTCGACCATTTTGATGCCGCCGTAAGGAATGATGGCGCGTTTTAATGGCGCTTCGGTCTGCAGACCAACAATTTTTTCCAATGGCTTAATGATGTAACCCGCGTCGTGCGAGGTAATGGTTGAGGCGAGATCGGTGTCGAAGTCGACTGGCGCGTGGGTGCGGTTCTCAATTTTGATACCTTCCAGCACGCTTTCCCACAGTTTGGTGGTCGCTTCGGTGGCACCCGCCAGGAATGACTCGTCACCTTCATATGGGGTGTAGTTTTTCTGAATGAAGTCGCGCACATTGACGCTATTCTGCCATTCGCCTTCAGCAAATCCTTCCCATGCTGAAGCCAGTTTTGCATTAAGTTCGGTCATAATATACCTGCCTTATATGAGGAGACTTTACGGTCGGGCACAGCCAACTTCCTGTGCCGTCAAAAATGCGTTTAATGAACCTGGTCACCTTTACGGAGATAGATAACCCAGTAGGTCAACCCAACCAGAACGCCGCCGCCGATAATGTTTCCGATCGTTACGGGAATCAGGTTGTCGATAATAAAGTTACTGAGGGTCAGTGAGTGAAACTGTGCCGCCGTGGTGCCAGCTGCCTGCCAGAATTCAGGTGTCGCGAAGTCACGAATAGCAATGGCATAGGGTATAAGAAACATGTTGGCGATACTGTGTTCGAAACCGCTTGCGACAAACATCGCAACAGGCAGAATCATCACGACCAGCTTATCGGTCAGGGTGCGGCCTGAGTAACTCATCCAGACGGCGAGACAGACCAGCAGATTGGCCAATGTACCCAGACAAACCGCTTCTATGAAGGTGTGATGCATCTTGTGGTCGGCGGTTTGCAGGACATTCAATCCCCAGGCACCATTCGCGACCATGTGCTGTCCGGCAAACCACATCAGGGCGACAAAGAAGAGTGCGCCTGCAAGGTTACCGGCGTAAACGTTAATCCAGTTGCGGGCCAGCTGTCCCCAGCTGATACGGCCACTGGCTTTGGCGACAACGATTAATACAGTAGAGGTAAAAAGGTCAGCACCGCATACCACGACCAGCATTAAGCCGAGTGAGAAGCAGATACCTCCAATCAGTTTGGCTATGCCATAGGGCATCGCGCCGCTACCGGTGGTTGCTGTAATATAAAAAACGAATGCGATTGAGATAAATACGCCGGCGTTTATTGCCAGAAAGAAGGTCGTAAAAGGATGTTTGGTTGCTTTATAGATACCCGCGTCTTCGGCCACTTTCGCCATCGCGGCGGGTAATAAAAGATTAAAAGGGTTGTCAGTTTTCACACTAACTTACTCCTGAAGTTGTCTGAAAAAATACTAACAAAGGAGTATAGGTCAGTAATTGATATGGATCATGTTTGCCAGGGTGGTAACCCACTGGTCGCAAATTAATGAGAAAATAATGAGTTAACTAACTGAATATAAAAAAATAAATATATTTTAAAAATACAAAAATATTTTAATATAAAGTGACGCGCCACTTTTTAAGTTCAGGCTGTGTTATTAATTAATGGCTTATATGTTAATTAAAATGATGTGATGTAATAGGAAGGAATTTTAAAGTAGCTAATGTTTCATAGAGAAAGTGGGGAAGGATGGCACCAGATAAATCCAGTGCCATGTTTAGCCGTCTGCTTTCAGTCTGACGCGTTATGGCTTACGCGTTTTTCCAGTAGTGACGTTTGGCGTTTTGCAGTTTTTCGTAGGCGGCAAGCAGAGACTGATGGGCCGGGAAGGCCTGCAGCTCATCATCAACAGCCTGAAGGCCGTTAAACGGATTCTCACCACTGATCGCGGCGGAGGCTGCTTCCATTGCGCTCTCACCATACATCCGCAGGAAAGCGTGATGATACTGCAATGGATCACGCTCATCTTCCATAGCCAGTAACAGCAGGGTCTGCAGGCAACGATAGTAGTTAGCGCGCTCTGGCGTAAAGATTGAGCTGTTAAACTCCATCGTCCATTCTGTCCAGATCAATGCCTGATCCAGATCGCCGCCCGCCAGCGCCAGCATCGCTTTTAATTCGCCAACACGCAGCGTGTACCAGCCATTGTCTTTACCGGTCGCCAGACCCAGCAGCTCACGAACGCGGGTGAAGTCATCAAAGCCTTCATCATCAAGCTGTCCAATCAGATCCAGATACTCTTCCGGATTCCAGTTGCTGTCAGGCAGGGCCAGCAGGGTTTCACGCATGCCCGCTCCCATGCTGTTGTTCGCCAGGAACAGATCTTCTGCCGGATAGATATCAGACATGCCTGGCACGATGATGCGGCAGGCATAGACACCAAGATGTTCGTAGTCTGCAATATAGACTTCCTGATCTTCCGAGGCGAAGATTGCCATCAGCGTGGCGAATTCCTGTTCGGTGCTGCCCGCGAATGACCAGTCGACAAAAGGATAATCCGCAGTTTCTTTAAACAGATCCCAGGAGATCAGGCCGCTTGAATCGATGAAGTGTGTTTCAAGGTTGGCATGCTCAGCCACTTCTTCGTCATCAAAGGTCGGTGGGGTAAACACATCCAGATCTTTGAGGCTTCGGCCCTGCAGCAACTCGGTAACGGTACGCTCCAGCGCCACACCGAAATCAGGGTGAGCACCAAATGAGGCAAAACAGGTACCGTTGGTTGGGTTAAACAGCACCACGCAGATAACCGGATATTTACCGCCGAGAGAGGCGTCATAAGCGAAAATCGGGAAGCCTTCCGCTTCAAGACGTGCAATTGCTTCGATCACCTCAGGATAACGCTGCATCACGTCATCAGGAATCGCAGGCAGGCTGATCGCTTCAGCAATAATGCGGTTTTTAATGTAGCGCTCAAACACTTCAGACAGCCCCTGAACACGCGCTTCATTCGCGGTATTACCTGCCGACATGCCGTTTGAGACATAGAGGTTGCCGATAATATTCATCGGGATATAGACAGTCTGCTGGTCGGACTGACGGGTAAAGGGCAGGGCGCAGATACCACGTTCAGTATTCCCGGACTGCAGATCAATCAGGCCGGAAGCCGTCAGTGCATTGTCGGGATCGTAAAATGCGCGCAGGCGCGGATCCAGAATACCTTCAGGTAAGGACTCATCATCAGGTAACGCAAACCATTTTTCATTGGGATAGTGAACAAAATCGCCGTTAGCGATCTTTTTTCCCAGCCAGAAGTCAGCAAAAAAATAGTTAGTTGAGAGACGCTCGAAATACTCGCCCAGCGCGGAGGCCAGCGCCGCTTTTTTACTGGCGCCCTTGCCGTTGGTAAAACAGAGCGGGCAATCGCGGTCGCGGATATGCACTGACCAGACATGGGGGACAGGATTAAGCCAGGATGCTTCTTCAATGTTAAAGCCAAGATCCTGCAGCTTGTTCTGGAAACGCGCAATGGAGTCTTCCAGTGCGGCATCTTTGCCCGGGATAAATGTTTGCGTCATAGTGCCGCTCTCTCAGTTGTCATAGGGTGCGTAAAGCGCGCAATGATACGGATTTTGCTAACAGACCGCTATCAGGGCGGGACATTTTTACCGGCTTACTTTACCGGCTTAGTTTTCATCACTTCTGCTCTCAGGCCAAACGCGGATTAATGGCGCTGGATAAAACCTCACAAAATTCCGCGCAGGTTTGCATTGGTAACATAACCTCCGGCGAGCCAGATTCAGAAAATGTGACCGCTCCCTGATTTATGATTGCAGCTATCAGAATGCAGTGATAAAACCGGATGGTTATTCATAACCGTTCGATATGACAGTGGTGAGGGGAAATGACGCAAGTTTATAATTTTAGCTCTGGCCCGGCGATGCTACCGGTTGAAGTGCTTCGTCGTGCAGAACAGGAACTGACGAACTGGCGCGGTCTGGGTACCTCTGTAATGGAGATCAGCCACCGCAGTAAAGAGTTTATCCAGGTGGCTGAAGAAGCGGAGCAGGACTTCCGTGATCTGCTAAAAATACCGTCCAATTACAAAGTTTTATTCTGTCATGGCGGGGCGCGTGCGCAGTTCGCTGCCGTACCGGGAAATCTGCTGGGTAAAGCGACCAGTGCCGACTATGTTGATGGTGGTTACTGGGCGCATAGCGCAATAAAAGAAGCGGAAAAGTATTGTTCCCCACGCACGCTGGATGTCAAAACAACGCGCGACGGTAAACGGGCCATCCTGCCGATGAGCGAATGGGAGGTGAGTGAGACGTCCGCTTACCTGCATTTCTGCCCGAATGAAACCATTGATGGCATCGCGATTGACGAACAGCCCGACTTTGGCAGTAAAACTGTTGTTGCTGATTTTTCATCCACCATTCTGTCACGCCCGATCGATGTGAGTCGTTACGGTGTGATCTATGCGGGTGCGCAGAAAAATGTGGGCCCGGCCGGATTAACGCTGGTTGTCGTTCGCGAAGATCTGCTGGGTCAGGCGCACGCCTCTGTGCCCTCAATCCTCGATTACAAAGTGCTGGCCGATAACGATTCGATGTTTAACACCCCGCCGACTTTTGCATGGTATCTCTCAGGTCTGGTGTTTAAATGGCTGAAAGAGAAGGGCGGTGTGGCTGAAATTGATCGTATCAATCAGGCAAAATCTGACCTGCTTTATGGCGTAATCGATCACAGTGGCTTCTATCGTAATGATGTGGCGACAGAAAACCGCTCACGCATGAACATCCCTTTCCAGTTGGCTGATGCTTCACTCGATGCGCTGTTCCTGGAAGAGTCGTTTAAGGCGGGATTACACGCGCTTAAAGGCCATCGTGTAGTAGGCGGTATGCGCGCCTCTATTTATAATGCGATGCCGCTGGAAGGTGTGAAGGCCCTGACCGATTTCATGGTCGATTTTGAACGCCGTCACGGCTGATTATTAAGATATCAGCATTGATGCTGATGCCAGACCTCGTCACACGGCGAGGTCTCTGTATTTTTTGAGGATTTCGTTTCACATGCAGGACTCCCTGACTCTCCAACCGATTGCGCGCGTCAACGGCACGGTAAATCTGCCCGGCTCAAAGAGCGTTTCCAATCGTGCATTGCTGCTGGCTGCTCTGGCTAAAGGTACAACCCGTCTCACCAACCTGCTCGACAGCGACGACGTTAAGCACATGCTGAATGCGCTGACCGCGCTTGGCGTAAACTATACGCTTTCCAGCGATCGCACCCTGTGTGAAGTGACGGGAAATGCCGGGCCACTGCACGCATCTCAACCGCTGTCACTGTTTCTGGGCAATGCCGGAACCGCAATGCGTCCGCTGGCCGCGGCGCTTTGTCTGGGCCAGCACGATATCGAACTGACCGGTGAACCCCGCATGAAAGAGCGTCCGATCGGGCATCTGGTTGACGCACTTCGTCAGGGCGGAGCAACCATTGAGTACCTGGAAAACGAAAACTATCCGCCGCTGCGTTTACGCGGTGGTTTTACCGGGGGGGAAGTCAGTGTGGATGGCAGCGTTTCCAGCCAGTTCCTGACAGCGCTGCTGATGACCGCGCCGCTTGCACAGCAGGATACCTGCATCACCATCAAAGGTGATTTGGTGTCGAAACCTTACATCGATATTACCCTCAATCTGATGCAGTGCTTTGGCGTCGAGGTTGAGAATCAGAACTATCAGCGCTTCCTGATCAAGGGACAGCAACAGTATCAGTCGCCGGGTGATTACCTGGTTGAAGGCGATGCCTCTTCCGCTTCCTATTTCCTGGCCGCTGCCGCCATTAAAGGCGGAACGGTTCGTGTTACCGGGATTGGACGCCAGAGTGTGCAGGGTGACATCCGGTTTGCTGACGTGCTGGAAAAGATGGGCGCGACGATTGAGTGGGGCGATGATTACATTGCCTGTACGGCCGGAAAACTGCAGGCCATCGATATGGATATGAACCATATTCCGGATGCTGCAATGACCATCGCGACTACAGCGCTATTTGCAGAGGGCACCACCCGGTTACGCAATATTTATAACTGGCGGGTAAAAGAGACCGATCGACTGAGTGCAATGGCTACAGAGCTGCGTAAAGTCGGGGCAGAAGTCGAAGAGGGTCATGACTACATCCGTATTACGCCGCCAGCGACGCTGATTCATGCGGATATTGGTACCTACAATGACCACCGCATGGCGATGTGTTTCTCTCTGGTTGCACTTTCTGATACCCCGGTGACCATTCTCGATCCTGGCTGTACTGCTAAAACCTTCCCGGACTATTTCGTTCAGCTGGCTAAAATAAGCCAGAGCGCCTGATATCTCCCTTTCCGGTGCGGTTCGCACCGGAACTCCCCTGATTTTATCTGGCTGTAACAGGCCAGAGATCCTCTGAATTGACTAAGATTACGAACCTGATCAGTGCGAAAGGGTAACCAAGCCGTGCTATGCAGCGTATAATGCTAGTCATTAATGGTGACCGAAAGGTCAGGAAGCACGCAGCAACAGGAGGGAATAATGACAGTAACTGCCCCGGTCATAACTATTGATGGGCCAAGTGGAGCGGGAAAGGGAACCCTGTGCAAAGCGATGGCGGAATCGTTGCAGTGGCATCTGCTGGACTCCGGTGCTATTTATCGCGTGCTGGCGTTAGCCGCATTGCATCATCAGGTGGATATTGAATCTGAAGAAGCGCTGGTGCCGATTGCCGCTCACCTGGATGTGCGCTTTGTGTCACAAAATGGTGAAATGCAGGTCATACTTGAAGGTGAAGATGTCACCGGTGAAATCCGTACTCAGGAGGTCAGCAACACCGCCTCACGTGTTGCCGCTTTTCCCCGGGTACGCGAAGCGTTATTGCGCCGCCAGCGCGGTTTCCGCGAGATGCCGGGCCTGATTGCTGATGGCCGTGATATGGGCACCGTGGTTTTTCCGGATGCGCCAGTGAAAATTTTCCTTGATGCCAGCCCGGAAGAGCGTGCTCAGCGCCGTATGCTACAGTTGCAGGATAATGGCTTTAATGTTAACTTTGACCGCCTTTTAGCCGAGATAAAAGAACGCGACGACCGCGATCGTAATCGCGCAATTGCGCCTTTAGTAGCCGCTGGCGATGCATTGGTTCTGGACTCTACCGAGATGTCTATCGATCAAGTCATTGAAAAAGCGCTACAATATGCCCGCGAGAAGCTGGGTATTACGGCTTAACTGAATCTACCACCCTGTACCATGGATCCGGTGCCGGGCATGTGAAACAACCCCATCCGACATGAAGTCAGATGGACGTTAAATTGAAGAATCCTGAAGATTATCAATATGACTGAATCTTTTGCTCAACTATTTGAAGAATCCTTAAAAACAATCGAAACCCGCCCGGGTTCTATCGTTCGTGGCATCGTCGTTTCTATCGACAAAGATGTCGTTCTGGTTGATGCGGGTCTGAAATCTGAATCTGCAATTCCTGCAGAGCAGTTCAAGAACGCAGCCGGCGAACTGGAAATCCAGGTAGGCGACGAAGTTGATGTTGCTCTGGATGCAGTGGAAGACGGCTTCGGTGAAACCCTGCTGTCCCGTGAGAAAGCTAAGCGCCATGAAGCATGGATCACGCTGGAGAAAGCTTACGAAGACGCTGAAACTGTTACCGGTGTTATCAACGGCAAAGTTAAAGGCGGCTTCACAGTTGAGCTCAACGGTATCCGTGCGTTCCTGCCAGGTTCACTGGTAGATGTGCGTCCGGTGCGCGATACGCTGCACCTAGAAGGCAAAGAGCTTGAATTCAAAGTGATCAAGCTGGATCAGAAACGCAACAACGTCGTGGTTTCACGTCGTGCGGTTATCGAATCCGAAAACAGCGCAGAGCGCGATCAGCTGCTGGAAAACCTGCAGGAAGGCATGGAAGTCAAAGGTATCGTTAAGAACCTGACTGACTACGGTGCATTCGTTGATCTGGGCGGCGTTGATGGCCTGCTGCACATCACTGACATGGCATGGAAACGCGTTAAGCATCCAAGCGAAATCGTCAACGTGGGCGACGAAATCACCGTTAAGGTGCTGAAGTTCGACCGCGAGCGTACCCGTGTTTCTCTGGGTCTGAAGCAGCTGGGCGAAGATCCATGGGTTGCTATCGCTAAACGCTATCCGGAAGGCACCCGCCTGACCGGTCGTGTTACCAACCTGACTGATTACGGCTGCTTCGTGGAAATCGAAGAAGGCGTTGAAGGTCTGGTACACGTGTCTGAAATGGACTGGACCAACAAAAACATCCATCCGTCTAAAGTTGTTAACGTAGGCGACGTGGTTGAAGTTATGGTTCTGGACATTGACGAAGAGCGTCGTCGTATCTCCCTGGGTCTGAAGCAGTGTAAATCTAACCCATGGCAGCTGTTCGCTGAGACGCACAACAAAGGCGATCGTGTTGAAGGTAAAATCAAGTCAATCACTGACTTCGGTATCTTCATCGGCCTGGATGGCGGCATCGACGGTCTGGTTCACCTGTCTGACATCTCCTGGAACGCGACTGGCGAAGAAGCCGTTCGTGAGTACAAAAAAGGCGACGAAATCGCTGCCGTTGTACTGCAGGTTGATGCAGAGCGCGAGCGTATCTCTCTGGGCGTTAAACAGCTGGCAGAAGATCCGTTCAACAACTACATCACTTTGAACAAGAAAGGTGCCATCGTCACCGGTAAAGTGACTGCAGTTGATGCTAAAGGTGCTACAGTTGAATTAGCAGACGGCGTTGAGGGTTACCTGCGCGCTTCTGAAGCTTCACTGGACCGCATTGAAGATGCAACTCTGGTTCTGAACGTTGGCGACGACGTTGAAGCTAAGTTCACCGGCGTTGATCGTAAAAACCGTGTCGTAAGCCTGTCTGTCCGTGCGAAAGACCAGGCTGATGAGAAAGAAGCTATCAATACTGTTAACACCAAACAGGAAGAAGGCAATTTCTCTAGCGCTATGGCTGAAGCGTTCAAAGCGGCTAAAGGCGAGTAATCGGCCTGAAGCACCGGGTGGGCAACCACCCGGTTTCGGTAAAAGCTGTCATACATTCCCACAGGGATAAACCGGAGGTTACATGACCAAGTCAGAACTGATCGAAAGACTGGCGGGACAGCATACTCATATACCGGCGAAAGTCGTTGAGGATGCAGTAAAAGAGATGCTTGAGCACATGGCCACTACGCTGGCACAGGGCGAACGCATCGAAATCCGGGGATTCGGCAGCTTTTCTTTGCACTATCGCGCTCCGCGTACTGGACGTAACCCGAAAACGGGTGACAAAGTGGATCTGGAAGGTAAATACGTTCCCCACTTTAAGCCAGGCAAAGAGCTGCGCGATCGCGCAAATATCTACGGCTAAGCCGATACCGAACCAGATAAACGACATCTCCGGATGTCGTTTTTTTTGTCTGCGATTCAGGCTCAGACCTGACATCCGGATTGCTGTCATCAACACTGCAACGCCGCACTTTCTTTGCGAGACCGCTCCAGCCCGCCTGATCATCCGCTGTTACTTTCACCGCCTTTGCCCAGAATAATCGAACTGAATTAATGGATACGATTATGCTGACATGGATCGTTCTGGCGCGACTGGCGATCGTTGCAACGTTACCGCTACTGCTGATGGCCCGGCTGCCTTCCGGTGAGGTGATGGGGGGCTTCCTCCTCACAGGACTGGCTCTGCTGCATTGCCCTTACCAACCTGTCCGTCTGGCCGGTATTACTCTGCTGTTTCTGGCATGGGCCTGTAACGACGCCCGTCTCATGGTACGGGATATTGAAAATTTCTCGGCGCGTCCTGCCACCTACACCCTTCAGATCAGTGAACTGCGGAAAGAGCGGAAGCAAATCCGGGTTCGTCTGCTGAAAGAGGAGGGCAGGATGATTTTTCCGCCTCGCTTTGCCTGGCTCTGGTTTGATGCTGATCCGGAGATCTACTGTCCAGGACAACGCTGGACGATGAAACTGCGCCTGCGACCGGTACATGCCCGCCTTAATGAGGGCGATTTCGATGCGCAGCGTTTTGCACTGGCTAATAATACGCCGCTTCAGGGACGAATCCTTGAACAGGCAGCGGTAAGCGATCGTTGTGATAGCCGCTGGCGATTTATTTTATGGCATCGTGACAGGACCCGTGCAATGCCTGCGCGTGCAACGCTGGAGGCACTGGCTTTTGGCATTCGGGATGAGATGAGCCAGCAGACGCGACAGCTACTGCGGGATACCGGTACCGCGCATCTGATGGCGATATCGGGCATGCATATCGCCCTGGCCGCCAGCACCGGCTGGATGATTGCGCGTGGGGTGCAATTTATCTTGCCAGCCCGTTATATCAGCTATGTTTTTCCTCTCATCGTGAGCTGGCTGTTTGCTGCAATCTATACCTGGCTTTCCGGTGCACAGCCTCCCGCAGAGCGTTCACTGCTTGCCCTGACGCTATGGGCGATAACACGGTTTGCGGGTGTTCAGCTGAATAGCTGGCAGGTCTGGACGTTCTGTATTGCGTTGCTGCTGGTAACCGACCCGCTGACCGTGCTCTCTGACAGCTTCTGGCTCTCGGTACTGGCTGTCGGCATGCTGCTGGTCTGGTATCACTGGTTCCCGCTGCCTGCGGCGTTCCGTCGGCAACGGCGCTGGATTCCGGTACAGTTGCTGCATTTACAGGCGGGCATGATGATTTTAATGGTGCCGTTGCAGGTGGCGATTTTTAACGGTATCAGCCTGACTGCGCTGGTGGCAAATGTTGTCGCGATTCCGGTCGTCTCGTTTATTACCATGCCTCTGGTGACGCTCGCCCTGCTGCTGCCGGTAGCGCATTTATCCGGCTTCTTCTGGGGAGCGGCCGATCTCTCTTTACGTGCACTGTTTCATTGCCTGACGTTGCTGCCACCAGGCTGGTGGCCGCTGAGTGGTACAACCTGGTTTACGGTCATGGTATGGGGCGGTCTGATTCTCTGGCGTGCGCAACTCTTTTTCTCTCTGCCGTTAAGCAGCGGCGCCTTAGCGCTGGCAATGATACTGAGTCGCCAGCCAAATCAGGAGCAGGGCTGGCGAATCGATATGCTGGATATCGGGCACGGTCTGAGTCTGGTGATCAGCCAGGGCGACGAGGCAGTGATGTATGATACCGGCCCGCGCTGGCAGAACGATAATGCGGGGAGTCGGGTGATCATTCCGTGGCTGGAGCGCAGGCAGTTACGCTTAAAACAGGTCATCCTGAGTCATAAACATCTGGATCATACTGGCGGGCTGGAGGCGATTATTCAACGCTGGCCAGCGGTTGAAGTCAGAAGTGCGCTGGCTGATGAGGCACACTTACCCTGCGTACGTGGCACGCAGTGGCGCTGGCGGCAGCTCCACTTTCGGGTGGTCTGGCCGCTGACGGCACCCCTGCCGGGCGGGAATAATGACTCCTGTGTGGTGATCGTCGATGATGGTCAGGTTCGTCTGATGTTAACCGGTGACATTGAAGCGAAAGCGGAACGCCAGCTGGTGGCGCTGGAGAAGCAGGGGCTGAAGGTCGATATCCTGCAGGTCCCGCACCACGGCAGCCGAACGTCGTCGACCTCATTGCTGCTGCGTAAAGCCGCAGGCCACACCGCTATCGCCTCGCTGGCACGCTACAATGCATGGCGTATGCCCGCGAAAAATGTGCTGGAAAACTATCGAACGGCTGGTTTTCACTGGCTGGATACGGGTCAGTCAGGACAAATCAGTATCAGGATAGAGCAGGGCAGAGCGCAGGTTTCCACCTTGCGGGATCAATTAATGCCCCGTTGGTATCATCAGTGGTTTGGCGTCAAACGCGAATCCAGGTAGAATGGCCGGCTATTTCCAACAGCGTGAATAAATAATGCATCAAGATAAAGATCTCTCTACGTGGCAGACGTTTCGCCGACTCTGGCCGATGATCGCGCCTAACAAAGCGGGATTAATTGCGGCCTCAGTCGCCCTGATTATTAATGCTGCGGGCGACGCCTTAATGCTCTCACTGTTGAAACCGTTACTGGATGATGGTTTTGGTAAAGCTGACAGATCGGTGATGCTGTGGCTGCCGTTAGTGGTTATTGGCCTGATGCTGGTACGCGGAGTTACCAGTTATATCTCCAGCTACTGCATCTCCTGGGTCTCTGGCAACGTCGTGATGAACATCCGCCGCCGTCTGTTCAGCCATATGATGGGCATGCCGGTTTCGTTTTTCGACCAGCAGTCAACCGGCACCCTGTTGTCACGCATTACTTACGATTCTGAGCAGGTCGCCTCCTCTTCTTCGGGCGCGCTGGTCACCGTAGTGCGTGAAGGGGCTTCCATTATTGGCCTGTTTATCATGATGTTCTACTACAGCTGGCAGCTGTCGCTGATCCTGATTGTACTGGCACCTATCGTCTCCTTTGCTATCCGCACCGTCTCTAAGCGCTTCCGCACCATCAGTAAAAGTATGCAGAACACTATGGGGCAGGTGACAACCAGCGCCGAGCAGATGCTGAAAGGGCACAAAGAAGTGCTGATTTTTGGCGGACAGGACATTGAATCGGAGCGCTTTTCCCGCGTCAGTAACCGGATGCGTCAGCAGGGAATGAAACTCGTTTCAGCCTCCTCCATTTCCGATCCGATTATTCAGCTGATCGCGTCACTGGCACTGGCTTTTGTGCTCTATGCCGCCAGCTTCCCCAGCGTCATGGATACCCTGACAGCCGGTACCATCACCGTGGTCTTCTCCTCGATGATTGCCCTGATGCGCCCGCTTAAGTCTCTGACCAACGTCAACGCCCAGTTCCAGCGTGGGATGGCGGCCTGTCAGACACTCTTCTCTATTCTGGATAGTGAGCAGGAAGTGGATAACGGTACGCGCGAAATCACCCGTGCTAAAGGGGATATTGAATTCCGTGATGTGACCTTTACCTACCCTGGTCGTGAAATTCCGGCACTGCGTAATATCAATCTGTCGCTGCCGGCAGGAAAAACGGTGGCGCTGGTGGGCCGTTCCGGTTCCGGTAAGTCTACGATGGCGAGCCTGCTGACCCGCTTTTATGACATCCAGCAGGGCGAAATCCTGCTGGACGGTCATGATCTGCGTGAGTACAGCCTGCGCACATTGCGTAATCAGGTGGCGCTGGTGTCACAGAATGTGCACCTCTTCAACGACACCATTGCTAATAACATCGCGTATGCCCGCAGTGAGCAATACAGTCGTGAAGAGATCGAGCAGGCGGCCACCATGGCGCATGCCATGGACTTTATCAATAAAATGGATAAAGGCCTGGATACGATGATTGGCGAGAATGGCGTGCTGTTATCTGGCGGTCAGCGTCAGCGTATTGCCATTGCCCGTGCGTTATTACGTGATTGCCCGATCCTGATCCTCGATGAAGCCACCTCGGCGCTGGATACCGAGTCTGAACGCGCGATTCAGTCTGCACTGGATGAGTTGCAGAAGAACCGTACCTCGCTGGTAATTGCGCACCGACTCTCTACCATCGAGAAAGCGGATGAAATCGTGGTAATTGAAGATGGCCAGATTGTTGAACGCGGTACGCATCAGGTGCTGTTAGCAGAACGCGGTGCCTATGCACAGCTGCACAAGATGCAATTCGGCCAATGATTGAACATATCTGGAGTGGTCGCTCAGCGCTATGGCTGCTGCTATGGCCATTCAGCCTGCTGTATGGTGCGATCACGGCCCTGATACGCTTCAGTTACAGGCGCGGCTGGCGTAAAAGCTGGCGTGCGCCCCTGCCGGTCGTGGTGGTGGGTAACCTGACTGCTGGCGGGAATGGAAAGACGCCGGTGGTCATCTGGCTGGTCGAGGCGTTACAGCAGCGCGGCCTGCGCGCTGGCGTGGTATCCAGAGGCTATGGCGGCAAGGCGGAACACTATCCCTTGCTGGTCACGGCGCAGACCCCCACCGAACAGGCCGGGGATGAGCCGGTATTGATTGCCCAGCGCACTGGGGCGCCGGTCGCGGTCGCGCCTCAACGGCGTCGGGCGATTGAGGCGTTACTGAAACAGGGTTCGCTGGATGTGATCATCACGGATGATGGCCTGCAACATTACGCCCTGCAGCGCGATCGCGAAATCGTGGTGGTTGATGGAGTCCGTCGTTTTGGTAATGGCTGGTGGTTGCCTGCCGGACCGATGCGTGAACGTGCCGATCGTCTGCAGCAGGTCAATGCAGTGATCATCAACGGCGGCGAAGCACAGCCCGACGAGATTGCCATGCAACTTCAGCCCGGGCTGGCCACCAATCTGCTCACCGGTGAAAGCTGCCCGACTGAGCAACTGGGTGCGGTAGTCGCTATGGCCGGTATTGGTCATCCCCCGCGTTTTTTCACCACGCTGAAACAGCAGGGTATAACGCCGGTCGCAGAGATCGCCTTTGCCGATCATCACGCCTACAGCAAAGATGAACTGACCCGATTACTCCAGGCGGGTCAGCAACTGCTGATGACCGAAAAGGACGCGGTGAAATGCCGTCACTTTGCCCAGCCTGACTGGTGGTATTTGCCGGTCGATGCCCGTTTGACCGGTAACGCCGTGACGCCGTTACTGGACGATATTGAACAACTCTGTCGCCATATTTCCTGATACCCGCCCCCGTTCAGGTGAAGCCTGATAAGGAAGAGGATGAACAGTACGCATTCACTTTCGCTACAGCAAGCACGCCACCTTCATCTCGCCGCGCAGGGCCTGCTGCGAGCTCCGGCAAAACGCGCTGTTTATCAGGATCTGATTAACTGCATTTCCCGCATGTCGCTGCTGCAAATCGATACCATTCATGTGGTGGCCCGTAGTCCGTATCTGGTGCTGTTCAGTCGCCTGGGGAACTATCCTCAGGCATGGCTGGAACAGGCTCTGGCACAGGGTGAACTCTTTGAGTACTGGGCGCACGAAGCCTGCTTTATTCCCCGTGCCGATTACAGGCTTCTTCGTCATCGCATGCTGTCGCCGGAACGTCTGGGCTGGAAATACAATGCGCAATGGGTCGCTGAGCACCAGCAGGCCATTGCCGGATTACTGCAGCAGATCAGAGACAACGGCCCGGTACGCGCCGCCGATTTTACCCACGCCGATAACCCGAAGTCAGGCTGGTGGGCATGGAAACCGCACAAACGTCATCTGGAAAATCTGTTCAGTGCCGGTGAGTTGATGGTCACCGAACGCCGTAATTTTCAGCGTGTCTACGATCTGCGCAGCCGCGTAATGCCCGACTGGCAGGATGCGATACATGGCATCAGTGAAGCGGAGGCAACCCGTCAGATGCTGATGAACAGCGCCCGCAGCTTAGGGGTTTTCCGCGCGGCCTGGCTGGCGGATTACTATCGCCTGAAGCGGGCACCCGTGAATGACTTTATCGCTGACGCCCAGGCTGCGGGCGATCTGGTCGCCGTCAATACAGAGGGACTGGGCGCAATGTGGCTGCATCGCGACTCTTTGCCGTTGCTGGAGACGCCGCTGCAGGCGACGCACAGCGCGCTGCTGTCGCCGTTTGATCCGGTGGTCTGGGATCGCAAGCGCGCGCGGGAGCTGTTCAATTTTGACTATCGTATTGAGTGCTATACCCCGGAGGAAAAACGCAAATTTGGCTATTTTGTTTTGCCCATCCTCCATCGTGGTCAGATAAAAGGGCGACTGGATGCCCGCATGTTGCGTCAGGCAAAACAGCTGGAGATTAAAAATATCTGGCTGGAGAAGAAGACCCGCGTTACGGCGCGATTTTTAGTGGATATCCGGCGTGCTATCGAACGCTTTGCGACGTGGCAGGGTGCTGAAAGCGTCGCTATTTTGCAGGCACCCGACGCGCTTAACGATCAGTGGCCAGCCCTGTGGACGCTGGATTAATCAATTTTGCGGCAGCCGCTGCGGGATGGCGTTTTACCCCATCCCGCACGAGCCGCGCTATGGTATGCTTGAATCCTTAAGCATTCGGTCCCTGATGGAGGACATATGGATCATCGTTTACTCGAAATCGTTGCCTGCCCGGTTTGCAATGGCAAACTCTACTTCAACAATGCTCAACAGGAGCTGATCTGCAAACCCGACGGCCTGGCCTTCCCGGTCCGGGACGGCATTCCGGTGCTGCTGGAAACAGAAGCCCGCACGCTGTCAGTTGAAGAGATTCATCCATGAGTTTCACCGCTATCATTCCTGCGCGTTATGCGTCAACCCGCTTACCCGGCAAGCCGCTGCTCGATATCCACGGTAAACCGATGGTCGTGCATGTAATGGAGCGGGCCCGTGAATCGGGTGCCAGCCGGGTCATTGTTGCCACCGATCATCCCGACGTGGCGCAGGCAGTGGAAGCGGCAGGCGGCGAAGTCTGCATGACGCGCGCCGATCACCAGTCTGGCACTGAGCGGCTTGCGGAAGTGATCGAAAAATATCAGTTTGCCGATGATGAAATCATCGTAAACGTGCAGGGCGACGAGCCGATGATTCCGGCCGAGATTGTGCGTCAGGTGGCGACCAATCTGGCGGGATCGGCGGCCGGGATGGCGACGCTGGCGGTGCCGATCACCGATGTGGAAGAAGCCTTTAATCCGAATGCGGTGAAAGTCGTCATGGATGTGAATGGCTACGCGCTCTATTTTTCACGGGCGACCATCCCCTGGGATCGTGAACGGTACGCCGCATCGCGCGAGCAGATCGGTGATACGCTGCTGCGCCACATTGGCATCTACGCCTACCGTGCTGGTTTTATTCGCCGCTATGTCGCCTGGGCGCCTTGTCCTCTGGAACAGATTGAGCTGCTCGAGCAACTGCGTGTTTTATGGTACGGCGAAAAAATTCATGTCGCCGTCGCGAAAACCATTCCCAGTGTGGGTGTGGATACGCCAGACGATTTGCAACGCGTTCGTGATGCCATGCAGGCCTGACAAACGGGGAGCCTGTCTCCCCGTTTCAGCGCAACGTTCTTGATCCGCCGCTAAACTTATCTCCAACACTTCCTTCAGGATATTGTGATACTCATCTGAGGAGGATGCCGCATGGAACAGCTTAAATCGGAACTCACGCTGGCGCTGGGTGAAACCATCAGCCGCCTCGAAATGATCAGTGAACATCCACCCACCCGGCTTTATGCGTTATACGATCGGGACGGGCGCCCCATGCCGGTGGTGGCGAAATATTTTCGTCATCAGGGCCGGGCGGCGATGGAAGCCAGAAAGCTGGCGCTGCTGGGCCAGGCCGGACTGATCGCCGTGCCGGCAGTCTATGGTCTGGTGATGAGCCAGCAGCCGCCGGTGCATGAAATGCTCCTGCTGGCGCGACTGAATGGCGTGACGGCGGAGGCACCTGCGCGGGATGCTCAGCGCTGGCAGCAGTTTTGCGAACAGGTGGTCGAGGGAGTGCTGGCCTGGCACCGGCTCGACAGCCATGGCCTGGTCGGTACAGTGGACAGCACGCAGCAGAACAGCTGGCCTGCCTGGTATGCACAACGGGTTGAGGTGCTATGGGCGACCCTGAGCTATCTGCGTCCGCCAGCCTTTACGCTGGAAGATCGCCAGATTCTGTTTCGCTGCCGGGCGCGACTGACGCATCTGTTTCGCGGTTTCGACGATCCCTGTGTGATGGTTCACGGCAACGTGCAGTTGCAGAGCATGCTGAAAGATAGCCGCAGTGACCAGTTAATCGCGATGACACAGCCGGGCACCATCCTCTGGGCACCCCGTGAATACGATCTTATCCATCTGGATACCTCGCCTGCCGAAACGGCGCTGTTGCACAGCTACCTGCAACGGGCGCCTGTTTCAGAAGGTTTTGTCTGGCGTCGGTGGGTTTATCAACTGTGGGACTGCATTGATCATCTGGTACAGACCGGCACGTTTAATCGTCCGCGTTTTGACCATGCACGCGCGCAATTACTTCCCTGGCTCGGCTGAGTCCGATTCCTCGCCTTTCAGCTGTTGCAATAGTGTGCCAAGCGTTTCGTAGACCGCACGTTCGCTGTGACTCAGCCAGATCGATGAGGGTATCGCCCGTTCCCATCCATTCAGCGGTGACGTAATCGCCAGCTGATTCGCGGGAGCGGCCATCGGTTTCAACCCGACAGCGTGGAAAAAGCGTATTGCCCGCGGCATATGATTCGCTGATGTGACCAGCAGAAACGGGCGATCGCCCACCACGGTTTTAACTGCCTGCGCTTCATCCGCGGTGTCACGGGGCTGGTCGAGAATCTGAATATGTTCGCGGGGTATGCCCAGACTTTCCGCCACCTGTGCCGCTACCCAGGCGCTACTCTTTGGGTTGGTGCCGCCCGCTGCGCCGGTAAAAATCAGGGTCGACTGCGGATTCCGCTGCCACTGACGAACGCCTTCTGCCACGCGCGGCAGACTGTTATTCAGCAGGTTCGAGCTGGGTGCCCACGCCGGGTTAAAGGTGTAGCCTCCACCCAGCACCACAATGTAGTCCACCTTCTCTGATCCGTTCCAGGTCGGATAGCGGCTATCCAGCGGCAAAAGCAGACGATCGGCCAGCGGTTGCAGGCTCAGCAGCAGCAGTAACAGCCAACTGACGGTGATCACGGTTTTGCCGCTTTTCTGCCAGCCAGTAAACCAAAGCAGTAAAATGCCAAGCGCCATCAGCAAAAGCAGAAACGGCAAGGGTAAAAGCAGCCCGCCGATAACTTTTTTAAGGGTAAATAACATCAAAAAAGAGTCCTGTTGTCCGAAAATAGAGCACCCGGAAGGGAAGATGGGGATGAAAGGTTCATTCTTCTGGTGCCTGTGACAAAATAGCACAAGTCTCACCGCAGCATACCGGAGCGCATGCCATGCAGGATCGTAACTTTGACGATCTCGCGGATAAATTTTCGCAAAATATTTACGGCACCACTAAAGGGAAGATACGCCAGGCCATCCTCTGGGATGAGCTGGAGAAGATAGTGCCCGGTCTGTCACCGCACCCGCTGTCGGTGCTGGATGCTGGCGGCGGTGTCGGCCAGGTCTCCAGCGGGCTTGCTGCGCAGGGCCATCAGGTTCTGCTGTGCGACCTTTCCAGCGAGATGCTGCGCCGGGCCGCGGAAAATGCGGCGGCGCAGGGTGTGAGCCACAACATGCAATTCAGACAAATTAGCGCTCAGCAGGTGGGTGAACATTTGGATAAGCCGGTGGATCTGGTATTGTTCCACGCTGTGCTTGAGTGGGTCGCTGAACCGGAGAAAGTGCTGAAAGCGCTGTTCGATCTGCTGCGTCCGGGGGGCGTCATGTCGCTGATGTTTTACAATCTGCACGGCCTGACATTGCGCACCTTAACGCTGGGTAACTTCGGCTATCTGCGCACCAACCTGACCAAACGCAAAAAGCGAACGCTGTCGCCTGACTATCCGCGCGACCCCGAGCAGGTCTATCGCTGGCTGGAAGCGTGTGGCTTTGTGATTGAGCAGCGTGCCGGGATCCGGGTGTTCAGTGACTACATGAAGCCGCCGAAGGGCGAGCCAAAAAGCGACGACGAAATTATTGAGATGGAGCGGCGTTACTGCCGTCAGGAACCCTTTTTGAGCTTAGGGCGCTACATCCACGTGACCGCGCGTAAACCCGGGCAGAAGGACGAATTATGAGTGAATTTTCCCAGACGGTACCTGAACTGGTCTCCTGGGCGCGCAAAAATGACTTTTCCCTTGCGCTGCCAGTGGAACGTCTGGCCTTTTTGCTGGCTATCGCCACCCTCAACGGTGAGCGGATGGATGGCGAAATGAGCGAAGGCGATCTGATTGATGCTTTCCGTCACGTCAGTAAAGCTTTCGAACAAACCCATGAAACCGTGTTGGTTCGTGCCAACAACGCCATCAACGACATGGTGCGACAGCGCCTGCTCAACCGTTTTACCAGTGAACTCACTGAAGGCAATGCCATCTATCGCCTGACGCCGCTGGCGATCGGCATCACCGACTATTACATCCGTCAGCGTGAGTTCTCGACCCTGCGCCTGTCGATGCAGCTGTCGATTGTGGCCAATGAGCTTAAGCGGGCAGCCGATGCCGCGCAGGAAAACGGCGATGAGTTTCACTGGCACCGCAATGTTTTCGCGCCGCTGAAATATTCCGTGGCGGAGATCTTCGACAGCATCGATATGACCCAGCGTCTGATGGATGAACAGCAGCAGGCGGTTAAAAATGATATCGCCGAACTGTTGAACAAAGACTGGCGCGCGGCCATCTCCAGCTGTGAAATGCTGCTTTCTGAAACCTCAGGGACGCTGCGTGAACTGCAGGATACGCTGGAAGCCGCAGGCGACAAACTTCAGGAAAATCTGCTGCGCATTCAGGATGCCACGCTGGACAGTCCCGATCTGGGCTTCGTCGATAAGCTGGTGTTTGATCTGCAAAGCAAACTCGACCGTATTACCAGCTGGGGCCAGCAGGCGATTGACCTCTGGATCGGCTATGACCGCCACGTCCATAAATTTATTCGTACCGCCATCGACATGGATAAAAACCGCGTCTTTGCGCAGCGCCTGCGGGTATCGGTGCAGAATTACTTCGACGCGCCCTGGGCGCTGACCTATGCCAACGCCGACCGCCTGTATGACATGCGTGATGAGGCGCTGACGCTGCGTAACGACGAAGTAATGGGTGAACTGCCGCCGGAGATGGAGTACGAAGAGATCAACGAAATCCGCGAACAGCTGGCAGCGATGATTGAAGAAGCGCTGCAGGTCTACAAATCGCAACAAAAACCGCTCAACCTCGCGTCAGTGATGCGCGACTACCTGGCCCAGTATCCCCGAGCCCGCCATTTCGATCTGGCGCGTATTGTGGTGGATCAGGCGGTGCGCCTTGGCGTAGCGGAAGCTGATTTAGCCGGTTTGCCTGTGGAATGGCAAGCCATCAATGATTACGGAGCCAAGGTGCAGGCACATGTCATCGACAAATATTGAACAAGTGATGCCGGTTAAGCTGGCACAGGCACTGGCCAACCCGATTTTTCCTGCGCTGGACAGCCAGTTACGCGCCGGACGCCATATCGGTATCGAAGAGCTGGATAATCACGCTTTTCTGATGGACTACCAGTCGTTTCTCGAAGAGTTTTACAGCCGCTATAACGTTGAGTTAATTCGTGCGCCGGAAGGCTTTTTCTATCTGCGTCCGCGTTCAACCACGCTGATTCCGCGTTCCGTGCTCTCTGAACTGGACATGATGGTCGGGAAGATTCTCTGCTATCTCTATCTCAGCCCGGAACGACTGGCCAATGAAGGTATCTTCACCCAGCAGGAGTTGTACGACGAACTGCTCTCTCTGGCCGATGAGAACCGCCTGCTGAAGCTGGTCAATCAGCGTTCAACCGGTTCGGATCTGGATCGCACCAAACTGCAGGAGAAAGTGCGCGCCTCTCTGAGCCGCCTGCGTCGCCTTGGCATGGTGTGGTTTTTCGGCAACGACAGCAGCAAGTTCCGCATCACGGAATCGGTGTTCCGCTTTGGTGCCGACGTGCGCGGCGGTGATGATGCCCGTGAAGCGCAGCTTCGTCTGATTCGTGATGGCGAAGCCATGCTACTGGAAAACGCGACAGCACCGGTCGACACCGATGAAGGTGAAGGACAGGAAGGTGACGCGAGTGAGAACGCAGAGGAAGAACAGGCATGATTGAGCGCGGAAAGTTTCGTTCGCTTACGCTGATCAACTGGAACGGCTTTTTTGCCCGTACCTTTGATCTCGATGAATTAGTGACCACGCTGTCAGGCGGTAACGGTGCGGGTAAGTCCACCACGATGGCGGCATTTGTCACCGCGCTGATCCCCGATTTAACGCTGCTGCACTTCCGTAACACCACCGAAGCGGGCGCGACTTCAGGATCCCGTGACAAGGGTCTGCACGGTAAACTGCGGGCCGGCGTCTGCTACTCCATGCTCGATGTCGTGAACTCACGCCATCAGCGTGTCGTGGTCGGTGTCCGTCTGCAACAGGTCGCCGGACGTGATAAAAAGGTCGATATCAAGCCATTCAGTATCCATGGCCTGCCCACCGACACCAACCCAACCGATATGCTGACGGAAGTGCTCAACAGCCGTCAGGCACGCGTATTACCGCTGAACGAAGTCAAAGAGCGGGTTGAGGCGCAGGAAGGCGTGCAGTTCCGCGCCTATAACTCAGTCACCGATTATCACGCCATGCTGTTTGATCTTGGCGTGGTGCCGCGTCGTCTGCGCTCTGCCAGCGATCGCAGCAAGTTTTATCGTCTGATTGAAGCCTCGCTGTATGGCGGTATCTCCAGCGCCATCACCCGATCGCTGCGTGATTACCTGCTGCCAGAAAACAGTGGCGTGCGCAAAGCGTTCCAGGATATGGAAGCCGCGCTGCGCGAGAACCGCATGACGCTGGAGGCGATCCGCGTTACCCAGTCTGACCGGGATCTCTTCAAGCATCTGATCTCCGAGGCGACCAGCTACGTTTCGGCTGACTATATGCGCCACGCCAACGAGCGTCGGGGACACCTCGACAGCGCGTTACAGCTGCGCAGCGAGCTGTTCAGCAGCCGTAAGCAGCTCGCCACCGAGCAGTATCGTCATGTTGAGATGGCGCGCGAACTGGCTGAGCACAGTGGTGCAGAAAACGATCTTGAAGTCGATTATCAGGCTGCCAGCGATCACCTGAACCTGGTACAGACGGCGATGCGTCAGCAGGAGAAGATTGAGCGCTACGATGCGGATATCGAAGATCTGACGCTGCGGCTGGAAGAGCAGACCGAAGTGGTCGCAGAAGCGCGTGAAATTCAGGAAGAGAATGAAGCGCGTGCCGAAGCGGCTGAGCTGGAAGTGGATGAGCTGAAAAGCCAGCTGGCCGATTTCCAGCAGGCGCTCGACGTGCAGCAAACCCGCGCTATCCAGTATCAGCAGGCATTGCAGGCGCTGGAGCGCGCTCGCACGCTCTGCCAGCTGCCCGATCTGAGCATTGAAAATGCGGCTGAATGGCAGGAAAGCTTCCAGGCCAAAGAGGAAGAGGCGACAGAACGGTTGCTGCGCCTGGAGCAGAAGCTGAGCGTAGCGGAAGCGGCGCACAGTCAGTTTGAACAGGCGCTGGCGCTGGTGACCAGCATTGCCGGTGACGTGACCCGTCAGGATGCCTGGCAAACCGGCCGCGAACTGCTGCGTGATGCCAGCAACCAGCGTCATCACGCCGAGCAGCTCTCTTCGCTGCGTCTGCGTCTCAATGAGCTGGAACAGCGTCTGCGCGAACAGCATGAGGCGGAGCGTCTGCTGGCGGAATTCTGCAAGCGTCAGGGGCAGCATTATGAAGCGGATGCGCTGGCAGGCCTGCAGCAGGAGCTTGAAGCACAGATTGAACAGCTGAACAGCAGCGTTTCCGACGCCGGTGAGCAGCGCATGATGATGCGCCAGGAGCTGGAGCAGCTGCGTGAACGCATCACCAGCCTGACCGCCCGTGCGCCACACTGGCTGGCGGCGCAGGAGATCCTGACCCAGCTTAGCGAGCAGACCGGCCAGGCGCTGAACAGCAGCCAGGACGTGACCGAATATATGCAGCAGCTGCTGGAGCGTGAGCGTGAAACCACTGTCGAGCGCGACGAAGTGGCCGCTCAAAAACGTGATATCGAGCGGCAGATTGAACGTCTTAGCCAGCCGGGCGGTGCGGAAGATGCGCGCCTGACCCAGCTGGCAGAACGGTTTGGCGGCGTGTTGCTGTCAGAGATTTACGATGATGTGACGCTGGATGATGCGCCGTACTTCTCGGCGCTCTACGGTCCGTCGCGTCATGCGATTGTGGTGCCGGATCTCTCCCGCGTTCGTGAGTTGCTGGATGGTCTGGAAGAGTGTCCGGAAGATCTCTACCTGATCGAGGGTGATCCGCAGTCGTTCGATGACAGCGTCTTCAGCGTCGATGAACTGCAGAATGCAGTGGTGGTGAAGGTGGCGGAGCGTCAGTGGCGCTACTCCCGCTTCCCGAAAATACCGCTGTTTGGCCGCGCGGCGCGTGAGAATCAGCTGGAGCTGCTTCACCTTGAGCGCGATAAGCTGGCCGAACGCTACGCCACGCTGTCGTTCGACGTGCAGAAAACGCAGCGTCTGCATCAGTCATTCAGCCGCTTTATCGGCAGTCATCTGGCCGTCGCCTTTGACGCCGATCCGGAAGCGCAGATCCGTCAGCTCGGCGCGCGCCGGGGTGAGCTGGAGCGGGCGCTGAATCAGCATGAGAGCAACAATCAGCAGCAGCGTCAGCAGTATGAGCTGGCCAAAGAGGGCGTGTCACAGTTAAACCGGCTGCTGCCACGCGTCAATCTGCTGCTGGACGACACGCTGGGCGATCGCTGTGAAGAGATCCGCGAGCAGGTCGATGCCGCACAGGAAGCGGCGCGCTTCCTGCATCAGCATGGCGCTAAGCTGGCGAAACTGGAACCGATTATCGCCGTGTTGCAGAGCGATCCGGAACAGCATGAGCAGTTACAGGCGGATTATCAGCAGGCGCAGCAGCAGCAGCGCAACGCCCGTCAGCAGGCCTTTGCCCTGACAGAGGTGGTGCAGCGTCGCGCCCACTTCAGCTACGACGACTCGGCCAGCATGCTCAATGGCAACAACGACCTCAGCGATAAGCTGCGTCAGCGTCTGGAGCAGGCTGAGGGCGAACGCAGCCGCAGTCGTGATCGCCTGCGTGAACATCAGGCGCAGCTGACGCAATACTCCCAAGTGCTGGCCTCGCTGAAAAGCGCCTATGACGCCAAACGCGACATGCTGAAAGAGCTGCAGCAGGAGATGCAGGATATTGGCGTCCAGGCTGACAGCAGCGCGGAAGAACGCGCGCGTGTTCGCCGTGACGAACTCTACACGGCACTGAGCCACAACCGCGCCCGCCGCAATCAGCTGGAGAAACAGCTCACCTTCTGCGAAGCGGAAATGGATAACCTGCAGAAGCGACTGCGTCAGCTGGAGCGTCAGTATCATCAGGTACGCGAACAGGTGGTCAGCGCCAAAGCGGGCTGGTGTACCGTACTGCGTCTGGTGAAAGAGAATGGCGTTGAGCGTCGTCTGCATCGTCGTGAACTGGCCTACCTGAGCGGCGATGAGCTGCGCTCTATGTCGGATAAAGCGCTGGGTGCGCTGCGTCTGGCGGTAGCAGACAACGAACATCTGCGCGACGTGCTGCGACTGTCGGAAGATCCAAAACGTCCGGAACGTAAAATTCAGTTCTTTATTGCGGTTTATCAGCATCTGCGCGAGCGTATTCGTCAGGATATTATTCGTACAGACGATCCGGTCGAAGCGATTGAGCAGATGGAAATCGAACTGAACCGTCTGACGGAAGAGCTTACGGCGCGTGAGCAGATGCTGGCAATCAGTTCGCGCAGTGCGGCCAACATCATCCGTAAAACGATCCAGCGTGAACAGAACCGCATCCGCCAGCTAAACCAGGGTCTGCAGACCGTCAGCTTTGGTCAGGTACGCAGCGTGCGGCTCAACGTGAACGTGCGTGAAACCCACGCCATGCTGCTGGATACGCTGTCGGAAGAGCACGAGCAGCATCAGGATCTCTTTAACAGCAATCGGCTGACCTTCTCGGAGGCGCTGGCGAAGCTCTATCAGCGTCTTAATCCGCACATTGATATGGGGCAGCGTACGCCGCAGACCATCGGTGAGGAGCTGCTGGACTACCGCAACTATCTGGAGATGGAAGTGGAAGTCAACCGCGGTTCCGATGGCTGGCTGCGCGCAGAGAGCGGGGCGCTCTCAACCGGTGAAGCGATCGGTACCGGTATGTCCATTCTGGTGATGGTGGTGCAGAGCTGGGAAGAAGAGTCCCGCCGTCTGCGCGGCAAAGATATTTCGCCATGCCGACTGCTGTTCCTTGATGAAGCGGCCCGTCTGGATGCCCGCTCCATCGCCACGCTGTTTGAACTGTGTGAGCGACTGGAGATGCAGCTGGTGATTGCAGCACCGGAGAATATCAGTCCGGAAAAAGGCACGACCTACAAACTGGTGCGTAAGGTGTTTAATAACACCGAGCATGTGCATGTGGTCGGTCTGCGTGGTTTTGCTGCCGATCCTTCGCCGGTGCGTGCGGGAAGCGACGCAGATGCGCTGCCCGATTTAACCGCTGAAAATTCGCAGGCGGAAACGTAGTCAAAAACTGAACCATTCGTTAATCTGGTTACGGCATTTGTCGCATGAGGCAAATGCCGTTTTTGTTTGTATACTCACATGATGAGTCACAGCGCGGTCGCAGTGGATACAGGGAACACTGCGAAGTTGAAAAACAAGGGGGCAGGGATGTTGCTGGTAAAAAAATTAAATCATCATCGCGTTCTATCATTGTTAGCGCTGGCGCTAACGGTTGTTCCATTTACGCTACCGCAGGCCGCTGTCATCGCCGCTTTGCCCGGGACAACGCAGGCGGCTATCTCCGTTTCCGAAAGTCAGCAACGCATCCGGCAGGCGTTTTCCAGCGCCGATCAGCCGTTTTATCTGGCACCGCTGGCGACGCTCTATGCATCCCGCCATATGCAACCGCTCTGGCAGGATCCCCAGGCGGTGCAAAAATTTCAGCAGCAGCTGGCTGAAGTGGCGCTTTCCGGCGTTCAGCCACAGTTCACGCGCTGGATTGAGCGTCTGACTAACCCGGCGATAACCGGCTTTGCCCGGGATGTCGCGCTGTCCGATGCGATGCTGGGCTATCTGCAATTTGTTTCGAATGTGCCGACGCAGGGTGAAACCTGGCTTTACAGCAATGTTCCCTACCGGCTGACGCAGCCGTCGGTGGCGGTCGTGAATCAGTGGCAGAACGCGGTCAATGCAGGTTCAGGCAACACGTTTATTGCGTCACTGCAGCCGCAGCACCCGCAGTATCAGCCGATGCACGCCGCGCTGAAAACCCTGCTAGGCGATAAGCAGCCCTGGCCGCAGTTGAAAAGCAGTGAAACACTGCGTCCGGGACAGGTCAGTGACGATGTTCCGGCGCTGCGTGAAATCCTGCAGCGCAGCGGCATGTTAACGTCGCAGGTTAATGCGCCGGCACCGGATGACGATGCGGTGCCGGTGGCCGCCTCACCAGTGACCCACAGCGACCAGCCGGTTGCGGTCAGCCCTTCCGCCGCGCCAGTCACCGATCTGTCTGCGCCTTCACTGCAATCGCCGGGTAACGTTCAGAGTCAGACGCTGGAAGGGAATACCGCCAATGTCTATGACGAGACGCTGGTGGCGGGTGTGAAGCGTTTCCAGCAGTGGCAGGGACTGGATGGCGACGGTGCTATCGGTGCCAGAACGCGGCAGTGGCTTAACGTCTCTCCGCAGATGCGTGCTTCATTGCTGGCGCTGAACATTCAGCGACTGCGCCTGCTGCCGGACGATATGCACAACGGCATTATGGTGAACATCGCCAACTACTCGCTGATTTATTACAACAACGGCAACAAGATCCTCTCATCACGGGTCATCGTCGGGCGTCCCGATCGCAAAACGCCGTTGATGCGCAGCGCGCTCAATAATGTGGTGCTGAACCCGCCGTGGAATGTGCCAACCACGCTGATGCGCAAAGATATCATTCCGAAAGTGAAGCAGGATCCGACCTATCTCTATAAGCACGGTTATACCCTGTTGTCGGGCTGGAGCGCTGATGCTGAAGTGATCGATCCCAGCATGATCGATTGGCGCATGGTTACCGCTTCATCGTTCCCCTATCGGTTGATTCAGGCACCGGGTGTGGCGAATGCGCTGGGCCGCTATAAATTTAATATGCCCAGCTCAGATGCGATCTATCTGCACGACACGCCGAACCACAACCTGTTCCAGCGTGATATCCGCGCGCTCAGCTCAGGCTGCGTCCGGGTAAATAAAGCGTCTGAACTGGCAGGTTTATTATTGCAGGATGCTGGCTGGAACGATGCCCGCATCTCCAGCACGTTAAAAGAGGGTGACACCCGCTACGTGCCCATCCGCCATCGCATCCCGGTCAATCTCTATTATCTGACGGCGTGGGTCGCTGATGATGGCAAACCGCAGTTCCGCACAGATATTTACAATTATGATGACACCGCCCGTTCGGGCAGTCAGGCACTGAGTCGGGCTGAGCAACTGCTGCTCTAGTGATTGATTTTAAATCGTTAGCGGCGCGCAGGTTACTCACATAAATCTTATCAAATGACGATCCCTGGCGGGATCGTCACGCAAAGAGATTGCAGATGGGTTGACGCTCCACTGAGAGAAAGTTATGGTTCGGGCTGTGCGCTTTTTGCACATTTCTATGGCTTCACTCTCAGGTAAATCGTTACATGTCTACTATTGATTCTTTTCGTCGCAAACTACTGCTGTGCGGTAGCGCCGCCGCCGGTCTGGCATTATTACCCGCTTCTGCAAGGGCCTCGCTTTCTACCTCTCGCCCGCGTGTATTAATGCTTAATAATCTTCACACCGGTGAAACCCTTAAAACTGAGTTTTTTAATGGTAAGAGTTACGACAAGGATGAGTTGTCACGATTAAATCACTTTTTCCGGGACTATCGCGCCAATAAAGTGAAAAGCATCGATCCACACCTGTTTGATCAAATCTTCCGCCTGCAGGCGCTGCTGGGAATGCGTAAACCGATACAGCTGGTTTCGGGCTACCGTTCACTGGCAACCAACAACATGTTACGTGAGAGCGGTCCTGGGGTGGCAAAGCACAGCTATCACACCAAAGGCCAGGCAATGGATTTTCATATCGAAGGGGTTTCTCTGGCCAATGTACGCAAAGCGGCGTTATCTCTGCGTGCGGGTGGTGTAGGATATTATCCCCGCAGTAACTTTGTACATATTGATACCGGGCCGATCAGGCACTGGTAATGACACCGGCAACGCTGCGTGAGCCGGTCATGGAGCGTTATGAATTACCACATTATTCCTGTTACCGCGTTTGCCCAGAACTGTTCAGTTATCTGGTGCGAGTCCACTCGTGAAGCCGCGCTGGTCGATCCAGGCGGCGATGCCGATCTGATCAAAGAGACGCTGGAACAGCTCAGACTTAAACCTTCCCGGATTCTGCTGACTCATGGACACCTTGATCACGTCGGGGCCGCCGTTGAGCTGGCTGCCTTCTGGCAGATTCCGATTGTCGGACCACAAAAGCGTGATGCATTCTGGCTGGAGGCGCTGCCTACCCAGAGCCGGATGTTCGGACTTGATGAGTGCGCGCCTTTTACCCCCGATCGCTGGCTGGAAGAGGGGGAGAGCGTACAGGTAGGGCTGACCACGCTGGAAGTCCTGCATTGTTCAGGCCATTCGCCTGGCCACGTGGTGTTTTTTGATCGTCCGGGACGGTTATTGATCTCAGGCGATGTGATTTTTAATGGTGGTGTGGGACGCACAGACTTCCCACAGGGCGATCATCAGCAGTTAATCGAGGCTATCCGCACGAAACTGCTGCCGCTGGGCGATGATGTCACTTTTCTGCCCGGTCACGGCCCGATTTCCACGCTGGGGCATGAACGCATCAGTAATCCTTTTCTGCAATAAAAATGGGCCAGCAGGCCCATTTTTCAATTCGGTCATCCTGCTTACAGCACGGCGACAATGGCTTCGCACAGCGCCGACATATTGTCTGGCGTCATGCCCGCCACATTCACCCGACCTGAGTTCACCGCGTAGACACCAAACTCTTCACGCAGGCGAATGACCTGCTCTTTAGTTAAGCCACTAAACGAGAACATGCCGTTCTGCTTAATAATAAAGCTGAAGTCGCGCTGTGCGCCTTTCTCTGCCAGGGTGTTTACGAAGAGCTGGCGCATGCGCTGAATGCGCTGACGCATGTCCGACAACTCCTGCTCCCAGATGGTACGCAGAGTATCGTTGCCCAGAATGGTGGCGACGATGGCGGCGCCATGTGCCGGCGGATTGGAGTAGTTGGCGCGAATGGTGTACTTCACCTGACTGAACGCGGTATCTGCCACGCTCGTTTCGGCGGCAACCAGCGTGATGGCACCGACACGCTCGTTATACAGGCCAAAATTCTTGGAGTAAGAGCTGGCGACGATAAGTTCCTGATGCGAGGCGGCAAAAATACGCAGGCCTTCTGCATCTTCCTCCAGACCACGGGCAAAACCCTGGTAAGCGAAGTCGAACAACGGCAGCCAGCCATTGGCCTGTGACAGCTGCGCCAGCTGTTGCCACTGCTCGGCGGTGGGGTCGATACCGGTCGGGTTATGGCAGCAGCCGTGGAACAGCACCACGTCGCCTGGCTGAACCTGTTTAAGTGACGCCAGCATACCATCGAAATCGAGCGTATGGTTTGCAGCGTCATAATAGTGGTATTCACAGACTTCAAGACCGGCAGCATTGAACACGTTGTTGTGATTCGGCCAGCTCGGATTGCTGATCCAGACCCGCTTCACCGAAGTTTGCGTGGCGAGGAAATCGGCTGCAACGCGTAGCGCACCGGTACCACCCGGTGTCTGAGCCGTGCGAGCGCGGCCAGCGGTGATTAGCGGGCTCTGGTTGCCAAACAGCAGGGCCTGCGTGCAGCGGGCGAAATCAGCCAGGCCATCAATGCTGAGATAGTTTTTGGTGGTTTCATTTTCCAGCAGATATTGCTCAGCTTTTTTAACACTGGTCAGCACCGGGGTCTTGCCGGTTTCGTCTTTATAGACGCCGATACCCAGATTGATTTTTTCCGGGCGGTCGTCAGCACGAAACAGATCGGCCAGCCCAAGAATAGGATCGGCGGGTGCAGCAGAGATCGATTCAAACATGTGTCAGGTCCATTAGCGTGAACTTTAGCGAAAAGAGCTCTCAGGTTAGCGTCCGGCCAGACAAATGCCAACCGTTTGCGAGACAAATTCATACATTTTGCAGTGTGGATTGCGCGACGGGGAAAGGCAGTGATTAAAGCGGGGTAACGGCGCGGGGAAAAACGTACCTGTTTGGAATAGCAGCCATAAAAAAACGGGGCTAATGCCCCGTTTTTCAACATGTTCGAAGCAGGATTAGAACTGGTAAACCAGGCCAACTGCTACAGTGTCATCAGTGTTCAGATTCAGACGGTTGTTGTCATCCAGCTGGTTGATCTGATAGTCCACATAGGTAGACATGTTTTTGTTGAAATAGTAAGTCGCGCCAATATCAATGTATTTGATCAGGTCAGCATCGCCCACACCTTCGATATCCTTGCCTTTAGACTGAACATAAGCAATGGATGGGCGCAGGCCGAAGTCGAACTGATACTGTGCTACCAGCTCAATGTTCTGTGCTTTGTTAGCAGAGGCAGCGCTGGTAGTGTTATTCAGTCCAGTTACAACAGAGATTGGCGTAGAGTTACGGGTTTCACCGTACATTGCTGCCAGGTAAACGTTGTTTGCATCATATTTCAGAGCAGTTGCCCAGTTTTCAGCGCGTTTGCCCTGACCAACAACGTTACCGTTGATATCGGTAGTGCCGTCTGCCTGAGAGTTGGTACGATCGCTGCTGCTGTATGCGCCAACAACACCAACACCGATTGGTGAGGTATAGGTGGTTGATGCACCCCAGCCGTCGCCGTTAGCACGACGAGTGTCGGTACGCTCGTTTTTACCCTGATACTGAACTGCGAAGTCCCAGCCATCTACCAGACCAAAGAAGTTGGTGTTGCGGTAGGTCAGCAGGCCGGTGCTACGACCGTTCATGAAGTTATCTGAATATCCTGAATCACCACCGAACTCTGGCAGCATATCGGTCCAGCCGATTGCATCATAAACCACGCCGTAGTTACGGCCGTAGTCGATTGAGCCTGCATCACCAAATTTCAGACCGGCAAAGCCCAGACGGGTTTTATTGTCAGCTTGTGCGTCAGAACCCTCAGAGTTGTTCGCCTGGATGTTGTATTCCCACTGGCCGTAACCGGTCAGTTGGTCGTTGATCTGAGTTTCGCCCTTGAAGCCAAAACGAACGTAAGATTTGTCGCCGTTATTGCCGTCGTTATCTGGTGCATCGTTATCAGAGAAGTAATGCAGGCCAACAGCTTTACCGTACAGGTCCAGTTTGTTGCCGTCTTTGTTATAGATTTCTGCAGCATTTGCTGCGCCGGCGGCTAACAGAGCAGGGATAACCACTGCAAGAATATTGCGCTTCATCATTATTCATTACCCTCATTGGAGTTATTTGTACACCTGCCACTGCCGTCAGGAAATCTTTACAGAACCCTGAACGAAGTTTGGTGTCTTCCTGTGTCTGCACGCATCTTTCCATCCCACCCGCCGTAATTCTAGCGCTTAAATGCTACTAAACTCGTAATCTTGTTTCAGTAAGAAAATATGTATTACAAAATGTAAAAAACACGGAACTTTGTGAGAGAACTCAAAATTTACAAAAATAAAAAAAGGCCGGCAGTGCCGACCTCGTTATATATATGAATTTCTTATATTTAATGCCGAATATCAGAAACTCGCGTTGCGTGGGGTGCGCGGGAAGGGGATTACGTCCCTGACATTTTGTACGCCGGTGACATAGGCGATTAAACGTTCAAAGCCTAATCCAAAGCCAGAATGTGGCACGGTACCGTAGCGACGCAGGTCACGATACCACCAGTAATCTTCTTTATTCAGACCCATCTCTTCCAGACGCGCATCCAGGACATCCAGACGTTCTTCACGCTGTGAACCGCCAATGATCTCACCAATGCCTGGCGCCAGAACATCCATCGCCGCCACGGTTTTGCCATCGTCATTCAGGCGCATATAGAACGCTTTAATGTCTTTCGGATAGTTTTTCACCACCACCGGCGCTTTAAAGTGTTTCTCGGCCAGGTAACGCTCATGTTCAGAGGAGAGGTCAATACCCCATGAGACCGGGTTTTCGAAGGTCTGACCGCAGTTCATCAGGATCTCAACCGCATCGGTGTAATCCACCTGCGCGAAATCGGTGGTGATGAAACGCTGCAGACGCTCAACCGCCTCTTTATCTACCCGCTCAGCAAAGAAGGCCATGTCATCGGCACGCTCTTCCAGCACCGCGTTGAAGACATACTTCAGCATTGATTCGGCCAGTGCAGCGGCATCATCCAGTGAGGCAAAAGCGATTTCCGGCTCCAGCATCCAGAATTCCGCCAGATGGCGGCTGGTGTTGGAGTTCTCTGCGCGGAACGTCGGACCGAAGGTGTAGATCTTCGACAGGGCGCTGGCATAGGTTTCGCCATTCAGCTGACCTGAAACGGTCAGGAACGCCTCTTTACCAAAGAAATCTTCGCTGAAGTCAACTTTGCCCTGATCGTTACGCGGCAGATTTTCCATATCCAGCGTAGAGACTCGAAACATTTCGCCGGCACCTTCGGTATCGGAGGCGGTAATCAGCGGCGTCGAGACCCAGAAATAGCCATTTTCATGGAAGAAGCGATGCAGCGCCTGCGCCAGGGTGTGGCGAACGCGGGCGACCGCGCCAATCAGGTTGGTGCGCGGACGCAGGTGAGCCACTTCGCGCAGATACTCGATACTGTGGCGTTTCGCCGCCATCGGGTAGCTGTCGGGATCTTCCACCCAGCCCACGACTTCAAGGTGGGTCGCCTGAATCTCAAACGCCTGGCCCTGACCCGGCGAGGCCACCACTTTACCGGTGACGATAACGGAACAGCCCGTGGTCAGACGCAGCACTTCATCCTGATAATTATTCAGAGAATTATTGACGACAGCCTGAACGGGATTAAAGCAGGAGCCGTCATAGACAGCGATGAAGGAAAGACCGGCTTTGGAATCTCTTCGGGTACGCACCCAACCACGTACGGTGACTTCACTGTCAACCGCGACGCGACCGTGCAGTACGTCCGCTACAGGCACTACGCTCATAAATATCTCTCTATATAGAAGAAGTGAGTAAAAAAGTTGCCCCATCCGGGGTTTTGCTATGTTACTTGCGAGTCTTCAGGAAACAAGCAAAATTCAGGGGGAAAGCAGATTTATTACAGCAGAGGCGGGGCGTATCAACGCCCCGATAAGAAGAGGATTAACTCGCTTTTTTCACCAGCGGCAGATCAAAAGCTTTACGCAGGGCTCTGACAAAGGCTTTATCCTGGCAGATAGTTTTGCCCGGGCTGTCTGAGAGTTTCGCCACCGGCTTGCCATTGCACTGCACCAGTTTGATAACGATGTTAAGTGGCGTCACGCCCGGAATATCGCAGGTGAGGCGGGTACCGATGCCGAACACGACGTTAGTCCGCTGGCCAAAGTGGCGGTACAGCGCCAGCGCTTTGTCGAGATTCAGGTTGTCAGAAAAGACCAGGTGTTTGCTTTGCGGATCGATACCCAGCTTCTGGTAGTGGGCGAGCGCTTTCTCGCCCCATTCGACCGGATCGCCGGAGTCGTGGCGCAGTCCCTGGTAGCGGCGGGCAAACACCGGACCGAAATCGCGCAGAAAGGCGTCCATGGCGATGCAATCGGTCAGGGCGATGCCCAGCTTATCGTCATACTCATCCAGCCACGCCTGCAGCGCCGCGCGCTGGCTGTTGGCCAGTACCGGACTGATCTGCTGGAAGGCCTGGAACCACTCGTGCGCCTGTGTTCCCACCGGCGTCAGTGACAGACGGCGCGCCAGATCATAATTACTGGTGCCAATCAGCCACGGAAAATCCTGTTTCAGCGTTGAGACGATCGACTGCTGCACATCCTGCGAATAGCGACGACGGGTGCCGAAATCCATCAGGCGGAAGCGTGACATATCAAGGTCAGCAACCTGGCCTTTAAAGTCGCCGAGTTTCTGATGTAAGTGGTCAAGTGCCTGCTGAGTAGTGACCTGCGGCGTGCGATGACGATGCACAATCTCACTGATCAGCGCCAGCAGCGGCACCTCCCACATGATCACTTCTCGCCACGGCCCCTGAATACGGAGTTCCAGCTTGCCATGATGATTGCGCACCTCAACCTGATCCGGGTTATAGCGGAACTGGCGTAACCAACTGAGGTAATCCTGCCGGAAGAAGGGAAGGTGAGACAACCAGGTCGCTTCATCATCAGTCAGCGCCAGGTGTTGCATTGCGGTTATCGCGTCACGAATTTCGTCAGCGTAGAGACCCAGCAGTTCGTCGCCGCGGCAGCGAAACTCCGCCGCCACCGTTATGTCATGATAGCGGTGGAAAACGGCCTGCTGCATATGGAGCTTATAGGCGTCCGTATCCAGCAGCGAGGTCAGTATCGGGGAAGCATGTCCTGTCATGGCGCGTTTCAGCATCCTGTTCGGTGGCGCAGAGCCCGGTGTTGTACATAGTCATAAAGACGCAAAAGTATAATTCACTATCTGAAGCCGATCACAGCATATTTCAGTCGGGCGGGTCGAGGCCAATCTGTGCCATTGTTAACAAAGTGTAGCCATTTCACCCTTTAGGTGCATTGTGCGTGGCAAGCTTGTAGTAACAAGCTTAGACTTTGCCGGTAAACTTATAACAACGCGAGACGCAATATGACGCAACAGCCCCAAATCAAGTATCGCCACGACTACCGTGCGCCTGAGTACACCATCACTGATATCGATTTAACTTTTGAACTGGATGCGTCCACCACCCGCGTAACGGCCATCAGCCAGGTTAAACGACTGGGCGAGAGCCAGGCTGAGCTGCGACTGGACGGCGAAGCGTTAACGCTGATTGCGCTGGAGGTCGACGGGCAAGCCTGGACGGCCTTCCGTGAAGAAGAGGGCGCACTGGTCATCAGCCAGCTGCCGGAAAGCTTCACTCTGAAAATTATTAATGATATTCATCCGGAGCAGAACACCGCGCTGGAAGGGCTGTACAAATCGGGCGAGGCGCTCTGCACCCAATGTGAGGCTGAAGGCTTCCGTCATATTACCTGGTATCTCGATCGCCCCGACGTGCTGGCGCGCTTTACCACCACCATTTATGCCGATGGTGAACGCTATCCATTCCTGCTCTCCAACGGTAACCGCATTGACAGCGGCCGGGATGAGCAGGGTCGCAGCTGGGTGAAGTGGCAGGATCCGTTCCCGAAACCCTGCTACCTGTTTGCGCTGGTGGCGGGCGATTTCGACGTGCTGCGCGACAGCTTCACTACCCGTTCAGGACGTGATGTGGCGCTGGAGATCTTCGTCGATCGCGGTAACCTCGACCGTGCCGACTGGGCGATGACCTCGCTGAAAAACAGCATGAAGTGGGATGAAGAGCGTTTCGGTCTGGAGTATGACCTCGACATCTTTATGATCGTGGCGGTGGACTTCTTCAACATGGGTGCCATGGAGAACAAAGGCCTTAACGTCTTCAATGCCAAATATGTGCTGGCTAAAGCGGAAACGGCGACGGACAAAGATTACCTGGGCATTGAAGCGGTTATCGGTCACGAATATTTCCATAACTGGACCGGTAACCGCGTGACCTGCCGCGACTGGTTCCAGCTCAGCCTGAAAGAGGGACTGACGGTGTTCCGCGATCAGGAGTTCAGCTCTGATCTGGGTTCACGCGCGGTGAACCGCATTGATAACGTGCGTATCGTACGCGGTGCGCAGTTCGCCGAAGATGCCAGCCCGATGGCACACCCGATCCGTCCGGATCAGGTCATCGAGATGAACAACTTCTATACCCTGACGGTGTATGAAAAAGGGTCAGAAGTGATCCGTATGATGCACACCCTGCTGGGTGAAGAGAACTTCCAGAAGGGCATGAAGCTCTATTTTGATCGCCACGACGGCAGCGCCGCCACCTGCGATGATTTTGTTCAGGCAATGGAAGATGCTTCAAATGTTGACCTGTCGCAGTTCCGCCGCTGGTACAGCCAGTCCGGTACGCCAGTGCTGACGGTGCGCGACGATTACAACCCGGAGCTGGAGCAGTATACGCTGCACGTCACGCAGCACACGCCTGCAACTGCCGATCAGAAAGAGAAGCTGCCGCTGCATATCCCGCTGGATATTGAACTCTATGATGGCGAAGGCAAGGTGATCCCGCTGCAGAATAATGGTCATCCGGTACATCATGTGCTGAATGTCACCGAGGAGTTCCAGACCTTTATTTTCGATAACGTCTACTTCCAGCCGGTGCCGTCGCTGCTGCGTGAATTCTCTGCCCCGGTGAAGCTCGATTACAAATGGAGTGATGCTCAGCTCACCTTCCTGATGCGTCATGCACGCAACGACTTCTCCCGCTGGGATGCGGCTCAGAGCCTGCTGGCGACCTATATCCGTCTGAATGTCGCCCGCTATCAGCAGGGTCAGCATCTGTCACTGCCGCTGCATGTGGCCGATGCCTTCCGCGCGGTGCTGCTGGATACCGACTGCGACCCGGCGTTGACCGCGCTGATCCTGACGCTGCCGTCGGAAAATGAGATTGCCGAGCTGTTTGATACTATCGATCCGCAGGCGATTGCGCTGGTGCGCGACGCGCTGCAACGCACGCTGGCACGCGAACTGGCCGATGAGTTTTTTGCGATCTACAACGCCAATCAGCAGCCTGAATACCGCGTGGAGCATGACGCGATTGGTCAGCGCAGCCTGAAAAATATCTGCCTGACCTATCTCGCCTTCAGTGATGCGCAGCTGGCGGATAAACTGGTGCAGACCCAGTATCACCAGGCGACCAACATGACCGATGCGCTGGCGGCGCTTTCTGCTGCTGTTGCGGCACAGTTACCGTGCCGTGATGCGCTGCTGGCAGCTTACGATGAGCGCTGGCATCAGGATGGTCTGGTGATGGACAAATGGTTTGTGCTGCAGGCGACCAGTCCGGCCGCTAACGTGATGCGCAATGTGCGTCAGCTTCTGAATCATCGCTCCTTCACCATGAGTAATCCGAACCGCGTTCGCTCGCTGGTGGGTGCCTTTGCCTCGGCTAACCCGGCCGCGTTCCATGCTAAAGATGGCAGCGGGTACAAGTTCCTGGTGGAGATGCTTACCGACCTCAACACCCGCAATCCGCAGGTTGCGGCACGGATGGTGGAGCCGCTGATTCGCCTGAAACGTTATGACGAAGACCGTCAGGCGATGATGCGCCAGGCACTGGAGCAGCTGCTGGAGCTGGATAAACTCTCTGGCGACCTCTACGAGAAAATTACCCGGGCACTGAACGCCTGATAATTAAAAAGGGGAGCGTCTGAGACACTCCCCTTTTTCAGCGCTGCTGCGCGTAACGAACCGGCTGCGGTCGCTCCGTACGCTGCATGACCCGATCCAGTACCTCCGCTTCCAGCTCGGCCAGCCGCGCCGATCCGCGGCGGCGGGGACGGGGCAGATCCACCAGCAGATCCAGCCCGATCTGACCCTCTTCGATCAACAGCACGCGATCTGCCATCACCACCGCTTCACTGACGTCATGCGTAACCAGCAGCACGGTAAAGTGATGCTGCTGCCACAGTGACTCAATCAATCCCTGCATTTCAATGCGGGTCAGGGCATCCAGCGCCCCCAGCGGTTCATCCAGCAGCAGTAAACCGGGCCGGTGGATCAGCGCCCTGGCCAGTGCGACGCGCTGTTTCTGGCCGCCGGAGAGGGCGGCTGGCCACTCATCAGCCCGATCGGCGAGGCCTACCGCCGCCAGTGCATCCAGCGCCGCGCTGCGCCATTCGCGTCCGCGCAGACCCAGCCCGACGTTATCGATCACTTTTTTCCACGGCAGCAGTCGCGCATCCTGAAACATCAGGCGGGTATCTTCACGAGCCGACTGCAGCGGCGCATTGCCTGCCAGCAGTTCACCGCTGGAGCTCTGTTCGAGACCGGCCAGCAGGCGCAGCAGCGTGCTTTTACCACAGCCGCTGCGACCCACCACCGCCACAAACTGACCTGAGGGAATATGCAGGTCAATCTTATTGAGAATGGTGCGGCTGCCATACTGTTTGCTGACGCCGTTAACGCCAACCGGGGTGCCGGTGTTGAGGCGCGCCGGTGAGAGAGTCTGGCTCATGCGTTCTCCTCCTTCAGTTGATAAGCGGGATGCCAGCGCAGCCAGACACGTTCAAGCAACAACGCGGCGACATCCGCCAGTTTGCCGAGCAGGGCGTAAAGAATAATGGCGACCACCACCACATCGGTCTGCAGGAATTCACGCGCGTTCATGGCCAGATAGCCGATACCCGCGTTGGCAGAGATGGTCTCTGCGACAATCAGCGTCAGCCACATCAGGCCCAGCGCGAAACGCACGCCGACCATGATATTGGGCAGCGCGCCTGGCAGGATCACCTGGATAAACAGGCTCCAGCCGGAAAGGCCATAGCTGCGCGCCATCTCAACCAGCCCGCGATCGATGTTGCGGATGCCGTGATAGGTATTCAGGTAGATCGGGAACAGCGTCCCCAGCGCCACCAGAAAGATTTTGGCGGACTCATCGATACCGAACCAGAGGATCACCAGCGGGATCAGCGCCAGATGCGGCACATTGCGCAGCATCTGTACCGAGGTATCCAGCAGTCGTTCACCGGTTCTGGAGGTGCCGGTAATCAGCCCGAGCAGCAGGCCGATAGAACCGCCGATACTGAAGCCGATCAGCGCCCGCCAGCTACTGATCGCCAGGTGCTGCCAGAGTTCACCACTGGCGGTCAGCTGCCAGAAGGTGGTCACAATTTTCTCCGGTGCGGGCAGAATACGGGTCGACAACCAGCCGGTTTGCGAGGCAATCTGCCACACCACGACCAGCAGCGTCGGCAGCAGCCAGGGCACCAGCGTATCAGCAAGGCGTTTTCGGGTTCTGGTCATCATGCTCTCCTCAGCCCCGGGCGACTTTTTTCTCAGGGGTAAAATCGTTGGCTACCGCTTCACCGTGTGCCTGAACCACGCGCGGCTGGGGCACCAGTGGAACCTGCAGATCAAGATGCGGGAACAGCAGTTCACCGACGCGATAAGCCTCTTCCAGATGCGGATAACCCGACAGGATGAAGGTCTCAATGCCCAGCGCTTCATACTCTTTGATGCGAGCGGCCACGGTCGGACCATCGCCGACCAGCGCGGTCCCGGCTCCGCTGCGCACCAGGCCGACGCCTGCCCACAGGTTGGGGCTGATTTCGAGCTTGTCGCGGCGACCGCCATGCAGTGCGGCCATCCGGCGCTGCCCCACAGAATCTGCCCGCTGGAACGCCGCCTGCGCTTTCGCGATGGTGGCGTCATCCACATTGGCAATCAGTTTGTCTGCGGCCTGCCAGGCCTCTTCATTGGTTTCACGCACGATCACATGCAGACGGATGCCGAACCGGACGGTGCGTCCCTGGGCTGCCGCTTTCGCGCGCACCTGATCAATCTTCTCTTTAACCTGCGCAGGGGGTTCGCCCCAGGTGAGGTAGACATCGACCTGTTCGGCCGCCAGCTCCTGGGCGGGTTCAGAAGAGCCGCCAAACCACAGCGGGGGACGAGGCTGCTGAACCGGTTTAAACATCAGACGCGCACCGCGAACCTTCACATGCTTGCCTTCATAATCGACGGTTTCGCCTTCCAGCACCCGACGCCAGACGCGGGTAAACTCGGCGGATTCCGCGTAACGCTCGCGGTGATCGAGAAACACGCCGTCGCCCGCCAGCTCTTCCGGATCGCCGCCGGTCACCAGATTAAACAGCGCACGTCCGTTAGAAAGACGGTCCAGCGTGGCGGCCTGACGTGCTGCCTGGGTCGGTGAAATCACTCCAGGACGCAGCGCCACCAGGAATCGCAGGCGCTGCGTCACCGGAATCAGCGAGGCGGCAACCAGCCAGGCATCTTCGCAGGAGCGGCCGGTGGGGATCAGTACGCCGCCAAAGCCAAGGCGGTCAGCGGCCTGCGCCACCTGTTGCAGATAGGCGTGATCAACCGGTCGCGCCCCTTCGGCAGTACCAAGATAGTGGCCGTCGCCATGCGTCGGCAGGAACCAGAAAATGGATACGCTCATTGTTGCTCCTTATTGCGTCACGGTATGCGGATGCCAGATGCGATCCTGGATCGTCACTTTTACTGGCAAGAGATGATTGGCATAGAACAGGTCAGCAGTGCGCTGCTGAGCTGCGGCAGTTTCGGCACTGACCGGCGAAATCCGGGTGGGTGGCCGATGGCTGAGGTAGCTGGCGATAACCGGTTCGGGCAAGCCCATCGCCTGCGCCAGTAACGTGGTGCTCTGCTGACGCTGGCTGATTGTCAGCGCGTCAGCAGTGCTGAAGGTGTCGAGCACCTGCTGAATAAACGCGCCATGGGCTTCGGCGTAGCTGCGGGTCGCTAAATAAAAGGAGCCGGTCAGGTTAAGGGAGCTGCCATCAATCAGCAGGCGCGAATTCCCCTGCAGCAGCACTGATGAATAGTAGGGGTCCCAGATTGCCCAGGCATCAACGTCACCCTGCTGGAAGGCGGCGCGTGCATCGGCGGGGGTGAGATAGACCGGTGTGATGTCTTTAAAGGTCAGACCCGCCTGCTGCAAGGCACGCAGCAATAAATTATGTGAGCTGGAGCCTTTCTGGAAAGCCACTTTCTTGCCTTTCAGATCCGCAACCTGTTTCAGCGGGCTGCTTTTTGGCACCAGAATCACTTCCGCTTTGGGTTTTGGCGGCTCCGCGCCGACATAAAGCAGATCCGCGCCCGCGGCCTGGGCAAACAGCGGGGGAAGATCACCGGTGCTGCCCAGGTCGATACTGTTGATATTCAGCGCTTCCAGCATTTGCGGACCTGCAGGGAACTCGATCCACTTAATCCGGGTATGGGGAAATCGTTTTTCCAGTAACTGATGTGACTTCGCCAGCACCATGCTGACCGAACCTTTCTGATAGCCGATGCGAATCTCAGACGGATCGGATTCGGCGGCCTGTACCTGGAGGCCAGCCAGTAAAAGTCCGGCCACCAGCCACTTTCCTAATCTCTGTTTCATCGACCTCTTCCTTATACCGCTTGCGCAACGGGATGGTGGTGACGGGTCAGCGCCAGCCAGAAGGCGGAGACGGCTTCATCCAGGCGCTGTGACAGTGAATCCTGCAGTTCGGGCTGACGGTCGTAATGGCTGATCTGGCTGTCTTCGGCATAAACACCATGCAGGATCTCCTGCGCCTTTAAGGCGTTGAGCACCGGCTTGAGGGCATAGTCCAGCGCCAGCATATGACCGGCGCTGCCGCCGCTGGCCAGCGGTAATACGACTTTGTGTTCCAGTGCGCGCTCAGGCAGCAGATCGAGCAGAGTCTTCAGCGCACCCGAAAACGACGCTTTATAGATAGGTGTCGCAATAATCAGGCCATCAGCCGAAGCCAGATCGTCACGCAGGGCGAGAAGCGCAGGCGCATCAAAACGCGCATTGATCAGATCGTCAGGCTGAAAGTTGTGAATATTCCAGGGGATGACTTCAATGCCACGCGCCTCCAGCTTGTGCTGACATAGCGTCAGCAGTGAGGTTGAGCGGGAGGGGAATCGTGGGCTGCCTGCCAGCGTAATAACTCGCATCATCACTCCTTATAACTAAAAGTTATTGATTATCAAATGTTGAGAACTTATATCTTCATACTGTCAGAGCAGGAGAGTGGGCTTAAATGATTTATCCGGCAAAGTAAGGGTGAAATCTGCAAATAGAAGCGGTAGTGGCAGGTGTCAGCATCGCCGCTTCCGATAATTCTTAAATTATGTGTCGGCAGCAGAACAATTCATTAAGAGGGATGATACGAGATCGTCAAAATGAGACGGTTCAGCAGAAAAAATAGCTTTCGTCTGATTGCTTAATCATTTTCCCTGAGAGTGGCGCGGCAATAAAGCGAAACGGCTGACAAAAAAGCGCTGCGAAGCAGCACAGAATCAGCTTATCTGCGGCAAGCATCTTTCAGGGATTAGGATTAGTTGCAGAAAGAAGACTGTAATAAAAATGAAGGAATGCTGAACTTATTCATCGTTTCAGATGTTCGCTTACAGATTCCTGAATCTGGTTACGTCTGCTTCACAGGGCTATTTTAAATCGATCATCAACGGTTTTAACATTAACGCAGGCTATAGATGCACTTTCGTTAACAGTGATTCTCACGTGAAACGTTAAGATAATTTTTACGACTGGTCTTTTTTCGCCTTACCGGTTTAAGATAATCAGGCTAAATGAAAGCCATCATAATATTAGCGTATTACTCTTTTCGACGTTTCGCCTCTGGTCATGCCCTGCATCTGGCGGGTGAATCGTATTGTCTTTTTTCTAACAGCAGAGAATTGCCTATGTCTGACACTTTATTATCAGTGATTATTCCTACTTACAATGTTGAAAAATATATTGTGGAGTGCGTCGATTCATTATTACGTCAGGTTAAAGCGCCCAATGAAATACTCATTGTGAATGATGGCTCCACCGATGGAACATTAGCCTTACTTGAACAGAATTATGCGCATCTTTCTCAGGTGAAAATAATTACCACTGAAAATGGCGGTGCCGGTCATGCACGGGATGTGGGTATTGAGCAGGCGCAGGGCCAGTTTCTCTTTTTCTGTGACCCGGATGACGTCGTAGCGGATGGGCTGGTAGCTGAACTGGCCATGGTGGCGGAAAAGCACCCTGAAACCAACCTGTTCTGTTTTAACTCCTGCGTCTACCGCGATGGTCAGACAGAGATCACATCGCCAAAAGTCAGACACGAACACTTCGGCCAGCAGAAATCGCAGGAAGTCTTATTGGGCCTGCTGCGTAACGGCAGCTATACCTCTGCGGCCTGGAGCTATGTCATCAGCAAACGCGTTATTGAGCAGCATAAATTACGCTTTGTTAAGCGCGTTCATGAAGATCACAATTTTACGCTCTCCTGCTTTATGAAAAGTCAGCAGGCATGGGTCAGTCATCAGGTCTATTATAAACAGCGTATTCGCAACGGCTCACTGACTAACAGTACCAAAAGTAATGAGTTTTTCTATCAGCGCTATGATGCCTTTATGCACGCCTACAACACCTTAACCTGTTCTCAGGTTAAATCAGCGTGGCGCGATACGCTGGAAAAAGCTTATTTAGTGCACTCGTTTCGTCTGATGATCTATTTGTCGCTCTATAATCGCACCCCTGTTCCGGAATATGTGCTTAACGCTATTCGCTTTATGGGCCGCAATGTGAAAACAGAGAGCTTTAAAGAGTGGTTATTGTTCAAACGTCCTGAACTGTTTATAGCGCTACAGCATTACAAGGTTAAAAAAGAGCTGAAAAACGCGGCCTGATTCTGAAAAACAGCCTGATTCTGAAAAGTGTTTAGCGATATTGTTTATGCCTTTACGAAATGAGAAGGTGAGACATGCAATGTGTATAAGGTTGTTGCGTCATGGCAAAAGTTCTCGATAAAAGTCTGGTTATTAATATTTTTTCGCTGCTGGCTTACCGCGGCGCGTCGTTTTTGTTCCCGCTGGCCACGCTGCCCTATCTTGCCCGCGTTCTGGGCGTAGAGCAGATGGGTACGCTGGCGCTGGCGATCGCCTGCGTGCTCTATTGCAGCACCATCTCCGACTGGGGATTCAATGTCTTTACCACCAAAGATATTGCTCACCATCGTGATGACAAAGAACGCGTCAGTCAGCTCTTCTGGTCAACGTTTAACGCCAAGCTGATGCTGCTGGTGGTCACCAGCGGCACGCTGCTGACCGCGACCTGGTTCAATCCCTCCTGGCACCCTCTGTTCTTCATCATTCTGGCGAACTGCACCACGCTGGTCGGCTCGCTGTTTTCATTTGGCTGGCTGATGCAGGGCTTTGAGAAGCTGGGTAAGACGGCGATGATCGCCACCTTCGGTAACTTCTGTGCGATTCCGCTGACCTTTTTGCTGGTGAAATCCCCGCAGGACACCTGGCTGGCGGCCCTGATCCCTGGCGCGGTCTCCATTATCAGCGCGGCGATTACGCTGAAGTTTGTGCTGGAGATGAAAGTCATTGGCCGCTATCGCTTTGAACCACGCGAAATCAAACAGCGCATCACCGACAGCATGGATGTGTTTATCGCCATTGCCGGCGCTAACCTTTTCAACAGCGTCAACGTGGTGATTCTCGCCTCCTTTGCTTCTACTTACATGGTCGGGATCTACAACGGCGCCGATCGCCTGCGTAAAGCGGCTAACTCTGTCCCGGAGCAGATCGGCAGCGCCTTCTTCCCGCGCGTCAGTCACCTGTTCGGCCGGGATAAACGGGCCGCGATTGCGGCGACACGTAAAAGCCTGCTGCTGTCGTTCTCCCTGAGTCTGGCAATTGTGATCTTTACCTGGTTTTTTGCTGACCTGGTGGTCTCAATCTTACTGGGTAAAGACTTTATCCCGTCGGCGGATGTGCTGCGCGTCTTTGTGCTCTGCTTCCTGTTTGGCAACATTGCCTATCCGGCTGGATTGCAGATTCTGATCCCACATGGTCTGGCCCGCCAGCGTATGTGGGTGATGATGGCCGCTGGTGTGGTTAACGTGCCGCTGTGCTGTTTCCTGGCGTGGAAGTTTGGCGCAATCGGTGCCGCATGGTCGATGGTCGGGGCTGAAGCGTTTGTCTGTCTCGGTATTTTTGGCATCATGCAACGTCACGGCATCCTGCGGGAATATCTGTTTCCCTCTGAGGTGAAAAATCACCCCGTAAACGATTCCGCCGCGTAAGATCAAAGCATTTTCAGATAGTTTTATGCATCTCCGCTGTTCGATTTACTTTTGCGCCAGAGCACTTTACCATTCTGGCGCACATTTTCCCGTGCACCGACTTCCACGATCGCTTCCGTCCTTCAGGAGAGTGCATGTTTTATCCTATCGTCCGACCGGCGCTGTTTAAACTCGACCCCGAACGCGCACACGAACTCACCTTTCAGCAACTGCGTTTTATGAATGGCACCCCGCTGGAGATGTTTTATCGCCAGAATCTGCCGTCGCGTCCGGTCACCTGTATGGGACTGACCTTTAAGAATGCCTTGGGCCTGGCGGCGGGTCTGGATAAAAACGCAGAGTGTATTGATGCGTTTGCGGCGATGGGCTTTGGTTTTGTTGAAGTCGGCACCGTCACACCACGCGCTCAGGCAGGAAATGATAAGCCACGCATGTTTCGTCTGGTCGAAGCGGGCGGAATTATCAATCGGATGGGATTTAATAATCTCGGTGTTGATCACCTGGTTGAGAACGTGAAGAAAGCGCGTTTTAACGGCGTGCTGGGGATCAATATCGGTAAAAATAAAGATACGCCGGTCGAGCAGGGCAAAGATGATTATCTGATCTGCATGGAGAAGGTCTATGCCCACGCCGGTTATATCGCCATCAATATTTCTTCGCCTAACACGCCAGGTTTGCGTTCGCTGCAATATGGCGAGGCGCTGGATGATCTGCTTTCTTCCATCAAACTGAAACAAAAAGAGCTGGAACAGCGTCATCTTAAATATGTTCCGCTGGCCGTAAAAATTGCGCCCGATCTCTCTGAAGAAGAGTTAATTCAGGTCGCGGACAGTTTAATACGTCATCAGATTGATGGCGTGATTGCCAGCAATACCACGCTCGATCGTTCGCTGGTGAGCGGTCTTAAGCATGCTGAGGAAGCGGGTGGGTTAAGTGGACGGCCAGTACAGTCGCGCAGTACGGCAGTGATCCAGCGCCTCTCTCAGGAACTGCAGGGACGGTTGCCGATTATTGGCGTAGGCGGGATCGATTCTCTGACGGCAGCGCGTGAAAAAATAGCCGCCGGGGCAACACTGGTTCAGATTTATTCAGGCTTTATTTATCAGGGACCAGGCTTAATTAAAGATATCGTCACCCATCTCTAAGACAATTCTCACAATGATTGGCCGGGGGGTTTATTTATCCCCTCGGCTCGTTTATATTTTGTCCTGTTGCACGCTTTTTCAGCTTTTCCTTATATTTCTTTTTTCGCTGAATTCTGCGTGATTTTTGGCGCAGCGGTAAATACAGGGCACACGATGAAAATTAAACCCGATGATAACTGGCGTTGGTATTTTGACAGCAGCCACGACCGAATGATGCTCGACCTGGCAGACGGTATGCTTTTCCGTTCCCGTTATTCCCGCAAAATGCTGACGCCGGATGCCTTCACTGAATCGGGTTTTTGTGTCGATGACGCTGCCCTTTATTACACCTTTGAAGAGACCTGCCGTCAGTGCAAACTCAGTGGCAGCCATCGCGCCGAACTGGTGTTAAATGCGTTGGTCGCTGCACGCTTCCTCAAGCCACTGATGCCGAAAAGCTGGCATTTCGCCTCTTATGCCCCGGCAATGCAGCCCCGTCCCGGTGAAATGGTGCAGGTTACGCTGGCAGAAGAGGGGACGCAGGCGCGTCTGCTGGTGGTTGAGAGTGGCGATAACGCGGCGCTCTGCCTGCTGGCGCAGCCGGGATTGACGCTGGCCGGAAAAAACATGGTGCTCGGCGATGCCATCAAGGTGATGAACGATCGCCTGCAGCCTCTGTATCAGGATGTCGCGCCGCGCTACGCCCGCGCAGTCTGATTACCTTAGTTCTACATCGCCAGCCGGAATACAACTGCAGCTCAACAGCGTGCCGTCCTGACGCAGGGCGCTCTGTTTCAGCGCCTTAACCTCACCCGCGACCAGACTCAGCTTGCAACTGCCGCACAGTCCCGCCCGACAGGAGTAGGGGATCCGGAAGCCCTGCATCTCCAGCTGATCCAGTAATACCTGCTGATTATCTCCGGTGAACGTATGCCCCTGAAACGTGATGGTCACGGCATCTGGCGCCTGCTGCTTTGGTTTCAGTGTTTCGACTACTTCACCGGCACCATAGCTGCGCGGTGCATGACGTTTCAGGACAATCATCTCATCACCGGCGCGCACCACCCCACTGTTGCGCGCCACTAAGTTCAGACCGAAATCAATATCCCCGCTGCCATCCAGGGCGGTACGGAACGTCTGCAGCGTGGCCAGCGGATGACCGGCAGGATGCTTAACGCCGGTCTCGGTGCTGACAGTGGTGAGCACGCAGCGACTGCATGGCTTAGGCACCTCGAATATCACGTCGCCAATCTGAATCTCCGCCCAGCTGTCTTCATCCCACGCGGCAGCGCCGCTGACGACCAGATTCGGACGAAACTGTTCGGCACGGACGCTGGCCGGGCAGCGCTGTTGCAGATCATGCAGCGACGCGTTGTTGATCAGCAAAAACGGAAAGCCGTCAGCAAAGCTCAGCGGAATATGATTAAACGCTTTAACCCGGCGGCTGGGTTGCGGCCCGACCCAGCGCAACTGAACCTCACGCGGGAAGAACTGGCTCAGCCATTGATTAATCGCACGCGGCGCTATGCGCGCGGTGAAATGGTTTCCCCAGACTTCGGTGGGGTGATCCTGCTCATCGAAATCGCTGAAGCGGATCAGGGAGTGACTGCCATCCGGGGCCGTCAGCAGCAGGCCATCCGGTAAAATAGCGGGTGTGAAGCGTACCATCTCCGGGTGCTGCCGGGCAGTAATAAAGGTGCCATCAGGTTCGGTCACCATAAACAGACGATCAAATGCCAGTCCGCTGTCAGTGACCAGCGCGTGTGACAGCGCTAATCCCCGCATCGACTTCACAGGATGAATAAATAAGCGGGAAAGCGTGATCATGGTGTTCTCCTTGAACCCGACGCGCGACACAAAAGAAGCTAACTTTATGACATAGGTCTCCGATTCGCTATAATGCGCGACAATTTTCTCAAGAGTTAAAAAGTGACGATATGAATTCTCTGTTTGCCAGCACGGCGCGTGGGCTCGAAGAGCTGTTAAAAAGTGAGCTGGACGCGCTGGGCGCGCAGGATTTGCAAGTGGTGCAGGGAGGCGTTCACTACGAAGCCGACGATCGCACCATGTACCAAAGCCTGATGTGGAGTCGTTTAGCATCACGCATCCTGTTGCCGCTGGGAGAGTTTGGCGTCTACAGCGATCTGGATCTCTATCTGGGTGTGCAGAGCGTGGATTGGCCGACGATGTTCGGCAGCGACAAAACCTTTGTCGTCCATTTCAGCGGCACCAACGATTCGATTCGTAACAGCCAGTTCGGCGCGCTGAAAGTTAAAGATGCCATCGTGGACAGCTTTACCCGTCAGAACCTCGAACGACCCAACGTCGATCGTGAGCAGGCAGATATCCGTGTCAACGTCTGGCTGAATGACGATCGCGCCAGCATTGCGCTGGATCTCAGCGGCAGCTCGCTGCATCAGCGTGGTTATCGCCAGCAGACCGGTCAGGCACCGTTAAAAGAGACCCTGGCGGCGGCCATCGTGCTGCGTTCTGGCTGGGAGCCGACGACACCGCTGATCGATCCGATGTGTGGTTCCGGTACGCTGCTGATTGAAGCCGCGCTAATCGCCTGCGATCGTGCGCCTGGCCTGCTGCGCAAGCACTGGGGCTTCACCGCCTGGAGCCAGTTTAACGCTGCGTTGTGGCAGGACGTTAAAACTGAGGCGCAGAACCGTGCCCGCACTGGCACGGCTGCCACCCAGGCGCGCTTCTTTGGCTACGACAATAATGGTCGGGTGCTGGAGTGGGCGCAGGCGAATGCCCGCCGCGCTGGGGTCTTTGAACTTTTCACCTTCGGCCAGCAGGATCTGCTGAAGCTGACTAATCCGGTCGACCCGGCGGTTCACGGTACGGTGCTGAGTAATCCTCCTTACGGTGAACGTCTGGAGAGCGAGCCAGCCCTGATTGCGCTGCACAGCCAGCTCGGACGTCTGATGAAGCAGCATTTTGGCGGCTGGAACCTGTCGCTGTTCAGCGCCTCGCCTGAACTGCTGAGCTGCCTGCAACTGCGTGCCGATCGCCAGTTTAAAGCGAAGAACGGTCCGCTGGATTGCGTGCAGAAAAACTATAAGCTGGCGGTTAACAGTCATGAAAGCGCCGGACAGATTGCGGAAGATTACGCTAACCGCCTGCGTAAAAACGTGAAGAAACTGGAGAAGTGGGCGCGTCAGGAAGGCATTGAATGCTACCGTATTTACGATGCCGATCTGCCAGACTACAACGTTGCTGTTGATCGCTATGGCGACTGGGTGATTATCCAGGAGTACGCGCCACCAAAAACCATCGATCCTGATAAAGCGCGTCAGCGTCTGTTCGATGTCATCAGCGCGACGCTGAGCGTGCTGCAACTGCCTGCTGACCGTCTGATTATGAAAACGCGTGAACGCCAGAAAGGCAAAGCGCAGTATCAGAAGCTCAGCGAGAAGGGCGACTATTTCGAAGTTAAAGAGTTTAATGCGCGTTTCTGGGTGAATCTGACCGACTATCTCGATACCGGCCTGTTCCTCGATCACCGCATTGCCCGTAAAATGCTGGGCCAGATGAGTCAGGGCAAAGATTTCCTGAACCTGTTTGCCTATACCGGTACCGCCAGTGTGCATGCCGGTCTGGGTGGCGCGCGTTCAACCACCACGGTAGATATGTCGCGTACCTATCTGGAGTGGGCGGAGCGCAACCTGCGTCTCAACGGACTGACCGGGCGTCAGCACCGTCTGATGCAGGCGGACTGCCTGAGCTGGCTGAATGAGAGTGATGAGAACTTTGACCTGATCTTTATCGATCCGCCAACTTTCTCCAACTCAAAACGTATGGAAGAGAGCTTCGACGTTCAGCGCGATCATATGATGCTGATGCGTAACCTGAAGCGCCTGCTGCGTCGCGGCGGCACCATCATGTTCTCCAATAACAAACGCGGTTTCAAAATGGACATGGATGGCCTGAAATCACTGGGCCTGCAGGCGCAGGATATTACCCAGAAAACGCAGTCGCAGGACTTCGCGCGTAACCGTCAAATTCACAACTGCTGGCTGATCACTCACGCCGGTAAGGAATAAGCTTACATGTCATTAATCAGTATCCACGGCGCTTATCTCTCCTTCAGCGATGCGCCGCTGTTAGACAACACCGAACTGCACATCGAAGAGAACGAACGCGTCTGTCTGGTGGGCCGTAACGGTGCGGGTAAATCCACGCTGATGAAAATCATCAATGGCGAACAGCCACTGGATGATGGCCGCATTATTTATGAAACCGATCTGGTCGTGGCGCGTCTGCAACAGGATCCGCCGCGCAATATTACCGGTTCGGTGTATGACTTCGTGGCCGAGGGCGTTGAAGAGCAGGCTGAGCATCTGAAAGCCTATCACGCCATTTCCCATGTGGTGATGGAAGATCCCAGCGATAAAAACCTCAACGAGATGGCGCGTCTGCAGAGCATTCTCGACCATCAGAATCTGTGGCAGCTGGAGAGCCGCATCCATGACGTGCTGGAGCAGATTGGACTGCAGCCCGATACCGAGCTGTCGTCGCTCTCGGGCGGCTGGCTGCGTAAAGCGGCACTGGGCCGGGCGCTGGTGAGTAACCCGCGCGTCCTGATGCTGGATGAGCCAACCAACCACCTCGATATCGAAACCATCGACTGGCTGGAAACGTTCCTGAAGAACTTTACCGGCAGTATCATCTTTATTTCCCATGACCGTTCGTTTATCCGCAACATGGCGACGCGCATTGTCGATCTGGACCGTGGCAAGCTGGTCTCCTGGCCGGGCAACTACGATCTCTATCTGGAAGGTAAAGAGGAAGCGCTGCGCGTTGAAGAGATGCAGAACGCCGAATTCGACCGCAAACTGGCGCAGGAAGAGGTATGGATCCGTCAGGGCATCAAAGCTCGTCGTACCCGCAACGAAGGTCGTGTGCGTGCGCTGAAAGCGCTGCGTCGTGAACATTCAGAACGCCGCGAAGTGATGGGCAAAGCCAATATGCAGGTGGGCGAAGCGTCCCGTTCCGGCAAGATTGTGTTTGAGCTGGAAAATGTCGACTACGCGGTCGATGGCAAAGTGCTGGTAAAGGATTTCTCAACCCAGGTGCAGCGTGGCGACAAAATTGCGCTGATCGGACCGAACGGCTGCGGGAAAACCACCTTACTGCGCCTGATGCTGCAGCAGCTTAAAGCCGATCATGGCCGCGTGCATTCCGGCACCAAACTGGAAGTGGCCTACTTTGACCAGCATCGCGCTGAACTGGATCCGGACCGCACCGTGATGGACAACCTGGCCGAAGGCAAGCAGGAAGTGCTGGTCAACGGCAAACCGCGCCACGTGCTGGGCTATCTGCAGGACTTCCTGTTCCATCCAAAACGTGCCATGACGCCGGTGCGCGCCCTTTCGGGCGGTGAACGTAACCGTCTGCTGCTGGCACGCCTGTTCCTGCGTCCCAGCAACCTGATGATTCTGGATGAACCGACTAACGACCTCGACGTCGAAACGCTGGAACTACTGGAAGAGCTGATTGATGGCTATCAGGGCACCGTCTTACTGGTGAGCCACGATCGTCAGTTCGTCGATAATACCGTTACCGAGTGCTGGATTTTTGAAGGCAACGGTGAGATTGGTACCTTTGTTGGCGGTTATCACGATGCTCAGCAGCAGCGCGCCGCCTACCGGCAGCACAAGGCGGCAGCACCGGCGAAAGCGACGGGTAACGCCTCTAAGCCTGCAGCAGAGAAGGGTGATGCGAAGCGTAGCGTGAATAAACTCAGCTACAATCTGGCGCGTGAGCTGGAACAGCTGCCGCAAAAACTGGAGCAGCTGGAAGCGCGTATCGGAGAACTGCAGGCGAAGATGAGTCATCCCGACTTCTTCAGTCAGGCACACGATCAGACGCAACCGGTGCTGGATAATCTGGCTCAGACTGAGCAGGAGCTGGAAACCGCTTTTGCGCGCTGGGAAGAGCTAGAGTCACTGAAAAACGGCGCGTAGGGCAGGGCTAACGGATGTGTTCAGCAGTGAAAAGTAACGCGTGGATGCTCTGTCCACAATGCGATTTAATGATTAAGCTGCCGGACATTCCCGTTGGCAGCCGTGCGTCATGCCCGCGCTGCCACACCTCCCTGACGGCCAACTGGCACGAACCGCGTAAACGACCAACGGGCTATGCGCTGGCAGCGCTGTTTATGCTGCTGCTGGCGAATCTGTTTCCTTTTGTCTCAATGAAGGTGGCGGGGCTGACCAGCCAGATCACCCTGGCGCAGATCCCTCAGGTGATGGTGACGGAAGACTACAGCAGTCTGGCGACGCTGTTCCTTCTCTTTGTGCAGGCGGTTCCGGCCTTCTGCATGATCACCATTATCCTGCTGGTCAATCCGGTCCCGTTGCCGACGCGCCTCAAAATCGGTCTGGCACGTATCCTGTTTCAGCTGCGTAACTGGGGCATGTCAGAAATCTTTATGGCGGGCGTGCTGGTCAGTTTCGTTAAGCTGATGGCCTATGGTGAGATCGGCCTGGAGACCAGTTTCTGGCCGTGGGTCCTGTTCTGTCTGCTGCAGTTGCGGGCCTTTCAGTGCGTTGATCGACGTGGCTTGTGGGACAGTCTGTCACCCCGACCTGCGCTGCCCCATCCGCCCGAAGTGGGCATTAGTGGTTTAGAGCAGGGTCTGCGCTCCTGTCCCTGCTGTACGGCCATTCTGCCGGAAGCAGAGCATAAGTGTCCCCGCTGCGGCGTCACGGCCGAGGCACGGCGTAAGCACAGCCTGCAGTGGACGCTGGCGCTGTTGTTCACCTCAATACTGCTTTATATCCCGGCCAACTTGTTGCCGATCATGGTGACGGAAACCCTCGGCACAGCCTATCCCTCCAATATTATGGCGGGGGTGATTGTGCTGTGGGGCGATGGCTCCTATCCGGTGGCGCTGGTGATCTTTATCGCCAGTATCATGGTGCCTACGCTGAAAATGCTGGCGATTGGCTGGCTTTGCTGGGATGCCAGCGGACGCGGACAGCGTGACAGCCACAGGATGCACAAAATTTATGAAGTGGTCGAATTTGTTGGCCGCTGGTCAATGATCGACGTGTTTGTTATTGCCGTGCTCTCTGCGCTGGTGCGCATGGGGCAATTAATGAATGTTTATCCCGCGTGGGGGGCAGTATTGTTTGCAATGGTGGTGATTATCACCATGATTGCTGCCATGACCTTTGACCCGCGATTAACCTGGGATCGTGTACGCGAAAACAATATGAAGGAGTCGCGCCTTGACGGAAACTAATCACGGCCATGCAAAGGTGGAACAGATTAAGCGCTGGTCGCCGGTCTGGATTGTCCCCATCGTTACGCTGTTAATCGGCGGATGGATCCTCTTTTATCACTTCAGCCATCAGGGGCCGGAAGTCACCCTCATCACCGAAAACGCCGAAGGCATTGTTGCGGGTAAAACCACGATTAAAAGCCGTAGCGTGGATGTCGGTGTGGTGGAAAGCGCGGTGTTAAGCGACGATCTCCACCATGTGGAAATCAAAGCGCGCCTGAATGCCGGCATGGGAAAATTGCTGCATAGTGACAGCGTTTTCTGGGTGGTGAAACCGCAGGTGGGTCGCGAAGGGATCAGCGGTCTCGGTACTCTGTTATCCGGTGCCTATATCGAATTGCAGCCTGGCACTAAAAGCCAGGCACCCGAGCAGTTTAAGCTGCTGGATGCGCCGCCGTTAGCGCCACCGGATGCCAAAGGCATTCGCATCGTGCTGGACAGCAAGAAAGCGGGTCAGCTCAATCCGGGGGATCCGGTGCTGTTCCGTGGCTATCGCGTCGGTACGGTCGAGACCAGCGCTTTTGATACCGAAAAACGTATGATGACCTATCAGCTGTTCGTCGCTGCGCCTTACGATCGCCTGATTACAACCAACGTTCGCTTCTGGAAGGACAGCGGCATCGCCGTGGATATGTCCGCTTCAGGAATGCGAGTGGAAATGGGATCGCTGACCACGCTGTTCAGTGGCGGCGTCAGTTTTGACGTGCCGGATGGCTGGGAGTTGGGTCAGCCTGCGAAGAATCAGTCTGACTATCATCTGTTTGACGATCAGCGCAGCATTCAGGACTCGCTCTACACCAACCATATTGATTACCTGATGTTCTTCACCGACTCCATTCGTGGTCTGCAGGCGGGTGCGCCGGTTGAGTTCCGCGGCATTCGCCTGGGTACCGTATCGGAAGCGCCATTGATGAAAGCCGGTCTGGACCAGGCGCTGAATAATGATTACCGCGTGCCGGTGCTGATTCGCATCGAGCCGGATCGCTTTATCAGCCGACTGGGTGAGAACTTCGATCTGCAACAGCATCTGCAGGATGGTAAAAAACGTGGCCTGCGTGCGACGCTGAAAACCGGCAGTCTGTTGTCGGGTGCGCTCTATGTCGATCTCGACTTCTATGACAATGCACCGCCTTACAAAGGTCCGCAGAAAGTCTCTGGCTATGAAGTTATCCCAACGGTTAGCGGTGGCCTGAGCCAGATTCAGCAGAAGCTGATGGCGGCGCTGGATAAGATCAACAGTCTGCCACTGAACGGTATGGTCAATGAAGCGACAGGTACGCTGAAAGAGAGCCAGAAAACGATGCGTGATCTGCAGCGCACCATCGACAACATCAACAAAGTCACCGCCAGTCCGGCTATGAAAACCCTGCCGGAAGACCTGCAGCAGACATTGCGCGAGCTGAACCGCAGCATGAAAGGCCTGCAGCCAGGTTCACCAGCCTACAGCAAGCTGGTGGGGGATATGCAGCGCCTGGATAAGGTTCTGCGTGAACTCCAGCCGGTGTTAAGAACGCTTAACACCAAGAGCAATGCGCTGGTATTTGAGGCAAAACCGGGACAGGATCCCCAGCCGAAGAGGGCGAAACAGTGAATAAAGGATTAATACTTTGTGCCGCGCTGGTGTTGAGTGCGTGCAGTAGCAGCGTTGACAATACCTGGTATCAGCTGCCCTCCGGGGCGGCTTCCATGCAGGTCAGCAGCAGCCAGCTGAATGAAGCGCAACCGATGTTGTGGGTGCAGCAGGTGACGGTGCCGGACTATCTGGCAGGCAACGGACTGGTTTATCAGACCAGCGATGTCAAATACGTTATCGCCGCGAATAATCTCTGGGCCAGCCCGCTCGATCAGCAGTTGCAGCAGACATTGATTACTAACCTGAGCAAGGCGCTGCCAGGCCGGCTGGTAGCCGGTTCACCTTTGGGCGCGCAGCACGATACGCTGAATGTGACCGTGACAGGCTTCCAGGGACGCTATGATGGCAAAGCAATCGTCAGTGGCGAATGGACGCTGGAACATCAGGGCCGGCTGACTAAACAGGCGTTTAACCTGGTACTGCCGCAGACCGAAGATGGCTACGATGCGATGGTCAGAACGCTGGCGGCGGGCTGGCAACAGACGGCGCAGAAAATTGCCAATAGTGTGGTTGCGTTAAATTAAGATTGATGTGAATAAATAAGCTAAGCCCCTGACCGATTGTCGTGCTTTTTCGACAGGGGTCAGGGGCTTTTTTATGAGCTTAATCATAAAGATAGTGCTGTCGCATGCATCACAAAACGCCGTTATTTTTACCGATTAAGGTCACATTTATGACACTGGCATGAAGATTGGGCATTGATCTTTGGGTGCGCAGGAGGTAGAACATAAGGGTGGTTGAACATTAATTCACCACTTTTCTTTCCACCAGATTCCACAGACCTTACATGAGGGACACGGAGTATGAAGAGACAGAAACGAGACCGCCTCGAACGCGCCCATTCACGTGGTTATCAGGCAGGCATTACTGGACGCTCAAAAGAGATGTGTCCGTATCAGTTGATTGACGCTAAGTCTCACTGGTTGGGAGGTTGGCGACAAGCCATGGAGGACAGGTCGGTAGCTGCATAACCGGATGTCACTGAAAAGGGAATATAACCTCCGCCATGCGCGGAGGTTTTTGTTTCCGGGGGAAACGCTTAGAAAGCAGCGGTATCTTTAAACAGGCCGACTTTAAGATCGCTGGCGTTATAGATCAGATTACCGTCAACCAGCACTTCACCATCTGCCACGCCCATAACCAGTTTGCGGTTAATAACGCGTTTGAAGTGAATGCGGTAAGTCACTTTTTTCGCATCTGGCAGGACCTGCCCGGTGAATTTCACTTCACCCACGCCCAGCGCACGACCTTTACCTTCGCCGCCCAGCCAGCCCAGATAGAAACCAACCAGCTGCCACATGGCATCAAGGCCCAGACAACCCGGCATCACCGGATCGCCAATAAAGTGACAGCCGAAGAACCAGAGATCAGGATTGATATCCAGCTCCGCTTCAACAAAGCCTTTGTCATATTTGCCGCCGTCTTCGGTCATTTTGACCACGCGGTCCATCATCAGCATGTTGCCGGATGGAAGCGGCGGACCATTTTCGCCAAACAGTTCACCACGACCTGACAGAATCAGATCTTCTTTGGTATAGGATTCGCGTTTATCTACCATGTTTTCAATAAGCCTTGTTTTAGTGAATCACGAATATTAGCGAACAGTTGTACGCTGAGCAAATCGGATTAACGGTGGTTGAACCAGTTAAGCCAGCGCAGCGCCCAGGGACGTTGCGGACCGTCCGGCTGGTTGAACAGGCTAATGCGTTCCTGGATGGTATTCAGCAGGCAATCGCCCAGGCCATCCTCGGTACTCCAGATTTTACCGGTCAGCAGCGGTAGCGCTTCATCAGCACGGTCAATAGCCCAGATATGGAAATGACCCTGTTCAACTGCACTGACAACCGCCTGGCTGAGACTGAGATGACGGACATTGCTGGCGGGAATAATCACACCCTGCTGACCTGTCAGTTCTCGCTGATGGCAGATATCAAAGAAGCCTTCGATTTTCTCATTCAGTCCGCCCACCGGTTGTACGTTGCCGAACTGATCAACCGAGCCGGTCACCGCAATTTGCTGATTGATGGGCTGATTAGCCAGCGCGCTGATTAAGGCACAGAGTTCAGCCAGTGAAGCACTGTCACCATCCACCTCGGAGTAAGATTGCTCAAAGACCATTGAGGCCGAGAAGGGCAGTTGCTGATCGAGTTCCAGCTCGGCAATCAGGTAAGCCTGCATAATCATCATGCCTTTAGCATGAATATTACCGCCCAGCTCCGCTTTGCGCTCGATATCCATGAATTCACCATCGCCGGGATGTACCACGCAGGTAATACGCGAGGGATCGCCCCAGGCACGGGGATGGCCAGGATATTCAACGACCGACAGGCCATTAATCTGACCGACCACTTCGCCTTCGGTTTCAATCAGAATCTGTCGCAGCAGGATCTCGTCACGCATCCGCTCATTGAGATAATTCTCGCGCCACAAACGCGCTTCCAGCGCATCACGCAGCGCTTCAGCGTTCAGTTCATCGCCCATCAGGGCCGATTCGCGCATCTGGCGTTGGAGCCAGCGGGGGCAGAGTGGCAGCGTTTCCTGATCGCCGCTGTAGCGGACGCCTTCTTTAATCAGTTCTGGCCAGAAGTCCGCTTCCGGCTGGGGCAGACCCGCCTGTTGCGCCAGTTCGATGTTCCAGCGACACCAGGCAAGCATGTCATCTTCATCCAGAATCTGAATATTCTCTTCAAATTCAGTATAGATGGCCATTTCGTGAGCTTCGGGATCCAGCTCCTGAAATTCTGCCAGCGCTTCCCGATCGCCACACAGGACCAGTTTCAGATTGAGCGGCAAGGGAGGAATCGAAACTGGCAGCGGCCGGCGTTCATCCTGAGATGTCCACTCAACATAGCCCTGCTCAATACACTTTTTCAGGCGCAACCAGAGAATCGGCTGCGTCATCAGGCTACGCAGGGAAAGCAGCAGCGTGCCGCCATTAGCTTGATGGATCAGGCCCGGTTCCAGCTGGATGCGATCTTTATACTGGCGCACGCAACCAAACAACTGCTCCATCTCAATCCATTCAGCAAAGTGAATACCACCCTGACTGGTGAATGGGCGTTGAGGATCGGAGGGGGGCTGGAGCGTGACGTTGTCGGCCATGATATGGTAATCACCGCCGAATAGAGTGGTACTGTCGGCCATAACCCGCTCTGCGGCCTGGGCAATGAATGTCAGATAATCGCGGTTCTCCTGGCTACGAACCAGCAGTAACGGGAACCCCTGCGTCTGATGGTGTAAATGCGCCAGTGCATTCAGCAACCGGGGCTGTACCGTTGCCAGAGCATCAGTTTCTTCATCAGCAATTCGGGAGAAAACGGATTGGTATTGCGCGCTATCTGGCTGTAAGGTCTGCCACGTAAGTTGAGTGCTGGTCAAAATAATCGCATTTGTCTGTTTTAAGAAAAGCGAGATTATACAGGATTCACCCTTGTTAAGCACTGCAGACTTCCTGTTGAAGATGTGATGGTGACAGCATGTTTTTCGTTGCTGCATCCGGGAAAAAAGCTGTTATTCTTAGTTCGTTACGTGATCACGATGAGATTCCGATGAAATACCAGCAACTCGAAAATCTTGAATGTGGATGGAAGTGGAAATACCTGGTGAAAAAACATCGGGAAGGTGAACTGATCACGCGTCACCTTGAATTAAGCGCGGCGCAGGCAGCAGTGGATAAGCTGCTGGCAATGGAAAATAATCCGGTTACAGTGAATGAATGGATCGCAGAACATATTCACGCTGATCTGGATAACCGACTGAAGCAAACCATCCGTGCCCGACGGAAACGCCATTTCAACGCTGAGCATCAGCATACGCGAAAAAAATCGATAGACCTGGAGTATCTGGTCTGGCAGCGACTGGCAGGTCTGGCACAGCGGCGCGGCTGCACGCTCTCTGAAACGATTGTTCAGCTGATAGAAGATGCAGAACGTAAAGAGAAATATGCCACTCAGATGTCGAGTCTGAAGCAGGATTTGCAGGCGATTCTGGGTAACTCCGGTTCAGAGAGCGAATAATCGGGCAGGGTAATCAGAGCCTTTACTTTTCAGTCCGGTTTTATTACCGGCATAAAAAAACCCCGCCTTAGCGGGGTTTTTTATTACGTGTAAACTTAAGCCTGTGGCTGAGTTACAACGTCTTTGATACCTTTAACGTCGATTTCTACACGACGGTCCGGCGCCAGGCAGTCGATCAGGGCATTACGGCCTTTCACGCTGTCACAGGTGTTGCCGGTAACTGGGTTAGATTCACCCATGCCACGTGCAGAGATCTTGTTAGAAGGAATACCTTTAGATACCAGGTAATCTACGACTGACTGAGCACGTTTCTCAGACAGTTTCTGGTTGTACTGCTCTGAACCGATGCGATCGGTGAAGCCCAGTACGACAACGGAACCATCTTTAGGATCCATTGAGCTCAGCTGGCTGTACAGCTGATCCAGAGCCTGCTGGCCTTCTGGCTTCAGGGTAGATTTGTTGAAGGTGAACAGAACGTCAGACTTCAGAGTGAAACGCTTGGTTTCAACAACTGGAGCTGGTGCCGGAGCCGGAGCTGGCGCCGGAGCAGCGACGTCATCCTGACCGAAGCGGTATGAAACGCCTACGCTCAGCATGCCGTTGTCTGGACGAGTACCAACGGTCTGTGCATCACCGATGTTGTTAACCCACTGGTAATCCAGGCGGGTAGCCCAGTTTTTGGTCAGCGCATATTCAACACCAACAGCAGCCAGCGGAGATACGCCGGTGTCGTGGTCGCTGATGCGGCCAGTAGTTGGGTTAGTCTGCGTTGAGTCTGCACGCCATACCATGCCGCCCAGACGAGTATACACGTCCAGATCGTCATAGATTGGGTAGCTCAGTTTAGCAGCCAGCTGAACGCCCTGTGCTTTGAATGCGCCGTTAGTCACGTTGCCTTTGTTAGGCATGCGACCCAGCCAGTCATAGCCCAGCTCGAAGCCCAGGTATGGATTTGCCTGGTAACCAACGAATGCACCTGCACCCAGCTGGCTTTCATGAGTTGGACCGTCATTGTTTTCGTAACCGTTACCGTAGTAACCAGTGTCGTGATACTGAGACCAGCCCAGTTTAGCACCGGTGTACCAGGTGTCATCTTTCGGAGCGGCCTGCGCTACGGTAGCGAAGCCAGCCAGTGCCACTGCAATTGCGATAGCTGTCTTTTTCATTTTGCGCCTCGTTATCATCCAAATAGGCAATGAGCAAAAAGGTTGCTCTTGGTTTAAATCCTTCGCCGGGTCAAAACGCTCGCTTATGACTCTACCGCAAAAAACGGAGGTTATTGAGCACCCTGGCGAGCTAAAGTCTACAACGAGATTGGAAACTTACAAGTATGATGTGAGGCGCTTATGTAAAAAAACAGCGATTTATACACAATTTCTAACAATTAGGCTGGTCTTATTGCCGCGGCAAAAAGCCTTAAAAACTTGCTAAACCATTGTCAACGCTCGAACTAACAGAATCAGTGGTTTAGCTGCGACAGATAAGAAAAATAGCTTGGGAAACTTCTGATTTTTACTTAATGAAACAAATCCGACTGAATTTTTATCGCAGTTTGCGGTCTGAGAGGCGCTTCCGATGTCCCGCTTGCACGCAAAATCAATCCCAGCGCTTCACCCTCTGCCGCCGCATTTTCAAGTTGACGTCGTTCATCTTCGTCAAGATCGTAAGGAATCCATGCCAGAACGACACTGTAATTTCCTGTACGCAATGCTTTGACCATCGCTTCAACCGCATTCAGACGTTCAGAATCGGCGATATGCATACTTTTATCCAGTGGTAATCCTGATTCCTGCAGCCAGGTGCGATTCAGTTTATATGCCGGTGTTAACCACAACTGCCAGCGCGATTGCTGACTCAGCTGCTGCAATAATGGCAACAGCAACATCTGCATCATACCCGGCTGTTCGCTGTAGCGTAACTCAGTAATTCCACCGCCCTGAGAGGCCGGAACGGAAGAGGACGCATAATGATGAGCATAGCGTGAATTATTAGGATGTTGTGTTCGCATAAGTTAATCACCAGCAGTAGACTGTATGAATATACAGTACTGTCATCCTGGATAAAGATCAACCCAAATTTCGGAAAACGCCTCGCAAAATCGCGACAAGATTAGTTGAAACGCTATTTATTCGTTGAACCCGCTGAAGCTTTTTTTTATCTTCTAATTACCTGATACCCAAGGTAATTTACGATATATTTCTTACATGGAGGTGGTGCAATGAAAAAGGTGAATCCGGTTGTAGAGCGCTCCAGAGCGCGCCTGGCCCCATTAGGAACAATAGAGTCGCGCACCCAGTTCGGAGGCTATGCCCTGGCTGTAGAAAGTGTGGTTTTTGCCTTAATTAATAAAGACGAACTCTATCTGCGCGCCAGTGAACCTCTGCGGGAATACCTTACAGATCGTCCGCTGCAACCCCTGATTTTTCGCAAGCGGGGCAAGCTGGTGAGTCTCAATTACTTTCGGGTCGATGAGGCGTTATGGCGCGACCCTGATCATCTGCTGGCGCTCTCCGCTGCCTCTTTAGAAACGGCGCAGCTGGAGTTGCAGGACCGCCAATCCTCACCGCGGTTAAAAGATCTGCCAAATCTCAGCGTACGTATGGAGATGATGCTGTACGAGGCGGGCGTCATGAGCGTCAATCATCTTTACCAGATGGGGGCTAAACAGTGCTGGCTGAAGCTAAAAGCGATCAACCAGCACGTTGGGTTCCAGACGTTACTTGCGCTGCAAGGGGCCATCACGGGCCACCATGCCGCCGCGTTGCCGCAGGCGACACGGGCGGAGCTGAATGCGTGGTTCCAGCGCACGCTTTTATCAAACCCCAATCTCAGCGGCGGTGAAGGCTAATCAGTGATTAGCGTGCGGCGCAGGCGAGCCACATCGGGCATTAATGCCACCAGCAGACCGAGTTGCTGGAGCACCAGCGGCGCACGCGTATCCGCATCTGCGGCCAGTTGGCTGATTCGCTGAGCCAGTTGATGGCGCATCGTTTCAACGTGCTCATCGCTGACAACTTCCGTCTGAAGGACATCCTCCACATAGCAAACCGTATCATCCAGCAATGTCAGCAGTTCGGGTGCGGTAATTTTATCGCGATGGGCGCCCAGCGCAGAAATGTAACTCAGAAACGAATGGTTGGAGCAAAGCAGCTGAAAAGCCGAATCGCGCAGCTTCTGGCTGGTGCGGCTTTCACTGCTCATATTTGAGACCACCGACGCCAGTTCAGCATCCGCGTTATGCGCATCACGCCGTGCAATGCGATAGGCGAGACGGTTATCTTTGCCCTGATGATATTGCTCCATGATCGCGTCCAGATAGCGACAATTCGCTTTCAGCGTTCGTTCTGCCACGGCAGGTAACTGACGAAAGCGCCAGTCAGGCCAGATAAACGCGACAGCCAGCCAGGCCAGGCCACAGCCCAGTAAGGTATCCACTACCCGTGGCAGGGCAACTTCAAACCCTTCACCCAGCAGGTTAAAGCAGAGCAGCACCAGCAGAGTGATAAACAGCGTGGCCTGTGCATACTGCACCTGCCTGAAAGCGAAGAACAGTACGCCCGTGATCACTATCAGGATTAACTGACCTTCAATCGAAGGCACCAGCCATAAAACGGGCAGACCAATGGCAATCCCCGCCAGCGTTCCGCCGATGCGCAAGGCCAGTCGTCGCTGCGTTGCATTGTAGTTGGGCTGGCAGACAAACAGGCTGGTCAGCAAAATCCAGTATCCCCGCTCCAGTCCGGTTACCTGAATAAAACCATATCCAATACAGAGCACCACTGACATGCGAACCGCATGCCGGAACAGCGCCGATGCGGGAGAAAGGTGGCGGCTGAAGCGCAGTCGGATATCACTCCAGCCACTCAATCCTTCGCGTGACAGCAGATTGTCACTGTGCTGAGGATCTTCACCGGCCAGCGTCTGTTCTGATTCAATCGAAGCAAGCTGTGCGTCGATGGCGCGCAGGTTGCGCAGCAGCCAGAAAAGAGCACGGGTATGCGTAGCGTCGGGATCATGCTGCTCCAGACGTTCTATCGCTTTCTGTAATCGTTCAAATGCACGCTCAAAACGGCTGTCATGCACCCACCTTTGACGCATCAGAATGCAATGTGCCAGCTGGCGACAGGCCTGAGCCTGCATATTCAGCAGGCGCTGAAAGCGAAACAGAATTTCGTTGTAGCGCCAGTCGCCGCGCAGCAGATGATATTGCAGATGGGAAGAGCTGGCCCGTTCATGAATATCCTGCGCCACAAAGTAGTAGTGCAGACTACGGCGGGTGCCGCGCGACCCGCGATCGCCGCGCAGACGACTCTGCAGTGTGGTCTTGGTCAGATTAAGTTGCGCCACTAGCTGGCTGTTGACCATCGCCGCATCGATAAACGCGGCATCATCCTGATCGCCCGCGTCGGGATCGAAAAGATTCGCTTTGGCATCAAGGTAACGCGCCAGTTGTGAAAAACTCCCGGCCAGCTGTTCCTGCACCGGCCGGACCGGAAACATCAGATGGCCCAGTAATGTCAGCAGGTTGTACCACAGCGCGCCGACCAGCAGCAGCATCGGCTGCATATACCACTGGCTGAACAGTCCAATGCCGAGCATGGTATAGACCGCAATCAGCAGAGCACCAAAGGCGATAGTCGCGTAGCGCTGGCCAAGGGCGCCCAGCAGAATAAAGCCCCAGGTCGAGATTGCCAGCCCGATAATAAAGGCGAACGGATAGGGAAACAGTAACTCGACTGAAACCGAGGCGATGCAGAAGCAGAGCAGGGTAATCAGCAGATTCTTCAGGCGACCGGCCAGGCGATCATCGAGATCGGCCAGCGCAGCAGCGACCACTCCCAGCGTCAGAGGGATCGTCCACTCAATCTGATGCAGCCACCAGGGAATGGCGGCGCAGCCACTCAGTGCAAACAGGATCCGCAGCAGATAGCGCCACGTACTGTTAAACAGATATTTGCGCCAGCCTGGCACGGCATCCGACATCATATTAGTAGCGGCGGGCATTGGCTTCGCGTGCGGCACGCGCCTCTTCCACCGACACCACCCTGCGCCCAACCGGCCAGAGCGCGATAGCGGCGATCTTAAAGTTCGCAATTCCTACCGGAATACCGATGATACTGATGCACTGCACAATCCCTACGGAGATATGGGAAAGGCAGAGCCACCAGCCGAAGAAAATCAGCCAGAAGATATTCAGAAAGGTGCCGCCGGTATTCAGAATATGACTCTTACTTTCCGGACGCAGCACATCAATATGCACCGCCTCGTTGCCAAACGGCAGCAGCGAGAGTTTGGTGATTTCCCAGCAGGAGCGGGTCAGTGGCAGGGTAAAAATCAGCACGATGCTGATTAACGTGGCAAACAGCCAGCTCAGGGTGGTGAAAAAACCGCCCAGAACAAAATTAAGAATATTTAAAACGGTGCGCATGATCTTCTTTTCCTTTTGCATTCCGCAAGATGTGACGCCAAGTTTAGCCTGTTTTAAGGCTGGAGCGCTAAGGGTCTGACAGGTAAACTCCCCCTAATCCTATTCTCTGACGTTGGTGTCGGCGTGGAACTGAAAGCAACCTCGATGGGCAAACGGCTTGCCCAGCATCCTTATAATCGTGTCCGTTTAATGGCGGCAGGCGTCGAAGTCAGCGGCGATAAGCATGAGTATCTGATCCCCTTTAACCAGTTACTGGATATCGCCTGCAAGCGCGGGCTGGTGTGGGGCGAGCTGGAGTTTTTGCTGGCCGATGAAAAAGTGGTCCGCCTGCATGGCACGGAATGGCAGGAAACGCAGCGCTTTCACCACTATCTGCTGCAGGCCTGGCAGAGCTGGAGTCTGGAGATGAGCGCAGTGTGCCGCGAGGTGCTGCAGACGCTACGCGACGAAATCGAGGCGTTTGGCGCGCAGGATCGCTGGCTGAACCGCCACGAGTTGCAGGCGCTGAAAACCAACATCCTCAAACAGTTCGATGCGTTGCCGATGCCGCTCTCCCGCTTAAAAGATTTTGCTGACTGCCGGGATAACTGGCAATTCTGTCAGCGCTGGCTGGAGCAGGGCGAAACGGCGTTGCGGCAGCGAAACCGCGACTGGACGGCCGCCATGCTGACCCGCTATCAGGATTTCTTTGCCAGCGTCGAGAGCACGCCACTCAATCAGTCGCAATGTGAGGCGGTGGTTAATGGCGAGAATTCTCTGCTGGTGCTGGCAGGCGCAGGCAGCGGTAAAACCTCGGTGCTGGTGGCCCGCGCAGGCTGGTTAATGCAGCGCAAGCTGGCCAGCGCCGATCAAATCCTGTTACTGGCATTTGGCCGCCAGGCGGCTGAAGAGATGAACGCACGTATCCAGTCGCGGCTCTCCGCCGCTGACATCCAGGCGCGGACCTTTCATTCTCTGGCGCTGCATATTATTCGTGAAGGCAGTAATAAGCAGCCGGTTATCAGCAAACTTGAGAGTGATGCCGATGCGCGTCGCACGCTGCTGATCCAGCAGTGGCGGCAGCAGTGTCATGAGAAGAAGGCGCAGGCAAACGGCTGGCGTCAGTGGCTGCGTGATGAACTGGAGTGGGAGTTGCCCGATGGGCCATTCTGGGAGGACGACAGGCTGGCAAACCGGCTGGCGTCACGACTGGAGCGCTGGCTCGGTCTGATGCGTATGCATGGCGGTGCGCAGCCAGCGATGATCGCCGACGTGCCCGAAGAGATCCGCGATCTCTTCAGTAAGCGCATTAAACTGATGGCACCGTTGCTGAAAGCGTGGAAGAGCGCATTAAAAGAGGAGGGCGCGGTCGATTTCTCGGGTCTGATTCACCAGGCGATTGCCATTCTGGAAAAAGGACGGTTTATCAGTCCGTGGAAACACATTCTGGTGGATGAATTCCAGGATATCTCGCCTCAGCGTGCCGCGTTGCTGAGCGCATTGCGCCAGCAGAATAAGCGTACCGCACTGTTTGCTGTTGGCGATGACTGGCAGGCCATCTACCGCTTTAGTGGGGCGGAGATGACGCTGACGACGGCATTCCATCACTATTTTGGTGAGGGAGACCGCTGCGTACTGGACACAACCTACCGTTTTAACGACCGCATCGGCGACATTGCTAACCGGTTTATACAACAAAATCCGCAGCAGCTGGCAAAACCGCTGAACAGCATTACCAAAGGCAATAAAAAGTCGATTTCGCTGCTGGCGCAGGATCAGCTGGAAGCCTTGCTGAACAAACTCAGCGGTTACGCGAAGCCTGATGAGCGAATTCTGCTGCTGGCGCGTTATCACTATCTGCGACCGGATTTACTGGATAAAGCCAGAACCCGCTGGCCAAAGCTCAATCTGGAATTTATGACGATTCATGCCAGCAAAGGTCAGCAGGCAGATTACGTCATTCTGCTGGGATTACAGCAGGGTAAAGAGGGCTTCCCGGCAGAGGCGCGCGAATCGATTATTGAACAGGGCTTATTACCGCAGCCAGAAGCGTTCCCTGATGCAGAAGAGCGCCGTCTGGCCTATGTGGCACTGACGCGTGCGCGTCAGCAGGTTTTTCTGATGTTCGATAAGGCAGCCCCGTCACCGTTTGTCGATCACTTCCGCGAGCTGGGTGTGCCGGTGTTGCGTAAAGCCTGAGTTACTTCAGACGATCGGCCAGATAGCGCTGATAGTCGGGGATCATAATCTCAACGCTTTGCGCAAACAGTGGCGACTGAATGATAAAGTCAGCCGTGGAGCGGTTAGTGGCTACCGGGATATTCCATACGGTAGCCAGACGCAGCAGCGCTTTGACATCCGGATCGTGCGGCACTGCGTTGAGTGGATCCCAGAAGAAAATCAGTGCATCGATCTTCCCTTCCGAAATCAGCGCACCCACCTGCTGATCGCCGCCCATCGGGCCGCTCAGCATGGCTGTCACATTCAGACCGGTATCGCGATTGATCAGATTACCGGTAGTGCCGGTAGCATAGAGGATGTGCGATTCCAGCGCGGGCTGGTTTTGTTTCACCCAGTCAAGCAGGGCGGCTTTGCAGTGGTCGTGGGCGACCAGCGCGATATGTTTTGTGGTGCCGAGGGTACGAACAGTCTGTTCCATAAAGGCGTCCTGGTAAGGCTCATGCGCAAGAAGAGAGAGCACGAGTGTACCTCTGGCCTTTCGACTCTATCAACTCGTACGTAGCATTTTGACCAGCGTCAGAAGCTGCTGACGCGTGGCTTCATCGAAGCGGTGAAACCAGCGGTGCAGCGAGGGCAGTTCGGCCTGAGTGGTCCAGTCCAGATCGGCGGTAAGCCGGACGGAAGAGGGCGTAGCAGAAGTGGTATTTGCAAACCGGGGCACAGAGGCAATCTGGCGGGTGCGATTATAATTCAGCATCGCTTTTTCCATATCTGCGGATGTGGTGACCGGCAGGTGGTCGCGCACGCTGGTAATCTCCGTGCCTTTTTCATCCACCAGCTGAAAGTTCAGGCTGCGGTCAAAATGATAACGCTCGCGTTTTGTCTCCAGCGCAGGCAACCGAATGGTGATGGTTTTGGCTACCGCGGTGAACGTGACGATCATCGGCACCGATTGATAAGCGATGACGTTCTCTTTCTGACCTTTGCGCTGCTGCTCTACCCGAAACAGAAACTGATGCTGACCGCGGTCCAGCTCCAGGCTGTCTGCGCCTTTGAGGAGGGAGCCTGAAATTTTTCGACCATCCAGCACCAGCAAATCGATCTGAGGATCGAGCTTTAATGTGATGGCAGAACAGGACGCCGAAACGAGGAGGGTAAGTAACCCCGTTACAGCCAGCGACAGCTTCATTTCAACTCCGGTAACTGAAGACACAAAGGATGGTGTGTAGCAAATTCTTACATTATGGCAGTTAATTTACATTTAAACATATTTATTCGTGCGCGGGTTCAATTAATTTCGCTGAGGGCTTACCCGCTAAAGGGCACGCCAATCTACACTCAACACTGGCCTGAAAGGAGATAAACATGAACGATCAGACAATTCGTGAGGTGCTGACGCGCACCCAACGTATCGCCTTAGTCGGGGCAAGCGACCGCCCCGAACGTCCCAGTTACGGTGTGATGAAATATCTGCTCGATCAGGGGTATGAGGTGATCCCGGTCAGCCCGAAACTGGCAGGGAAAACGCTGCTGGGGCAGCAGGGGTATGCCAGCCTGGCGGATGTACCGGGCAAGATTGATATGGTGGATGTCTTTCGCAATTCTGAAGCCGCGTGGGGCGTGGCCCAGGAGGCTATCGCCGTGGGGGCAAAAACATTATGGCTGCAGCTGGGTGTGATTAATGAGCAGGCGGCGGTACTGGCACAGGATGCGGGCATGACGGTGATTATGGATCGCTGCCCGAAGATTGAAATTCCGCGTCTGGGAATAACGCGTCAGAAATGATGAGTGTGGCGGCAGAGCGTGCCGCCACTAATTAGTGTCGCAGATGAGGTGCCTGTAATTGCTGACGTACCGATGCTGCCAGCTCATCCATTGAAGGCTGTTCAGGGTGTTCAATGCTGGTTTCGCCGGAAAGCTGAATCTCAGCAACATAGGTATGTACCTGATCGCCTTCCTCATCTTCCATCACCACATGATACCAGGGTGCGGTGCGCATTTTCTCTTCCGCGCCAACATCTTCAATTTTAGGCTCATCTAACGAGTATTCAGGATCGACATCGACGATAACGCCCAGTACGCCGGACAAACGATGACGAACCTGCTGACCAATACCAAATTTACTGGCAATCATTGTGACCTCCCAAAAAAAAGCTCTCTTACCAATATGGGGGCAGGAGCCGTTTTTTCAAGTCACATTACGCGGCAGGCGAAACCTTTCAGGTAGAGACCTTCCGGATAGCTGGCGATCACCGGATGATCCGCGGCCTGGCGGAACTGTTCGATAAACTGTACTTCACGGCCCGCATCCAGCGCGGCATCAGCGATGATCTTCTGAAACAGATCGGTGGCCATCAGACCGGAGCAGGAGAAGGTCATTAATACGCCGCCCGGATTCAGTAACTGAATGGCAAGCATATTAATGTCTTTATAGCCGCGACAGGCGCCCATCAACTGGCTTTTGTTTTCAACGAACTTTGGCGGATCCATAATGATCAGATCGAATTTCTCGCCACTGTCCCGATAACGGCGCAGCAGTTTGAAAACATCATCACGCTCAAATTGCGCGCGGGAGAGATCCAGCTCATTGAGTTCAACGTTCTGACGGGCAACGTCCAGCGCCTCCTGTGAGGTATCCACGCTGATCACTTCTTTACAGCCACCCATCAGCGCAGAAACCGCGAATCCGCCGGTGTAAGAGAAGCAGTTAAGGACGCGGGCATCCTGCGCGTAACGACGCGTGGCGAGACGGCTGTCACGCTGATCAAGGTAATAGCCGGTTTTGTGACCGCCCTGGATATCCACCAGCAGCTTCATGCCATGTTCGGTAATCGGCAGCAGCGGCGGTGGCAGTTCACCGGTAACGGTGCCCTGCGTCAGCGCCAGCCCCTCTTTCTTACGAACGGCGACGTCAGAACGGTCATAGATGGCGCAGCCAGGGAAACAGTGCTGCAGGGCGGTGATGATCGCTGCACGCTGATATTCAGCGCCTGCTGAGAGCAGTTGCATCACTAAAAAGTTGCCAAAGCGGTCGATGGTGACGCCCGGTAAACCATCAGATTCACCGGCGATCAGGCGATAGCTGTCCAGACCATCGCGGGCCGCCAGCCATTCGCGCCACTGCTGCGCCTGTTCAAACCGGCGGACAAAGAAGGCGATATCGATGGATTCATCGGCCTGCCAGCTCCAGACGCGGGCGCGGATCTGCGACTCGGGTGAATAAGCGGCGCGAGCCAGCCATTTACCGTTGCTGTCACAAACGTCAATGGTTTCACCCAGTTGCGCTTTACCTTCCAGACGCGCAACGGCACCTGAAAAGACCCATGGATGGCGACGGAGCAGGGACTTTTCACGTCCCTTTGCGAGAATCAATCTGACTGTCATAGTTTGCTATGCTTACCTGAAAAAATGAGGCGCCATTGTCCGGTGGATAACGGGAAATTGCAACGAACAGCAGCAGGAGAGAATAATGTCAGCAGCCTGTTTTAAAGCATGGGTTCATGGCCGCGTCCAGGGCGTCGGGTTTCGTTACAGTACTCAGGCAGAAGCCAGGACGCTGGGCGTACTGGGCTATGCGCGAAATCTGGATGACGGCAGTGTCGAGGTGCTGGCCTGGGGTGAGGCGGAGCAGGTCGATGCGCTGATCGCCTGGCTTAAAGCGGGCGGGCCACGCAGCGCGCGCGTTGAAAAGGTGCTGGTGGAGCCGCACCAGCCCGCAGAGCTGCCCCGCGATTTTACGACCGGTTAATTACAGACATTTCGCCGGCTTAGGCAGGCCGGCGATTTTTGTCGCCTGTTTAGCCGGCCCTTCAGGGAACAGGCGGAACAGATAGCGGCTATTGCCTTTCTCTTCCCCATATTTCTGCGCCATCGCCTTCACCAGCATTCGCACGGCAGGGGAGGTGTTATATTCCAGATAAAAGGCGCGCACAAAATGGACCACTTCCCAGTGTGCTTCGGTCAGGGTCAGGCCTTCCTGATCGGCGATGTGGACAGCCAGTGCTTCACTCCAGTCGCCGGGATGCTTCAGATAGCCTTCGGCATCAACGGCGATTTCGTTACCGTTAAAATTCACGTGACATCCTCTTAGTAAATGACGGCGCAGTTTATCAAACCTGGCGGGCAGTAAAAGCAAAAACCCCGCCGAAGCGGGGTTTTACAGGCTACTGTCACTGCGGATTAGTTACTGCGGGCAAACCCCAGCAGGCTCAGCAGGCTGACAAAGATGTTATAGAGCGAAACATAGAGGCTAACCGTCGCCCGGATGTAGTTGGTTTCGCCACCATGAATGATGTTGCTGGTTTCCCACAAAATCGCACCGGCTGAAAACAGAATGAACAGGGCGCTGATGGCCAGATGCAATGCAGGCAGCTGCAGGAAGATATTGGCTACGACAGCAACCAGCAACACAACGAAACCTGCCATCATCATGCCGCCGAGGAAGGACATATCACGACGGGTGGTCAGCACGTAGGCCGAACAGCAGAAGAACACCAGCGCCGTGCCGCCCAGCGCCAGCGCTATCACGTCACCCATGCCTGCGGTTAAGAATGAGCTCAGGATAGGCCCCAGGCAATAACCCAGGAAGCCCGTAAAGGCAAAAGCGGCCAGGATGCCCATCGGGCTGTTAGCCAGACGGTAAGTTAAAAACATCAAGCCATAGAAGCCAACCAGCATCAGGATTAAACCCGGCGCAGGCAGGGCCAGCAGGGTGCTGGCGGTAGCCGTAACGGCTGAGAAGGCCAGAGTCAGTCCGAGAAGAAAATAGGTATTGCGCAGAACTCTGTGCGTAGACAGCAGTGAGGACTGCGATGAGGTGACAATTCTTTCCATGTTGCGCTCCTTTAAGCAGAACACCAAATATGTGCCGAGAATACGCAGGCCATTAAAGAGGGAAAAGGCGTTTTACCCTTCTTTACGCGCTAAACTGCTAATTGTTTGAGCAGAGTGGCGATTTTGACACCGAAAAATCACAATCTGGCTGTTTTTCAGGCGAATAGACAGATAGGTGCTTTACATCCCTAAACGGGGTGTTTATAGTGCGCGTCATTGCGGAGGGGTGGCCGAGCGGCTTAAGGCAGCGGTCTTGAAAACCGCCGATGGGAAACCATCCGAGAGTTCGAATCTCTCCTCCTCCGCCACTTTATCTGCCCTGGGCAATAAAGCGGCAAAAATAAATATTTTGCCAATGCAGTACAGTTTCAAAACGGAGGGGTGGCCGAGCGGCTTAAGGCAGCGGTCTTGAAAACCGCCGATGGGAAACCATCCGAGAGTTCGAATCTCTCCTCCTCCGCCACATTTTACAGGCCAGCACTCAGTGCTGGCCTGTTTCGTTTCTGCCCTCACTGTTTCTTCTTCCTGTCTGAAAAAAGCGTGTCTCTCTCTGTGACGCGTGGCTGCGCATTCATCTCTCAGGTGCATCTCTGCTATAGTCCACTCACCGTTTTTGCAAACATCTGGCGCTTTTCTGAGGCGAGCTGAGTTACACTGTTGATTACATCGCTCTGAGGCGAGCTAATCGGTTGATAGCCAGAGTGTTTCTTTACTGAATGAATGGAATAGGCACAATGATCAAGAAACTGAGTCTTTGCGCATTGTCAGTGCTCGCTGCATTGCCGGTCGGAACGGTAGCATTTGCTGCTGAGGGTGATATGCAGCTGCAACAGGTGCTGATGTTAAGTCGCCACAATCTGCGTGCACCGCTGGCTGATAATGGCAGCGTGCTGGCGCAGTCGACCAAAAAGAGCTGGCCGCAGTGGGATGTTCCCGGCGGACAGCTGACTACTAAAGGTGGTGTGCTGGAAGTCTACATGGGTAACTACACCCGTCAGTGGCTGGCACAGCAGGGCCTGGTGAAGAACGGCAGCTGTCCTGACAGCAATAACGTCTTTGTTTACGCCAACAGCCTGCAGCGCACTGTGGCCACCGCCCAGTTCTTTGTTAATGGCGCCTTCCCGGGCTGTGACGTCGCTGTCACTCATCAGGATGAAATGGGCTCCATGGATCCTATTTTCAATCCGGTTATCACAGATGGCAGTGAAGCATTCAATAAGAAAGCGCTGGCTGAGATGGCCGCTGCGAATGAAAAACTGTCGCTGAAGCCTGCCTTCCAGCGCCTGGAAAAGATTGTCGACTACAAAGCATCGCCTGCCTGCAACAATAAAAAGCAGTGTGACCTCAGCAGTGGTCAGAACACCTTCAGCGCTGAAAATGGTAAAGAACCGAATGTCAGTGGCCCGCTGAAAACGGGGAATTCCCTGATGGATGCGTTCACGCTGCAATATTACGAAGGTTTCCCGCTGGATCAGGTTGCATGGGGCCAGATCAAAACGCCTGAGCAGTGGAAAGAGCTGTCAGCGATTAAAAATGGTTACCAGGATGCGCTGTTTACCAGCCCGGACATTTCCCGTGAAGTGGCGGCACCGCTGGTGGACTACATCCGCAGTCAGTTAGTGGATCAGGACAAAGCCAACGCGCCAAAAATTACGCTGATGGTAGGCCATGACTCAAACATCGCCTCGCTGCTGAGCGCGTTGCAGGTCAAGCCTTATGAACTGCCTGATACCTTCGAAAAAACGCCGATTGGCGGTCAGGTTGTTTTCGAACGCTGGCATGATGCGAAAAATGATAAAGACCTGCTCAAAGTTGAGTACGTCTATCAGAGCGCCGATCAGCTGCGCAACGCAGACGTGCTGAGCCTGAAGAACCCACCGAAGCGCGTTACGCTGCAGCTGACGGGTTGTGAGACCGATGCAAACGGCTATTGCAGCTGGGATCAGTTCTCTCAGGTGCTGAATGCTGCGCTGCAGGGCACGCCAATGCAGCCAGCGGCGGCACCACAACCGGTAGCCCAGTCTGACAACGACAGTGCGAAAGCCGCAGCGACGAATGACGCTGCTGCTGATAAGGCTGAAGCGGATAAAGCGACCGCAGCTAAAGAGAAGGCTGACGCCGATAAAGCTGCCGCTGAGAAGTCTGAAGCGGATAAAGCCGCCGCTGAAAAAGCAAAAGCGGACAAAGCAGCAGCCGATAAAGCTGCAGCCGAGAAGGCAAAAGCGGACAAGGCAGCAGCCGATAAAGCTTCAGCCGAAAAGGCAAAAGCGGACAAAGCAGCAGCCGATAAAGCCGCCGCTGAGAAAGCGAAAGCGGACAACGCGGCAGCGAAATCAGCCAGTGCCGATAAAAGCGCGGCTGACCAGGCTAACGCCTCGAACACGCCTGCAACAGCGCGCAACGACGAATCAAAGTCAGCGGCTGTGGCAACACAGTAATCGCGCTATCCGGCCGATAATAAAAAACCCCGTCGAGACGGGGTTTTTTTATGGCTGCAAGGCGGTTAACCCGCCACGACCACCAGTTTCTGGTTAGCAAACTCTTTGATGCCCAGATCAGACAGCTCACGGCCATAACCTGAACGTTTCACGCCACCAAAGGGCAGTTCCGCTGAGGTGTCGCTCTGGGAGTTGATAAACACCATGCCGGTTTCAATGGCGGAGGCCAGTTTACGACCCCGTGCAATATCGCGTGTCCAGACCGAGCCGCCCAGACCATAGTGAGAGTCGTTCGCCAGCGCCACAGCCGCCTGATCGTCACCTATGACATAAACCTGCGCGACCGGACCGAAGAACTCCTGATAATAGGCGGGATTATCCGGGGTAATGCCAGTGAGAATGGTTGGCTGATAGTAGCAACCTGCACCGTCAACGGCTTTGCCGCCCGTGACCAGTTTTGCGCCATTGGCGACGGCTTCGTCTACCTGTTTCACCAGGCGGTCACGCGCGTCAGCGGAGGAGAGCGGGCCAAGCGTGGTCTTCTCATCCAGCGGATCGCCCAGCGTAGCGGAACTCAGTGCAGCGCTGAACTGGCTGATAAAGCGATCGGCAATCTTCTCATGCAGAATAAAACGTTTTGCGGCGGTACAGACCTGGCCGCAGTTGCTGAGGCGAGCCTGCACACCCTGACGTACCGCTTCGTCGAGATCGGCATCATCCAGCACCACAAACACGTCATTGCCACCCAACTCCAGCGTCGATTTCTTAAGATGCTTACCGGCCTGCTCAGCCACGGCGCTGCCAGCGCGCTCGGATCCGGTCAGGGCGACACCCTGCACCCGGTCGTCAGCAATCAGATCGGCGACCTGATCGGTGGAGATGAACAGGTTAGTCCAGGCCCCTTCAGGCGCACCCGCTTCACGAACCAGCTTTTCAAAGATATCGGCACAGTGCGGAACGATATTGGCATGTTTTGCCAGCACCGGGTTACCCAGCGCCAGGTTAGGTGCCAGCACGCGCATCAGCTGATAGTAAGGGAAGTTCCACGGCTCGACGGCGACTAAAACGCCAATCGGGTGATACTCAACCCAGGCTTCGCCCAGATCGCTGGGATAGGACTGCGGCTGCAGAATACGTTCCGCATTCTCTGCGTAGTAGCGGGCAATCTGCGAGCAGATTTTCACTTCTCCGCGGCTCTGACCAATCAGTTTACCCATCTCTTTACTGGCGATGGTGGCCAGTTCTTCCGCGCGGCTATCAATCAGGTCAGCCAGTTTTTTCAGTACCTGCAGACGCGGCTGAATATCACCTTTACTCCATGAAGAATGGAAAAGGCGATCGGCCACTTCGAGGGCATGGCTGACGGCGGCTTCATCGTGTGACGGCCAGCTTTTCAGCAACTGGTTGTTTGCGGGATTAATGCTTTGATAGGAAGACATAGCGTACTCCTTGGTGTGCTAAAAATTGAGGGCGGGAAAGTCCCGCCCCTGAATCAGACGTTCTTACGTTCTACGGGCTTGTCATCCCAGGTCAGGAGATCTTTATCGGTTTTTTCAAAGGCGCGAATCAGCACGTCATCACTGCCTTGCTGACGCCAGATCTCTTCTGCCAGTTTTTCATCGTAATTGGCCACTTCGAAGATGGCCTCAGCAATTTCAGGGGAGGTATGACGCAGACTGGCCCATTCGCCAACGTGATGTGCTTTTGATTGTTCAGTAGACATACTTTTCTCCTTTGATTAAATCAGTCCTGCAGTTTGACTGTCAGTCCGGCCACATGTTCACCCTGGAAACGGGCGATATTGAGTTCTGCTTCGGTAGGCTGACGCGAACCATCGCCGCCCGCCAGTGTGGTGGCTCCATAAGGCGTGCCACCGCGAACCTGAGAAATATCGAACAACTCTTTGGTGCCGTAGCCGATTGGCACAATCACCATGCCGTGATGCGCCAGGGTGGTCCAGACAGACGTGATGGTCTGTTCCTGACCGCCGCCGGTGCCGGTTGAGGTAAAGACGCTGGCAACCTTGCCAAACAGCGCGCCTGACGCCCAGAGTCCGCCGGTGCGATCCCAGAAGGTACGCATCTGTCCGGCCATGTTGCCGAAGCGGGTCGGGGTACCGACGATAATTGCGTCATAGTGCGGCAGCACCTCAGGCGTGGCTTCTGCTGCCTGCTGATCGGTTTTGCCGCCCACCTGTGCAAAGCGATCGGCCTCCATCGTTTCTGGTACCCGCAGGATATCCACTTCCGCGCCGGGAACCCGACGAGCGCCTTCTGCAACCGCGTTCGCCATTGTTTCAATATGTCCGTACATCGAGTAGTAGAGCACCAGAATCTTAGCCATTGATCTCTCCAGATGGTTTTGACGTCCAGAAAAAGTATAGAAGAGCTTTCGTTTTACGCAGGCGATGCCGAAGCCGAAGCGGAGGAGTCGGGCAATAAATCAGCAGCTAATCGGTTGTAAGTCGGCAGAGTGTTCGTTGTTTAGCCAAATTTCTGGTGATTACTCTGTTGCTAAATGTGACTGGCGGAAGAGTGAAAGGATAATCTGGCTATTATTTAAACATGGGCTGCTCCCGGGTTTCGGGCCGTCAGCCCTCTGTTTTTAATTCTTAATTATCGCACTACGCGACAGGAGCAAATCATGACAACACATCGTGGGGGTTCTGGAAATTTTGCTGAAAACCGTGAACGTGCCGCAGAAGCGGGACGTAAAGGGGGAAAAAACAGCGGCGGTAATTTTAAAAACGATCCGCAGCGCGCCGCGCGCGCGGGTGAGAAGGGGGGACGCAGCAGCCCTAAAAAACCGGACGCATAACCCCACCCTGCCGCCGGTGGAGACCGGCGGTTAACGTCGTTGCTTTTCCCCCTCGCTCTCCCCACAATATTGTCCGGACACATCATCAGGTGAATTATGTCGGACACACTCCGCGGTTTAACCCTGCGCCTGACGCGGCAGGAGCTGGTATTACTATTCATAACCATGATCTGGGGCGGCACCTTTCTGGTGGTGCATCGTGCGATGCAATATTCCGGCCCGTTCTTCTTTGTCGGCCTGCGTTTTGCCACCGCCGCGCTGTTGCTGGCGATCTTTTTCCGCCGTTATCTGGCAGGTATGACCTGGCTGGAGGTGAAAGCGGGGGCGCTGATTGGCCTGTCGATCGCCGGGGGCTATGGTCTTCAGACCTGGGGAATGCAGACCATCTCCAGCAGTCAGTCCGCCTTTCTCACCGCGCTCTATGTCCCTGTTGTGCCGTTGCTGCAATGGCTGTTTCTGCGCCGTCCGCCGGGATTGATGTCGTGGCTGGGGATTGTACTGGCGTTTACCGGCCTGCTGCTGGTGGCCGGGCCGCAGGATGGTCGCATCACTCTGAATGCGGGTGAAATAGCGACGCTGATCAGTACCCTGGCGATCGCTGCCGAAATCATCTTAATCAGCCGCTATGCCGGTAAGGTCGATGTGCGCCGTGTGACCCTGATCCAGCTGGCGGTGGCGTCGCTGTGCGCCTTTGGTCTGATGATCCCCAATGGGGAAACGGTGCCTGCCATCTCAACACCGCTGCTGCTCAGCGCGCTGGGGCTGGGTGCGGCCAGCGCCCTGATTCAGGTCACCATGAACTGGGCGCAACGCAGCGTTTCGCCGACCCGCGCCACGGTGATTTATGCCGGGGAACCGGTCTGGGCCGGCGTCGTGGGGCGTATTGCGGGTGAGCGCCTGCCTGCGCTGGCGTTGCTGGGCGGGGCGCTGATCGTCTGCGGGGTGATCGTCAGTGAGCTGCGGCTGAAACGAAAAAAAGCGGTGCAGCCTGCTGCCACACCGCTGGAGTAGTTAGTTAACCCTGCTGTCGCGCCAGTGGCTTGTCCTGCTTTGCCGCACTGCGTCGGCGCAGAATAGCATTGAGGATAATCGCGCCAAAGGTGGCGGTACCGATACCCCCCAGCGTGAAAGAACCAATTTTCAGCGCGAAATCACCAGCTCCGAGCACCAGTGTGGTCGCCACCATGATCAGGTTACTGTTCTGGCCTAAATCGACATGGTTCTGCACCCAGATGCGGGCACCCGCTACCGCAATCAGCCCGAACACCACGATGGATGCGCCGCCAATCACCGGGGCCGGAATGGTGTGGATCAGCGCACCAAACTTCGGCGAGAAACCGGCGAGGATGGCGATGACAGCCGCGGCGACAAACGCCAGCGTAGAGTAGACTTTGGTCACCGCCATCACCCCGATATTTTCGGCATAGGTGGTGACGCCACTGCCGCCTATCGAACCGGAGAGCATGGTGGCCAGGCCATCGCCAACAAAAGCGCGTCCCATGTAAGGATCGAGATTGCGTCCGGTCATGCCCGCCACCGCTTTCAGATGCCCGAGGTTTTCAGCCACCAGAATGATCGCCACCGGGGCGATAAGCACCATCGCCTGCAGATCAAAGGTGGGAGCGGTGGTGTGCGGCAGGCCAAACCAGGCGGCCTGTGACAGCAGCGTAAAATCGACCGGCTTACCCAGCCCCAGACCGTTGGTCAGTAGCGCATAGATCGCCCAGGCCAGAATCAGGCCGACCAGAATCAGCAGTCGCTGAATCATCCCGTGGGTAAACACCGCCACCAGACCGATACAGAGCACGGTCATCACCGCAACCCAGCTGTCGAATGACGAGGCGGAGACGCTGTGAACTGCAATCGGGGCCAGATTCAGCCCTATAGCCATCACCACCGCACCGGTCACGACCGGCGGCATCAGGTTTTCAATCCAGCGCGTGCCGGACTTCATCACCACCAGACCAATCAGCGTGTAGAGCAGGCCGCAGGCGATCACGCCGCCCAGCGCCACGCTGAGATTGGGATTCAGCCCCTGACCGCTGAAGCCAGTTACCGCAATGACCACGCCGACAAAGGCAGCGCTCGACCCGAGATAGCTGGGCACCCGACCGCCGGTTATAAAGAAGAACAGCAGCGTGCCTATACCCGAGACCAGAATGGCCAGGTTGGGATCCAGCCCCATCAGCAGGGGCATCAGCACCGTTGCGCCAAACATCGCCACCGCATGCTGTAAACCCAGCACCAGCGTCTGCCCCAGAGGCAGGGTCTCATCCGGGGCGATAATACCGTTTTCTGTTAATGCCGACTTCTTTTGCCATTGCGGAAACCAGGATCGTGCCATCGTCTACTCCAGAGCGTTATGAATGCCGGTGGGATTCAGGGAAGCGTTAACAGGCATCCTGCCGCAACAGGGGATGGTATCCCCGGTCAAACCACGCCAGACCGTGGGTGTCGTCATTGCGCACTAACCCCACGACTTCGCAGAACAACGTGTCATGCGTACCGACGCTGACAATCTGAGTGATGCGACAGTCAAAGGACGCGACGGCGCCGCTCAGCACCGGCGAGCCGGTCACGGCCGTTGACCACTCAGCGGCAATAAAACGATCAGCCATTGGCGTTTTGCCGCCGAACAGATTGGAGAGCGTTTCATGGCCCGCTGCCAGCGTATTGACGCAGAGCTGCATGTTTTCGCGGAACACCGGGTAAACCGAGGCAGAGCGGTTAAGACAGACCAGCAGCGTCGGCGGCGAATCCGTGACGCTGCACACCGCCGAGGCCGTAAAGCCTGCGCGTCCGGCCGGGCCTTCCGTGGTGATGATGTTGACCGCAGCACCCAGCCGCGACATCGCATTACGAAACTCAGTTTTCTCAACGGCAGGGGTAAGGGTATCCAGGCTCATCGTGTTCTCCGCGAAAAGGTTATCCAACGACGCGCTGCAGCGGCTGCACGTCATCAGTCTGATCCAGCCACTGCAGCAGCAGGGCGTTAAAGTTTTCGGGGGCGGTGACGCTCATGGCGTGGCCGCCCCAGGCCATCATCTGTTCAGTCGCATTGGGCAGGGCCGCGGCCAGCTCAGTTGAGCAGCTCCACGGCACCAGCAGATCGTCCTGGCTGGCGATTACCAGCACCGGTTGTGGAATGGCCGCAGCCCGCGCGCTGAAGTCGGCGCTCATCAGGGCGTGCAGCCGCCGCATCAGATTTTCCATCCCCTGAAAATGTGCGACGTGATGGCTATCTTCCTGCTCCAGCCGCGTCTGATGCTGCGCCATCCACTCCGCTGGATAGAGAAACAGCGGCTGAGCGCGGACAAATGCCTCGACGCCGACGCTGAGCAGCAGGTCCTGACGTACCTGAAAGCAGCGACGGGTATGGGGATGCAGCGTCAGCCAGCCATTGATCACCGCGATCCGTTCGATCCGATCCGGATAATCCAGCGCCAGCTGCATCCCCATCAGACCGCCCAGCGCGTGACCGATCAGGCTGAAGCGCAGGATGCCGTGCTGCGCCAGCGCGGCGGCCAGTTCCGCCGCCATCATCGCCATGCTGTAGCCTTCCGGCAGACTGTCAGCGCTGCGGCCGGTGCCGCGCTGGTCATAGATCACCACCCGATAGCGTGCCGTTAGTGCGGCCAGCTGCGGCTGCCAGAAACCCGCCACGCCGCCCAGACCGGATGAGAGCACCAGCGTCGGTGCATCGGGATTTTGCAGACCCAGAATATCCAGCTGCATCAGACCTCCGCTTTGCCGATGTGCGCCACGCTGGCGATCTCAATCAGCGCATCAGGCTTGACCAGACCGCACTGAATACAGAAGCGCGCCGGTTTTTCGCCGGGAAAGTACTCGGCATAAACCTGATTCACCGCGGCGTAGTTCGACCAGTCGGTGATAAAAATCGAATTAAACGTCACATCGGTCATGCTGCCACCGGCGGTCTCAATCACCTTTTTGATGGTTTCCAGCACGTGGCGGGTCTGCGCTGCGGCATCACCCACATGCACCACATTGTTGTCAGCATCAAACGGCAGCGTACCCGAGACATAGACCACGCCATCCGCCAGCGTGCCGGGAACGAATGGGGCGATGGGGGTGGTAGTGCCTGGCGGAACAATAATACTTTTCGGCATAGCGTCGTCCTTATCGTGGATTAGCGGGCATTCAGGCTTTCGCAGAAGGTATCGACATCCGATACCCAGCCAAAAAAGGTTTCGATATTGAACAGGGCAGCCTGCTGAGCAAAGGGCGGGCCGGCCTGATAAGTGGCATCTTCCAGCACCACGCCGAAGTACTCCAGAAAGAAGCCGTCGCGCAGCGTCGATTCAACGCAGACGTTGGTGGCGATGCCGGTAAACATCAGATGACGGATCCCGCGGCTGCGCAGCATGCTGTCGAGCGGGGTGTTATAGAAGCCGCTGTAACGCGATTTCGGCAGCACGATATCATCGGGTTGCGGCACCAGTTCATCGACCAGCGCGTAATCCCAGCCGCCTTTCGACAGCAGCGAGCCCTGCAGTTCAGGCCGTTTGCGCATGGTTTTCAGGGCATTCGATTTATGGAAATTGGGGGAACCGGCGTCGCCCGCTTCTACATAGTCACTGTCCCAGCCGTTCTGGAACCAGATGATCTGAACGCCTGCCGCACGGGCCGCCGTCACCGCCTGATGGATTTTCGCAATCACCGGCTTGGTGGCGGAAACATCGAAGCCCGCCAGATCGAGATAGCCGCCTTCAGTGGCGTAGGCGTTCTGCATATCCACGACAATCAGCGCGGTCTGGCCGGGCGGAAAGGCGATCGGTTCTGGCCGCGCCGGCAGTTCAACCTGTGGAACATCCGGCGTGTGAGCACAATAAACGGTAGCCATCATGCCACCTCCTGCTGTGCGTCGAGCAGGGCGCTGCGACAGGCCATCAGCGGCTGAATGTGCTGCCCGAAGTTCTCGATACCCTGCAGGAAGTCATCAAACGTCAGCAGCACGCCGTGGGTGCCTTCGACCTGCGCAACCTCATCCAGCATCCGCGCCACGCTGGCATAAGATCCCACCAGAGTGCCCATATTGATATTGACTGCCGAGGTCGGATCCGCCATCTGGCGCACATTGGTGTCGCTGCCCGATTTGGTGTCCTGCTGACTCTGGGTGGTGAGCCAGGAGAGCGCCTCTTCATCCGCACCCGCTTTGTAGTGTTCCCACTTCGCCCGCGCTTCTTCGTCCGTTTCAGCAGCGATGATCATAAACAGCACATAGGAGCCGACATCGCGGCCCGCTTTTTCAGCGGCCTGCTTCATGCGAATCGAGGTAGAGCTGAACGCGGCGGGTGTGTTAACACCTTTACCAAAGCAGAAGTTGTAATCGGCGTGCTGAGCAGAGAAGGCCATACCGGCATCGCTCTGTCCGGCGCAGATCACCTTCATCGGGCGCTGCGGCTGCGGACTCACGCGGCAGTCGTTCATGGTGAAGAACTCACCTTTAAAGTCCGATTTTCCGGTGCCCCACAGATCGCGCAGCACGGTAACGTATTCGGTCAGATAAGCGTAGCGGCTGCTGAAATACTCATCGCCAGGCCACATACCCATCTGTTCATATTCCGGTTTCTGCCAGCCGGTCACCAGGTTGACGCCAAAGCGACCGCCTGAAATGGAATCGATGGTGGACGCCATGCGCGCCACAATCGCCGGAGGCAGCGTCAGGGTGGCGGCGGTGGCGTAGATCTCAATGCGCGATGTCACGGCGGCCAGCCCAGCCATCAGGGTGAACGATTCGAGATTATGATCCCAGAACTCGGTTTTTCCGCCGAAGCCGCGCAGTTTGATCATCGAGAGCGCAAAATCGAAATGGTAATGCTCTGCTTTCAGCACGATCGCTTTGTTCAGTTCAAAGGTCGGCATGTACTGCGGCGCATTGGACGAAATCAGCCAGCCATTGTTACCAATCGGAATAAAGACGCCTATCTTCATGTGAAACCTCGTTGCGATGGGGGAAAGGTGTTTCACGCGCTGCACTGCATCCTGCATCGTCCATGTGGGCCGCGCTCAGTCACAATTCTGCAAAGTGTGTGCCACTTTTTTTATTGTTTTATATAACAATGAGTTAAAATTAACCCGAAAGAGGTAAGTGGAGTAACTGGTCCATTTCAGACCGTCTGGTCAAAATTCGCTGCACGTTTTCCATGCAGGCTGAGCAAAAAAGGTGCAGGGCGCGGATTGGGCAGCGATGAATCCCTTTGCTATGATGCGCTGACACCAGAAGGATGAGGTAAACGTGTGAATACCGATGAAAAAAAGCCAACGCGTCGTTCGCGTGCGGTCGCAGCGAAGCGGGCCGCCATACTGGAAGCGGCATTAACCTTCTTCTCACAGTTTGGCATTCACGGCACCAGCCTCGATAAGGTAGCCGAGCTGGCCGATGTCTCTAAAACTAATCTGCTCTACTATTTTCCCTCTAAAGAAGTGCTCTATGTGGCGGTGCTTAAGCAGATTCTGGATGTCTGGCTGGCACCGTTGCGCGCGCTGGCGCACGATCAGGATCCATTGGTCGCGATTCGGCGCTACATCCGGCTGAAGCTGGAAGTGTCGCGCGATCATCCTCAGGCTTCCCGGCTCTTCTGTCTGGAGATGCTGCAGGGTGCTCCGCTTCTGAAAGGGGAGCTGGCAGGCGATCTTAAGCAACTGGTGGATGACAAAGCGGCAATTATTGAACGCTGGATTGATGAAGGACGTCTGGCGGGCGTACAGCCGCAGCATCTGATCTTTATGCTGTGGGCCACCACGCAGCATTACGCCGATTTTGCCACTCAGGTTGAGGCCGTTACCGGCCAGACGCTCAGCGATCCGGCGTTTTTCGATCAGGCTGTTGATAATGTGCAGCGCATGATCATCGAAGGGATTCGCGTACGCTAATTCAGGATACATCCACGGTTCAGGTACGGAGTTAATCAATGGATTCTGTTTCGCAGCTGGTGCTGGGTGCCTCAGTCAGTGTCGCAGTGATGGGACGTCGGGTGCCGGTCTGGCAGGCCGCGCTGGTGGGCGGCGTCTGCGGCACCTTACCCGATCTCGATGTCTTTCTTGATCATGGCGATGCGATACGCAACATGACCCTGCATCGCACGGAAACGCATGCGCTGCTCTGGCTCACGCTGCTCTCGCCACTGATTGCATGGCTGGTGGCGGGGCTGTTTCGCCAGCGGGTGAAGTGGGCAGCATGGTGGCCTGCCATCTGGCTGGCGCTGATCACCCATCCGCTGCTCGATTTGATGACGGTGTATGGCACCCAGCTTGGCCTGCCGATCAGCGATTATCCTTATGCCATCGGCAGTATCTACATCGTCGATCCACTCTATACGCTGCCGCTGCTGGCAGGCCTGGGCGTCGCGCTCTGGCGGCGCAGTGATAAAGGGCTGCGCGGAAACCGGCTCGGACTGACGCTGAGTACCCTTTATCTGGTCTGGAGTGTGATGATTCAGGGCGTTGCAGGCTGGCAGATCAGAGCGTCGCTGGCGGAGCAGGGTATTCCGGACAATAAAGTGCTGGTGACGCCGACGGCCTTTAATACGCTGGTATGGCGCAGCGTGATTATGACGCCGGATCGCTATGGTGAAGTTTACTGGTCGCTATTGTCGCCCTCACGGCCACTGCAGGTAGCGTGGTACCCGCGTCATCCTGAGCTGTTCGACGCCTTTCGGGGCAGCTGGTATGCAGAACGTGTCGCCTGGTTCAGCCACGGCTTTTACGCCCTGCGTGAGCAGGACGGGCAGACGACGATTGCCGACCTGCGCATGGGCGAAGGCGATAAGTATACCTTCACCTTTGGTCTGGGCACGCCTCAGCAGCCCGATCCCCGGCCGCAGCGCTTACCTTATGAACGCCCCTCTTTATCCGCCATTTTCTCTGCGCTGGGCGATCGCCTGTAAAAAAAAAGCCCGGTCATCTGACCGGGCTTTGTTCATGATATTACCGATTAGCGGCTACGACGATTACGCAGCATCCAGCCTATACCCAGCAAGGCAAACCAGAGTGGCGTAACCATCAGCGCCTGGCGCGTATCTTCCTGCAGCGTCAGCAGCACCAGCACAAATGCGAAAAATGCCATGCAGACCCAGCACATGAATTTGCCCAGCGGCATCTTAAATGCCGACTCCGCATGGCGCTGCGGATGCTTTTTACGGTAGGCCAGATAGCTGCACAGAATGATGGTCCAGACGAACATAAACAGAATGGCCGAGACGGTGGTCACCAGCGTGAAGACCTTCATCACATCCGGGATCAGGTAGATCAACGCCACACCAATCAGCAGGCACAGGCAGGAGAAAAACAGGCCGGTAGTCGGCACCGCACGGGCAGAGAGTCGGCCAAAGGCGCGGCTGGCCACACCCTGCTGCGACAGGCCATAGAGCATACGGCTGGTGGAGAAGATGCCGCTGTTGGCTGAGGAGGCCGCAGAAGTCAGCACCACAAAGTTAACGATACTCGCAGCCGCAGGCAGACCAATCAGAACGAACATCTCAACAAACGGACTGCGATCGGCCATCACCTGGGTCCAGGGCGTTACCGCCATAATCACCATCAGCGCCAGCACGTAAAACATAATGACCCGCAACGGAATCGCATTAATCGCGCGCGGTAACACTTTATGCGGATTGTGGGTTTCAGCCGCTGCCGTGCCCACCAGTTCAATGCCGACAAAGGCAAACACCGCAATCTGGAAGCCGGCAAAGAAGCCGCTGAGGCCTTTCGGGAACATGCCGCCGTGATCCCAGATGTTGCTGAGTGACGCTGTGCCGCCGCCCGGTGAGGGGTAGTGAATCGATACCAGCACAATCCCGGTTACGATCAGCGCCACAATGGCGACAATTTTAATGATCGCGAACCAGAACTCCATCTCGCCAAACAGCTTGACGGTGGCAATGTTGAGCGCCAGAAAAACCACCACGCAGAGCAGGGCGCTCATCCAGATCGAGAAGCCCGGAAACCAGAGCTGGAAATAGGCGCTGATTGCCACCACGTCGGCAATGCCGGTTACCACCCAACAGAACCAGTAGGTCCAGCCGGTAAAGTAGCCTGCCCACGGGCCAAGCAGATCAGCGGCAAAATCGCTAAAGGATTTGTACTCAAGGTTGGAGAGCAGCAGCTCCCCCATGGCGCGCATCACAAAGAACAGCATAAAACCGATGATCATATAGACGAAAATGATCGAGGGGCCAGCCAGGCTGATGGTTTTACCGGAACCCATAAACAGGCCGGTACCGATAGCGCCACCAATGGCGATCAGCTGGATGTGACGATTGTGCAGATTGCGCTGAAGTTTATCGGGCGTTTCGTGGGTGCTTGCGGTTTCTTTAGATTGATCAACCATAGAATTGTCTTTCCTGTCGTGATGTTGTGTTCAGCTCTGCTGGCTGTTAGTCAAGGCGTTTGCCTGAGGGCAAGTCGGCATAAGATAGAGGAAGAGAGCCGGAATCGGGTAACGCTTTTTTACCAATTGTGATGCCTGCCGTCCCGGAAGCAGCAATAAAGCGCGATTTTGTTCAAACCTTCGTCAGTCTGGGTAATTATTCATCACGTTATGTCAGTCAGGCGGCGTAAAGGGCGATGGGCTTCTACACTTTTTGTTTGCTAATCATCATCCTGCGAGAGGGACTATGCGCACGTTTATCCTGTTTTTGCTGTTGCTTGCGCTGGGATGGATCAGCTTACCCTGGCTTAAGCAGCATCTGCCGCCGCAATTTAATCCCTTTACGCCACTCTCTGTTACCGATCCGCCGGGCTGGATGACGCAGATTAAGATGAAAAGGCTAGCCAGCGATCCCGACGCATGTCTGGCGGTGATGCGCCGCGCTCAACAGGCGGGCTGGGTCAGCTTCAGCGAGCGTCCGGACGTCACGGGTCACTGTCCGCTCAGTCATCCGCTGCGGGTTCAGAAATTTGGCCCGGTCAGCCTCAGCAGCAGCTTTCTGGCCAGCTGTCCTATGGCCGTCGCCAGCACCATGTATACTCTGCGCAGTCGTGAGCAGACCGCCAGAGAGTTGCACAGTCCACTGGTACGAATTACCCATGTCGGCAGTTACGCCTGCCGTAATATTTATCACCGTGCCCAGGGGCGGCTCAGTGAACATGCCACCGCCGATGCCTGGGATGTGACAGGCTTTCAGCTGGCTGATGGCCAGCGGCTTGAGGTCAGTCGTCACTGGCAACAGCCGGAAGAAAAAGCGGCAATGCTTCATACGCTGTGGCGTGGCGGCTGTGAGGTATTCGGCAATGCGCTGGGGCCGGACTATAACGCCGCTCACGCCTCACATTTTCATCTGGGTATGCGTGGTGCAGGATACTGCCGATAAATCATCAGACAGGATTAATACCGTGTTTGATTAAGAAATGTTCTTATGGTGCCAGTAAAACCCATCCAGTTATCATTGCTGAACCTGATCCCTTACTGAAATAGTCTGACAACAGGTAAGGATGCTCCTAAAAAAACCGATTTCAGGGCCATTTGTAAGAATAAAACGATGCCTGCGGGATAAAACTCTTGCGCAAATTCTCAGCGTCATTTGCTCAGCGCCTGCTGGCGGCATGATGAAATTATTTCATGATTGCGCTGGCAGAAATAAGGGAAAGGTATCGCATAAATAAAAAAGTGCGTGATTAAGAAAAGAACGGATTTTACCTGCAAATTTATTTTCAGATGATTTAGTTGCGTGACTATCGGTAAAGTGATTTAACTGATTAAAATAGAGTCAGTGCTGAGCATTACGCCGTAAATAGTGATCTCCGCCACGTATTGCGGCCAGGTAGCAGATTAAGTAAAGGTGACTATTACGGACGTGCTGTCCTGGGTCAGGTACCCGCAGTCAGATAAGTGGATAAACCACAGCAGGATATGAATCGACTGGCACAGAGCACGGTCGGGCAGGGGAGAGCAGAAAAGGTTTATTAAACAGCACATCGTTACGCTTACAGGGCTGCCACTGAAAACCGGGACAGGTCTGTAACCTGCAAGCGCGTGGCGCGGGCAGCAAGCCGGTTAGCTGCCTCAGCAGACGCCACAGGGGCTGCGGGGACGTCTGACGAAGCCTGTCCTGATGGCTGCAATGACAGAGCCGGTCTTATTTCCTGATAAAAAATATGTCAGAAATTTGCCACTGCCGCTTCGCTTATAATGGAGTAATTAACGCCTTGTTTACTCGTTATTTACCCAACAATCAGCATCGCGATTCAATATTTTCAGCAGACTTTTCAAGTCTGAGAAAAAATTGCACCGGAGGTCAGGGATTGAAATCCTATCAGAAAAATCTTATTCTTCTGGGGTGATTGAAATTGCTGTGATCGGCCTCACCTTGTAAAGGCAGGAACACTTTTTCACTCCGCTCCAACGGTGAAAGGTTAAATGCGCTGTAGATCGGGACAGGTTCGTCCTGCACGATAAATTAGTTTTCTTCTGCAAATTTATTTTATCCGATGAATCTGAATGAATATTACCGGAAGGGCGAGTGAAATTAACGCTGAGGCAATATGAGTACTGAAAATTATTTCGCCTGGCGAGCTGAGGCGAAAGAAAAATTTCAGGCATTAACGGTTTCTTCTGAATTGAAGCCGTTATTGCAACAATTTATTGAATCATTAGGCTTCGATTATTTTGCCTTTTTGATTCAGCACCCGGTGCCTTTTACCCGACCGCGTATTCATTTACATAGCACCTATCCCAAACTATGGGTTAAACGCTATGAGAAGCAGAATTATTACGCTGTCGATCCGGTGCTCAGGTTGTGTCAGCGACCGGGCAGAGGCATGGCGTGGACGGAGGAACTGTTCGCTGACGCCGGCAATTTGTGGCGTGAGGCGAGAGAATATGGGCTGCAGAGCGGATTTTCTTGCTCTGCAATGGCACCAAATCGCGTCATTGGTATATTATCTATATCGTCGCAACAGCCCATTTCTGTCCAGCTCTGCCATGCTGAACTGGAGGTGAAACTACACCTTTTAGCGGAACTAAGTCTGGATACGCTGGAACGCTTTAGCGATGATGCAATGATGGTACTAAAAAAAGAGTTTAGTCAGCGCGAGCTGGAAATTTTGAAATGGACAGCCGAAGGAAAAACGGCGGTCGAAATTTCACTTATTTTATCCATCTCTGAACATACCGTTAACTTTCACCAAAAAAATATGCAAAAGCGTTTCAATGTTTCCAATAAAACGCAGATTGCCTGCTATGCAGCGGCAATCGGACTGATCTGAACATTAAGCAACGGCTACATTTAGCTGTTCCTTTGCACAGGTCTGTTGTCTATTCTGCGCCGGGACTTTGCCAGGCTGGCGCAAAGAAATCATTGCAAACATGGGGATGTCAGAGGCGCATGATGAAAATAGTGCAAACGCAATTAAAGGATATGCCATCCTCTTTGCTTGCCGAACTCGGCAGCTACCGATACAGCGTCTTTGCGCGCGGCGAAGGGTGGTCAATTCCGCCACGTCTGAGCACGCCAGGACAGGAATATGATCGCTACGATCGTTCAGATGTCATCTGGCTGATCGCATGGAATGCGCGGGAGGGCATCAGCGGCTGTGCGCGTCTGATGCCCTGGTTCGAACCTGAACTGAGTGAAGGCATCGTACTTCCTTTCAGCCATGAGAAAGTGTGGGAAATGTCGCGCTTCTCGGCACGGCTGGATGTGGACGCTGAGCTGCCACTGAATATTCTCTGGCACGCCGTGCAGCTGGCAGAATTGAACGGTATGGAATACATCATCAGTTCGGCAACGCCGATGCTGGAGAAGATGTTTGAAGAGCATCAGGTGGTGTATGAGCCGCTGACGCCGGGACTTATTCTGTCAGAAGATAATCTGTTTGCGATCCGTATTCCGGTGGTTCAGCCAGCGCTGGCTGAAAAGTATCGGGGAACGCGGCGCTTTAGTCCGGAAGAGGTGCTGCCTACGCTGGGCGTTTCGGTTAACTGGCAGGCGCATAGTTAATTAATTTGCCCCCGCGGCTGGGGGCAAGCAAGCTTACTGACGGTAGGCTGTTTTAATCTGCTTAATGGTATTGCTGAATACTTCGGCCTGGGGCTTGTCGCCCAGCGTCTGTACATAGCGTTCCATATTGATAATCACTTTGCCGGCATCAGCCTGGCCCATACCTTTCAGGATCAGGGTGATCATCATCTTCAGACCCGCGATTTCATCCGCTAATTTCCGGGCTTCCTGCGAAGTTGCAAAATCTTCATCGCTCATGCGTTTCTCCTTGGTGAATGACAATGTGTCGGCAATCTGTCCGAGCAGCAGTGCGTGAGTATACCACAGGGGCAGTAAGTTGCTGGAGCAGCCGGTTCGCTTCGCTATAAACAGCTGGTTTGTCCAGTACAACTAATCAATCGCTGAAAGTAATTACAGGCGTTGCCGGGCCAGATATCACAAGGGCCTGCAGCGATAAGGGACAGCCATGCTTGGTGTTAATATCATGAAATACGAAGAGTTTAAGGATTATTCAGTACGCCTGTCGGTGGTAAGAAATCTCTGTTAATGCTGGCTGCACGGGACTGGAAATCGTTATGCGAAGCGTTGACTGTTTTGGTTTGTTGATGTGCTTTTGAGGTAAAAACGGGTATGATTATCGCCTGTATTCATTAATTGCTTCCTCTTTTTTTAGCCTCTGGAGTTTCCCCGTTGATCAGTGTGCTTCTTGTTGATGACCATGAACTTGTCCGTGCCGGAATCCGTCGCATCCTGGAGGATGTCAAAGGTCTGGCCGTGGTCGGAGAGGTCAACTGTGGCGAGGATGCCGCTAAGTGGTGTCGTGCCAATCAGGTTGATGTGATCCTCATGGACATGAACATGCCGGGCATCGGTGGACTGGAGGCGACGCGCAAAATCGTGCGTTACAATCCCGATATCAAAATCATCATGCTGACCATTCACACGGAAAATCCGCTGCCTGCGAAAGTGATGCAGGCGGGGGCTGCAGGCTACCTCAGTAAGGGGGCTGCGCCACAGGAGGTGATCAATGCGATTCGCTCGGTCAATGCCGGACAGCGCTACATCGCTTCAGATATCGCCCAGCAGATGGCGCTGAGCCAGATTGAGCCACAAAAAGCGGAATCCCCCTTCAGCTGTTTGTCGGAAAGGGAATTGCAGATTATGCTGATGATCACCCGTGGACAAAAGGTGACGGAAATTTCCGAGCAGTTAAATCTCAGTCCTAAAACCGTTAACAGTTACCGCTACCGGATGTTCAGCAAGCTGAATATCAGTGGCGACGTAGAGTTAACGCATCTGGCCATTCGACATGGCCTCTATAATGCGGAGCCGTTAATCAGTAGTGAATGACGTTTTTGATCCCAAAGCCTTTCTGAGTACGGTAACCAGCAAGCCCGGTGTTTACCGCATGTATGACGCCTCAGGCACCGTCATCTATGTAGGCAAAGCCAAAGACCTGAAGAAGCGTCTGACCAGCTACTTCCGCACTCAGGTCGGCAGCCGCAAAACCGAAGCGCTGGTTAGCAATATCCAGCACATCGATGTCACCGTGACCCACACCGAAACCGAAGCGCTGCTGCTTGAGCATAACTACATCAAGCTCTACCAGCCGCGCTACAACGTGCTGCTGCGCGACGATAAATCTTACCCCTACATCTTTCTTAGCAGCGATACCCATCCGCGACTGGCGATGCACCGTGGTGCAAAGCATGCCAAAGGCGAATACTTTGGCCCGTTCCCCAACGGCTATGCGGTGCGTGAAACGCTGGGATTGCTGCAAAAAGTCTTCCCTATCCGCCAGTGCGAAAACAGCGTCTACCGCAATCGCTCCCGGCCCTGTCTGCAATATCAGATTGGCCGCTGTCTGGGTCCCTGTGTCGCGGGGCTGGTCAGTGAGGAGGAGTATGCACAGCAGACCGATTACGTACGTCTGTTCCTGGCGGGTAAAGACGATCAGGTTCTCAACCAGCTGGTCAAACGGATGGAAGAGGCGAGCACGGGCCTGCGCTTTGAAGAGGCGGCACGCCTGCGCGACCAGATTCAGGCTGTGCGACGGATCACCGAAAAGCAGTTTGTCTCGAATCAGGGTGATGACCTTGATGTGATGGGTGTGGCTTATGAAGCGGGCATGGCCTGTCTCCACGTGCTGTTTATCCGTCAGGGCAAAGTGTTGGGCAGCCGCAGCTACTTCCCGAAAGTGCCCGTCGATACCGATCTGGCTGAGGTCGTTCAGACCTTTGTCGGGCAGTTCTACCTGCAGGGCAGCGAGGCACGCACGCTGCCTGGCGATATTCTGCTGGACTTTACCTTGCCAGAGCGTGAACTGCTGGCTGAGTCGCTCAGTGAGCTGGCCGGGCGTCGGGTGAGTATCCAGAGCAAGCCGCGCGGGGATCGCGCCCGTTATCTCAAACTGGCGCGCACCAACGCCGCGACGGCGTTAACCACCCGGCTGTCACAGCACTCCACAATTCATCAGCGGCTGATGGCGCTGGCGGAGTTTCTTGAGCTGGACAAAATTAAACGCATGGAGTGTTTCGATATCAGTCATACCATGGGTGAGCAGACCATCGCCTCCTGCGTGGTGTTCGACCAGAATGGTCCGCTGCGTGCCGATTATCGTCGCTACAACATCAGCGGCATTACGCCGGGTGATGACTATGCCGCCATGAGTCAGGTGCTACGCCGCCGCTATGGTAAAGCGATTGAAGAAGATAAGATTCCGGATGTGATTCTGATCGATGGCGGTAAGGGCCAGCTGTCTCAGGCGAAGCAGGTCTTCGCGGAACTGGATGTGCCCTGGGACAAAAACCGGCCGATTTTACTCGGTGTAGCGAAAGGCAGCGATCGTAAAGCCGGACTGGAGACGCTGTTCTTTGAAGCGGAAGGTGAGGGCGTTTCACTACCACCCGATGCGCCGGCGCTGCATGTGATCCAGCATATTCGTGATGACGCTCACAATCATGCCATTTCAGGCCACCGTAAAAAACGGGCCAAAGTAAAGAACACCAGCGCACTGGAAAGCATCGAAGGGGTGGGGCCGAAACGGCGTCAGCAACTGCTTAAGTACATGGGGGGCTTGCAACCGCTGATGAACGCGTCAGTGGAGGAGATCGCCAATGTACCCGGTATCTCACATGCTCTGGCAGAAAAAATATACTACTCGTTGAAACACTAGCATTGAAACGGGGGGGGCAATGTAGGAACATAGGCTAAATTCTACCTATATCCAGACAGTTACCGGCATATGCAATTAAACATCCCGACGTGTCTCACCCTGTTTCGAGTCGTGCTCATCCCGTTCTTTGTGCTGGCTTTCTATCTGCCGTTCACCTGGGCGCCGCTGGCGACTGCACTGATCTTTGTTTTTGCTGCCATCACCGACTGGTTTGATGGCTTTCTGGCGCGCCGCTGGAAGCAGACAACACGCTTTGGTGCGTTTCTCGATCCGGTAGCGGATAAAGTGATGGTGGCCATTGCGCTGGTGCTGGTGGCGGAATATTTCCACGCCTGGTGGATTACGCTGCCCGCCGCCACCATGATTGCACGCGAGATCATTATCTCTGCGTTGCGTGAATGGATGGCGGAGATTGGTAAACGCAGCAGCGTGTCGGTTTCCTGGATTGGTAAAGTGAAAACCACTGCCCAGATGTTCTCACTGTTTGCCTTGCTGTGGCGTCCTGATGCCACCGTCGTGGCGATTGGTGTGGTGGCGTTATACATTGCTGCCGTGCTGACTTTCTGGTCTATGTTCCAGTATTTAAGCGCCGCGCGCGGCGATCTGCTCGAACCGTGATCGATACGATTTAAAAAGCAGCAAACGGACGCGCTGTGAGGATAATTTTATTGACTCATTGCGTCATCTAAGTAGAATGCATCGCATCGAACGGCAGCCAGGCTGCCAGAAGATAAATAAAATCAGCAGGTTCGACGAAATTGCTGAATTGCGGGAATAGCTCAGTTGGTAGAGCACGACCTTGCCAAGGTCGGGGTCGCGAGTTCGAGTCTCGTTTCCCGCTCCAGATTCGCAGGTCAGGTTAACCTGACGGCACATCAGTTTAAGGCGCGTTGGCAGAGTGGCTATGCAGCGGATTGCAAATCCGTGTACCTCGGTTCGACTCCGGGACGCGCCTCCAGTTACACCCTGCCCGGGTGGTGAAATCGGTAGACACAAGGGATTTAAAATCCCTCGGCTGTAAGGCTGTGCGGGTTCAAGTCCCGCCCCGGGCACCATATTTCTGCCGAAGAAAATCTAATAAAATAAAAGCAATATGCAGTAATGTCGTAACCGCCCAAGGGCGGTTTTTTTGTGCCTGCCATCTGGCGGATACAGCGACTGCAACCTCCGTTTAGCGGTATAAGCCGGCATCAGCCCCGGGAGCTGAACACCAGCTCATCATCAGTATCACTCACCAGCACCATCCGTTGCGCCTCGCCGCTGGAAGAGACAAAGGTCACTTCATGTCCGATGCTGATATCATCAAAGGCGTCGGTCGGCTGTGACTGCTTCCGGATCTCCAGAACCATCCGCGAGGGGTAGGGTTTATCATTGACCTTATCAATATGATAATTGGCGGTAAAATTCAGTTCGGGTTGATCAACCACGTAAAATTGTCCTGAAGGCATAGTCTTGACCTCTGCATAATGTTGCCATAAGTCCCGGTCGGAACAGGCTGCCTGAAACTTAAGGTTAGCTGAATAATCAATGCCTACAGGCGGCGGCACCTCTTTTTTGATTTCGTACGACGGTTGCAAAAATACCTGCCGCTTGCGCTTGCCTGGTCAGAGAGACGTACTACGCTTCCTGTTCACACAGCGCGGCTTTTCCAGGCACGCCATTCGGGCATGGTATAAAGGTATTACTGCAACTCTTAACGGGTTGACGATGCGGGTTCAACTCCTGCTGCCCGGTCCCTCTCCTGCATCTGCGTAAACGCCAGCCTTATCCCTTTAGGGGTTCTGCCGATCCGTCCCAATTACATCCGATTTCACTCATTTTTGCGGCCTGTGTCGAACTCTGTAACCTGTTGAAACGGTGTGGTTTACCGTATTGTGGTAGCTATTGTTTGCCGCCGCAGAGAATTAACGCCAATGATTACACCTTTTACACCTGACTTAACTGAACCGGCGGCCCCCCCGGTTATCGGTGTTGTCGCCAGCCAGTTGCTCAATCCCTATCTACAAAAAATGCTGGACGAAGTGATGCGCCAGCTTAACGCGCGCGGTGTTATCACAGTGCTACTGAGTGCTGAAACCGACGTCACGCTGAACGCACTCATCCGGCAGGCTATACCGCTCGGGCTGCGTGGTTTGCTGTTACTCCCCGGTAACCGCGTTACTGATGCCTGCCATTTGCCAGTGCTTCAGATTGACGCTGAGCCTGAACTGCAGGCGGATGCACTGCGGGCGGGTGAGGTGACAGCGGAATTATTGCTTAAACAGGGGCATCAGCGGTTTGGCTTTATGCAGGCTCAGCCAGGCGCACTGGCGCAAAAACAGGGCTATCGCGCCACTCTGCTGGCGGCGGGCATGGCGCTGAACGCCGAACTGACTGTAGGTAGTGATGATCGTGACTGCGCTTACCAGGCGATGATGTCTTATCTGAAAAAGACACGTGCTGCTGAGCGTATCCAGGCACTCTTCTGTGAAAGCGACCTGATGGCCTTTGGTGCAATGCAGGCGATTCGGGATTTTGGTCAGGGCATCCATCTGGCAGTGGCAGGTTTTGGTGATAGTGAGGAAGCCCGCAGTTCAACCTGGCATCTTACCAGCTGGTCACCTGACATCCGGCAGATCGCTGGCCGCGCGCTGGATCGCTGGCTGGGACAGCAGGCAGGCAACAGCAGTGCTGAAGAGCAGGAGCAATTACAGCGGCGTCACTCTCACGCAGGCAAAGTGCTGCCGGGTGAGATGTCAGCCTGCGGCTGCGCCTTCCGGCATTAACCAGCCCGCAACGCAGGCTGGCAGAATATTGTCAGGCCTGCGGTTGTCCTGCCGGACCGCTGCCGCCAGGTGCGCCCACCGGCTGCTGTCCGCCAGGTGGCGGCGGTGGCGGGGCATCTCTGCCCGGTGGCGGCGGTGCACAGGCCGTAAGCGTGGCGAGGATAGCCAGTGTGGATAACAGATAAGCAGTACGTTTCATCGTAATTCCCCGATCAGGTAAGCGGAACGTTGAGTATAGAGAATCGCAACAAAATCGCCCGGAGAGGGCTAAATCATCAACACACATGGCAAATTGTCGACGATTATTTGAGACGCCTCGCAACTCGTGCATGCTGGCAATGCGTTTCAGACCGGAGCGCGCTAAGGTAGCGCTTCATTTAAGAGGAGTCGTTATGAATGGCATGATGAAGTTCGTCCGCGGGTGGCTGGTGTTCTCTGTACTGTGGGGCGTATTCATGTGGTTTATGTCATGGCATCAGCAGGGCAAAGAGCCTGGTCTGGCGATTCTGACAAGTCTCTACGCCGGTTTAATCTACCAGGCGCTGATTACCATGGTTGGCCGCTACCGCGCGCGGCGGCAACAGGCTGAGTGAGTTCTGCTGCCGGAGAGGCAGCAGAATGGCGTTTTTAGCCGAAATTACCAGTCAGGCGCTGATGGAAGTCCGTGCTGCGTGGATCCAGCCCCTCAATGGTTACCTCTGCGCCATAACGCTGATAGCGATACTCAATGCCATCCAGCGCCGCGACGCTGGACGCATCCCAGATTTGCGCGTGCGTTAAATCGATAGTGACCTTTTTAGGGTCATGGGCATAATCGAAATGCTCGAACAGATCGTTGCTGCTGGCGAAAAACAGCGGGCCGCGCACCACATAGCGCACCGACTCGCCATCTTCGCTCAGCTGACGCTCCGCATGAATAACGTGCGCAATACGGCGGGCAAACAGCAGCATAGCCAGAATTACCCCAGCCAGAACGCCCAGAGCCAGATTACCTGTCCAGACAGTCACCGCTACCGTCAGCACCATAATCAGCGTCTCTGACCACGGCATACGTTTCAGGGTAGCGGGTTGCAGGCTATGCCAGTTAACGGTTTTCACGGCCACCACCATCATGATCCCGGCCAGTACCACCATCGGGATTTGCGCCATAATCCTGCTCAGTCCGGTCACCAGTAACAGCAGCACCAGACCGGCGGCTACGGTGGAAACCCGGCTACGCGCCCGGCCCAGCTCAACATTGACGATGGTCTGACCTATCATCGCGCACCCGGCGATACCGCCATAAAAGCCCGCCAGAATATTCGCCACACCCAGACCCCAGGATTCACGACGCTTACTGGAGGGGGTATCGGTCAGGTCATCGACCAGTTTGGCGGTCAGCAGTGACTCCATCAGCCCGACAAAGGCGATGCTCAGGGCCGTGGGCCAGATAATCTGCAGGGTCTGCAGGTTAAGTGGCACCAGCAGGCTGTTAAAACCGGGCAGACCGGGACTCATCGGCCCTTCATCGCCCACGTTCGGCATGCGATAGCCCATTAACAGCGCGACGGCAGTCACTACCACAATGGCAACCAGCGGTGAAGGAACACTTTTTATCAGACGCGGCAACAACAGCACGATAGCCAGTGTGACGGCAAAGAAGAGCCACACCAGTGATGACTGCCCCCAGACGTGCGGCACCTGAGCAAAGAAAATCAGCACGCCGAGCGCATTCACAAATCCCAGCATCACCGAGCGGGGAATATAACGCATCATGCGCGCCAGACCAGCCACACCAAACAGAATCTGAATGACGCCGCCCATCACCACCGCGGGCAGAATATATTCAACGCCGTGCAGATGGACCATCGGCCCGATAACCAGCGCCACTGAACCCGCAGCCGCTGTTACCATCGCCGGGCGTCCGCCCAGTATCGACAGGGTCAGGCAGAGCACCACCGAGGCGACGAGGCTGACTTTAGGGTCTACACCGGCAATAACGGAAAAGGAGATCACTTCAGGGATCAGCGCCAGCGCGGTAATCACCCCGGCCAGGCATTCGCGGGTCAGCAGTGCAGGCGAACGCAGAACGCGCCCTACACTGATATCGCCCGCCACAACGTCGGTTGCGGCAATATCATTGGTTTGAGTCATAAAGGATTGCAGGCTCTTTAGTTATTTTGCTCCCGCGCGAGGGGCGGGAAGATCAGGATAAACAGTGAGGGGCAGATAGTACCGGGCGACTGGCGAAGATACCAGAAAAAGGCGGATGACTCCCTCCTTGGAGTCGATGCTACAGTGAAAAATCGTCCGGGGTTTTATGGACCACCAGTTCAAGCAGCTGTCGATAGATATCCAGTAATTCCCTGTCGCTTTCCAGCTCCAGCCGATGAATAAGCTTTGAGATAATCGCTTTATTGTTCACTGGCATGCCTGACTGCAAAATTTCCGCAACCAGGATACCCAGCATCTCCATCTCGCTGGCGGGTTTATTGGCGGCAGGATTAAAATAATCAGCGATTTCCTGATTGGTCCGGGGAAGAATATATTGCATGTGTAAGCCCTTCAGAACAGCCCGATTCCGGTTCGGATGTCAGGACAAAAGCGATCAAAAAAACCACCGCATGGACAGATGCGATGGTACCAGTGTCACAAATTGAACAGAAAAAATAACCTCTGAAGGTGGAAATCCACTGACACCTTCAGAGGCGACGCAAGTGCATCATTCGTTACAGAGTCGCATGACAACTCGTGGCAGTAAACTTATACAATGAAGCCCAATCTGTACAAACGAATTCTTTAACAAAGTGTGCTATTTGCCACTTATCAGCAGCTTATAAGGACTATTCCGAAACGAAAGCTGTACAAATAACCTGTACAAACGGCGGGGCTGAGGGGCGGGAGGGGCAAAAACGGGAAGCCATGGCCAGCTTCCCGCAAAAAGATTAGCTGAATAGCGCCAGTTTTGCCGTCAGCTTTCGCAGGGCTTTTTTATCGCCGACGATGGCGACGCCCAGCAGGCGCCACTGCTGACGCGGTTGCTGCCGCAGGACGGCGCTCAGCGCCTGATAATCGGTGGTGGTCTGGCCCTCTTCCGGAAACAACACCAGATCGTATTCAGCCTGTTCGCACTGTTCCCGCAATGCACTGAGCTGTTCTTCAGTCGCGGCCAGCACCGGAATCCCGGTGGTGATCAAACCTGGGGAAGGGCGCCTTTCAGCATCCTCCAGGGTGTCGCCAACCAGCGCCGGATGTCGCTGTCCCAGGGTTAATGCCATCACGGCGGCAGCATTGGTGGCTTTGCCTGGCGGCAGAGCGGCATTGAGTATCATCACACAGCGTGGGTCTTGCATTGCGCTTCTCCTGATTAAAAAAGCGCATTGTGGCAAGTGGCTTAACCCAGGTCTGGAAGATTTGTGCAGGCGTGCTGATAACGGGATGGGGTAAGCTGGCAGGCGCGTTTGAACCAGCGGCCCAGGTGACTCTGATCGGCGAAACCCAGCGCGGCTGCCACATCGGCGACGGGCTGACCCTGCGCCAGCTGACGACGCGCCTGGCTCAGCCGCCACTGCACCAGCCAGGCGTGGGGCGGCAAACCCCAGTGAGCCTGGAACAGGCGCGATAACCGGAAGCGATCCACCTGCAGGTGCTGCGCCATCTGCTCCAGGCCGGGATTATCCGCATGATGGGCAATCAGCCAGTCACGCGCCTGCAGCGCCAGCCGGGCATCTTTATCCGGTGTCTGAGCGGGCAGTGACCACTGCCGGTGCGGAGTAAGCTGACCAAACATCCGGTCCAGCGCCGCCTCTTTGATGATGGCGGGATGGTTGTGCCACAGCGCATCAAACGCATGCCAGACGGCATAAGCCAGTGGACGCTCGTCGCGCAGCGTGGCGGCAAAACGTAGCTCACGCAGTGAGGGTTTATCAGCCAGCATCGGAGCCAGGTGCTGCGCAATCTGCTGCGGCGAAAGATAGAGCATCCGGTAGGTAAAACCGCTGTCGTTGATGGCATCCCCGTCATGCAGCTCCTCCGGCTCCAGCATAAAGACCGTGCCTGGTCGGCTCTGATGCTGTTTGCGCCGCGAATGAAACTGCTGTACACCTTGCTCGGTCACGCCAATCAGATAACTGTCGTGCCAGTGAGGATCATAGGCGTGTCCGGTAAAATGGGCGCGTAGCGCCTCGATACCGCTGACGGCGTCACGGCGCAGATCGACCCAGTTTGCTGATGCCTGTTTCATGTTATCCGGCTCCCGGTTGCGGCCTCTGGACATTCTGCCGCGATCCACTAATTTTTAACAGACCGGACGCTTTTCATTGGCGTTTCGCTTTGCGTATAATAACGCCACCACTCAATTAGAACTCTTACTATTAGGCTGCTAACATTTGTCTCAGCACACGCGTACCTTTACCCACTTATTGCATCTGACCGCACATGCCTGGCGCCTGGCGGTGGATCGTCACCTTAAAGATAGCGGCTTAAGCATGAGCAGCTGGATGGCCATCGGGCTGATTGCCAGTGAGCCGCAACGCATGACCCAGACCGAGCTGGCACAGCTGCTGGGGCTGGAAGATGCCAGTATGGTGCCGCTGGTGGATCGGCTGGTGAAACAGTCACTGCTGATGCGGGTACAGCCGCCAGAAGATCGACGTAAGCGTCATCTGGTGCTGACTGAAAAGGGTAACGAAGCGTTCGCCAAAGTGAAAACCGAGGCTGACGCACTCCGTACTGAAATGCTGGCCGATATTGACCCTCAGGATCTGGCCGTGACCGAGCGCGTATTGCAACAACTCCTGAGCCGCATGGGAAGTATGTAGCAGTGGCAAAGCGAAATCCCTACGCTGCACGCGAGTGGTTGCCGCACGAAAAACCGATGCTGCCGGGATCGCCCTCGACGCCGCTGCATCCGATGCCAAAACGCCTGGCATTTGGCCTGATCGGTTTACTTATCTCGCTGACCGGTGCGCTGAGTAACGCGCTGGTCACGGCGAATCTGGTCAACCTGCAGGGTACCTTTGGTGCCTGGTCGAATGAGATTGCCTGGCTGCCTGCGGTCTATGTGATGGGCAACATCTCTATTAACCTGCTGCTGGTGAAATTCCGCCAGCAGTTTGGCCTGCGTGTCTTTACCGAGGCGTTTCTGGTGCTGTATGTACTGGTGGCTTTTTTCCATCTCTTCGCCAACGATCTCAGTTCGGCGATCATTGTGCGCACCGCTCACGGTATGGTGGCTGCGGCGCTCAGCTCTCTGGGCATCTACTATCAGGTACAGGCCTGGCCTGCGAAACATCGCCTGAAAGCGCTGGTGATTGGCCTGACGGTATCGCAACTGGCTATCCCGCTGGCCCGCTTATTCTCTTCGGAATTGCTGCAGCTCAACGAGTGGCGCGGTCTCTATCTGTTTGAACTCGGTCTGGCGCTGATTGCGCTGGGCGGGGTACTACTGGTGAAACTGCCACCGGGCGATCGCATCAAAACCTTTGAAAAGATGGATTTCGTCACCTTTATCCTGCTGGCACCCGGTATGGCGCTGCTGTGCGGCGTACTGACGCTGGGCCGTATTGAGTGGTGGTTTACCACGCCGTGGCTTGGTATCTGTACCGCGATCGCCCTGACGCTGATTGTCGCTGCGATCGTCATTGAGCATAACCGGCGCAACCCGCTGATCAATACCCGCTGGCTCAGCAGCGGCATGATGGTGCGGCTGGGCATTGTGATGATCATGATCCGTATCGTACTGGCGGAACAGAACACCGGCGCAATCGGCTTTCTGCAGCAGATTGGCTTGCAGAACGATCAGATGCGCGGTCTGGCGCTGGCGATCATGGCCGGGGTTATTGCGGGCATCGCCGCCAGTGCGCTGACCATCAAGCCCAATCATCTTAACTGGCCGATTGTCACCTCGCTGGTGGTGATGATTATCGCCTCGCTGATGGATGCGCAATCCAGTCCGCTGACCCGCGCCAGCAATATGTATTTCAGTCAGTTTCTGCTGGGCTTCAGCAGCGCCTTTTTCATGGCACCCGCGATGCTGATGGGCATTGGCAGCGTGGTGACTCAGCCGAAAAATCTGGTGAGCTTTGTGGTGCTGTTTGGCATGAGTCAGAACCTCGGCGGGCTGATCGGCTCGGCTATTCTTGGCACGTTTCAGGTCTGGCGGGAAAAATATCACTCCAGCCTGCTGGGCGATCAGCTCTCACTGCTCGATCCCAACGTCACCGAACGGCTCAGCCAGTATAATGCGCTGTTTAATTCGCTGGTGGGTGACAACGTTCTGCGCGGCGCGCAGAGCACCAGCCAGTTACAGGTAATCGCCACGCTGCAGGCCAACGTGCTCGCCTATAACGACACCTACCTGTTAACTGCCGCGCTGGCACTGGTCACCCTGATGTGGGTGATCTGGCGTTTGACCCGTCGTCGTTATCTTGACTGGCGTCAGGCGCAATTTAACCTGCGTGAGCAGCAACAGCTGGCCGCATTACAGGAATCAACGGAGAAACAATGAGTCAGCAGGATGAGCTTCAGGCGGCGGAACGCGAACGCGCGAACCGCCGTCGTATTCTTTCTATCGCCGCAGGCAGCGGCATTGTGGTGATTGGCGTACTGGTTATTCTTTATGCCTGGCAACTCTGGCCCTTCACCAGCGCAATACAAAGCACCGAGAATGCCTATGTGCGCGGTCAGGTGACCTTTATCAGCCCGCAGGTTAATGGCTATCTCACCTCAGTCGAGGTGATCGATCTGCAGCCGGTGAAAAAAGGGCAGTTGCTGATGACGATTGACGACCGTATCTATCGCCAGCGGGTGCATCAGGCGCAGGCGCAGCTGGCGATGAAGCAGGCTGCGCTGAACAATAACCTGCAGCAGCGGCGTAGCGCAGAAGCGACCATCCAGAGCAATAAAGCGGCACTGGAAAATGCCAAAGCACAGGCGCTGAAAAGCGGCTTCGATCTGAAGCGTGTCGAAAATCTCACGGCGGATGGATCCCTGTCGGTGCGCGAGCGCGATGCCGCCCGGGCCGCAGACGCCCAGGCGCAGGCGCAGGTACGTCAGGCTGCGGCGCAGATCGCCGTCGCCCAGCAGAATCTGCAAACCGTCATCGTTAACCGTGACGCGCTGAAAGGCGATGTCGACAGCGCCCGCGCCGCGCTGGAACTGGCGGAGATCGATCTGGCTAATACCCGGATTACCGCGCCCGATGATGGCCAGCTCGGCCAGCTGGCGGTCCGCACCGGCGCCTATGTCACGACAGGTACGCGCCTGACCTCGGTGGTGACCAATCACAAATGGATTATCGCGAATCTTAAAGAGACCCAGCTGGCAAATATTCGTCCTGGCCTGCCGGTGACGATTCGGGTCGATGCGCTGGATGGCAAACGCTTTACGGGGCAGGTTGAATTTATCTCTCCGGCCGCAGGCTCAGAGTTCAGCGCGATTTCGCCCGACAACGCTACCGGAAACTTCGTTAAAATTGCGCAGCGCATTCCGGTTCGCATCCGCATCAATGACCAGAATATGCATCAGTTACGCCCGGGTATGTCGGTCGAAGTCAACATCGACACCGCCGCACAACCTGCTGGTGAGGGCGCGCCATGATACGGCGCGGCTTAATGGTAAGCGCGCTGGCACTCCTTCTGACCGGCTGCACCACGCAGGTTGAAAAGGCACCCGCCTCTCTGCCGATCCCCGACGCCTGGCGCAATAGTGTGGGGCCATCTGCTGCGCCGGAGGCGGAGTGGTGGCGTGCTTTTCATGATGAAAATCTCAACCGGCTGGTGACGCAGGCGCTGCGCAATAATCCCGATATCCTCACGGCGCGATCCCGGGTTGACCAGTATCGCGCCCAGCTGCGCGCCACGCAGGGCGATAACTTTCCGACCCTGAGCGCTGGTGTGGCCGCGACCCGGGAGCGTACGCTCTCGTCAGTGACGGGCCAGCCCTATGAAACCGATATTTTTCAGGGCTTATTACAGGCGAACTACGAGGTCGATCTCTGGGGAGCACGCAGCAGCAGCATCACCGCATCGCAGGCGAGTTTAGCGGCGCAGCAGGCCGCCGCGTCTGCCGCCGAGCTGACCATCGCCAGTTCGGTGGCGTCAGGTTATCTCAATCTGTGCGCGCTGGATGAGCAGTTGCGGGTCACGGAGGCGACGCTGGCGACCCGCAATAATTCGCTGAAGCTGGCACAGCGTCAGTTTGAAACCGGCTACACCTCCAGGCTGGAGTGGATGCAGGCCGCCTCGGAATATCAGTCGGCCAAAGCGCAGATGCCCCAGTTGCAGCACCAGATCACTCAGCAGGAGAATGCGCTGAGCCTTCTGGTCGGTATGAACCCGCGCAGCATCGCCCGTCGTCAGCAGTTTGACCAGATTTCACCGCAGCGGATGCCGTCGCTGCTGCCATCAGAGCTGCTCAATCGCCGTCCGGATATTGTGCAGGCTCAGCGTCAGTTACTGGCCGCAGATGCCAGCCTGGCATCGTCGCGCGCTAAGCTGCTGCCCGGGCTTAACCTCACCGCGACCGGCACTCTGCAGAGTTCGGTGCTGCACCAGCTCGCGGATGATCCGTTCCGGCTCTGGAGCGTGGGCGGCAGCATCCTGGCACCGCTGCTGAACCGTGAAGCGCTGACGGCGCAGGTGGATGTCTCAATGGCGACGCGAAATCAGGCACTTTATGGCTATGAAAAAGTGGTGCGCAACGCCTTCTCGGAAGTTAACGATGCAATAGACGCTATCAGGCAGCGTGAGGCACAACTTCAGGAGCTGCAAAAGCAGGAAGCTTATGTAACGGAGGCGCTGCGCATTGCCCGCAATCGCTATCAGAACGGCTACGCCTCCTATCTGGATGAACTCGATGCGCAGAGAACCCTGTTTTCAACGCAGCTGAATCGGGTGACTGTCAAAAATAACCTGCTGCTGGCGCAGATCGATCTCTACCGCGCGCTGGGCGGTGGCTGGACACCCGTCTCCACACAGTAATCCTCAGACCGATCCAGCCGCATCCAGAGTTTCTGCGGCCGGGATCGGCCTCTGCGCTGTCGCGGCGACTGCGTATATTCCCCGCTTTAATCCCCCAAATAACCCCCTAAAACCCATGCATACTTCTGCTTACCTGTCTTTACATTCGGTGGTATCATGCGCGGGTTTTAAGCCAGTCAGACGGAAAAGCGCACTGAAAGCTTAGCCTGCGCGAGGCGGATTAACCGTTTAACTTACTGATATGAAAACAAAAGAAGGGATTCATCATGAATAAAAAATTATTTTCACGCTGGCCGTGGTCGCTGCGTTATTAACCGGCTGTGCGCGCACTGCGCCGATTCATAACGTGAATCAAACGCTCACTCAGCGTTACAGCGACAACCAGATGAAACTGGCGATCATCGAAGCGGGTATTGGCCGGAAATGGGTGATGACTCCCGTTTCGCCTGGCGTGATCAATGGTCGTCTGGCCCAGCGTGATTTCGTGGCGACTATTCGCATCACGTATACCAGCCAGAACTACCGCATCGATTATGTCAGCAGTGAGAACCTGAAAGCGGAGCAGGGCGAGATCCACAATAACTACAACCGCTGGATTGCCAATCTCGATCAGGATATTCAGTTACGACTCTCTGCTCTTGCCGCTCAGTAATGCTTACGCTGTCGCAATGATGTGTCGACAGACGATCAAAGCATAAAGATCTCCGGCAGCCGGCCGACAAATCAGATGAGCTGCTATTGCTGAACCACTGAGTAACCCTCTACCGTGAAGGCCTGATGCGGAATCGGCAGAGGGTTTCCCGGACGCACTTTTTTTGCAGAGGGCCGGGATGACGCCCCGATGAACGCCGACGCCACACATATGACAAAAAGAGTGTTGAGATGAGACTCGCTTACTCACTGGTCGACTGGCAGGCTCTGGCTCCGGGATTACACGGGTGCGAGGGCTGGCAGCACTGGGCGCAACAGGGCACCGTCATAGACCCTAAAGAGGCGATGGCAAAGCCGCAATTTTTACCGATGATGACAGCACGTCGTCTGAGCGGCGGCAGTCGTGCGGCGGTAGAGTGTGGGCTGGCGCTGCTTGCGCGTCAGCAGGTTGACGCTATCGTGTTCACCAGTCGTCATGGTGAACTGGAACGTAATCTGCGTATCCTCACTACGCTGGCCGATCAGCAGTCTATGTCACCCACGGATTTTGCCATGTCGGTTCACAATTCGGCGGTCGGCAGCCTGACCATTGCAGCCAAAGCACCACTGGTCTCCACCTCAATCGCCGCCGGAGTCGACTCGTTTCAGCAGGGATTGATCGAAGTCAGCGCGCTGCATCAGGCGGGTTATCAGCAGGTACTGCTGGTCGATTTCGACGGCATCGTGCCTGACTACTATCTGCCGTGGCTGCCGGAACAGCGTGTGAACTTTCCCTATGCGGTGGCGCTGCTGCTGCGCCCGGGCGACCAGCTGCACTGCACTGGCCGTGCTGGCAGAGAGGAGAGGGCAGACACAGGGTTACCGCAGAGCCTGCGCTTTCTGCAGGAGTGGCTGGCGAAATCGCCCATCTTCAGCCTGCCGGGCGAACGCCTGACATGGCACTGGGAGAGACATCATGGCTGATTGTTCACAACCGGCGCACTACACCGGCAGCCGCATGAACTATTGCTGGCGGCTGGTGATGACGGCGGTGAGTTTTACGCTGTTTGGCATAGGCGGGCTGCTGCTGTCGCTGATTGGCTTCAACCTGCTGCTGCTGGTACAGCGCGATTCGCTGCGCCGCCGCCTGCTGGCCCGACGCGCTATCGCCTTTAGCTTCCGCTGCTTTCTGCGATTCTGCCGGATGACCGGGGTCTATGACTACCGGATTGAAGGCGCAGAGCTGCTGCAACAGGATCGCGGATGCCTGATTGTCGCTAATCATCCATCACTGATCGACTACGTGATGATCGCTTCAGTACTGCCAGAGATGGATTGTCTGGTTAAGGCCGATCTGCAAAAAAATCCCTTTATGCGTGGGGTGATCCGCGCCGCGGACTATCTGATCAACAGTGAAGCGGAGACGCTGTTGCCGGACAGTCAGCAGCGACTGGCACGCGGCGACAATATCCTGATCTTTCCGGAAGGCACCCGTACCCGCTACGGTCATCCACTGACTCTGCAGCGCGGGGCAGCCAATATCGCGGTGCGCGCCGGATGCGATCTGCGCGTGGTTCACATCACCTGTAGCCAGCGTATGCTCGATAAACAGAGCCGCTGGTATCAGATTCCGCCGGTTAAACCGCTGTTTACCGTGCGTGTACAAACGCGAATCGACAGTCAGTCGTTTTGTGAAAGCAATCCCGATGCGCAGCCGCTGGCCGCGCGTCGCCTGACCCGCCATTTACAGCAGGCGCTGGTCCCCCAGAACAGGTAAGACGAAAACCGGTATGGATTCATTAATTAACGATATCAAACAGATGATTATCGACACGCTCAACCTTGAAGATCTCAGTCCCGATGATATAGAGACCGACGCTGCACTGTTTGGCGACGGGCTGGGGCTGGACTCGATTGATGCACTGGAGCTTGGCCTGGCAGTGAAAAATCGCTACGGCGTGGCGCTGTCCGCTGAGAGTGAAACCCTGCGCGCCCACTTTTTCTCTGTTGCGACGCTGGCTGCGTTCGTCAACCAACAGCGCGGCTGAAAGCGGAGACAACCTTATGATGAACAAAGAACAGATCTATCAGGAAGTAGCTTCGCTGCTGACCAGCCTGTTTGAAATTGCGCCTGAGGATATCCATCCCGAGGCACGTCTGTATGAAGATCTCGAACTCGACAGCATTGATGCCGTCGATATGGTGGTTCATCTGCAAAAACGTACCGGCCGTAAGATTAAACCGGAAACCTTCCGCGCAGTGCGCACCGTGCAGGATGTGGTGGATGCCGTGGAACAACTGATGCGCGAAGACGCCTGATCCCGCCGTGCCTGCTGCTACGCTTCGCCTGCTGAATCTGCTTACGCTGCTGGCCTGGCCACTGCTGGTCTGGCTGGCGCTGACCCAGCCGCGCTGGCAGGGGCTTTTCTGGCTGCTGGCGCTGCTGTTTGGCCTGCGCTGGCTGCAGCTGCGTCGTCAGAAAAACGCCATGGGCGCGGTCATGGGCTGGCTGGCGCTGCTCGGCGCACTGCTCTGTGTCAGCAGCCAGCTATTACGCATTCAGCATCTGCTGCTGTGGTATCCGGTGGCGGTCAATCTGGCGATGCTGCTGGTGTTTGGCGCCTCACTCTGGAGTGCGATGCCGCTGGTGGAACGCCTCGCCCGGCTGCGTGAGCCTGAGCTTCCCCCTGCGGCAGTGCGCTATACCCGCCGCGTCACCCAAATCTGGTGCCTGTTTTTTATCGGCAACGGCAGCATGGCGCTCTTTACCTGTCTGCTGGGCGATCTGCGACTCTGGACGCTGTGGAATGGCGGCATAAGTTATCTGTTAATTGCAGCGCTGATGAGTGCTGAATGGCTGGTACGTCAACGCGTGAGGCGAAAAGCATGAGGGTGGCCGACTGGCTGACGGGAGACGATCGCGAGGTTTCCTGGCGCGGCGATCAACGCCTGATGCTCAGCACGATGCATCGTCAGGTCGTGGCGCTCAGCCAGCGATTAGCGGTACAACCGGGTAGCCACTGGGCGCTCTGTTTTGATGACAGTTACCGTTTTTGTGTGGCGCTGCTGGCATGCTGGTATGCCGGTAAAACGCCGGTGATGCCGGGCCACTGCCGCGCCGCGCTGCTGAATGAGAGGCAGGATCGGCTGGATGGCGTGCTGTGCGACATGCCGCTGGCGGTCAGCCTGCCGCTGCTGGCGTGGGACGACGCAGAAACGCAGGGGCCGCTGCCACCGCTGCCGGAGAGTGCAGAGCTGGTGCTCTTCACCTCGGGATCCACCGGCGCGCCGCGTCAGGTAGTGAAGTCGCTGGCGGTGATGGAGCAGGAGAGCCGCTGGCTCAGCAGCCTGTGGGGCGAACCGTTGCGGGGGTGCCGGGTCATCGCCTCGGTCAGCCATCAGCATCTCTACGGTCTATCGTTTCGACTTTTCCTGCCGATGACGCTCAGGCTGCCGTTTGCCGCCCAGCCGCTGTTTTACGGTGAACAGCTGGCCCGGCTTCCGCGCGACGTTCGCTATGCCTTTATCAGCAGCCCGGCCTTTTTATCGCGGCTGGACAGCACGCTGAAAGCGCCCGCCTGTGAACTGATTGTCTCTGCCGGTGGCGCACTGCGCGAATCTGATGCGGAGCAGGTCTGGCAGCGCTTTGGCTGTCAGGTCAGTGAAATCTACGGCAGCACCGAAACCGGCATTCTGGCCTGGCGTCAGCGTGATCGGGCGGAGGCGCCGTGGCGCTGCTTCCCGCAGGTCAGGCTGGAGCAGGTGACGCCCGATCGCTGGCAGGTCTGGTCGCCGCTGATTGCCGGTGACAGCGGGCTGCAGCTCGACGATCGACTGACTATGCAGCCGGATGGCGGATTTCAGCTGGCAGGCCGCCACGATCGCATCGTAAAAATCGGTGACAAGCGCATCTCATTAAGCGAGATAGAACGCCGTCTGACCGACCTGCCGGAAATCGAGGATGCCGTGGCGCTGGTGGTCACGCGTCATGAGCGTCAGGCGATTGGCGTCGTGCTGGCGCTGAACAGCGCGCTGGATGAGGCGGCTCTGCATCAGCGCAGGCAGCAGTGGAAACGCCAGCTGCAGCGCTGGCTGGAACCGCTGGCGATGCCGCGCTACTGGCGGATTGTGGCCACTATTCCGGTGACCACCCAAAGCAAACGCGCCTGGCCGCAAATAGAGGAACTTTTTCATGTTGCCGATTGAACGCAGCCGGGAGCTGCGGGCTGACAGCGTCACGCTGACCCTGCAGATAGATGCCGGACTCTTCTGGTTTCAGGGCCACTTTCCGCATCTGCCCATTCTGCCGGGTGTGGCTCAGCTCGACTGGGTGATGCACTACGGCGTATCACTGCTTGCGCCCGGTAAACAGTTTGCCGCCGTTGATAACATTAAATTTCAGCAGCCGGTATTACCCGACTCGCTATTGCAACTGCATCTGGACTGGGACGCTGAAAAATCCCGCCTGAGTTTCCGTTACAGCCTGCTGAAGAACGACGGCGAGCAGACCGCCAGCAGCGGGAAGATCGCGCTGTGTTAAGCGCCCCGTTTTCACCCTGCGTAGTGATCCCCTGCTACAACCACGGCGCGATGATGGCGTCGGTGCTGGCACGGCTGGCACCCTTTAATCTGCCGGTAATCGTGGTAGATGATGGTAGTGATGCGGCCACTCAGCTTCAGCTGGCGACGCTGCACGCCCCGCAGCTCAGCCTGCTGCGACTCGACAGTAATCAGGGTAAAGGCGCGGCGGTGATCCACGGTCTGCGGGCCGCGGCTTCACGCGGCTTCACCCATGCGGTGCAGCTCGACGCGGACGGCCAGCATCAGGCGGAAGATCTGCCGCTGATGCTGGCGGAAGCGGAGCGTTATCCCGACGCGCTGATCTCCGGTCAGCCGCTCTATGACGACTCGATCCCCAAATCACGTCTTTACGGTCGCTACATCACCCACTTCTGGGTCTGGATTGAAACGCTGTCGCTGTCGATCCGCGACAGCATGTGCGGCTTCCGCGTCTATCCCCTGGCCGCGACGCTGGCGCTGTGCGATCGCCGGGCCATCGGTCAGCGCATGGATTTTGATACCGAGATCATGGTGCGGCTCTACTGGCAGGGAACCCGCAGTCGCTTTATCCCGACCCGCGTCACCTATCCGGCCAGCGGGCTGTCACACTTCGATGCGCTCTACGACAACCTGCGCATCTCCTGGATGCATACCCGGCTGTTTTTCGGCATGCTGCCGCGCATTCCTCGTCTGCTGGCGATGCGCAAACCGCCGACGCACTGGTCTGTGGAAACGGAGCGGCGCGGACAGTGGGGATTACGTTTTATGCTGGCGGTCTATCGCTACGGCGGGCGCCTCCCCTTTACGCTGCTACTCTGGCCGGTAGTGGCGGTCTACTGGCTGAGCGGACAGCGCGCGCGACGCGCTTCCCGGCAGTGGCTGGCGCAGGTCACTACCGCCGCGCAGCAGCAGCAGATTGCGTTACCGCCACGGCTTAACAGCTACCGCCATTTCCTGCGGTTTGCCGTGGCAATGCTGGATAAAGTGGCCAGCTGGCGCGGCGATCTGCGCTGGGGACGTGATATCGATTTTGCGCCAGGCGCAGAAGCGGTGATCCGCACACCCACGCCGCAGGGCAAGCTGATTCTCGCTTCCCATCTTGGCGACATTGAAGCCTGTCGCGCGATGGCGCAGCAGGTCAGCGGGCTGGTGATTAATGCGCTGGTGTTTACCGACAACGCCCGGCGTTTTCGGGCGGTGCTGGAAACCATTGCTCCACAGGCGGGGGTGAATCTGATGCCGGTGAGCGATATCGGGCCGGAGACCGCTATCCTGCTGCAACAGAAGCTGGATGCGGGCGAATGGGTGGCGATTGTCGGGGATCGCACTGCGGTCAATCCGCAGCGCGGCGGCGAGCGGCGGGTGATCTGGAGCGACTTTCTGGGCCGCGCCGCGCCCTTTCCACAGGGGCCGTTTGTACTGGCGGCTGCGTTGCGCTGTCCGGTGCTGCTGATGTTCGCCCTGCAGCAACAGGGTAAACTGCGTATTCACTGTGAGCCCTTCGCCGATCCGCTGCTGCTGCCGCGTGCACAACGTCAGCAGGCACTGCAACAGGCGGTCGATCGTTACGCAGCGCGGCTGGCCCATTACGCACTGCTGGCACCGCTCGACTGGTTTAACTTTTTCGATTTCTGGACGCTGCCTGATCAACAGGCGCACCACAAGGAGTCTGACCATGACTGAACATCATGCTGAAGTCGTGCTGACCGTCTCATTCCACGACTGCGATCCTATGGGCGTGGTCTGGCACGGCAACTATTTCCGCTTTTTCGAAGTGGCGCGTGAAGCCCTGCTGCGCAGCATTAACTACAGCTATGTCGAGATGGCCGCCAGCGGCTACGTCTGGCCGGTGGTCGATACCCGGGTCAAATACCGCAAGCCACTGCGCTGCGAAGAGACAATTCGCGTCAGCGCCCGGATCACAGAATATGAGAATCGTCTGCGCATCGACTATGAAGTGCGAAATGCTGCCGGCCAGATCACCACCAAAGCGCATACTCTGCAGGTGGCGGTGGAGCAGGAGAGTCAGGCGTTGTGCTTTGTTTCACCCGATATTTTACTGGAACGTTTAGGAGTGAAAGGATGCTGAAAATTGTGCTTACCAGCCTGCTGCTGTGGGCCAGTGCCGCCAGCGCGGTCACGCTGGATCAGCTGCAGCAGCGTTTTGCCAGCCAGCCGGTGATTCGGGCAGACTTTATCCAGACGCGCACCATTTCCGGCATGCGTCAGCCGCTGGTCTCGCACGGGCAGATGCTGATCGCTCGCGAGCAGGGCTTATGGTGGCATCAGCAGACACCCTTTGTGATGACGCTGCTGCTGGATGATAAACGCATGGTGCAGAGCCTCAGCGGCCAGAAGCCTCAGGTGATCACTGCCGACAGTAACCCGCAGATGTTCCAGTTCAACCATCTCTTGCGGGCGCTGTTCCAGGCCGACCAGAAAGTGCTGAACGAGAACTTCAGCGTGGCCTTCAGCGATCGCGGCAACGGAGCCTGGACGCTGGAGCTGACGCCCAAAGCGGCGCCGCTCAACAAAATCTTCAACCGTATCTCGCTGGCGGGCAGCGCTTACCTGGACAGCATCAACCTGGATGATAAGCAGGGCGATAAAACGCAAATAGAGCTCAGCAACACCCGAATTGAACCGCCGCAGTTAAGCGACGAGGAGCAGGCGCGTTTTGCCGGGCCGTAACGATCGGCTGCTGGCCCTCCTGTGGCTGGCCCTCTGTCTGCTGCTGGCGGCAGCGCTGTCTTTTTTGCTGCCGCGCAGTCAGCTCAACAGCAGTGTGCTGGCGCTGCTGCCGCAGCAGAATCTGGGGGCGGCACCGCCTGCGCTGCAGCAGGGCTTTATGCAGCGACTGGATCGCCAGCTGGTGTGGCTGGTTTCACCCGGAGAGCAGGACGATCCCCAGGTCGCCGCCTGGTGGCTGGCCCAGCTGCGCGCGCTGCCTGACCTGAAACAGGTGCAGGGTGATCTCGACGGGCAACAGCAGCAGCAGTGGGGCCGCTTTGCCTGGCAACACCGTAACGGCCTGATCGATGAAGTGACGCGCGACCGCTTGCAGAACGGCGGCGAGGCGCAGGCTGACTGGCTGCTGGCGCAGCTCTTTTCGGCTTTCTCTGGCGTCAGCAGTAAAGAGTTGCAGGGCGATCCTCTGATGCTGGTGCGGGGTTCGCAGCTGGCGCTGGCACAAAACGCCGGGCGCATGACGCTGCATGATGGCTGGCTGACAGTAAAAGATGCACAGGGTCAGCAGTGGTATTTTCTGCATGGCGAACTGGCGAACAACGCCTTCAGTATGCAGCAAAGTCATGCGCTGGTTACCCGGCTCAGCGCGCTGGAGCAACAGCTTAAAAGCCGCTGGCCGCAGGCGAAACTGCTGACGCGCGGCACGGTGCTGTTCAGCGACAACGCCAGCCAGCGTGCGCAGCATGACGTAAAAACGCTGGGCAGTGTGACGCTGGGTGGCGTCATCCTGCTGGTGCTGCTGGTCTTCCGTTCACTGCGCCCGCTGTTGCTGACGGTCACATCCGTGGTCATCGGCGCGATGGCGGGCACGGTGATGACGCTGCTTTGCTTCGGTGAACTGCATCTGATGACGCTGGTGATGAGCCTGAGTATTGTCGGCATCTCGGCCGATTACACGCTCTATTATCTCACCGAGCGCATGGTTCATGGCGATCAGCAGACGCCGTGGCAGAGCTTGCGAAAAGTCCGCGGCACGCTGCTGCTGGCGCTCGGGACCACCGCCATCGCCTGGCTGCTGATGCTGCTGGCACCCTTTCCGGGGCTGCGGCAGCTGGCGGTGTTTGCCGCCAGCGGCTTAACGGCTTCCTGTCTGACGGTGATTCTGATCTATCCGTGGCTGGTGCGCGGATTACCGGTGCGTCCGGTACCGCTGATGGTGCCGCTGGCGCGCTGGCTTGCCGCCTGGCGTCGCCAGCGCGGGCTGCGCGTCGGATTACCGGTGGCGATGGCGATCTTCGCGCTGGCCGGTATCGCCCAGTTAAAGGTGGATGATGATATCGCCCATCTGCAAAGTGCGCCTGCGCATCTGCTGGAGCAGGATCGCCAGCTGGCAACCCTGACCGGACAGCGCGCCGATCAGACCTGGTTTGTGGTCTGGGGCGATGACGCGCAGCAGACGCTGCAGCGGCTGGAAAAACTGGCACCGGATCTGCAGCAGGCGCAGCAGCAGGGCTGGCTGCAGCACTATCGTCTGCTGCCGCTGACGTCGCTGGCGCAGCAACAGCGGGATCTTCAGCTGTTGAAAGAGGCAGCACCGGATATTACGGCCCGCCTGCAGCAGGCGGGTATCACGCTGCCGGCACCGGATCTGACCCCGATGCCGGTAACACCAGAGGCGTGGCTGGCGAGTCCGCTGAGTGAAGGCTGGCGACTGCTGTGGCTGACGCTGCCAGACGGGCGCAGCGGTGTTTTGATCCCCACCAGCGGCGTAAAAAACAGCGCTGCACTCGCGGAGCTGACCAAACAGCATCCGGGCGTCAGCTGGATTGACCGCAAATCAGGTTACGATTCGCTGTTCAGCTTCTGGCGCACCCTGCTGAGCGGGTTACTGGCGCTGGCGTTGCTGCTGATCACCCTGAGTTTTGTTATGCGACTGGGGTTAAAAGCGGGCTTACGCAGCGCGCTGCCGTCAGTGCTGTCGCTGGCGATGGCGCTGGCAACGCTGGGCTGGATCGGCGCTTCGCTGAACCTGTTTGCGCTGCTGGCACTTATTCTGGTGCTGGGCATTGGCATTAACTACACGCTCTTTTTCAGCAACCCGCAGGGTACGCCGCTGACCTCGTTGCTGGCGGTGTCGCTGGCGATGATTACCACCTTACTGACGCTGGGTATGCTGGTATTCAGCAGCACCAGCGCGATTGCCAGTTTTGGCACAGTGTTATGCAGCGGCATCTTCAGCGCTTTCCTGCTGTCGCCGCTGGCGATGCGACCCACCCGATTAAGGAGTAAACGATGATCCGCGCCGCTCTTATTCTGCTGACGGCTCTGCTGCTCAGCGCCTGTGCCGGACCTGCACCTGACAGCAGCCGTCCCACCGCCTGGCTGAAACCGGGCGTGAAGGTGACGCTGCCACCGCCGGGCATCCGTCCCGCCTTTCAGCAGCAGCAGTTGCTGACCGGACAGGTGAAAGGCCAGAGTCAGACACTGCTGGTGCTGCTCAGCGCCGATGAACAGCAAATTGATCTGGCCGGACTCTCCTCGGTGGGTATTCGCCTGTTCAGCCTGCGCTACGATGCCAGCGGTATTCACACTCAGCAGCTGATGCCGCTGCCGCAGATGCCGCCTGCCAGTCAGGTGCTGGCGGATATTATGCTCAGCTACTGGCCACGGGATCTGTGGCAAAAACAGCTGCCGCCAGGCTGGACGCTGCAGGATCAGGGGTTAAAGCGACGGCTGATCGATGCCGATAACCAGCTGGTCACCGAAATCGATTATCTGCAACGCGGTAATCAGCGCCAGCCCATCAGCATTCAGCAGCATGCGTTTGGCTATCAGATCCGCATTCAACATCTGGACGGCTCATGATTTACATCTCTGCCATCGGCATGCTGAATGCCCTGGGGAATAATACTCAGCAGATTGCGGCCAGCCTTACCAAGGGTGAGGCACCCGGCATGCAGCTGCGTCATGGCTGGCTGAGCGGTGACCGTGCCTGCTGGCTTGGCAGAGTTGAAGGTGATTTGCCATCGATTCCTGTTGCCCTGAGCGTGCACAACACCCGTAATAACCAGTTGCTGCTGGCCGCGCTGGCGCAAATCCGTCCGGCGCTCGACGCGGCGATTGCGCACTATGGTGCCAGCAGAGTGGCAATTGTGCTGGGAACCAGCACCTCGGGCGTGGACGAGGGCGATCAGCAGATTGGCGGCAGTCAGTCCGGTTATCACTATCAGATGCAGGAGCTGGGCGATCCCTCCCGTTTCCTGGCTCACTTTCTGCGCCTGGATGGCCCGGCCTATACCATTTCAACCGCCTGCTCCTCCAGCGCCCGCGCCATTATCAGTGGTGAGCGTCTGATCGCGGCGGGGCTGGCGGATGTGGCGCTGGTGGGCGGTGCGGACTCGCTGAGCCGGATGCCGATCAACGGATTCGACAGCCTGGAGTCGCTCTCTGAACGTCGCTGCGCCCCTTTCAGCCGCGATCGCGACGGCATCTCCATTGGCGAAGGGGCCGCACTGATGCTGCTGACGCGGGAACCGCAGCCGCTGGCGCTACTGGGAGCTGGCGAATCGTCTGACGCCTGGCACATGTCCGCTCCCCATCCGCAGGGCGAGGGCGCTGAACGGGCGATGCGTATGGCGCTGCAACAGGCGAACCTGTTGCCAGAGCAGGTGGGTTATATCAATCTGCACGGCACTGCAACGCCGCTTAACGACCAGATGGAAGCTGCCGTGATTCAGCGTCTGTTTGGCAATGCGGTGCCGTGCAGCTCGACCAAACATCTGACCGGCCATACGCTCGGCGCAGCAGGAGTATGTGAAGCCGCCCTCAGTGCGCTGATCCTGCAAAACAATCTGCCACTGCCCGCACAGGATTTCAGTGCGGCGGCGCAGGATGAGACGCTGCCGGATTGCGGATTGTTATTACAGCCGCAGGCGCTGCAACGGCCGGTCATCGCCTCTAACTCCTTCGCCTTTGGCGGCAACAACACCTGTCTGATTCTGGGACGCCAACATGGTTATTAATTCTCCCGCGGCACGCTGGCTGCCGCATGCTGCGCCGATGCTGCTGCTTGATCAGCTGATCGCCGTGGATGATGAGCAGGTCCACTGTCAGGTGTCGACCTGCGCCGGTGGCGTACTGACACCGTTTCTGACGCCTCAGGGTGAACTGCCCGCCTGGTTTGGCGTGGAAATGATGGCGCAAACCGTGGGCGTCTGGTCGGGCTGGCATGCAAAGCAGGGCGGCGCAACCCTTATCCCGCCCGGCATGCTGCTGGGCGGACGCGGCTGGCGGGCAGAGCGATCCCTCTTTCCCGCCAGTGTTACGCTGGATATCAGAATGACGCTGCTGATGCGCGATGACCGCATGGGCAGCTTTGAGGGCGACATTCATTACGGCACCCAGCGGCTTGCCAGCGGTCGCCTGAATACGTATCAACCCAATGAAGCAGAATTACAGCAATTGATGTCACAAGGAAATCAGCCATGACAGATTCGGTATTAGTGACGGGCGCCAGTAAAGGGATTGGCCGCGCGATTGCGTTGCGTCTCGCCCAGGATGGCTATCAGGTTATCGTCCATTTCAACCGTGACCGCGCAGGCGCTGAGCAGTGCCTGCAGCAGATCGAAACCGCAGGCGGCAGCGGCCGTGTGCTGGGATTTGATGTGGCCGATCGGGCGGCAACCCGCGCTGCCCTGGAGGCGGATATTGAGCAACATGGCGCCTATTATGGCGTGGTAAGCAACGCCGGTATCACCCGCGATGCGGCGTTTCCCGCCCTGACGGATCAGGAGTGGGACAGCGTCATCCACACCAATCTCGACAGTTTTTACAATGTGATCCAGCCCTGCGTGATGCCGATGATCGGTCTGCGGCGCGGCGGCCGCATTATCACCCTCTCGTCGGTGTCGGGGATAATGGGCAATCGTGGTCAGGTGAACTACAGCGCGGCGAAAGCGGGCATTATTGGTGCCACTAAGGCGCTGGCGATTGAGCTGGCGAAACGCAAAATCACCGTTAACTGCATTGCGCCAGGCCTGATTGATACCGGAATGGAGGGGCTGGAACCTCAGGTGATTGAGGAAGCGATGAAGATCGTGCCGATGAAGCGCATGGGCGCGGCTGAAGAGGTCGCCGGACTGGCGAGCTATCTGATGTCCGATATCGCAGGCTACGTGACGCGTCAGGTCATTTCTATAAACGGAGGCATGCTGTGATCCAGCGGGTAGTCGTAACCGGCATGGGCGGCGTAACCGCCTTTGGTGAGTCCTGGGCTGAAGTTTCGGCACGGATCCGTGCGGGCCGCAATGCGGTGCGCTTTATGCCGGAGTGGCAGATCTACGACGGGCTGCATACGCTGCTCGGCGCACCGGTGGATGACTTTGTGCTGCCTGCGCACTACACCCGCAAGCGTATCCGCGCCATGGGCCGCGTTTCGCTGCTGGCAACGCGCGCGACCGAGCTGGCTCTGACCCAGGCGGGCCTGATTGACCATCCGGTGCTGACCAGCGGAGAAACGGGTATCGCCTACGGTTCTTCCACCGGCAGCACCGGGCCGGTCAGCGAGTTCGCCACCATGCTGACCGAAAAGCACACCAACAATATCACCGGCACCACCTATGTGCAGATGATGCCACACACCACGGCCGTCAATGCCGGGCTCTTTTTCGGCCTGCGCGGCCGGGTGATCCCGACCTCCAGCGCCTGTACCTCTGGCAGCCAGGCGATTGGCTATGCCTGGGAAGCGATTCGTCACGGGTATCAGACGGTGATGGTGGCTGGCGGCGCAGAAGAGCTCTGTCCGTCGGAAGCCGCGGTGTTCGACACCCTGTTTGCCACCAGCCAACGTAATGACGCGCCGCACACCACACCTGCACCTTTTGATCAGCAGCGCGATGGTCTGGTAATTGGCGAAGGGGCGGGCACGCTGATCCTTGAGTCGCTGGAACATGCCCTGGCACGCGGTGCAACGATCTACGCCGAGCTCACCGGTTTCCATACCAACTGCGACGCCGCCCATATTACTCAGCCGCAGCGGGAAACCATGCAGATCTGCATCGAGCGGGCGTTGCAAAGCGCCGGTATCACGGCCGCAGACGTTGGTTATGTAAATGCGCACGGCACCGCCACTGAACGGGGTGATATGGCCGAAAGTCTGGCGACGGCGGCGGTGTTTGGCGAAACGACACCGATCTCCTCGCTGAAGTCCTATTTTGGCCATACGCTGGGTGCATGTGGGGCGCTGGAAGCCTGGATGAGTATTGAGATGATGCGGGAAGGGTGGTTTGCGCCAACCCTGAACCTGACGCAACCGGCAGCAGATGGCGGCCAGCTGGATTACATCATGGGTGAGCCGCGTGAGCTTGAAACCGACTATATCCAGAGCAACAACTTTGCCTTTGGTGGCATTAATACTTCACTGATCTTCAAACGCTGGCGCGGCGTCTGATCTCAGGCCCGTGCCGCGCTGGCACGGGCCAGTTTATTTTTCGGACGAAAGAACCGGACGATAATCAGCCTTTCATCTACACTGTCACTCACCGCATCACAACCCGGCGGCCCATGTTTTTCACAGGATAGTTATGTCTTTACCCTTGCCACCCGACGATCACGATGAGCCAATTCGCCAGTCACTTGACGATGCGCACTTTGCGATAGTGGTGCTTGCGGTGACCTCGGTAACGCTTATAATCTTTGTCCTGATGATTACGCTCTGGATGAGCTGACACGCACAGGGATTCAACGGATTGAATAAGGAGAAGGCGATGGACTCCGGAGATGACAAATTAATCGCAATTATCGGTTTGCTGGCGGCCTGCCTGATCGGGGTGACCTTCCTGTTTACCATGGTCTGGCTGACCGACGTACGTCATCCTGCCGATCCCTCTCTCGACGTTCGCTCCTGTTACCCTAAAAAGCCACCTTCTCAGCACGTCTGATTACGTGTCGCAAACTTAATCTGCTGACTGCGCAATACCAGCGCCAGCGGCTCATGCAGATTACGGTTGCCATTGGGATCGGCTAATCCCAGCAGCGGGCCAGGCGAACGCCGGTCATCGGCCCAGGCCGGATACTCCACTACCGGATAGAGCGAAATCCCCTCCACTGCAATGCCCTGATCCAGCGCCACCGCCACGTTTTCACTGATCTCCTGCAGCCAGGGGGCGCGCGCTTCACCCTCTGCGCCGGTTTCAGCAATCAGCATCGGACGCTGGTAGCGCTGCCAGCACTGCGCCAGCAGGATATGCAGCGGCACACGCTCCGGATCCTCCAGCGACATCGGCTGGTCGGGAAAAAACCAGTGGTTATCGGGATAGTAGTTCAGGCCGAGGATATCCAGGCAATCTTCACTGCCGCCCAGCTCCTTATCGACGCGACCGGCCAGCATGTCCCAGGCTTCGAACTGCGCCTGATGCTGCGCATCGGCATAAGGTTTGCTGTCCGGATTATCGGGATGATGAGCGATCTGCACCAGCGGGTCAGTCAGTACAAAACGCGCCTCCGGATAGACCTCGCGAATGGCATGTATCGCCGCCAGTGAGGCGCGAACCAGCTGCCGCTTCAGCTCTTTACCACGCTGCGCAGCATGAGGATTAAACCAGGCCACATCCGCCCCGGCCCATGACCAGAATGAGATTTGATTAACTGGTGTAAAGAAGGGGCGTTCGATGCCCTGATCGCGCATCAGTTGTGCCATCGCGCGGGCGAAACGACTAAAATGGTCAACAAATTCGGCTTTCCAGATATTAAGATGATCGGGATAACCGAAATGAGCCAGCTCCCAGATGATCTCCATCTGCTGACGTCGCGCGGCGTCGACCATCGGCAGAAAGCTCTGCCAGTCATACTGGCCAGGGATCTTTTCAATCAGATGCCAGCGCGCACCGTCGCGGGCGGTGAGCAGATGCTGCTCAGCCAGTGCGGCATAATCTTTTTCCAGCAGCATATCGTGTCCGCTGCTGATCACCATATCCAGCCGTTTCCCGGGTGTACGGCAGGCAGTGGAACAGGGGAAACTGCCCTGGAAAAAGCTGCGAAACAGGCCGGGATGATAGCGCTGGCGGGCATCTGTAAGGGATTGATGAGACATATTCCTCTCCTGCCGGGATAATGCCGGTCACAGATCGTCCGGTTAAGTCTAGACTAAAAAACGCCCGTGACCCCTCACTAACTCAGAACAGAGGAATAGCATCAGAGGTCGGACCGGGGAATAATAAAAATAACTGCATTTTACAGGGAAATGTCATGACCGAAGCGTTTGAGCTCTCCCAGCCATTGGAACGGTCCAGCTGGCTTGAAACACAGCTGGAACCAGAGTGTCTGCGCCATCCGGGGCTGAGCGGCGTCCATCAGCTAAGCGACGGGCTGGATGCCTTTGCTGCCCGCTATCTGCTGATGCAAAAAGCGGAGCGTTCACTCGATATCCAGTATTACATCTGGCAAAACGATCTCTCTGGCCGGTTGCTGTTCAGCGCCGTGCTGGAAGCTGCCCGTCGCGGGGTAAAAGTGCGGCTGCTGCTGGATGACAACAATACGCCGGGCCTGGACGAGACGCTGGCCCAGCTCAACCGCCATCCCAACATTGAGGTGCGGCTATTTAATCCGTTCTCGTTTCGCACCCTGCGCGCGCTGGGTTATCTCACCGATTTTGCCCGTCTGAACCGCCGCATGCACAACAAAAGCTTTACGGTGGATGGCGTCACGACCGTGGTCGGTGGGCGCAATATCGGCGACGAATATTTCGGCACCGGCAATGAACCGCTGTTTGCCGATCTCGACGTCATGGCAATAGGCCCGGTGGTTAAAGAAGTCGCAGAGGATTTTGAGCGCTACTGGCGCAGCAAGCCGGTTTCTCCACTGCAGCAGGTGCTGGATGAAGAGGAGCCGGAAGAGGACAGTGTGAGTCTGCCAGCAGAGTGGCGTCACAGTGAACCGGTGCAGCGCTATCTTCAGCGGCTGGAAAATTCTTCGCTGCTGCAGGAGCTGGAAGAGGGCTCGCTGGCTCTGACCTGGGCAAAAGCGCGCCTGCTGAGCGATGATCCGCGTAAAGGGCTGGGCAAAGCGCGTGCCAGAAGCCTGCTGCCGCAGCGAATGCTGGAGGTGATAGGCACGCCACAAAAGCAGTTCGACATCATCTCGGCCTATTTTGTACCCACCCGCGCAGGGGTCGCTCAGTTGCTTTCGCTGAAGCGCAAAGGGGTAAAAATTGCCATTCTGACCAATTCGCTGGCGGCTAACGATGTGTCGATTGTCCATGCCGGCTACGCTAAGTGGCGCAAAAAACTGCTGCGTCATGGTATTGCGCTCTATGAGCTGAAACCGCAGGCGGGCGTGCCTGATGCCCCGCACGACCGGGGATTAACCGGTAACTCCGGCTCCAGCCTGCATGCCAAAACCTTCTCAGTGGATCAACAGACGCTGTTTATCGGCTCGTTTAACTTCGATCCCCGTTCAGCGGTGCTGAATACGGAAATGGGACTGGTGATTGAGAGTGCGGCGCTCGCCGCAGAGACGCATCAGCGTTTCAGCCAATCAATGCGCGATCGGGCATGGACGCTGCGGCTGGATAAATGGGGCAGGGTAAACTGGCTGGAGTATCCGGATGAGCCGCAGCAGATTGTGCATAAACACGAGCCGGGCTGCTCCTGGTGGCAGCGCCTGCAGGTACGTCTGGTGTGGCGACTGCCGATTGAGTGGCTGCTGTAAGCTGGACCTTGCCTGGGTCCAGGCGCTGGCTCAGGAAGCATACGCCCTCCGCAAAGACGCAAAACCCGCCATCCCTGGCGGGCTCAGCGCGGGCCATCCCTGGCCCGCTATGCTTTGCTAATGGCGTATGCTCCCATCGCTTTAAACTCTTAAGCTGTCTGTGAGACACATCATTTATAGCCTGACCTCACTTATGGCCCGAGGTCACTGATCGCCTGTCATTGTGCTTGTTTACGCTCAAATTTCCCCGAGAAAAGGAACCGCAGCAGCGGGATGCGCAGGTGAATCTCATACAGCAGAAACGCGATGCCAAACACCATTAGCAGGCCGACGAAGAAGCCCAGCGTGTTGTTTTCAATGCGCGGCGTCACGTAAATGCCATACAGCAGCGTCAGCGGATGGTGCACCAGATAGATAAACAGTGACGCATTGACCAGATACATAATGCGCGGCGAATGTGAATTCAGCAGCTTATGACCAAAGCAGAAGCAGACGTTGAGCATGCAAATGCCCATCAGCGTCGAGATAATCGCATCCAGCTCATACAACCAGCCCTCACCGCTGCTCAGTCGCTGGTTGGCGCAATAGGCCGCAAACATCAGCAGCGCACCGACCCACATCACCAGATTGAAGCGGACAAACAGCTGCTTCAGCGGGGGATGTTTCCACGCCAGCGCTCCCAGCATAAAGAACGGCAGATAGAAGAGTGTCTGCATCACAATGATGCTAAACAAACCATCCATTAGCCACGCAGGCTGGAAAATAAACACCAGACGGCGGAACACGCACCAGAGCAGCGCCCATGCCAGTACGCCCGCCGTCAGCGATCCCCAGCCAACCCGCGAATAATCAATGGTGCGATGCTGATCGCGCAGCCAGCGGAAGGTCACCATCCCCAGCGTGGTCAGCATCACCAGCACCACCAGGAACCACAGGTGTGAAATCAGCTCCCACATCAGGTTATTAAACTTCTGATAGGGGGTGAAACGTGGCCAGTCAGCCAGCTTAGCCGTCCACTCTTTCAGCATAAAAAATTGCGGCAGCGTCAGCAGCGGAATGGCGGTCAGCAGTGGGATACCTACTCGTTCAAGACGCACCTTAAGGAAGCGACGTGGCTGATAGCGCAGATACAGCATGTAGGAGAAATAGCCCGAAATGACGAAAAACACCTGCATACGAAACGCATGAATAAAATCATTCAGCAGCGTCAGCCATAACGACGCTTCATGACTGTTTACTGCCCATTTCTGCGCAGAGTAAATGAGGGATACGTGAAACGGCACCCCCAGTAACATCAGATAGGCGCGGATGGAGTCGAGGAAGTATTCACGTTCAGGTTTTACAGTACTCATAAAGTTCCAGTTCGTTAGTACGTTTGACCGGTTTCACCCTGAAACCGGATTATGCTCTGTGAAAATTCTACCTGGGATAAACCAGGTATACTATCAGTGGAATCCGTAGTGTCTAATTGTCCTAAAAGTAGCGTAATGCCAGACGAAATGCGGGAACAATGTTGCGCATAAGCTGTCGGAAAACCGAATAATCCTTTAAGATAAACGGGTTTGATTTAAGCACACGAAAGGGGGGGATGTGCCGACTAAAGAAAAAAATAAAGCCGGACTGATGAAGGTACGCTGGATTGGTACTGCAGTTCTGCTGGCGTTGTACGCCAATAACAGTTGGGCGTTTAACATCGATGATGTTGCCAAACAAGCCAAAGCGTTGGCAGGGAAAAGCTTCGAAGCGCCTAAAAGCAATTTACCCTCTCAATTTCGTGAAATGAAATTTGCTGATTATCAGCAGATCCAGTTTAACCACGATAAAGCGTATTGGGGCAAACTGCGCACGCCGTTCAAGCTGGAGTTTTATCATCAGGGTATGTATTTCGATACCCCGGTGCAGATCAACGAAGTGACCGCCAGCGCGGTGCGCGAGATTAAATACAACCCCGATTATTTTAATTTCGGTAATGTAAAACATGACGCGGATGCGGTAAAAAACCTCGGTTTTGCCGGTTTCAAAGTACTTTACCCACTCAACAACAAGGGTAAAAACGATGAGATCGCCAGCTTCCTGGGCGCGAGCTATTTCCGTGTCATCGGTGCCGGTCAGGTTTATGGCCTGTCGGCGCGTGGACTTGCCATCGATACGGCGCTGCCGTCCGGTGAAGAGTTTCCGCGCTTTAAAGAGTTCTGGATTCAGCGTCCTAAACCACAGGACAAACAGCTGGTGATCTACGCACTGCTCGATTCGCCGCGTGCGGCGGGTGCGTATCGCTTTGTGCTGCATCCGGGTGACGCTTCAACGGTTGATGTGCAGTCAAAAGTTTACCTGCGTGATAACGTCGGCAAACTGGGTGTTGCACCGCTGACCAGTATGTTCCTGTTTGGTCAGAACCAGCCATCAACGGTGAACAACTTCCGTCCGGCACTGCACGACTCTGACGGTCTCTCTATCCACAATGGCAACGGGGAGTGGATTTGGCGTCCGCTGAACAACCCGCGTCATCTGGCAGTGAGCACCTTCACCATCGAGAATCCGAAAGGGTTTGGTCTGCTGCAGCGTGGGCGTGACTTTAACAACTATCAGGATCTTGATGACCGCTATGATCTTCGTCCAAGCGGCTGGGTTGAGCCAATAGGCGACTGGGGTAAAGGCCGGGTTGAACTGGTTGAAATCCCGACGGCAGATGAAACCAACGACAACATCGTTGCGTTCTGGACGCCGGAGACACTGCCAGAGCCTGGCAAAGAGATGAACTTCAAATATCGTCTGCACTTCTCGCGCGACGAAAACCAGCTGCACTCTGATGATACGGCCTGGGTCAAAAATACCCTGCGTTCAGCGGGTGACGTCAAGCAGTCTAATCTGGTGCGTCAGCCGGATGGCACCGTGGCTTTCACCATCGACTTCGTGGGTAAAGACATGAGCAAGATGGCGGAAAACAGTCAGGTGGCACCGCAGGTCAGCGTGGGTAAAAATGCTGATGTGGTTGAACAGAGCGTACGTTATAACCCGGTCACCAAAGGCTGGCGTCTGGTGTTGCGTCTGCGTGTGAAAGATGCCAAACAGTCCACCGAAATGCGTGCGGCCCTGGTTAGCGGCGACAAGACATTGACGGAAACCTGGAGCTATCAGTTACCTGCCAATGAATAAATCGACTTTTACACCTCAACGTTATGTGGAATCTCTGCCGCTGCATGCGGCAGGGAAGGCCCGCCTGAGCGTCTCATTGCAGAATGCCAGCGAGTTCCACTTCATCCATGATGTGCTGGGCAGGGATGTCGCAGCCAGTGACCGTCCCGACGATGCGCCGTTAAAATCGGTCTCATCGCGGGTTGAAATGGCCTGGCCCGATTCGCTGGCCGAAGGTCAGCAGTTGGGTAAAGATTACCTCGACCGCACCACGCTGAAGGCGATGCCGAAGGTCAAACGCTCACTGATGTTCCCGGAAGCCTGGCGCACCAACCCGGTCGCCCGTGCCTGGGACTCACTGCGTGGACACAAATCGGTGCCGCGTTATGCCAATGCGGAAGAGCGACGTGCCGAGGAAAAGTGGCGTCATGTCGGTTCGATTCGACGCTACATTCTGTTGATCCTGACCATTTTCCAGACCGTGGTCGCCACCTGGTACATGAAGAGTATTCTGCCGTATCAGGGCTGGACGCTTCTGGATCCGATGGAGATGATCAATCAGAACTGGCAGCAGTCAGTGATGCAGATCCTGCCTTATTTGTTGCAGACCGGCATCCTGTTCCTGTTCGCCATACTCTTCTGCTGGGTCTCTGCCGGTTTCTGGACGGCCCTGATGGGCTTCCTGCAGCTGCTGATTGGACGTGATAAATACAGTATCTCTTACTCAACGGTCGGAGATGAACCGCTTAACCCGGAACATCGTACCGCGCTGATTATGCCGATCTGTAACGAAGACGTTGAGCGTGTGTACGCCGGTCTGCGTGCGACCTGGGAGTCGGTGGTTCGTACCGGTAACGCTGAACACTTCGACGTCTATATCCTCAGCGACAGTTACGATGCGGATATCGCGATTGCCGAACAGAAAGCCTGGATGGAACTGGTGCGGGATGTTGGCGGGGCAGGCAAGATTTTCTATCGCCGTCGTCGTCGTCGTGTGAAGCGTAAAAGTGGAAACATCGATGACTTCTGTCGTCGCTGGGGCAGCAACTACAGCTACATGGTGGTGCTGGATGCTGATAGCGTCATGAGCGGAGAGTGTCTCACCGGTCTGGTACGCATGATGGATGCCAACCCGAATGCCGGGATCATCCAGTCGTCGCCGAAAGCATCGGGTATGGATACGCTTTATGCGCGCTGTCAGCAGTTTGCGACCCGCGTCTATGGTCCGTTGTTTACCGCCGGTCTGCATTTCTGGCAGCTGGGCGAGTCTCACTACTGGGGCCACAACGCCATTATCCGCGTGAAACCCTTTATTGAGCACTGTGCCCTGGCACCGTTACCGGGAGAGGGCTCCTTTGCGGGTTCAATCATGTCGCATGACTTTGTAGAAGCTGCGCTGATGCGTCGTGCCGGTTGGGGCGTCTGGATTGCCTATGACCTGCCGGGATCCTATGAAGAACTGCCACCGAACCTGCTGGATGAGCTGAAACGTGACCGCCGCTGGTGTCACGGCAACCTGATGAACTTCCGCCTGTTCCTGGTGAAAGGGATGCACCCGGTTCACCGTGCGGTGTTCCTGACGGGTGTGATGTCCTACCTCTCGGCTCCGCTGTGGTTTATGTTCCTGGCACTCTCCACTGCCCTGCAGGTAGTGCATACGCTGATGGAACCGACCTACTTCCTGCAACCGCGGCAGCTCTTCCCGGTCTGGCCGCAGTGGCGTCCTGAACTGGCGATAGCGCTGTTCTCGACCACCATGGTGCTGCTGTTCCTGCCGAAAATGCTGAGTGTGGTGTTGATCTGGTTTAAAGGATCGAAGGCCTACGGCGGACCTCTGCGGCTGCTGGCTTCACTGGTGCTGGAAACGCTGTTCTCGGTGCTGCTGGCTCCGGTGCGTATGCTGTTCCATACGGTATTTGTGGTCAGCGCCTTCCTCGGCTGGGAAGTCGTGTGGAACTCACCGCAGCGTGATGACGATGCAACACCGTGGAGCGAGGCGTTTAAACGTCACGGTTCGCAGATGGCATTAGGTCTGGTGTGGGCGATTGGTATGGGACTGCTGGATCTTAACTTCCTGTGGTGGCTGGCACCGATTGTCTTCTCACTGATTCTGTCGCCGTTTGTCTCGGTCATGTCGAGCCGCGCAACGCTGGGCATTAAGAGCAAGAAAGCGAAGCTGTTCCTTATCCCGGAAGAGTACTCGCCGCCGCAGGAGCTGGTGGATACCGATCGCTATGTGGTGCTGAACCGTCAGCGCGCGCTGGAAAATGGCTTTATGCATGCCTTATTCCATCCTGCCTTCAACGCGCTGGCAACGGCACTGGCCACATCGCGTCACAAGCAGAGTCAGTTACTGGACTATGCGCGTGACCGTCGGGTTGATCAGGCGCTGAGCGATGCGCCGGATAAACTGGGCCGTGAACAGCGTCTGCAGCTGATCAGCGATCCAGTGGTACTGGCCCGTGTTCATACCCGACTGTGGGAAGATGCGGACAAGTATCATCAGTGGGTTGAGAGTTATCAGAAACTCACGCTCAACCCCAACGCGCTGGCAAACAACGCGTAATCTGAAAAAGCGGCAGCGATGCCGCTTTTTTTATCGGATTAAAACAGCGATTCGCTGATAAATTTATTGCTGGCAGTCACCGCGAGCAGCGTGTGACGATCTCAATGGCTGTTTCTTCATGGCGGATATGAGTGTTGAAAGGGTGCTTAAAGGCGGGTGTTATCGTCGCGGCTGTGCTCTGCTTAAGCGGATGCGGCAGTATTATCAGTCGTACCATTCCCGGGCAGGGGCACGGTAATCAGTACTATCCCGGCGTACAGTGGGATGTTCGCGACAGCGGATGGCGGGTCCTGACGATCCTCGACCTGCCGCTGTCGCTGGTGGTTGATACCCTGTTGTTACCGGTGGATGCCAGCCACGGTCCTTACGAGTAACTGCGATCGGAATCGCTGTTATCATCTTCCCACTCTTGCGCGGCGGCTTCGCCTTCTTCGGTGTCCAGCGGCGGCTCCAGCTGGAATTCGCCGTCATCCCACTCGTGCAGGGTATTTTCTGCTAACCACTCCTGACGCAGTTCCACTTCGTCAAAATCTGCATCAAAAATAGCCTGTGCCGCTTCACCGCTGCGGTAAGGCAGACATTCGCCTGATTCACCTTCTTCTGCCATGAATTCAGCCTGCCACATGATATCGCCATCCTGCATCACATACTTTTGCAGACCAAACTGGCTGATTGATGCATCCCCCTCCTCAAGCTCTGGGTGGTTAGCGAGGAACTCTTCACGTGCAGCATCGATGGCTTCCTCTAAGGTACTGTACATGCTCATCGCTCTTCTCCTTCACGGGTCTTTGACTATGGATTTATTTGATTTCAGTGAAGGATAGACGAAATCTGAAGGAGGGAAAGGTCAGGCCGGTGCAACTGGCGGGAAATAAGCCATTTCCCGCCAGTCAGGGTCACATCATCTTTTGCGGAAAATGCAAAACCGGTTGAACGGACTCATGAATCACGGGTGCTGAGTAGCGGATACAACATTTTATACATGGCTTAACTTTCTTAAAATTAATCCTTGCGATGGAGAGGGCCTGACTCAAATTATATAACGTGCCGATAAATATGACCTCTTCTTTATCAGGCATACGCTTGCACCCTTTACGATGAAGAAAGTGATAATTTTCCTGATCGGTACCAATTGTAACGTAATAGTAGAGACCTTTGTTCATATTAACTGTCCCATTAGAGGTTTGCTGTGTTGTCTTTTTATAATTCTGGCCAGAGCCGTTAAAGGCCTGACTGTTACAAACGAAACTACCGATAAGCTTTAATTTCTTCAAATGCCATAACGGTCTATCGGGATGTTAAAAAGATGTAAAATGGAATATAAGCCAAATCCGCAAGGCAATAGCTTGTATTGTAAGTTAATTTTTACCGATTCATAAGCAGTGAGACACCGTTAAGACCGGCTAAATAGGATTAGGCCTGGCGTGCAGAATAATCAGCGCCATCACGCATTTAATAGCACTCGCTGCAATATTAATTAATAAAAAGCGAAACAGGCTGAATGCCGCCTGCCGTCCTGTTAATTGATAAGCAGTTTTAACTTTAAACAGAGAGAAATTATATTATGAATACGGGCGTTTATTAATTACTGGACCTGCGGTTTCGCTTACAGGAGGAGTCAGGCATGAGTGATTTATTTAGCGGGGGAGTAAAATGCGCTAAATGCCTGACAGACATTTAGCGCGAAATGATTAGTAGCGTGAGGGTTCGCCCTCGGGGCGCGTTTTAAAGCGGCGGTGCAACCACATGTACTGTTCCGGTGCCAGCAGCACACCCTCTTCAACAACCTGATTCATTCTGGTTGCGGTTGCGACATCACTTTCCAGCGTAAATTCGCCGCTGATGTCAGGCAGTATCATCAGTTCATAGCCGCGCCCCCCAGGCAGACGACGCGGTACGAAAGGGATGACAGCCGGTTTACCGGTGCGGATCAGCAGATGGGTGCCCACCGTTGTGGCCGCTTTTTCCACGCCAAAGAAGGGCACAAAGACGCTGCTGCGCGGGCCATAATCGTGGTCGGGCGCATACCAGATAATGTCACCCTGTTTCAGTGCGCGGATCATTCCTTTGAGATCTTTACGGTCGAGCATGCTTTTATTCGACCGCATCCGACCTTTGACCTGAAGCCAGTCGATCAGTTTGTTGTCATTAGGGCGATAGACGCCAATGCCAGGATTATGGATACCAAACATGCGTGCACCAATCTCCAGCGTCAGAAAGTGCATGCCGATAAGCAACACGCCGCGTTGGCTATCGCGCGCCTGCTGAATATGCTCCAGCCCCGAAGGCGTATGCCATTTATTGATGCGCCAGTCAGGCCAGAACCACGCCATACCGGTCTCGATTAATCCCATGCCGACCGATTCGAAATTGTGTTTAACCATCGCTTCGCGTTCATTTACCGGCATATCCGGAAAACTTAATTCCAGATTACGCCGGGAAATACTGACGCGGTGTTTCATAAAACGCATACCAATGCGGCCAATATTACAGCCGAGAACATAAAGCAGGGGATAAGGAAGTAGCACCAAAAGATAAAGAGAAGCGACACCCAGCCAGGTCAGCCAATAGCGCGGGTGAAGCAGTTCTCGTGAAAACTGAGGCAACTGAGTCATGTGAAGGTTAATTTTCCTGCGTCGCGCACCGTGCGGTGCTGATATCTCGTTGATTTACACTATTGTGCCAGTTTTTGACGTGCGCTTAAATATCACTATCGGAACGTGCCATCAATGAACAAAGGTTAATAGTCCAATGTTGCTGGAAAAAACGGCAACAGGCGATCAATCTGGTCACTGGCCTTTGCATCCCGGTGAAATCAGGTATCATGTGCGCGCTAAATTTCTTCTATTGATAACAGGACGAACACCATGCCAGTGTTACATAACCTCGTTTCCAATAAAGAGCTGAAGGCGCGCATGCTGGCTGAAACCGAGCCGCGCACCACTGTCTCTTTTTATAAATATTTCCAGATTGCCGATCCCAAAGCATTCCGTGACGCGCTCTATCTTGGCCTGACGGCTCTTAAGGTCTTTGGTCGCGTTTACGTGGCCCACGAAGGCATCAATGCGCAGATCAGCGTGCCAGCCAGCCAGTATGAAAAGATGAAAGAATGGCTATATGGCTTTGATCCGGCGCTGAACAACCTGCGGATGAATATTGCGCTGGATGATGATGGTAAATCGTTCTGGGTGCTGCGTCTGAAAGTACGCGACCGCATTGTCGCGGACGGTATTGAAGACGACAGTTTTGATGCCAGCGATGTGGGTCAGTATCTTAAAGCGGCGGACGTTAACGCCATGCTGGACGATCCTGACGCCCTGTTCGTGGATATGCGTAACCACTACGAATATGAAGTGGGCCGCTTCGACAACGCGCTGGAAGTGCCTGCTGACACCTTCCGCGATCAGCTGCCGATGGCGGTTGAGATGCTGCAGGATCAGAAAGACAAAAAGATCGTAATGTACTGCACCGGCGGGATCCGCTGTGAAAAGGCCAGCGCCTGGATGCGGCACAACGGCTTTGAGGATGTCTATCACATTGAGGGCGGTATCATAGAGTATGCCCGACGCGCCCGTGAGCAGGGATTACCGGTACGCTTCAAAGGCAAAAACTTTGTTTTTGATGAGCGGATGGGTGAGAGGATCTCTGACGATGTGTTGTCGAACTGTCATCAGTGCGGCGAACCCTGTGATACCCACGTTAATTGCATCAATGACGGTTGTCATCTGCTGTTTATTCAGTGCAAAAGCTGCGCGGAGAAGTTTGAGAACTGCTGTAGCCCGATCTGCCAGGAAGAGGCGAAGCTCTCACCGGAAGAGCAACGTGCGCGTCGGGCAGGACGTGAAAATGGCAACAAAATCTTTAACAAGTCGCGTGGCCTGTTAAACATGACCATTCCCTCGCCGCTGAAGAAATAAGCGTGGCCGCCTGAAGTCAGCTTCAGGCGGCTTGCTCTTTTACTGGCGTACACCCTCAACCGAGATCATCAGCTGAACCTTCTGCGAAGCTGGCCCCAGATCTTTGGTGATGTTGAAATCTTTCAGTGCAATTTCCCCTTCGGCCTCAAAGCCAGCGCGGTAGCCGCCCCACGGATCTTTACCTTCTCCCAGCATTTTTGCCTCGAGCGTTACCGGTTTGGTCACGCCATTCAGCGTAAGGTCGCCAGTAATCTTCAGCTCATCACCCTCTTTTTTTACCGCTGTGGATTTGAAAGTGGCCTGCGGGTTTTTGCTGGTGTTCAGGAAGTCCGCACTGCGCAGGTGCTTGTCACGTTCAGCATGGTTAGTATCGATACTGCTGGTGTTAATAGTGACGTCGACTTTATCTGCGGCAGGATTCTTCTCATCAAAGGTGAAGCGGCCATCAAAATCCTTAAAGGTGCCGTAGAGCCAGCTGTAACCCAGATGCTGGATACGGAACTGAATAAAGGCGTGCTGGCCCTCTTTATCGATTTTGTAGTCAGCGGCAGAGGCGGTGAGTGAGCCGAGCAGCAGACTGGCACCGGTCATCGCCAGCAGGGTCTTTTTAAACATATTATTTATCCTTTTCAGAGGGAGAGGTGAAACGCAAACCCGACATCCGTTTTAAGGTGATATCGCGATCGATAAAGTGATGTTTGACCGCAGCCAGACCATGCAGCAGTGACAGGACCACAACCGTCCAGGCCAGCCAGAGGTGAATGTCGCCCGCAAGATCAGCCTGTTCGCCAGCACCGCTGAACAGCGCGGGCAGGGTGAACCAGCTGAATACTGAGATGGGTTTGCCATCGGCGGTGGAGATCAGATAGCCGCTGATCAGAATCGCCAGCAGCAGGGTATACAGTAACAGGTGGGCCACCACCGAACTGATGCGTACCAGCGGGGAATAACTGCTAAGCGGTTTTGGCGGCGGTGAAATAACGCGCCACAGCAGGCGAACGATCAGCGTCAGCAACAGGATCACGCCGATGCTTTTATGGATCTCAGGCGCGTCGTGATACCAGCTATCGTAATAGCCGAGGCCGACCATCCATAATCCCAGCGCGAACATGGCATAAATCGCCAGCGCCATCGACCAGTGCAACAGCACGGCAACCAGGCCAAACTGATGAGATGAATTACGTAATAACATAATGGGGTTTTCATGAAGTAATAATCTGAAATAAGCATCCACATTATGAAATATAAAAGCAATCATCCTTACGCTTCTATAACTTTAATTTTATATCGTGAAAAGGTTGAATAAACCGGGCGTGAAATGCGCAATATTACTGAATGAGTTATTTCTGACGCGCTGGTCGTCAACTAAAAAGGGCCGGAATTAACCATAAGGGCGAAATATAATCTGGCCTTATGTCAGTAATAGTCAGTTTTTGTCAAAGCCTGTCAATCGGGCGGCATCAACCTGATACCACCCTTTATCAGAGTCAGAAACGTGAGAGGCGGAAGGGGGTCAGATCAAAAGAGAACGGTTTTTGCTGGGCAAATTCTGCAGCCAGTTCGCCCAATACGCTGGCAAATTTAAACCCGTGTCCACTGAGCCCGGTAATTAACAAGCGGTCTGGTTCACCCGGCAGGGTATCAATAATAAAGTCTTCATCCGGGCTAAAATCGTAGCTGCAGGCTTCGCCATGCAGACAGACACCGACGCCAGGTAAAAACTGACGGAGGAATCCAAAAGCTTCACTGCCATCGGCCGCCACCGCGCCAAAAGGTTTACGATCCTCCGGCTGCTGCATCAGCTGACCGCCATCATGACGACCTACTTTCAGGGCATTATTATCCGCCGGGAAGCCATAAAACTGGCTGCCATCGCCCATTTCCACCGTAAAACCGGGAAACTTATTATTCTCACTGTAGCGGCCATCTGCCTGATACCAGGCGAACACCTTGCGGGTGGGCGCAACCGGCAGGTCAGGCACTAATTTGCCAACCCAGGTGCCCGCACTGATCAACATTTTGCGGCCCCGATAGACGCCATCCAGGGTAGTGACCTGCTGCAGATCGCCATCGCGACCCAGCTCTGAAACCGGGCAGTTAAACAGCTGCGCGCAGCCCGCCTGCTCCGCCAACTGGATCCAGCTGCGTACCGCCTGTTCACATTTCAGATAGCCAGACTGCGGCTCAAATACGCCCAGATAGCCCTCAGGCACATTGATTTGTGGCCAGCGCCTGCGCACGTCGTCAGGCTGCATCACCTCGATATTGAGCTGCCAGCGGGTCGCGCTGTCGATAACGTTCTGAATAAACGGCGACTGATTCGGGGCGAGGTTAAGTACGCCGCTGCGATGCATGATGCGCTCACCGGCACGCTGTTCCAGCTCATCCCACAGCGTTTGCGCCCGCAGAACCAGGGGAACATAGCGTTCACCTTCACCATAAGCGTGACGAATCAGCCGGCTCTCGCCATGATGTGTGCCCTGATTATGGGGAGGATGGGCGCTGTCGATCATTAACACCGATAAACCCGCCAGGGTGGCATAGTAGCCTGCCGCCGCGCCCACAGAACCGCTGCCAACGACGATAAGATCATAAATCATGGTAACTACGCTCTAAGAGACAGATAATCAAAAGCATACCAGAAACAGAAACGAAAAAGGCACCCCTGAGGGCGCCTCTTTGATGCGGCAGAAATTAATGCTTATTGAGGAGTCGTTCTATCTGCTCGGCTGATTCTATCTTGGCGATGCCTGCTTCGAGGATCGAGATAAATTGCCTTGCCACATCCGTTGTCAGCCAGTATGTCGGGCCAACATCCGCTTCTTCTTCTTTTTGATCCTGCGACGACAACGAGTGCAGGCGGATCATCATGGCGTCATAGCTGTCAACGGTACTGATATCCCAGCCCACCAGTGGGTGAGTCTGTATAACATCTTTTCTTCTGTCCATTATAACCTCCTTATTACTCGTTATCGAAGTGCATGATGAGGTTCAATGCGGCTTTTTTATTCCAATAGCGAAACAATTATAACAGTAAACGAGAGTATCACTGTTTAAAAAATGCCGTGAGTCAGCTTCTCACAGAATATTTGCGTTTGAAAGACGGGGGTAAAAAAATAAAATGCCTGACGGGCAGGCATTTTTATCAGCAGTCAAAAGACAGGCAAAAAGCGGGCTATGACGCGTGAGCGGGGACTCAGAGAGCCGGCGTTTCTGGCACTACGCCGCCGCCGCGTTTTTGCAGTGTTTCTGCCAGACGGGCAAAGTGCTGCTGAAGCTGCTCATCATGGTTTTGATTTTGGGCTTCCAGCGACAGATTGTGTACCAGTAGCTGACTGGCACGATCGTCAAGACAGAAAATCAGACTGGAAAAGGCATTTTCCAGCACCGTTAAACGACGCTTCTGATCACCAATCAGTGCTAACAACTCACCAAAGGTCATCGCCTCTTCCGGTTTATCAGTAGTCATGGTGTCGCACCTCCTGTTATGCGTGACGAGCGCAAGGATAGGGCATTGATCATTAAGAGTCTAGATGCAGGACGGGGTAAGTGCGAGAGGGGAGAAAAGATAAAAAAACCGGGTGGCGACACCCGGAAAAAAAGCACAGTGGCGGTTAATCAGTATTGAACCAGTCGTCAGCGCTTTCCCACGTCTGCTGCAGGATTTCGCTGATCTGGTCGCGCGTCTCTTTTCCACCGCCCAGCACGCTGAGATTATTGGCACTGGCATAACGTACCTTGACGTGATTGGTCGAGTCAGGGAACTGTTCATCAATGCGGCGCGATAATTCATCGCTTAACGCTTCTATCGCGCCAGCAGGAAGAGGTCGGGTATTTGATACGGTAATTTCAACGCGCATAACAGCCTCCGTTTAAGATACTGTATATATTTACAGTATCAGCAGGCCGGAGGCAAGTAAAATTATGCGATGCGCCAGTTCAGCGTTTCACCCGCCAGGAACGGCACCAGTGAGTGGCTGCCGAGTGCGATGGACTCTGGCACCTGCCAGGGCTCACGCACCAGGGTGATCGTCCCTTCATTCAGCGGCAGGCCGTAAAAACACGGGCCATTCTCCGAACAGAACGCTTCAAAATGTTCCAGCGCGTTCAGCTCTTCAAAAACGGTGGCGTAAGCGGGTAACGACGCTGGCGCATTAAATACCCCCGCGCAGCCGCAACTGGCCTCTTTAAGATGACGCAGATGCGGTGCTGTGTCGGTGCCGAGGAAGACGCGCGGATGACCACTCGCCACTAATTTGCGCAAAGCCTCCTGATGCACGTTGCGCTTAAGAATCGGCAGGCAATAGAGGTGCGGACGAATTCCGCCCACCAGCATGTGATTACGGTTAAACATCAAGTGCTGCGGGGTAATGGTCGCGCCCAGCGTTTCATCGGCGGCGGCAACATATTCTGCGGCGTCCTGAGTGGTAATGTGCTCCATCACTACTTTCAGTGCCGGAAACTGGCTGCGCAGCGGCACCATGACCGTTTCGATAAACCGGGCTTCGCGGTCAAAAATATCGACATGGGCATCGGTGACTTCGCCGTGGATCAGCAGTGGCATACCGAGCTTCTGCATCCGCTCCAGCACTCGGGTAATGGAGGCGATATCGGTAACGCCATGGCTGGAGTTCGTCGTAGCGTGCGCCGGATAGAGCTTAGCCGCGGTAAACAGACCGGAGGTGAAACCGCGCTCAAGCTCATCAGGATCAAGCGAGTCGGTCAGATAGCAGGTCATCAGCGGCGTAAAGGCGTGATCGGCGGGCAGCGCCGCCAGGATGCGATCGCGGTACGCTTCACCTGCTGCCACGCTGGTCACCGGCGGCACCAGGTTAGGCATCACAATGGCACGACCATTCACCGCGCTGGTATAGGGGAGGACCGTGTTGAGCATCTCATCGTCGCGCAGATGAATATGCCAGTCGTCAGGGCGACGCAGGGTAAGTTGCTGAGGTTGTGCTGTCATCAGTGAAGCTCCGGCAGAAGGGAAACAAAAGGCGTGTTTTGGCCGGGGTCTAAGCATAAGGATTCAGGCAACCGTTTGCACCTGCTTTTTATACTGATAAAGAAAATCCGCGCCAGGGGCGCGGATAACGGCGTTACTGCGTAAAGGGAATAACCAGTTCGCCAGGTTTTACTTCCAGTCCTTTGGCAAACTTCTTCGCCAGCGACTCGCCTTTGCTGCGGTCGGCGCTGAGCACGTAAGCCGGTTTTTGATCAAAGTAGTTTTTCAGCGACTGATTCAGATAAGGCGTCAGCGTTTTCATAATGGAGGCCATTTTTTCCGGAGCAACCTGCGCATCAACAATTTCCAGATCGCGCAGATAGATTGCACCCTGCTGCTGGTCATAGACCGGCTGAGCACGCATCTTCAGTTGCATATCGGCCTGCTGCGGACCAAACAGTGACGTCACATTGATTTTAGCATTACCAGAGAGCGTCACTTTACCTGGCTCTTCACGGCCAATCTGACTGGTCAGGTTGTTCAGGACGATGTGCGCATTAACCAGCCCGGAAACGCCAATATCTTTCTCATAGTTGTTGTGCTTCTGCAGCGCCTGGTTTACTTCCTGTTCGCTGATGGTGTATTGCGTCAGTTGATTACAGCCGCTCACCAGCAGCGCGATCAACAGGGCAGTCAGCCCGAAAAAAGCCTTTTTCATCGATCTTATCCTGAATATCAGAGCCAATAAACAGGCCATAGCCTGCCTGAATGCGTAGCGGGTGTCATCAGGAAAGAGATGAGAAACGCCGCAGCGTCTCTCATCGGGAGGGGTTAGTGAGCTATCGAGGAGAGCAGGTTCACCTGGGTCTGTTTAGCCATGTTATCGCGGTAGTCAGCGACCCGGCTCGGCCAGTCGATACCGGCCACCAGCGTCAGAGAGCGCAGCAGCGGGAAGAGATTAAAATCATCTTCGGACAGCTCGCCATTCACCGCATTGGGCTGGGCGATTAATTTGTCCAGCTTGCGCAGATCGTCGCTGACGTTTTTGATCAGGCCAGCAGAGTGACTTTTCAGCGTGTCGAAATCACCGATGCTCGCCTGCTTTTTGTTGCGGAAATAGTCACGCGCCTCAGGCGTCGCAAATTCGGCAAACGCCGCTTCTGCAATGCGCGGCAGCAGCAGTTTATTGACATAGCTGTTCATGTGACGCAGCCAGTCGCCGATCGCCGGATTCAGCGCGCCGATGATCAGCGGTTCGCCATCCTGCTGATCGACATAGTGTACGATCTCCATACTTTCAGGCATCGCGCTGCCATCCTGCTTCTGCAGAATGGGCGCCATTTTCTGTCCGATCAGTCGTTTCGGCGTCTCTTCATCGTCGTTGAGCATTACCACCAGCTCAACCGGTTTGTTTTTCAGGCCAAAAATCATTCGCGCTTTAACGCAGAAAGGGCAGTGGTCGTAGATATAGAGCTTCATCCTGATCTCCCGGGTTTTACAGGTTTAGTGTTTAACAGAGTGAATCAATTCATCCTGCTTTCGGGCTCGTAAAAAGTATGGAAGAGATTACCCCACAGGGCAAACCTGCCTGTCAGGCGCGCTGCAGGATCCGCTGGTGATGCTGCCTGCAGCAGGGGTTATCCACGGTGCGACCCGAGCAAAATCAGCCTCTTTATCGCTAAACCGCTGTAACGTTTTACCGCAGCCCAGGCGGCGGTTATAGTGAAAGCCGGGTAATGACGGCTCATCTCTATCAGCCATTGATTTCAGGAGTCAGGATGTTTGGCTATCGTTCTGCCGCGCCCAGGGTGCGATTAACCACCGATCGGCTGGTGGTCCGTCTGGTTCACGAGCGTGATGCCTGGCGAATGGCAGATTACTACGCGGAAAACCGCCTGTTTTTAAAGCCGTGGGAGCCGGTGCGCGATGACAGCCACTGCTATCCCTCGGGCTGGCAGGCGCGGCTCGGGCTGATTTCCGACATGCATAAGCAGGGTTCGGCCTTCTATTTCATTTTAATGGACAGCAATGAAACCGAAGTGAGGGGAGTGGCGAACTTCAGCAACGTGTTGCGTGGATCCTTTCATGCCTGTTACCTCGGCTATTCACTGGGTGAAAAGTGGCAGGGGCAGGGGTTCATGTTCGAAGCGTTGCAGGTGGCTATCCGCTATATGCAGCGCCAGCAGCATATTCACCGCATCATGGCTAACTACATGCCGCACAACCAGCGCAGCGGCGATCTGCTGGCGCGACTCGGTTTTGAGAAAGAGGGTTACGCGAAAGATTATCTGCTGATCGACGGACGCTGGCAGGATCACGTGCTGACAGCCTTAACCCTGCGGGAATGGACGCCTGACCGGCGTGGATAATAATGAGGATGCGAGCATGAAGATGACTTTATCGGCGCAGGCGATGCGCGTGCTGGGCTGCCTGCTTGAGAAGCAGGTCACCACGCCGGAACAGTATCCGCTGTCACTGAATGGCGTGGTGGTTGCCTGTAACCAGAAATCGAACCGCGAGCCGGTGATGGAGCTGAGCGAAAGTGAGGTACAGGATCAGCTCGATCAGCTGGAAAAACGGCATCTGATTACCGCCAGCAGCGCCGCCGGGCAGCGGGTCGTGAAATATGAGCAGCGTTTCTGCAACTCCGCGTTTGGCACGCTAAAGCTTAACAGCGCAGAAGTCGCTCTGCTGACGCTGCTGTTACTGCGCGGGCCCCAAACGCCAGGCGAGCTGCGTACCCGCAGCGGCCGTCTGCACGAGTTCAGTGATGTCAGCGAAGTTGAGCAAACGCTGGAAGGATTAATGCAGCGCGACGACAGTGCTCAGGTGATCCGTCTGTCGCGTGAACCTGGCAAGCGCGAAAGCCGCTTTATGCATCTGCTGGGCGATGAGCCTGACCAGCCGCAAGCAGCAGACGCGTCGGAAGAGAAGGGTGATCTGGCGGCGCGGGTCGCAACGCTGGAACAGCAGGTTGCAGCGCTTCAGACACAACTCACCCAACTGCTGCAACCGGAGAGCTGAGATGACCTTACGTATTGGCGTAGTGGGATTAGGCGGTATCGCGCAGAAAGCCTGGCTGCCGGTGCTGTCGGCGGCGACGGACTGGACCCTGGCAGGGGCGTTTTCCCCGAACCAGGCCAAAGCCCGGCCGGTCTGTGACAGCTATCGCATGCCATGTTTTGGTTCGCTGAATGAATTAGCCGCTGCCTGCGACGCGGTCTTTGTCCACAGCAGCACCGCCACGCACTATGAAGTGGTCAGGGCGCTGCTGCTGGCAGGAAAGGATGTCTGCGTCGATAAGCCGCTGGCTGAAACCCTGGAGCAGGCTGAGGCGCTGGTGGCGCTGGCGGAAAAACGGCAGCGTAAGCTGATGGTGGCGTTTAACCGGCGGTTCGCCCCGCGCTATCAGCAGCTGCGGGCAGAGATGGCGGACGCCGCTTCTCTGCGGATTGAAAAGCACCGTAGCGACAGCGTCGGGCCACAGGATCTCCGCTTTACCCTGCTCGATGACTATCTGCATGTGGTGGATACCGCCCTCTGGCTGGGCGGGAAACCCTTTCGCCAGGTTCAGGGACGCATCGACACCAACGAACAGGGGCAGATGCTCTATGCCGAGCACCATTTCGCTGTTGAGGGCTTGTCGATTACCACCAGCATGCACCGGCGCGCAGGCAGTCAGCGCGAGCGGGTCAGCACAGTGTGTGACGGTAAGTGCATCGACATCAGTGAGATGCGCGACTGGCAGGAAGAACGGCGTGACGGGCTGCTGATTACGCCACCGCCCGCCTGGCAGAGTCATCTGACCCAGCGCGGTTTCAGCGGTGCGGCTCGCCATTTCATCGACTGCGTACAAAATCAGACGAAGCCTGAAACCAGCGGTGAGCAGGCACTGATGGCGCAGCGTGTGGTGGAAAAATTGTGGCGTGAGGCGACGCAGGAATAACGCCTTGTAACACTCCGTGCTGGTCATTTCCCTCCGTGGCAGTAGACTGTCGCCGGGCATCTTCTGGGTGCCCGCGCTAATTCTCCTTTTTGCTGATTCTTTTCAGGATGCGCCGTCAATTATGAATTTGTTGAAATCGCTGGCAGCGGTCAGTTCTATGACCCTGTTTTCCCGCGTACTGGGCTTTGCCCGTGATGCCATCGTGGCGCGGGTGTTTGGCGCCGGAATGGCGACCGATGCGTTCTTTGTTGCGTTTAAACTTCCCAATCTGCTGCGGCGTATTTTTGCTGAAGGCGCCTTTTCTCAGGCCTTCGTGCCCATTCTGGCTGAATATAAAAGCAAGCAGGGCGAAGAGGCAACGAAACTGTTCCTGGCTTACGTCTCGGGCCTGCTGACGCTGGCGCTGGCGCTGGTCACGGTGGCGGGCATGATTGCTGCGCCCTGGGTCATCATGGTGACGGCACCCGGCTTTGCCGACAGTCCCGATAAGTTTGCGCTCACCAGCTCGCTGCTGCGGGTGACGTTTCCCTACATTATGCTGATTTCGCTGGCGTCACTGGCGGGTGCGGTGCTGAATACCTGGAACCGCTTCTCGGTACCGGCCTTTGCACCGACCCTGCTGAACGTCAGCATGATTGGCTTTGCGCTGTTTGCCGCGCCGCACTTCCACCCACCGGTAATGGCGCTGGCCTGGGCCGTGGTGGCTGGCGGCGTGCTGCAACTCGGCTATCAGCTGCCACACCTGAAGAAACTCGGGATGCTGGTGCTGCCACGCCTGAATCTGCGTGATGCGGGCGTCTGGCGGGTCATGCGTCAGATGGGACCTGCCATTCTGGGCGTTTCTGTCAGTCAGATCTCACTGATCATCAACACCATCTTCGCCTCGTTTCTGGTCTCAGGTTCGGTCTCCTGGATGTACTACGCGGACCGCCTGATGGAGTTCCCCTCGGGTGTGCTGGGCGTGGCGCTGGGCACCATTCTGCTGCCGTCGCTGGCCAAAAGTTTTGCCAGCGGCAACCATGATGAATATTCCCGGCTGATGGACTGGGGTCTGCGCCTCTGTTTCCTGCTGGCGCTTCCCAGCGCGGTGGCGCTGGGCATGCTCTCCGGCCCGCTGACCGTGGCGCTGTTCCAGTACGGCAAATTCACTGCCTTTGATGCACTGATGACGCAGCGCGCCCTGATCGCCTACTCCGTCGGACTGATGGGGCTGATCGTGGTCAAGGTGCTGGCTCCGGGCTTCTATTCCCGTCAGGACATCAAAACGCCGGTTAAAATTGCGATTATCACGCTGATCATGACGCAGGTAATGAACCTGGCGTTTATTGGTCCGCTGAAACACGCCGGTCTGTCACTGTCGATTGGGCTTGCAGCCTGTCTGAATGCGTCGCTGCTCTACTGGCAGTTGCGTAAGAAGAATATCTTTATGCCGCAGCCGGGCTGGAGCAGCTTCCTGATCCGCCTGCTGATAGCTGTAGTGGTGATGGCAGGCGCGCTGTTTGCCATGCTGCAGTGGATGCCAGCCTGGGAGCAGGGATCGATGCTGTGGCGGCTGCTGCGTCTGGCCGCGGTCTGTGGTGTGGGCGGCGGGGCCTACTTCCTGGCGCTGGGGCTGCTGGGCTTCCGGCTGCGCGACTACGCACGTCGCACCGCTGTGTAAGGTTAAGCGCCTGACAATAAAATAAGGCGAAAAAAAATCCCGCACCAGGCGTAATGCTGGTCAGTTAAGATTAGATTTGTAAAGGCTGTCACGGTCAAACGTGGCAGTTTTTTTTCCGGGCGAGCGAGCCGCAGTGCGGGCCAGCGCACCTCTGCTGCTGCCGGGCCGTCCTCGCGCCGCTCACGCGGTACCTTCGGCTTTGACGTCGTGCCGACGAACCGTTCGGGGATCGGCCCTCCCTGGCCGGCCCCGAACTGTCCACGCTTCCCGGCGTGGACTTCTGGCCCACCGTCACGCCTCAGCGCTGCGGATAGCCCTTTCAGCAGCAGAGGCGCTCAGGCCTCCACTCTCGTGCCCTTTTTAACAATACACACTGAAGTTTCAGAGCAGGCAGGTGCCGGGCAGGGGCAGGCAATCCGCAGCGCTGAACAGAATGAGTCTGCCAGGAGAGCCCGCAGGACGCGGGCGAAAGGCGGGGCGGCACAGGATGTGCCATCCCCGGCGCTCCGTCAGGCAGAGGAATGACGTGAAGGAACCGCGCAGCGGCGCGAGGACCGCCAGCCCCTGCCCGGCACCAGACTGCATTATCACCTGCCGTTCAACTGACTGGCATTACGCACCAGGCGGGATTTTTTTTTCGCTACTATCCGGTTCAGGCTTTGCGACTTAACGTCGCCTGGCCTTTACCCATCCCATCCGGGCCGTAAAAGGCCTGGGTCTGATGCGGCTTCAGCACGTCAAGCGCATCCTGAGTGTAGCGGATCTGGTGTTGCAGCAGCAGGCCGTTATGAACATTGGCATCCTGCAGACGACGGCTATGCTGCTGGATAGTGTCCCAGCGGCGCGCCATGTCGTTCTGACCACGATAAGGTGCCGATGTCGCCTGACTCTGTTCAGCGGTGCGGCGCATCTCATCCAGATAGTTCAGCGTACTGAGCAGCGCGCTTTTATCTTCGGTAATACGCTGCAACAGATTGCTGTTAATGTTTCCGGCGGCCAGCTGCTGCTGCTCTTCTTCCAGCACGGCTGAGAGCGACGCCAGCACGTCCTGCATCTTATCTAAGGTGGTCTGCAAATTACTCATGGGAACTAATTACCCTCTAAATACGCCTTGGTGTCGGCAATCAGCGCATCGGCGATTTTGCCGGTATCCATCTTCAGTTCGCCATTACGAATGGCGGTTTTCAGTTGTTCAACGCGCTCGACGTTAATATCTTTGCTGCTCGGCTGCATCAGCTGCGACTGCGCGCTGCTCAGGCTGACCTGGGCTGCTGCAGGGGTCGTGGCTGCTGCCACCGGGCTGGCGCTCTGGCGCACTTTGCTGCTGCCGGACTCACTGCTATCGCGGCTCTGTACGGTGCTGGCGGGTTTCAGAGGTTGCGTTCTGTCAATGCTCATGTTCGGGCTCCTGTACGGTCAGGGGAAGTCTGCCACCTGAATCAGAATAGCGTTATCGCTTCGTTGATTCTTCTATCGGCAGCACTACTGGCTTCTTTAACACTTTACAGCGTTATAAGAATATTCCCATCCTCGCGTACCTTGCCGCTGACAATCTGGCCATTTCCCATCCTGACCCGGACCGACTGCGATCGGGCGGCGTTATTCAGCGCCTTGCCCTCACCGCTGGCGTCAAAGCCGTCACCGCTGGCAATCACCATCACATTCTGACCTGCCTTGACACGCCACGGCTGACGTAGCGTAGAGGGATTAATCGGCTGTCCTGGCTGGATATCACGCAGCACCACGGCGTCTGCGACCGAGTCCGCATTCAGCAGGGCGCGGGCAGGCAGAGTATCGAGGCGGCCGGTCTGCAGAGTGAAATCACTCTCGCTCACGCTACTGCCCTGGCTCAGCAGCCGGTTCGCCACCAGATAGGAACCGGTGACCTGCACCTGAACCTGAATATAACGGCGGTTCTCACCACAGTTTGCCGCCACGCTCATATTGCCCCACAACCGGCTGTTGCCGGGCAGGGTGAACTGTGGCGCCTCACAGGCTGGCCACTGTTCCTGCGGCGTGCGTACCACCACGACCATGCCATCAGCATGCTGGGCGTCACGCGCTTTAAAAAATTGATTCAGTTGTGCATTAAGATCCCCGGCGGAAACCGGCAGGGCGATCGCGACCAGCAGACTGGTCAGCAGGGTCAGATATCGACGCATTGTGCATTTCCTCACTGATGATGGCGACGAGTGTACTCCCTTAAGAAAAATCCTTAATTGTCAAAATAGCGGTCATTTGAGGCCTTATTCAGACGATGACCCCTTGCGTTTTCAAATTAAGCTGCGAGCTCGAAATTCTCATACGCGGAGGAAACATGCTCGACAAACTGGATGCGGCGCTGAAATTTGGTACGGAGGCCCTCAACCTGCGTGCTCAACGTCAGGAGATCCTGGCGTCAAATATTGCCAATGCCGATACCCCTGGTTATCAGGCCCGGGATATCGACTTTGCCAGCGAGCTGAGTCGGGTGATGTCCAATGGTCGTGCGGAAGGCAGCAGCATGGCGTTAAAAGTCACGTCAGCTCGCCACATTGAAGCACAGACAAACGGCGTGCCATCGATGGATATGCTTTATCGCATTCCTGACCAGCCTTCTGCCGACGGCAACACCGTAGATATGGACCGTGAGCGTACGCAGTTCGCGGATAACAGCCTGAAATATCAAACCGACCTCACCCTCATCAGCAGCCAGATCAAAGGCATGATGAGCGTGTTACAAGGACAATAATTATGGCCTTGCTGAATATTTTTGACATTGCCGGTTCAGCGATGACCGCGCAATCACAGCGATTAAACGTCAGTGCCAGTAACCTGGCGAACGCCGATAGCGTCACCGGCCCCGATGGCAAGCCTTACGTGGCAAAGCAGGTGGTTTTCCAGACCGATGCGGCACCAGGCTCAGCCACCGGCGGCGTGAAAGTGGCAAGAGTCGTGGATGACCCTACACCGGCCAAGCTGGTCTATGACCCGGGCAATCCGATGGCAGATGCCAAAGGCTACGTGAAGATGCCGAACGTGGATGTGGTCTCTGAAAGCGTCAACACCATGTCGGCGTCACGCAGCTACCAGGCCAACGTCGAAGTGCTCAACACCGTGAAGTCGATGATGATGAAAACCCTGACGATCGGGCAATAACGGAGAAAAATTATGGCTATCGCGGTAGGCGTTAACGAAAGACTGGACCCCACGGTCCTTAGCTCTTCTAACACCAGTGGCACCGGCAACAATGCGCAGGATCTGCAGAATCAGTTCCTGACCATGCTGGTGACGCAGTTAAAGAACCAGGATCCAACCAATCCAATGGATAACAGCCAGCTCACCACGCAACTGGCACAGATCAATACCCTGAGCGGCATTGAAAAACTGAATACCACGCTGGGATCGATCTCCGGCCAGATCAGCACCAGCCAGTCGCTGCAGAGCTCCACGCTGATTGGGCATGGCGTAATGGTCAATGGCGGACAGATTCTGGTAGGCAACGGTACCACAACGCCATTTGGCGTTGAGCTGGCCTCCGCCTCAACCGGCACATCGGCCACCATTAAAGATGCCAGTGGCACGGTGATCGACACCGTCGATCTGGGCGCGCTGAGCGCTGGCGTGCACACCTTCTCGTGGGACGGCAAGCTGACAGATGGCTCTGTCGCCCCGGATGGTAAATACAGCGTTGCGATTGCCGCAAGCAATGGCAACGCACAACTGGTGGCACAACCGCTTAACTACGCCTACGTCAATGGGGTGAGTACTGCGAACAACACCACAAAACTGGATCTCGGCACCATGGGCTCCGCCACCCTTGACGACGTACGTCAGATTCTCTGATTAACCTGTAGACAGGAAACAAACACATGTCATTTTCCCAAGCGGTCAGCGGCCTTGGTGCTGCTTCAAGTAACCTTGATGTCATCGGTAACAACATTGCCAACTCCGCCACTGCGGGCTTTAAATCGAGCACCATCGCGTTTGCCGATATGTTTGCCGGTTCTAACGTCGGCCTCGGCACCAAAGTCGCTGCGGTAATCCAGAACTTTAACGACGGCGCCACCACCACGACCAGCCGTGGCCTGGACGTTGCGCTGAGTGGCAACGGTTTCTTCCGTATGACCGACAGCAGCGGCGGCGTCTTCTATTCACGCAATGGTCAGTTAACGCTGGATGCCAACCGTAACCTGGTCAATACCCAGGGTCTGAACGTGACCGGCTATCCGGCCAGCGGTTCACCGGCCACTATCCAGGCAGGTGCTAACCCGGTGGCGCTGCGTATTCCTACCGAGCAGATGTCAGCCCGCGCGACCACCACTGCCGGTCTGGTTGCCAACCTGAACTCAACGGATACAACGCCATCTGTGGCCACCTTCTCGACGGCGAACGCAGACAGCTACAACAAGAAAACCACGGCAACCGTGTTCGACTCGCAGGGTAATGATCACGCGCTCGACATGTATTTCGTGAAAGACACCACCAGCAACAGCTGGACCGTGCGCACCATTGATGGCAACACCGGCAGTTCAGCGGGTGACTTCAGAATGGCATTTGACACCAGCGGTAAGCTGACCAGCGTCTCTAAGCTGGATGCCACCGGCGCTGTCGTCAGCACGACTACCGATGGCACCGTCGGCCTGACGCTGAACGTGGGCGGAGCGAATGGCGCAGTCGCCAATCAGCCGATCAACCTGAGCATGCTGGGCAGCCTGCAGCAGAACACCGGCAGCACCACCTTTGGCAGCCCGACCCAGGATGGTTATGCGCCTGGCGATCTGACCAGCTACGCGATCAATGATGACGGCACCATCACCGGCAGCTACTCAAACCAGAAAACCCAGCTGCTGGGTCAGATTGTCCTGGCTAGCTTCTCTAACCCGGAAGGTCTGCAGTCTCAGGGCGACAACGTCTGGTCTGCGTCAAGTGCATCCGGTCAGGCAGCAATCGGTCTGGCGAATACCGGCACCTTTGGTTCACTGACGGCTGGCGCACTGGAATCTTCCAACGTCGACATGAGTAAAGAGCTGGTGAACATGATCGTCGCGCAGCGTAACTATCAGGCGAATGCGCAGACCATTAAAACTCAGGACCAGATTCTCAACACGCTGGTTAACTTACGTTAATTCGCTAACAGGATTGCCATATGGATCACGCGATATATACCGCGATGGGCGCGGCCAGCCAGACGCTGGATCAGCAGGCGGTTACCGCCAGCAACCTCGCCAACGCCTCTACACCGGGTTTTCGTGCGCAGCTGAATGCGCTGCGCGCTGTGCCGGTGAGTGGCTGGTCGCTGCCAACCCGTACGCTGGTCGCCGCCTCGACACCGGGCGCCGACATGAGTCAGGGCGCGATGGATTACACCGAGCGTCCGCTCGATGTAGCGGTGCAGCAGGATGGCTGGCTGGCGGTGCGTACCGCTGACGGCAGCGAAGCCTATACCCGCAACGGCAATATGCAAATCAGTCCGACCGGTACGCTGACGGTTCAGGGCAATCCTGTGATGGGCGATGGCGGTCCGATTGTGATCCCGCAGGGCACTGAAATCACCATTGCAGCCGACGGCTCGATCACCGGGCTGAATGCCGGTGATTCGCCGAACGCCACGGTTCAGCTGGGCAAGCTGAAGCTGGTCAGGGCAACCGGACAGGAGCTGCAGCGCAGTGATGACGGCATGTTCCGGCCTACTGCGTCGACGCAGGCGACCCGCGGTGCCGCGCTGCAGGCTGATGCCACTATGCAGGTGATGCCTGGCGTGCTGGAAGGCAGCAACGTCAAACCGGTAGAAACCATGGTCGATATGATCGCCAACGCCCGACGTTTTGAGATGCAGATGAAAGTCATCACCAACGTCGACGAAAATGAACAAAAAGCCAACCAGCTCCTGAGCATGGGCTAAGGCACGAGGATAACAACATGATTCGTTCTTTATGGATCGCTAAGACCGGTCTTGATGCGCAGCAGATGAACATGGACGTTATTGCCAACAACCTGGCAAACGTCAGCACCAACGGCTTTAAGCGTTCGCGTGCCGTGTTCGAAGATCTGATGTACCAGACTATGCGCCAGCCGGGCACCCAGTCATCTGAACAGACAACGCTGCCATCTGGTTTGCAGATCGGTACCGGTGTACGTCCGGTGACCACTGAACGTCTGCATACGCAGGGCAACCTGTCGCAGACCAGCAACTCAAAAGATATCGCCATTAACGGCCAGGGTTATTTTCAGATTCAGATGCCGGATGGCACCTCTGCTTATACCCGTGACGGCGCGTTTCAGGTTGATCAGAACGGCCAGCTGGTGACCAACTCCGGTTTCCCGGTACAGCCAGGCATTACTATTCCGGCTAACGCCACCAGCATCACGGTGTCGCGTGACGGTGTGGTCAGCGTGACGCAGCAGGGCCAGGCTCAGGCCGCGCAGGTCGGTCAGTTAACCCTGAGCACCTTTATGAATGACGCCGGTCTCGATAGCGTGGGTGAAAACCTCTACAAGGAAACGCAGGCATCGGGCGCTCCGACGGACAGCACGCCAGGCCAGAACGGCGCGGGCCTGCTCTATCAGGGCTATACCGAAACCTCGAACGTTAACGTAGCGGAAGAACTGGTCACCATGATTCAGACGCAGCGCGCCTACGAAATCAACAGCAAGGCGATCAGTACCTCTGATCAGATGCTGGCGAAATTAACTCAGCTTTAATCCCGAACAGGGCCAGCGCGTGCTGGCCTGAATGACAGACATTAATAAGGTCGTGACGCCGTGGCGAAGCAACAGATTCTCAAGCCTGGACATTGGTTAGTCGCCTCGTTGCTGCTAACTCTCAACGGATGTGCCCTGGTCCCGCGTACCCCGCTGGTCGAAGGTGCAACTACAGCGCAACCAATGCCGTCCGCGCCACCGGTGGTCAACGGCTCTATATTCCAGGGCGTCGCACCGCTTAACTACGGCTATCAGCCGCTGTTTGAAGATCGCCGTCCACGCAACATTGGCGATACTCTGACCATTACGCTGCAGGAAAACGTCAGCGCCAGCAAGAGCTCCTCAGCCAATGCCAGTCGCGATGGCAGCAACAGCTTTGGTGTGAGCGCGGTGCCGACTGGTCTGGCAGGCCTGGTGGGTGCAGGTGGTGAAAAAGCCAACCTCAGCGCCGAAGGCAAAAACGATTTCGCAGGTAAAGGCGGCGCATCCGCCAATAACACCTTTACCGGCACCATTACCGTCACCGTGGATCAGGTGTTGTCAAACGGCAACCTGCACGTGGTCGGTGAAAAACAGATCGCCATTAATCAGGGCACGGAGTTCATTCGCTTCTCGGGCGTGGTCAACCCACGCACCATCAGCGCCAGTAACGCCGTGTTATCTACCGCTGTCGCCGATGCACGTATTGAGTACGTCGGAAATGGTTACATCAATGAGGCGCAGACCATGGGTTGGTTCCAGCGTTTCTTCCTGAACATCTCGCCGATGTAAGAGGTTTCAATGAAAAAGTTAACGCTGTTACGCGCCGGGCTGGCGCTGCTGCTGGGCTTCAGCCTGCTGGCAAAAGCCGATTTGATTCGTGATTTAACCACGGTACAGGGCGTTCGTGATAACCAGCTGCTGGGCTACGGCCTGGTTGTGGGGCTGGATGGCACCGGTGACCAGACTACCCAGACGCCATTTACTACCCAGACAGTGAGCAACATGCTGTCGCAGCTTGGTATTACCGTTCCCACCGGGACCAACATGCAGCTGAAGAACGTGGCGGCCGTCATGGTCACCGCAAAACTGCCCTCGTTTGCCCGTCAGGGACAGAACCTGGATGTGGTGGTCTCGTCACTGGGTAACGCCAAAAGCCTGCGCGGCGGCACGCTGTTAATGACGCCGATGAAAGGGGTCGATAACCAGGTTTATGCGCTGGCGCAGGGTAATATCCTTGTCGGTGGCGCGGGTGCGTCAGCGGGCGGCAGCAGTGTTCAGGTTAACCAGCTGAACGGTGGCCGTATTACCGGCGGTGCTACCGTTGAGCGTGAACTGCAGAGCAACTTTGGTACGCAGAACACCATTAACCTGCAGCTTAACAGCGAAGATTTCTCGATGGCGCAGCGAATTGCTGATGCTATTAACGCCCGAGGCGCCTACGGCGCAGCACAGCCGCTGGATGCCCGTACCGTGCAGATCCGCGTATCGCCTAATAATGGAGCGCAGGTGCGTCTGCTGGCTGAGATCCAGAACATTAATGTGTCGATCCCGGTTGAAGATGCCAAAGTCATCATCAACTCCCGTACCGGTTCGGTGGTAATGAACCGTGAAGTGACGCTGAATCAGTGTGCGGTGGCGCAGGGCAACCTGTCGGTGACGGTTAACCAGCAGCAGAACGTCAGTCAGCCTGATACCCCACTGGCCGGTGGTCAGACGGTGGCGACGACGCAGACTCAGATCGATCTGCGCCAGACCGGCGGTGCGCTGCAACGCGTCAACGCCAGCGCCAACCTGAACAACGTGGTGCGTGCGCTGAATGCGCTGGGTGCGTCACCTATCGAACTGATGTCAATTCTGCAGTCGATGCAGAGTGCCGGCTGTCTGCGTGCCAAACTGGAAATTATCTGATGGCTGATATGCAATCTCTGACGAGTTCGGCTTTCGACAGCCGTTCCCTGAATGAACTGAAACGCCAGGCCAGCAACGATCCGAAAGGACAAGCGTTGCAGGTGGCGCGTCAGGTCGAAGGGATGTTTGTACAGATGATGCTGAAGAGTATGCGCGAGGCGTTGCCGCAGGACGGCATTATGGGCAACGAGCAGACCAAACTCTTTACCTCTATGTATGACCAGCAGATTGCACAGGAGATGGGGAAACGTGGCCTCGGCCTGGCGGAAACCATCGTCAAACAGATGCAGCCCGCCACCGCGCCGGATGAAAAAGCCGGTACGGTGCCGATGAAGCTGGATAACAGCTTTGTTCTCAGCACCAGCGGGGCAACACCACTGCCCACGCAGCAGCTGGAGCAGATTGTGCGTAAGGCAATGCCGCGTCTGCCGCCGGTCGCTTCACCGACGGGTCTGCCCAGTGACAGCCGCGAGTTTATCGCCCAGCTGACGCAACCGGCCCAGGCTGCCAGCCAGCAGAGTGGCATTCCTCATCACCTTATTCTGGCGCAGGCTGCGCTGGAGTCAGGATGGGGCCAGCGTCAGATCCTGACCCGCGACGGCAAACCGAGCTACAACGTGTTCGGGATTAAAGCCAGCGGCGACTGGAAAGGTGACACCACCGATATCATGACCACCGAATATGAGCAGGGCGAAGCGAAGAAAGTGCGTGCCAGCTTCCGCGTCTATAACTCCTATTTCGAGGCGCTGACCGACTACGTCAAACTCCTGACCAAAAACCCACGCTATGCGGCGGTGACGAATGCCGCAAGCGCAGAGCAGGGTGCGCAGGCCTTACAGGCGGCCGGTTATGCCACCGATCCAAAATATGCGCAAAAGCTGGTGGGAATGATTCAGCAATTCAAAAGTATGGGCGACAAAGTCGTCAAAGCTTACAGTCAGGATATGGGTGACCTGTTCTGATCATTGCGCCTCAAGTTTCACTTTAGCAAGCCGATAACATCCCTATAGCCAGAAGCGTTTTCGCCTGCTGGCGCCCACATTGATGTCTGCCAGCCCGGTTGACGGGGAACGTAAGGAACCGAGATGTCCAGCATAATTAACTCCGCGATGAGCGGATTGAGTGCCGCGCAGGCCGCTCTGAGCACCACGAGTAACAACATTTCCAATTACACCGTGGCGGGCTATTCACGTCAGACCACGGTACTGGCGCAGGCGAACAGTACCCTGCAGGGCAATAGCTATTATGGTAACGGCGTGAATATCACCGGTGTACAACGTGAATATGATGCGTTTATTGCTACGCAGCTGCGCGGTTCCAGCGCGAACTACAGCGCGGTAAGCACCCAGCACAGCCAGATTTCTAACATTGACGATCTGCTGTCGACCTCGACTACCAGCCTGTCGACGTCGCTGCAGGGCTTCTTTACCAACCTGCAGAACGTGGTCAGCAACGCCAACGATCCGTCGGCGCGTCAGTCGATGCTCAGCAATGCGCAGGGGCTGGTCAGCCAGTTCCAGACGTCAGCACAATACCTGAATAATATGCAGAACAGCGTCAACGCCGATGTCGATTCCAGCATCAAGCAGGTCAATACCATTACCAGCCAGATTGCCGATCTGAACAAACAGATTGGCAAACTGAGCACGGCAAACGGTGCCGCACCTAACGATCTGCTCGATAAGCGCGATCAGTTGGTGAATACCCTGAATAACGTGGTTGGTGTGACGGTATCGCAGCAGGATGGCGGTTACACGGTCGCGATGGCCAATGGCCTGACGCTGGTGAACGGCGACAAATCTCACGATCTGGTGGCGATGCCCTCCAGCAGCGATCCGACACGCACTACCATCGGCTATGTCGATAAACAGGCGGGCAACGTCGAGATCCCGGAAAAGCTGATTACCACCGGTTCACTGGGCGGTCTGCTGGCGTTCCGTACTCAGGATCTGGATCTGGCACAGAACCAGCTGGGTCAGTTAGCGGCGGCGTTTACCACCAGCTTCAACGATGTTCACAAGCAGGGCTTTGATAGCAAAGGCAATCAGGGCGTCGATTTCTTTAATATCGGCAGCCCGATCGTGGTGGGCAACAGTAAAAACAGCACCGCCGCGTCCGTCACCGCTGAGTGGACCGATACCAGTGCACTGAAAGCGTCCAACTACACCGTGAGTTATGACGGCAATAACTGGACCGCGACCCGCGCCTCAGACAGTACGGCCGTTACCATCACGCCAGGTACCGATGCCAGTGGCAACACCACGCTGAGCTTTGACGGCCTGAAACTGACCGTCGCTGGCACGCCTGCACCTGCTGCCAAAGACAGTTTCCTGGTGAAGCCGGTCCAGAACGCCATCAACGATATGTCAGTCGCGATCACCAGTGAATCGCAGGTGGCCGCCGCGGGTGCCGTAGGCGGTGAGAGTGATAACCGTAATGCGCAAAAACTGCTGAATCTGCAGGATGTGAAACTGGTCGGCGGCAACGCCACGCTGTCTCAGGCCTACGCCACCATCGTCAGTAGTGTGGGTAACAAAACCAGTTCACTGGAAACTACCAGCACCACTCAGAAAAGCGTGGTCAGCCAGCTGACCCAGCGCCAGCAATCGGTCTCTGGGGTAAACCTCGATGAGGAGTACGCCAACCTGACCAAATATCAGCAATATTACATGGCTAATGCGCAGGTGCTGCAGACTGCCAGCACCGTGTTTAATGCATTGATCAATATTCGCTAAGGGCAGGAGATAACATGCGAATCAGTACCAATATGATTTTTGAGCAGCAGGTGCGCGGCATCACTGACTCACAGGCCTCCTGGCTGAAATCAGGCCAGGAGCTTTCCAGCGGCCGCCGTGTGAATAATCCTTCGGACGATCCGATTGCCGCGTCTCGTGCTGTCGTGTTGTCTCAAACCCAGCAGCAGGGCAAGCAGTATGAGCTGGCGCGTACCTTTGCCGAGCAGGGTCTGTCACTGGAAGAGAATACGCTGAAAGGCGTCACCGATGGGATCATTGCTGCGCAAGGGCTGATCGTCAACGGTTCAACCGGTACGCTGAGCGACGATGACCGTGGTTCGATTGCTACCCAGCTGGAGGGTATCCGCGCCCAGTTGCTGAACCAGGCCAACAGCCAGGATGCCAATGGCCGCTATATTTTTGCCGGTTATAAAACTGACAGCGCGCCATTTGTGGATGCGGCTGGCACCGGCGTCGGTTACGCAGGCGGCACCGATGCGATCACTCAGAAGGTCGATACCAGCCGTACGATGACCGTGGGCCATACCGGTGACAATATCTTTATGGCGATCTCCGGCAATGCCACCAAAGAGCCGGATGGCAGCGCCAGCGAAACGAATGTGTTTACGATGCTGGATAGCGCCATTGCTGCACTGAAAGTGCCGCAGGATGATGCTGATGCCGCAACCAAACAGACCTTCCAGGCGGCGATGGATAAAACCAACCGTGGCCTGGGTAACTCGCTGAATAATGTCTTAACCGTGCGTTCTGAGATTGGTACCCAGCTTTCAGAGATCGATACGCTGAATGCCCAGGGCGATGACCGTAGCGTGATTTACAGTTCGCAGATGAGTGACCTGGTTAACGTCGATTTAACCGAAGCGGCTTCTAACTACACCATGCAGCAGACGGCATTACAGGCGTCCTATAAGACCTTTACCGACATGTCTAAGATGTCGCTGTTCCAGATGAACTCGTAGTCTGACCTGAAATTTTGAGCGTACTTTAACCGGATACGCTTACTTTTTCCCACCCTCCCGCTAAAGGAGGGTGGGATTTTTTTGCCTGCGATTCAGCCGGTGGCGGGAGTGATAGAAATTAAACCGGGTTGATTTACATCGCAGGCTGCTCGCATGGCAGTCCTGCTTTTACGCTTTCACGCACACACTTTCCTGATTCCTGATTCCTGATAAACGAGGAGGGGAGGTTAATTATCCTCTGTCCGCTGGCGGGCAGAATCGCAGGCATAAAAAAACCCCGGCTTGCAGGCCGGGGTTCAGTTCACAACAGCTTATGCGTTACGGCTTGGTCGCCGGGGCAGTGGCATGATGTGTGGCGCTATGACCACCTGCAGAACCGCGACCGTCGAACTCATAAGGTGCACGCACCCAGTCACTATGTGGTGCCGGTTCTGACTGCCAGACTGGCGCAGGTGCTTTAGTCATCGGCGCAGAGGCAAAATGTTTCCAGCGCGTACCGTCATTCGGCACTGAGGCAGTTGCAGGTACTGATACAACAGGTTCGGCCGCAGTCACCGGTGCTTCAGGGGCGACATCGCGTGCGGCTACCGGAGCATGAGGTTCACGAACAGGCGCTGTTTCAGCTTCAGCAGCGACCGGCGCATTCAGAACTTCTTCAACTTCTGCTGCGATCGCTTCGCTGACGTCGGTAGCCGATTGCTCAGCAACCTCCACAGGCTGTGCTTCTTCTGCAACCGCTGCAGGCTGTGCAGTCTCAACCGCTGGTGTCACAACCGGCGCTTCAGTGACAGGCTCAGCAGGCACGGCTTCGGCTGCTACCGCTTCCGCTTTTGCTTCATCTGCCGCCGGAACAACGGAAGGCTGCTCGTCAACCGGCGCGTCGATAGCACGGGTATCGTCAGTATTCACGACCGGCACTGGCGTTTCTGCCTGCGGCTCGGCCTGTTGCACTGGCGCTTCCTGAGCAACAGATTCAACAGCGGCAGCAACAGGCAGCGCACTCGCGGCGTCTGCTGTCTCTTCGCGGTTGTACGCTGGCGTCTCGTGAGTCACATTCTGAACCTGCTCTTCGCTGGCCTGGCTCACCGGGTAACGGATCCAGACTTTACCGGATGCCATCTCTGGTGATGCAGCTGCAGCGGCCAGCGGCATTGCTGACTGAGTCGGATAACGCTCATCACGGTAACGACGACGACGCTGTCCGCTGACGCGCAGATGACGAGGCGAACGACGTGAACGACGCGGCATATTGGCGTTATCACGGTTGTCGTTGTCATCCTGCTCTTCACCCTGGGGTGCCTGGAACTCAGGCTGCGGCTGAGCCACCTCTGTCTGCTGAGGCTGACGCACTTCAGCCGGCTGGGCAAAGTCGCTGGCTTCGGCTGGCATAGGTGGACGGTTATCATCAACACGCACCTTCTGGTTCAGCTGACGCGGCTTGCGACGCGGCATAACCTGTACGCGCTCATCATCCTGCGGCTCGGTCACGTCCGGAACGTCGGCTACCACTACCTGCTGCTCAGCCACTTTGGCAGCTTCTTCACCGGCGCGTTTCTCTTCCTGACGACGACGCTGACGCTCAGCACGCTGTTCACGGCGCTGTTGCTGCTGCTCATCACGCTGCTGACGTGCTTCTTCGCTCAGTGCCGGACGCTCTTCACGCACTTCACCAGCCTGGGACTGACGCTTGTTACGGCGATTATCGTTACCCTCGCGCGGCTCGCGATTTTCACGTGGCTCGCGACTTTCGCGCGGTTCACGACTTTCACGAGGTTCGCGGTTTTCACGAGGCTCACGGTTTTCGCGTGGTTCACGGCCTTCACGCGACTGCGCGTTATCTCCGTTACGCGGCGTACGCTCACGACGATTATTGTTACGGCGGTTGTTATTATTGCTGCGGCGCTCGCCACGGCCATTGCCGTTTTCCTGCTCGCTTTCAGGCGCTTTCTGAGGTTCTGCAACCTCAGTGGCCACTGGTGCGGCGGCAGGGGCTTCTTCGCCTGCGAACATTTTTTTCAGGCCACCAAGCAGACGGCCAAAGAAGCCGGTGCTGACGGTAGCAGGCGCAGCCACAGCAGGTGCTGCTTTTGCGGCCGGCTGGGCTTCAGCGCGCTGCGCTTCTGGCTCAACTTCTACCGGTGCAGGAGGCGCATCAGGCATCACAAACGCGGCCAGAGCAGGCTGCTCAGGACGACGACGTTCAGCATGTTCCTCTTCCGACGGCATCGCCATTTCGGCTTCATGCAGCTTCGGCAGATGATAGCTCAGGGTCTGCGTCTCTTCGCCTTTGCGCACGCGCAGCACGGAGTAGTGTGGGGTCTGCATCTTGTCGTCAGGAACGATGATAGCCCGCACGCCACCCTGGCGTGTTTCAATAGCGTTAACCGCTTCACGTTTTTCATTCAGCAGGTAAGAGGCCACCTGAACCGGAACAATGGCGTGAACTTCTTTGGTGTTGTCTTTCAGCGCTTCTTCTTCAATCAGACGCAGGATCGACAGCGCCAGTGACTCGTTATCACGGATGGTGCCGGTGCCGCTACAGCGTGGGCAGACGTGATGACTGGATTCACCTAATGACGGGCTCAGACGCTGACGGGACATCTCCAGCAGGCCGAAACGTGAAATGTGGCTGATCTGAATGCGGGCGCGGTCCTGACGGACAGCTTCACGCAGACGATTCTCAACCGCGCGCTGATGGCGTACCGGCGTCATATCGATGTAATCGATAACGATCAGGCCGCCCAGGTCACGCAGACGCAGCTGACGAGCAATCTCATCGGCCGCTTCAAGGTTGGTGTTGAACGCGGTCTCTTCGATATCACCGCCGCGCGTCGCACGTGCTGAGTTGATATCGATAGCGGTCAGCGCTTCGGTACTGTCGATCACAATCGAGCCACCGGAAGGCAGGCGGACTTCACGCTGGAAAGCGGATTCGATTTGCGATTCGATCTGATAGTGGCTGAACAGCGGGATTTCACCGGTATAGAGCTTAATTTTGCTGCTGAAGTCCGGACGGCCCAGCGCAGCGATATGCTGACGCGCCAGTTCCAGTACTTTCGGGTTATCGATAAGGATTTCACCGATGTCCTGACGCAGATAGTCGCGGAAGGCACGCACAATTACGTTACTTTCCTGATGGATCAGGAACGGAGCAGGGCGGTTTTCAGCGGCTTTCTTGATCGCTTCCCAGTGTTTGAGACGGAAGCTTAAATCCCACTGCAGCGATTCGGCTGATTTACCGACGCCCGCAGTACGGACAATCAGGCCCATACCTTCCGGCAGTTCCAGCGCCGACAGGGCTTCTTTCAGTTCGGTACGATCGTCACCTTCGATGCGGCGAGAGATACCGCCTGCACGTGGGTTATTCGGCATCAGTACCAGATAGCTGCCCGCCAGAGAGATAAAGGTGGTCAGCGCAGCGCCTTTATTGCCACGTTCTTCTTTATCGATCTGAACAATGACTTCCTGACCTTCACGCAGCACGTCTTTAATATTCGGACGACCATGCGCGTTATAGCTGGAGGGGAAGTATTCGCGGGATATTTCTTTTAACGGGAGGAAACCGTGACGCTCTGCGCCGTAATCGACAAACGCAGCTTCAAGGCTGGGTTCAATGCGAGTGATTTTACCTTTGTAAATGTTGGCTTTTTTCTGCTCGTGTCCAGGACTTTCAATATCCAGATCGTACAGACGCTGACCGTCAACCAGGGCAACGCGCAACTCCTCCTGCTGAGTTGCGTTTATTAACATTCTTTTCATCGTGACTTACTCGTTATTCTTTCATGAGTGATTACAGCTGCGGGCATAGTTACCCTGGACGAGTATCAACCGATGGCCCCGTGACTTAGTGCAATGTCGTCAACCTCACGGCTGTCGACCGCGCGAGGGGCGCAAATAACGTCGGTGGCCTGTTTTTCATAAGGGAAAACAGCACCAGATAGTGGAAATGCCTGAGAGAATAAAGAAAACCCGTGCATCCCATACTGTTGTCCAGGCCGCAACCCGCAGCCCGCTAAGTGCCTGATTTCGCATTACGTCTTACGCCATTGCTGCGTGTCTGCTCAATCCGGCAAAATGACAATTTCGCTCTTTTTCTGCCCTGAAATGCAACAGGCAAGAAACTCAAGCATTATTCCATTGCTAACCTTCATATAGCAAGGCGACTTTAGCCAGCTTGTGAAGTTTCTTTATATCTAAATCGCTAATGTGTCGGACAAAACAGCGCTTTGCTGAAAAAGCCAGCAGAGAGGCGACCTGCCGTCACATCAACTCCAGAGTTAAGCACAGAAAAAGGGGTGGCGCTATCAGGGGACACTATTTAGAATCGCCGCCATGAAAACAGAGAATCCCGGCGTACATTTTGTCGCCATCACGGCTGAAAATGCCGGACAACGCATTGACAACTTTTTGCGCACCCAGCTCAAGGGTGTGCCCAAAAGCATGATTTATCGCATCGTTCGCAAAGGCGAGGTGCGGGTGAATAAAAAGCGCGTCAAGCCAGAATATAAGCTGGAGGAGGGCGATGAGGTGCGCATTCCGCCGGTTCGTGTAGCGGAACGCGATGAAGATGCCGTTTCCCCCAAACTGGCGAAAGTGGCTTCACTGGCCAATGCCATCCTGTTTGAGGATGAGTCGCTGCTGGTGATGAACAAGCCTTCCGGCACAGCCGTGCATGGCGGTAGCGGACTCAGCTTCGGGGTGATTGAAGGGTTACGTGCCCTGCGGCCGGAAGCACGCTTTCTGGAGCTGGTGCATCGCCTGGATCGTGATACCTCCGGTATTCTGCTGGTCGCTAAAAAGCGTTCGGCGCTGCGTTCCCTTCATGAGCAACTGCGTGAAAAGGGGATGCAGAAAGATTATCTGGCCCTGGTGCGCGGCAACTGGCCGTCACACCTGAAGGTGGTTCAGGCGCCGCTGCTGAAAAACATCCTGCAGAGCGGTGAGCGCGTGGTGCGCGTCAGCAGCGAAGGCAAAGCCTCAGAAACCCGCTTTAAAGTAGAAGAGCGGTTCGAATTTGCCACGCTGGTGAAAGCGAGCCCGGTCACCGGTCGTACCCATCAGATTCGCGTCCATACGTTGCATGCCGGGCATCCCATTGCCTTCGATGATCGCTACGGAGAACGTGAGTTTGACAGTCAGCTGGCGGCAACCGGTTTAAAACGCCTGTTCCTGCATGCTGCGGCGCTGACCTTTACGCATCCCGGCACTGGTGAAGTGATGCGGGTCGAAGCGCCACTGGATGATGGCCTGAAGCAATGCCTGCTTAAGCTGCGTCAGCTGAAAGCGTAATCTCTCCGGCATCAGTTCGTTAAAGGATTGATGCCGGCCTGCTGCAACATCTCATTGAGCGCGATCAACGGCAGCCCGACCAGCGTATTGGGATCGCGTCCCTCCAGCCGATCAAACAGACAAATCCCCAGACCTTCACTTTTAAAACTGCCCGCACACTGAAGCGGCTGCTCCTTTTCCACATAGCCGTTGATTTCAGCGTCAGTTAACGTGCGGAAATGAACCACAAAGGGCTCACAGCAGTGCAGCAGCGTGCCACTGACCGGATGAAATAGCGCCAGACCGGTGTAAAAGGTAATGGCTTTTCCGCTGGCGGCACGCAGTTGCGCCCGCGCATTCTCAGCGGTATGAGGCTTACCGGCGATTGCGCCATCCAGCACGCAAACCTGGTCGGAGCCGATTATCCAGTGGCTGGGATACGTTTTTGCCAGTGCCTGCGCTTTAGCCACGGCAAGACGGGTCACCAGTGCTTCTGCGGTCTCATCGGGCTGGGGTGACTCATCAACCTCAGGCGCGGCGGTAATAAAAGGCAGGCCCAGTTTATGCAGTAATGCCTGCCGAAAGGGCGAGGTTGAAGCTAAAAGAATCGATGGCGTCATTTTTTTTCAATAGTGATAGCGAATTGGTGACAGTCATTTTAAACTGTGCGCCGCACTGGATGCGAATAGTGGTTGAAAGATGCTGTTTAACGGCCTTTTTCTTTGACTCTATGACATTACAAAGTTAATATGCGCGCCCTATGCAAAAGGTAAAATTACCCCTAACGCTGGACCCTGTCCGCACTGCTCAGAAGCGCCTTGATTATCAGGGTGTCTACACATCTGTACAGGTGGAGCGTGTGGCCGAGTCGGTCGTTAGTGTGGACAGTGATGTGGATTGTGCCATGTCGTTTGCGGTTGATAACCAACGTCTGGCAGTACTGACGGGTACTGCTGAAGTACAAGTGACGTTGCGTTGCCAGCGCTGCAACCAGACCTTTCCTCATCACGTAAAAGTGAGTTACTGCTTCAGCCCTGTCTCTTCTGAAGAGCAGGCCGAGGCATTGCCGGAAGCGTACGAGCCGGTCGATGTCAACGAGTTTGGTGAGATCGATCTGCTGGCGGTTGTCGAGGATGAAATTATTCTCGCGCTGCCGGTCGTTCCGGTGCACGATTCTGAACACTGTGAAGTGTCCGAGGCGGACATGGTCTTTGGTAAACTGCCTGCAGAGGTGGAGAAACCAAATCCATTTGCCGTATTAGCCAGTTTAAAGCGTAAGTAATAGGAGTAAGGTCCATGGCCGTACAACAGAATAAACCCACCCGTTCTAAGCGTGGTATGCGTCGTTCACACGATGCGCTGACCACTGCTGCTCTGTCAGTAGATAAAGTTTCTGGCGAAACTCATCTGCGTCACCACATCACTGCGGACGGTTACTACCGCGGTCGCAAGGTTATCGTTAAGTAAGTTTCTTGCTTAGCAAGGCGATACCTTGACACGTTTGACCCTGGCGATTGATGCCATGGGCGGGGACTTCGGTCCCTGCGTGACAGTGCCTGCAGCATTGCAGGCACTGGCCTCTCATTCGGAACTATTCCTTCTTCTGGTCGGACACCCCGACACTCTCATGCCATTGCTTGCCAAAGCGGATTCCTCCCTGATGGGGCGTTTGCAGGTTATCCCTGCCGAATCGGTTATTGCAAGTGATGCGCGGCCCGCTCAGGCCATCCGCAACAGTCGCGGCAGCTCAATGCGTGTGGCACTGGAGATGGTTAAAGAGGGACGTGCACAGGCCTGCATCAGCGCTGGGAATACCGGTGCGCTGATGGGGCTGTCGACACTCTTATTAAGACCGCTGGATGGCATTAAACGCCCGGCGCTAATGTCCGTTTTACCGCACCAGCAACAGGGTAAAACCGTGGTGCTGGATCTGGGCGCAAATGTGGGCTCAGACAGTGCGATGCTGGTGCAGTTTGCTGTAATGGGGTCGGTAATGGCTGAGCATGTGCTTGGTATTGCACGGCCCCGTGTCGCGTTGCTCAATATTGGTCATGAAGAGACCAAAGGGCTGGAAACAATCCGCGACGCCGCGGCAGTGCTGCGAGAATCACCGCAAATCAACTATATTGGTTACCTTGAAGGTAACGAACTGCTTACCGGTAAAACGGATGTGATGGTCTGTGACGGTTTTGTCGGAAACGTCACGCTGAAGACTATGGAAGGCGTGGTAAGAATGTTTCTTTCTCTGCTGAAGTCATCAGGGGAAGGTAAAAAACGGTCATGGTGGCTTCAGTTGCTGGGGCGCTGGATTCAGAAACGTCTGACGAAGCGCTTCGGGCATCTCCACCCTGACCAGTACAATGGCGCTTGTCTGTTAGGATTGCGCGGAACAGTGATCAAGAGTCACGGTGCGGCAAATCAACACGCCTTCGCTGTGGCGATAGAACAGGCAGAGCAGGCGGTGAGGCAGCAAATTCCCGAGCGAATTGCTGCGCGCCTTGATGCTGTATTAGCCAGGAGTGACAAAGCCTAGATGTATACCAAAATTATCGGTACGGGCAGTTATCTGCCAAGCCAGATCCGCACCAATGCCGATCTGGAAAAAATGGTGGAGACGTCGGACGAGTGGATTGTTACCCGTACCGGCATCCGCGAGCGCCGTATTGCTGCGCCTGACGAAACCGTCGCCACTATGGGATTCAGTGCGGCGCAACGCGCCCTTGAAATGGCAGGCATTGAAGCGAACGATGTTGGGCTGATTATTGTCGCCACAACCTCTTCCAGCCATGCCTTCCCCAGCTCTGCCTGCATGATCCAGCAAATGCTGGAGATCAAAGACTGTGCGGCGTTTGACCTCGCTGCCGCCTGTGCAGGCTTCACCTATGCACTGAGCGTGGCCGATCAATACATCAAAAATGGCGCAGTGAAACATGCTCTGGTGATTGGTGCTGATGTCCTGGCACGCGCACTTGATCCGGAAGATCGCGGCACCATCATCCTGTTTGGCGATGGTGCAGGCGCGGTCGTGCTGGGTCAGAGCGAAGAGCAGGGGATCATCTCTACCCATCTTCATGCTGATGGTCGCTATTCACAGCTGCTGACGCTGCCTTATCAGGATCGTGCGCATCAGGATCAGCCCGCTTATGTCACCATGTCAGGCAACGAAGTCTTCAAGGTTGCCGTCACCGAGCTGGCTCACATCGTTGATGAAACGCTGCAGGCCAATAATCTCGATCGTGAAATGCTGGACTGGCTGGTGCCGCATCAGGCGAACCTGCGCATTATCAGCGCCACCGCGAAAAAACTCGGCATGACCATGGATAAAGTGGTCGTCACACTGGATCGTCATGGCAATACCTCTGCCGCATCGGTGCCAAGTGCACTGGATGAAGCGGTCCGTGATGGCCGCATCAAACCCGGACACCTTATTCTGCTGGAAGCCTTTGGTGGTGGATTCACCTGGGGTTCTGCGCTGGTTCGCTTTTGATTGACAGGAACGAAAAATGACGCAATTTGCATTTGTTTTCCCCGGTCAGGGTTCACAGACCGTGGGCATGCTGACTGAATTAGCGGCAACCTATCCGCTGGTAGAAGAGACCTTCCGTGAAGCCTCTGACGCGCTGGGATATGATCTGTGGCAATTAGTGAGTCAGGGTCCGGCTGAAGAGCTGAACAAAACCTGGCAGACTCAGCCTGCACTGTTAGCCGCCTCCGTAGCAATCTATCGTGTCTGGCAGCAGCAGGGCGGTGAACAGCCAGCCCTGATGGCCGGCCACAGCCTGGGTGAATATTCAGCGCTGGTTTGCGCGGGTGTGCTTAACTTTGCTGATGCAGTGAAGCTGGTTGAACTGCGCGGCAAACTGATGCAGGAAGCGGTGCCTGAAGGCACTGGCGCGATGCAGGCGATTATTGGCCTGGATGACGCGGCTATCCGTAAAGCCTGTGAAGAGAGCGCGCAGGGCCAGGTTGTCTCACCGGTTAACTTTAACTCGCCGGGCCAGGTGGTCATTGCGGGTAACAAAGAAGCCGTTGAACGTGCGGGTGCCGCCTGTAAAGCAGCGGGCGCTAAGCGTGCCTTACCACTGCCGGTCAGCGTTCCTTCTCACTGCGCACTGATGAAGCCTGCGGCCGATAAACTGGCGGTGGCGCTGGAGAGCATCACCTTTAACGCGCCTGCGGTACCGGTGATCAACAACGTCGATGTGAAAGCTGAAACCGACGCTGCAGCCATCCGCCATGCGCTGGTCCGTCAGCTCTACAGCCCGGTTCGCTGGACCGAGAGCGTGGAAGCGATGGCAGCACAGGGCGTGACGCAGCTCCTGGAGATGGGGCCAGGTAAAGTCCTGACCGGACTGACGAAACGTATTGTCGATAGCCTGACAGCGGCTGCCGTTAACGATACTGCATCCCTGACGGCTGCACTCGGTAAGGAATAAGAGGAAAATCATGAGCTTTGAAGGTAAAGTTGCGCTGGTTACCGGCGCGAGTCGCGGCATTGGTCGTGCGATTGCAGAAACACTGGCGGCACGCGGTGCTAAAGTGGTAGGAACTGCAACCAGCCAGAGTGGCGCCGACGCCATCAGTGCTTACCTTGGCGACAAGGGCAAAGGCCTGTTACTTAATGTGACTGACGCTGACTCAATCAGCACTGTTTTAGAGAATATTCGTGCTGAATTTGGCGAAGTGGATATTTTAGTCAATAATGCAGGCATTACGCGTGATAATCTTCTCATGCGCATGAAGGACGATGAGTGGGAGGATATCCTGGATACCAACCTCACATCGGTATTCCGCCTTTCCAAGGCGGTCCTGCGTGCCATGATGAAAAAGCGCGTGGGCCGTATCATCACCATTGGTTCCGTTGTTGGAACCATGGGTAATGCGGGCCAGGCAAACTATGCGGCAGCAAAAGCGGGTTTGATTGGCTTTAGCAAATCACTGGCGCGCGAAATCGCGTCACGTGGCATTACCGTCAACGTCGTGGCTCCAGGCTTTATTGAGACTGACATGACGCGGGCACTGAACGAAGATCAACGTTCCGGTATTTTGGCGGAAGTTCCTGCGGGTCGCTTAGGCGATGCTCAGGAAATCGCCAATGCTGTGGCATTTTTAGCCTCTGACGAAGCAGCCTACATCACAGGTGAAACGCTGCACGTCAATGGCGGAATGTACATGGTCTGATAAATCACGAAATGATTTGCTTTATTTGCGGTTAGAACCGCAAAATAATGCAAAATCGTGGTTCGACCAGCCGGGATTTTGTTGCATCTTTTTCACCATTTTATACACTACGAAAACCATCGCGAAAGCGAGTTTTGATAGGAAATTAAATAGTATGAGCGATATCGAACAACGCGTTAAGAAAATCATCAGTGAGCAGCTGGGTGTGAAAGAGGAAGAAGTCACCAACTCTGCATCTTTCGTAGAAGACCTGGGTGCCGATTCTCTTGATACCGTTGAGCTGGTGATGGCTCTGGAAGAAGAGTTTGATACTGAGATTCCAGACGAAGAAGCTGAGAAAATCACTACCGTTCAGGCAGCGATCGACTATATCAATAGCCATAAAGGCTAATGAATATCTTCAGGCGGTCGCTCGACCGCCTGATTTTTTTGTTTGTCCCACATAGTTCCCTATTTCCCCTCCCTGGAGGACGAACGTGTCTAAGCGTCGTGTAGTTGTGACTGGTCTTGGCATGTTGTCTCCTGTCGGCAATACCGTAGAGTCTACCTGGAGTGCTCTCCTTGCCGGTCAGAGCGGCATTACCCTGATCGACCATTTTGATACCAGTGCTTATGCAACACGTTTTGCAGGTCTGGTAAGAGATTTTAATTGTGATGACTACATCTCGCGCAAAGATCAGCGCAAGATGGATGCCTTCATCCAGTACGGCATTGTGGCCGGTATGCAGGCCATGCAGGACAGTGGTCTGGTTGTTACCGACGAAAATGCAAGCCGTATGGGCGCAGCAATTGGCTCCGGCATCGGTGGTTTAGGTCTGATTGAAGAGAATCATACTTCACTGGTCAACGGCGGCCCGCGCAAAATCAGCCCATTTTTTGTGCCTTCAACCATCGTTAACATGGTGGCGGGTCATCTCAGCATCATGTATGGCCTGAAAGGTCCAAGCATCTCTATCGCGACAGCCTGTACCTCTGGTGTGCATAACATCGGTCATGCCGCACGTATCATCGCCTATAACGATGCTGATGTGATGCTGGCGGGTGGCACAGAGAAAGCCAGTACGCCATTAGGCGTCGGTGGCTTTGGCGCAGCACGTGCTCTCTCAACCCGTAATGAAAACCCGCAAGCGGCCAGCCGCCCGTGGGATAAAGATCGTGACGGTTTTGTGCTGGGTGACGGCGCTGGCATTGTGGTACTCGAAGAGTATGAACATGCGAAGAAACGTGGTGCGAAAATCTACGCGGAAATCGTAGGTTTTGGTATGAGCAGCGATGCCTACCACATGACTTCACCACCAGAAGATGGATCAGGCGCCGCGGCGGCAATGATCAACGCATTGCGCGATGCTCAGCTTACGCCAGAGCAGATCGGCTATGTCAACGCGCACGGCACCTCCACGCCAGCGGGTGATAAAGCGGAAGCGCGGGCGGTGAAATCGGTCTTTGGGGCAGCAGCCAGCAGCGTGATGGTGAGCTCGACCAAATCAATGACCGGGCACTTACTGGGTGCGGCAGGCGCGGTTGAATCGATCTATTCGATTCTGGCGCTGCGCGACCAGGCCGTTCCACCGACCATTAACCTCGACAATCCGGATGAGGGCTGCGATCTCGACTTCGTGCCTCACACCGCGCGTCAGGTTCCCGGTCTGGAGTACACCCTGTGTAACTCCTTCGGTTTCGGCGGAACCAACGGTTCGTTGATCTTCCGTAAAGTGTAATCGTTGTTGATTGCTAAAAAGGCCCGCGATGCGGGCCTTTTTTTATCCTGCAGAATGCGCTGAAATCACGAGTCACGCTCAGGAGAGAACCATGTGGATTAACGGGTTAAAACAATCGGTGCTGGCCATCAGCGACCGTGGCCTGCAGTTTGGCGATGGCTGTTTTACTACCGCCGCCGTGCGTCAGGGTAAAATCGTGCTGCTGGAGAGCCACATTCAGCGACTCAAAGAGGGCTGTGAGCGATTATGGATTGATGGCGTCGACTGGCTTCAGCTTGAGACTGAAATGCGACAGGCCGCGCAGCAACAAACCCAGGCGGTGCTGAAAGTGATTATCAGTGCCGGCAGTGGCGGGCGGGGCTACAGCCGGCGCGGCTGTGGTGAACCCACGCGGATCGTCTCGCTGGCGCCCTGGCCGCAACACTACGCCGATTTACAGCAGCGTGGCGCGTCACTCCGACTCAGCCCGATCCGTCTGGCACGTAATCCACAGTTTGCCGGAATCAAGCACCTTAATCGTCTGGAGCAGGTGATGATCAGAGCTCATCTTGACCAGACAGACGCCGACGAGGCGCTGGTGCTTGACACTGAAGGTTGGGTGGTGGAATGCTGTGCGGCCAATTTATTCTGGCGTCAGGGCTCGCAAATTTTCACGCCTGATCTATCAGCGTCGGGCGTGGATGGCATTATGCGGCGGAGTCTGATGGCGCAACTTGCTGCCGCAGGCCAGGCTTGCCAGGTAATAAAAAGCGAACCGGCGCAGTTGCTGGCCGCCGATGAAGTGGTGATATGTAACGCGCTGATGCCGGTCCTGCCGGTCCGACAGATAGAAGCGGTAGAGTTTACTGAGCGCTCGCTGTTTAATCAGTTGCGCGCAAGCTGTGAAAAGATAATGGATGCATCATGATTCGAAGCAAAAAAATCGTCGTCAGCCTGCTGGCGATCGTGGGTCTCGCGGCTGTGCTGAGTTACTGGCAGGTTAAGCGGTTTGCGGCCACCCCGTTAACTCTGCAGCAGGAAACGATCTACACGCTGCCTGCCGGCACGGGCCGGGTCGCACTTGAAGCGCAGCTGGAAGAGCAGAAGATTATTCCGCACAGTATCTGGTTTGGCGCGCTGCTGCGTCTGGAACCTGAACTGGCGACCTTCAAGGCGGGTACCTATCGCCTTGAGCCGACCATGACTGTGCGCTCACTGCTACAGCTGCTGGCCAGCGGTAAAGAGGCGCAGTTCCCGGTGCGGTTCGTGGAAGGCCAGCGGCTGAAAGAGTGGCTGAGTGAGTTGCGCAAAGCGCCTTATATCCGGCATACCCTGAAAGATGATCAGTTCGCCACCCTTGCCAGCGCACTAAAAGTGGAGCCTGAGCAGCTGGAGGGCAACTTCTTCCCGGATACCTGGCTCTACACGGCTAATACCACCGATATGGCGCTGCTGCAGCGCGCTCATGAGCGGATGAAAAAAACCATTGATGAGGTGTGGCAGGGACGGGCGGATAATCTGCCCTATAAAACCCCACAGGAGCTGGTGACCATGGCCTCAATCATTGAGAAAGAGACTGGCGTCAGCGAAGAGCGCGCGCGCGTAGCCTCGGTGTTTATCAACCGCCTGCGCACCGGTATGCGGTTACAGACCGATCCCACCGTCATCTATGGCATGGGCGACAGCTATAACGGGACGCTGACCCGCAAAGATCTTGAAACGGCCAGCGCTTACAATACCTATATCATTAACGGTCTGCCGCCTGGTCCGATCGCCATGCCGGGTAAAGCCTCCCTGCAGGCAGCGGCCCATCCCGAGAAAACCAACTATCTCTACTTTGTTGCGGACGGCAAGGGCGGCCATACCTTTACGACTAATCTTGCCAGCCATAACAAGGCGGTGCAGGTTTACCGGCAGACGCTAAAGGAAAAAAATGAACAGTAAGTTTATCGTCATTGAAGGCCTGGAAGGCGCCGGTAAAACCACCGCGCGTGATGCCATCGTCGCCACGCTGCGTGCCCGGGGCATTCACGATCTGGTCTTTACCCGTGAGCCTGGCGGAACGCCGCTGGCAGAACAGCTGCGGATGCTGGTTAAGCAGGGTATTGAGGGCGAGCAGGTTACAGATAAAGCGGAACTGCTGATGCTCTATGCGGCGCGGGTTCAGCTGGTGGAAACGGTCATTAAACCAGCGCTGGCTCGCGGTGCCTGGGTGATCGGCGACCGTCATGATCTCTCTTCTCAGGCTTATCAGGGGGGCGGACGTGGACTTGACGCCGATCTGATGCAGACACTACGTGATACCGTGTTAGGTGATTTCCGTCCCGATCTGACACTCTATCTTGATGTGACACCCGACATCGGTCTGCAACGCGCCCGTGCGCGCGGTGAGCTGGATCGCATTGAGCAGGAGTCATTGCGCTTCTTTGAACGCACCCGCGCGCGCTATCTGGCGCTGGCAGCGGAGGACCCCACCATCATCACCATTGATGCCACACAATCACTGGGCGATGTGACAGCGTCACTTCAGGCGGCGCTGGATGGCTGGCTGGCGGAGCAGGCGTGATGAACTGGTATCCGTGGCTGAATCAGCCTTATCGCCAGGTGATTGGCCAGCATCAGGAGAATCGCGCTCACCATGCGTTGTTGATCCAGGCGATGGCAGGTATGGGCGATGAGGCGCTGGTCTGGGGGATGAGCCGCTGGCTGATGTGCCAGCAGCGGGATGGCCTGAAAAGTTGCGGACTGTGCCACGGTTGCCAGCTGATGCAGGCCAATACCCATCCTGACTGGTATCGGCTTGAGGCGGAGAAGGGCAAAAGTACCCTGGGCATCGACGCGGTGCGGCAGGTTACGGAAAAAATGTACCACTTTGGTCAGCAGGGCGGCGCGAAAGTGGTCTGGCTGCCGGATGCCGCGCAGCTTTCGGAAGCGGCGGCCAACGCCCTGCTGAAAACGCTGGAAGAGCCGCCAGCCAACAGCTGGTTCTTCCTCAGCAGCCGCGATCCCTCGCGCCTGCTGGCCACGCTGCGCAGCCGCTGCATGGCGCTGCATCTGACGCCGCCGGACGAAGGACAAAGCCTGCTCTGGCTGAAGAAGCACGCTGCGCACGACGAACAGATGCTGCTAGCGGCTCTGCGTCTGAGCGCAGGTGCACCCGGTGCGGCGCTAAGCCTGCTGGAAAACGGGCCGTGGCAGGCCCGACAGAAGCTCTGCGATGCGCTGTCCGCTGCGTTGCAGCAGGACATCCTGCAACTGCTGCCTGCGCTGAACGCCGACGACGCGGCAGCGCGTATCGGCTGGCTGCTCTCTTTGCTGCTGGATGCAATGAAGTGGCAGCAACATGCAGGTCAGTGGCTGAGTAATATCGATCGTCAGGATGTGGTGCAGTTGCTGGCCAGATACTTTTCTGCCAGCGCGCTCAACAGCAGCATCCAGGACTGGATGCGCTGTCGCGAGCAGCTACTGCATGTGGCATCGGTAAATCGCGAATTATTGCTGACCGATCAGCTTCTGAGCTGGGCGGACAAACAGAAGCCCGCGCAGGTGTGCTAAACCTATCTGAGAGTAATTATGTTTATTGTGGATTCCCATTGCCATCTTGATGGCCTGGACTATGAAAAGAACCATCGTGACCTGGATGATGTGATCGCCAAAGCGGCGGCGCGTGATGTGAAATTTATGCTGGCAATCGCCACCACGCTGCCGGGTTTTCATACCCTTAAAAGTCTGGTCGGCGAACGGAAAAATATAGCGCTCTCCTGCGGTGTGCATCCGCTGAATCAGGAAGAGGCCTATGATGTTGAGGAGTTTCGTCGGCTCTCTGCCGATCCTCAGGTGGTAGCTCTGGGTGAAACCGGGCTGGATTATAACTATCAGCCAGAAACGAAAGATCAGCAGCAGCGCTCGTTCCGGGAACATATCCGTACCGGTATTGCGCTGAACAAACCGATCATTGTTCACACCCGTGATGCCCGCGAAGATACGCTGGCGATTCTGCGTGAAGAGCAGGTTGAACGTTGCGGCGGCGTGCTGCACTGCTTCACTGAGGATCAGCCCACCGCAGCAAAACTGCTGGATATGGGCTTCTATATCTCTTTTTCGGGTATCGTCACGTTCCGCAATGCTGAGCAGTTACGTGAAGCCGCACGCTATGTGCCGCTGGATCGGATGCTGGTGGAAACGGATTCGCCTTATCTGGCCCCGGTGCCTTTCCGTGGTAAAGAGAATCAGCCCGCTTATACGCGCGATGTTGCCGAATATCTGGCTGTGCTAAAAGGAGTGGATTTAGAAACGCTGGCAGCCACCACCACCCAAAACTTCTCCACGCTGTTTCATATCCCGATGAGTCAGCTGGGCACCTGATCAGCAATTATTTCAGCCTCTGTAATTAATCTGTAACCTGCGTATATGACCCTGTTTTTTCAGACAGGGTCAGCTTTTTATCGCCGATTACTGGTGCGGATCAGTAAGAAATTTCGTAAAGTGCGCCCTTGTGATTGTCGAAACGTGATACCCGTCAAAGTAACAAATCGGGAATTATTTTACCCTTCGTAATAAATCAAAAGGCGGTCACCGCCAGCCCGGCAAAGAATCCTCCCTCTTTGCCACGCGCACTGCGCAAATATGCACTCATACTCAGGAGCTTCACGCTATGTTCAAAAATGCTTTTGCCAACCTTCAAAAGGTCGGTAAATCGCTGATGCTGCCGGTATCGGTTCTGCCGATTGCCGGTATTTTGTTAGGAGTCGGTTCAGCCAATTTCAGCTGGTTACCTGCAGTGGTTTCGCATGTGATGGCAGAAGCGGGTGGATCGGTGTTCGCCAACATGCCGCTGATTTTCGCTATTGGTGTGGCGCTGGGCTTTACCAATAATGACGGCGTTTCGGCGCTGGCAGCGGTTGTTGCCTATGGCATCATGGTGAAAACCATGGCGGTAGTTGCCCCGCTGGTGCTGCATCTGCCTGCGGCGGAGATCGAGGCTAAACACCTCGCCGACACCGGGGTTCTGGGCGGTATTATCGCCGGCTCCATTGCCGCATACATGTTTAATCGCTTCTACCGCATCAAGCTGCCAGAATATCTGGGCTTCTTTGCCGGTAAACGTTTTGTGCCGATTATTTCCGGTCTGGCAGCTATCATTCTCGGCGTGCTGCTCTCCTTTATCTGGCCACCGATAGGTTCCGCGATTCAGGAGTTCTCACAGTGGGCTGCCTATCAAAACCCGGTTGTCGCCTTTGGTATTTATGGCGTAATTGAACGTGCGTTGGTGCCATTTGGTCTGCATCACATCTGGAACGTTCCTTTCCAGATGCAGATCGGTGAATACACCAATGCGGCAGGTCAGGTGTTCCACGGTGATATCCCGCGTTATATGGCGGGTGACCCGACCGCAGGTAAACTCTCTGGCGGCTTCCTGTTCAAAATGTACGGTCTGCCAGCGGCAGCGATTGCTATCTGGCACTCAGCGAAGCCTGAAAATCGCGCCAAAGTGGGCGGTATCATGATCTCCGCCGCGCTGACCGCATTCCTGACGGGTATCACCGAACCGATTGAATTCTCATTCATGTTCGTGGCACCGATCCTGTATGTGATCCATGCGCTGCTGGCGGGTCTGGCATTCCCAATCTGTATTCTGCTTGGGATGCGTGACGGCACCAGCTTCTCACACGGTCTGATCGACTTTATCGTACTGAGCGGCAACAGCAGTAAAATCTGGCTGTTCCCGATTGTTGGTATCATCTATGGTCTGGTTTACTACACCATATTCCGTGTACTGATCGCGAAGCTGGATTTGAAAACGCCAGGCCGTGAAGAGAGCAGCAGCAGCGAGCAATCTACCGCGACCGGTACCGAGATGGCGGGAAAACTGGTGGCAGCGTTTGGTGGTAAAGAGAACATCACCAACCTGGATGCCTGTATCACCCGTTTACGTGTCAGCGTCGCCGATGTGGCGAAAGTGGATCAGACTGAACTGAAAAACCTCGGCGCCCGTGGCGTGGTGGTTGCCGGTTCCGGTGTGCAGGCGATTTTCGGGACTAAATCCGATAACCTGAAAACCGATATGGATGATTACATCCGCAGCATGTAATGATTTATAGCGATGAAAAAGCCCCGCTTAGCGGGGCTTTTTTTTGGCCGGGATTCAGAGGTAAACGCGCAGATACTCTGTCAGACAGAGCAGGGCCATCGCCTGGCCATAGGGCATAGAGGTCAGGGGAACCGTGCGGTAGTAATCCAGATCCTTGCCCATTGCGGTTCCAAAGGAGACCTGTTTTAACTCGCCATCATCATCAATATTGGCAATCACGCCGCGCAATGCTTTTTCTGCCACCTCACGATACTCCACGGGCAGATAGCGCTTACGAACCCCTTTCAGAATGCCATAGGCAAACCCGGCGGTAGCGGAGGCTTCCGGGTAGCTGTGCGGATCATCAAGCAGGGTGTGCCACAATCCGCTGCTGTGCTGACACTCCCTGAGCGCTTTAACCTGGGTCTCCAGCACCTGCTGCAGGAAACGGCGGGTAGCGTGATGCTCAGGCCAGTTCATCATCTCCAGGAAGTCGGGAATGACAATCGTCACCCAGCTGTTACCACGCGCCCAGCGTGCATCAGCAAAGTTATGGCGGCCGTCAAAGTTCCAGCCGTGGAACCATAAGCCGGTTTTACGATCCATCAGATACTGGGTGTGCAGCAGGAACTGATAACTCGCTTCTTCAATCCACTCATCGCGCTTCAGCAACTGGCCAATTTTAGCCAGCGCCATTACGCTCATCATCAGCGTATCGTCCCAGAGTTGCTGTGGGTTTTCATTGTTATAGACAATGTGCTGCAGGCCGCCCTGTTCGGTACGCGGCATCTCATACATGACCCATTCTGCCCAGCGCTCCAGCACCGGCACCCAGGCAGGGTTCCTGGTCTCTTCGTAACGGTAGGCCAGCGTCAGAAAAGGACAAACGGTGTTCACATTTTTGGTCGGCGTGCCTTCTGCCAGACGCTGCGTAAACCACTCATCGATGATCGCCAGCGTCTGCTGGTCACCGGTCTGCTGATAGTAGTGCAGCATGCCATACAGACCGATGCCGTGTGTCCATTCCCAACCCGCCCAGCCTTTGGTATCAATCACCCGGCCATCGTCCAGCCGTAATAAAAATTCGCCTGTCTCATCGGTGATGTTAACCAGATTCTGTGTCAGCTTTTGAATCAGCTGTACCAGTTCGCTGCGTGGCAACAGATGCTCGGGCTGGCACAATAATTTGCTGTGTTTAACGGGAAATACAGTCATGGTTTATTCCTGTCGTTTTAAGGTCGGGTTTAAAGAAGGGTTTAAAGTGGGATGTGCGGACAATTTTTCCGGCGCTGGCTTATTACGATTAAGGAAGCCAATGTTGTTGTTGCCCCAGAGGTTTTCGTAAGGCATGCCAGCCAGCGTTTCTACAATTGCGCGTGCTTCCGGCGTGATGCTTTCCGGCACGATGCGGCCCGCGTCGCGCATCTTAAGCGTCTCCTGACGCAGCACAGTGTGGGTCTGCAGATTAAGCTTAAAGCGCAGTGACACGATAAAGCCGCAGGCCAGCACGGCCACGGTACCGACGCTGAGAATCGCCAGGATAGTGTGGCTGACGCCGGGTACCTGGGTTGCCTGGCCAGAGACAAAGCCGGAGAGCTGCAGCACGATACCGACCAGCATAACTGCGCCAGCCTGCGACGCTTTACGCGTCAGGGTCATGATGCCGGCAAAAATCCCTTCACGGCGCTGTCCGGTGATCACCTCATCCACATCGGCGATATAGGTATAGGTGTTCCATGGCACATAGTTAATGCCGCCACGTCCCAGGCCTGCCAGGGCGGAGATCACCAACAGCAGTGACATGTTGTCGTTCATTCCGGCATACCACAATCCTGCGTAGGAGAGCGCCGCAAGGCCAAACAGCACAGCCACCAGACGGTAGGCGGGCGCGGGTCCCATGCGGATGCAGAGCGGAATCATCGCCATCACCGCAATAAACTGCAGCACCGCCATGGTGCCCATCAGGCTGGAGGCGACCTGAGCGCTCTGCATCAGCACAAATACCACATACCAGGTAAAGACGGCGTTAAACACATCCTGGGCGATATAGCCGCCGAGGTACATGCCAAGGTGCTGGCGGAAGATGCGGATGCGTAAGGTTGAAGCCAGTTCGACATAGAGCCGTTTGAGATTCTGCATCAGCGTCAGCTGCTGCTTTTCCTGCTCTGCACGGCGTGACTCGGCGGAAAAGTCATCCGGGTGACGCTCCCAGGTAAAGCACCACACCAGCGTCAGCACCAGCGCGCAGATTACCGAGAACACCAGGCTGGCGTAGAAGAAGGAGAGAGGATTATCTTTGCCCAGCATACCCAGCAAAATACCGGGTAAAAAGGCGGCCAGAATGGCCGACAGCTGTGCCAGGCCGATGCGGGCACCAGAGAAGCGGGTTTTCTGTTTGAAATCGTCGGTCATTTCCGGCACCAGCGTTTCATACGGCACCAGGATCATGGTGTAGACGATATCAAACAGCAGATACGTGCAGAGATACCACCAGAAACTCATGTCGCTGACCCACATCAGGCTATAACTGAATACACAGGGTATGCCGAGCAGGATAAAGAATTTGCGGCGGCCAAAGCGTTTGCCCAGCCAGGTCGAACCGAAGTTATCGGTCAGAAAGCCCATCAGCGGGCTGACTATCGCATCCAGCACGCGCGCAGCGGCGAAGATCAGCGTGGCCTGAATCGGGGTTAACCCACAAAAGGTGGTGTAAAAATAGAGCAACCAGGCGGCGGTCAGCGCCGTGGTGCCTGCTCCAAGAAAATCTCCGGAACCGTAAGCCAGATAGTGGCCAAGACCAATTTTACGTGAGCGCATGTCTGATGCTCCTTGATGTTTATGGCGGTTTATCCCTGGTGATGCCGGTCATCTCACCCGGACTGGTTAGCAAAGTAGAACTGACGGGGCGGCTAAACCTTCGCAATTTGGCAAGCGCTGGCGCTGAAGTGGCAAACAGACAAAGAAAAGGGTGGCGAAATTCTAATTTATAAAACAGCGTTTCATTTTTATGGTGTGGCAGGTGTGTTGACAGCATTCAGGACGGCGTTCTGGTCACAGAGAGAGGGTGCTGCTGCAAAGGCAGGCGAACAATGCAAGAAAAGTGGTACTGAGGTTGAAAGAAAACAAATTTCTCCCGCATACTGATTGATTAAGACTCAGGCTAAAGCTAAAGGAATTGCACCATGGCAGAAGAAACCATTTTTAGTAAAATTATTCGCCGCGAAATCCCCGCTGATGTGGTTTATCAGGATGAACTGGTCACTGCCTTCCGCGACATTTCGCCCAAAGCGCCGACCCATATTTTAATCGTGCCGAATGTGCTGATCCCAACGGTCAACGAGGCGGAAGCGGCGCACGAGCATGCGCTGGGACGTATGTTTACCACCGCGGCGAAAATCGCCCGTCAGGAAGGTATCGATCAAAATGGTTATCGTCTGATTGTGAACTGCAATCAACATGGTGGTCAGGAGGTTTATCACATTCATATGCATCTGCTGGGCGGTGAACCGCTGGGACCGATGCTCTCTAACTGACCTGATAACGGAAGCGTGCTATGCGATCCTGGCTGACTGGCCTGCCGATCCTGCTCTGCCTGACGGCCTGCAGCAGTGATAAACCGATGATTAATACGTCACAGTCGCTGGTGATGGAGTCCTCTGTGCTGTCGGCAGGGATCATTACCGATGAACCGACGCTGGATGAGAACGATGGACTGAAGCGTGCCACCAGCGTGCTCTATAATCAGCGCGAAACACCGGTTGTTGTGCACTATCGTTACTACTGGTATGACGACAAAGGGCTGGAAATCACCCCGCAGGAACCGGCGCAGACCGTTACCGTTCCGGCGCAGGGCAGCATTATCGCCACTTCGCAACTGGGTAACCTGACGGCCAGCAAGGTTCGTCTTTATCTCTATCTTTAAGGATTTTCTACGTGATACGCAGTGTTAATCGTACCGGAGCGCTCCTGATTGCGCTCATTCTGACCGGCTGTGTGGTGAAACAGCAGCAGCCTGCACCGGTTGAACCGACTCAGCCTGTGGAGCCGGTGCAGCCCGTTCCACAACCTGAACCGGTGCCGCAACCGCAGCCTGTGCCGCAGCCACCGAAACTGGTCACTATCAACTGGGATGCCAGCGTTCAGCCGCTGGTGGCGCAGATGTTACAGGCTGCCAGCGCCGAGCCGGGCAGCGTGTTGCTGGTGGATCGCGTTAAAAACAGCACCAACGGTGCGCTGCAAAGCGAGAAAGCGACGGCAGCTATCCAGAATGCGCTGAATAACAACGGCAAATTCACCCTGGTTTCTGCTGACCAACTGGCGCAGGCCAAGCAGACGCTGGGATTATCGCCGGATGACAGCCTGAACTCGCGCAGTAAAGCGATTGGCCTGGCGCGTAACGTTAACGCTCAGTATGTGCTCTATAGCAACGCGCGTGGCGATGTCAAAGCGCCGACGCTGCAAATGCAACTGATGCTGGTTCAGACAGGCGAGATCATCTGGTCCGGCAACGGCATTGCACAGAATTAATCCCGCTTTCCAGCGGATGATTCAGCAGGTCACCGGCGAACCAGAAAAGATATCCTTTATCCCGCTGGCCGGTCTGACCGGGCACAGCCAGAAGATTGTCAGCCCGCGCGGAACCTTTATCGCGCGGGCGACACCGCAACCGGCTATTCCGTTTGTGGATCGGCAGCGCGAATTCCGTCTGTTACGCAAATTGCAAGCCAGCGGAGTAACACCGCAGCCCGTGGCGTGCCATCGTCAGGGGATTATCCTGACCTGGTGCGCAGGCGATGCGCTGGATGAACACCGCTTCAGCCAGCAGCGTCCACAGATCGTGGCACTGCTACAGCAGCTGCATCAGCAGCCGCTGACCGGCTATCGTCTGCAGTTGTTGCCGCTGTTATGGCGCTACTGGCAGCTTACTCCACAGCGGCATCACCGCTGGTTGCGGGCGCTCAGGCGTCTGACGCAGCAGGGTGAACCCCAGCCGCTGAGGCTGGCTCCGCTGCACATGGATCTGCATGCCGGAAATGTCATACAAAGTCCCGAAGGTCTGCGTCTGATCGACTGGGAGTATGCCGCCGATGGCGACGTGGCGCTGGAGCTGGCGGCTCTCTGTGCCAGCGATCCGCAGCACCAGGCCGAGTGGCTGGCTGAGTATGCCGCGGCGATGCAGCTGCCGCTTACCGCGCTGGTGCATCAGGTCAGACGCTGGCAGCCCTGGCTGCAGTTGCTGATGGCCAGCTGGTATCAGCTCCGTTCTGGTCAGCGTGACGACGACACATTACAACAGCTGGCTCGACAGAGCTGGGAACAGATTTAATCGCGTTACGCAGGTGCGTTTCGCTACAGGATTCATGATATGAGATCAGATTTACCCGGCCCCCTGATGCTTGACGTCGAGGGTTATGAACTGGATGGCGAAGAGCGCGACATCCTGCAGCATCCGCTGGTGGGCGGTTTAATTTTATTTGCCCGAAATTATCATGATCCCGCACAGCTGGCAGAGCTGGTGCGGCAGATCCGCGCCGCCTCTCACACCCGGCTGGTAGTGGCGGTGGATCAGGAGGGTGGTCGCGTGCAGCGTTTCCGTGACGGCTTCACCCAACTGCCTGCCATGCAATCTTTTGCTGCGCTGCATGACCTGGATACCGCCGGTGAACTGGCACAACAGGCGGGATGGCAAATGGCGGCCGAGATGATCGCCATGGATATCGATATCAGCTTTGCGCCGGTACTCGATATTGGTCATATCAGCGCCGCGATTGGCGACCGTTCTTTCCATGCCGATCCGGGCATCGCCCTTGACGTCGCTCGCCGCTTTATTGCTGGGATGCACGAGGCCGGCATGAAGACCACCGGCAAACATTTTCCGGGTCACGGTGCGGTGAGTGCGGATTCGCATAAAGAGACTCCACGCGATCCGCGGGATGAAAAGACGCTGCGTGAACATGACATGGCAATCTTCAGCAAGCTGATTACCGAACAGGCACTGGACGCGATCATGCCGGCACACGTCATCTACTCCGAAGTTGATCCGCTGCCCGCCAGTGGTTCGCCATACTGGCTTAAAACCGTGCTGCGTGAGCAACTGGGCTTTGACGGTATTATTTTCTCCGACGATCTGTCGATGGAGGGTGCAGCGGTGATGGGCAGCTATCCTGAGCGGGCGCAGCAGTCCCTTTCCGCGGGCTGTGACATGATTCTGGTCTGCAATCAGCGTCAGGGTGCCATCAGTGTACTGGATAACCTGATCCCGGTCGGGTCAGAGCGGGTTACACAGCTGTATCATCAGGGCAGGTTTACCCGCGATGAACTGCGGGGAACGCATCGCTGGAAAAATAATGCTCAGCAACTGAGTGCGCTTCAGGAACGCTGGCTGGCTCATAAGGCGTCGTGGTAAGCAGTGACTGCCCGGCGCTATCACTACCTTGAGGATTATCATGATCATCTATCTGCACGGTTTTGATTCCAACAGTCCGGGCAATCACGAAAAAGTGCTGCAACTGCAATTTATCGATCCTGACGTCAGGTTGATCAGTTACAGCACCCGCCATCCCAAACATGACATGCAGTTTCTGCTAAAAGAGACCGATAAGATGCTGACGCTTTCTGACGACGACCGGCCGCTGATTTGCGGCGTCGGACTGGGCGGCTTCTGGTCAGAGCGCATTGGATTTCTGTGCGGCATCCGGCAGGTGATTTTTAATCCCAACCTCTCGCCGCAGGCGAACATGGAAGGGAAGATCGACCGGCCGGAGGAGTATCAGGATATCGCAACGAAGTGCGTCAGCGATTTTCGCGAGCGTAATCGTGACCGCTGTCTGGCCATTCTCTCCCGTCACGATGAGGCGCTCGACAGCCAGCACATTGCTGACCAGCTGCATCCGTTTTATGAAATTGTCTGGGATGAGACGGAAGGGCACAAATTCAAAAACATATCCCCACACCTTAAGCGGATAAAAGCTTTTAAAACATTAGGTTAAGCAGCAAAGGCACCGTAAGGTGCCTGTTTTTATTACGTAATTATCTGAGTTTTATTTTCCCGCTTTGATGTATATCAATATTCTTATGTTCTCCTCTTCCCGCCATGCTATTCTCCCAGCAGATTGCGATTTTAACTTCGCCAACCCTATGTTTCTTAAGGTTTAATTTAACCTTTGGTTAACTTTTGGTTCACAATTTGAGGGGGTCTTTGTTGACTACGTCTGTTAAGAAAATTGTTATTGTCGGAGGGGGAGCGGGCGGCCTGGAAATGGCCACGCAGCTGGGCCATAAACTGGGTCGTAAAAAGAAGGCCGAGATTATCCTGGTTGATCGTAACCACAGTCATTTGTGGAAGCCGCTACTGCACGAAGTGGCGACCGGCTCAATGGACGAAGGCATTGATGCATTGAGCTATCTGGCTCATGCCCGCAATCACGGTTTTGAGTTCCAGCTGGGTTCGCTTACCGATATCGATCGCACCCGAAAAGTGATCCGCCTGGCCGAAGTGCTGAATACACAGGGCGAAGTGCTGGTGCCACAGCGTGAAGTGGCCTACGACCAGCTGGTGATGGCGCTGGGCAGCACCTCGAATGATTTCGGTACGCCGGGCGTCAAAGATCACTGCATCTTCCTTGATAATCCGCATCAGGCGCGTCGTTTCCATAACGAAATGCTCAACCTGTTCCTGAAATTCTCCGCCAGCGAAGGCCGGGTCGAGAAAGTTAACATCGCCATCGTGGGTGGCGGGGCAACAGGCGTTGAGCTGTCAGCTGAATTGCACAACGCGGTGAAACAGCTGCACAGCTACGGCTTCAAAGGCCTGGGCCGCGAAGCGCTGAATGTGACGCTGGTGGAAGCGGGTGAACGTATCCTGCCTGCACTGCCACCACGCATCTCTGCTGCGGCACATCAGGAGCTGACCAAGCTGGGCGTGCGCGTGCTGACGCAGACCATGGTCACCAGCGCCGAGCGTAATGGCCTGAATACCAAAGGCGGTGAGTTTATCGAAGCCGATCTGATGGTCTGGGCGGCTGGGATTAAAGCACCCGACTTCCTGAAAGAGATTGGCGGACTGGAAACCAACCGCATCAATCAGCTGGTGGTCAAAGAGACGCTGCAAACCACGCTGGACGATGACATCTACGCGATTGGTGACTGCGCCTCCTGCGCCTTGCCGGGCGGCGGTTTTGTACCACCGCGCGCCCAGTCAGCGCATCAGATGGCTTCACGCGCCATGGACAACATTCTGGCGCAGCGTGACGGTAAACCGCTGAAAGCCTATGTCTATAAAGATCATGGCTCGCTGGTATCGCTCTCCCGCTTCAGTACGGTCGGCAGCCTGATGGGCAATCTGATGCGCGGCTCAATGATGGTGGAAGGGCGCATCGCGCGCTTTGTCTACATCTCGCTCTATCGTATGCACCAGATCGCCCTGCATGGCTATTTCAAAACCGGCCTGATGATGCTGGTCGGCAGTATTAACCGGGTTATTCGTCCCCGGCTGAAGCTGCACTAATTCGTCACTGGCGATCAAGGTAGATTGATAACAGCCCCCTCTGATGCAGGGGGCTTTTTTTTGCGGACCAGCACTGAAACCGGTTCTTGTGCCATGCTGGGTCTTATCGGTCAGAGCATGAATTAATTTAAATATTATGAAGGTGCCACAGTAACTTTATAATGATCTCCTCATGCGATGCCATAAAGAACAAGAGTCTGCCTGGAGGCGTAAACTCCAGTAACGGCAATCTATTTCAGTCACGCTTAGCTACTTCAGTTTCATCGACCCCGGCTGTTTGGTCTCACTGAGCACGCGACTCATCCCTTGTTAAGACACGGCTAAACCGAGACCGGTATTAACGTTGTCGATACGCAGGAACGGGCACTGACCGCGGGTCGCGTTCTCAGCATCACGGCTGCCATAGAAATGCGTGATCGAGACATACATCAGCGCGCGGAAACGTTTGGGTCTGGTGTCTGTGATATTGATCAGCCAGATAGACCCACACCCCTCAATTTCGGCACAGAATCACACAATGACTGCCCATCTATTAAAGTTTAACTCTGCTGATTTATCGACGCCCGACCCCCCGACAATCTGTCCCCGTCCTGATACAAATAACACGTGCTTCTTTAATACGTCTGAAGCGATTATAAAAGACAAAATTCGGTGCAATATTAGATTCATTGTTATATTTGTTTTTGTTTTTTACAAAAGAAAGGTTTCGAAGGTAAATATAAACTAAACCGCAGGTCGCTTTCTGAACGTCAAAATGACCATAATAGATGTCACTATTATGAAGAGGGCTTTTTGTTTTTAATATTGAAAGTTCTTTTAAGACATGGTGTTACATAAATCGCTATTTAATTAATAATCGTTAGGAACGATCATTAGGCTGATTGTGATAGGTTCAGGCTATTGTAATCCTATTATCGATCGATATTGACAATTGTTTTTTGCGCTGTAAGCTTATTATTCAACCGGTCTTACCGTTATTTAAATTTTAATCTTTGAAAGATTTTTTAGGATAAAATGCGGTCAGAAAAGTAAAGTTAAATTCAAAAAAAAAGGGTGTTTTTAAAAGGAAGGGAGTTTTCAATTTGAATTTTTTTATTCAAAAAGATCTCATGCTAACCTGTTTGAATAGTCATATGAACAGTCTGAGCTTGGATGACATGAATTACAGTAAGGACATTTTCTGAATTATCAGAGAAAATACAGGAGCGCGGTATGGTCAGATGTCTAGCCTCAATAATATTTGCTATCGGTTTATCCTCATGCAGTCGTGATGTCAGCATTGCCACAACATCATCAGATCACCCTATTCAGAAAGCAATGCCCGATATCTTTCAATCGATTACCCCATCGCAGCAAAGGGCCATTATGTCAGGTGAACGCCCAGACTGGTCTGAACTCTCCCCATTGCCCCGCACGTTAAAAAGGTGAGGCGCGGGAAATGAATACTGAAACGCCGATCAACTTGTACCATTAGTGTTGCCGGTCTTTTAATTAAGGATAAAACCAAAACTGTTTTACTGTCAGTAGCGGAATTACGTTATCTATTTGTTCTGGATGTGTAAAACATACGGGGACGAAAGTAATCTGGACAATTACATGTCTATCTAAGCCTGATCGTGACTTCCCTGTAATGACACGCTTAATAAACGGTAATCGGGTGCTTATTATAAAGATTTTTCATCGGCTAATGGTGTGGAAGTCAGATGGTTTGACAAGAGTAACTATGCTGACATTATTCTATTTTTTAGCGTGGTTGATGATCTGTTTTGTTTGCTGCTTTGCACGTCGTTACTGGAAGAGCAGCAGTCAACGAAGAGGCTGCGTCCTTATTGCTATGCTGGTGATGATATTTCTGACTGTTTATAGTATGACACTCTATTATGGGCTGGATTTAATCAGAAGAGTCAGCTGGCATCGGTGTATCCCGTGGCTTCCTCCGGTTTATGATTGGTTAATGTCACTTTAATATTTTTAAATTAAAGGTCCTCTAAATGAAACGCAGACTTATTATAGTGGCTTTTCTGGCATTGTCTTTTTCATCTTTTGCTGAGATGCGCTGGACGAAGAGTGAAAGCAACAGCCCTGAAAATTTACATGAAGCCAAAATCGCCTACATTGGCGAAGTCAACTCACGTCTGGTATCAGAAATTATATCGGCAATAAACGATATTAACAATAACTACCCGGCGGTTAAAGTAATAGAATTGTATATCAGCAGCTTCGGTGGAAGCATGGAGAGCGGCTATCTTGCCTATGCAGAGTGTTAAAGGCTCTGTGATACCCATTGAAACGATTAACGACGGGGTAGCCGCTTCTGCTGCAACGCTTATCTATTGTGGCGCGAAAAAGAGATATACGTTTCCGCTGGCATCATTCATTCTTCACCCTTCGGCCGCGCCGAATATTAAAAGCGAATGGGTTCGGCCTAATGAACTTGCACTATTAAAAAAAGATGTTGAAGACGGCAATAAATATTTCAGAGAGGTCTATAAAACCTGCACCTCGTTAAGCAGCGAAGCGTTAGATAAGGCACTATACAGCAATGATAACGCGATGTACCTTCAGTCAGATGAAGCAAAAAAGACAAAGCTTTCTCAGGGCAATGCATTCGGTATTCTCCCTGCGCCTCTTTCATATTATATTATTGATGAAAAAATTAACCCTCATTGGTAATGTGAAGCGGGCTGCGCCTGAGGAAAATATCATTGTCGCTTTGCTACACATCGCAGGGCTGCATTGCTTATTGCCCGAACGCATGCCGCTATCGACATTATTTTCTGATCTTACAGGATTATCAGGTGATGTTTTCCCTGCGTCACCAGGCCTAAGGTAGATAGGCCTCAACGTTTCATGAAAAATACTCTGTAACCTCCTGCCAGCGTCTGTTTAGCGCCAGCTATACGCCCTGTTGAGGGGCTATATCATGAGTGTTAGTCCGGTAAAACGTTAACCTCAGAACTCTCCTAAAAACTGGTCCTGATAGCAAAGTGACCAATTTCCTCCATTTATCTGATGTTGCATTTTCGGTCCATCTGTAAAACTTCATCTCAACAAACACGGCGCGTCGCGCACGCCGGTTATACCTCAGTTAACGAGGATGCTTTAGCAGCAGGATTGCGCGGTAACACTTTTCAGGAGGAACTTCCTGTGAATAAATCAATGTTAGCGGGTATCGGTATTGGTGTGGCAGCAGCTCTGGGTGTTGCAGCCGTAGCAGGCATGAACGTGTTTGATCGCGGTCCTCAATATGCTCAGGTACTGTCTGCAACGCCAATCAAAGAGAGCATTAAACAGCCTCGTCAGGAGTGCCGTAATGTCACTCTGACTCACCGTCGGGCCGTGCAGGATGAAAACCGTCTTGCCGGGTCTGTATTAGGTGCAGTGGCAGGTGGAGTGCTGGGTCACCAGTTTGGTGGCGGTCGCGGCAGAGATGTGGCGACAGTAGCAGGTGCGGTAGCGGGGGGTTATGCCGGTAATCAGGTCCAGGGCGGACTGCAGGATCGGGATACCTACACCACAACCGAACAGCGCTGCAAAACCGTTTACGACAAACAAGAGAAAAAACTGGGATATGACGTGACCTATAAAATAGGCGATCAGCAGGGTAAAATCCGTATGGAAAATGACCCCGGCACGCGTATTCCACTGGATCGCAATGGTCAGCTGGTTCTCAACGGCGATCAGGCGTAATTGGGCAAAGCTTTGCCGCTCACGCGGCCACACAGCACAACGTAATACAGCAGTAATGAAAAAGGCGCATCTCACTCAGGATGCGCCTTTTTTTGCGGCAAACTAACCGGCGCTTAACCGGTTAGCTCATCAACGCACGGGCAGGGTGTTACGCCTGCCGTTGAGCTAGTTGCGAAACGAATCCCTGCACCCACTCAAGTCGTACCTTTCTTTCCGATAGCTCACGGGTAAACCGCAGTCGCGTCGGCCCATCCAGCTTCCACTGCTGAGGCTCTTTCTGCAGCAGGCCTATCAGCCATGCCGGATCCACGTTGTTCTTCGGCGCAAAATCGAAATAACCGCCTTTGTCGCTGGCTTCGATCTTACGCAGACCGACAGCGCGGGCTTTCAGCCGGATAATCGCCACATCCAGCAGGTTACGCGCCGGATCGGGCAGCAGGCCAAAGCGATCGATCATCTCAACCTTCAGCTCCTGCAGCTCCTCTTCAGCCTCCGCGCTGGCGATGCGTTTATAGAGTGAAAGACGGGTACTGACATCCGGGATAAAGGTCTCGGGCAGCAGGGCGGGCATCCGCAGCTCCACCTCGGTCTGGTTGCTGGTGAGATCTTCCAGTGACGGCTCGCGACCCGCTTTCAGTGCATTGACCGCATTCTCGAGCAGCTCCATATAAAGCGTGAAGCCCAGCGTCTCCATCTGTCCGCTCTGCTCATCACCCAGCAGTTCGCCGGCACCGCGAATCTCCAGGTCGTGCGTTGCCAGCGCAAAACCGGCTCCCAGATCTTCCAGTGAAGCGATCGCCTCCAGCCGCTTATGCGCATCGGCGGTCATCGACTTCGGATGCGGTGTTAACAGCCAGGCATAAGCCTGATGATGCGAGCGCCCGACGCGACCACGCAGCTGATGCAACTGCGCCAGGCCAAAGTGATCGGCCCGCTCGATGATGATGGTATTGGCGGTCGGAATGTCGATACCGGTTTCGATAATGGTGGTACAGACCAGCACGTTGAAACGCTGATGGTGGAAATCGTTCATCACCCGTTCCAGATCACGCTCACGCATCTGACCATGGCCAATCGCGACACGCGCTTCCGGCACCAGTTCGCTGAGACGCTGCGCCGCTTTCTCGATATTTTCAACGTCATTGTAGAGATAGTAGACCTGTCCGCCACGCAGAACCTCACGCAGGATCGCTTCGCGGATCACCAGATCGTCAAATTCACGGACAAAGGTTTTCACCGCTAAACGGCGCGCAGGCGGCGTGGCGATGATCGAGAGATCGCGCATGCCGCTCATGGCCATATTCAGGGTGCGAGGGATTGGCGTTGCGGTCAGCGTCAGAATGTCCACATCGGCGCGCATCGCCTTGATGCGCTCTTTGTGACGCACGCCGAAACGGTGCTCTTCATCAACAATCAGCAGACCGAGATCGTGCCATTTGAGATCGCTCATCAGCAGCTTATGGGTGCCGATTAAGATGTCGATCTTGCCATCGCTGGCCTGTTCCAGCACCTGCGCCTGCTCTTTGGCAGTACGGAAACGGGAAAGCATCTCAATGCGAACCGGCCAGTTGGCGAAGCGATCGCGGAAGTTATCGTAATGCTGCTGTGCCAGCAGGGTGGTCGGCACCAGCACGGCCACCTGTTTATGGTTCTCAATCGCCAGAAACGCCGCGCGCATGGCCACTTCGGTTTTACCGAAACCAACGTCGCCGCACACCAGACGATCCATCGCCAGCGGCTCGCACATATCACTCAGCACCGCGTTGATCGCCTGCGCCTGGTCCGGGGTGGTTTCAAACGGGAAGCTTTCGCAGAACAGCTGATACTGCTCGCGATTATGCTTAAAGGCAAAGCCGGTTTTGGCGGCGCGCTGAGCATAGATATCCAGCAGTTCAGCCGCCACATCACGCACTTTCTCAGCCGCTTTCTGCCGTGCGCGCGACCAGGCATCGCTGCCCAGTTTGTGCAGTGGTGCATTATCGTCGGCACCGCCCGCGTAGCGGCTGATCAGGTGCAGCGATGAAACCGGCACATAAAGTTTGGCGTCGTTGGCGTAAGAGAGCATCAGATATTCCGCCTCAATGCCGCCGGCTTCCAGCGTGGTGAGGCCGATATAACGGCCCACACCGTGTTCCAGATGCACCACCGGCTGGCCGGGATGCAGCTCCGCCAGGTTACGGATCAGAATGTCCGGATTGATAGTGCGACGGGTATCCTGACGGCGACGGCTGACGCGTTCGCCCAGCAAATCGCTTTCGCAAATCAGCGCCCGGTTGCCCTGGGTATCGATAAAACCGCGCTCGCTGGCGCCGATCATCAGTCGGAAACGCTCTTCGCCGGTTTCATCGAAGCGGTGCACCGGCTGAGGACGCAGTTTAATCCGTGCCAGCAGATCCTGCAGGCTCTCACGGCGGCCTTCACTTTCCACCGAGAAGACCACGGTGCCGCTGAAGGTCTCAATAAACTGACGCAGATGGTCGAGCGGCGCTTTAGCCTGCGCCTGAACGGTCAGATCAGGCAGCGGGGTATAGCCGAGGTTGGTATTCGCGGCTTTGGCGGGCAGCACCTCATTGGTCATCTGGATGCGCGGCCAGGCTTTCAGCTCTCCCATCAATGCATCCGGACGCAGCCACAGGGTGACCGGCTCCAGCAGTGGACGCATCGGATCAACGCGGCGATTTTCATAACGCGCCTCGGCATCCTGCCAGAAGCGGCTGGCGCTGCCTTCAAGATCGCCGCAGTTCACAATCAGGGTATTATCCGGCAGATAGCTGAACAGGCTGGGTAACGGCTGCTCAAAAAACAACGGCTGCCAGTATTCGATGCCCGCTGGCAGCGTGCCTTTGCTGACCTGCTGATAGACATGCTCCGACTCACGGCGCACATCAAACGTTTCACGCCAGCGGCTGCGGAACAGCTCAATGGCGGCTTTGTCGCTGGGAAACTCATGCGCAGGCAGCAGGTTAATTTCGGGGACCGCTTCCAGCGTGCGCTGACTGTCGACGTCGAACAGACGCAGGCTGTCGATCTCATCATCGAAAAAGTCGATGCGGTAGGGCTGATCGCTGCCCATCGGGAACAGATCGAGCAGGGCGCCGCGCGTGGCGTATTCACCGTGCTCCATCACCTGATCGACATGGCGATAGCCGGCCTGCTCAAGCTGGTCGCGCAGCCGGTCGCGTGACAGTTTTTGTCCCTGCTTCATCACCAGCGCATGGCCGTGCAGGAAACTGTGCGGGCAGACGCGCTGCATCAGGGTGTTGACCGGCATGATCAGCATACCGCGCTGCATCACCGGCAACTGGTAGAGGGTCGACAGGCGGGCGGAGATAATATCCTGATGCGGCGAAAAGCTGTCGTAGGGCAGCGTTTCCCAGTCGGCAAGGTGCGCCACCGGCAGATCGGTAAACTGGCGGATTTCATCCAGCAGACGCAGAGCGGTTTGGGTGTCGGGTGTAATCATTAACACCGGACCAGCATGTCGTTCGGTAATGCTGGCACACTCCACCGCGTGCGCCGCGCCTATGAGCTGGCCGAGCTGACGGTGATCGCCGGATTTAACGGGCAGGGTATAACGAGTCTGTTCGGGCATGGGATCTCGGGGTTGCTCCATTTTTCCAGGACGTAATCATTCCATATTATGTCAGGGGGATCACCTCTGCGGCACAATTTTCCTGCCGCGCCGCGCTGAATCTGGGGATCGGTCAGCTATTACCGGGCGTCAGCGGTAATAGTGCGGATAAAGAGAGGATAGACGGAGTCTGGCAAGGGATCAGAAAAAACCGCCGTCGCCATGCAGCGACGGGGTTAAACGGGCATTTTATTTTATGGATTGCTGTGTGTAATGCATGCGTGGGCGGTCGATATTCGCCCAGGATAACTCCTGCTCGGGATGATAGCTGAGGTTACCGTCGTCCCACTTTACGTAGTAGCCGGCTGGTGCGTTTCCCTGCTCAAAGACGTTGATGATTTCGCCTCTGATCTCCCCGGATTTATGTTTAACGATGCTGCCTTTGGGAAATTTCAACATGGTCGCTACCTCATACTGCCCGGCGATAAATCACCCGTGATCGTGGTACTGATTGTAGTCTACCCCCCCTGGCGCTGAATAATCAGCCAATAAGCGGCGGCTTTATCGGCTATTCCGCTGCTTTGGCGCGCAAAGTGACGCATCCGGATGCAACTTTGCTGCCGACTCAGAGGGTTAGAGGTTTCATAAAGCCAGCCGCTCCTTTATCATCCCACTACCTATTTTCAGGCAACGGCTTACTGGATTCCATGTATCAACCTGTCGCGCTATTTATCGGTCTGCGTTATATGCGTGGACGAGCATCGGATCGCTTCGGTCGCTTTGTCTCCTGGCTCTCAACGATTGGCATTACGCTCGGCGTGCTGGCGATGGTCACCGTGTTATCGGTGATGAACGGTTTTGAGCGTGAACTCGAAGGCAATATTCTTGGCCTGATGCCTCAGGCGCTGATCACCAGTGACAAAGGCAGTCTCAATCCACAACAGCAACCCGCCACTTCGCTGAATCTGCAGGGTGTCAGCCGTATTGCGCCGCTGACCACCGCCAATGTGGTGCTGCAAAGCCCGCACAGCGTCTCCGTTGGCGTGATGCTGGGCATTGAGCCGGATGAAAAAGATCCGCTGACTCCTTTCCTGGTCAATACCCGGCAGAGCGTGCTGCAGGCCGGGCAGTATAATGTCATCCTCGGCGAACAGCTGGCATCTCAGCTTGGCGTAAAACGTGGCGATCAGCTGCGTCTGATGGTGCCGTCGGTCAGCCAGTTCACCCCGATGGGGCGCGTGCCAAGTCAGCGTCTGTTTACCGTAGCGGGCACCTATGCCGCTAACAGCGAAGTCGATGGTTATCAGATTCTGGTCAATCTTCAGGATGCGTCGCGCGTGATGCGCTATCCGGCCGGTAACATTACCGGCTGGCGACTGTGGCTGGATAAACCGCTGTCGGTCGACAGTCTGAGTCAGCAGACACTGCCTGCGGGTCTGGTCTGGAAAGACTGGCGTGAGCGTAAAGGCGATCTCTTCCAGGCAGTGCGTATGGAGAAGAACATGATGGGCCTGCTGCTGAGCCTGATCATCGCCGTGGCTGCCTTTAACATCATCACCTCGTTAGGCCTGCTGATCATGGAGAAGCAGGGCGAAGTGGCGATCCTGCAAACCCAGGGCCTGACGCGCCGGCAAATAGTGGCGGTGTTTATGGTGCAGGGTGCCAGCGCCGGCATTATCGGCACGCTGCTCGGCACGCTGCTCGGTGTCTTGCTGGCCAGCCAGCTCAACAACTTAATGCCGGTGATTGGCCTGTTCCTTGATGGTGCCGCATTGCCGGTTGATATTAATGTGTGGCAGGTGGTCACCATCGCCCTCAGCGCCATGATTGTGGCGCTGTTGTCTACGCTCTATCCTTCGTGGCGCGCTGCCGCCGTTCAACCTGCTGAGGCTTTACGTTATGAGTAACACTCCTTTGTTGCAGTGCCGCGACCTGTGCAAACGCTATCAGGAAGGCAGCGTGCAGACCGATGTGCTGCGCAATGTGGCTTTCAGCCTCCAGCCCGGTGAACTGACAGCGATTGTCGGCAGCTCCGGTTCCGGTAAAAGTACGCTGCTGCATCTGCTCGGCGGCCTGGATGCACCGACATCGGGCGACGTGGTGTTTGATGGCCAGTCACTGAATGCCATGTCCTCGTCGGCCAAAGCGGAACTGCGTAATCGCGAGCTGGGCTTTATCTATCAATTCCACCATCTGCTGCCGGACTTCAGCGCGCTGGAGAACGTGGCGATGCCGCTGCTGATTGGCAAAACGGCTAAAACGGAAGCGCAGGATCGCGCCCGCGATATGCTGGCCGCGGTCGGGCTGGACCATCGCGCCACGCACCGGCCTTCAGAACTGTCAGGCGGCGAACGCCAGCGCGTGGCGATTGCCCGTGCGCTGGTTAACCGCCCACGGCTGGTGATGGCGGATGAGCCAACCGGTAACCTCGATGCGCGCAACGCCGACGCCATTTTTGAATTACTGGGCGAACTGAACGTGCGTCAGGGCACCGCGTTTCTGGTGGTGACCCACGATCTGATGCTGGCAAAACGCATGACGCGTCAGATGGAGATGCGTGATGGTCAGTTAAGCGATCAGCTCACCATGGCAGGAGCGGTGTAATGGGTTCGTCGTTATCCCTGTTGCTGGGCCTGCGCTTTAGCCGGGGCCGCCGTCGTGGCGGCATGGTGTCGCTGATTTCAGTGATCTCCACCATCGGTATTGCGCTGGGCGTGGCGGTGCTGATTATCGGTCTGAGCGCCATGAATGGTTTTGAGCGTGAGCTGAACAACCGCATTCTGGCGGTGGTGCCGCACGGCGAGATCGAGGCGGTCAATCAGCCGTTCCAGCACTGGCAATCGATGATTGCCCCGATTGAAAAGGTGCCCGGCATTGCGGCGGCGGCGCCTTATGTTAACTTCACCGGCCTGATTGAGAGCGGCGCCCGGCTGGAAGCGCTGCAGGTAAAGGGCGTTGATCCGGCACAGGAGCCGCGCCTCAGTGCCCTGCCACAGTTTGTGGCAGATGACGGCTGGTCCTCTTTTGCCGCCGGTAAGCAGCAGATCATTCTGGGCGGCGGCATAGCTAAATCGCTGAATGTGAAGCAGGGCGACTGGATCACCATCATGATCCCCAATAACGATGGTGATAACAAACTGCTTCAGCCTAAACGTATCCGGCTTCAGGTCAGCGGTATTCTGCAACTGAGCGGCATGCTGGATCACAGCCTGGCGCTGGTGCCACTCGCCGATGCGCAGCACTATCTGGAGATGGGTGACAGCGTGTCCGGCATCGCCCTGAAGATGACCGACCCGTTCCAGGCGGTCAGACTGGTGCGGGATGCCGGTGAAGCGACCCGTTCCTACGTCTACATCAAGAGCTGGATTGGCACCTACGGCTATATGTACCGCGACATTCAGATGATCCGCGCCATCATGTATCTGGCGATGGTGCTGGTGATTGGCGTCGCCTGCTTTAACATCGTCTCAACGCTGGTGATGGCGGTGAAGGATAAGAGCAGTGACATTGCGGTGCTCCGTACCCTCGGTGCTAAAGACCGGCTGATCCGCGCCATCTTCATCTGGTACGGTTTGCTGGCAGGCTTGCTGGGCAGCGTCAGCGGCGTGGTCGCGGGCGTGCTGGTGGCGCTGAATCTGACCTCACTGGTGCGCGGACTGGAGTCGGTTACCGGTCATCATCTGCTGGCGGGTGATATCTACTTCATTGATTTCCTGCCGTCGGAACTGCACTGGATTGATGTGTTCTCAGTATTGATTACCGCGATTCTGCTGAGCCTGCTGGCGAGCTGGTATCCCGCCAGACGCGCCAGCCGCATTGACCCGGCTCGGGTATTAAGCGGTCAGTGAAAAAATGCGGCGCGAATCCTTTCGCGCCGCATCTGTTTAAGACCTTTGCTGTTGGGCGCGGCCCTCAGCAACCGTTACTATCGGGTGATGTTAACCCGGAATCTGTTTAGAGCGGCTCGCCGCAGCTGCTACGCCAGGAGATTTTATGCGTACACCACGTCGCCGCATACGACTTGCCCGCCTGAAGAAAACCCGGAGAAAAGTGCATCAGCGCTTTCGCCAGCGCATATTTGAGCGCGATCGTCAGGCCGAACTGGCCGCCCATCCTCAGCCGCATATTGTCGTGCTGACCGGCGCAGGCATCTCAGCGGAGTCCGGCATCCGGACCTTCCGCGCGGCTGACGGCCTGTGGGAAGAGCACCACGTTGAAGATGTTGCGACGCCCGAAGGATTTCAGCGCGATCCTGCGCTGGTGCAGCGCTTTTACAATGCGCGCCGTCAGCAATTGCAGGAGGCAGAGATTCAGCCTAACGCGGCCCATCTGGCGCTGGCGGAGCTGGAACAGGTATTAGGCGATAACTTTTTGCTGGTCACGCAAAACATCGACAATCTGCATGAGCGTGCCGGAAACAGCCGGGTGCTGCATATGCATGGTGAGCTTTTAAAAGTGCGCTGTGTCACCAGCGGTCAGGTCATTGAGTGGATCGGTGATATCACCCCGGACGATCGCTGCACCTGCTGCCAGTTTCCCTCGGCGCTGCGGCCGCACGTAGTGTGGTTTGGTGAGATGCCGCTGGGCATGGAGCAGATTTATCAGGCGCTGGAACAGGCCGATTACTTTATCGCTATCGGCACCTCAGGCCATGTCTATCCGGCGGCGGGTTTTGTCCATGAAGCCAAACTGCAGGGCGCGCATACTGTTGAGCTGAACCTGGAGCCAAGCCAGGTGGGCAACGAATTTGCCGAGCGACATTACGGCCTGGCGAGCCAAGTGGTGCCGGAGTTTGTGCATAAGCTGCTGCGCGCGCTTTATAAGTAAGCAGGGGCGGCTATGGCCGCCTCGCCGTTTTTTTGCCCGTCATTCTGATTCCAGCCGCCCGGTGTTTATCAACATTGCGAGGTTTGCCGCAACAATCTTGTAATCAGCCGTTTTTTTCGGGCTTATTGCTTTCCCAAAGGTCATCGACAGCGCTAACCTGTCTGCGAATGATTTTACGCAACGTTGTAACCGGCTGGTCTGTTAATAATACCGGATGGCACTTTTAAAGGATGAGATATGGAACAGTTACTTGAGCGCTTTTTAAGTTATGTGGCCGTTGAGACACAGGCTAAGCCGCAGGCGCGCCAGGTGCCCAGCAGTGAAGGGCAGTGGACGCTGGCGCGTCAGTTGCAGGAGGAGTTGCTGGCATTGGGTTTTGTCGATGTCTCCTTAAGCGATCACTGTTGCGTCATGGGCACGCTGCCCGCCAATGTTGACTGGCCGACGCCAGTCATCGGTTTCATCTCTCACATGGATACCTCGCCAGACTTTACGGCGAAACATGTTAATCCGCAGATCATTGAAAATTATCGCGGCGGAGACATTGCGCTGGGTAACGGCAACGAAATTCTCTCGCCGGTGATGTTCCCGGTGCTGCATAAGCTGATTGGGCATACGCTGATTACCACCGATGGCAAGACCCTGCTGGGCGCGGATGATAAAGCAGGTATTGCCGAGATTATGACGGCAATGGCGCAACTGGCTGCGAGCGATACGCCGCACGGTGCGATCCGTGTTGCCTTTACGCCCGATGAAGAGATTGGCCGCGGCACTTCTCACTTTGATGTGGAAGGCTTTGCCGCTGACTGGGCCTACACCATTGATGGCAGTGATTTAGGGGAGTTCGAATATGAGAACTTCAATGCTGCTTCGGCCACCGTCAAAATCGTCGGTAACAACGTGCACCCTGGCTCCGCCAAAGGGGTGATGGTCAATGCGCTGGATCTGGCAAACCAGTTTCATGCCGCGGTCCCGGCTAGCGAAAAACCGCAATATACTGACGGCTATCAGGGCTTCTATCATCTGCATCAGATCAAAGGCAGCGTTGAACACGCCGAGATGCTTTATATCATTCGTGACTTCGGAACGGAGAGTTTTGAACAGCGTAAACAGACGCTTCTGCAGATTGCCGCAGAGATCAACAAAACCCTGCACCCGGACTGTTCGGTCACCGTCGAGATCACCAACAGCTATCGCAACATGCGTGAAAAGGTTGAGCCGTTCCCGCACATCATCGAACTGGCTTTACAGGCGATGCGTGACTGCGGCATTGAGCCGGTAGTGAAACCGATTCGCGGCGGTACGGATGGATCGGCGCTGTCGTGGAAAGGGTTACCTTGCCCGAATATCTTCACCGGTGGCTATAACTATCACGGTAAGCATGAGTTTGCTTCGCTGAATATCATGGCGAAATCGGTGGAAGTGATTGTGCGGCTGTCAGAGCTGGCGGCGCAGAAGAAGAATTAAACTCGCAGACACAAAAAAGGCTCTCTGCCACGGCGGCAAGAGAGCCTGATTCAGTATCAGCTCAGATTATTCGTCGCCGAAGTACCAGTAACCGGCATTGACCAGATCAGCAATCTGCGCCAGTACCGACGGGTCATCCAGCGCATCGCCCAGATCGTCCAGTGTGATGCGATAGTGGCGCGCCAGGACCGCCATCACATCGGGATGTGAACACTCAACCCGCTCACCGTTGACATAGACCGCATCACCAATCGTCAGGACACGCAGGCCACCTAACCGGCTCAGGGTATCGCCCTGTTGCAGCGCATCATAAATTTCATCGGGCTGATAAGGCGGTTCCGGCGGCGCGACATCGAGTTCGTGACGTGACTGGGAAATGAATTCGCCAAACCACTGAGAGAACTGCTCCGGCTGATTGACCACATCCAGCATCAACTGACGTACGCCTTCGATCTCCTGCGGCAGAATCTGCGACGGGCAATCACGTGCAGGCACATCCGGATCGCTGAAGCGCAGGCTGCCCAGCTCATTGGCCAGCGCGTAATCCGCAAAGCCGCTGATTAATTCGCGTCCGCTGGGGGCACGGAAACCCACGGAGTAGTTCAGGGCGTTTTCCAGCGAGTAGCCTTCATGCGGGAACCCTGGCGGAATATAGAGAATATCACCCGGCTCCATCTCTTCATCGATGATGGCGTCGAATGGCTCAACCTGCAGCAGATCCGGGTGCGGGCAGTGCTGCTTCAGCGGCACCTTTTCACCGACGCGCCAGCGACGGCGACCGGCACCCTGAATAATAAAGACATCATACTGATCAAAATGGGGACCGACGCCGCCGCCCGGCACGGCAAACGACACCATCAGGTCATCAACACGCCAGTCAGGCAGGAAACGGAAAGGGCGCATCAGTGCGGCAGAGGGTTCATGCCAGTGATTGACCGCCTGTACCAGCAGCGACCAGTTGTTCTCACCCAGATGATCATAGCTCTCGAACGGGCCGTGGCTGACCTGCCATTTGCCATCCTGATGGCTGACCAGGCGGCTATCCACCTCGTTTTCCATCGCCAGACCGGCCAGTTCATCCGGTGAAAGAGGATCGACAAAGTTTTTAAAACCACGCTTCAGCACTACCGGGCGTTTCTGCCAGTAACGCTGAATAAAATCGGGCCAGTTAATATCGAGCTGATAGTCCATAAAAGGGTTCCGCTTAGGGCTGTAAATGCCAGCAAGTATAACAGCCCTGAGGGTTTTCTACTCGCGGCGATGTTCGACTTCCTGGCGCTGAAAGACCACTTCCATGCGTGTTCCGCCGAGTGCGCTGCTGGAGGCGATGACGTTGCCCTCATATTGCTCAAGAATATCGCGCACCACCGCCAGACCCAGTCCCTGACCGGGACGCAGGGTATCGGCACGCTGACCCCGGACAAACACTAAATCGCGCTTGCTCTCGGGAATGCCCGGACCATCATCGTCAATATAGAGATGGAGTGCATCTTCGCTCTGAAAAGCGCTGATTTCGATAAATTCCAGGCAATATTTGCAGGCGTTATCGAGCACGTTGCCGAGCACTTCCATAAAGTCATTCTGGTCGCCAACAAAGGTCAGCTCCGGTGAGATATCCAGCGAAATCGCCACGCCTTTACGCTGATAGACTTTGTTCAGGGCCGAGCAGAGCTTGTCAAGCAGACCGGAAACGGAATGCAGATCGCGCTGTAGCGGGTTGTGATCGGCCTGCATACTGGCGCGATGCAGATAATAACCGACCTGCTGCGAGATTCGACTAATCTGCTCCAGCATCACCGGCTCAGCCTGTTCTACCGTCAGTTCCTTGCCGTTGCGCAGCGAGCGCAGGGTGCTCTGCAACACGGCCAGCGGCGTTTTCAGGCTGTGGGTCAGGTCTGAAAGCGTGGTGCGATAGCGGGTATAGCGTTGCCGCTCATTGGTCAGCAACAGATTGAGGTTACGCACCAGACTGCGCAGTTCCTGCGGCGGATTATCCGCCAGATTTTCGCGCTGACTGGTCTCCAGTTCGCGCACCTGCTGCGTCAGCGCGCCAATCGGCCGCAGACTCCAGTGCGCCGCCAGCCACAGCAACGGAATGATCAGTATCAGGTTGGCTGCCAGCACATAGCTGAACCACGACCAGACCACATCAGAATGCTGCAACTCCTGCGGGATAGAGTCGACCACCACAATGGTGAGCGCGGGCAGATTCGTGGTGGCATCGTAACGGTTAACGGCGACCGAGTGGGTAAATGTATCGTTGCTGTCATTGTCCCAGTCGTTGAGTCGTTGCTGAGCATTCAGGTTATTGCCCATCGCCACCATGCTGGTACGGTTACTGGTATCAATCTCGTAGAAGTCAGGCTTCAGCAGCCATTCACGGCGGATCTTCTTGCGGATCTCCGGCACGTCGCGTTGCTGCCATAACAGCTTGCCGTGCTCATCGTAAATAAACACCAGCGTCGGGAAGTTGAGCGTCATCCGTTCCGGCTGGGCGATGGTGAGTTTGTTGTCGTGCCATTGCGCCAGCGTAAAAAACAGGTTGCTCTCGCCGCGCATCACGCGATAGGTGTTTTTATCGAAACTGACCACATAGCCAATCACCGCGACCATGCCGTAGGAGAGTGAGAGGAAGAGGACTATCGCTGCGGAGGCCAGCAAAAAGCGGGCGCGCAGCGAAATAGGGCGATAACGATTAAACCAGGACATGGTCAGAGATCAAAACGGTAACCCTGGCCACGCACGGTGGCGATTACGTCAGTAGGATGTAACGCCAGAATTTTTTTGCGCAGACGACCCATAAGGACATCGATGGTGTGGCTTTCACGCAGTTCAGCGTCAGGATAGAGCTGCAGCATCAGCGAGTCTTTGCTTACCACTTTGCCCGCGTTACGGATCAGCGTCTCGACAATGGTGTACTCAAAAGCAGTGAGCTTCACCGGCTGATCATTGACCGTCAGTTCACGGCGGGAGAGATCAACCTGAAACGGGGCCATATCGATGATTTGCGAGGCATGACCGCTGTTACGACGCATCAGCGCCTGCAGGCGTGCCGCGACTTCTTCAATATGAAACGGCTTGGTGACGTAGTCATCCGCACCGGCTTCCAGCGCCTCAACTTTGGCCTGCCAGCCTTCACGGGCGGTCAGCACCAGAATCGGCTGGCGCACGGCATCGCTGCGCCAGCGGCGAATCAGAGACATCCCATCTTCATCCGGCAGGCCGAGATCCACCAGCGCGATATCGGGCAGATGTTCCCGAAGAAAATAGTCAGCTTCTTTGGCGTCTTCGGCGGCATCGACCTGGTGGCCCATGTCACGTAACTGGACGGCGAGATGATGGCGCAGCAGGGCATTGTCTTCAACAACCAGAACACGCATAGGAATTCCTTACACTCTGTTTGAGTCAACCTGCAGAAAGTATACGCGAAGTGTATTAAACAAGATGTTAACGCAGACCGGACTGGGCCGGTCTGCGGCGGGCATTATTTCAGATCGTCAACCATCTGGATAGCGCGACCAATATAGTTTGCAGGCGTCATCTGCTTCAGACGCACTTTTTCCTCTTCCGGCAGCGCCAGGCTGTCGATAAAGGCCTGCATGCCGGCGGCATCGACGCGTTTACCGCGCGTCAGCTCCTTCAGCTTCTCATAAGGCTTCTCAATGCCGTAACGACGCATTACCGTCTGGATCGGCTCTGCCAGCACTTCCCAGTTGTGATCCAGTTCATCCAGCAAACGATCGCGGTTCACTTCCAGTTTCGAGATGCCTTTCAGGGTCGCCTGATAGGCGATCAGCGCATAACCGACGCCCACGCCGAGGTTACGCAGCACGGTGGAGTCGGTCAGATCGCGCTGCCAGCGTGAGACCGGCAGTTTGCTGGCCAGATGCTGCATTACCGCGTTCGCCAGGCCCAGATTGCCTTCGGAGTTTTCGAAGTCGATCGGGTTCACTTTGTGCGGCATGGTCGATGAGCCAATCTCGCCCGCAATGGTCTTCTGTTTGAAATGGTTCAGCGCCACATAACCCCAGATATCGCGATCGAAATCGATCAGGATGGTGTTAAAGCGGGCGATGCAGTCGAACATTTCGGCAATATAGTCATGCGGCTCAATCTGGGTGGTGTAAGGGTTCCAGGTGATCCCCAGCGAGGTGACGAAGTTCTCGCTCAGCGCATGCCAGTCCACTTCGGGATAGGCGGCAATGTGGGCGTTGTAATTCCCTACAGCACCGTTGATTTTGCCCAGTACTTCAATCTGTTTCAGCTGACGTAACTGACGCTCCAGGCGGTAAGCGACGTTCGCCATCTCTTTACCCATCGTCGACGGTGTAGCCGGCTGGCCGTGGGTGCGGGAGAGCAGCGGAATGTCACGATATTCGCTGGCAAGATCCTTCACAGCGTTAATCAGCTGCTGCCAGTAAGGCAGGATCACGTCACGGCGGGCTGTTTCCAGCATCAGGGCGTGCGACAGGTTGTTGATATCTTCAGAAGTACAGGCGAAGTGGATAAATTCAGAAACGGCATGCAGGGCAGAGACGTCGGCAACTTTCTCTTTCAGGAAATACTCAACCGCTTTGACGTCGTGGTTGGTGGTGCGCTCAATGGTTTTGATGCGCGCTGCATCTTCTTCGGAAAAACCGGCGACAATCGCATCAAGGAAAGCGTTTGCGTCGGCATCAAATGCAGGAACTTCCTTGATCTCTGCGGTCGCGGCCAGTTTTTGTAACCAGCGAACTTCAACCTCAACGCGGAATTTCAGCAAACCAAATTCGCTGAAAATCGCACGCAGCGGGCTGACTTTATCGCCGTAACGGCCATCGACAGGTGAGACGGCGGTCAGAGAGGATAATTCCATCAGTGCAACTCCTGAATCATTTAGCAGTGTTTTGCCGCACCGACTTAGTAAGTCAGTGGCAGCCGGGATAAGAGGGTTTTCGCTTCACGCAGCAAACGCTGACGCGAGAACATCAGTTGCAGTCGGCCACCACCGACCTGCTGCCACAATACGGCAGCACGGATACCGGCTAACAGGGTAGCGCGCACTTTACTCTGTACCTGCGTATTCTGCAGTACTGCAGGCGAACCGGTGACCTGAATACGCGGGCCAAGCGGGCTGATCACATCCACATAGATGGCAGCCATCGCGCTGAGAATGGTGTCTGACTCCAGTTCATAATGCGCCAGCTGGCGATCCAGCTGAGTGATGCGCTGGGCCAGCGTTGCCATAGCCGTTTTACTGGCGCTGAGCTTGCGCTCCAGCACCATCATGCTCAGGGTGTAACGCGTCAGTTCTGCACCTGCACCCTGGCGACTGCTGCTGTTCAGCACCGCCATCAGGGTTTCAAGTCCGAGGCGCAGGTTGGCTTCATTGTTACCAAACACCGCCAGCGTTGAGCCAGGATTGAGGTCCAGTACGCTGCGCAGCGACACGGTCAGCGCCTCCGGCTGGCAGTGACCCTGCTGAGCCAGCTGCTGCACCAGATGGGCCGACTGACAGATGCCCGCCAGCGCCAGCGTAATTTCCTGATAATTTTTCGCCACGGTTACTCCTGTTTACGCGTCATCAATGCGGGCTGAACCCGCTTACTCCGCCACTAACGGCAGACGCTGTTCGATAATACCGCCACCGAGGCAGACCTCGCCAAGGTAAAACACCGCAGACTGACCCGGCGTCACCGCTGCAACCGGCTCGTCGAAACGCACCTCAATCCGATCGTCGCCGTGTGGAATAATCTCACAGGGAATATCGGTCTGACGATAGCGGGTTTTCACGGTGCAGCGAAGCGGGGCGGTTATCGGCTGGCGATCAACCCAGTGCAGCTGCTGCGCAATCAGGCCGACGGACATCAGACGCGGATGATCGCCGCCCTGGGCGACAATCAGGCGGTTACGCGCCACATCTTTGTCGACCACATACCAGGGATCATCTTTGCTCTCTTTCAGACCGCCAATACCCAGGCCTTTACGCTGTCCCAGAGTATGGTACATCAGCCCCTGATGTTCACCGACGATCTGGCCTTCGGTGGTTTCGATTTCGCCAGGCTGAGCCGGGAGATAGCGCGCCAGGAAGTCGCGGAATTTGCGCTCACCGATAAAGCAGATGCCGGTGGAATCTTTCTTCTTCGCGGTGATAAGGTCGAGCTGTTCGGCAATGCGGCGCACCTCCGGCTTTTCCAGTTCACCAACCGGGAACAGACTTTGAGCAATCTGCTGGTGGCTCAGGGTATAGAGGAAGTAGCTCTGATCTTTGTTGCCATCCAGACCGCGCAACAGCTGGCTCTGGCCGGCCACGTCCTGACGACGCACGTAGTGACCGGTGGCGATAAAGTCTGCGCCAAGATCCTCAGCCGCGAACTCCAGGAACGCTTTGAATTTGATCTCTTTGTTGCAGAGGATATCGGGGTTGGGCGTGCGGCCCGCTTTGTACTCTTCGAGGAAATGCTCAAAGACGTTATCCCAGTATTCAGCGGCAAAGTTAACTTTGTGCAGCTTCATACCCAGCTTGTCGCACACCGCTTGCGCATCCGCCAGATCGTCCGCGGCGGTACAATACTCCTCGCCATCGTCCTCCTCCCAGTTCTTCATGAACAGGCCTTCAACCTGGTAACCCTGCTGTTGCAGTAACCAGGCGGAAACGGAAGAATCGACGCCGCCGGACATACCGACGATCACTTTTTTCTGGCTGTTATCAGACATGACACGCTCGCATTACGATAAAAAAACAGGCGGCGCATTCTATCATGCAGAAGGCAGCCGCGCACCCTCGTGAAACGGCCACCGGAACGGGCTGACCAGATGTAGCGGGTAGCGCGTGCCCTGTTGCCACAGGCGTACGCTTTCCGCGACCAGCGGCGAACGCAGGTTAGAGGCAGTGAGAATCTGCGCTGGCGGCAACCACCAGCAGCAATCGATGTCGCTGTCCTGCGGCTGGGTTGGCGCTTTTTTAGCCAGATCCACGCCAAACAGAAAACGCACAAAAGGCGTACTGTCGGGCGCGATCCACTGGTTTATCGCGATGAAATAGTGCATCTGCGTGATGATGCCGGTCTCTTCATAGAGTTCGCGCTCTGCGGCTTCCAGCAGAGTTTCATCCGCTTCAAGATGCCCGGCAGGCTGGTTCCAGGTGGGGCGACCGTTGATCGTCTCTTCCACCACCAGTAATTCACCTTCTGCCTGAACCAGACAGGCGACAGTAACATGAGGTTTAAACATCACTTCTCCGCAATTGTTAACCTGAGGTTATAAAAAACCGGTTTTCAGAGAGCACTTTCACTGAGTTCGCGCCACGCGCCCGGAGCCAGATCGTCGAGCGAATAACTCCCCATCGCGTACCGGATCAATCGCAATGTGGGAAAGCCAATGTGGGCGGTCATCCGGCGAACCTGACGATTTCGGCCTTCATACAGCGTGATTTTCAGCCACTGCGTCGGGATGTTTTTACGCTCGCGGATGGGTGGCTGACGTGGCCAGAGCCACTCAGGTTCATCCACTGTTTCTACCCCAGCGGGCAGCGTCAACCCATCTTTCAGATTAACCCCATCCCGCAAAGGCTGCAGATCCGTCTCCTGTGGCTCGCCTTCCACCTGCACATAATAGATCTTACCTGTGCGTTTGCCGGGCTGAGTCAGCGCAGCCTGCAGCGCGCCGTCGTTGGTCAGCACCATCAATCCTTCGCTGTCGCGGTCGAGGCGACCTGCGGCATAAACTTCTGCGACGCTGACAAAATCCTTCAGTGTTCGGCGGCCCGCTTCATCGGTGAATTGCGGCAACACGTCGAACGGTTTGTTAAACAGAATCACGCGGCGCGGAGCCGCAGGGCGGGCAGGGGAACGCCGCGCATCACGCGTCGGGCGGCTGAATCGTTTATCCTGGTGAATTCGTTGAGAAGTTTTTCGCATGGGCTTTGCAGTCAGAAACATTCGGCGCATTATAACGTGAAATTGCGGTGATTGGCGTGGCGGAAATATTCAAGTAGTATTGACGCGCATCTTACAAATCATTAACAAACGCCCAGGAGAGGTTAATGGAAAGCAAAGTAGTTGTTCCGGCGGAAGGTCAGAAAATCACCCTGAATCAGGGCAAGCTCACAGTGCCAAACAATCCGGTCATTCCTTACATTGAGGGTGACGGTATCGGTGTTGATGTTTCCCCGGTAATGCTGAAAGTCGTCGATGCGGCGGTGAAGAAAGCCTACAACGGCGAGCGTAAGATCTCCTGGATGGAGATTTACACCGGTGAGAAGTCAGTTGAACTCTACGGCCAGGACGTCTGGCTGCCACAGGAAACTCTCGACTTAATCAAAGAATATCGCGTGGCCATTAAAGGCCCACTGACCACCCCGGTCGGCGGCGGTATTCGTTCACTGAACGTGGCCCTGCGTCAGGAGCTTGACCTCTACGTCTGCCTGCGTCCGGTACGTTACTACAAAGGCACGCCAAGCCCGGTTAAACGTCCTGAAGAGACCGACATGGTGATCTTCCGTGAAAACTCCGAAGATATCTATGCGGGTATCGAGTGGAAAGCGGGCTCTGCCGAAGCGGACAAAGTGATCAAGTTCCTGCGCGAAGAGATGGGCGTGAAGAAAATTCGCTTCCCTGAGCAGTGCGGTATCGGCGTTAAGCCGTGTTCAGAAGCGGGCACCAAACGTCTGGTGCGCGCGGCAGTGGAATACACCATCACTAACGATCGTGATTCACTGACCCTGGTTCACAAAGGCAACATCATGAAGTTCACCGAAGGCTCTTTCAAAGACTGGGGATACCAGTTAGTGAAAGAAGAGTTCGGCGGCGAACTGATCGACGGCGGCCCGTGGATGAAGTTCAAAAACCCGAACACCGGCAAAGAGATCATCGTTAAAGATGTGATTGCTGATGCGTTCCTGCAACAGATCCTGCTGCGTCCGGCTGAGTATGACGTTATCGCCTGTATGAACCTGAACGGTGACTACATCTCTGACGCTCTGGCAGCGCAGGTTGGCGGTATTGGTATCGCACCAGGCGCCAACATCGGTGACGAGTGTGCGCTGTTCGAAGCGACCCACGGCACAGCACCTAAGTATGCAGGTCAGGATAAAGTGAACCCAGGTTCAATTATTCTGTCCGCAGAAATGATGCTGCGTCACATGGAGTGGTTCGAAGCGGCTGACCTGATTGTTAAAGGTGTTGAAGGCGCTATCGCTAACAAGACCGTGACTTACGATTTCGAACGCCTGATGGATGGCGCTAAACTGCTGAAATGTTCAGAGTTTGGTGACGCGATCATCGAAAATATGTAATCGGCTTTACGTAACATACAGCCAACACGAATGTAAAAATCGTGTTGGCTTTTTATTTCACGCCTTCTTTCCCCAAAACGCCTCCAAAACTATTTCAAAATAACCGCTCCAGGGCCACGACCCTCCACTCCACGATCATTTTTGTAACATTCAGTCATCTTCTGAGAGCTATGGCCCAGCAGTTTTGATAATCGAGCCCTTGTGCACAATAACGACGTTCAGAAAGAGAGCGTTATACGTGGAATATTGACTGTCATCTGGCAAGGTTATTTCACTGTTATTACGCGCTTTAAAGACTGCATTGTGAGTAAAGTAACCCTGATCCTGCATCAGATGATGGCAAGAGATATGATGTGCCTGAAATGAACCCGATATTTAGTCAGAGCAGCCATCATAGCAGCGGCTAAAGATCTGTTAGCGCAGAACGGTTCTGCTGAAAGTGAAAAGCGTTCAGCCACAATACGATGCTGGTCTCTCCGGTTGAAGCCGTTAAGCAGGCGGAAGAACCCGGATACTGTTCATAATGCTTTTCATCACAGAATGCGTTTCGGTAATAAAGATACGCCAGGGTACAACCTAGAAAAGAAAGCATAGGATCCAGGAAAATCGTTGCCTCAACACCTTCTGTTTTTGATCACTCGATTGCCCCATTCCCAACGTAACTGAACCTGATAAAACCGAGTCAGATAAGCTCTGATGTATAACATCGGGTGTCAAATAGCATTTTTTGTATAATAATTCTCTTTGCAAAACAAGTAATTAAAACTTGCGTGTAATCGCATTCATTTGCCCGATATGCAACATTGATCAGGATCATATTTCATTGAGATGTTGAGGCGTAGATTGCCCGTCATTAGTCACACGATGCAGCGGGATCGCTATTTGTAATCGCTTTCACATTTATTATCATTAATCTTATTGCACAAAGCATTTTGAATTTTTGACCTGTTTATGAGGCACTTTAAGTGGTTCATAAAAAAAAGTCAGGTGCTCACATCAATCCCTCAGGCTTTGAGGGGGATCAATCAATTCGTTCACAATTTTTATCGCTGAACGTAGATTGTTAATATTATTGTAATCGATTACAAAAGCGTCAGTTTATTAAACACATTCTTAAATCGGAACCTTAAGAAGGATGGTGATATTTAATTTTTAGATTTTTAAGCAGTATAGCGTTACTAAGCAAGGCACAGAATAGTTTTAATCACTCTGGTCGGGCTTCTGAAGAAATGATTATCTTTTCTGACTTACTAAGAGTTTTTAGTAATTGTCAGGATGAAATCTAAGGTTCATCGGAATGACGGGTGAGTCGAAAGGGGGGGGCAGACTTAAGAGCAATCAACGTCAGGTATTTAAAATAAAGAAACGGCGTTGCTTAAAAATATAAGGTGCAGATTTTAGTAAGTGAATAAAGGATTTTAACCCAATGTAAAAAGGCCTCGTCCATTAAGACGAGGCCTTTCAGGGATTCTGATCAAATGGCTGGCGGGCCAGAAGACAGATATCCGTTTGTGATTTACAAATCTTGACATAAATCAACTTTAGCGAGTTCATATTAATGAAGAAATCAATTATAGCTGTGGCTATTTGTGCGATCTGCAGCGGATCCATGACAACCAGTGCAAATGCGAATGTTGTCTTCTCGGGGCCAGTGCAAAGCCTATATAACACTATTGCTGCCGGGCATATGGACAATGCTGTCGCTCGCGATGTCTGGGCAACGATGAATTCTGAACAACAGGCGGAATTCAAGCGTATTGAGCACAGTCACAATATGAATTATTCCTTCGATTTAGGTAATTCTGTTGCGCCAATGGCGATCCCGCAGGCCACACCACAAGCCAGACCGCAAAAGATACCGGTTGCGCCGCAGAAGGTTCCGCAGGCTACGCCACCGCGCCCACAGTCTGTGCCGTTCGACCAGAAGGTGCCTGTTGCACCACAGCAGGTTCCGCAGGCAACGCCACCGCGTCCACAGTCCGTGCCGGTCGCCCAGAAGGTGCCTGTTGCACCGCAGCAGGTTCCGCAGGCCTCACCGGTTAAAACGCCAGCCATTACCGGCAGCTCCTATCGCGCGGCCGTTACCGGAATGCAGGCGCATCCGGCTCAGTCTGTTCCGGTTCTGGCTCCGCAGAAAATTCCGCAGGCCACGCCGCCGATGCCACATCCGCAGGCAACGCCACCGCGTCCACAGTCCGTGCCGGTTGCCCAGAAGGTGCCTGTCGCACCGCAGCAGGTTCCGCAGGCCACGCCACCGCGTCCGCAGTCCGTGCCGGTCGCCCAGAAGGTGCCTGTTGCACCACAGCAGGTTCCGCAGGCCACGCCACCGCGTCCACAGTCCGTGCCGGTCGCCCAGAAGGTGCCTGTTGCACCGCAGCAGGTTCCGCAGGCTACGCCACCGCGCCCACAGTCTGTGCCGTTCGCCCAGAAGGTGCCTGTTGCACCACAGCAGGTTCCGCAGGCAACGCCACCGCGTCCACAGTCCGTGCCGGTCGCCCAGAAGGTGCCTGTTGCACCGCAGCAGGTTCCGCAGACCTCACCGGTTAAAACGCCAGCCATTACCGGCAGCTCCTATCGCGCGGCCGTTACCGAAATGCAGGCGCATCCGGCTCAGTCTGTTCCGGTTCTGGCTCCGCAGAAAATCCCGCAGGCCACGCCGCCGATGCCACATCCGCAGGCCACGCCATCGCGTCCACAGTCCGTGCCGGTCGTCCAGAAGGTGCCTGTCGCACTGCAGCAGGTTCCGCAGACTACGCCATCGCGTTCACAGTCCGTGCCGGTCGCCCAGAAGGTGCCTGTCGCACCACAGCAGGTTCCGCAGGCAATACCGCCACGTCCGCAGTCCGTGCCGGTCGTCCAGAAGGTGCCTGTTGCACCACAGCAGATCCCGCAGGCCACGCCACCGCGTCCACAGTCCGTGCCGGTTGCCCAGAAGGAGCCTGTCGAACCGCAGCAGGTTCCACAGGCAATACCGCCACGTCCGCAGTCCGTGCCGGTCGCCCAGAAGGTGCCTGTTGCACCGCAGCAGGTTCCGCAGGCAACGCCTCCACGTCCACAGTCCGTTCCGATCGTCCAGAAGGTGCCTGTTGCACCACAGCAGATCCCGCAGGCAATGCCGCTTAAAACGCCAGCCATTACCGGCAGCACCTACCGCGCAGCCGTTACCGAAATGCAGTCGCATTCGACTCAGTCTGTTCCGCACAATGCAACTCGCACCGATACTGACGGGCAGGATATTAGTGCTAATCGTGAAAGCATCCAGACTAATGCAGCTCGCATTGATGCTGAAGGGCAGGATATTAGTATTAATCGCGAAAGCATCCAGAACAACAGCGCTCGTATTAATACAAACGGACAGGCTATTCAGTACAACGCTGCGCGTATTGATACCAATGGACAAGCCATCAGTACAAACCGAGAAAGTATTCAGCACAACAGCGCTCGCATTGATCAAAATAGCGCACGCCTCAATAGCGCTGAGAAAAGCATCAGGCACAACGCAGATCGCATCGATGAAAACAGCAAGAAAATTAAGCAAATTGGCGATAATGCCGCGGCTATGTCTTCACTGCATTTTGATGCGAATCATAATAGCTGGGCGCTTTCTACCGGCACTGCAAACGGCGAAGGTGCAGGCTTCGCGGCTGGCATTCAGAAAGGTGTAACCGAACACTCAGCCGTATCCATCCAGGCTTCTACCGATTCTTACGGTGGCTGGATGGCAGGCGCAGGCGTACACGGGGACTTCTGAAAATGGCCCGCTTCGGCGGGCTGTTTTAGTGGGTGTTGTCAGCGTGAACAAGTGGAATGTGAACACCATGGGTTAATTCCGGTTTATTGGCGCTGTAATAATTGGTTAGGTTTATTCGGCTTCTGGCGTTCTGTCTGGCAATAACGTTATCGCTTATTGCGCAAGGACTCGCTATTCAGAACTTTGGGAATTTGCCAGGTTTTCATTTTTTATCAGAGTAATGGATTGATTAATAGCGCGCGGTTAATGCGCTGGAGTGAAAGGGCTCTTCTGGCGGCATGTACAGTTTTCATGCCGGGTTTATTCATTTTTGAGCGTCGCGGCATTATTGCAAGCAATTCAGGCAGAGATGTGATGAATACTGAAAAAGTTAAAGCGTGGTTGATGGTGCATGCAAATGGCACTGAGTTAGTCACACAGCATAAAAAGCATGCGCTCACAGTTGCGCAACTGAAATTCTGGACGGTTTATCCATTGATACCTACAGCAGGAAGCCATGTGGTGAACCTCCGAGCCCAGGGCCAGAGTAAAGCGCCAGCAATGAATGACAAATGTTAAAGCACAGGGCGATGAGCCTTTGTTTTGTGACGTCGACCTGCCGGCAACTAAACATGCTTACTTCCTGCCATTACCTGCGGGCATGCCTGACGAAATTTCATTAACGTTTGAAGCAAAATAGGGCTGTAACATGAAAAAATTTTTGATTGTAGGTGCATTACTTGCGCTAACCGGCTGCTCGTCTTCCGCGTCTCGTATGGCCGGGAGCGAAGCACAAGGCGTAATCCGTGATGCGTGCTATCTGGCTGAACAGAACCGCCAGGTGGCGATGGTGGACGTAGCCGGGAAACAGGCTCCGGAAAATGCACAGTTCGCCCAGGAAGCGCATAAGTCTGCTGCCAAAACGTGGCGGTATAAAGACGTGGTCGTCTCCCGCGATAAACTGGGCATTGTGAGCATAGACGGTAAACCGGCCGTAATGACTGAAGAAAATAAGGGGAATCAGGTCTTTGCGACAGGTATCAATAATGTGATTTTTTACAAAAACGGTAAAGTCGCATTAATGCAAAATGGCCAGTTTGAGGGCTGGATGAAGTGAGACAGGGTGAAGATTTGAAATTTATTTGCCAACTGCATCAGGAAACAATGCAGGCCATGGAGAAACAGATTCGTGACGAACGTGAAGTGTTTTTTCTGGCGGTAGGGATGTGGAAACAAATCTTTGTCACGCTTGCTTTAGTTGCGGTCGCTATTGTCCTGGTCGAATGCCTGCGCTGGACCTGCACTCACTGACATAAGAGTTAGTTAAACCTGTTTTAAGGGAGCCCGCTTCTCTTTGACACCGAAAGGAGAGGGTTCCTCACAGTGTGCCATTTAATTCTTTCTCTGACGTTATCGAGTCGGGAAACGTGAATCTGGCCTGTCGCGGTCTGGACAGTCTTTTTTCAATTCAGCTTTAATCACGTCGTCTGCGGCATGTTCAGTCAGCCGTTTGAATCTGAATCTGAGTTTCAGTCCGTCATCAGAACAGTTATGCCTTTCTGCAAGCGCTACCGCGGCGCTGTAGGCATTGTAACAACGGGTCACATCCGTCACTTTACGCTAACACTGACTGAACAGCGTAAACGCGGTGTCGGGATGTGCAGTCAGATAGGCAATTTGCGGATTGTTTCTTACCTGGTCAAGGATACCCGGTAAGGTCAGATAACTCAGCAAGATCGCCAGTGTGGTGATGATATAAATAAAATACTTATAAGGCACCGGGTCTCCTTCTTGCTGGCGCAGTTTTTTTACCGAGCGCGGATGGTGACAGACTGTCGCTAAATACGATATCAACCAAAGCGTAATACCCGTTCCCTGACACGAGGCTCAGCGATTGTCCACCAGGCAGGCTGGCGTAAACTGCTTTGCAGGTTAATAGTCATAGTAGCAATTATTGTTAAGTCCGGCGTGCCGCATAATGAGATGATTCTTACGCCCCTTCAAGAGCTAAGCCATTACGAGTGCCGGAGATAAGCGCCGGATGGGGCATGTTTCTTTTTTTGTTCTGTCAGCTCTGCCGCCTGTCTTCTCTCTCCCCAGCCAGATCTATTTCTGCTGTTCCCGTCAGGGAACCATCCGCAATCCACGCTGACTAATGGCTGACGTATGCCGTCACGTTTATCCCATCAACGGGGAACGCTGTGATGTGTTTCATGTTTAGCCTGTGCGCAGAGGATGTCAGACATGCGGGTTTTAATTATTTGTCGGGATAATATTGGCGACACCTTACTGACCACGCCGCTGATCAGTGCGCTGGCGCATTCGGGGCAGCATCAGGTCGACGTGCTGACTAACAATTACGCTGCGCCAGTGTTGCAGCATAATCCCGATATCCGGCAGCTCTTCTATTACACCAAACTGCATCACCGTGTGGCAGGGCAGGGACGACTGGCCTGTCTCTTACAGCGACTGAAGCTGATGCTGACGCTGAAAAAACAGCGTTACGATGTAGTAATTCTGGCAAAAAGCCGCTGGGATCAGCATGGCCTGAAGTGGGTTAAAACAGTGCGTCCCGCCAGAGTGATCGCACTGGGCCATCCCCATCCGCTGATTACCGATCTGTTGCCGCCACCCAGCCAGTCGCCGTGTCATATCAGTGAAACCCTGTTTAGCCTGGGGCGGCCTTTCAATCTCAGCGTCACAGCGCCAGGCAAACTGACGCTGCTGCCGGATGCGGCAATCGCTGCCAGCCTGCGTGACACCTGTGCGATCGATCCCGCTGTTCCGGTCTATGCATTGCAAATCAGCGCCCGCAAGCCGAGCCAGCAGTGGGAAGCCGCGCGGTTTGCCGGGCTGGCTGAAAAAATCGCGGCGCGTCATCCCTGCCAGATAATGCTGCTCTGGTCACCCGGCAGCCGTGATAATCCGCGTCATCCGGGAGATGATGAAAAAGCGCGTGAAATTATGGCGCTCTGCCCCCATCTGCCGATCAAAGCGGTGGCTACCACCAGCCTGCCGCAGTTGATTGCAGCAATGTCGTTGTGTCAGGGGCTGGTGAGCAGTGATGGCGGGGCAATGCACATTGGCGCGGCGCTGGGATTGCCGGTCGTCGCGCTGTTTGGCGACAGCGATCCGGCGTGCTGGCACCCGTGGCAGGTTAATTATCAGGTGCTGCAACCGGCGTCACGTGAGGTCAACGCGCTGAGCAGCAGCGAGGTCTATGACGCCTTCGCCCATACCATTACTCAGTAATCCTCTTCAGGCCAGCGTCCCAGTCTGGCCGCTTCACACAGCATGGCGACCGTCAGTGGACGATAAGGCTGTGCTGTGCCCGCAGTAAGCCAGCTTGCCACTGCAAAGCGACGTCGGCGCGGCTCCGGAAAATAGCGGGCTTCATCATAGTGTTCTGAACAGACGCCGAAAGTGATAAAAAAGTCACTCATCAGAATGGCAAAATCCACCTCACTCAGCGGTAACTGCTGCAGATGAAATCCCGTCCGATCCACTTTCCGGAACCAGCCCAGTGCGGTTGGCTGATTGTGGTACTCAATCAGCGCAATGATGGATTGAGAAAGGTCGTTCATTACCCCACCAGCTTCGCCACGGCCTGCCCGACCTCATCGGCCTTGATCGTTGCCATCGGATGCTGTGAGGCGGTTTTATCCGGGCGATGAATAATGATGTGGCGATCGCTGTCCTGGCAGGGACCGGTATAGCGCGGATTGGCGGTGGAGAACAGGCTGACCGTCGGCGTCTGCGCGGCCACGGCGATGTGCAGTGGACCGGTGTCCCCGGTAACCAGCACATCCAGCGTGCGAATCAGGCTAATCAGGCCGCTGAGATTCGTTTTACCCGCCATCGGCGTCACACGCTGACGGCAGTGCAGTGGCAGGCTTTCAATAAATTCCTGCTCAAGAGGCTGCTCAGCGGCGGTGCCGGTAACGATAATTTCCGTGTCAGGCCAGCCTTCAAGCAAGGCTGTCGCCAGCTGGTTAAAGGAGGCCAGCGGCCAGCGGCGAATATCTTTTGATGCCCCTAACTGAAAACCGATACGGCGATGGTCAGCCTTTGCAGTCGGACTGTTGTTCAGTTCTGGAAGGTGCATCCGGGTCTGCTCTGTCTCTGCGCCCAGGACTTCAATCAGTTTCAGCTTACGCTTGATGGTATGGTCATCAAAATAACCTGAATAGTGAGCGAGATATTTATTTAGCAGAGGCGACTCGCGGCCGTAATGATCGCGCACAATCACCTTACTGCCGGTCAGTACCGAACTCATAATATCGTAGGGGAAATGGGCGTGTAATATTACTGACAGGTCAGGTTTCTGGCGGCGCAGTTTGAAAAACAATGGTAAAAAATTCGCCAGTTTGTTATCCCAGATATAGATCTTATCAAACCAGTTATAACGGCTGACAAGATCCTTATTTTTCTTGCTGGAAACCAGAATAAACTTGCTGGTGGGAAAGCGATTTTTCAGGCTCCAGATAGCCGGCGTATTCATCAGAAAGTCGCCCAGTGCCGTGGTGGAGTAAATCACCACTGTTTGTGGGGCCAGGTCTTGCAAGGCCTGTGGTTTTGTTCTGCTGGAAAATCGAGAATAGAGCGTTAAAAGTCGGTCTATCAGATAAATCTTTTTTTTCTTCACGTCTGAATTCTCTTGAACGTATCAATAATATTTAACAAAAGGTGTTGTGAGTTATTAGAGAATATTTCTGCGGCTAAAGTTCATTGTTAAGGATTATTTTTTCGCGACCGTAGACATTTCGTTTAAATTGTTTCCACAATTTTAATGTTGTTTATTCCGGGTATATATACAGAATTGTGTAAAGGAAGTAAGGGATTATTAAAAAGAGATGGGATGATTCTTATAAAAAGGAAACTATGGGAAATTTTCTAATTCCGGCCATAACTAATAGCAGGTTAATTATTAGCGGAATTATTCTATGAGTCCTATGTATTGCAAAATACACGATAAAAAAAACCCGGCACGTGTGCCGGGGCAGGGTATTACGATTGTGGCTGTCCCACCGGGCCTGAACCCAGCGTACCGCCCGGTGACGACTGACCGCTTGGTGCATGAGGGCGGCCATCATCTTTAATCGCGTCGCTCTTCTGCGAGCAGCCCGCCAGAGAGGTTAAGGTTGCTGCAACCAGCAACAGGGCAGGAATTGTTTTCATAAGGTCACCTTGATGTTGTCAGAAAGAGACGAAACCAGACTAAGCATAGATACTTACCGCAACCCGACCTGAAAAGGCTTATCTTTCAGATGTTTCTCAGCCGGCGGAAGGCATCCAGGCAAAAAAAACGGAAGCCAGTGGCTCCCGTTCTGTTGACGTTCAGCGCGATTACTTGCGGCCCAGCAGGAAGCCGATAAATACGCCAACGCCTGCAGCAACGGCCAGACCTGCAACAGGATTGGATTGAACCTGATCCTTGATACAGTCAGCAGCATCGCGGGCAGCATAGCTTGCCTGGTTGGTGTAACGGCGTGCTGCGCCTTTAGCCTGATGCTCAGATGAACCGGTTGCTGCACCCCATTGTTCCTGAACTGCGCCAGCGGCTTCTTTTACTTTATCTTCGATTTTTCCTGACATTTATTGCTCCTTGGTTTTGAGTGAGACCCTCAAAGCGTAGCAAAGATAGTGAATTCTGCTCCTCCAGCGGAGGAAAATGGGCTAAAAAATCATTTCTGGCTGTTAATGGCGCTGCGTTTGCGGGTAAGAGATTTACTGTCTAGCCTTTGGAAAGAGAGGCGCACTCAGGCGCTGCCACAGCCATAGTTAAAGCTACAGCCGGAGGATAAGCAATGAAACGTGATGCACTGAATGATGACGACTATGACGAAGTCTGCCGGGTCATTGGCGATGCGGTCATTGTGCTGTCGGAGCGCGGCCATGACACCCGCCGTGGCGAAATCTACGACCTGCTTAAACGTATACGTCAGCAGCGGGCCCACAGTGAACGGGATGAGCAGCGGATGCTGGATCATGCTATCCGGCTGATTAAGCCTGAGATATAGCATAGTGCGGAAACGCTGCGCTACTGCAGCAGCACGCCCTGAATCAGACTGGCCTCAACAATCGTAACCTCATTAATTTTCAGCGCCTGCATATAACCTTCAACCAGTAAGAGATTGCTGACATCAGTGGCCCGGTAGTCGCCCGGGAGTTCACTGTCGCCTTTCCAGACCTGCTGCTGCGACAGCTGACTTAATGCCGTCAGACTGTAACGATGGGGTTTGCCCGGTAACTGATTGCGGATTGAAAAACCATGGACGCCGCCGATGCCAATGACCTGACGGCTCGCCAGATCCTGTTTAATCTGCGGGCTGACCTCATTAGCGGCATAAAATTGCACAAAGCGCAGCACCGACTGCCGCCATGAGCCAATCGGGTTAGGGGATCTGGCCTCCGGGCTGTTCTTCAGCACCGTCAGAATAAAGTTTTTCAGCGTTACCGAGGCCAGTTTGCCCTGATAGATATCTGCAACCGGCTGACCCGCCTGCTGTCGCCAGGCAGTCATCTGCATCGATCCTCCACCAATATCCCAGACCAGCAGCTGCTCATCACGGATCGCCGGATCGTTAAGCGCGGCTTTGGCCGAGAGGAAACCGAGTTTCGCTTCCTGCTGCTGCGAGATGATGCTGATTTGCGCACCGGTCTGGCGCTGCAACTGTTCGATGACCGCCTGACCGTTGCTGGCGTTGCGGAACACCGCGGTGGCAACGCCGCTGATCCGCTGTGGATGAAAGCGCTGTGCCTGCGTTAAAAGCTGCTGCAGGGCGGCGGCACCTTCTTGAGTCATCGCCGGGCTGAGCTGATTATCTGTTGAGTGCGCTAAGGCCTCGTTCCAGGCCACGGCGCGCTGATCCTGATACAGCATCTTTTCGATGCGCAGCTGGCAGACATTGACACGGGCTACCGCAATTTTGGTGGTGCCGGAACCGATATCCAGACCGGCGCGGATTTGCTGGCAGCGATCGGCCTGGGCAGCAGCGGCAAAAAACAGTGAGCAGAACAGCGTGACAGCAGACAGCGCAGCAGAACGCATAGCGACTCCGGGGGCAATGAAGATCAGAGTGAACGGGCTGCGACGCAGGCCGGATAGACGCTCACCAGGAAGTGACGCAGATGATCAAAACACCATTCGGCGTCATCCGCCTGCGGGCAATAGAACTGAATAGTGATCTTTTCATAATCGCGCTGACGCTGGCGCAGCGGCGACCAGCTCCAGTCGAGTACCGAGCGGGCATAATTGACCAGCGTCTCCGCGGGCATCTGATGCTGCTGCTCCTGCCCGGTCAGGTAGCGATAAAAGTTCGCTTCCAGCTGCAGCGCCTCCTCAAAGCCGTGTTGCGGCAGGTCGGGACGAAAAGCCACATCGATAAAGCCACAGACCGCATCTGCCTGCTGCTGCCAGTCGCAGGCCAGCGTCATAAACAGCCCTTCCTGCAGATTGATCTCCTCGACCAGCCGCCGCAGATTCACTGAATGCTTCAGCACCGCGATCTCCTCAAGACGACCGGTTTCCAGCGTCAGATCAAAGCCACAGGGATTCACGGAGCCATCCGCATTGCGGGTGGCGGGGAAGGGGAAGTCGATATAACCGTTGTTATCCAGACGCTTTTCCATCGGGGAGACCTGCTGCTTGACGTTTCCTGACAATAAACCATCTGGCAGCAGGATTCATCACTTATGGACAGGTCCAGGTGATTTGGGTGTCCTGGTAAGGGTTGATCAGGCGGAACTGCTTGTCTGACAGGCGCTGCGCGTAATAGCCCTCAGGCGTGACGGCGGAGGGAACATATTTAAAGCGATCCAGCGACTGCAGCGGGCCACTCTTAACGCTGACCTTATCCCGGGTCACGGTGAAGCTATTAACCAGATCAAAAATCACGCCCTGGGTCTGTCCCAAAGACTGACCATAAATTGTCGAGACCTCACCCGGACATTCCACCCCTTTCGGGCCAGATGAACATCCAGTCACCATCGCGATGAGGATAAAAATGCTGAGACGCATCATGATTTTCTACCTGCTTCAATCCCTGGGAGTTTCGTGGCGCAGAGTCTATCCTGCTGCGTCACTGATTACTTAATCATAGCAGTTTACGCTGCGCTTCCTGTTTGTGATTTGTTTAATCGTTAAGCAACAGGAATGTAAAAGGGTGACTTTGCTTATCAATAAACGTTATTCTTGGCTCCTTTGCGCACCACTTAGGCAAATTCAGGGATAAATGATGAACGAAGAAGAAGCAAGTCTAATGATTATTCGCCATGCGATTGACCAGTTAGAAGCCGATAAGAAGCAACAGGTGATCGCTTGTTCAGCGGATATACGTGCAGCAATGCAGGCTTATGATAGCGAGAATGCCGGGCTGGCACTGATGTTAGTGGCCGCCGAGGTAGCAGCCGAATAATCATATCCGGTCAGTGTGGCAGCCTGTTACGCTGGCCGGATTACTTTATTTTTTCTCAACTTTCAGATTTCTTCGCACGCCGATTCTATCTTTCAATGGTCTTGCTGTGGGTTACCCCGCGTCCCTTCTCTGTCCTGTGATGTGTTAAGCTAAAAAACCTCAATAAAATCAGCGGAGACACAGCATGAAGGCAGTATTAATTGCCCTGGGCCTGCTGGCCTGTCACATCGCACCCGCCTGGAGCGAGACGGAATTTCAGCTTAACTGTCCCGGCCGGACAACCATGACCGTTTCGCGTGCCGAATATGGTTTAACCACGTTAATGTGGCCGCCGGGGCATTTCCAGATTGCCGCCGGTCAGCAGCGTACCCGTTTAGAGGCGGGTGATAAGGTGGCGATTACCCGCTTTCGCAATGGCGATCAGCTGATTGTGAACCAGCGCAGCCAGGCGACCTTTTTTGTCTACCGCGACAGCGATAAACTGCTGCCCTGCAGCCGCAGCGAAAAACGCGATGTTGATGCGTTGAGCCTGGAGCGCTACGACGATCGTCAGCACTCCGACACTTAACCCCCGGAGCCACTATGCAACCCGAGATTACCGATAAGGTCACGACGCAGGATCTGGATGAAGTCAGGCTGGGTCTGACTGCGTTCAACAGCAAATATATTAATATTGATGAGATCAGATCGATCGGCGTGTTTATTCGTGATGACCAGGGCAGAAAGCTGGCCGGACTGACCGGATCAACCGCCGGAAACTGGCTGCGGATTGATATGCTGTGGGTGAGTGAGGCGCTACGCGGGCAGGGAGCGGGCAGCAAGCTGATGCAGGCGGCAGAGCAGGAGGCGCGTGATCGCGGCTGCCGCTTTGCCCAGGTGGATACCGCCAGTTTTCAGGCGCGGCCGTTTTATGAAAAGCTCGGCTATACGCTGCGCTTCAGCCTGGATAACTATCCGCGGCATCATCAGCGCCACTATCTGACGAAAGCCCTGTAATCAGAACAACGGTTGCTGACGCAAATCCAGCGGATGCTGTTCAGCTTCATCAATGGCGGCCAGCCAGCTCTGCAGCGTGACTTTTTTCCAGGAGAGATGCCCGCGCGTGGTACTCATGAGCACCACGTCGGGACGCAGGGAGCGGTAAAACTCCAGCGTCTGACTCAGCTCAGCCGGATTACTGTCCGGCACCAGCACCGTGATCCAGCGGTCATGCGAACGCGTCACGGTATCGCCAACAAACAGATAGGTCAGCCCCAGCGGCGAGGTGTAGAGATAGCTGCAACTGCCCGGTGTGTGTCCTGGCGTTGGCAGCAGATGGAAATCCCCGAAGTGCGTTTCCTGCTGCGAAAAGGTGTCATCAGGCTCAGCAAAACGGCTGATGGGGCCCAGCGATCGGCTATGGCAGTAAAGTGCGCTGCTGAAGCGCTGCTGGATCAGCGCCGCACCGGGCGCGGATTCATGCCAGTGGGTAAGATAGTGGCGGATCACGCCGCCGGTATCGGCCATGACTTCATGATCGAGCGGATTTTCTACGCGGCCAATCAACAGATTGCCGCGCGGGTGACGCAGCATAAAGCCATGCATCATCAGGTCATTAACGGCATCTTCCACCGGAAATTCCGGGGTTGAGATCCACAAATCGTCATACAACGGCTTCAATGTCGATCTCCTGAAACAAACGCTATTCCCGCAGGACGGGATGCCCGGTCGCCTGCAAACGGGCGTGGCCCTGGCTGACCGCTAATCGTGCGCTGGCACCCAAAGGCAGTGTTACGGTGTCAGCGGCATGACCAAAATCTAATCCACAAATCAGCGGCAGACCGGTGGTGTCACGCAGTCGCTGCCAGACGGTGCTGAAGTCAAACCCGTTGTCATATTCTGTCAGGGCTGTACTGGTGAAGCTGCCGGTGACGATCGCCCGCTGTCGCGCCAGAATGCCGCTCTGCTGCAGCTGAATCAGCATGCGTTCAATGCGGAACGGATGCTCATTCACATCCTCAATCACCAGAATGCCGTTCTCAAACTGCGGCATCCACGGCGTACCAATCAGTGAGCAGATCATCGCCAGATTCCCGCCCCATAGCGTACCCTGCCATTCGCCCTCATCAGGCGTTTCGCTTTGCCATGTCACCTCTACTGTAGGTGAAGTCAGTGCCTGCCAGAAGTGGTGAAGGGTAAATTCAGATAAGGTCGCGGCGCCGAAGTTACCGGCCAGCATCGGTGCGCTGAAGGTAATCAGGCCGACCTGCGCCAGCAGCGCCAGCTGAATCGCGGTGAAGTCGCTGTGGCCGCACAGCGCCAGCGGCTGATTCAGCAGCCGGCGTTGCAGGCCGATGTAGTCGATGGACTCCAGTAACCGGCTGGCGCCATAACCGCCACGCACCGCCAGCACCACATCGGGCAGCGTGCTGAGGCTGGCAAGCTGGTTAATATCCGCCAGGCGCTCCGCGTCCGTACCGGCGAAGCGCTGAAAACGGCGGGTGATCACCTGCTCGTTCTCTACCTGATGGCCGGCCGCACGCAGTCGTGCAATGCCCTGCAGCGCCGCAGGCTGATTGTGACAGTAACCGGAGGGGGAGATAAGACGAACTGAACGTGAAATCATCATACTTTCCTGCTGTTAGCGCCTGACTGACGGCGATGATGGCGAAAAGCGCCGCTGAAGTCACGGTACGCGCCGCATTTTCATGCATTTAGGATAAACGGTAATTTTGCTCTCAGGCTGCCTGGGTATGATAGCATTCGCCACAACAGCTACGAGATGAAAAATTGCTGAAAATCCGACACCTTATACTCTCAGCGTTACTCCTGACCGGCTGTGCCAGCGAGCCACCGCACCATGCCGTTAAGCAGCGCAACACGCCGTTAACTCAGGCACCGCCGTCCAGCGTCAATGGCACCTGGGCGATGTTTACCGAAGATGCCGCCAGTCATTATGGCGTTGATGAGAAGTTGATCAGCGCCATTATCAGTGTCGAGTCGGGTGGAAATCCGGGCGTGGTGAGCCGTTCAAATGCGGTGGGGCTGATGCAGATTAAAGCTTCGACCGCCGGGCGCGAAGTCTATCGCACGCTGGGCCGTCGTGGTCAGCCATCGAATGCCGAGTTGCGCGATCCGGCCAAAAATATTGATATCGGCACCGCCTATATCCGCATTCTGCAGAACTCCGCGCTGTCGGGCATCCGCGATCCGCTGACCCTGCGCTATGCCACCATCGTCTCTTATGCCAACGGCGCAGGGGCGTTACTGCGGACCTTCTCCAGCGATCGCGATCGGGCCATTGCGATGATCAATGCCATGTCACCGGATGAGTTCTATCAGCATGTGCAGAACAAGCATCCGGCGGCGCAGGCCCCGCGCTATCTGTGGAAAGTCACCACGGCTTACCGCACTATCTGACCGATTGTGATTAGTCCTGCGGCGTGAGCAGTAGCCGCGCCGTGGGATAGTCGATGATCAGCACCTTGATATAGCCGCCCAGCAGCGCACCGCGAATCGCCTGCGCTTTCTCTCTTCCGCCTGCCAGCCCGACCACCTGTGGACACTGTTTTACCTGTGCCAGCTCCATACCAATCACCGGATCTTCTTCTGCTTTCAGTACCGGCTGTCCGCAGGCGTCGAAATAGTGCAGACAGATATCGCCTACCGCACCGCGCGCTGCCAGCGTTTGCAGCATCCTGCCATCGTAGTAGTTGCCCGAATTACGTAACAGTGCCGACGGCTCCAGATCGCCAATGCCGACAATCGCCAGATCGACCTGCTCAAATTTACTCAGTACCTCGGCGACCTCCGCGTTGGCAGAGAGCCGCTGGCGATCGCTGACCGAATGCTCAATCGACTGGGACGGCAGCAGCCAGGCGGGGCAGTTCAGCAGCGCCGCCAGATTTTGCGTCAGAATCGTGGCCTGCACATTGCCGTTAGCCCCGACGCCACCCAGCAGCTGGATCACCCCTTTGCAGGCGCTGTTGAGCGGATGCAGCGCATCCACCATCGCCCGGATTGTGCCGCTCCACGACGAAATACCAATCAGCTCATCGTTTCGCAGTCGGGTCTCCAGATAGTGAGCGGCCGCCGATCCAATCGCCTGCTTAATCTGCAGCGGCGACGCCTGATCCGGCACATCCACCACAATCGCCTGCGGCAGGTTATAGGTCTGCTCAATGGCCTTTTCCAGCTCAGGGTAGACGTTGGCTGGTGGCACCACGCTGATCTTGACCACACCTTCTTTCACGCTGCGATTAAGAATGCGTGAGACAAACGACTGCGATAGGGTCAGCGACTGCGCAATCTCTGACTGCTTCAACCCTTCGACATAGTAAAGGGTGGCAATCTTTACCATCAGTCGCTGTTCATCCTGTTTTGCCATCGGTTTTTCCCTCTCTGATTCTGCCCGGTATTGTTAACCAGGATGATCAAAATCACAACGCAGGCTAATTTGTGATCGTTTTCGCTTTTTGACGATCGCGCATTGGACGGCACGTCAGCGCGGGCGCATAGTCATTATGCATATAAAATCGCATGTGAATATATATTCAAGCGGAGAAAATAATGACTCGTCCTCTGATCAAACTGACCCTGCTCGCATCGATGCTCGCCTTTTCAGCGACCGCGCTGGCGGCAGAGCAAGGCCTGCTGGCGATTATCACCCCATCCCATGACAACCCGTTCTTTAAAGCCGAGGCGGAAGGGGCCTTAGCGAAAGCCAAAGAGCTGGGTTACGCCACGCTGGTGGCGTCGCACGATGATGACGTAAACAAGCAAAATCAGCTGATTGAGACCGCGATTGCGCGCAAAGCGAAAGCGATCATTCTTGATAACGCCGGGGCCGATGCCACCGTCGGGCCGGTGCAGAAAGCCAAAGATGCCGGGATCCCGACCTTCCTGATTGACCGGGAGATCAACAAAACCGGCATCGCGGTGGCGCAGATCGTCTCTAACAACTATCAGGGGGCGCAGCTGGGCGCGGAGAAATTTGCGAAATTGCTGGGCGGTAAAGGGGACTATGTTGAACTGCTCGGCAAAGAGTCTGACACCAACGCGGGCGTGCGGTCGCAGGGCTATCACGATGTGCTGGATGACTACAGCGACATGAAAATGGTGGCTCAGCAGAGCGCCAACTGGAGCCAGACCGAAGCCTTCAGCCGCATGGAAACCCTGCTGCAGAAACATCCCAACATCGTGGGCGTCATCTCCGGTAACGACACCATGGCGCTGGGTGCCGAAGCCGCGCTGAAAGCCGCCGGGAAAACATCGGTAATCGTGGTGGGCTTTGATGGCAGCGACTACACCCGCGATTCGATCCTCAACAAAGGCAATATTAAAGCGACAGTGCTGCAGCCGGGCTGGGATCAGGCGCAGATGGCGGTCACGCAGGCGGATTACTATCTGAAGAACGGCAAAGCGCAGAAACAGGAGAAGCAGCTGATGGACTGCGTGCTGATTGACGACAGCAACGCCGCTAAGCTGAAAAACTTCAACCTGGCGCAATAACCATGAAACGGATGCTGGCGGTATTGACCGGTATGGCGCTGCTCAGCGCCTGCACCGTGGTGGATCTGGATGCGGACGGTAAGCCGATCCTGCCGAAGGATCCACACGCGAAACCCAGCTATACCACCCAGACACCGCAGCAGATTGCGGAAGAGACCTGGCAGCCGCGCGTGATGACCACCGCGAACAGCCATGCGCTGAGCTGGGCCGACATGGAGGCGAAAAGTCAGACGGTCAAACCCGGCGGGCGCGAAAGCGTCTTCGTGCGAGCCGGGGGTACAGCCAGCGCCTTTGATGAGAGTAACCCGCGTGAACGCACGCTGACACTGATGATTAACGGCAAGCCGGTGGCGGTCAGTATCGGGCCGGTGCTGCGCAGTAACGCTATACGGGATGCCGCCGGATTCCGTTTCGAAGAGTTTACCAATCAGGTGCAGTACGCCCAGCTGACCCGGGCGCTGAACCGTCACGCGGTGAAGCAACTGCCACCGCTGGATGCCAGCTGGGTCAACCAGCCGGTGCAGGCGCTGCTGGCCGTAACCATCGGGCAGAACAGCGTTGATGATGTGGTAGCGGTTGAGCTGAAGCGGGGGACGCCCTGATGGACGATGAGATCATTCTGCGGACCGAACAGATATCGATGCTGTTTCCCGGCACGCTGGCGCTGGATCGCGTCGACTATCGGGTCTGGCGCGGCAAAGTTAACGTGATCATCGGTGAGAATGGGGCGGGCAAATCGACCCTGATGAAAATTCTGGCCGGGGTACAGCAGCCCACGGCCGGTTCGCTGTTCCTGAATGGCGAGCCGCTGACGCTGAGCAGCACCCGCGACGCCGCCCGGCACGGCATCGGCATGGTGCACCAGGAGCTGAATCTGTTTGAGAACCTGACGGTGGCTGAAAACCTGTTTCTGGGCCGGGAGATCCAGCGCGGCCTGGCCCCGATCAACGAGGCGGAGCAGGCTCGCCGCACCGCCGCGCTGATGGCGCGCCTCGATCAGCCGATTTCACCCCATGAGCGGGTCGGTAATCTCAAAGTGGGTCAGCAGCAGCTGGTCGAGATTGCCAAAGCGCTGGCGGAAGATGCGGACATCCTGATCCTTGACGAGCCGACCTCGGCGCTGAGCAAAACCGAAGTGGAGATCCTGTTCCGGGTGATCCGCGACCTGACGCAGCAGGGCGTTACCGTGATTTATATCTCCCACCGGCTGGAGGAGCTGATGGCGATTGGCGACGTGATCACCATTCTGCGCGACGGGCGCTTCCAGGCAGAAGCGCCGGTCAGCAGCATCGATGTGCCGTGGATCGTGCGTGAGATGCTGGGCAGTGAACCGGTTACCACCTTCCTGCCGGAAGCGCGTGAGTTTGGCGCGCCGGTGCTGGAGGCGCAGCACATCACCTGCGTCAGCCCTAATGGCAATACCCTGGTGGATGACGTCAGCTTTCAGGTGCGGGCCGGGGAAATTGTCGGGATTTACGGGCTGATGGGTGCGGGTCGCACCGAGCTGTTTGAGTGTCTGCTTGGCAGTCAGCGCCACTATCTGGGCAAGCTGTGGCTCGACAGCAAACCGCTGCCGACCCGTCTGCCCACCGCCGACCGTATCCGCATGGGTATGAGTCTGGTGCCGGAAGATCGCAAACGCGCCGGGATTTTCCCGGTGTCATCGGTCGCCAGTAATCTCACCATCGCCAGCCTGTGGCGGCGTCTGTCGCATCGCTTTGCCATTGCCCATCAGGCGGAGCAGCAGGCGGTAAGCCAGACGGTGGGTAACCTGGCGATCAAAATCTCCTCGCCGGACGTGGCCATTAGCGCACTGAGTGGTGGCAATCAGCAGAAAGTGGTGATTGGCCGCGCGCTGCTGACCAATCCGCGTCTGCTGCTGCTGGATGAGCCGAGTCGCGGCATTGATGTCGGCGCAAAAGCAGAGGTGTTTCGCATGATGGTGGCGCTGTCACAGCAGGGCATTGCGGTTCTGTTCTCCACTTCGGACCTGAAAGAGATTATGGCGGTAGCCGATCGCATCCTGGTGATGTCGGGCGGCAAACTTACGGCTGATCTTCCCCGCGACCAGGCGGAAGAGGCAGCGCTGGTGAAAGCAAGTGCGCAGGGGTTCTGAGCATGAAAAGCAATGACAGCGTCGCGCTGACCACACTTCCGGCTAAGGCGTTCAGTTCACGTGAAAGCATTCTGCTGCTGCTTCTGAAGCTGCGCACTTTTATTGCGCTGATTCTGATCGTCGGCTTCTTCGCCATCACCGTGCCGGACTTTCTCGCCACCGGCAGCCTGGTGATCATGGTGAAACACATCGCCATCAACGCCTTTCTGGCGCTGGGCATTACCTTTGTCATTATCACCGCGGGAATTGACCTGTCGATTGGGGCGACGCTGGGACTGTGCGGCATGATCGCTGGCTGGCTGATTACCAAAGGCATTGTGCTGCCGATGTTTGGCATCGCTATTTTTCCCAGCGTCTGGGTAATTGTGCCGGTGGTGCTGCTGATCGGCGCGCTGATTGGCGCGGGCAACGGCTGGATCATTACCCGCTACAACGTGGCACCCTTTATCTGCACCCTCGGTACCATGTACATCCTGCGCGGCGCGGCGATGCTCACCTCCGGCGGCGAGACCTTTCCTGGTCTGCAGGGGAACCCGCTGCTGGGCAACACCGGTTTCGATCGGATCGGTGCCGGAACCTTTCTCGGGCTGCCCTACGCCATCTGGATGATGGTGGTGCTGGCGCTGGTGATCGCCTATATCGCCCGTCGCCTGCCGTTTGGCCGTCAGGTCTATGCCATCGGGGACAATGAACGTGCCGCTGAACTGTCAGGTGTGAAAACCCGGCAGGTAAAAATTCTGGTCTACACCCTGTCGGGATTCTGCGCGGCGATTGCTGGCATCGTGGTCTCATCGCAACTGGTCGCCAGCCATCCGGCTAACGGCACCGCGTTTGAGATGAATGCCATTGCCGCCGTGGTGCTGGGTGGCACGTCGCTGGCGGGCGGACGCGGCACCATCCTCGGTACGCTGATTGGTGCGTTCGTCATCGGCTTTCTGGCGGATGGCCTGATTATGATGGGTGTCAGTGAATTCTGGCAGATGGTGATCAAAGGCATCGTGATTATCATCGCGGTAATTATCGATCAGACCCAGAGCCGGATGCAGCAGAAGGCGGCCGTGGTGGCTCAGAAAGCGTTAATCGAGGAGGGGACACCGGCAAAACCCTGACGGGGAAGTGCGTGGAACCAGACAGGGGGAGCCGCTGTGTGATTCCTGGCAGCGGACGGCCCGGACGGCCTGCCCGGTTTAGCGGGCAGAGTAGCGAACAAAGGGCGGTTCAGTTTATTAGCCCCTTTTTTCAGGCACAAAATTTTTTAACCAACGTGAATATATATTCATAATCGATTTAAAATTCAGAGGTAGTGTATGAATCCTTTCAATCTTCCGGTCGATGACCTTGAGCGCCGGGCGCGGGCAATCCGCCGCCGCATCATCCAGCTTAACGCGGGCAGCCCGGCAGGCGGTCATACCGGCGCTGACCTGTCACAGGTAGAGATCCTTACTGCGCTCTACTTCCGCATTCTGAACTGCGCCCCGGATCGCACAGACGACGATCAGCGTGACATCTATATCCAGTCCAAAGGGCACGCGGTGGGGGGCTATTACTGCGTACTGGCGGAAGCGGGCTACTTCCCGACCGACTGGCTGGCAACCTATCAGCATGCCGACTCGCATCTGCCTGGCCATCCGGTACGGCAGAAAACGCCGGGCGTTGAGCTGAACACCGGCGCGCTGGGTCACGGCCTGCCGGTGGCGGTGGGCATCGCTATCGCGGCGAAAAAAGATAACAGCCCGCGCCGCATCTTTGTGGTGACCGGCGATGGTGAGCTGGCTGAAGGCAGCAACTGGGAGGCGGCGCTGGTGGCGGCGCATTACGGCCTCGACAACCTGATCATCATCAATGACAAAAACAAGCTGCAACTGGCGGGCGCGACCCGCGACATCATGAACACCGATCCGCTGCCGGAAAAATGGCGCGCCTTCGGGCTGGAGGTCACCGAATGCAACGGCAATGAGATGGCGGCGGTGGTCGACACCATTGAAAACCTGCCGAAGAACGGCAAACCGCAGGTGATTGTGGCGCATACCGAGAAGGGATTTGGCGTCTCCTTTATCCAGAGCAAGGCGGAATGGCATCACCGGGTGCCGAAAGGCGAAGAGATCGCACTGGCACTGGAGGAACTGAAAGATGAGTAATGCACAACATTTAGCAAGCGTCATGGTCACGGCCTTTATCGACGCGGTGAATCGCGGTGTGGATCTGGTGCCGGTGGTAGCCGACTCCACGTCGACGGCCAAAATCGCCCCCTTTATCAAGGCCTTTCCCGACCGGCTGATTAACGTCGGCATCGCTGAGCAGACGCTGGTGGGCACGGCGGCCGGCCTGGCGCTGGGCGGCAAAGTCGCAGTGACCTGTAACGCTGCGCCGTTTCTGGTGTCACGCGCCAATGAGCAGGTAAAAGTCGACGTCTGCTACAACAACACCAACGTCAAACTGTTCGGGCTGAATGCCGGGACCAGCTATGGCCCGTTAGCCAGTACCCATCACAGCATTGATGACATCGCGGTGATGCGCGGTTTCGGCAACATCGAGATCTATGCGCCGTCCTGCCCGCTGGAGTGCCGTCAGATCATCGATTACGCCCTTGAGCATGTCGGGCCGGTCTATATCCGTCTGGATGGCAAAGATCTGCCGCAGCTGCACGAAGAAAGCTACCAGTTCAGGCCGGGCGCGATCGACCTGTTGCGTGAAGGCAGCGACATCGCACTGGTGGCGATGGGCTCAACGGTTCACGAGGTGGTTCACGCCGCTGAGCAACTGGCTGAGCAGGGCATTTCAGCCGGTGTGATCGCGGTTCCATCGATTCGACCTTGTGATACCCAACAGCTGCGCAACCTGTTAAATCACTACCCAGCGGTGATTACCGTAGAGGAGCATAACGTTAATGGCGGTGTCGGCAGCCTGGTGGCCGAAGTGCTGGCGGAAGGCGGCTGCGGCATCCCGCTGTTGCGGCTCGGCATTGCAGATGGGGAATATGCGATTGCCGGCGATCGCGCCTCTACCCGCGCCCATCATGGCATTGATGCCAGTAGCGTGGTGAATAGTGCAGCGCGCATCTGCGCAGGAGCATAAATATGGTGGGACCCCTGATTCTGGCGATCGACGAAGGCACTACCAATGCTAAAGCGATTGCGGTTGATCGCGATGGCCGCGTGGTGGCACGCGGCAGCCAGAGCTTAACCCTGCAACACCCGCAACCAGGACTGGCTGAGCAGGACCCTGTGGCGATCTGGCAGGCGGTAAAAGAGGCCATTACCCATTGCCTGGCAGCCTGTGGTGGCGCGCCTGTCGCGGCAGTTGCGATCAGTAATCAGCGCGAGTCGGTGCTGATCTGGCAGCGGCGTGACGGCAAGCCGCTGACGCCGCTGGTGAGCTGGCAGGATCGACGATCCGAGTCACTCTGTCGCGACCTGCGTCAGGCGGGCAAAGCGCCTCGCATCACCGGTTTGACCGGACTGGCCGTTGACCCGATGTTTCCGGCCGCCAAGCTGACCGGGATGCTGGCCGCCATTCCCGACGGCGCGGCGCGGGCGGCGGCGGGTGAGCTCTGTATCGGCACGGTCGACAGCTGGCTCAGCTGGCAGCTCAGCGCAGGCGAGGTATTTATTACCGATCATGCTAACGCCTCACGTACTCAACTCTACAGCCTGCATCTTAATGACTGGGACGACGAGCTGCTGACGCTGTTTCAGCTGCCGCGCGCCGCGCTGCCGCGCATCACCGCCTCAGCCAGTGAACAGGGCGTGGTCGCGGTGAGTGATATTCCCGGCTTAGCGCCAGGCACGCCGATTCTGGCGCGCATCGGCGACTCTCATGCTGCGCTGCAGGCGCAGCGGCGCGGCGAGTCTGAAGTGGTGAAAGCCACCTACGGCACCGGGTCTTCACTGATGATGTCCATGGCGACGCCGCTGCTGACGGAAAATGGCCTCAGCACCACCGTGGCCTGGCACGACGGCACGCTGCGTTATGCCTTTGAAGGCAACATCACCCACACCGGTTCCGGTGCCGCCTGGCTGGGCAGAATGCTTGGCGTGCAGGAGCCGCGCGAGCTCACCGCGATGGCGCAGCGCTGCGGCGATAATCAGGGTATCTATTTTGTCCCGGCGCTCTCTGGCCTGGGCGCGCCCTGGTGGGATCTGCAGGCGCGCGGCATGGTGTGCGGACTGACGGATGCCGCCACACCCGCTGTGCTGGCGCGGGTGGCGCTGGAATCCATCGTCTGGCAAATCGCCGACGTCTTTTTTGCCATGGAGCAGGCCAGCGGCCAGCAGCTTCCGGCGCTCTGTGTGGATGGCAGCGCCACTGAAAATAGCTGGCTGATGCAGTTACAGGCGGATGTGTTACAGCGGCCGTTGCAGCGGGTGCCTACCGCCGAGGTCTCCGCGCTGGGCGCGGCACTGCTGGCAGGCAAAGTACTGGGATGGTGGCAGCAGGGCAGTGATATGCAGGCGCTGCAGGGCGGCAGCGTCATCATGCCGCGTGAAGAGAACGCGCAGCATATGCAGGAAAACTATAAAGGCTGGATTGACGCCGTTGCACGCTGTCGTTATCAGCCACATTAATCCTTATCCGGAGCAGAGCCATGTCAACACTTCCTCAGCAGTTAACCTTCGGCGTCATTATTGGCAACCGGGGTTTTTTTCCCAGCTATCTGGTGGGCGAGGCGCGCCAGCAGGCGGTCGCGCTGTTTGAAAAGATGAACATTAATACGGTGATGCTGGATGAGACCCAGACCAATCTGGGCGGCGTCGAGACGCGTCAGGAGGCCAAAACCTGCGCCGCGCTGTTTCGCCAGCATCGCGAAGCGATTCACGGCATTGTGGTGCTGCTGCCTAACTTTGGTGATGAAAAAGCTATCGCGGAAGCGCTGCGTCTCGCCGGGCTGAACGTGCCGGTACTGGTGCAGGCCGAAGAGGACAATCTGGATAAAATGGGACTGGCGACCCGCCGCGACAGCTTCTGCGGCAAAATTTCACTCTGCAACAACCTGCGGCAATATGGCATCCCGTTTACGCTGACCCGCCAGCACGTCTGCGCCCTGAGCGGCGACGTGTTTATGCAGGATCTGCAGCGGTTCAGCCAGCTCTGTCGGGTGGTGAATGCTATGCGGCGGGTACGCGTCGGGGCGATTGGTGCCCGGCCCGCCGGATTCAACACCGTGCGCTACAGCGAAAAGCTGCTGGAGAAGATGGGTATCGCGGTGGAGACCCTGGATTTATCGGAGATCTTTACCCGCACCAACCGGCTGCGCGATGACGATATCCGTGTGGCAGAGAAGCGTGAAATCCTGGAGGCCAACGCCGATGCGCGGGGGATTCCGGGTGACAAACTGGTGACCATGGCCAAACTCTTTGTGGTGATCAGCGAGTGGATCAGCGACAACGATATCGATACCACCGCCATCCAGTGCTGGACGTCGTTGCAGGAGAACCTGGGCATTAACGTCTGCTCAATCATGAGCGTGATGTCGGGCCAGCTGATGCCCAGCGCCTGCGAAGTGGATGTGATGGGGGCGCTGTCGATGTACGCGCTCGCCAGCTGTTCGCTCAACCCCGCCTCGCTGGCAGACTGGAACAACAACTTTGGCGACGAGCGGGACAAATGTGTGCTGTTTCACTGCGGTAATTTCGCCAGCGCCAGCCTGGAGTCACCGACAATGGGCACGGCGGATATTATCGGCACCACCGTGGGCAAAGAGAACACCTGTGGCGCAGTGCATGGCCGGATGAAGCAGGGCGATCTGACCTATTTCCGCCTCTCTACCGACGACTTCAGCGGCGAAATCAAAGCCTATGTGGGAGAGGGAATGTCGGTCACCGATCCGCTGGACACGGTAGGTTGCCGTGCGGTGATCCAGGTGCCGCAGCTGGAGACACTACTGGCGTGGATCTGCCGTAACGGCTTTGAGCATCATGTGGCGATGAATCACTCTGCCACGGCTGGTGTGCTGCAGGAAGCGTTCAGTGAGTATCTCGGCGTGAGCTGCTACCGGCATCAGTAAGCGGTAAGGTGGAACTGCTGAATGCAAGGGGTGAAGCAGCCGATGCGGTCACGATTCCGCCCGCACCGGCCTGTATGCGCGCCACGCCTGAAAAGGAAGGCGGGCTCTGACTTAGCGCGCCATTCTGCGCACCTCGTCATCGTCATTCTGCACCGCAACCAGATCCACCGGCGGCAGATTGCCGCCGCTGAACTCCACCTGACGAATCGGGAAGGCGAAGCGGATATTCCGCTCTTCCAGTGCCGCCATCAGCTGCAGGTTAATCTCCTGCTGAATATCCATGTACTTGTTGTAATCCGCATCCAGCACAAAATAGACCACTTCAAAGGTCAGTTTTGAGTCCTCAAAGGCCAGGAAGTGGGCGCGGTCAAAACGGGTGGTCTCAACGCCCTGGATAATCTCTTTCACCAGCGGGCTGATCTCCCGGACCTGCTCTGACGGCGTGGCATAGCTGATACCAAACTTAAAGACGATGCGGCGCTGCTGCATGCGCTTATAGTTGTGGATCGTCTGCTGCAACAGAATGGTATTTGAGCAGACAATCTGCTCGCCACTCAGGCTGCGCAGTCGGGTGGTTTTCAGGCCGATATGCTCAATGGAACCGGCAATGTCACCAAAGACAATAAAATCGCCATGCTCAAACGGTTTATCAAAGCCTATCGCCAGTGAAGCAAATACATCGCTCAGTACGGTCTGAATCGCCAGCGCAATCGCGATGCCCCCGACCCCGAGACTGGCGACCAATGCGGTAATGTTGATGCCCATGTTCGACAGAATGGCCAGGAACATCATAATCCAGACCACTACCCGCAGCAGAATCCCGAGGATCACCGTAGTGACCGGGTTGCGCACGTGCAGCGGGTCACGCAGCAGGCTTTTCAGCCATAGCCGGATGCCACAGTCGAGCCACAGTGCGAGCTGCACAATCAGCGCCAGGAACCAGCCGTGCGCGATGGTTACACTCCACGACGCGGGCAGATCGACAAACTTCAGGGCAATCAGCAGCGAAAAGATCAGCAGCAGGGTCTGGCTGGTACTGCGCAATATCTCCACCAGAATCGCGGTGGCGCGAACATGCCGATGTTCGCTGTAAAGGGCAATCCGGTTGGAGATAAAGCGAATCAGGGTACGTAATACCCAGTAAATCACCAGCGTGGACACCACCACGATGGCGCTGTTTAGCCAGAGTTCCTGATTAAAAAAGAGGGAGTGAAAACGACGTGAAGAGAGCCAGTTTTCCATTGGGGAGGGTCTCCTTGCTGGGTTCCGGTTTAAAAGAAAACAAGCAAGAAGCATAGCCTGGATGTGGCCCACATGTGTGGCGCATCCGTAAAGCGGTTACTGGAATCGGGTCGATTTATCGCGAGCCAGGCGCTCAAGGGCAAAAATAATCTGCTGAAGCTGCCGCTCCTGCGCCGGGTTCAGCGTGGCAAAACGAAAGCTCAGTCGCGGTGTGATGCGGGTTTCATTTTTGCCGGTTACCACGCTACGCTCGCCAATGCTCAGCAGCTTTACCGGCACGTCAAAATGGCCATACTCGCCCAGCTCGACCCGGAACGGGTTGAAGCTGTCACCATCCTGCAACCCGTCCGGCAGCGCTTCATCGACCAGCACGCCGATACCGCCCAGCGACAGATCCTGCAGACGCAGGCGCGTTTTCCTGCCATCGGGCCACACGGTATGACACCAGAACTGCGGCTCCAGCGGGGCGCAGACCCGGAAAAACTCACGTCGCTGGATCTGCCACAGCAGGTCTGGCAGCGGCGCACTGAAAGCGGGTAACCCTTCAAACTCCACGATTTCCAGCGCGGCGAGGCTGAACTCCACCTTAGCGCCGTAGGTCTCCGCAGTGATACTGAGATCGTCGCTGGTCAGGGCATAATCGTTATCCAGATTATTACTGCCGAGGTCAAACAGCAGGCGATCTTCATCGGCAGCCAGCATCCGGCTGATAAACTGCCCACGCGGAAAGCGCACCAGTAATGGCGTCTGCAATCGCAGCAGATCTTTCATAACGCCAAGAACCGCCAGCGTGCCACGTTTTAGATATTGTTCCTGGTCGGCTTCTTTCACGTCCTGCTCCACAAGGGGGGTTACTTTATTGATGCTGTTTTTTTGCCTCGTCTCGGTTATCGGCGCGGCAAAAAAAAGCTTTAGCATGCTATTCATCAATAATAACTGTGAGCAGGCAGGCATTTTTTGAAAAGCTGGTTATACTTATCGCGGTAAACCGCTTGATTAATCAGGCGTTCACGATTTAATCAAAAAAGGAAGGAGCAACAGATGGGTATTATTTCCTGGGTCGTCTTTGGCTTAATCGCGGGTATTCTGGCGAAGTGGATTATGCCGGGTAAAGACGGTGGCGGTTTCATTCTGACTATCGTTCTGGGTATTATCGGTGCAGTAGTGGGTGGCTGGATCAGTACGCTGTTTGGCTTCGGCCGCGTCGATGGGTTTAACTTCGGAAGTTTCGTGGTCGCTGTTATCGGTGCCATCGTGGTGCTGTTCATCTACCGCAAAGTACGCAGTTGACCGTAAAGGTTTAAACGAAAAAGGGGACGAAGCGATTCGTCCCCTTTTTTTATCTCTTATTTTGCTATCAGAAGTCGTAACCGACTGTCGCCATTACGCTGCGCTCTGCGCCCCAGTAGCAGTAGCCGGTGCCATAACAGCCCGCCACATAGGTACGGTCGGTCAGGTTATTGGCGTTGACCTGCACCCATGCACCTTTCAGGCTGCTGTTCCAGACGCCGAGATCGGCCCGCACTGACGCATCAAACAGCGTCACAGACGGCACACGCGTAGTGTTTTCATTGTCCGCCCACTGTTTGCCGATGTAACGCACGCCCGCACCCGCGCTCAGACCGTAATCAAACTGATAGTGACCCCAGAGTGCAGCCATGCTGTTAGGTGTGACATATGGCGTATGTCCGTCGTTGCCATCCACCGACTCTTTAAAGCGCAGATGATTCAGCGTATAGCTCGCCACGGTGCTCAGACGCGGGGTTAACTGATTATGCGCTTCCAGCTCAATGCCCTGTGAATGCACTTTGCCCGATGGCGTATAGGTTCCATCCTTAACATTGCGGTTTGCCACATCTTTCTGCGTCAGGTCATAGACCGCCACGCTATAGAGATCGCGGGTGCCGACCGGCTGATATTTCACCCCGGCTTCATACTGCTCGGCGGTAGTCGGCTTCAGCAGGTTGTCGTTGGGATCGGTGAGCGCGGTCGGGGTAATCGCCTGGCTCCAGCTGACGTAAGGCGAGATACCGTTGTCGAAGGCATAGAGCAGTGCTGCGCGGCCGCTGATGTGATCATCCTGACGGCGGTCGCTGCCGCTGTTACTGGCGACAATGCGGTCATAACGACCGGAGAGATCCAGATGCCAGCGATCCAGCTTCATCTCATCCTGCAGATAGAGGCCGGTCTGATAGTAGCGACGGGTTTTATCGGCCCAGGTGTAATCAGGCATGTCGCCAACCTGTTCACCAGTCCGTGCATTAAGCTGGTTGGCCGAACCGGAAGCCTCACTGATCTCATTTTTATAACGATGATACTCAGCACCCAGGGTGACGCGGTGCTCCAGTTCTCCGGTGCCGAACTCTGCCTGTAAGCGGTTATCGGTGGACCAGGCCGAGAGCGAAGAGCGCTCGCCAGAGTAATATCGGTTCAGCAGATCGGGATTCACGCTGTCCCAGCCAATCTGATAGACCTGATCGAGATCGACATTCGAGTGGCTGTAGCTGCCGGTCGAGGAGAATGACCAGACGTCGTTAAAGCGATGGGCGAAATCGAAGCTGTAGATCTGCTCGCGACGCTTGAACTGATCGAGATCGCTGTTGCCCTCATAAAAGCCGTTGCTCAGCTTGTAGCCATTGTGTTCGGTGAGGCTGCCGTCACCCGGTACCGAACCGTGATAGCCGCCCGACGGATCCTTCTGCAGATAGGCTTTCAGGATCAGATGCGTATCTTCATCCGGCTGCCACATCAGCTGCGGCATCAGCGCATATTTCTCTTCGCGGGTGTGATCGTACTGGGTATCGCTGTTGCGGGTCACGCCGGTCAGGCGAAACGCCCACTGATCGTTGATGGCATTGGTGTAATCGAACATCGTGCCGGTGGTGGCGTTGCTGCCCGCCTGCAACTGGATGTGACCCTCTTCGCTGAACTGAGGACGCTTGGTGACCATGTTCACCAGTCCGCCCGGCACCGTCTGACCATAGAGCGCAGAAGAGGGGCCTTTGATCACGTCGATGCGCTCAAGGAAGGCGTTATCCACCTGCAGGCCGTTGAAACTGCCGCCGTCGCTCATCAGCCGCATGCCGTCGAGGAAGGTGTTATCGACATCGCCGCCATGGAAGCCACGCAGCGCAATGGTGTCGTAACGGGTAGCGGCGCCGCCGAAATTGGTGAAGACGCCGGAACTATAGCCCAGCGCCTGATTCAGGGTCAGCGCGCCCTGATCCTGCATCTGCTGGCGGGTAACTACGGAAATCGATTGCGGCGTGGTGATCAGAGGACGATCGCTTTTGGTTGCGCCCTGGCTGGTCGTCGCCAGATAACCCTGGGTCGGCGAGGTCGAATCTTCCTGCGGTTGCGCAGTCACCACCATATCGGCAGCAAAACTCAGAGCAGGCGCGGTCAGCGCCAGGGTGCAGAGGCGAACATAACCTTTCAGCGACAATGACAGTTTCATCAAAATTCCTTTCTTGGCAAAGGTTCAGGCAGGTGAATAAAAGCTTTGATAGGCAATCTCATTATCATAATGAGAATTATTACCTTTTGTAAATTGGCTGCAATTTTGCCTGTTGATGAAAGAAGGTCAAGTAAAATTCGCGGAAATGAAGTGGGGATACCCCCGGCAAGGCCAGAGGTATCCAGAAAGGATTAAGGTTGTGAGGCAGACGCCTGCAGAATATCGTGGGCGCTGTTACAGGTTTTATCTTTCGGGCAGTACTTATCCAGCAGTTTCAGCGTGACGCCGTTAGTCCAGCCGAAGCCATCCTGCAGCGGATATTCACCGCCACCACCGCCGCCGAGATTTTTGCCATCAACGACATATTTCTCCACCAGCTTATGCTCACGGTCATAGGTGTTCTGAACGTTTTGCAGGAAGCGTAATCCCACTTCTTTCGCCAGTTTTGGCTGGTTGTAGTGCTCCAGACCTTCCACAGCGACCCACTGCAGCGGTGCCCAGCCATTGGGTGCATCCCACTGCTGACCGTTGTTTACGGTGGTGGTCACCAGACCGCCAGGTTTCAGCAGCTGTTTTTCAACCGCGCTGGCGGTGCTTTCAGCCTGCTTATCGCTGGCGACCTGCAGATAGAGCGGGAACAGCGCGGCAGCAGTCAGCTGAGGATGGACCTGTTTTTTCTGCCAGTCATAATCGGCGTACCAGTTCTGCTTGCTGTCCCACAGATAGCGGTTGATCGCCGCCTGGCGTTTCTCCGCGCGATCGGCAAACTGCTTCGCCAGATCGCTCTGCTTGTTCATCTGATAGCCTTTCGACAGGGTCTGCTCCAGATGGAACAGCAGGCTGTTGAGGTCAACCGGGGCCAGCTGCGTGGTACGAATTGTCGACAGGTTATGCGCATCGGTAAACCAGCGCGAACTGAAATCCCAGCCCGAAGCCGCACCGGAACGCAGCTCACGGTAGAGTTCAGCTTTATTGCGCTGCGGCGCTTTCTGCGCGGTGGTAATGTCATCCATCCAGGATTCAGTGCGAGGCACGTCGCGCGCATCCCAGTAGCGGTTGAGCAGGCTACCGTCCGCCAGCTTAATCACGCGCTTGCTGGCTGCGCCCGCCGCGACTTTATCGCTGTCTGCCATCCAGTAGTCATACTCTTTCTGCAGCTGCGGGAGATAACGAGTATAGGCTTTGCCGTTATCGTGCGTGGCCAGCAGATCGACCATCAGGCTGAAGAACGGTGGCTGTGACCGGCTCAGGTAGTAGCTGCGGTTGCCGTTGGGAATATGGCCATAACGGTCGAGCAGGGAGGCGAAGTTATCCACCATATCCTGCACTTTATCCCAGTGCCCGCTCTCGGCCAGCCCCAGCATGGTGAAGTAGCTGTCCCAGTAATAGACTTCGCGGAAGCGCCCGCCGGGCACCACATAGGGTTTGGGCAACGGCAGCAGCGAGTCATACTGACCGGCGCTGCTGGTGGTGCGCGTCAGAACCGGCCACAGGCCATCAATGTGGTCACGCAGGTTTTGTCCGGCTGGCTGCACATATTTGTCACCGGCCGCGGGCAGGGTAAAGTTGGCATCCACAAAACGCTTAAGATCGAAATTGCGCTGTTTCTTCTGCATCTGCCAGTCGGCAAGAATTGAGGCGGGATCGAATTTCGGCACCGCATCAGCAAAGGTCTTTTGATCGGGATAGAACTTCGCCTGTTGCACGGCATTAAACAGCGGTCCTAAACGAACGTCAGGCGGCTGCGGCTGATTATTCAGCATGCGACTGTTGTCGTCGGCCTGGGCAGTGAAGGCGGGTACGCTCAGCAGCAACGTGAGCAGAAAGGGCGCATAACGCTGACGCCGTGGAGCGGCGTTTACCTCAATTTTTGTCATCGGTTTTTCTCCTTGTCCGAAATGCGGCCGCGCGTAACGCATTGACCACAGGACCAACTTTAGACCTTATCTGAACACTTCACCCTGAAGCGAGCCGGAAATGTGAAGCCACGGGAATTATTTTTATGGAAAAAACCGCTTTATTACGCTGGTTTTTTCTTGCTCTCACCTCGCTTTTCCCTGACGCTGAAAGAAAAAAGGAGAGCAGGATGGAGATCATCTGGTATCACCCGTCGCAGTCTGCAGCGGCCTGGATTAACGGTTTACAACAGCGTCTGCCTCAGGCGCGGGTGCGTGCCTGGCAGCCAGGCGATAACGGTCCGGCTGATTACGCGCTGGTCCGTTCGCCGCCTGCAGAGATGCTGCAAGGACGCGCCACCCTGCGCGGCGTCTTTGCGCTGGGGGCCGGCGTGGACGAGATTCTGAAACAGCTGCAGCAGAACCCTGAGATGCTGCCCGACAGCGTGCCACTGTACCGGCTGGAAGATACCGGCATGGCGCGGCAGATGCAGGAGTATGCGGTTCATAGCGTACTGAGCTGGTTCCGTCGTTTTGACGATTACCGTCTCCAGCAGCAGCAACAGTGCTGGCAGCCGCTCCCCGCTTACACGCGTGAAAAATTTACTATCGGCATCCTGGGGGCGGGCGTGCTGGGGCAGAGCGTGGCGGAAAGTCTTAAACCCTGGGGATTCCCTCTGCGCGTCTGGAGCCGTTCGCCCAAAGAAATTGATGGCGTGACCAGCTTTGCCGGTCGCGATGCATTGCCTGCCTTTCTGCAGGAGACGCGGGTAGTGATCAACCTGCTGCCGAGCACGCAAGAAACCATTAATCTTATCGACCACCACTTTTTACAGCAGCTGCCGCACGGCGCTTTCTTCCTCAACATCGCGCGCGGCGCGCAGGTGGTGGAAGAAGATCTGCTGGCCGCGCTCAATAGCGGACAACTGAAAGCGGCGGCGCTGGATGTCTTTCAGGTTGAACCGCTGCCCGAAGCGCATCCGCTCTGGTCACATCCGCGCGTCACAATCACGCCCCATAATGCGGCGGTAACCTTGATCGACGAAGCTATCGACTACATCGCCCGCGCCATCACCCAGGACCAGGCAGGCGAGCCGCCGCAGGGCAGGGTGGATCGTCAGCGCGGCTATTAATGAACCGGCCCCGTCAGGGGCAATCAGCAGGAGAAGAGGATGTATCCGGTAGATCTGCATATGCACACCATCGCCAGCACCCATGCTTACAGCACGCTGCACGACTACGTGACTCAGGCGAAGCAAACCGGCATGAAACTGTTTGCCATTACCGATCACGGCCCCGACATGGCCGACGCGCCGCACTACTGGCACTTCATTAATATGCGCGTCTGGCCGCGCGTGATCGATGGCGTGGGTATTCTGCGCGGTATCGAAGCCAATATTAAAAATCAGCAGGGCGAAATCGACTGTTCCGGCCCGATGCTCGATGCGCTGGATTTGATCGTCGCCGGTTTTCACGAGCCGGTTTATGCGCCGCGCGACCGGAAGCATCACACGGATGCGATGATCGCCGCGATGGCGGGCGGGCTGGTCCATATCATCAGTCATCCGGGCAACCCGAAATTCCCGGTCGATATCACGGCTATCGCCGAGGCAGCCGCGCACTATGATGTGGCGCTGGAGCTGAACAACTCCTCCTTTACCCATTCGCGTCCGGGCAGTGAACCGAACTGCCGGGCTATCGCCGCCGCCGTGCGCGATGCCGGTGGACGGCTGGCATTTGGCTCCGATTCTCACACGGCGTTTACGCTCGGAAATTTTGAACATTGCCTGCGCATCGCCCGCGAGGTGGATTTTCCTGAGGATCGGGTGTTAAATGTCACGCCGCGTCGCCTGCTCGACTTTCTGGAGCGGCGCAGCGGCAAACATATTGCTGAACTGGCTGACTTTTAATTTATTACGACGGGGACTTACATGCTGCCAGACTTCCTGCAACGGAACGGGTGTAAGCGGTGGGTCTGAATTATCTTTTTGGCGGCTGAGTTCCCGAGTTGAACCGACTGTTTTAGCTGTACAGACGATAGTGGTGATCGGTACATCAGAAAATCGCTTCTTAATGGAGATGTCCTCAGGGGGCTGAAAACATGATTAACACCGGGATGTTACTAATCCACGGGAAGCAGGTTCGTTTACTGTCCATCTACTACTAATCAGTACTTACTTTGCAAGTGATTTGGCCTGACGTCTCCGTGAGTAACTACGCGGCGTTGCCTTGTTTGTTCGTGTTGAACTCACAGAAACAGTACTTAACAACTATCAAGTACTTCAAAGAGATTGGGCAAGTATCGCCGCGTAGTAGAGCCGACGAAGTGAACACCCGCCTCATAAACATTTAAGTGTCATAACACCCGAAAAAACTGGATCGGTTAGGCCCTTTGTAGGTACAAAGAAATACTTCAAAGGGAGATGGGTATGAACAGAAAGCAATTTATCCAGTCAGAGGGGGCTACTTGTAGCAACTGGACTTGGAGTTGGTCATTTGTTAATCACGACAAAAAGATGGTGATCTTTGGTTCTTGGGATGTTGAGAGTGAACAGGAAAGGGCTGTAATCCTTCGAGAGAAGTGGGAGTTCAACTCAAATAACAAAAAACAACTCGGATATGCTCAGGCACTTGAACACATTCAACTGGTGCATGAAGGCTATGAACTGTACACATTTAAAATGGTGTTTTCAGAGCACCCGGATAATCCCGAAGTTGCGGTAATTAAAGATTTCGAAAGGAAGCTTGAAAAACGATTTCTGAGAAAAGAAGGTACGGTCTGGTATGCTGATTTCCTTCCAAATCCATTCCCCGATGAAATCCCCGCACCTGAGAACTACGCAGAAGGTGCAAAGAAGCAGGTAACTGTTAACGCTTACGAGCGTGATCCACGTGCTCGACAAGCTTGTATTGATCATCACGGTACTACCTGTAAATGTTGTAGCTTCGACTTCGAAAAAATCTTTGGCGAACACGGTAAAGGTTTCATCCACGTACACCACATCAAACCATTACACACCGTAGGAGAGGGCTATGTGGTAGATCCTATCGTTGACATGATCCCCTTATGTCCAAATTGCCATGCAATGATACATAGAGGGAGTGAAGTACTGTTAGTTGAAAACCTGAAAAGTATTATGTCTGACCAGAAAAGAAGCGAGAGATCCCATAAAATTTAAATATCTTTGCTAGCAACGATAAGAAAATGTGCATCGTGTTTCTAGGATGCACTAAATTACTCCAGTCAACTTCAATACGTGTGGTTGAGTTAGGTTAGCTCTAAAGCTTGAATGATTTTAGATACGTGTCTATCTCCGAGAGTCTTCCACGAATCAATGAACTCTTCAAATGAACCATTGTAGGGAACAGGCCAACGGTTTAAGTAAATACAAGCTTTCCAAGATGGCGGGCTTTTATAAAAGATGTTTTCACACAGATATATACTTACTACTCTATTAACATCTCTGAGCCACTTACGCTGCAGGCTGTTTGCCTCGAGATTAGCGAGATTAATATCGATGTGTTTGTTTATTTGTGTTCCTGAGAGACCTGTAGCAGTATTGTATTGTGAAAATAAAATTTCGATGTATTCTTTTATATAACTTTGATGACACCAAGTAGGAAGGCCATCTTTTACTTTTAGAAGATTCCAGTTTTTAGAAATGTTGTATAAGTTACTAAAGGATGCAGCGTCACAAATAACTTCTTCGAACCATTTTTGTCTGTGTTTTTGTGCATCGTTAAAGTTGCAATATGCGTGACAGATTTCATGTGAAAATTGAAAAATAATTTTGCACCAATCAAAGCCATCAGGGATGGTTAGATCAATTTTGTAAGGTTCTTTATTATTGGTGAAATGGTCTATTTGGGGTGTTGGGTATTTGTTGTTAGTTACAACGATGTCTTTTTTTAGATCTTTTCCAACCATCAAAGAAAAAGCGTTGTAAGTTACATTAAGTAAGTGAAGCAATTGTTTATCATCAATGCCTGCCCATTCATTAACATTAAAAAGTTCTATTTTCATTTGAGATCTCAAAGTTGAAAAATACAAAAGAATAAATTTATGATGATGAGTTAACAGTTACATGAGCTTGACTTGCATTCTTCAAGACTTTGGTAAATTATCATAAAATAACATGTTGTTACAATACTGAATGGCTGTTTAGGATCATGCTTTCTCCAAAGCAAAGGCTATTCTAAAAGGGCGGCTAGTATGGACATAACTGTATAGTTAAACTGAAAGTTCCTTTATGTAGGGCGGCGAATCTGACTGCTGGTGAACTTGCTTAATCGTTTTCTTAGTTGCGACACGTCAGTGAAAGAATCCTTTTTAGGAAGCTGGCGAAGGGTAGCTAACACAAGTATAGCCAGAATTAAAAAGTACCATGGTGTCGCCTTTCAACGGCACAAATGGGAATGAAACATAATCAGAGTTTCCCATTGAAACATCAAAATAGAGATTTCTATCTTTAAGTTCTAATCTCTTTGCTTGGGCAGGAAACGTACCTTCACCTTTAAATGTCACTATGAAGGATATTGGAAAGAAATGAATAGCACTGCATATGCAATTATGACCCTTATTATGAAATAGTACATGTCGAGCGGTAATCTGTGCTCTTTTAGGGTAGAACCAATAGTAAAGATCATGAGTACCTTCAAAAGTCTCTATTTCACCTAAAACGTACTTACGAAGAGGAGTGAAGAATGGCGTATCAACTAAGGGTTCTTTGCACTCGTCAACAGATGATGCCGCAATCAAATGTCCAAGCATTGCCTTAGTGAACTCAACTGAATTAAAGGGTACTGATAGATGGTTTGAAATAGAATTTGCATGAGCGATATACATATTCAGTCTATCAGTCAAGTTTTTAGTAACATCTGAGATGTACTGATCTTTTGAACCTAGAACGTGATTGTTGCAATGCTTACATATAGTTTTAAAGACTGTACCAGATACTGCATCAATTGGTTTGACAGAGTTATTACCCCACCATTCAGCAATGGTTTTTTGAAGCATGGGTGTTAGTGTTATAGCACTTTTTGGAGGAACATGATCCTTGCTTAGTTTGCCAAATTTACCGCATAGCAAACAATAACCCTCTTCAATTCTAACATGTCTTATTCTTTCGCTAATCGATGAAGAAGTCATTATTATCCTTTTTATTGCGAGTTGAATTGAAATAAGAATTGTAGGGGTTGCTATCCTCAAATGTAGTATGGAATTTTATGATGCTATTATTCGCTTTTTTAAATTCATTAACCAATTCAATATAATCAGTAGGTACGAATGGTGGCAGTGAGTTTTTAATAATCCCCCTCTTATCCTGATATTCATAATTTATCATGGGAGTTTTATTCAACCAGTGCTGAATTGTATTTAAGCTTGATAAAGCTTCTACTTCAATTTTATGATTGATTAAATGCCAATTTAATCTTTCAAGCTTCCTAAGATCACTTGTAACGTTTCTATGATTAATAAATAATTTATTTAGTTCGACTTTAATGAGTGCAATTGACTCATCTGAATTTTCCGGGAAAATTGAATAATACAATATTGATAGTTCATTTAGAGCAAGTTCCAAAATCTCTAAACTTGATTTTGCTAAAGGTATTTTTTTCTTCGATCAAAGGACTTGCTATCGAAAAAGCGGTTTCATCATATTTCTGCTGTAACCACTTGGGAGCTGATTTATACGCCATGTAAGCTACAACTAATGTTAAAAAAGTACTTATACTACTTATCCAATCAGATAGATTACCAATATCCTTTTTATAGGCTCCACCAATAACCAACCACAAGGAAAGTACTAACAGTACTCCAATCGCTATTTCCTTAACAACCTTCCAAGCTTTGCTAAACATGGTCTATTCCCTCAACCCAAAACATGATAAATACAATGAAATTCAAATGGTTAACACTATGAGAATCGATAAATTCACTATAGGCCGTGGAAGTACTCAGACCAATCATGAGTTCTTGAAAGCGGTGAACAGTACTATACACATTGCTGGTAGGGCTTAAAATGATGGTGAGTTATTCACCATCATCGAGTTCATTAAGATACTGTGCCAGTACATCGCCGTGACAAGCATAAGGTTTGCAATGACATCCTAAAGTATGGCCTCTTAATGCCTTAAGCTTTTCTTTAAACTCGATGCCACCTTTAAGATAATCGCGGTCAAAGTCATACTTGAACTTTCTTATTACTTCATCACGATCACCATCAGCACCTATAGCGTAGGGATTACCCCAGAGAGTACCTCTACCGCAGTATGTGTCGAAATGCTCACCTCTATCTTTGTTAGAAACGTAAGTGATTTTATCTTTGATATATCGAACTGGTATTTTTTCAGATAGAACTTCGCGAGGAACAATTAATTCAGGTTTTGATGCAGAATCAAAGATGACAGCATGAGTTAAGTCAACAGAGAAAGGGTCAGCTAATACTTCAAGAGCAAGTTTGTTCAACACATCAGCAGCAAAAAACTGACTGATCAGATTATGATGGTCTTCAAAATAAAATACTTGATAGTCATTCGACTTAGAAAAAATGCGAGAAACTTTACGTTCAAACTTTCCCCTTGATGCAAAGTCAGGATGATACATTATCAGTACTTTCATCATATCAAGTGCTTAACCTCAAAATCAGTATCCCATTGGCTGTTCAAGTACTCTATCACAAGACGGCGATGACAGTGATGGGGTTTGTGTTCGCTACATAGCAAGCAGCTATCTTCGATGACTGATTTTTCAATACGCTCAATGTTTCTTTTTGCCATCAAGTTCAGAAAGTTACCTTCATAAACTTCCCATAAAACATTGCCCTTTTTATAGGGGTCTAACATCTCCTTAGTTGGGGCAAGATCAGGTAAATGAACATAATCCACATTGCACAGTTCCTTTAAGAAGTACTTCAGGTCATTCTTCTTAGCGAAGCCAGCAAGCTGAGAGACATTATTAAGACGCACATCAACTAAAGTTTTCAGGTCAGGCTGAGCTTTTATGAGGTTAAAGAACTTTTCAGCAGGTTTTTCAGTGAAGCCAATTGAAAATACTTTCATATAATTACCCTTGGTTTACTTAATGATTGCTGTCAAAAATTTGTAGCAATAACCGTCCGTATGAGGTGCTGTACTCAAAGTAACATAACACCCGCCAACATCATAGGTACCTTCTTTCAACTGACCATATTCACTGTAAACGTTTGGGTCAGTAATAATAAAAGCGTAATCAACATTATTGTAAGAGAAAAATCCTCTAAATCTCTTTAAATCACTACCGAAGTCGATGCCTTCTTTCTTAACCCGTATTTGTAAGTTTGAAGTATATACAAAATACAATGACTGGATAGGGGAGGTGACTGATGAAACATGAAAGCGATCATTCACTCCATGATATGAAAAATAACCATTTCTCCATAGTGTCTGTGGATAATCTAAAAGATCATTGATTTTTTTCTTGTCGAAAACACCCACTTTCGCCCAATAAAAAGACGGATCAATTGAGTAATTTTCACGTTGTATCGGATGTGGTTCGCTCTTTAAAAAACTGAATGAAGTAATATGAAGCAGTTCAGGTTGTTTTTTTGAAGAGTACTCGATGTTGTTATAAGTCAGTGCATCACTGTCAATTAATGGGTTTATTGGTCGGACCCATTCTCCAATACTTCCCTTAAGGTAGATTTTACCTGCAACGCAGAACTTTTTATGTTTAACGGACTTAGCAAGAACGACAAAGACTTTAATTGGCATTATTAAGTTCCCTTTAAGTAAATGAGAGTAATCTTATAAGCCTGGGAATATAAAATGTCAATACAACCATAATGTTATGTTATAACGTTAGGTTCTTGTCCATGATTTGAAAATCGGGAGTTTTCGCAGTGAATTATTTTTTTTATATATGAGATTTAGGATCAGTCCCGACACATTTTGATAAATACCGAATAAAAGGAGAAGACAATGAAACTTACAATGAATCAACTTGCGAAAGAGTACGGATACGATGAATCCACAGTACGACAATCCTGGACCCAACGCGGTTTAGATATGTCACTACCAGAAGATGAGATTAGAGCATGGGTAGTACTGAATATTTTAAAACCATTACGAGAAACAGACCTACGCGATCAAATTGAATCGCCACGGGTTTAACAGACACCTCAGAGTCATTTAATATGGCTTAAAGAGAGGTGCCCATGAGCGGTAAGCGTTATCCCGAAGAGTTAAAAATTGAAGCAGTCAAACAGGTTGTTGATCGTGGTTATTCTGTTTCCAGCGTTGCAACACGTCTCGATATCACCACCCACAGCCTTTACGCTTGGATAAAGAAATACGATCCGGATTCTTCCAATAATAAAGAATAGTCAGATGCTCAGGCCGAGATTCGCCGTCTCCAGAAAGAGCTGAAGCGGGTTACCGACGAGCGGGACATATTAAAAAAAGCCGCGGCGTACTTCGCAAAGCTGTCCGACTGACGTACGCCTTTATCCGTGACAACACCTGTTGCTGGCCTGTTCGCCTGCTCTGTCGGTTGCTGGATGTTCATCCCAGTGGCTTTTACGCCTGGCTTCAGCAGCCGCATTCACAACGCCATCAGACAGACCTGAGACTGACAGGACAGCTTAAACAGTTCTGGCTGGAGTCGGGATGCGTCTATGGTTATCGCAAGAGCCATCTGGATCTGCGGGATACCGGGCAACAGTGCGGAGTCAACAGAGTCTGGCGACTGATGAAACGTGCCGGGATAAAAGCTCAGGTCGGATACCGGAGCCCGCGAGCACGTAAAGGCGAGGCCAGTATCGTGTCGCCCAACAGGCTCCAGCGACAGTTCAATCCGGATGCTCCGGATGAGCGTTGGGTAACGGACATCACCTACATCAGGACCCACGAAGGCTGGCTGTATCTTGCCGTGGTTGTTGATCTGTTCTCACGCAAAATTATCGGCTGGTCAATGCAATCCCGGATGACAAAGGACATTGTCCTAACGCATTGCTGATGGCTGTATGGCGGCGTAATCCCCAAAAACAGGTGCTGGTTCATTCGGATCAGGGTAGTCAGTACACAAGCCATGAGTGGCAGTCGTTCCTGAAATCACACGGCCTTGAGGGCAGCATGAGTCGTCGCGGTAACTGCCACGATAATGCGGTTGCAGAAAGCTTTTTCCAGTTGTTGAAACGCGAACGGATAAAGAAAAAGATCTACGGAACGCGGGAAGAAGCCCGCAGCGATATTTTTGATTACATCGAGATGTTTTATAACAGTAAGCGTCGGCATGGTTCTAGCGATCGGATGTCACCGACAGAATATGAAAACCAGTATTATCAACGGCTCGGAAGTGTCTAGATTATCAGTGGCGATTCAGAAGCAGCAAACGAAACCAATCGAGAAGAGATTAAAGCGGGTAAAGGTTGGCGTAGTTTTTTGGGTTATGTATGTGCTTTCATCATTGCCTATAACTACATTATAGTACCGATACTTGATTACTTTGGTTTGGTACTTTTTTCATTCCCACTATCGGATATTATTAGAATTATTATTCTATTAATTAGCGGTAATTATATGTTATATTTTTGTTCAATACATACTGTGCTCTCAAATCAGATGTTTTATATATTAGCTCTAATTAAATCTGCATCCCAAGTTTAAAATTGAGATGCAGGTTTATGAACATTTTAAACTATAACTGATTCAAAATATGGTAAAACCACACTCATGCCCTTGATTGGCTCTTGCCAGTCATCTCTAAGAACTCTTTCTTGATTTTCTTGGGCTTTAATTAAAGCCTCATCATCTAGCAAATCTGTTAATATTATAGCTTTTGAAAAGCTACCAGTCGTTTCATTTAATTTAGATATATTAATTGCATCAAATAATTGTTCAGGCTTAAGCTCGTTATTAACATAGGCTTTAAAGATTTGTGGTTTTTTAACTTTGATAAAAGCTAAAATTGCAATTGAGTACTGATATACTTGCTTTCTAGGAACCTCGCTTGCGATAATAAGCCTTATTAATGAATGGCACCTTTCACAGTCTCGTAAAGACGCATTGCTATGTTTTAGCAGTTGACTAATTATTGTTATTGTATCTCTGAACTCATTATCTATTTTTATGCTATTTGATAGGTGATTCATGAAAGCAGGTATTGTAGCTAATTCGTTAGTATATGGTTCTTTTATTTGAGGTAAAGAAAACCAGAAATGAACAAACTTGCTCAAGTAGGTTTCCGAATCTATGTTTCCATATCTTTTATTGATAATGTGTAGGAATTGATCTTTATTTACAGCCAGTACGAAAAATAGGTTTTTAGTGTTAAATACATGCTTCATCTTTTCGAGCAAGTCTAAAGAAAAGTCTGGTCTTGCACGATCTAATTCATCAATGATAAAAACAATTTTTTTATCTTTTGCAGATTCAGTAATGGTGCTCTTAAAGTGTTGTATTATTTCTTCCTCTTTTTCAGCACTTTTAAGCTTTTCTTCAATTAACTTCTCAATAGGCTCCTCAATTATTTCCTTAGTTGCATCTTCTATTCCTTCAAAGTCCGTATCTTTAACTATACCCAAGGTGGCTGCTCTTATACCAATTTTAGCACCCGCTCTAACTATAAACTTCCCAACATTTTTAGCAGCTTCTAAAAATTCCTGCCGATCATCTTCGTTTTCAATTTTTGGATAAATCGCCGATGACAGTGCTAAAAACGCATCTTGCTGATAATCATTTTTAAAAGCATCAAAGTAGATAACTTCTAGGGTGTCGTCAGTTATCAATTCATTTTCCCACATCTTTAAGAAAGTTGTTTTCCCACTTCCCCATTGGTCATCAATTGCCATAACTAAACTATCATCCTCAGAGTTTCTAATTATACTTTGAAGCTGTAAACCTAACTTTTGCCTATTAAATAAGTCATTTCCATTTCTAAAGCCGTTACCGTAATTCACTTCATCTAAGAGCAGTTTCATAGGGTTTTCCTTTTATCGTCATAAATAACCTATATAAATTATTATAGGTATATACTATGGCTCGTTTACCAAAGCAAGAAACTAAACTACATCAACAAACTTTGGATTTAGTTCATTCAGATAAAATCTTAACTTTCGATGAAAAAGAATTCATTCTTCAAAACTACCAGGGTGATGGAGTGGGAGGAACCGGTGCTTTCTTTACACCTGCCGATCTTGCATGGGACTTTACTAATGACTCTGGTAGAACTGGTAGGTGTTTAGAACTTTGTGCCGGAATAGGGCGGTTGTCATTTTGTCAGTATCATAGACACAATCCAGAACATATTACGTGTGTTGAGTTAAATCCAGAATATGTCTTGATCGGAAAGAGGGTATTACCAGAGGCTGAATGGGTTTGTGGTGATGCACTTCAGTACACAACCGATACACTCTATAACGTTGTATATGGCAATCCACCATTCGGGAGGATCAATACCTCAGACATTTCTACAGGCTCTTACAGAGGATCAGAATTCGAATATAAGGTGATCACACATGGAGGTACACTTGCACCATATGGCGTATGGCTTGTCCCACAGGGATCAGCAGGATTCGTTTATTCAGGTGCCAACTACTTTGATCGAAGATAGTACACAAAGTACAAGGCATTCACAGAGCAAACCGGGCTTAATTTTAAAGCTGGATGTGGAATTGATACCAGTCTCTTTCGCGATCAGTGGCATGGTACTAACGTTCTTTGTGAAGTAGTTACTGTTGAGTACTCATGAAGTTAGCCCACACTGTGGGCTATTTTTTTATTCCCAATACTGCGATGTAGCGAATCCCTTAACATTCATATGGTCTGTGTAGGTAGCTTCACGAACAGTTTCACCTGTAGCAATTTCTATAATGTCATATGAGTAGATTTCAGTCTGACCCATATGACCTTTTTCACGCCTTCCAGTTTGGACATATTTAAATTTTTCGCGGTGGTAAATCTCTTCAAATTCTTCAGTAGTCATCAGAGCTATCTCCTTGTTGTAAAATAATATTTTACATACTGTATGAGAAAATGATACTTTATTTTTGATGTGTAGAAAATCACTTTGGTAACCCGAAATTCCCGGTCAATATCCCGGCTATCGCCGAGGCAGCCGCGCACTATGATGTGGCGCTGGAGCTGAACAACTCCTCCTTTACCCATTCGCGTCCGGGCAGTGAACCGAACTGCCGGGCTATCGCCGCCGCCGTGCGCGATGCCGGTGGACGGCTGGCATTTGGCTCCGATTCTCACACGGCGTTTACGCTGGGTCACTTCGATCACTGCCTGCGCATCGTCCGCGAGGTGGATTTTCCTGAGGATCGGGTGTTAAATGTCACGCCGCGTCGCCTGCTCGACTTTCTGGAGCGGCGCAGCGGCAAACATATTGCTGAACTGGCTGACTTTTAATTTACTTGCCTCAAGGAAATCTGACTCATGAATGAGTTTTCCATTCTGTGCCGCGTGATCGGCTCACTGTTTAATCGTCAGCCGCAGGATCCGCTGCTGGTGCCGCTGTTCACGCTGCTGCGTGAAGGCAAACTGCAGTCGCAGTGGCCGCTGGAGCAGGATGAGCTGCTGACCCGTCTGCAACAGAACAGCGATCCCCAGGCACTGGCCGCCGATTACAACGCGCTGTTTGTTGGCAGCGATTGCAACGTGCCGCCGTACGCCTCACAGTGGCCGGAAGGCAAAACGGAGCCAGAAGTGCGTGCGTTTCTGACCTCACGCGGAATGCCGCTGAGCGATGCGCCTGCTGATCATTTTGGTGTGCTGATGCTGGCGGCGTCATGGCTGGAAGATCAGTCAGCGGAAGATGAGAGCGCAGCGCAGATGGCGCTGTTTGAAGAGTATCTGCTGCCGTGGTGCGGTGCTTTCCTGGGGAAAGTGGAAGCGCACGCGACCACGGCCTTTTATCGTACTCTTGCCATGCTGAGCCGCGAAGCGATCCAGGCGATGTACAACGAACTGCTGGATAGCAGCGAAGAGACGCCTGACGCCTGATTCACCACGTCGCCGGGTGCGTACCCGGCGCACAGTGCTGAATCATCTTTCTCAATGGGTTCTGGGGGATTCTCTGGATCCGGCGTGCTTTTTTTCGGGCACCTGAACCCTCTTAATCTGCTTACAGGATTAACTGCCCGGGCCGGCAGCCATACAGTTTTGCGAGACGTTCACGCGTCTTTTTCTGCGGCTTACTTTCAATACGCTCCAGTTGAGAGATCGCACTTTGCGTGGTTCCCAACTGCTGAGCCACATCATGCTGGCTGAGCCCCCGCCAGATGCGCCATGCCGCCTGAAGACTCACTTCCTGCTCAATCATGATCCCTGCAACGTCGTGCGGGATCGTCTCATCGTCGTGCTCGTCAGCCTCCACAGGAATCGTCTCCCATTCGCCATCGCTGGCCGAGAGCAGCCTTTCATATTCCGCCACCGGCAAGACCACAAACTGGGGTTTGCCTGCTTCATCATAGATGTACTGTTTTGACATAGTTTATCCGGGTAATTGTGTGTCGCAGCAGAGGTCGTGAGTGCGTAAGGCTATGCCGGAACTGCATAATATTGAGTAAGTGACCGGAGTTCATGAGTTATGGCGAATGATAAGGTTATTATCTAATGCTATCAAATGAGTTTTCTAATCATCTAATGATGCCAGTAAGCGAGGGGAAATGGTGATGCGGGTTTAGACAGACGTGCTAACAGCTTACATCCACGCCGTGATGCTCATCCCTGAGACATAAAATGTTCCGGTTCGGATTAAACAGACGCGAGCCGCATCCGCTTCACCACGTCGCCGGGTGGGTCCCCGGCGCGCAGCCTGGCGTCGCACAGAGCTGTGGGGTGCCGGGCAGCCAGGCGGCCGCTCGCAGCCTCACTCCAAACCCCCACGGCGTTAATTCGTAACAGGGCAGGTTATCCTTCACCTGCGGCGCAATGCCGGAGCCTGTGCGCTGATCGGTGGGATGCTGCTGCAACAGCCACGCGGTGCGCGCCAGCGACAGCCGGACCTGGCTGCCGTGGCCCTCAGTAATGCGTCGCCGTAATCCCTCCAGCACTGCCGCAGCCAGCAGATAGCCGCTGGCATGATCCAGCGCCTGTACCGGCAGCGGGACCGGTTTGTCGTTCTGCTGCCACTGCATGCCTCTTTCAGCAATGCCGCACCCCATCTGCACCAGACTGTCAAAACCCCGGCGATTGCGCCACGGACCCTGCCAGCCCCAGGCATTCAGGCCGGCATCGACCAGACCGGGTGAGAGTGACTGAAGGGTCTCCGCGTCAAACCCGAGCCGTTCCAGCGCATCTGCCCGATAGCCATGCACCAGCACGTCCGCTTCACGCAGCAGGTGGATAAACTGCTCGCGATCGGCGGGCTGAGTCAGATCCAGCACCGCTCGTCGCTTGCCGCAGCTCATCTCCTCATCCAGCGTCGGCTCCTGCCAGCCGGGCGGATCGATGCGCAGCACGCTGGCTCCCAGGCTGGCAAGAAAACGGGTAGCGACCGGCCCGGCAATAATCCGCGTCAGATCCAGGACTTTGATGCCCAGTAAAGGACGGGCTTCGGCCAGCGGCCATGCCGGCGCAGCTGCCTGTTGAGTGGACTGCCAGCTAAACAGCGGTTCGCGCTGTACGGCCTGGCCCTGCGGATGCTGCTGCCAGGCGGCGGCGCTGCGCATCACTGCGGCACAGCCACCCGCATCAATAACGGCCTGCTCCAGTTCGCTGGCCTGCCACTGTTGCACCTGCTGCGCCAGTGCTGCGCGATCGGCGTGTGCGCCCAGCACCCGCTCCATCGCCAGCCGGTGATGCACGGCGTTGGTGTGCAGACGGATCCAGCCATCCCGGCTGCGATAGTCACCGGCAAACGCATCCCACATCGCGGGCGCCGCGCGATTCAGCGGATGAAAGCTCTGCTGAAACCAGCGTGACGCCAGCCGGACGTTAACGGTGACGGGCGGAGAGGAGAATTCAGGGTGGGATGTGGCCATAAGCGCAGCAACAGCCTGCGTTGCCAGACCGATGCTGGTGGCCGCCAGCTCACTGACGGCAAAGGCAGAAGAGAAGGTGGCGCGATCGACGAAGGCGGGGAGAGGCCAGGCGGCGTCGCGACCTCGCAATCCCTGCTGCTTCTGCTGCCAGAGAGAGGCGGCAAGCGGTGAGTCCATGTTGTGCTTCCTGAGAGAAGTGATTTCTCAAGCATAGCACGCGGGATTAACGCCGCCGCAGGCGCGGGAAGCGGGCATGCATCCGCAGGCTACGCAGGTTGATTACGGCAATAGCGGTACCAAGGATTACCAGCGACGCACCGATAATCTTGAAGCTGTTAAGGCTGTCGCCCAGCACCACAATGCCCATCAGCACGGATAATACCGGCGTCAGCAGTGAGTAGGGCATGATCAGGTTGACGTTATATTTCTTCAGCAGCATATACCACAGCGTATAGGCGACAATCGACGAGGCGATAGCGCTGTAAAGAATGGCAAACCAGCCATGCCAGCCCGCATTTTGCAGGGCGTAGAGCTGATGTGATTCCATCAACAAGCTGGATACGCCGACGACAGGAATGGCCAGAAACGCAATCCAGCCGGTCATGGTGAGCGGTTTAATCGGCGGTGACTTTTTCACAATCAGGTTGCTGACAGCCCAGCCGGTGGCGCTGCACAACAACAGACAAAGCACCCACCACGACGGAATCGTCGGGCTGCCGGAGAGCACGACGACGCCGCTCAGCGAGATCATAATGCCCATCAGCTGCACCAGCTTCAGCTTCTCTTTCAGCACCACCATCGCCAGCAGCATGGCAATGGGTGTACCGAGCTGAACCACAATCGCGCCGGTGCCGGCATCGGTATAGCGCAGGCCGACAAACAGCAGCGAGAAGTGCATAAAACCGAACGTGAAAGCCAGCAGCAACAGCCAGGGTAGCTGCTGACGGTTAATCCGGCAAAACGGTACCAGTACAATGGCGACGACCACAAAGCGCATAAACGTCAGGAAAAGTGGCGGAAGCTCCAGCAGGCCCCATTTCACCGCAACGTTGTTGAAGGCCCAGATTGAAACCACCATCAGAATCAGAAAAAAATGCCGCACAGCCACGATAATATCCTTTCGATGTTTTTTTGCTTAGCCCGCTAATGATGGCACGAACTGCGGCATTGCAGCCAATCGCAGGGAGAAATTTTCTGCGATTGCGGCGCAGCCTGATGAGACTTTCGGGCGCGTTGCTGGCAGACTGATTTGAAACGACTTCTTAAAGGAACTGATTCGGTATGACCTACACGTCCGCCTTACCCCTTGCGTTAATTCAGCTTGAAGTCCCACCTGCTAACGTCGTCTCAGAGATTGGTGAACAGCCGCGCTGGTTCATCGACGCGTTAAACCTGCAACCCGATGAATACCTGATTGTACGGCCCCATCTGGGCGAGACGCTACCCGCTTTCGACCAGATTTCCGGGGCGATCCTCAGCGGTTCCTGGGCGATGGTCACCGATCATGCTGAATGGAGCGAACGTAGCGCCGTATGGATTCGGGCAGCGATGGATAACGGCTTGCCGTTGCTTGGGGTCTGCTACGGCCACCAGCTGATGGCCTATGCGCTGGGCGGCGAGGTGGCGGACAACCCCAATGGCTGGGAGCGTGGCCTGTTACCAATCAACTGCATGCCGGAGGCGCAGAGCGATCCGCTACTAAAGAAATTGCCACAAGACTTCAGCGTCTGGCTGTCACATCGCCAGTCGGTGATCAGCGCGCCACAGCAGGCGCAGGTGCTGGCCGCCTCTGCGCGCGATGGCTGTCAGATTGTCCGCTATTCGCCGCAGGCGCTGTCGGTGCAGTTTCATCCTGAATTTTCACGGCACATCATGAACGTTTGTATGCCCAGGGGCTGTACAGAAGATGGGGCAAACGAGATGGAGGGGAAAGACTGGGCGCGTGAGTTGCTGGTAGCGTTCTGGCAACAAACGCGCCCTGCATTGGCGCAAGCTCAGGGCGCGTAGTGACGCGTGCAGCGATAGACCCAGGCGGGTGGCACGTTTTTCAGCACCCGCTGGCGCTCCCAGGTGAAGTAGCGCGACAGGTCTGGCTGGGTCAGCGAGGTATACTGGAACTGCACAAAGACGCCGCTGGGCCCGAGGGCGTTATACACCGCGCGCAGAATCGCCTCACGTAATTCAGTAGGTAAGGAGAGCAGCGGCAGGCCGGAGAAGATCACGTCATATTCTCCGCTCAGGTACTCCGCTGAACAGGTGCGCACCGTCATGCGCGGATCGTCCAGCGCATTAAGTTTATCGGCCAGCGTGCTGCTGATCTCAAAGGCATCCAGCGTGGCATCGGGTGACATCTGCGCCAGTATCTGCCGAGTCAGCACACCGTCGCCCGCGCCGAGTTCGGCGATACGTAACTTTTCAGGCCATTCCACCGACGTAATCATGGTGCGGCACAGCGCCTCTGACGAGGGCGTAATGCTGCCCATCTTGCGCGGGTTGCGGATAAACTGATGCACGAAATTGGCTTTAGCGCGCATCAGGGTAAAAGCTGAAGCCAGCATGCTCATCTCCAGAATGAATTCATCCTCACGTTGACCCCTTTGTGCCGCACAAGTTTCTCTCTGACCAGCCTTTTGGGTAAAAGTCGGAATTATCTAAAGACGAAGCGTAAACACCCCATTCCTTCGGGGCGGTCACAGTTTCCGGTTAACAGAACTGACAGGCTCTTGATGATGCTTCATGTTAATAATAAGTTTCATCATTGTTACATCAGTCACCTGTCAGGAGAATGATCATGCGTTATGCCGCCCCCGGAGAACAGGGTTCTCTGATTACTCTACAAAAGAATTATGGCAACTTCATTAATGGTGAATTCGTCGCGCCGGTGAACGGCAACTACTTCACGAATACCTCCCCGGTGAACGGCTCTGCGGCCGGTGAGTTTCCGCGCTCAGACGTTGCCGATGTTGATAACGCTGTGGCTGCTGCTGCTGCGGCGGCGGAAGCCTGGGGCAAGACCTCGCCGCAGCAACGCTCGCTGCTGTTACTGAAAATCGCCGATCGGCTGGAACAGCACCTGGAGACGATGGCGGTCTATGAAACCTGGGATAACGGTAAACCGGTACGCGAAACCCTGGCGGCCGATATGCCGCTGGCCGTCGATCACTTCCGCTATTTTGCCGGTTGTGTCCGGGCGCAGGAGGGCAGTGCCGCCGAGATTGATGAGTTCACCGCCGCCTATCATTTCCATGAGCCGCTGGGCGTGGTTGCGCAGATCATTCCATGGAACTTTCCGCTATTAATGGCGGCGTGGAAACTGGCCCCGGCACTGGGCGCGGGTAACTGTGTGGTGCTGAAACCGGCTGAGCAGACCCCGTTGTCGATCACCGTTTTTGTCGATCTGATTAAAGATCTGCTGCCGCCGGGCGTGCTGAATGTGGTGCATGGGTTCGGCAAAGAGGCGGGTGAAGCCCTCGCCTCCCATTCCGGCATCGCCAAGGTAGCCTTCACCGGCTCTACCGCAACCGGCGGTCATATTCTGGAGCTGGCAGCAAAAAGCCTGATCCCCTCGACCGTTGAGCTGGGCGGTAAATCACCTAACATCTTCTTTGAAGACATCATGCAGGCGGAGGAGAGCTTTATAGAGAAAGCCGCCGAAGGCGTGGTGCTGGGCTTCCTGAATCAGGGCGAAGTCTGTACCTGTCCGTCGCGTGCGCTGGTACAGGAGTCGATCTACGAACCCTTTATGGCGGCCGTGATGAAGCGGGTAAAAACCATCAAACGTGGCGATCCGCTGGATACCGAAACCATGGTGGGCGCGCAGGCGTCGCAGCAGCAGTTTGATAAAATTCTCTCTTATCTTGAGGTTGCCCGACAGGAGGGCGCTGAAGTGCTGGTGGGCGGTGGCGTAGAGAAGCTGGATGAGTCACTTAACAGCGGCTACTACATTCAGCCGACACTGCTGAAAGGCAACAACAGCATGCGCGTTTTCCAGGAGGAGATCTTTGGTCCGGTCATCGGCATCACCACCTTTAAAGATGAGGCAGAAGCAATCAGTATCGCCAACGACTCCATCTATGGGTTAGGTGCTGGCGTCTGGACCCGCGATATCAACCGTGCTTACCGTGTGGGCAGGGCGATTAAAGCCGGGCGCGTCTGGACCAACTGTTATCACCTCTATCCGGCGCACGCCGCCTTTGGTGGCTATAAGAAGTCGGGTATCGGGCGTGAGACCCACAAAATGATGCTGGATCACTATCAGCAGACTAAAAACCTGCTGGTCAGCTACAGTATCGAGCCGCTGGGCTTCTTCTAGTTCTGGCCCGCAACCTGCCAGGATAACCCTGCACTCTTCCCTCAGAACCACGCTACGGCGTGGTTTTTTTTTGCTCCACGTAGCCGGGCATGCTGAAAAGCATCAGAAGCGTAGCGATGGATGCAATGCCGATAAAGAACAATTAATCAGTCCTTTCTTAAAGCGACACAGGGCCGTTTTGCGCTTCGCTTACCTCGCTTCAAGACCATCTCCTCCTCAGCCCTTTATGAAGCGTCTCATAATGGATCAACTTACTGATGTGTAAGCATTATCCCACTGTTTTTTTTGCTAAAAACTGCCACGTATTACGGTCACCCCGCCGTTAACCTTTATTCCGGCCTGGTGAATCAGATCCATTATTTACATGAGTTTTTTTAATGCTGACTACAGAGGAATCTGGTTTCTGTGTAAGAATACTTCATAGTTACTCATATTGTTAAGAATAATCCTAAGCGAGTGATTAAAAGTAACACATATTTGCACTAAGTAAATTACTTAAACTTTACTTAAGTAAAATCTTCTGAAAGTGGCCCGTTGAAATTTTGTCAATCTTCTGTAAACTCGCAGCTTATGTTTACAAAGGAATTGTGATTTCATACCCACGGGCAGGATATACCTGGCTCGTGCGGTAGCTATGAGCTTATACACATCTTGTAACTTACTGAATGTGATCGTGAAAACAGGAAAATCAGCCTGTGCGCTGAGGTTTTTCCTTTTGTCAGCGAATAGCGTCACAACTGTAAATCTGAGTCAATATGTCAGTTTTTCGGCCAGGGATGGCATAAGTAAAGCTTGGGTTTTGCCTTCCTCATCCAATCTGACGGAAAAAAATAGATCATGTTTATGATCATTTATTGCCAGCTCAGATTTCTCCCTGCGCCCGTCCCGGTCGCCAGAGTTGCTTTTTAATAGTTAAAGTTAGTTGATCTGTTAAAGTGCCACGCCATGGCACTTTAACGCTATTTGCTTAAGATTTTTCTTTTAGGCTGGCACTAAGTGGCGCTCTTTCAGCACCACATCCCCGATTTTCATTACTGACAACCGGCCTCTGGCCACTCTCCAGGATATGAATGGAACACAACATGAAAAAAATGGTGAAGCTCCGTATTGCGTTAGGCCTGATGTTTGTTTTTTCTGTCGCGGGTTGTAAAACGCCGCCAAAAATGACGGATGACACGCTGGTCACCAGCACCGTGGATGGCGTGGTGATCAGTCACCGTTATGCGGTTAAACCGCCTGCGCAGTTCAGCCCGGTCAATGAAACCTACCGTGCGCTCTATCCCGCTTCGGTGATGAGCCATCCGAGTTTTGGCGGCAAGGTGGTGGAGACGCTGAAAACCGGCGAAAGCTACACCGTAATTGGTCAGGTAGAGAACAACTGGCTGGCGCTGGGTGAACCCGCTCAGGCGTCAGCAGAACCTGAACCGGGTAAAGCCAGCAGTGCCGTTAAAGAGACAGCACCCTCCGCAGCGCCGCAGGCAACCGTTCAGCTGACCGGCTATGTGCCGTTTCGCGCCGTGGTGAAAAGCGAGCTTTACGATCAGACGATTAAGGCTGACCAGCCGAAGCGCCGGGTGCGCAGCAGCAAGAAGAAAACCTGTGTTGCGGTAAACGGTGACAGCACCGCCTGCCAGAACAGCACTAACGGAACCTGGATTATTAACTAATCGCACTAAGCAGGGAGGGCGGGATGATGACAACAACGCAATGGCGTGGGGCGCTGATAGTGCTGCTGACGTGGCTGATGACCGCGTGCAGCAGCACTCCACAGCCCGTTGCCTGGTACAACCTGGACGTTCAGGCGCAAAACCAGGTTAACGGCGGTGCGCCGCTGAAAGTCCGGGTGGTATTACTGACCTCCGATGCGGAGTTTATGTCGGCTGACTTCTACTCCCTGCAAAACCCGTCCGCTAATGCGCTGGGTAATGCGCAACTCAATACGCAACAGTTCTTCATGACTTCCACTCAGCCCCATAAAACGCTGCGGATTAAGAGTCTGCCCGAGGCGCGCTTCATCGGCATCATGGCGGAATATCAGGCGCTGGATGGCAAGGTCTGGCGACTGTCGCTGCCGGTTCCCGAAGGCGAATCACCCTCATTCTGGGCGTTCTGGAAGCGTGACGATGGCGAGCTGAATGCGCGCATCGTGGCGGGGATTAACGGCCTTCGCGTGGAAAAACAGTGATGCCTATGAACAGAGCCGAAAAGGTGGTCTGGACCGAGGGGATGTTTCTGCGTCCTCACCATTTCCAGCAGTCAGAAAATTATCTTCTCAGCACCCTGCGTGAGTGGGGCCAGTCGCAGCGCGCCTATACTTGGGGTTTTTACGATCTGGAGTTCGATGAAGCGCTGCTGCGCCAGGGGAAACTGGCGCTGAGCGCCGCCAGCGGCTGTCTGCCTGACGGCACGTTTTTTGCTTTCAGCCAGCCACAGCACGGTCCGGCCCCGCTTGATCTGCCTGCCTCCGTTGACCGCAGCAAAGTGGTGCTGGCCATTCCGGCACGCCGCAATGGCCGAGAAGCGGTGGCCTTTCAGGAGTCGCAGGATTCTCTGGCGCGCTACCTGGCCTGGGAAGCGGAAGTGGAAGATGACAATGCCCAGGCCGTGGGTAGCGCCACGGTGCAGTTCGGCAAACTGCGTCTGCGGCTGATGCTGGAACAGGATCTGACCGCCGAGTGGACCGCCATGGGCGTGGCTCAGGTGATTGAAAAACGCAGCGACAACCACATCCGGCTCGACAGCGACTACATCCCGCCGATGCTGACGCTTAACAGCAGCCGTCCGCTGCAAAACATGTTTAACGATCTGCACGGGCTGATCCAGCAACGTAGCCAGCAGCTGAGTCAGCGCGCGCCGGGCACCGGTCGTTTTAACAGCGCGGATATGGTCGATTTTATGCTGCTGGCGCTGCTCAATCGTCAGCTTGGCCTGCACACTCATCTGCAACATCTGCCGCTGCTGCATCCTGAAACGCTCTACAGCCACTGGCTGCAACTGGCGGCGGAGCTCAGTACCTGGACGCCAGCCCGCGCGCCCGATGGTCTGCCGCTCTACGATCATGACGATCTGCACAGCTGTTTTACCCGCCTGTCACTGCTGCTGCGTCAGGGGCTGTCCCAGGTGATGGAAGAGAGCGCGATTCAGCTGCCGCTGATTCAGCGCTCGCACGGTCTTAACGTCGCGACCGTGCCGGAGAGCAGTATGGTGCATGAGTTTGGCTTTGTGCTGGCGGTGAAAGCCAGCGTGCCAGCCGACACCCTCAAAACCCATTTCCCGGCGCAGATGAAAGTCGCCCCGGTCAGCAAAATCCGCGATCTGGTGCAGTTGCAGTTGCCCGGTCTGGCACTTCGGGCCATGCCCGGCGCGCCGCCGCAGATCCCGTGGCATGCCGGATACAGCTATTTCGAACTGGATAAGAACAGCGAGCTATGGAAAGAGATGGAGCGCTCGGGCGCTTTTGCGCTGCATCTTGCCGGTGAGTTTCCAGGTCTGAACATGGAGTTCTGGGCCATTCGTAGTCAGTCAGAATCATAAACTGAGCACGCAGCATGATGCAGGAACAACAAAAATCACACAGCGATCTTGCGCCGGAGGCCAGCCATCAGAATGTGCTGGTCGCGGCGGCCAACCCCCTGATTAACGCCATTCCTCAGATCCGTCACTCGGTATCACATGAAGATCCGGCACAGTTGCGTCAGCAGCTGATCGATCAGATTCGGCGCTTCGAGCTGAGCTGCCAGCAGTCAGGCCTGGGCTATGAAGTGATCATCGGCGCGCGATACTGTCTCTGTACCGCGCTGGATGAGGCGGCGGCACTGACGCCGTGGGGCAGCCGCGGCGTCTGGACCAGCAATGGTCTGCTGGTCACCTTTCACAATGAAACCTGGGGCGGCGAAAAGTTTTTTCAGCTGCTGGCTAAGCTGTCGCAGAACCCCAGACGCCACATTCTGATGCTGGAGTTGATCTACTTCTGCCTGCTGCTGGGGTTCGAAGGACGCTACCGGGTGCTGGACAACGGCCGCTCGCAGCTGGAGACCATCAAACAGCGCCTGCTACAGATGATCAAAAGCGTGCGTGGCAATTATGCAGCAGCGCTGTCTCCGCATCCCACCGATCAGCCGGTCCTGCGCAAATTGTGGCGACCAATGATCCCGCTGTGGGCCTGTGCGGCGGTGGCGGGGCTGGCGGCCTGTCTGTTCTACATCGTGCTCAACTGGCGTCTCGGCGATTACACCTCGCCGGTACTGGCCCGTATCTATCAGACGGCGCTGCCGGAAGTGAAGATCGGCAACCCTGCGCCACCACCGCCCGCCACGCTGAACCTGCGCGCTTTCCTGAAACCGGAAATTGATGCCGGGCTGGTAGCGGTGCGTGACGAAGCGGACCGCAGCGTGGTGACGCTGAAAGGGGACGGACTGTTTGCCTCGGCGGCCACCGAGGTGCGCGGACGTTACACCGACGTAATCCAGCGCATCGCTGCCGCCATGAACAATGTCAGCGGCCAGATTCAGGTGATTGGCTACAGCGATAACGTGCCGATCCGCAGTGCCCGCTTCGCCTCCAACTTTGAGCTTTCGCTGGCGCGCGCCCGGTCAGTACAGACCCTGTTGCAACAGCAGCTGGCGCAGCCGTCACGGGTGAAAGCGGAAGGACGCGGTGAAAGCAATCCGCTGGTGCCTAATAACAGCGCAGAAAATCGTGCACGTAACCGTCGTGTTGAAATTACCCTGCTGGTGGCGCCGGATGCGACGCATGCCGAACTCAACGGCCTGGCGAGAGGGAACTGATCCATGCTGAATATTCTGTTTGCGGTGCTGACCAGCCGCCTCGCGTGGGGCTTTGTCGGCATTACCGCGCTCTCTTTTATCATCTGGGTGATTGGCCCGGTGTTCTCAATCGTCGATTCGCGCCCGCTTGAGCCGGAGCAGAACCGCATTATCAGTATCGCGCTGCTCTATCTGGTGTGGGGCCTGGGCCAGGCGATTCCGCGGATCTACAACATCTGGCTCAATCGCAAGCTGATGTCGAGCCTTGAAACCGGCAAAAGCGATACGCCGGAAGCCGAACGTCAGCGCCTGACCAGTGAAGAGCAGGTGCTGGCAGGGCGTTTCTCCGAAGCCACTGACATGCTGAAAAAGGCGCACTTCCAGCGCCACAGCAGCAAGGGCACGCCGTTCTGGGCACAGCGTTTTGGCCGTCAGTATCTCTATCAGCTGCCGTGGTACATGATCATCGGCGCGCCCGGTGCCGGTAAAACCACCGCGCTGGTCAACTCGGGCCTGCAGTTTCCGCTGGCAGATAAGTTCGGCAAGTCGGCGCTGCGTGGCATTGGCGGCACCCGCAACTGCGACTGGTGGTTCACCAATGACGCGGTGCTGCTCGATACCGCCGGGCGCTACAGCACCCAGGAGAGTCAGCAGGAGCGTGATGCCAGCGAATGGCATCATTTTCTCGACCTGCTGCGTAAATATCGCGGACGTCAGCCGATCAACGGCGTGATCGTCACGCTGAGCGTTTCCGACCTGCTGTCGCAGTCGCCTGAGGCGCTGCGTAATCAGGCGCTTGCCCTGCGTCAGCGGCTGATGGAGCTGCACGATCGTCTCGGCATCCGTTTCCCGGTCTATGTGCTGGTCACCAAAGCGGACTTGCTCAAAGGGTTCCGCAGCTACTTTGCCTCGCTGGATAAAGCGCAGCGTGAACAAATCTGGGGATTCACCTTTCCCTGGGCGAAGGCGTCAGCCGCCGATTTTGAGCTTAACAACCAGTTCCAGCAGGAGTATTCCCTGCTGCAACAGCGTCTGGATGCCGGACTGGCCGATCGGCTGCTGACGGAAAGCGATGCGCAGGCGCGGGCTGAGAGCTATCTCTTCCCGCAGGAGTTTGCGGCGCTGCGGCCGTTGCTGGCAGACGCGCTCGACACACTGTTTGCCCGCTCCGATTTTGAAACCCAGTTCGCGCCGCGCGGTATCTACTTTGCCAGCGGCACCCAGGAGGGACTGCCGTTTGACCGGGTGATGGGCGAGCTGAACCGCGCGCTGAATCTGCCGGGGCAGCAGGCTGGCGAGTCAGGAAGCTGGGATAAGGTCGATAAAGAGTCGCCTATCCCGCAGAACAAAGGGCAGAGCTTCTTCCTGAAAGGGGTACTGGAAAATGTGATTTTCCAGGAGTCCGGTCTGGCGGGCAGCAACCGCTGGTGGGAGCTGCGCAACCGCGCCGGACTCTGGTCGGGCTATCTGGCGCTGCTGCTGATATTGCTGGTGGCCGGGGCGCTGTGGCTCACCAGCTACAGTAAAAACAAAGCCTATCTGCAGGAGATGGCCGCCAAAGCGCCGCAGGTTGAACAACTGGGCGATCAGCTTCAGCAGCAGGTCAATGGCGATCTCTTTGCGCTGGTGCCTTATCTCAACACCCTGTTGCACCTGCCGGAGAGCGCCGACTTCTCTCTGGAAGCACCGCCGCTGACGCGCCGCATGGGGCTTTATCGCGGCACCGAGGTCAGCGATGCCACCCGTGCGCTCTACGACAAGGCACTGAAACAGCTGCTGTTGCCACAGGTGGCGCAGAACATCACCCGCTGGTTACGCAATGACAACGGCAGTGATGCTGACTACAGCTACGAAGCGCTGAAGGCGTATCAGATGCTCTATCAGCCAAAGCACTACGATGGCAAATTCCTGCAGGCATGGCTGATGCTCAACCTGTCACGCGAACTGCCGCAGAACGTCACTCAGCAGCAGGTGAAACAGCTGGCGTGGCACCTGCAACAGTTGCTGGAGACGCAGATTCACTCGTCGCCGTATGCGAAGGATGAAGCGCTGGTAAAGCGCGAGCAGGCGCTGATTAATCAGATGCCGCTGTCACAGCGCGTCTATGGACGGCTGAAGCGCCTGCTGCAACGTGATGACAGCCTGCAGCCGGTGACGCTGGCGGCGCTGGGTGGCCCCCAGAGCGAGCTGGTTTTTTCCCGCAAAAGCGGTAAATCGGTCAATGACGGTGTGGCGGGTCTCTATACGCCGGATGGCTACTGGCAGCACGTGGATAAGCAGATTGCCCCTGTGACCCAGGCGTTATATCAGGACGATCTCTGGGTGCTGGGCGGCGCGGCGCCGCAGCAGAAAAGTGAGCAGACGGATCTTGCGGTGCGCCAGCTCTACGTGCAGGACTATATCCGGCAGTGGGAGCAGTTCCTCAGCGACATTCAGCTCAACAGCAGCGCCGATCTGTCGCAACGCATCAACACTGCCCGTTTGCTGTCGGGCAACCATTCGCCGCTGCGCCAGCTGGTGATCAACCTCGGTGGTCTGCTGACGCTGAACCGGGCGCAGCCGGATGAGAAAACCGCGCAGGCAGCAAAGCCGTCGGATAACAGCGCTACCCGCACCCTTGAAGCGCTGTTTACCTCTCCCGAGGCCAGTGCCGCGCGCGGACAGGCTGCCACCCAGGCATCACCGGAGCAGGCCGTCGCGCTGCACTTTGCGCCGGTTCTGGAGCTGGCCCAGCCGCTGCAGCAGGGCAGCAAGGTGCTGGCGGTGGATGACTTCCTGCATCAGATTGATGATCTCTATCGCTACCTTACCGCCGTGCAGGATGCGGCGAACAGCGGGATGCCGCCACCGGCCAGCGATGCCATCAGTCGTCTGCAGGCCAGTGCCGGCCGTCTGCCGGGTTCATTGCAGAACATGGTTTCCAGCATGGCGGTGGGTGCCAGCAGCGACGCACAGCGCCGCGATATGGATAACGTCCGCAAACGCATCACCATGGAAGTGGGCAGTTTCTGCCGCCAGGCGATCGCCGGTCGCTATCCGCTGGTTCGCTCTGCGCGCAGTGAGGTCACACCAGACGATCTGGCGCGGATGTTTGCACCCGGCAGCGGCATGATGGACAGCTTCTTCCGCGACAACCTGGCCAGCAAAGTCGACACCACCAACGCGGCGTGGCGCTTTACGCCGGGCATTGACGGTAAAACCCTGCCGGGTGGCGAAGCCCTGCTGCGGCCCTTCCAGCAGGCGCAGTCAATTCGCGATGCCTTCTTTGCCAATGGTGCGACCACGCCTGGCTTTCGCGTCACGCTGCGCACGGTAAAAATGGATAACGACATTCTTAACCTGACGCTGGATGTGGATGGGCAGATTTTACGCTACAGCCACGGACCGCAGGCGGTGCAGTTGGTCAGCTGGCCCGGTCCCGGCGGCACCAGCCAGGTGCGGATGCAGCTGGGTCTGACCAACGGCACCACCTCCACGCTGGTCACCAGCGGTCCCTGGGCGCTCAATCGCTTCTTTGACCGCGCCCGGCTGACTGCGGCAGGCGGTCTGACCCGCGAAGCGAGTTTCAGCGTGGACGGTCATCAGGTCACGCTGTCGTTCACCCCTGGCAGCATTCGTAACCCGTTCCAGCTTCCCGGCTTTAGCTGCCCCTGAAACAGGACCCGACAATGACTCATTACGCTGCACCCTGCTGGTACGGCAAAGTGCCCAGCGCGGGCGACTTTGTGAAGCGCCGCTTCCCGGACGTGCTCTATCGCCAATGGTCCAGCTGGTTTCAGGTGGGCCTGCATCACTGGCAGAGCAGTCAGGAGAGTGATAACGCCCCGTCGCGCCCGTTCCTCAACGCGCCGGTCTGGAATTTTGTGGTGCCGCCGATGCTGGGCAGTCAGCTGATTCAGATGGGCTGCCTGATTGCCGCGCGTGACAGCGTGGGCCGCAACTACCCGCTCTGCGCGCTGCGCCACTTCACGCCCGCCGAGTGGTCGCCAGCCCTGCTGGCGCGCTCCGGCGAGTGGTATCAGCAGGTCGGCAATACGCTGCTGCGGGTGGTGCAGGGCGGCGGGTCACCGGAGCAGCTGGATCAGGCGCTGATCAGCATTCCTCAGCCGCAACCGCCGCAGGAGTCGGACGAGACGTCAGACATTCTCAACGTCATCGGGCATGGCGATACCCCTTCGACGCTGAACTGGACACTGCCGGGCGAGAACTTCGACCCGCAGTTCTACACCAGTTTCTGGTGGACCAATCAAAGCGACGGTTTCCCGCTTTATACCCAGGTCCACAGCGGTAATTTTACCGCCCAGCTCTTTTCGTTGCTGTTTGATCCGGCCGGTGGGGCAAAGCCGGGACGAAACGGACTTTATCCCCCGATGTTTGAATCCTGAGGCGACACGCATGACGATGAATACAGAGGCTCTGCTGGCTCCGGTCAGCGAGGACAATCCCGGCGGCGATAACCTGGAGTATCACGCCGATTTTCAGGCGATGGAGCAGGCCAGCGCCGGTAAAGCGGAGCAGCAGTTCGGCAATACCATCATTCCGGCAGAACCGGCCGACTGGAACAGAGTTGAGAAGCTGGCGATAGCGCTGCTGGCGCGCAGCAAAGATTTACGGGTAATGCTGGCGCTGACCCACGCCTGGACCGAACTGAAAGGGCTGCCGGGCTATGCCCAGGGGCTGAAGCTGATTGAACAGGCGTTGTTGCTCTACTGGGAGCCGCTGTGGCCCCGGCTGGAGGAGTTCGGCGAGCAGGATCCTTTCTACCGCATTAATGCGCTGGCGTTGCTGGGTGACAAAACCGATCTGAGCGTCGCGGTGCGTCAGTGCTGGCTGCTGCGCTATCCCTCTGACGGCATCACGCTGCGCGATGCGGCCGCCCTGTGCGACGGCAGTAAAACCGAAGTCGCGGACTATCCTGGCGGCCTGCCGCGTCTGATCGACGAACTGGCGTGCGGCGATCAGCCCGGTATTGAGGCGGTGCTGCAGATTCATGAGCGGCTGCAGACCATCTGCGAAACCGTGACCGAACGGCTGGGGGAAGCCGCGGTGCCGGAACTCACACAGCTGCGCAGACAGATTGCGCTGATCGCTGAACGTTGCCAGGCCACCGATCTCAATGCGCTGATCCCCACAGCCGCCGTGGAACAGCCCGCAGAAACCGCGGCATCGCCTGCACCGGCCAGCCCGCGCGCTGCCGCTGACTGGCGCACGGTGCAGATCAGTTCCCGCGCCGACGCGCAGCTGATGCTGGAGAAAGTGAAGCTCTACTTCACCCAGCATGAGCCGAGTCATCCGGCCCCGCTGATGATCGACCGTGTACAGCGCTTAATCGAGCGCGACTTTCTGGAGATCATCCGCGAACTGGCACCCGACGGCGTACATCAGTTGGAAACCATTTTCGGACGTCGCGATTAAGCAGGCGTGACGCACACACACTCAGCGGGACCTGCGCGCCTGCTGTGACACTTTATCCGCGCATCATGTATGGAGAAAACCATGGCAACAAGCAAATCCAGTGGGCAGAAGTTCATTGCCCGCAATCGCGCGCCTCGCGTTCAGATTGAGTATGACGTGGAAATTTATGGCGCGGAACGCAAAATCCAGCTCCCGTTTGTAATGGGCGTGCTGGCGGATCTGGTGGGTAAACCGCTGGAGCCACAGCCAGGCATTGATGATCGTAAATTCATGGAAATCGACATCGACAACTTCGATGAGCGCATGAAAGCACTGAAGCCGCGCGCCGCGTTCCAGGTAGACAATACCCTGAATGGCGAAGGCAAGCTGAACATCGATCTGACCTTTGACAGCATGGATGACTTTTCGCCGGACGCGGTGGCCCGCAACGTGGAGCCGCTGAGCAAGCTGCTGGAAGCGCGTACCCAGCTGGCAAACCTGCTGACCTATATGGATGGCAAAAACGGCGCGGAAGAGCTGATTGGTAAGGTGCTGCAGGATCCTACGCTGCTGCAGGCCCTGACCCATCTGCCAAAGCAGGATGAGGCCACTGAAGGTAAGGAGCCGCAGGCATGACCCAGACTTCACAACAACCGCAGTCGCAGGGCGCAGCCAGTTTCAGTCAGGATGAGTTCAGCGCGCTGCTGAATAAAGAGTTCCGGCCAAAAAGCGATCAGGCGCGTGCCGCGGTCGAAAGCGCGGTGAAAACCCTGGCGCAGCAGGCGCTGGAGAACACTGTTACCGTCTCCAGCGATGCCTATCGCACCATTCAGGCGCTGATCGCGGAGATCGACGAAAAGCTGTCGCAGCAGGTGAACCAGATTATTCACCATCCGGAGTTTCAGTCGCTGGAGAGCGCCTGGCGCGGCCTGAGCTATCTGGTGAACAACACCGAAACTGACGAGATGCTCAAAATCCGCTTTATGAGCATCTCCAAGCAGGAGCTGGGTCGCACCCTGAAGCGTTACAAGGGTGCTGGCTGGGATCAGAGTCCGCTGTTCAAGAAAATTTATGAGCAGGAGTATGGTCAGTTCGGTGGCGAGCCGTTTGGCTGCCTGGTGGGCGACTACTACTTCGACCACAGCCCGCAGGATGTTGAGCTGCTGGGTGAGATGGCGCGTATCGGCTCAGCCGCACACTGTCCATTTATCACCGGCACCGCGCCCGAAGTGATGCAGATGGAGTCCTGGCAGGAGCTGGCGAATCCACGCGATCTGACCAAAATCTTCCAGAACACCGAATATGCTGCCTGGCGCAGCCTGCGTGAGTCGGAAGATGCACGCTATCTGGGCCTGGTGATGCCGCGCTTCCTGGCGCGTCTGCCTTACGGCATCCGTACTAATCCGGTTGACAGCTTTGACTTTGAAGAGCAGACCGATGGTTCCGATCATGGCAACTATACGTGGAGCAATGCGGCTTACGCGATGGCCGCCAACATCAACCGCTCCTTCAAAGAGTATGGCTGGTGCACCGCAATCCGCGGCGTGGAGTCGGGCGGGGCAGTGGAAAATCTGCCGTGCCACACCTTCCCGAGCGATGACGGCGGCGTGGATATGAAGTGCCCGACCGAAATCGCCATCAGCGATCGTCGTGAAGCCGAACTGGCGAAAAATGGCTTTATGCCGCTGGTACATCGCAAAAACTCTGACTTCGCTGCCTTTATTGGTGCGCAGTCACTGCAGAAGCCGATGGAGTATCACGACGCCGATGCCACCGCCAATGCCCGTCTGGCCGCGCGTCTTCCTTACCTGTTCGCCTGCTGCCGTTTCGCGCACTACCTGAAGTGCATTGTGCGCGACAAAATCGGCTCCTTCCGTGAGCGTGATGAAATGGAACGCTGGCTGAACGACTGGGTGATGAACTATGTCGATGGCGATCCGGCTAACTCCTCGCAGGAGACCAAGTCACGCAAGCCGCTTGCGGCTGCCGAGGTGAATGTGGAAGAGCAGGAGGATAATCCTGGCTATTACTCCGCGAAATTCTTCCTGCGTCCGCACTACCAGCTGGAAGGGCTGACGGTTTCTCTGCGTCTGGTCTCTAAGCTGCCGTCGCTGAAAAATGACAATGCGTAAGGGCTGAAAGGGAGTCATGATGCCGGGGATGACCTGGCATCACGTATCCTCTGAATTACAGGTTTATCAGGCGCGAAAGGTTTTCGCGCCTGATGGCTGACAGAAAGGTTGCTGAGATAAATGTCAGGGAGGAACAGGATGCTTAAAAAATCAGCTTTGCGCTTGTTGCATTATGTGCTGGTTTTTATTTCTTCTCTTATTTTAATCACCGGTGCAGGTTATTACCTTTTCTTCTGTGACTGGAATGTCACGATGATGGGGAAAATAATTAATAGCATCGTGATTACTATTTCAGTTACTGCATCGTTCGGTTTTTACTGGGCGGCGGATAAGCTAAGAGAAATTTATTAAGTGCTTATCTGCTTCCTGAATGCCTGTCAGAACCTCGATTTCTCATCATGAGAAAGGAATAAATACATTGCCCGGTCTGGTGCCCGGCAACGCAGTATCTGAAATATTGTTTATGACGATATTTCAGAAGCAAGGCAAAGGTAAAATATGGACTGTTTTATTCAGCCCCATGCTTTTCTTTTTGCCATATCCTTGCTTTTTTGAAAGCAATAATCTTAACCAATAAAGAGTGAAAGATAATGGCTATTGATATGTTTATGAAGGTTGACGGAGTCACCGGCGAGTCTAAAGACTCAAACCACACTGGCTGGACTGATATCACCTCTTTCTCATGGGGTGCTTCTCAGCCAGGCAACATGTCTGTTGGCGGCGGCGGCGGTGCGGGTAAAGTTAATTTTGAGGACTTGCACGTTGAGGCTCTGATTGATAAGTCAGTAACGGCATTATTGAAAAACTGCGCAAGCGGAAAACACCTGGCTAAAGTCGAATTATCAATCTGTAAGGCTGGTGGTACTCAGGTTGAGTATGCTCGCATCACACTTGAAGATGTTCTGGTAACGACTGTCAAATATAACGGCGCAGATAATGGTGACCTGGTAGGCATGTCCTATTCTTTCCAGTCTTCCAAAGTCAAACAGCAGTATTGGGAACAGAGCTCTTCCGGCGGAAAAGGCGCAGAGAGCAGTGCTGGCTGGAATATCAAAGAAAACAGAGAAGCATAATTGTAAGAGCCTCCTGCTGGCAGGAGGCTCATCTTTTACGCTCAATATGTACCGGGATGTATCAGTAATTGAGGTGAAGGTATGGCAAAAATTAGTTCGCCTGTGGGTATCGGACAGAAAAATAATTACGCGGATGTTTTTACCGTTCAGGTATTGTTAAATAAAAATAAAAAAATAACTACACCGTCGAATAAATTAGGCGAGGATGGGGTTTTTGGTCCTGCCACTGCCGAAAGAATTAAGAAGTTTCAGCAGGATGTTGTTAATTTAAAAAATCCTGACGGGATCATTTCTCCAACCGGCATCACCATGCGCAATTTAGTTGTGCATTCATCATTCCATACATCAACCAACAGAGCGCCACGGGCAATTGTTTTCAGCCAGGAACAACTGGTTGAGGCGGCAAAGAGTCTTGGGTGCGAAGTCGCAGCGATCAAAGCGGTTGTACTGACTGAGACGCCCCGTGGGGCTTTTGGTGATGACGGGAAACCTACTATTCTCTATGAGCGTCATTATTTCCATCGGTTGACCAATGGGAAATATGATAGCGATCCTGTCCTCTCCAATAAAGATGCCGGGGGGTATGGAAAGTACAGTGCCCAATATGGTAAGTTGAATAAAGCTATTGCTCTTGATAGAAATGCCGCTTTGCAATCAGCTTCATGGGGGGCTTTTCAGATTATGGGAGAGAATTACAAAGCAGCAGGTTTTGCATCTGTCGAAGATTTTGTGAAAGGTATGGAAACAGTGCAGGGGCAATTAAATGCGTTTGTCAGTTTTATAAAAAATACGCCTCCGCTGCAAAGTGCTCTGCAAAATAAACACTGGGTTACTTTTGCAAGAACTTATAACGGAAAAAACTTTAAAAAGAACGACTATGATAATAAGCTCTCCAATAACTATCAGGCAGCTTTAAGAAATTCTTGAGAGGAAATATGCGCTTATCTTTTTTAATTCCAGTTTTGTTTTTCCCGGTTGCTGCGTTTGCTCAGACATCATTACATGCTGTGAGTGATAGGGCATTTCAGAAAGATCTCTTCCAGAAAGCGACAGAAAAGTCTGTTCAGGGTGGAACGCCTGTTGATGGACAGACTTTCACGCTCACTAATAAAGGAAAAGTGTTGGGAACTTTTATCGCAGGTAAAGGTTTCAATGCACATGATGACAACGTTTGCTTTGTCGGCTGGTCTGAAAAAAAACCTGCAGTTAAGACGGTTATCCCAACAATAGGATTTGATGACTGGGAATCTGAGGTTTGTAATGATACTAAATCTGTGGGTATTGTTTCCCCGGATAATGATCCTGAAACCAAGATTGCCGTTATCTATGAGGCAGCATCACCAAACTCCACGGCTGATGAAGCGATCATTTTCTCTATAGATAATTCCAGTAATGACATTGAAATTGATAAGGCATTAACCCAGAAAGTGGGTGCTGCCGGAGCAAAAACGATTAAAGAGTTAAAAAAGAAGTTGAGTGAAAAGAGCTAACTTAATTTAATAAATTGAGGTTATCAACAGGTTGATAGCCTCAATGTCCGGTTCAAAGATACTAGGTTAGTTCCTTTTTTAGCCCATCGTTCCATACTGTAAAAATTTCCTGGTTTGCACTCTTATATAAAGGTGTAAAACTTCAGCGTAGAGGTAACGAAAGCGTTAGTCAGGAAACTTATGATTTTATTCAATCGTTACCTGAAAAAGAAATTGGCTGGCTAATACGCCTTCATACTTTAAATATGGTGACTGCGGTAATGATGATTGGCGGAGGCTTAGGTTTTATTATCTGGCGTCATTTTTATAAGTAATATGTGCTTAACTATGATCATGAAAATAGCTGCAGCAATATCCGTGGGCACGTGACACTCTGGAATATCAATATCTGCTCTGATACCTGTCACTTCCAGGGGCGCAGAAAATGGTGGTTTTGTTCCTGATGTTGCCTCCCTGTGGATACTGAAATGAAAAAATTCCTGATGTTATTTGCTCTGACTTTATCTCCTGCGGCGCTGGCGATAACGCCACCGGCGCCAGACTCCTTTAAGCAACCGGAGATTTTCAGCAACTGGCTTCTGAACCGTTGTGCAGGAAAAGCTGCGACTGACAAGGCTTTCACCGATGATGCATTTAAAAGTGCGTCAGCCTGGTTAGAGGTAAGCCATCTCCCTGTCGAAGCATTCAGTGATGGTGATAAGTTAATCAATGTGTATCTGAAGATGAACCTGACTGGCTCGGTCACAGGAAACTTCAATATGATGAAATGCACGTTGCTTTCGCAAAGTCAGGATGCCGAGGCGCTCTACAATAAGTATAAGAAATAGCGTTTATTTTTAGGAGAATTAAAAGTCGATGCAGCGCTAAACATCAGCAGCGAATTTTCAAAAGAGAATATGTTTAGTTAAATGAAGCCGATAATTAAACCTGTAGTTGAGCAGTATAATGTAAATTACTCTTATACGGAACTTGCCACATGATGAAGAAAGTAAGTCATTTGATTATGATAGTGCTTTTAGTTTCACCTTCATTTGTTTTGGCGAAGTCAGTTTCACACTTTGAAGGAAAAATATTCAAAGCGGATATTGAATATGGTTGTGATGAAGGAAACGTCACCTGTGATGATGTTTCGCTTAAGTCAACCAGAGTAAAAGACAATTCATCGATATCTCTTAAAGGTGAAACGATAAATTCAAATTGTCCTGACGTCTGCGACTTCCGGGGTTATCGCTTTACCAACGGCCAGTATGATTATTCTTTTTATCCAAGCCAGAAGGGCAACGGCCTCTGGGATTATATCGGTACCTTTAAAAGTAAAGTTATTGCTCGGGATCTTGGGGTGATTAAATAACATCGTTTATAAAAATTATTGCATATTGATTCTGCACTTGTTCTCAGACATAGGTGTGTTATTACAGGTGAGGTTTTTAATGAGAACTTATTTTTCTTTGTTGCTGTGTGTCACAGTTTTTTATGTTTCCCCCGTCCACGCGATGAGTGATTGTTCAAAAGGAAATAACGTTCAGGAAGTTAATGAATGTGCAGAAAAAAATAAAACAGAGTCAGAGCTGAATTTAAATAAAGAGTACAAGGCTGCGAAGGCCCGAATTGAGAAAATTTATAAGGGCCATGGTGAGGAGTCAAGCCAGTATAGAAGCGCTTTTGTTGATACTCAGCGTAACTGGCTTAAATACCGTGATAGTCAGTGCGGTCTTGAAGCCTATGCCGCTGAACAAGGCAGCGATGCTTATGTGAGTGCCATAAATTTCTGTATTGACCGTCTCGATCAGGAACGCACCGCGATTCTGAAGCAGTTGCCTTATTGATTATGCCTCTGGCTCATTTCTTTCCCGGCCTGACACACTCTTCATAGTGGATGGTGAATGTTGTGGTGCATTGTCAGGCCAAAGCCTTATTGCCACCAGATAATCTTGTTTAAATGAAATTCATACAGGCCAATCATTTTTTATTTATATAAAATCAATGCCTATTCTTTTCCGTATTAACGTTATGCCATTTTAATTCGAAAATTTATAAGCTGTGATGTAATGCATTTAATTTATTAAACAGTTGCTCTGTTAATTTAATTAATAAATTTATCGCCACTATTATTTAAGATAAAAACAACTCTCAAAATTAAAACCTCCCGCTTTCTATACCCCGCGCCTTTCCCCGAGAGGTGCGCGGTATAGATGCCGAACCGCTAACCGCAGGAATCCGTTATGCGCTTTACGATAATAACGACTAAACCCGGCCAACAGCCGCCGCAAACTCATTGTGATTTCTTTCCGCCCGGCGGCACCATTGGTCGCGGCGTGGATAACAATCTGGTGCTGCCGGATGACGATCGCACACTCTCCCGCCTGCAGGCGATTGTGCACATCACGGCAAATGGCGAATGTCGCCTGACCAACCGTGGCAATGTGACGCGCGTGTTACTCAACGATATTCCGCTGGAACGCGGACGTCAGGTTGAGCTGCAGGATGGAGACATCCTGGGTATTGATGATTACCAATTGCTGGTCAGCGATCTCAACAGTGTGCAGCAGCCGCAGAGTGAAAGAGCCGTTCCGCGTCCTGAGCCGGTGCAGCCCGTAGCACCCGTCCGCGAACCGTCAGCGGAAAAAGCCAGCACCACCGCCGCCATTCCCAGCGAAATCTGGGACAGCCTGGCGAAAGAGTTTTCGATTTCGGACGATCTCTCTAAACGCAAAGCTGCGCCAGAGATGCCCGAGGCCCATCCGCTGACCGCGCCCGCTCGTCCTGACCGAAATCCGGAAGATCCGCTGGCTCAGCTGATTAACGACGCGCCGCTGGATTATGGGCAGCAGCCAAAAAACAGCAGCCTGTTTGATGAAGGCGATGCGCTGTTCGGACAGCAGAGTATTTTTGACGACCGGACGCCAAGCACGCTGTCTGCTCAGCAGAACACGGCGCCACCGCAGGCTGAAACGCCTGCCGCTGAACTTGATCCGCTGAGCCTGTTTGACGGTGAGAGCAGCGTGGATGCGCGCAACCATGATGATCCGCTGGGTCTGATGATGGGCAACGCGGTGCCGCTGGCCCAGCCGGAGCTGACGACGCCGAAACCAGCCACGTTGCATGCGCCACCTCAACCGGTGGCAAAAAATGAGCCGATGGCCGCACGTCCACCGGAGCAGGCTCCCGCCAGCCTGACCGACATGGATCACTCACCGCTGTTCAGCTTCGACGAATCACAGCATGAGACTCACAGCCAGCCTCACCCTGAGGCACAGCAGCAGTCGCCGCTGATTGACGAGGAATTGCCCGGCCAGTCTGACGCGGTAAATCCACAGATCGACTACGGCGGAATTACGCTGCCCACGCCGCAGGCGGTACAGCGTGCGCCATCACCTACGCCGAAAGGGCGGTTGCGCATCGATCCCGTTGCTTCCGGTCGCCACCATGCCGCCGCTGCGCACCCGACGACACCCAGCGAAAGCAGCGGTGATGCCCTAAAGGGCGAACTACTGGATGCGTTGCTGGAGGGAATGGGTCTGCGCGACCTGCAGCCGACGCCGCAATTTGACCGTGAGCAGATGCTGCAATTCGGGCAGATGCTGAGCATGTTTTCGCAGGGCACGGTGGCGCTACTCTCATCGCGTTCGATCCTCAAGCGCGGGGTGAAGGCAGACATGACGGTGATCCTCGACGACGCCAACAACCCGTTCAAGCTACTGCCTTCGGGCAAAACCGTCTTAATGCAGATGTTTGGCAGCCGGATGCCGGGCTTTATGCCGCCGCGTCAGGCAGTGCGTGATGCGCTGATCGATCTGCAGGCGCACCAGCTGGGCATGATCGCCGGTATCCGCGCCATCATCGCCTCAATGCTGCAATCCTTTAATCCGGAGCAGCTGGAGGAGGAAGCGCGTCAGGCGGGATCGGTGTCACGTATCGGCCTGCCGGGCAGCCGTAAAGCGGCGCTTTGGGAGCATTTTGTTGAGCGCTACGGCGAGACGGCGGGCGAGATTGAAGATGATTTCCATACCCTGTTTGGCGAAGCGTTCCTGCACGCCTATGACCTGGAAGTTAATCAGTACAAAGACTCACAAACCCACACGGATGACGCATGAATATCACTATTGCCTCGACGTCGAATCAGGGCGATCGCGCCAGTAACCAGGATCAGATCGGTAATGTCATCGGTAAGCGCTCGGCCTGCTTTGTGGTCTGCGACGGTGTAGCCGGGTTTCCCGGCGGGGACATCGCGGCATCGATTGCCCGCAGCAGCCTGCTGCAGTCTTTTGATGGCGATGCGCATCTCAATGCGCAGTCGATTCGTAACTACGTCAATCAGGCGAATCACGCCATACGCCAGCAGCAGAAAGCCAGCAGCGAACACAGCCGGATGGGCACCACGCTGGTCAGCCTGTTTATTGACCGCGACTACCATCTGGCCTGCTGGGCCCATGCAGGCGACAGCCGCCTCTATCTGTTCCGTCGCGGCTATCTCTATCTGGTCACCACCGACCACAGCCTGGTGCAGCAGATGAAAGATGCCGGACATCGCACCGAAGGCATTAACAGCAATCTGCTCTATTTTGCGCTGGGGATGGGCGATGAGCAGCGCGACGCCAGCTACAGCGAGGTGGTCGGGATTGAAGATGGCGACGCCTTTTTACTCTGCACCGATGGTTTCTGGCACGGCGTGACGCTGGAACAGATGCAGCAGTCGCTGCACATGGTGAATACGCCGGAAGAGTGGCTGACGCTGATGCAGCAAATCATCAGGAACGATCAGCCGGATCAGGGGCAGCAGGATAATTTCAGCGCGCTGGCCGTCTGGATTGGATCACCTCAGGACACCACCTTGCTGCACTCGCTCTCTGAAGCGGCGCAGTTCTTCCCTCTGCGAGATTGAGAACGCCAACATGAAATATGGATTATTGGGTCTGGCTGCGCTGCTGCTCAGCACGCACGCTTATGCTGAAAACTATCGCATCGTACAGTCCCCGGCACAGAAACTGGATGTCTGGATTGATGACGTAAAAAACAATCAGCTGTCGAGCTGGTGTAACAGCACCATTAACCTGCGCATCGTCACCCTGGGCGAAAAAAACGCCGCGGTGCTGAAAGATTTTCTGCCCCGCGTTGCCGGACTGATGGCGTCACAGTGTAAACCGCTGCAACAGTTGCACTGGCAACTGACCGATGCGCAGGGGAGTGAAATTGCTACTGGCAGCGCCGCCCGTGCGCAGCAGTGGAAAACCGTGGTGACGCCACCCGCGACTCAGCCGGTCCAGCCGACGGCTACGGCGGTCCCCGCAGACGCACTACGCAACGCCGCTCAGGCCGACACGTCGCCGTGGCTGCAATTCAGTCTGCTGGACGGCTGCCATTTCCGCACCTGGTGGCAGCACCCGGCACAGGGCAGCGCACTGTTTGTTCCGGCAAATCAGGGGCTGATCTGTGGTTCGGATGGCTGGCTCAGCGGACACAGCCGCCTGACGCAACAGGGTAACGGCGCACCTGCGGCAGTCGGCGTGACTTTCCTGCAGGGTTTTCCGGTGATGGGGCTGAGCAATCAGTCGCCCACTGCCGAACTGCACATCACTACGGTCAACAGTGAACGCATGGTGCTGAGCAATGAAAAATCCCCGGATAGCTGGCTGATTCTGCCGTTCAGCAACCGCTTTAACGGCTGGCAGGCAACGCGTCAGGTGGTGGTGCAGATGCCCGTCAGCGAAGCCGTCGATCAGAGTGCGCTGCAGGCGCGTCTGCAGGAAGTCCGTAAAGTCTGGTCGCCGTGGATCAGCGGCGATGCCGCGCTGAGCGTGCAGCTGGTGGAAAAACTGCATCCTGAACTGAAAGATCCCGCCGCTGCGGTCTACCGCACCCTTAACTGACGCAAAAGGAGTTTGCATGGAATCCTTACAACACCGTCTGGCCAGCGCCACCCTCGGCGAGACGCTCGCTGACGTGACCCGCCAGATTCAGGCAAATCCGGCGAATGCTGACCTGCGGGCCGCCTTTGTGCAACTGCTCTGTCTTTCCGGCAACTGGGCGCGCGCGCAGACGCAGTTGCAATCCTGGCTGGCGTTAAGCCCGCAGGCGCAACCGACGGTTAATTTGCTGCAACAGGCGATCGCCGGTGAGCTGCAGCGTGACGCGGTGCTGCGTGGCGAGGCCGGGCCGGTGCTGCCGGGCAGCGCATGGCACTGGTGCGACACGCTGCTGGCCGCCTTGCAGGCCGAGGTAGCGGGTGATGTCGCGCGCGGCAGCACGCTGCGGGCTGAAGCGCTTGAGCTCGCGGCTGCCAATCCTGGCACCGCGACGCAGCAGGATCAGCCCACCGCATTCAGCTGGCTGATGGATGGCGACAGCCGTTTCGGGCCGGTGTGTGAAGTCATCAGTCAGGGCCGTTATTACTGGATCCCGTTTGCCGCTATTCGTGAGATGCAGTTTCAGGCACCCGCCAGCGTCACCGATCTGGTGTGGCGTCACACGCGTGTGCAGCTGGTTGATGGCAGCGAGCAGGTGTGCCAGATTCCGGCGCGCTATCCGCTGCTGGCGGCATCTGACGAACGTTTTCTGCGCGCCAGCGTCACCGAATGGCAGCCGCTGGGCGACGATCCGGACCAGTTCATCGGCCAGGGGCAAAAAATGTGGCTCAGTGACAGCGCGGAATTTTCGCTGCTGAGCCTGCAGCAGGTCGCGTTTGACAGCGTTGAGTCCGCCGATGAGCCATGATTCAGGCGCGCAAAACGACGGCTATGCCCAGCTGCATGGCGGCTTTCGCGCGCGTAAGAAACGTGATGCGTTAACCGCCCGCGACAAGCTGCAATCCTCGTTGCTGGATCGCCTGACCGACAACGCGCCGGATAAACAGCAGGAGGCGGACAACAGCATGCTGATCACTCACAGCACCCTGCGCCGCCACGTACTGCGCGATCTGCAGTGGCTGTTCAACACCATCAACAACGAAGCCCAGCAGGATCTCAGCGGCTTTGATCAGGTGCAGCGCTCTGTCTGGAACTTCGGTGTGGCACCGCTGGCCGGGCAGAACGTCTCCGATATCGAATGGCAGGATATGCAGCGCAAAATGACCAACGCCATTCTGCACTTCGAGCCGCGCATCCTGCCGCAGGGTTTACAGGTGCGCTGCGTCAGCGATCTCGGCTCGCTCAGCCTGCACAACGTGCTGTCGATTGAGATTAAAGGGCGGCTCTGGTGCGTGCCTTATCCGCTGGCGTTTCTGTTCCGCACTCAGGTTGATCTGGAGAGCGGCCATTTCGAACTACAGGATGCAGGGTAATCATGGACAGCAATCTGCTCGACTATTACAACCGTGAACTCGCCTACCTGCGTGAGATGGGGGCCGAGTTCGCTGCGCGCTACCCTAAAGTGGCAGGACGTCTTGGCATGCGCGGCATTGACGTGGCGGACCCCTATGTCGAGCGGCTGATGGAAGGTTTTGCCTTCCTGACGTCGCGCGTGCAGCTGAAGATGGATGCGGAGTTTCCGCGTTTCTCGCAGCGTCTGCTGGAGATGATTGCGCCATCCTATCTCTCGCCAACGCCGTCAATGGCGATCGCTCAGCTGACGCCGGACAGCCGCAAGGGTGACATCACCCAGGGCTTTCGCGTACCGCGCGGCACCATGATGGAGAGCCAGAACCTGAAAAAAACCGGGGTGACCTGCAGCTACACCACCGCACACGATGTGGTGCTGCATCCGCTGCGCATCAGCGAAGCCAGTCTCGGCGGCGTGCCCGGCGATCTGCCCTCTGGCGAGCTGAAACTCGGCGGTCTGGGCGCGGTCAGTGCGCTGCGTATCCGCATCAGCTGTGAAGGGATCTCCTCGCTCAGTCAGCTCAGCGTGGACGATCTGATGCTGTTTCTCAGCGGCCCGGATATCCAGGCGCTGAAACTGCTGGAATTGCTGATGCAGCACCGGGTGGGCATCGTGCTGCAGTCGGTAGAGAAGCGGCCACAGCGTCAGGTGCTGCCGGACGACGCATTGCAGCAGCAGGGCTTTGCGCCCGAACAGGCGCTGCTGCCGGACGATCTGCGCAACTTTGACGGCTATCGTCTGTTGCAGGAGTATTTCGCCTTTCCGGCGCGCTTCCAGTTCATCAGCCTGAGCCAGCTGGCCCCGTTTCTGCGCCGCTGCGACAACGCCATGGCGTTCGACATCATCATTCTGCTCGATAAAGCGGACAGCGCGCTGGAAAGCGTGGTCGATCACAGCCATCTGGCGCTGCACTGCACGCCTGTCATCAATCTGTTTCCGAAAACCGCCGAGCGCCTGAAGGTCAGCGACAGCCAGCATGAATATCATCTGGTGGTGGATAACATTCGTCCGCTGGATTATGAGGTGCACTCGGTGCAGCGGCTCTTCGCTATGGTAGAGGGCAAGCGCGAAGAACAGGTTTTCCGTCCGTTCTGGAGCACCTTCAGCGGTGACCATGGCGATTACGGTGCCTATTTTTCACTGCGCCGCGAACAGCGCACGCTGTCAGAGCAGGCGCAGCGCTACGGCACGCGCACCGGCTATATCGGTTCAGAAGTCTTTCTGTCGCTGGTGGATGAGCATCACGCGCCGTGGCACGACGAGGTGCGCTATCTCTCCGCTGACGTGATGTGCACCAGCCGCGATCTGCCGCTGATGCTGCAGCAGGATCAGGGCAACTTCGTGATGCCGGACTCCATTCCGGTGTCGGAACTGAAGCTCTGCAAAGGGCCGACGCCTCCGCGTCCGGCGCTGGCCGAGGGACTTTCCGCGTGGCGGCTGATCAGCCATCTGCAGATGAACTACCTCAGCCTGATGGACAGCAGCGACGGAGAAGGCGCGGCGGCGCTGCGCCAGTTGCTGAGCCTCTACGCCAACCTGGCGGAGGCGCCGGTCGCCCGTCAGATTGACGGCATCCGCCACTGTACGCTCAGCGCGGTCAACCGCCGCGTGCCGGAGCCGGGTCCGGTGGTGTTTGCGCGCGGCGTCAGCATCACGCTGGAAGTGGATGAGCAGGCGTTTTCGGGTGCCAGCCCGTGGCTGTTCGGCAGCGTACTGGAGCGGGTCTGTGGCCGCCTCGTGGCGCTCAACAGCTTCACGGAGTTCACCCTGAACAGCCAGCAGCGCGGAGAAGTGGGCTACTGGCCGCCGCGCATGGGCCGGAAAGCGCTGATATGAGTGGCGAAAAGGTGATTTCGCTGCCCCGACTCACCCGTCTGCCGGATGATTTCTGGCAGCGGGTGATGGCCGCGCCGTGGCGTTACGATCTGTTCCAGCTGCTGCGGCGGCTGGATGCGCAGGGCGGTCAGCGCTATCCGCTGGGCCGTGCGCCGCTGCCGAAGTTCGAATCGGTGCGCATCGGTCAGACACCGTCACTGGCGTTTGCGCCCGCCACCGTCGCCAGCGCCACGCCGCGTGACGAAGCGGGACGTCATGAGCTCTCCATCTACAGCTTCGGCCTGTTTGGCCCCAACGGCCCGTTGCCGACCCATCTGACCGAATATGTGCATGAACGTATCGTGCATCATCAGGATCACAGCCTGTCGGCGTTTGCTGACCTGTTTCACCATCGCGCTACGCTGCTTTTTTATCGTGCCTGGGCCGATGCGCAACCGACCGTGTCGCTGGATCGCCCCGACGACAGTCGCTTTCTGAACTATCTCGCCTGCCTGGCGGGCATCGGCTTACCGGCCCAGCAGCAGGCCAGCTCGCTCAGCCTCCATGCCCGACTGATGCTGGTGGGTCACCTCAGCCGTCACGGCCACGATGCCGAAGGGCTGGTGCGCATTCTGCGCCACTACTTTGGCGTGCCGGTCCGGCTGACACAGAACCTGCCGCACTGGCTGACGCTGGACAGCCGCGATCAGGCCCGACTGGGCGCGGGACGCCATATGCCCCGGCTGGGCGCTTCTGCATTTCTCGGCGTGGCGGTGCGCGATGTGCAGCACCGTTTTCGCCTGCACCTAGGACCGCTAAGCGCCGCGCAATATGCCCGTTTTCTGCCGGATGCCCCCGGCGCGCGTGAAGTACGCGACTGGGTGCGTCACTACCTCGGCATCGAAATGCAGTGGGATCTCAGCCTGATCCTGGCCGCTGACGAGGTGCAGGGTGTGGCGCTGGGTGGAGGTGCCCGACTCGGCTATACCAGCTGGCTGGGGCATGCGCCGCAGCCGCAAGATCGTGAAGATTTTATGTTTGAGGTTGAGGCTGCTTCGCGCTAGCCCAGCCGCTTTTCCTGTTACACAGCCTGCGTCTTTCATTGAAGAGAGCCCCCTATGTCAGAAATCAGCCGTGCCGTGCTATTCGGCAAACTGGATACGCTGTTATTTACCTCGCTGGAAAGCGCCACCGCCTTTTGCAAACTGCGCGGCAATCCCTATGTCGAACTGGTGCACTGGCTGCATCAGCTGATGCAGCAGCAGGATGGCGACTTACAGCAGGTCATCACACATTTTTCACTGGATGAAAAGGCCCTGACTCAGGACATCGTTGCCGCGCTGGATCGCCTGCCGCGCGGTGCCAGTGCGGTCTCCGACCTCTCCGAGCATATCGACAGCGCCGTTGAACGGGCGTGGGTTTACGCCTCGCTGAAATATGGCGCGACCCGCATTCGCGGCGGCCATCTGCTGATCGGCATGCTGAAAACCTTCAACCTGGCCAGCGTGCTGAAAGGCATCTCCGGTCAGTTCAGCCGCGTCAACGCCGATGCGCTGCTGGCGGAGTTCGACACGCTGCTCAGTAACAGCAAAGAAGCGCAGCAGGCGCTGAGCGCACCGGCGGATGCTGGCGGCGCACCGCCCGCCGCCAGTGGCAGTACGCTGGCACAATATGCGCAGGACCTGACGGCGCGTGCCCGTGAAGGCCGTATCGATCCGGTGACCGGACGTGACGATGAGATCCGCCAGATGGTCGATATCCTGATGCGTCGTCGCCAGAACAACCCGTTGCTGACCGGCGAAGCGGGCGTCGGCAAAACCGCGGTGGTCGAAGGCCTTGCGCTGCGTATCGCGGCGGGCGATGTGCCTGCGCCGCTGCGCGATGTGCAGCTCTGGCTGCTGGACATCGGCATGCTGCAGGCGGGTGCCGGCATGAAAGGGGAGTTTGAAGCACGACTGCAGGCGCTGATCAATGAGGTGCAGTCCAGCCCGACGCCGATTGTGCTGTTTGTTGATGAGATCCACACCCTGGTCGGGGCAGGCGGTCAGCAGGGAACCGGTGATGCCGCCAACCTGCTGAAACCGGCGCTGGCGCGCGGACAGTTGCGCACCATCGGCGCGACCACCTGGGCTGAATACAAAAAGTACATTGAGAAAGATCCGGCGCTGACCCGTCGCTTCCAGACCGTGCAGGTGCAGGAGCCGGATGAAGCCAGAGCGATTCTGATGCTGCGCAGCACCGTCAGCGCCCTGGAAAAACATCATCGGGTGCTGCTGCTGGATGATGCGGTCAGTGCGGCTGTGAAACTTTCGCATCGCTACATTCCGGCGCGCCAGCTGCCTGACAAAGCGGTGGCGCTACTGGATACCGCCTGCGCCCGCGTAGCGGTCAGCCAGGGTGCGCAGCCCGCGGCGCTGGAAGATTGTCTTCATCGTCTGGCGGCGCTGGAGATTGAAGCGGAGATCATCGAACGTGAAATCCGGGTGGGCCTTGGCGACGCCACCCGCCAGCAGGCGATTGCAGCGCAGCGCACTGCGCTGGAAGCCGAGCGGGATGCGCTGCAACAGCGCTGGCTGCAGGAGCGCGAACTGGTCGAGACGCTGATTGCGTTGCGCGCCCGCTGTGTGACAGAAGAGGATGCGGCGCTGCGTGAACAGCGCGATGCGACGCAGCAGCAGCTTACTGCGCTGCAGGGCGACACGCCGCTGCTGTTTGCCGCCGTCGATGCAGGCGTGGTGGCTGCCGTGGTCTCGGACTGGACCGGCATTCCGCTGGGCCGGATGGTGAAGAATGAGATCGACGCGGTGCTGAATCTGGCCGATACACTGAACCAGCGAGTCATCGGCCAGCGTCACGGTCTGGATCTGATCGCCAGACGGGTACGCACCTCGCGCGCGCGTCTTGATAATCCCAACAAGCCGGTCGGCGTGTTTATGCTGTGCGGCCCTTCCGGCGTCGGTAAAACCGAGACCGCGCTGGCGCTGGCCGAGTCGCTGTACGGCGGCGAGCAGAACATCATCACCATCAATATGAGTGAGTTTCAGGAGGCGCACACCGTTTCGACGCTGAAAGGCGCACCGCCGGGCTACGTCGGCTACGGCGAAGGCGGCGTGCTGACCGAAGCCGTTCGCCGTCGCCCCTACAGCGTGGTGCTGCTGGATGAGATTGAGAAAGCCCATCCGGATGTGCATGAACTCTTCTTCCAGGTGTTTGATAAAGGCTGGATGGAGGATGGCGAAGGCCGGCACATCGATTTCCGCAACACCATCATCATTCTGACCTCCAATGTCGGCACGCAGTTAATCAGCGCGATGTGTGCCGATCCTGAACTGATGCCCGATCCCGATGCCCTGAGCACCGCGCTGCGTAAGCCGCTGCTGGAGGTGTTCCCGCTTGCGCTGCTGGGCCGTCTGCTGGTGGTGCCGTATTACCCGCTCAGCGACGCGATGCTGGCGGAGATTGTGCGGCTGCAGCTGGCGCGCATTGTGCGTCGTCTGGATGATAGCCACGGCATTGAAGCGCAGATCGACGAGTCGGTGGTGAGCCAGATCGTTCAGCGCTGCACCGAAGTCGAGTCGGGCGGTCGCATGGTGGATGCCATCCTTACCAACACGCTGTTGCCACAGATGAGCCAGATCCTGTTGAGCGCCCACGCCCGCGATGAACGCTATCGCCGCGTCGATGTGCGTTGTGAGCAGGGTGAATTTGTCTGCCAGTTCGCGGTTTAAAGCCTGGCTATCAGAGAGTAATTGAATATGTCGGAACATGATCAACCCCTGAATGTCCCCAACGCCTTGCCGCTGGGTTACCGCTTCAATGAGTTTGAAATCAAAGAGGTCATCGGTGGTGGTGGCTTTGGCATCGTCTATCGCGCCTGGGATCACCAGCTGGAACGTGATATCGCCATCAAAGAGTTTATGCCCGCCTCGCTGGCAGTGCGCAGCGATGACCTGAATCTGGTGCTGCGCAGCGAGCGGTTCAGCAAAACCTTTCACGCCGGACTGAACAGCTTTATTCAGGAGGCGCGGCTGCTGGCACGCTTTAACCATCCCAACCTGCTGCACGTGCTGCGTTTCTGGGTGCAGAACGACACCGCCTACATGGGCACGGTGTTTTACAGCGGCACCACACTCTCGAACTTCAGCGAACGCAATCCGCAGTCGGTGAATGAGACCTGGATCCGTCGTATGCTGCCGCCGCTGCTGGGGGCGATCAAAACCATCCATGAAGCGGGCTATCTGCACCGCGATATCTCGCTGGATAACGTCCAGATCCAGAGCAGCGGCGAGCCGATCCTGCTGGACTTCGGGTCGGCGCGTAAAACTATCGGCAATCTGTCGGATGAGAGCGAGACGATGCTGCGTCCCGGCTATGCGCCGATTGAGCAGTACAGCGACAACGACGAGAGCGAGCAGGGCGCGTGGACCGATATCTACGCGCTGGGCGCGGTGCTGCATACCCTGATCACCGGTGCGCCGCCGCCGGTCAGCGTGGTGCGCAGCATCGAAGATAATTACCAGCCGCTGGTGCAGCGTCGTCTGGCAGGCTACTCGTCTGCGCTGCTGAGCGCCGTCGATCGCGCGCTGGCGCTGAAACCGGAAGATCGTCCGCAGAGCATTGATGACTTTGCTGCGCTGATGGCGTTGCCGGAACGTGAACCGGAACCGCTGCTTAGCGCAAAAATCAGCGGACCGGGCACCATGCTGGTGCCGATTGAAGAAGAAGAGGAGGTGATCAAACCCGCCTCGAAACTGAAAACGCTGCTGGGGCACCGTTTTGCACTGCCGGGCCTGGTTGCCGCTGGCGTGCTGGTCGGCCTGGGCGCCGGTATGCTGATGTCACGCGGTAACGAACAGACACCGCCGGCTGAGACCGCGCAAAACGACGCGCCTGCCGTCACCGTCGCGCCGGTTAACCAGCCGGTTGCCGCGCCACCAACCCAGGTTGACGCCTCACCGGATACGGTTGCCAGCACTCCGGCTCAGACGTCTGAGCCCACGCAGACCGCCGCGCGTGAACCCGATCCACAACCGGCACCACCGCCCGCTCCGGTCGCCCAGGTCTATATCCGTCTGCAGCAGGGTGAACGCGTTCAGGTGAACGGTCAGCCGCAGGCGCTGGTGCCGGCGGTGAATGGCTTCGCCACGCTGCAACTGGCACCGGGCAACTACACCTTTGCCATCAGCGGCCAGAGTGGCACCCGCGAACAAACGCTGAACATCAGTGAAGAAGGTGTCTGGTTGCTCGATCCACACAGTTAATAGTCAGGGATTACTTATGTTCTCACGCATTACTGCACAGCTGCCGGCGGACGGCCTGCTGTTCCATACGCTTAAGGGGACCGAGACGCTGTCCCGTCCGTTTGTGCTCACCGCTGAACTGCTGGCCACCGACGCGCGCATCGACCGCCACGCCCTGCTGGGCAAGCCGGTGACGTTTACGCTGCCGACCGACGGGCTGATGAACGCGCTGAGCCCGCGCTACCTTAACGGCAAAATCACCCGGGTGGCGGTGCGCAGCCAGGAGCTGAGCGGCACCCGCTACGCGGTCTATGCGCTGACGGTCGAGCCGGACCTGTGGCCGATGAAGCGCGACCGCAACCTGCGCATCTTCCAGAGCCAGACGGTGCCGCAGATTGTGCAGACGCTGCTGAAGGAGTACGGGGTCAACGTGGAGACGCGCCTGGCGGGCAGCTACCGGGTGTGGGAGTACTGCGTGCAGTATCAGGAGAGCAGCCTGGACTTTATCAGCCGCCTGATGGAGCTGGAGGGGATTTACTATTTCTTCCGCCACGAGGCGGACAGGCATACGCTGGTGCTGTGCGACGCGCCGGACCAGCATCAGGCATTTCCGGGCTATGAAACCATCGCCTATCACGTCACCCCGTCGGGCGGCGTGGTCACCGAAGAGGGCATCAGCCAGTGGTCGCTGGCGGAGAGCGTGACGCCGGGCATCTACAGCACCGACGACTACGACTTCCGCAAGCCGAACGCCTGGATGCTGCAGGCGCGGCAGAACCCGGCGTCGCCGGTGCCGGGCTCGGTGGACGTTTACGACTGGCCGGGTCACTTTGTCGACCACAGCCACGGCGAGTCCTACGCGCGCATCCGTCAGGAGGTGTGGCAGGCTGAGCACCACAGCGTCAGCGGGTCGGGCACGGCAACCGGCATCGCGCCGGGCTTTACCTTCTCAATCATCAACGCGCCGCACTTCAGCGACAACGGCGAGTATCTGGTGACCTCGGCGACCTATGACTTTGCCGAAAACAGTTACGCCAGCGGCGACACCGGCGACAGCCGTCACAACATCCACTTCACGGTGCTGCCGTCGTCGGTGACCTACCGCACGCCGCCGGAAACGGCGTGGCCGAAAACGCACGGCCCGCAGACGGCGAAGGTGGTGGGACCCAAAGGCGAGTCGATCTGGACTGACCGCTATGGACGGGTGAAGGTGAAGTTTCACTGGGACCGGCTGGCGAAGGGCGACGACACCAGCTCCTGCTGGGTACGCGTATCCAGCGCCTGGGCCGGTCAGGGATTTGGCGGGGTGCAGATCCCGCGAGTTAACGACGAAGTGGTGGTGGACTTCATCAACGGCGATCCGGATCGTCCGCTGATCATCGGGCGGGTTTACAACGAGGCGAGCATGCCGCCGTGGGCGCTGCCGGCGGCGGCGACGCAGATGGGCTTTTTGAGCCGGTCGAAGGATGGCAACAGCGATACTGCTAATGCGTTGCGTTTTGAAGACAAAGCAGGGCATGAGCAGATTTGGATCCACGCCGAAAAAAATATGGATACGGAAGTGGAAAGCTGTGAGACGCACCATGTTGGTGTGGATCGGCAGAAAAGCATAGGCCGTGACGAAAAAGTCACGATAAAGCGCAATCGTCAGGCCGACGTGGGTGAACATGCGGTGAGCAATACGGGCATCCAGCACGTTATTAATGTTGGCGAAGGCGAAACGGTGCTGACCATGGATAAAGAGGGCAATGCGTTGCTTGAAGCTAACACCAGCATCAAATTAAAGGTGAACGATAACTATATTTTGATATCTCCCGATGGGATTCAGATTCAGGTTAACGCAGGAAATATCCAGGCAGAAAGTGTTGAAACTGCCATGCTGACGGGCAAAAAAATGACAATGTTGGGGGGCGGTGTAAATGCGCAACTCAAGGCTAGTGACAGTGTTGAGATCTCCGGGACGAACATCACGGACATCAGAAGTGCTGTAGTCAAAATTAACAGCTGATATTGTTAAAAAGGAGAAGATGCATGGGAATGCCAGCTGCCAGAGCTCTGATAGATAAAGCAGCGCACAGTGGCCCAATCCAGTCTGGTAGCCCAGATGTGATTATCGGCGGTTTCCCCGCTGCAAGGAAAAGCGATCGTATCGTCTGTTCAGAGCATGGTAACGGTATTATCGTCGGCGGAACGGTCAGCGTTTATGTTAACGGATTGCCATTGGCGCGAAAGGGTGACAAAACGCAATGTAGTGTATCTGGCGCAACCAAAGAAGATAAACCACAGGCAAAGCCTCCCCAGTATTGGGGAGGAAGCCTTGCTAAAAAAGCAAGTGAAGATGGCACAATACACGGTGATCATTTTGATGCAACCATACTGAGTGCCATCTCCAGTTTGCAGGATAAAAATGCTGACGGCAGTTTTGATACGGCCTCATCAGGGTTTGCTCTTGAAGACCTAACCATAGGTAATATGAAGAGTAATGATCTTACAAGAGGCGAATTGCGCAATAAAATCGCGGTAGCCAATGTGACAGGGACCTGGTACGGTTACAGTGGTGACAGCGATATTACGGGATTTAACAACAGCGCTACTGCATTGGGGATGCAGTATGGTGCAAGCGGTGCTTTGGGCAAGGAGGGAACACTTTACGGCAGCGGTACCGGAGATGTGACATTGGGAACCGCTGAAGCTAAGGCAGTTTCGGAGATTTACAAAGGTAATAATGGGCGCTACGGGTTTAGCGCGGAAGCGGGTGCAGAAGCAGCAGCGATCAAAGGAGAGGCCTCAGGCAACTTTGATTTATATGGTATTATTGTGACTAATGCAAAAATTAGCGGAACTGCAGTCGCAGTTGGACTTTCTGGAGGAATAACGGGATATATTGATACTAACGACGACTCACTTAATATAAAGCTTTCAGGTGAAGTTATGATGGCTCTGGGGTTAGGGTTTGACATTGATACGAAAATTTCCATCAAAAGAATTTTAGAATGGGGATATGAAGATGATGATAGTGAAAATAAAAAAATTAAAAAAACTGGCAGTGGTGAAGGATTTATTATCACCGGTTGTAGCAGTGTTATAGTTGGTGACTGATTTTCATTACAGAGGAGTTTATAGTGAATTACATTTTTTTTGTCATTTTTCTTATCCTGACACTTATTTATTTATGGAATGGTCAGGATTTTTTTAATAAAAAAGAATGGTTTATGCTTATTTTGAAAGTGGTTGGAGTTTTGATTTTTACCGCTTTACTTGGGCGGCTTATGCATGATTTGATTGTGTCATGGGAAATAATGCCTATGGCATTAGCTAGACATTTTACTACAGCTTTAGGTCTCTCTCTTTTGACTGTTTTGGGTATGAAATTCATGGTGGTAATGCTATGTGCCATCTTTAAAAAGATTATGGTCTTCCATAAAAAATACAACTATGAAAACTATAATCAATTATCGTCTGTTTCGAGTGGCTTTTCTTTTTCTCTTCTTGTTCTCGCGAAATGTGTTATTTCCTGTGGAAGCGTATTGATGTTCTATGGTATTTGGCTAGCCTGAGTATTTGGTAAAAAGGAGTTTTATGAACGTTGAAATGATTTATGATTTTCCGGTTATATCAGCTTTTACAGGGCAGGAAACACAGCAGCGATTCTGGAAATGCCTATACACATCGGCACCTAAAGAAATGCTCAATTATTGGGTTGTTCTTCCACAAGGATTGAAGCCTGCAGAGGTTAACCCGGTTGATTTTCCTGCAGTGGGTTTAACCAACATTGGACGCTATCTAACAACAGACACTTCACCTTATCTTGAGGTTTGGATGGGTTATGAACATTGCCAGTGGGAGATGAATGCCGCCGACTGGTTATTCAAAAAACTGTCCATAATGGGGGAGACAGTGTTGCACCGCCGTTTTGTTGGCAAAGCATCTGAAAACGGTATGTTTGCAGATGTGCTCACTATCAGAAAACATGAATCTGGCGATGAGGTAATTTCTCGTTATACGGTTCAGAAAGATTATAACCCGCAGGAAAGCGGCGGTAACTATTTTTTGTTAAAAGTATCCTGTGCTAGTCATGATTATGCAACTCTGCTAAACGATATTTATGTGACGTCTGTTAACTGGGATCTTTTACATCGCAGCAATTTAGGAATGGCGGAATTATTAGTTACGGTTGATTTGGGAAGCAGTGGTTCGTTCAAGGTTCCTGGTTCGTGGCGTGCAAAAACAATTGCGACCAACCGAATGGTTATTGAACACACTGTTGATCATGTCAACTATGGCGTAATTAATCTTTATTTTTATCCTGTTAAGGACTTCCCCTCAGCTGACAGTGTTTTTGAGAAGGCTACGGAAAGATTCCATCAGACTTTAGATAACATCTCACTTGTTACTAATGAACCCGAATCGCTACAGAATGAAATTAATGATGCGTCCGATTCTGTTTTTCAAACGTGCAGCGGTCTAGTATCTAGTGAAAAAGATAAAATGCGAGCTTTTTATCAGATGTATATTTTCCGGCAATCAAGTCTATGGTGCTATGCCGAGTTAGTAGGCAGACAAAGGAATCCACATGATTACCATTTTGAAATCAACAAAAGATGTATGGAAATCATTCTTTCCACAATAAAAATAGAAAATATCTGATAGATAAAGAAATTCTTGAATCATAATGTTTTATTTAATCGCCTGCCATTAAGTATCAGCTTTTGATAATCAATTATAAATTACAAAACCCTCCTTGGGCTGAATCCGCAACATTTCTTTCTACACTTTCGGTCAGGTAACACCCTGCCGTTCAAGTCAGTCAGGTAAATCACCATGTTCTCACGCATTACCGCACAGCTGCCGGCGGACGGCCTGCTGTTCCATACGCTTAAGGGGACCGAGACGCTGTCCCGTCCGTTTGTGCTCACCGCTGAACTGCTGGCCACCGACGCGCGCATCGACCGCCACGCCCTGCTGGGCAAGCCGGTGACGTTTACGCTGCCGACCGACGGGCTGATGAACGCGCTGAGCCCGCGCTACCTCAACGGCAAAATCACCCGGGTGGCGGTGCGCAGCCAGGAGCTGAGCGGCACCCGCTACGCGGTCTACGCGCTGACGGTGGAGCCGGACCTGTGGCCGATGAAGCGCGACCGCAACCTGCGCATCTTCCAGAGCCAGACGGTGCCGCAGATTGTGCAGACGCTGCTGAAGGAGTACGGGGTCAACGTGGAGACGCGCCTGGCGGGCAGCTACCGGGTGTGGGAGTACTGCGTACAGTATCAGGAGAGCAGCCTGGACTTTATCAGCCGCCTGATGGAGCTGGAGGGAATTTACTACTTCTTCCGGCACGAGGCGGACAGACACACGCTGGTGCTGTGCGACGCGCCGGACCAGCATCAGGCGTTTCCGGGCTATGAGACCATTGCCTATCACGTCACTCCGTCGGGCGGCGTGGTCACTGAAGAGGGCATCAGCCAGTGGTCGCTGGCGGAAAGCGTGACGCCGGGCATCTACAGCACCGACGACTACGACTTCCGCAAGCCGAACGCCTGGATGCTGCAGGCGCGGCAGAACCCGGCGTCGCCGGTACCGGGCTCGGTGGACGTCTACGACTGGCCGGGTCACTTTGTCGACCACAGCCACGGTGAGTCCTACGCGCGCATCCGTCAGGAGGTGTGGCAGGCCGAGCACCACAGCGTGAGCGGGTCGGGCACCGCCACCGGCATCGCGCCGGGCTTTACCTTCTCCATCATCAACGCGCCGCACTTCAGCGACAACGGCGAGTATCTGGTGACCTCGGCGACCTATGACTTCGCCGAGAACGCCTACGCCAGCGGTGACACCGGCGACAGCCGTCACAACATCCACTTCACGGTGCTGCCGTCGTCAGTGACCTACCGCACGCCGCCCGAAACGGCGTGGCCGAAAACGCACGGCCCGCAGACCGCGAAGGTGGTGGGGCCCAAAGGCGAGTCGATCTGGACCGACCGCTACGGGCGGGTGAAGGTGAAGTTTCACTGGGACCGGCTGGCGAAGGGCGACGACACCAGCTCCTGCTGGGTGCGCGTCTCCAGCGCCTGGGCCGGTCAGGGATTTGGCGGGGTGCAGATCCCGCGAGTGAACGACGAAGTGGTGGTGGACTTCATCAACGGCGATCCGGATCGTCCGCTGATCATCGGCCGGGTTTACAACGAGGCAAGCATGCCGCCGTGGGCGCTGCCGGCAGCGGCGACGCAGATGGGGTTTCTGAGCCGGTCGAAGGATGGCACGGCGGACACCGCGAACGCGTTAAGGTTTGAGGATAAGTCGGGTGAGGAACATCTGTGGATTCAGGCGCAGAAGAACATGGATACCCATGTTAAAAATGACGCCAGCCATTCAGTCGCCAACAATCACAGCCACTACGCGGGCGGCAATGAGCTCTACCGTGTCGAAACCAACCGTGTCCACGGTGTAAAAGGGGGCGAAGAGCGGCTGACCGGTAAAGGCAAACTCGATGCGGTGGTCGATACCTATGTAGTGGGTTCGGGGACTAAACTTCGCCTTGAATGCGGAGAGAGTGCTATCGAACTGAATGCGAATGGCCAGATTAATATTGTGGGCAAGGGCTTCAATATTTTTGTGCAGGGTGATGGTCATATCACCACCTCTGGCGGCAAACTGAACCTGAACACGGATGGCGCGAAGCCGGGCACAAGTGCACCGGGCTCCAGTCATAAACAGAATATCAGCCAGGCCGTAGAGAATCTGTTCCCGCCGAAGCAGAAAGGACAGGCGGCTCCGGCTGCGCCAAAAGCTGCGGCGGCACCGGCGAAAGGGGCGGCTGCACCGTTAAAACAAACCGCTAATTCGGATGACGCTAAGAAACTTGATGACAGTGTTGTTCGATCAATTATGAAGTCAGAAGGAGCGGGTGGTGAACAGGGCGGTGTTCCGGAAATGTACGGTTTCAGAAAAGGATTTGGGCCTGCATATAACGATATCGCAACCGCCAGGAAGAAGTATGGTCAGGGGAGTGATGAAGAATTTGAGGTGGTGTCAAAATATATGAACCAGACAGCCCAAAAAGCCGGGGCGCTTAATTTTAGTGATCCAGGAAAACAAGCAGCCGTTATGTCATTAGCACACATGAGAGGAGTGGGAGGTGCTCAGGCTATACTCAATTCTATGAGTGGTGATGATATCGTCAAATCTTCACAACTCACTGAAAAATCTATTGACTATGTTGAAAAAATGGGTTCTTCTGAATTCCAAAATGATCTTGTCAGCGCCAGATTGAATTATGACAAGGCTATATATGGTTCAACCACTACGGTGAAAAATGGTGTTTCATATAACTGGTGGGATCATTATTCAACCGGTTTGACTAAGCGCTATACCAATGAAGCTGCTGAATTTTTGAAGTTTTCAGGTGAATGAAATGAATCTATTTATTAAGTTATTTTTTCTGGTTGTTTTTACAGGTGGCTCAATAGGTGTTGCAACAGCATCGGATACTCAGACGGCTTATTCTCAGTATAATAACCTGAATAATGTTTCAGCTATTTTTAATGACCAGAAAGTCGTTTCCAGTTTAAAATCTGTTTTAGGCAGCGAGTACAGTGACTTTAGCCAGAATTTTGATGTATTTGGCGAGCCTCACAAAACAGCTAAGGGGGGTATATTTGTCGAGGGCTGGTTAAAAGATCTTTATCTTGAGCAGGCTTCAGCATTTGTTATACAGCCTGACGGTAAAGTGTATGCTGCATGGATGCTGCCTGAAGATAATAAAATACATTATGTAAGCAATGATCGTGCAAATAATAAAATGCAGGAAGATATTGCGAGTTGGGCAAAGCGTTTTGATAAAGAACAGTCAGTTACTCCTGCTAAAAACCAAAAAGAAATGCAAAGCAATAGCGAGAAAGTTTTCGAGACGGAAAAATTCAAAATCAAAATAACGTCGCTTTGCCCTGTGGGTTCGGAGTGTAATGACGTTAGTTATGAGGGTGTAAGGAAATCAGATGGGGCAGTTGTAAGATTAAAAGGCAAAGCCATGAAAAGTGATTGTGGTCAAGCATCCTGCCCGGTGTTGAGTTATAAATTCCGTAATCATGATGCAACCTATATTATCAATAATGTAATTAGTAACCTTACTGTTGTTGTTAATAATAAAATCGTACTATCTGAAGACGGAAAGTGGAAGAGTGATTCCGAGTAATTAAATTCCTGTGTGATGGTGTGCTAATTTTACGCACTATCACACACGATTTTTGCACATCATATATAAATGGATTTTTAAAGTGGCAGATCTTAAATATAATTTATTTTTCGATTAGGTGTGCTGCTGTCTGTTATTTTTTTATGCTCATTGTGTAATGGCGGATTATTTCAGTACTGAACTAAATGCCTCTGACTTTCGTGTAATTATTAATCATCATTGTTTTGCTTTAGGTGAAGATTGTAGCAGTTAAACTCAGAAGCAGGCGGGCACGCAGATAAGTGAAAACTTTGACTATGACAATAACCTAATCTGTGAAAAGCGTGATGACAACTCGCTCAGCCAGGCGCTGTAACTCTAAATTTACCTAATCTTAACGGCTGGATTAATAGGGTTAATGATTGTCTGGATTTTAAAGGTTAATCAAATGAATAAAGTTGGATTTAGCTTAGCGGTTTTGTTGTCAATCTCTTCATTATCCTTGTTTGCTTCTGATAATTTTACTGGTCAGTGGAGTGGGCAAGAGAAAAATGATAATGGATCATTATATTCCACTCTAACATTAATGTTAAAACAGAGTAATAATAACATAACGGGTAGTTATTGTTATGTGACAAGGGGCGGAAATAAAATAGATTGCCCTGATGATAATGACAGCAATCTCAAAGGTACTGCAAACGGTAAAAATGCTTTGATTGAATTTGATTCTTCATTTGGCGGAGTGAAGGGTAAAGCAAATTTAGAACTTAAAGATAATAAAGTTTTATGGAAGTTAATCAAAGACCCTGAGAATGGGGATTTTTATGCGCCAAAAACTTATAATCTTGACAAAGATGTTAGTGAAGGAGATTTAAAATCAGATATGAAGGTTTTGTCTACATCTGATTTCACGATTACTTTATTGAATAGTTGTGGGGGTTTTTATACTGTGTGTGATAAGGTTAAATACATAGGCCTCAGAAATAAAGATGGAAAACAAATTACTCTTGAAGGTAAAACTACACAGCCTGTAAACTCAAATAAAGCTGAAGGGATGCTTTTCAATAATAGCGGTGTAGATTATGTTGTGAGCTTTAATCCGCTTGAATTGAAGGTGGAACAGGGTAATAAAACGCTTGTTAAGCAAGGTGGCAGGTGGGAATGATAATTTTCATTATCACTCAAGTGAGATTTTTACTGTATTTCAAGTAATAAGAATGACATTATAATAATGTTATGGGTTTTATTAGGGTGGTGATATGTACTCTCCACCCCACATAATGTTGAAGTGTGAGTAATTTCTTTAATTTAAAAGATTTTAATTACGTTACTCTTAGTGATTAAATACCCTTCTTGTTTTCTATTGTCAACCCCCGATAAAAACACAATGATTGTAAACCGTTATTTCGCCAGCATTATATTTGTGCCTGTCCTCATGGTTTTATCCTGCATTGTCAGGGCTGAATCCAGCACGGAATTGACCGTTCCTGCCCTTAACGAGGGCGATTTTTCCGTTCTGCTAAACGACTATGCTTTCACTCCCGGAGACACATGGAGCAATGAAAGCTTCGTACGGGCTGGTAAGGCTCTGAGTTCAGTTCTGGCCGGAGAAGTGGCTATCAATAACCAGCAGTACAACTACTTCCAGCATAGCTATGACGGCTTTGAGTTGTTCAGCGCGGCGGCGGTTGGAGATGCCAGCCACACGGTTCTGGCTGAGATCCTTCTGGAAAATGCCAATGTGCCGACGTCCCGAAATATAAAGGTAGGCGATAGCCTGGAACAGGTTCAGCAAGCCTATGGACCCGGAAAAGAAGATAACAGTGATAATCAGCACTGGCTTGTCTACCCGTCTGGCGGGAAACAGTTGATGTTCCAGATTGACCAGGGAAAGGTCAGCTGCATCATGTTGAAAACAGACATGGGTGTAGAGCAAAGCGAAATCAGCGCTGACCAGGCTATCAGCGCTGCAACCGAAGCAATTCATACCTGGCACCTGACCACCCTCAATGAGAAATGCCTGCGATACGATCTCGACGACAGCAGTGATGAAAGTTTCTTTATTATTACGGTTCGTGAAGATAATCACGACGCCAGTTGCGGTGGCGATCCTGATATTACGCATCGACTTTTCGACATTAAAGTTGCGCGTGATAATACACAGATACTCACTAATGCCGATAACGTTGATGGCGAATACCATAGCCTGATTCCACCCGCCACAAACAATTAATAAAACGGATACCCAATATGCATTACCAATTCAATGAGGGCGCCTTTGCGCTTTTTCCTGCTGCCTGGCAGGACACCACCATGAATATTCTCCGCGATGAAGTCAGTGGGCTGGCATGGGTTGTGAGCCGTGGCGTTATTTCTGAGGACAGTGATGCGGAAAAAGAGTTTCAGCGTCAGTGGGACACATTGCGGAGTCAGATGGGCCATATCCAGCAGACTGAATTTGTACGTTTGATGGCAGGTGTGGATAACACATTACACGCGGTAGAAGTTGAAACCGTATTTGACCGTAACGGGCAGGCAGTGTGGCAGAAACAGCTGGCTACACAGGTGCCTGACTCGAACATCTTAATGATTTTTACGCTCTCAGCCATGCGTCCATTCAATGAAGAGGATGGACAGCGCTGGAGTGCATTTAAACAAAGCCTGAGTCTGAACAATCCACGGAAAGCATAACCTATGGATAACCCTGCTGCCCGCGTGGGCGACGAGATCATTCACTCCAGCATTTTCGCTGATATCACAAGCATTGTGGCTGAAGGTGCGGCCTATGCCGTCATTGGTGCCGCAGTGGGTGCTGCTATCGTCTCGGCAGCGCCCCTGCTGGGTACTGGGGCGGCAGCGGCGAGTGTAGCAGCCGTGGGTAACAGTTGCCTGCTCAGCGGTATTCTGGGTGGTGTACTGGCCAATGCCGTTGGTCTGTCACAAGAGATCAGCAAAGCTGCCGATGAGCTGGGAAACATGATATTCCCGCCGTCACCTGCCGGAGTAATCGCCAGTGGATCAGTGAATGTCTACGTTAATGGTCTTTTAGCCGCACGCGCGGCCGGGATGCTCACGCCCGGCGAGACACCGCCACCGGAACCACAATCGCCGCAGAGCTTCGCCGACTATGGCGGCATGTTGCTCTCTGCGGTCGGCCAGTTTGGCAGTGCAATGTGGCAGCCCACGGTAGCCTCCGCTGATGCGGGCACCTCTCCGCTGGAGCAGGACAAAGTGGCTTGTGAAAAACACAGTGCACCGCAATATCTGGCTCAGGGATCGAAAAGCGTCTTTATCAATGGCCAGCCTGCGGTGCGCGCAAAGGATAAAACCACCTGTGACGCCACCGTGAGCGACGATGTTTCCCCCAATGTCATCATTGGTGGTGAAACCGTCACGGTCAGAGAGATCAAAAGCGGCAAGGTGCCAGGCCTGGCCGTGATGATGATCGGCCTTTCCCTCATCCGTGGTCGCCCCAGTCAGATCCTGAAAAACATGCCCTGCGCGCTGGCCGGTGCCGTGGGTGGTATGGCAGCGGACATGGCTATTAACGCGGCCTTTTCGTCGCTGTTTCCGGTACACGCGGCGACCGGCGTCAAAGTCCTTAATGATGATGCCGAGCGCGATTTTTCCCTTCCCGGACGTTTCCCGCTCAGTTTTCAGCGCAGCTATAACAGCCTGACCCAGCGCGCTGGGCTGTTTGGTCAGGGCTGGGCCACGGTGTTTGACAGCTACCTGACGCTGGAAGGGAATCGGGCAACCTGGTTTGATGACAACGGGCGCGAGCTGAGCTTTGACGTTCCCGGTGACAAAGAGGTGCTCTACAGCATCAGCGAAGGGCTGATGGTGCGGCGCAACGCGTCTGGCGATATCGCCATTGCCGATGACGACGGTGCGGTATGGCGTCTTTACAGGTGCACGGCCGCTGATCCGCAGGTGCTGCGCCTGGCTTCACTGAGCGACGAGTACGGTAATGCGCTGGAGATGGGCTGGGATGAACAGGCCCGCCTGGTGCGTATCCATGACGCGCCGCTGGCAATTGACGTCACGCTGCACTACGACGACAAACAGCATACGCGGCGCCCGACATCAGCCAGCCATGTTGATGGCGATCAGCACTGGCCACTGACGCGCTGGACCTACAATGATCGGGGCCAGCTTGCCAGCGTCACCGATGCCGCAGGCGTTGTCTCACGACGCTTCCGTTACAACGATGACGGGTTAATGGTCTGGCATCAGCTGCCGGGCGGGCTGGAGAGTGAATATCGCTGGCAGAAGCTGGATCACTGGCGCGTTATAGAAAACCGCACCAACAGCGGTGATGGCTGCCACATGCATTACGATCTTGAGGCGGGCATCACGCGCGTGTCGACCTATGACGGTCAGCAGCGCGAACATCACTGGAATGCCGCGGGGCTCATCACCTGTTTTATCGACGAGCGCGGCGAGAAGTGGCGCTACGAGTGGGATGAAAACGAACTCCTGACGCGTCGCATCGATCCGCTGGGCAACGCGGTGAGCTTCACCTATGACGATCTGGGCAACCGTGTTGAAGAGAAGGATGCTGACGGTGGTGTGCAGGCGGTGCAATGGCTGTCACACCGTTCGCTGCCCACGGTTGTTGCCGGAGCAGACGGTTCCACAACGAAATACTATTACGATCCCCATCACGGCCTTGAACGCGTTGTTGATGCGCTCGGGCAAAGCACGCTGTATAAGCGGGATGAGTTCGGACTGGTTGTCGAGGAGACTGACGCAGCAGGTAACAGCTACCGCCGTGAGTTTAACGATGCCGGCCAGGTTATCCGTGAAACCGACTGTTCAGGGCTGACCACGCGCTACCGTTATCATCCCCTGGGCTGGCTCAGCTGTGTCATCGCGCCGGATGGTGAAGAAACCCGTTATCACTATGATGCAGCAGGCCGTCCTCTTCAGCTGGAACGCGCAGAAGGATGGGAAGAGCGGTTGCACTGGAGTGAAAACGGACTGCCGCTGGCCTATGAATCGGCTGATGGCAAGCGCAGTGAATTCCGTTACGACAATGTCGGGCGCTTGATCGCCAACCGTAATGCACAGGGTGAGACGGTTCAGCGAAGCTGGGACAGCCGTGGCCGGTTGACGGCGCTACAAAACGAGAACGGCGAGCAGTATCAGTTCGAGTGGGGCGCAGATTCTCTGTTGCTGGCCCAGGTCGGGCTGGATGGCGTTGCCACACGATATGACTATGATGCGGCGGGCCGCACGGTATCACGCACCTTTGCTGCCGGACATCCTCAGTCCATTACCCATCGCTATCACTGGAGCCGTGCGGGGCAACTGCTGGCGCGGACCACGCCGGAAGGCCAGACGCGCTATCACTACAGCGGTGGGGGGCAACTGGGCAAAGTGTCGCAGCATCTGCCGCTGTCTGACACCGAGTGGAGCCAGCAGGCCGAGCAGGAGATTAACTTTAAGTACGATGCGCTGGGCCGCATCGTTGCTGAGCAGGGGGAGCAGGGCGAACTGGCGTGGGAGTATGACGCGCTGGGCAACTGCACAGACTTAACCTTGCCGGATGGCCGCAACCTGAAGCAGCTTTATTATGGTAGCGGCCATCTGCTGAGCATTGCATTAGACAACCTGCCGGTCACGGAATTTACCCGTGACACACTGCATCGGGAACTCAGCCGGACGCAGGGCGGCCTCACCATGCGCAGTGAGTACGATCGGTTAGGCAGACTGCGTCGCCGTGACGTGTTTAAGGGTGACTCACAGCGTCCTGCACCGCGCGTCTGGTCCCGGCGTCGCGACTTCGATTACGGCAACAACCTGATCCGTGAAGAGCGCGACGATAATCCGTTCAGCCAGACATTATGGAACTACGATAACGCCGGCCGGCTGTTGTCTCAGGACGGTGCGCAGCCGGGTAATGAACAGTGGCGCTGGGATGGCGCAGGCAACCCGCTGGATCGCCATAGTGCCGCTCATGTCATGAATAACCGCGTCACCGAACTGAACGGTATCCGCTGGCAATATGACATTCATGGCCGTACCACTGAGAAAGATGACGGGCATACCCGCTGGCGATATCGCTACGATGGTGAGCATCGCCTGACGGACGTCATCAGCGAGCCACGGGACCGTAATAAGCCGCGCACTAAGGTGAGTTTCCGTTACGATCCGCTGGGACGCCGCATCAGTAAAACCAGCCAGCAGCTGTTGCAGGGAAGACCGTCTGGCGACGCCGTCACGACGCGCTTTGTGTGGGAAGGCTACCGCCTGCTGCAGGAAATCCACGACGGCACTCCGCTGACCTACGTTTACAGCGACAGCCAGAGCTATGAGCCGCTGGCGCGTATTGATGGTGTGGAAAGCCCGGAGATTTACTGGTTCCATAATGCGGCCAACGGAATGCCGGAGCTGCTGACTGACGGTGAAGGGCAAAAAGCCTGGGAAGGTATCAACAGCCCGTGGGGCAAGCTGCTGCGCGAGTCCAGCCAGCGGATGCCAGTTGTTCAGCAGAACCTGCGTATGCAGGGCCAGTACCTGGACCGGGAAACCGGACTGCACTACAATCTGTTTCGTTATTATGATCCGGACAGCGGACGGTTTACCCAGCAGGACCCGATAGGGCTGGCGGGCGGGATCAACCTTTACCAGTATGCGCCGAATGCGCTGGGATGGGTGGATCCGTGGGGCTTGACAGCATGTGGTGATAAACCAACAAAGCGGTTACCCGAGGCTGAGCAAGGGCAATATAATTACAGAGGGATACATAAAGGTCATCCTGAATGGGATAATGCTTTGAAAGGTAAGGTTGTACCGGGTAATGTAAATTCTAAAATATCTCCTGAAGAGCATAACTTCGGCGGTGTGTCTGGAGATAGTCCATTTACTTCATGGACTGATGATCCTGCTGTTGCGCGAGGGTTCGCTGGTGCAGAGGGTGTTGTGCTCAGAGTTAAAACGGGAGCACCTAAACCAGGTGATGCCTGGTCGTGGGAATATTCCTTTGATGAATGGATGGAGCGAGAGATATTAATGAAAGGAGTTCGGTTTGGTGATGTGGAGGTATTTCTGCCGTGATTGACTTAAAAGCATCCAAGCTTATAGATGAGCATTTTCCTGAGATTTACAAGGGCTTATTGAACAATAATGGCAATAATAAAATTGCTGCCTTTGAATGCAATAAACAAAATGAATTGCGCTTGATGAAAGTTCATTATGAGAATGCTAAACGCTCAGGATTAAATGCGATAGGCTTAGAAAAGCTAATAACCGAACTGGAGAAAAACCATGAGGATACAGTGTTCCTTATTAACATAAGGAATGAGGGGTATTTTTTTAAATTGTATCTTGGCCAAAATTTACATGAGTTATTAGGATATGTCATTTTAGAGTTAAGGAAGAAAACTGAAGAAGAACTACGCTGGGGGCGTGAAGTTTTGGGTATTAAGAATAAAAATTCTGATTTTTAAAAGATTATTTCCGTTTTGGGATTTTCTGTTGCGCTGATATAAGCCGGCCGGGTCGCTGGCATTCGTCATGAGTGTCTCGCCAGCGGCCCGGCGTTAAATATTCTATAAGCCATTTTACCTTCTCCTGCTCCGGTCCATAGCCCATCCTTTCTGCCTGCATAAACATCTCCTTTTCCTATGGTTCGCCCCATATTTTAATCCATACCCTGTCCCAATCCTCCTGAAAAACCCACCCATCATCACTATTACCTCTGGCTATAACCTGCCGTTATACCCTCCTGCTAAACAAGCATTCGTCACCTTTCAGAACGCATGAAATAGTGGTTTCAGAACCTGATCTTTTGGCTGAAACGAGAGACAACATGCTAATCCCACAACCCTATTTACTCTTTCTTGGTGATGTTACCGATCCCCTTGCGGCAAAAACGGCGCGCGGTATTCATATCTGGCGGCCGGAGCAGTGCGTTGGCGAAATTAAACTGCCGGGCTGCACGGTCAGTCTGGGTCTGGATGAACTGGATATTCCCGGCGCCAAAGCGCGCGGAGCGAAAACGCTGGTGCTTGGCACTGCCAATGCCGGGGGCTATCTGCCAGGGCACTGGCTGGAAACGATCAAAAGTGCCATTAAAGCAGGCATGAATGTGGCCAGTGGTCTGCACCACCGACTGGTAGACGAACCGGAGCTGGTGACGCTTGCACAGGCTTCGGGTGTTGAGCTTTTTGATTTGCGTCATATGCGTCCAGCGCTCAGTGTTGGCAGCGGCAGGAAGCGTTCAGGTAAGCGGATACTGACGGTGGGAACGGACTGCTCAGTGGGCAAGATGTACACCTCACTGGCGCTGGAAGCGGCGATGCGTGCGCGTGGCCTGAAAGCCGATTTTCGTGCCACGGGGCAGACCGGGATTCTGGTCGCAGGGGAGGGCATTGCTGTGGATGCGGTCATCGCTGATTTTATTGCCGGTGCAGCAGAAGCACTGTCACCGGCGAATGACGAGGACCACTGGGATATCGTTGAAGGTCAGGGCTCACTGTTCCATCCCTCCTATGCGGGCGTGAGTATGGGGCTGATGCACGGTGCACAACCACACTGGCTGGTTATGTGCCATGAAATGGGACGACCTCACATGCGTCATTTGCCACACCAGGCCATGGTCAGCCTGCAGGCGTGCGTTGAAGCCAATCTGCGTGCCGCACAGGTGACCAGTGAGTCCGTTCAGCTGGCTGGCTTTGCTATCAACACCTCCAATTACAGTGAAGAAGAGGCGCTCGCTTATTGCGCCGAAATCAGCGCTGAATTCGGCTTACCGGCCACAGATCCGGTGCGTTTTGGTATTGATGAGATCGCCGCACTGCTTCAGGAGCGTGGCTGAAATGAGAAAGTTGCAGATTGATGTGGTGGAGCTGCCGCTGGCGCGACCCTTTGCTATCGCACGCGGTACCCGCACCGCCGTGACGGTCATCCGTGTCACGCTGGAGCAGGAGGGGTTCATCGGGCAGGGCGAATGCACCCCGACGGCCCGCTACGATGAGACGCCGGATAGCGTTCAGGCCATGCTCGAAGCGGTACGCACTGACATTGAGTCGGGCCTCAGCCATCATGATCTGCAACACCGCTTACCCGCCGGTTCAGCGCGCAACGTGCTGGACTGTGCGCTATGGCGACTTGATGCCGCACGGACTAATCACACGCTGTGGCAAAAGAGCACCTGCTCTCAGCCAGAGTCGGTTGTTACGGCAGAAACCCTTAGCCTGGATACGCAGGAATGTATGGCTCTGGCGGCGGCGGATGCCGTATCACGTGGCGCCCTCCTGCTCAAAATTAAGCTCGACCGTAATGCGATCCTGGAAAAAGTAGCAGCGATTCGCGCGGCGGCACCGCATGCCACGCTCATTATCGATGCCAATGAAGCATGGTCGGGTCTGGAACTGGAAAGCCTGCTGGTGGCACTGAAGGCATTCAACATCGCGATGGTGGAGCAACCCCTTCCCGCCGGACAGGACCATGACCTGTTACGTTTCAAACATCCCATACCGGTCTGTGCCGATGAGAGCTGCCATACGCGGGCGGATATTGCCGGATTACGCGATCGCTACGAGATGATCAACATCAAGCTGGATAAGTGCGGTGGCCTGACAGAAGCGCTGGCGATGGTGGATGAAGCGCGGATGCTCAATATGCGCATTATGGTCGGTTGCATGCTGGGCTCGTCACTGGCCATGGAGGCCGCATTGCCCGTCGCGGTTAACGCTGAGTTCGTCGATCTGGATGGCCCCATCTGGCTTGCCGCCGACAGTTCTCCTTTCCTGAGCTACTCCCAAGGCCGTATCTGGCTATAACTCTGTGAGGCGACGATGACGGACACACAACGTACTTCCCCTGCAACCCGCGCTGCCTCTGCCTCTCCCGTGCTGGCGATTCAGGATCTCAGCGTCTCGTTTCATGGACGCAGCGGTGAAAATCAGGCACTCAAAGGCATCAGTTTTGCCATTCATCCAGGTGAAATCGTCGCCGTCGTGGGTGAAAGCGGCTCAGGCAAATCTGTCACGTCGCTGGCTGTGATGGGCTTGCTGGCAAATAACGGCCGTGTCGATGGCGGCAGCATGCAGTTCCGCGACCGCAGCGGAAAAGTGCATGCGTTAGAAACGCTGGATGATGCTCAGCGCCGCACGTTGCGTGGCCGTGAAATGGCGATGATCTTTCAGGAGCCCATGACCTCGCTGAATCCGGTGCTGCGCATTGATGATCAACTTACCGAGGCATTACGCGATCATCACCAGTGCGACAGAAAGCAGGCCCATGCGCGGGTGCGTGAATTGCTGCGACAGGTGCGTATCGCCGATGTGGACCGCGTCATGAAAAGCTATCCTCACTCGCTGTCAGGCGGCATGCGGCAGCGTGTGATGATTGCGCAGGCCCTTGCCTGCGATCCGCAACTCCTGATTGCCGACGAGCCTACCACAGCGCTGGATGTCACCGTACAGGCGCGCATTCTCCATATTCTGCGTGAGCTGCAACGTGAGAAACAAATGGCGGTGCTGTTTATTACTCATGATATGGGCGTGGTAGCGGAAATCGCCGATCGCGTAGTGGTCATGCTGCGTGGCGAAGTGGTAGAGCAGGGAACCGTGTCTGAGATTTTTGCCGCCCCGCAGCATGCGTATACCAAAGCGTTACTGGCGGCAGTACCAAAACTCGGCGATATGCGGGAACACACGTGGCCGCAACGCTTTCCTCTGCCCGGTGCCCGCGAGGCTGTGCAAGGCGAACAGCATACCGCTCGCTATGACGTGGCGCCGCTGCTGGATGTGCGCGGATTAAAAGTCTATTACCCGATTCGCAGCGGCATCTTATCGAGCCTGACGCATCACGTGCATGCGGTTGAGCAGATTGATTTCAGTCTGTGGCCAGGTGAAACCCTGGCCATCGTGGGTGAAAGCGGCTGCGGCAAATCGACAACCGGACGGGCGCTGATGCGCCTTATCAACAGTGAAGCTGAAAGTATTCACTTTGAAGGAAAGGAAATCTCTGACCTGAAAGAGGCAGAATTCCAGCCGCTCCGCCGTGAAATTCAGATGGTGTTTCAGGATCCCTATGCGTCACTGAATCCCCGCCTGACGGTGGGTTTCACCATTGCCGAGCCGTTGCTGTTACATGGCATAGTCTCTTCGCTTGAGCAGGCTTCCCCACAGATAGACGCGCTGCTGAAGAGCGTCGGTCTCCTGCCAGAGCACGCGCGTCGTTATCCGCACGAATTTTCTGGCGGTCAGCGTCAGCGTATTGCCATTGCCCGCGCCATGGCGCTGAAACCGAAAGTGATTATTGCGGATGAAGCGGTATCGGCCCTTGATGTCTCGATTCAGGCGCAGGTGGTCAATCTGATGATGGATCTGCAGCAGCAAACGGGCGTGGCGTGGATTTTCATCTTTCATGATATGGCGGTAGTCGAGCGTATTGCTAATCGCGTAGCGGTGATGTACCTCGGTCAGATTGTGGAGCTTGGACCGCGTCAGTCGGTATTTAATCAGCCGCAACATCCCTATACCCAACGTCTGCTGGCCTCCGTGCCGGTAGCGGATCCCGAAAATCGCCAGCCCCGTATTTTCGATGACAGCGAAATCCCCTCGCCGTTACGTAAGGTGGGCGAAACGGTCACTAAAACCCGATATCGGCAGGTTGCCCCCCAGCACTGGGTAGCTGACGGCATTGCATTGCAATAATCCTTAACGACCAGGAGAATTTATGAAAACGCTGTTTCGCCGTACTTCGCTCGCCCTCGCATTGACGACGACGCTGGTCATGACTGCGCAGGCACAGGATCTGCGCATTTCAATGTATGCTGATATCACGGGGCTGGATCCGCACGACACCTCGGATAATGTCAGCTACTCGGTTCAGAGCGGCATCTTTGAGCGCCTGTTCCAGTTTGATTCCCGGATGAAGCTGCAACCCTGGCTGGCGACCGGTTATACCTCAATGACAGTGCCACCGAATTTACGCTGACGCTGCGTAAAGGCGTTACCTTCCAGGACGGTACCCCTTTTGATGCAGACGCCGTCAAAGCGAACCTTGATCGTCTGGCAGATCAGAAAAAAGGGCTGAAGCGTAACAGCCTCTACAAAATGATTGATAAGGTCACGGTGCTGGCACCCGACCAGGTAAAAATCGATCTGAATCAGTCGTTCGGGGCCTTTATCAACACCCTGGCGCATCCTTCCGCGGTGATGTGGAGCCCGTCAATTCTTAAGCAATATCCGGACGAAGCGCAGTTGCGACTGCATCCGGTGGGAACCGGTCCGTTTACCTTTGTCGACTGGAAACCGGGTAAAGCCGTTACGCTGGCCAGATATGCAGGTTACTGGCAGCAGGGATGGCCTAAAGTCGACCATGTCATCTTCTCTCCGAGTCCCGAAGATGCGACACGGGTGGCAGCGTTGAAATCGGGGCAGGTGGATGCCATCTGGCCATTGCCTTCAGACCTCATCGCAGCCGTTCAGCAGGACAGCCACCTCTCCATTCAGCGCGATCCGAGCATTTATCTTTATTACATGGCGATCAACACGCAGCACAAGCCGCTGGCCGATGTTCGGGTGCGTCAGGCAATCAACTATGCGATTGACCGTAATCTGTGGCTGAAAGTGGCCTTCGCCGGTCTGGGCAAACCTGCCACATCCGCGATCCCGGAAGGCGTACAGTTCTATCAGAAACAGGACGATCCTGATTACGGCTATGCGCCGGATAAGGCCAAAGCCTTGCTGAAAGCGGCGGGTTATCCGGAGGGACTGGATCTTAAGCTCTGGGTGACCAACGCCACGGCCAGCGTCCGTGCCGCTCAGGTGCTGAAAGCGCAACTGGCCACGGCAAGCATTCGTGCCACGGTAACACCGATGGATTCCGGCACGCGCAACGCTAAGTTGTGGGGCGTTCAGGACCCGAAAAAGGCGGAGTTTGACCTCTATTATGGCGGCTGGTCGACCTCTACGGGGGATGCCGACTGGGCGCTGCGTCCGCTGTTTGCCACCGAGTCCTGGGTTCCGACCTCGTATAACGTCTCCTATTTCAGTAACCCTGATGCAGATAAAGCGATTGCTGCCGGGCTGGCGACGGCCGATCCGGCAAAGCGTGGCATCGCCTATGCGCAAGCGCAAAAGGTGTTGTGGAAAGAAGCACCGGTGGCGTTCCTTGGCACGCCAGACAATCTGGTGGGCAAGCGCAACACGCTGAGCGGCGTTTCGATGCTGCCTGATGGTAATTTACTGTTCACTCAGGCGTCCTTTAAATAAGACGGTCTCTTCTTCCTCGTCACCCTGTCCGGAACGGATGAGGGACGTAAGGAGGCCAGTCGCACCTCATTTCAGGGAATGGCATGTTTGCATACATCATTCGCCGATTGCTGGAGATGATCCCGGTTTTGCTGGTGGTCTCGTTGCTGGTTTTCGGTTTTATCAAGCTCATGCCGGGCGACCCGGCGCGTATTTATGCCGGACCGGATGCGCCTGTTGAGGCGATCGAAGCGGCGCGTCAGCACCTCGGGCTTAACGATCCGCTGCCGCAGCAGTATCTCCACTGGATCGGCAGCCTGTTGCAGGGCGATCTGGGCACCACGTATCGCACCCAGCAACCGGTGCTGGAGGTGATCAAAGAGGGCTTCATGCCGACACTGTGGCTCGCCTTAGCGGGTTTTACCTGGTCCGTCATTCTCGGTTTGTTATTCGGCGTTATGGCTGCACTGAAACGTGGAAGATGGCAGGACTGGACGCTGATGAGCGTGGCGGTCGGTGGCATTTCGATGCCAGCCTTCTGGCTGGGGCTGTTGCTCATCCAGTTCGTCGCGATGCCTTTTGGGCTGTTCTCGGTCAGCGGCTTTAACAGGGCCAGCGATATAGTCCTGCCCGCCATCACGCTGGGTTCGTCGGTTGCGGCGGTAATGGCGCGCTTTACCCGTTCGGCGTTTCTTGAGGTGGCGCAGGAAGATTACGTGCGTACCGCCAAAGCTAAAGGGCTGCGTAACCGCCTGGTGACGTGGAAACATGTGATGCGTAATGCGCTCATCCCGGTAATTACCATGCTGGGCTTGCAGTTCGGTTTTCTGCTGGGCGGATCCATCGTGGTGGAGAGTGTTTTCAACTGGCCAGGGTTAGGCTGGTTATTGATTGAGTCGATCAAAGCGCAGGATCAGCCGGTGATTCAGGCACTGGTGATGCTGTTCGTGTTTGAATTTATTGTGATTAATCTGCTGGTCGATCTGCTTTATGCGGTGGTCAATCCGGCCATTCGTCTGCGACAGGAGCCAAAATGAGTATTCAATCGCTGACTGAAAATCCGCCTCAGATTATTCGTTCGCCGTGGCGCGATTTCCTGCATGCCCTTGTGCGGAACCCTCTGGCGCTGGTCTCAGGCGGGTTTGTGCTGCTGTTGATTGTAGTGGCGATTTTTGCGCCCTGGCTGGCGCCCTGGGATCCCATGGCTCCGGACTGGATGGCGTTATCGTCGCCACCAACGGCGGCACACTGGATGGGGACCGACGAACTGGGGCGCGACCTGCTCAGCCGCATTATCTATGGCGCGCGGATCTCGCTCTATATCGGCGTGCTGTCGGTGACGATCGGCATGCTGGTCGGGGTCATGCTGGGCTTACTGGCGGGCTATTACGGCGGTTGGGTCGATATGCTGATCATGCGCGGTGCCGACGTATTATTCGCGTTTCCCGGTATGCTGCTGGCCATTGCGGTGGTGGCGCTGCTGGGGACGGGCCTGAACAATGTCATTATCGCCGTCGCGGTATTCAGCGTACCGGTATTTGCCCGCATCGTGCGGGCGTCGACGCTCTCTCTGAAGCAGGCTGCCTATGTTGAAGCCGTGCGCTGTGCCGGTGCACCAGACAGAGTCATTATCCTGCGGCATATTCTGCCCGGCACGCTTTCCAGCGTGATTGTCTATTTCACTATGCGCATTGGCACCAGTATTCTGACAGCCGCGGGCCTGAGTTTTATTGGACTGGGTCCGGAGCCTGACGTGCCTGAATGGGGCAATATTCTGGCGATGAGCCGAAGCATGATGATGGCCGGATCGTGGCACATGAGCGTATTTCCGGGGCTGGCGATCTTTATTACCGTTCTGGCATTCAATCTGCTTGGGGATGCGCTGCGCGACACGCTCGATCCAAAACTCAAGGGCTGACTATGGATTTCCAACAATTGCAGCGTGAACTGCTGCTGAAACACTGGCGTGACCTGCGTCAGCTTGGGCAGCCGCGAAGCGCCTGCGGACCCACTAATCGAATCAGCGATGTTGCGGGCGTGCGTGTCGGACATTACACGCTGAATGAAGGCGAAAAGCAGACTGGCGTAACCGCTATCGTACCGCCGGGCGGCAATCTGTTTCTCACGCCGCTGCCGTGTGGGGTTGAGGTGCTTAACGGTTTTGCGAAACCTATCGGACTGGTTCAGATAGAGGAGCTTGGCGTGCTTCAGACGCCGATTCTGCTCAGTAACACGCTGGCGGTCGGCACGCTGTTTACCACGCTGGTGCGGGATGCCATCAGTCGTAACCCGGAACTGGGACGAACACTGCCCACGGTCAATCCGCTGGTGCTGGAGTGCAACGATGGCTGGCTGAATGATATCCAGGCGCTGGCCATCACTGAAGCGATGGCGCAGGAGGCATTGCAGACGGCCTCAGCAGACTTCGCGCGCGGCAGCGTCGGCGCAGGGCGCGGGATGAGCTGTTTCAGCCTGAAAGGGGGAATCGGAACCGCCTCGCGGGTGATTCCCTCGCTCAACGCAACGCTTGGCGTGCTGGTGCTGGCCAATTTCGGCGCACTGGAGGCATTAACGCTCGATGGCGTTCGTGCTGGCGAGATGATTGCGCCGCTGCTGGCCGGGGAGACGCCGCAGCTGGATGCCGGTTCGGTCATCATCATCATGGCGACGGATGCACCGCTGGACGCACGTCAGTTAAAGCGCATCGCGAAACGAGCCGGTGCCGGCCTGGGACGGCTGGGCAGTTACTGGGGCCACGGATCGGGCGATATTGCGGTGGCGTTTTCAACGCAACCTCTGCCGCAACCGCCACAGGACGACACGCTGGAGCCGCTGCTTGCTGCAGCGGCAGATGCAACTGAACAGGCTGTACTGGATGCTTTGCTGAGCGCTGAGGCTGTTACCGGCTTTCGCGGTCATCATCGCCCCTCACTGACGCAGATTCTGGATAGATTAACGACATGAAAATTTTTATCTCGGCCGACATTGAAGGCATCGCGGGTGTCATGCGCCCGGAGCAATGTACACCCGGCCACCCGGAACATCAGCTGGCCCGTGGTCTGATGGAGCAGGAAGTGAATGCCGCAATTGAGGGGGCTTTTGCCGGCGGGGCAACGGAAGTGGTGGTGGCAGACAGTCATGCGCAGATGACCAATTTGCGTGCGGAAAATATCGATCCCCGCGCCCGGCTGGTGCAGGGAAAACCCCGTGTCCTGTCGATGGTGGAAGGGATAGAGCAGCAGACGTTCGACGGGCTGTTTCTGGTGGGATTTCACAGCGCAGCAGGTGAACCCGGCGTACTGGCGCATACCATCAACGGCCGGGCATTCTGGCGTATCCATATCAATGGTCTGGTGATGGGAGAAACCGATATTTATGCGGCCGCCGCTGCTGAGCACGGCACGCCATTGCTGCTGGTCACCGGCGACGATCAGTTACAAAGCTGGATTGCGGAACACTACTCAGCAGTCAATTACGTCTGTGTAAAACGCGCCATTTCTCATACCTGCGCGGAATCAATCAGCCCACAAGCGGCACAGCGTGCGATCGCTGCCGCAGCAAGCGCCGCACTGCAACATCCCCCTCAGATGAGCACGAGCCGCCTGACGGCACCTTACGCGATGCGCCTTCAGGCCACGAAACCGGTGCTGGCCGATCTGTTCAGCCTGATCCCCGGCGTCACGCGTCTGGATGCCGTTACCGTGGCGTATCAGGCCGAGAATATGGAGACGTTAATCAGTTTACTCAGTGCATTCTCTTATCTGGCGAGCACACAGTCATAGAGAAATTATCCCGGGCTGCATGCAACGGCAGCCCGGTAAGCCCGCCTTTACTGTTCTCCTGAAACCGCGCTGCCAGGCACACCGCCTGTATTGCGGACTGTGCATGCGCATCTTCCCTCTGACGAGCCAGGATCGCTGCTGGCTTAAATCCGCGCAACCCACGCTGCTGACCAGCGCTCCTTTAACTGCACCACGGCAGCACGAACCCCGCTCCCTGCAAAGGCTTCAGTCAGGACTGCCGGGTACGGATGGGGCGAGACAGGCAGCTGAGCCTGCAACGGTTTTGCGGTACAGTTTTTGCAACAGGATAATGATTGCTCTCTCACCCTCCGCCCGGACCTGATCGTACAGCCTGTCGGAGAGGCCTTCGTTTTCGGTATTCCATCCAGGGTAAATAGTCATGCGGCTCCGCCATATAGAGGTCTTTCAGGCCATCGTACAGACCGGCAGCATCAGCGCTGCGGCGCGCTTACTCAATGTCTCGCAGCCCAATATCAGCCGTGTGCTGAATCATGCTGAACAGCAATTGGGGTTTGCGCTGTTTGAGCGACGTACACAGGGAATGAGTGTGACGGCAGAAGGGCGACGTCTCCTGCCTGAAATAGACGATCTCTGCCAGCGCCTGCAATCTATCACCCAGCTCACCGAACAGCTGCGGCGGGGCGAAGGGCAGTTAGTTCGCGTCGGAGCGGCTCACGCTTTTGGTCAGATGGTTTTGGCGCCCGCATTGGTCACCTGGCGGCAACAGATGGCCTCGGTCAGTGTCGAACTGGTCACCGAGCACTTTAATACCTTATGCCAGATGATTCTGGATAATCAGCTCGATTTCGCGCTGGTTTTTGGTCAGCAGGTCGATGCGGATCTTCTGGCTGAACCTCTGTTTCAGTCTTCGATGGTCGCGCTGTTACCGCTCAATCACCCCCGTAATGAACCCGTTACGCTTGCGTGGTTATGCAACAATAATTTACTGATGATGCAGGCTCAGGATCCGCTTGGACGCGTACTTCACCGAGCGCTGCGCGATAAAAAACTGAATCCCGCCGTATCGTTGTCGATTAAAACCTATTCGGTCATTGCGGATATGGTGCTGGCAGGCGGCGGCACGGGCGTCGTGGATCTCTTCACCGCCTGTCGCTATGCCGAACAGCTAAAGCTGCTACCCATAGCACAGCCTCTGCCGTTTGAAGTGATGCTGATCAGCCGCCGTGACCAGCCACAGTCGCAGTCCACTCTGCAGCTTAAGCAGGTGATCCGTAACAGACTGTGGGAGATCGCCCGGCAGTGCGAAGCGCAGTTTATGGCTGGCTGAATAAGCGCCGCTTTCAGGTGAAGAGCAGGGGAAGATGGGTGTGCTCAGGCAGCATCAGATTCGTTCGCTGACTTTTGCACCAGAAATCGTGGAGCCCGAACAGTGAATCTTTTTTAAGGTAATGATTCCGGCATTGTTGAAATGTGCTGACAGAGACTATTGAAACGGCGTTGAAATAAAAAATCCACGCAAATGCGTGGATTTAATTGTTTTCTGTGATGGTCATGAGATTCAGTAAAACCCCATGAGACAACAATTTTTAATCAGACGTTGAGTCGGGATTTATGTTACATGTTATTGATATTTAATTGTTTATTTAACGTCATATCTTTCATGTACTCATGCTTGTACTCATTTGGGAGTCGGCTCGCATTCGTAATGCGAAGGTCGCAGGTTCGACTCCTGTTTTCGGTATCACTCTGACAAAATCCTTTAAAATCATAAAGTTATACGAGTTTATCTGGTCTGTTTTGACTACGTTTTATCAGGGGTTTTCTGACCAAATGTTGCCGTCATGGTTAACAGTGGCAATTGGGATGTTAGCATGTGACGGCTTGTAGTTACCAGGCTCAAACAAGCACTATCAACTTGAAGCCAGAAGACTCTGCCCACGTCTTTAAACACTCCCTAAAACTTTCATTCGTTCCACACTTAGCGCGGTGTTCCGTAATGCCATGTCGTGAGATAGCACAGGGAATAAACAGGCGATAGATGGGAATCCTAACCAGATCGGGAAAGTATCTGGCTCTGCCACGGTTTCAGCCACCGGACTATAACGGCTACCTGATAAGAGAATGAGTGAAAGTACAACACAGATGACGCCTACGGCGCTGATTGGTTAATACCCCATCACGGCGCTTATTGGCTTCTATTGCTTTTTACCTTTTAGGCGGTATAGTGAGCTTAGGCACCCGCCTAAGCTTTGGACAGCTTAAAACAGGTAGCAGTACCTCAAATCACTTTTAAACCTTCTTCATAGTGTCGGATCTGGCAAATGGTGAGGGTAACAAAATGTCCAATACCAAACCTTAAATGATTGCCAAGAGATCTGATATGTCGGAGTGGTTTATCATGAACGCAGCTATCCAAACTATCTGCTACAACATCTCCAAACGTCCTGAAGTCAAAAAAACATCCCTGAAGCGGTCGCAGCTTCATGAGGTTATTGCTGCATTATTAGGTTATGCCAGCCATGCAGCATTGGTTGTTGAAAGCAAACCTGATGACCAGGACTACGACTTTTTCGATGCTGAATTTATCGTTTTAAATGTTCCTTATGGGAAAAAACGAGCACTAAAATTCACCATGTCTGACGATGTTTTCAATATCTGTATTAGTGAAGTTAAAGCCGGATTAGGAATCGCGGTTTATGATTCGATTGAGAATTTTTATGACGATCATCTGCGAGAGCTACTTGCGAAATTGATTTACGAAGATGCAGAAGAATCTGGGGTTATGGCTGATAGTAATGCTTCTTACCCAGAATACCCTTACATGGATGATAATTTAATCACCAGTGGCGATCTGTGGACCTCGATTAATGAATGGAAAATTGAGGATACAGGAACACTTGAAGGGGAATACGATCCAGAAGGGGATCGAATGTATAACGGCCATAGGCTGGATGTTAGAGGGGTCTTAACTTTTTCAAAAGCGGGTAGAGCCGGACTAATTCTATTGATAGACGATTGCGATTTTTTTGTTTCATCTGACGATTCTTGGAGAGATTACGATGACTACTTGGATTCAGAAGATCAAATGAAAGCAGTCGATTATAGCTACTACATTTCTGAAGATTTAAAAACGGGTAGTTTTACATTAGATGAGGGCTTAGGTTCGTCAATCGATGAGTCGATACTGATTCACTTAGCAGATAGCATTGGAGCAGACCTTGCTCATTTGCAGTCTGATTTCAGTGCAACAGAGTTAGCTAAATTAGCAGCACATGGATTGATGAATAAAGATGTAAACAACATTATGAGTGCTGGTTTAGGGCTTCGCATTAACTTGCAGGATTACATCAATAGGTAAGTTTGACTCCCTCGTTTCAAACGTCTTTGTATGGTGGCAGGGCGCAGACTTTGCCACCTTCACTCCGCTATGCATTCTCATACATACAAAACTTCCCATTTGGCACTTCCATTTCCTCAGAGAGTATTAACGTAATCTGCACAGTTGGCACCTTAGCAGCCAGACGCAATAGGAGGGCAGTGGTGAGTATACCTAAAGGAGCTTTACGGATGCTAATATATTTAAAATTGTTAAGAAAGGACAAGCGCGAGAGAAAGCTCGCGCTATTAGAATTGCTATGGCAGGAATTTTACTATTTCGGCTTGCCATGATTTTTTATGTATAACTCTGCCTTTATGCAAATTAGCATCCAATATCTCAGCTTTACTAAGTTGGGATAGGTATTCCCAGTTGCTATCAAAAATATAGGTAGCATTATTGCATTGAGAACTTTCCAAAATAAAAACATTGCTTTTTGTAAAGCCAAATACAACGTAGCCTTGAAATCCCGCATTGCCATACGCTACGATATCAGGTTTTCTTCCATTGATGAGTTCGAGCCTGCCTTCAACTACAGCTGCGTTAGACTTGCTCCGGATGTTTATAGCTGAAAGAATTTGAGTACCAATTTTATCCCAAGGGTACTGCCCCTTTAGTAAAAGGTTCCAGTTCAGCTTGACCTGCTTAATACACCGCGATGTTAGTAATGTCTTCATAAGCCACATGAGGACATCCCCATGAAGAAGCGTTTTTCCGACGAACAGATCATCAGTATTCTCCGCGAGGCTGAAGCCGGCGTTTCTGCCCGGGAACTCTGCCGTAAGCACGCCATTTCCGACGCCACGTTTTATACCTGGCGTAAGAAGTATGGCGGCATGGAGGTGCCTGAGGTTAAGCGCCTGAAGTCACTTGAGGAAGAGAACGCCAGACTCAGGAAGCTGCTCGACGAGGCCATGCTGGATAAGGAGGCGCTCCAGGTGGCTCTTGGGCGAAAGTACTGACGACAGACCAGAAGCGCGAAGTCGTGGTGTTGATGTGTGATGCGACCGGTCTGTCGCAACGTCGTGCCTGCAGACTCACAGGTTTGTCCCTGTCGACCTGCCGCTATGACGCTCAGCGTCCGGCGGCTGATGCCCATTTATCAGGGCGCATTACTGAACTGGCACTGGAGCGCAGGCGTTTTGGCTACCGCCGCATATGGCAGTTGCTGCGCCGTGAAGGGCTTCTGGTTAATCACAAGCGCGTGTACCGCTTTTATCATCTGAACGGGCTGGGCGTTAAACGCAGACGTCGTCGTAAAGGGCTGGCAACAGAGCGTCTGCCACTGCTCCGCCCGGCGGCGCCCAACATAACCTGGTCGATGGATTTCGTCATGGATGCGCTGGCTACTGGTCGCAGGATCAAGTGCCTTACCTGCGTCGATGACTTCACAAAGGAATGCCTGACCGTCACTGTTGCCTTCGGGATTTCAGGCGTGCAGGTCACGCGTATTCTGGACAGCATTGCGCTGTTTCGTGGATATCCTGCGACGATAAGAACCGAGATCAGGGCCCGGAGTTTACCTGCCGCGCGCTCGATCAGTGGGCCTTTGAGCATGGAGTGGAGCTGCGACTTATCCAGTCCGGCAAGCCGACACAGAACGGATTTATTGAGAGTTATAACGGACGCTTTCGCGATGAATGCCTGAATGAGCACTGGTTCAGCGACGTCAGTCATGCCAGGAAAACCATCAGCGAATGGCGTCAGGATTATAACGAATGTCGTCCGCACTCCACGCTGAATTATCAGACGCCGTCTGAATTTGCAGCGAGCTGGAGAAAGGGTAATTCTGAGAGTGAAGGATCCGACATTACTAACTGAGTTTTGTATTTAATCCTGGGGGCAGGTCAGTAGAGATAGAGTGTTCTGAAGATGACATTTTTCAGTTCCTAGATATGACAGCCCTCGCACGCGAACATTGCTTATCAAAGCAAGTTCTTTGTAACCGCTTGGCCCGTAGATGGCCGATCACGGTAGCGCTAAAAACATCGCCGCGACAATATGTTAAAAAGTGAGTATTAAGTTTAAATGCCCTGCTTTCTAAAAGAAGGGCATTTTGAATTAAGAATCTGTTATAATCTTATCTTTCGCAAGAGAATCATAAAGTATTTTCGTTAAAGGCGACTCTAAGTAATCATCACTCATTAATTTAATGAAGTGTTTTTGGGAGACTTTTGTCTTGACTATTAGATGATTACCATCTTCACTAATTAACATGACTTTTGAAAGGTATGTATGTTGCTTTACATAATCGATGATTAATGGTGCGTCAATTACTCCTAGAACAGGCGAGTGTTTCGAAATTTTGGCCAGCTTTCTAGAAACTGTCAGTTCCCGAGAGTTTTTTTCAAGGTGTGAAATGTCATGGATAAGCGATGATGCTTTTAATGCTTCTAAGGCTACAAGTGCTTGAGCTTCTATGATTTTATGAAAATTCATAGTCTTTTCAAGAGTGTTTTGGTTTTTGATTAAGAATTTACCATCAATTAACATTAAATCATATTTGAAATCCAGACGAAAGACTTGTTCAGGTAATTCTTTCAGATACCCATTAGGATCGGGTATTAAATTACACATTTTCCGGCTTTGCTCGAAAACAGTAAGAGGAGTTTTATTTTTATAAAGAGATAGACATTTGTCATTACCTCTTAATTGAATGATTATCCCTTTGATATCCTTGAATTTTCCATCAAAATCATAATAATCTTGTGATGTTGGCGGGATCCTTATGGCATCTCTGATAAAGCCAAACTCTTTTGGCTCTTGCTCATAATCAAATAGAAATATAGCATTTTTTCTATCATCGTAATCTGAAAGCAGTGGGACTGTAATGTCCTCATTATTAATGATGTCATCATTTAGACTATTTTTAAATCCCTGTGTGATGTTAGGGAGGGATTCGGCTGCGATTTTAGAAATCTTTAATTTGTAATTTTCTTCGTCCTTAACAATGAATACTATTCTTATGCCTGTGAAGTTTTCAAAAATATCGTTAATTTCTTTCTTTAAATTGTCAGGATTCATGTTTTTTTCCTTGCTATGAAAACGTAATCATCAAAGAAGCTATAAAAGACTTGATCGCCAACTTTTAAAATGTCAGTAGAAATTGCAATGACGTTTTTTGTCTCTCCACTACCGACATGTGAGATGTCTACTTTATATAACTTATATCCAAATATTGCTAAGGTTGGGTTAGCATAATATTTGTCAGTTCGGATAAATATTAATCCTATAACTATTATCAACAGGAAGTAAGCTATATTTTTTTGTGTGTCATCAAAGCTAAATCCCATAAACGGTACTATATAAGTAGCTAGGAACGTTAAACTCTCATAGTTTTCACTTTGACAAGCTGTAATTCGTACTGAGTCTGAACTATTGATTTTTACTATTGAACGGAAACGCCGAAAGAAATAATAAGCTAACCCTATAAAAAATAGACACGTTAAGGGTACAAGATTAGTTGAGAATAATTTTTTAAATCCAATGAATTCACAACCGGAACCCCAGCACATCGGTATTTTTGCGCTTAAAACGATGATGAAAACGAAAAGCATCATCAAAGACAGTATGTAGAGGCCTATCTTATCAAATGTGCCTTTATGTTTCATTGCTCCCCCTGTCTAAGCATAATAAATAAAAAACGCTTATATTCGCAAGGAAATTATACACCTAAATACTGGTTATTTATACAGTTGCAGGGCTTTGTTATCACACTTTGTATTAACCATAAGTCAAACTGGTAGTGACCTATTCAACTCATTGATTAAAATGAATTTTATAAGGTGGTACTTAACCACCTTAACCTTTCAATTGAAATCAGGGTAAGTGATCAGCTCAACATAACTTGCTAACTCTTCCATGCCTGCGCCTTGGCTATAAGTTTTGAACGATTCTGTTTGCCCTCTTTCATGACCAACAATCAGGGCGATCCTATCTTCTGGAACTTTGGCACGGTCAAGCTGACTGATGAACATTCCACGGAGGCTGTGAAACACCTTCATTTCAGTACCTTTTTCGCCTAATGCTTTTCGTTTCGCTTTAGTCCAGCGTTGCGTATGGTACGTTGAGCGCTTTCCGTCTGCGCGTTCAGTGATTGATGCACGATAGAACAGAAACCCGTTGTGATGCTTTTCTATCAGCTTTTTAATGAGTGGTTGGAGCTTGCTGTGGGCTGGACAAAACGAACGCTTGAACGTGTTTTACCTTCTCGGACTTCCATACATATCACGCCTTCAACATTGGCGATTCTATCAACCGTCAGTGAGCAGATTTCATTAAGCCTCATACCGCTATACAATCCAATAAGAGCCACAGCTTTCATCTCTTCATCAAGCAAAGGAAACACCTTAGTTAACTCCTCGTTGGTATAAGGCGAATAGCTCTCTCTTTCTCGTCTGACTTCCAGTCTATGTCCTTTGAAAGGATTTGCTTTTGATGCATCGTGATAGCGATTCTTCGCGAACTCTACCAACTGAGACAGGCACGCGAGGTAGTTAGCTAGCGTCTGGGAAGCCTTATCGCCTTTCTCATAATCAAGCCAAGCAGTAACCATCGTGCGGTTTATCTCGTAAAGCTTGAAATCCTTCTTTTCAAAGTGAGCAGTAAACACGTCCACAGATTTTATGTACTTGCTCAAGGTTGATAGCTTGCGCTTCTCTGTAAACTGCTTAAGGAACTCATCACGCAGATGCGCTAGGGAAGGGCAAGCCTTCGCAGGCTCAGCATTAAAGCTGCTGTCCGAAACGTGTCTGTTAATTTGCTTTAGTTCATTTTTGACCTGTTCAATCTTAGTTCCTTGTTTCTTTGGGCGCATCCGTTCACGGATTTCAAAGAATTCAGCAACGATTTTGTCTCTGTAAACCCTCGCTTCCCGCAAATCACTTGTGCCAGTGCTTCTCATGAAGCATGTGCGATTGCCGAACAAGGATTTCATGTATTCGGGCAACGTTATCTTCACGCTGTAGATGGTTGAGTTTTCTCTGACTAAATACGAATTAGGCTTGTATTTCATGTGTTATCCTGGCTAATATTCAGGGGCAACATTGATCAGTCTTGTCAGTAATTGCCTTTCAGGAGCAGCGCATTCGTTTGTAAAATCAGTAAGTTATTTACTTGCTGGAATGCCGAACGGTCCAACAGGTTCGACTCCTATTGTCGGTACCATCTCAACTTACCCAAACGTCCGTATTCATCCATAAATAACCTGATTTATAAAGGTTTTATTGCCTTTTAGTCCGTTGGTTTCCATAACCATCCAGTAGAGTCCGGTACTGAATGTGTATAGGATTGTGTATATGTTCCTGTTCGGTCTTGGATTCCTATACACATGCCTTTAAACGATATGCAGATTCGCCGCGCTAAGCCTGAAACTAAAGCCTATACAATGGGAGATGGCTTGGGGCTGTCATTGCTTATTGAACCAAATGGAAGTAAGAGCTGGCGGTTCCGCTATCGCTATGCCGGTAAACCCAAAATGATTTCGCTTGGCGTGTATCCGACAATCACACTTGCAGATGCCCGTTCCCGTCGTGATGAAGCTCGGAAACTGGCCGCGGAAGGAAAGAGCCCTAGTGAGGTTCGAAAAGAGCATAAGCTCGCATTGCAAACCGAATCTGAGAATGCTTTCGAAAAGATTGCCAGAGAGTGGCATCAAATGAAGTCAGCCAAATGGTCGGCAGGATATGCCTCGGACATCATGGAAGCTTTTCAGAACGATATTTTCCGTATGTAGGTGCAAGACCAGTCGGTGAGATTAAGCGCTTAGAGCTGCTTAATGTGCTGCGTAAAATTGAAAAGCGTGGGGCGTTAGAAAAGATGCGTAAGGTACGACAGCGCTGTTCTGAGGTTTTCCGCTATGCCATTGCTACAGGTCGAGCCGAGTTTAACCCTGCGGCAGATCTCTCAAGCGCCCTCGAAGTACACCAATCAAATCACTTTCCATTCCTAAAAGCTGATGAGGTACCAGATTTTCTACGTGCCTTAGACGGTTACACTGGAAGCCGATTAGTCCTAATTGCCACGAAATTGCTCATGATTACTGGTGTTAGAACCATAGAGTTACGTGCAGCCGTATGGTCAGAATTTGATCAAGATAAAGCTATTTGGGAAATTCCTGCCGAAAGGATAAAAATGCGAAGGTCACATCTTGTGCCATTATCAACTGAAGCGTTAGATTTACTCAATGAACTCAAGATAATGACAGGGAACTATCGTTATGTTTTTCCGGGACGGAATGATCCGCACTAACCTATGAGTGAAGCAAGTATAAATCAGGTTATCAAAAGAATTGGTTACGGTGGAAAACTTACCGGTCACGGATTTAGACATATGATGTCTACACTGTTGCATGAACAAGGGTTTGACTCATCCTGGATAGAGATGCAGTTAGCCCATGCAGATAAAAATAATATCCGCGGAACTTATAACCATGCGCAATATTTAGAAAAACGAAGAGATATGCTTCAGTGGTATTCTTCTTTCATGACGGAGCACAGAAATGTATATTGACAATGTTTATCTGAAAGGTTTTAGGAACTACTCCGATAGTTTTATAAAATTAAATCATTCAACATTAATAATAGGAAGCAATGATGTTGGGAAAACTAACCTCTTGTATTCATTGCGTATCCTGTTGGATAAAAGTTTTTCTGATTTGGATATAGAACCTAAAAACAGCGATTTTCATATTGATGAAAAAGGGAATCAATGTGATGTCCTAGAGATAATAATAAATTTTCGAGAGATAAAAGAGGATGCTGTTCTTTCTAAGTTAGCGGGGTATGTAAGTGAAGATTCACAAACATTCATAAAATACAAAGCGCAAAGAACTTCATTAGATTATAATTTTTTTATAGGTCACACCCAGTTTGACATGGCTGAGATTAGCAGTAGGTTTTATCTTAAGTATTTAAATCTACGTTATGTAAACTCCCAAAGAGACCTTGCTAAATATATATCTACAGAGAAAAAACATTTGCTTCGGCTTGCACAGGAAATGAGAAATGATGAGCAAGTTAAAAAGGATGAATATACTTTAAATTCATTAAGCGATTTACTGAATAGTGTTAACGATAAAGTAAAAGAAATTAGTTATGTTTCGAGTGCAACCAAAGAATTAAACGATGAGTTAAAGAAATTATCATATAATAATGAGAAGGTTTCTGTAATGCTGGATTCAGGTGCAATCGGGGTTGACCAGTTTATTGAAAAATTAGAGTTAAGTTCAAACACAAATGGCAAAAAGCTAATGCTTGGTGGTGATGGATTCAATAACCAAATTTTACTTGCATTATGGAAAGCTAAAAGCGTACGCGAGCATGATATTGAAAATGAAGTAGTAATATATTGTGTTGAAGAACCAGAGTCACATCTCTACCCACATCAACAAAGAAAATTATCTGAGTATTTGATTAATAAGTTACCAGGGCAATCTCTTGTTACCACTCATTCTCCGCAGATTGCTGTAAACTACTCTCCAGATTCGATAATAAAAATATGCTCTTCTGAAGGAGAGTCTTACGCAGCAAGCGAGGGGTGTTCTAATTGCATCAGTGAGGCTTGGCAGGGAATGGGATATAGAATAAGTATACTGCCAGCTGAAGCATTTTTCGCTAATGTTGTTTTTTTAGTTGAAGGTCCTTCAGAGATGCTCTTTTATCAAGCTCTTGCTAAAGAATGCAAAATCGATCTGGATTACTTTAATATAAGTATTTTATCAGTTGACGGTGTTCAATTTGAAGTTTACAGAAAAATACTTGATGCATTCGAGATTAAATGGGTTGCTCGGACAGACAATGATTCATCAAAAGTGCCTAGAAAAAATGAGTGGCAATACTCGGGACTTAACAGAGCTTTAGTTCTTTGCGGGATGAATCCTCTCGAAAAAGAATTAATCGAAATCTCACAAGAACAAAGAGTCAAAAAGTATTATCATTATAAGGACGCATTAAAGAAAAGTAATGTTTTTGTTTCAGTTAATGATTTGGAAGGTGATATTAGTATTGAACTAAGCGAACAACTAAAAGAATATGTGGGTGTAGATGATGAAGAAAAGGCTGCTGAATATTTAAGGGGAAAGAAAGCAATCCGTATGCAAGAATTCTTAAAGGAGTATTCCCATACGCTAAAAACTATTTCTACAGGTGAATTAATTGCACCTCTTTTGGCTGCTGTAATGCTAGCTACGGAGGAGATGAAATGATTGAGTTTACCCATGAGCAAAGACTAGCTATAGATTATCCATCCAGTATGGTACTAACAGCGTGTCCTGGTAGTGGTAAAACAGCTGTAATAGTAGAGAAGATCGTTCTCGATTTGGCTAGTTGTAAGGAATTTCAGGGTGTTGTTGCCATATCATACACTAACAAAGCAAGTGATGAACTTAAAAGAAGATGTTCAAAAACATTGCCAGATTCAAAGTCAAGTTTTTTTGGAACGATTGATAAATTTTATTTAACTGAGATGATCTATCAATTTATTAATCACCTGTGGGGAAGTGTAAATAATTTACAGGTAGTTAAATTTAATGATTTAGATTCTGTTGCCAAAGATAGTCTTTCTATTTTTTATAATGATGTATATGTTTGTGAAAAAATCGATACATTTGATTTTAAAGAAATAAAGCATTTATATGCTAAAGGTTTTTTAGTTTTGGAATTTGTTCCATTGCTTGCATACTATATATTGTGTAAGTCTTTGGCTTGTCGTAGATATCTTTGCAAGAAATATACCTCGATGTATATAGATGAATATCAAGATGCTGGATTTATTCAACATCTTATATTTTTGAAGATATTTGGATTTGGAGTAAAAGCTGTTGCCGTGGGTGATATTGACCAATCAATATTCTTATACGCAGGAAAAAGCTCTAAATATTTAATGTCATTATTAGGCGAGGATAGTGGATTCAAACCATTTGAAATAACGATCAATCATAGATCTCATTCTTCGATAGTAAACTATGCCTCAAGAATGTTGAGTGAAAACTGTGAGCTGTTAGTTACCGATGATATTCAGGTATACAGAACAACAATTGATGGTTCCCAGCAAGAGGTCGCTAAATGGATTGATGATAATATTAACAATGTCAAACAAACTTTTGGGATTTCTGAAGAAAGAGAAATAGCATTACTTGCGGCAACAAATAGCTCTGTTTTATTGATGTCTAGCCTCGTTCGAACAAAATTAAGAGCATATATTGATGACGATCTGTCTAAACTTGGAGGGAACGTGTCTCTTCTAATAAAGGAATTGTTGAGTTATCGGTTTAATGTTCTTGTTTCAGCTCAGGAGATTATTGATGATTTAAGTATCAAAGTGGTTAAACGAAATGCATTGAGAGAAATGCGGAATGCCATTAAATATGTTAGAAAAGCCGATGATTTAAATTTTATTCCAGCATTGCGTCAGGCTGTAAAGTTATTAATTAATAAAGATCTTTCGGCTCGGCATATTGATGCTGTCAACGCTGTATTACAAAATAAAATGATGTTGAATAATTACTTACCAGTTGGTAATGATGAATTACAACTTATGACTCTTCATAAATCTAAAGGGTTGGAATTCGACTTTGTTTTTCATTTAGATCTTTATGATTGGATACTTCCGCGTCGAGAGTTTATCGAGGGAAGTTTTGATGTGGTTTTTTCAAACTATGAACAATGTCTTAATCTGCATTATGTTGGAGTTACTAGGGCAAAAAAAGCGGTGGTGCTAATTAACTCTACAGAACGTTTAAATTATCAGCATGAATTAAAACGCGCGAAGCCTTCTCAATTCTTGTCGCTAAGAGGTGTTGAAGGGCTATACAGAAATATTTAATTATACATCTCAGCGCGCAGTGCTTTCTCCGCCTCGCCTGCCCGCTTTACAGGGCAATTTAAATGCAGATGCATGACCTAGTTCAGGCCCCGCCAGATCTGGCGCGGGCGGGATTCTGGCAGTCAGAGAATTAAATGCAATTAAATGCACCTGATGCATGCAGGTTTTTTTTCGAAAAAATAATGGGATTTTTGGGCTTTTTTGGGGGACTGAGGGCGCAGCCGGTAACGAGTACCAGCGCACATAAATCGGGACATTTTCGGGGAGGTTATTGCTGATGAATATCTGCCTGCAAAATCGGATTTTCCGGCATCGCCGGTTTGCGTATCACGCCGTCGAGTGTCTCGGTGGTGCGGAACGTAGCCGAGCATTCAATACTGATGCACTGGTGGTAGTGTAAGCACACCCGTTTTAGTTCCACGCACTTTTTGAGAGTTCCGGTTTTTCAGCCATCAGCCGGTATTCCTCCGGCGTCAGGTTATTCAGGGATTCATGGGGACGCTCGCTGTTGTATTCATTCAGCCAGCTTTCCGTGATTTCCCGTGCTTCAGTGTTGGCTCAAATCGCGTGCAGCGACAGTTTACTGTAACCCTGGCCAATCAGGTCTGGGTCACCGATTACTTATATCTGCACTTGGCAGGGATGGTTGTATCTGGCGGTGGTTATCGATCTCTTCGCCCGTAACGTGGTCGACTGGTCGATGAAACCCACTCTCTCACGCGAACTGGCGCTCGACGCGCTTGTGATGGCCGTCTGGCAGCGAAAACCGGACGGCGAGGTCATCGAGCACTCAGACTAGGGCAGTCAGTATGGCAACGACGACTAGCAACGGTTCTGTCGGGCAATAATCTGGCACCCAGTATGAGCCGGTGCGGCAACTGCTGGGATAATGCGGTGGTCGAATCGTTCTTCAGTTTGCTGAAAAAAAACGGTTCAGAAAACGCATATATAAAACCCGGGATCTGGCCCGGCCGGATATCTTCGATTACATTGAAGTCTTCAATAATCGGGCCAGTTGCCACAGTCATCTCGGCGGCGTCAGTCCGGGGCCTTCGAATAGGCCTCGTCGTGAGGACAGAATTTGTCTACGGTTGTGGGGTCACTCCAATCATGTTAGATAGGTAAATGCCAAGATAACTCTCTCCACGCTACTTGGTATCCTTTGCCGTTTAACTATCATAAGCCATATACGTTTATATAAAACTGCCCTTTGCCATCCTCCGTTTTCTGTACCCGGTACGTAATAGGCAATGAATCTTTCATATTTGGTTTGGCGAAAGTCAAATCAGCGGCGCACTGGTAAATATCAAGACCCGACTCATGACTTACCGTCCTGACGTTCTCGACAGAAATACGTACGTCCTTATCCAGCGTCATTCCTTTCTCTATCGTTTTCCGCGCTATATCAACGACCAGATTCTTGGCGTCATCGCTATTGCATTTTGGTGTCTTATCGCCGCAGCCTACTATTAAACCCGCTGCAATCAGTACCAAAAGTATATTTATTTTCATTTGTTGTTTCCCTTCAAATCAAAGTGCCGTTTTATTATTTTTTGCCGTATTGACCATCCATAGCGCCTGCTGCCGAAGCCCCGCAGTATCCTTCGTAACCACGAGTCATTACGCTGGTTTTCTCATTTTTCATTTCACTGAGCACGACAACACACTGACTGGAATTATCGTTCCAGACCCAACGGCGTTTCTGATTCTCACCAGCAGCTACTTGTTGTGCAGTACCTTCCATGTTGCAGGTCCCTGAGCCATCTTTGGCTGATGCGTTGATGCTGAACTCCGCATTACCGTTCCCAGGCTTTAGCGTTAAAACTGCACCTGGCTTACCGTATTGAGCTGCGATTGCCGGGAGGACTAAGGCTGTCAGTACTAATGCAGTAACTGTTCTTTCCATCATTAAATATCCTGTTAGCTGATACGAATGTTTTTGGTGATTTTCCCCAGTGCCAGCGGCCTGCGTTTTTCCACAAAGAAATACACAATGTTGAAAGCTGATTTACGGTGATTCCCCCGACCCAGGGAGGGCCACTTACGGAATGATTCGATCTGTTCTTCTGAATAGGGCGTGTCAGAGAAGTCAAACAGTACAAGCAGGGCTTTGCCGTCGTGCTTCATTAGCTTCTTCACTTCCGTGCTGTTTACGGTTGCGGAGACATTGGCACGAGCTGCTGTTGGCTTACGGACTGCAAACTCAACAGCCACATCGTCAATCACAAAGTCAATAAAACCATGCCCGGATACCGTTCCAGGTAGCCTGCTTTTAATTTCTGGCGAGACGTTATCCGCAAACCAACCCAGTAAATAGCAACGTACTAATGGCAGTAATTCCCGCTCGCTGCATTCATTCAGACGCAGTGTTTTGACAAATTCACGCCGGTAAAGGGAGCTGAAAAAGTACTCAAATCAATCCGTTATCTCAGTAATGGTGGTTGCCACAATGTTCCCCTTTCTGTCCCCCTTTGTTCTAAGGCTCATCTGCTGGTCACTCAGCTCTTAAGTCTTAGTTTTGTTTGGTCTATAAGTGAGTATTTATTGGATTTTAAGGTCATTAGAGGCGTTCATGCAAGAGTAAAAAAGACCCAAACTTCCTCTTATGGACGGACGGGAGAATAAATGATGGTTAAACTGGTGGCAGATTCAGCTGATAAGCTGGTAGGACAGCGTATTCAGAGCAGACGTAAAGAAGCCGGGTTAACCGCAGCTGACCTTGCAGAAATTATCGATATATCTCAGCAACAACTTTCCCGCTATGAACGAGGAACGAATAAGATAAATGTTGCGCATCTAGTTAAAATTGCAGTGTCTCTAAAGACACCAATAAGTTGGTTCTTTATTGATTGCATGGATGATCTGAATGTTTCTAATATCCCATCTGACTATCTATCTGGGCTTGATAAAGAATTAAAACAACGCCTCGATCAAGTCTGGAATAAATTGGATTTCGGAAAAAAGAAAAGCCTTCTCCTGTTTTTAGATGAATTCATAAAATAAATTTAGAATTAGTTTCTATGTGAATTTATTTATAGGTGTATTCTTGGTGAAATGTCGTTACTGAATATTGTACTATTATTCAGGGGTCGGCACATAAACTAATTGCCAACTTAATTAATGTTTACTTTTATATCCCTTCTGGCGGGAGGGCGTCCATCGTCTGAAAATTCAGTGCGGGTTAGGTTTAATTATTTTTTTTATCATAAATACAAACGCATAATAACCAGAATAAATATAATGAATATTATCCGTCAGGAAGGGCTGCCCATGCCCGTAAGTCAGGGGTTCATTAATATTATGCTGGCTGATCTCAGTAAAAATACGCCAGTTAAACCGAATATTCGTGCTCTTACATTGCTTTTCTAATATATCAATTACAGCGCTAAAAATGGTGGGTTTTATCAGGTTGAAATAAGGCTTTTTTCTCGAAACGATGAATGGTGTTTAGATTGCATCACTAACCTCATATATATGGTAACAGACCCGGAATTGGAAAAGGAAATCGATATCAGCTGGAGCCAGCGCTATACATTTGGCTTTTAAGCGAATTCACGCGGGGTGAATGATGCGGTTATACTTGCACCTGCATTTATCGTTCGCAAGAGAGAATGGGCTTTATGCCGCAATTGCAGTTTGGCAAGTAGCGGCAACCCGAGATGTAGTTATGAATAGTAGTGACATTGAACAACTGACAGACGAACGTATCGGAGTGGCAGTATAGTCGCTCCTGAAAGATAACTCTCTCGTCAGTACCAGGGCGCTTGTGACAAGGTTCAAGTCGATGGAGGCAAACAAGCCAGACACTCAGCGGCGTAAGTTGCTGGGGCAGGTTATTGCTGAAATTAGCAATATTAACCTGGCCTCTTTACGGCGCGAAGCAGGGAGCATTCGCAGTGAATGAGATGAAGAGGGTGGCCATAACGTCTATCAGCTATTTGGCAAACATCGGCCAGACAATACACATAAACACTGATACACACAGCAATTATAAATTTTAAACAGGGTAAATGATGAGTCAGGCAATGCTCGAACCAACAGCCGAATACTAAAATCTGCCGGATATTACGCTTGCTGAGTATTTCCGCAGCGTCTCTCCGTGTTCTTGCTAGGGGTGAGCATGTAACCTACAAGGCGTTGATTCTTGAACTGACTCACAGATAATGAGGTGCAAAGCGATGTGAGCCACCACACGCTGGAAATTGTTGTGCATCATACCACTGACGATATTTAATGGTTTGCCTGCTGAGATAAAATCCACGCCCAGGCGTAGATTTTATCTGACAAGAAATAGCGTATTCGTTTTACCGTCTATGTTACTACCTGCTTTTCTCTTTTTCTCAGGCAGATGTCACTGGTAAAAAAGATAACCATCACTATGCCCGCCCCGGTTGCCAGCGAAACCCAAAATCGCGTGTAGTCGCTTTTCTCATCAATCAACGATAACAACCAGCCAAAAAGATTATTGCCCAGTACCGCGCCAATCATAGCGGCAAAAGAAGACAGGCCAAAGAACTTACCCAGTAACCGGTGAGGTAATCTTTTCACCAGCAGGACATCCACAAACAGCATAATAAACACCTCAGCGAGGCTGAAGATAAATATGGCTAATAAAAAATAAAACGCGGAAAGGGTTCCGCTACTGCTGCTAGATAATGCGGTCACTAGGAAGCTTAGCGCCATCAACATCAGTCCGGGACCGGCGAAGGGAATATTTCTTTTTATCAGCGCAGCCGCCGGAAGCTGTAAACAGACCGCCGTTATGGCATTGACGAAAAAGATGCCGCCGACCACCGAAGCGCTGAAATAATCCTTAGCGTACAGAGGAAAGGCGAGTTCCAGCGTCGTATAAAAGAAATGAAAGCTTGCCTGAAGGGTTAAAATCATCAAAACGGCAGGAGTCAGTAAATAGCGATAAAACTCAGACGAGGGCGCTGCCTCTGCGTCAGCCTGAGTTATGGCAACGTGGGTAGGCAATTTTATATAAAGCGTGATCAGAATAAGCGCGAATACACCTGCAACAGAATAGCAAATAACAGGGAATGACAAATGGAGCAGCAAGTAACCTACCGCAGGGCCTAAAATCACGCCGAGATTCAACGCCATCGTCCGTGTCGCCAGTAATGACGTCACATTATCAGCATCGCTTAGCAATAGCGTTTTGCCGGCGGTCTGCGCCATTGCCACACCCAGACCGCTTAATAACGTGGCGATAAGCAGGGCATCAAAAGTCTGGGCGATAGCGAGCAAAATAAATGAGACAATCCTCAACATAATTCCGGAGAGCATCATAAGCCTGCTGCCAAACTTATCGATGCAGATCCCTGCGAGTAGCGCAAGGCCTCGTTGTGAGAGCACATTTGCTGAAAGAAGAATACCGACCTCGATACTGGTTATCCCTAATGTTTTGGTCATATAAAAAATATAAAAAGGGATAATTGCATAGGAGCCGAGGGCCATAAAAAATATTGCCACAATCAGTAAGGCATGGATGGGCTGTTCCAGAATGACGCTACGAAAAACCATTATTTGATTATGTAAGGCATTAAAGATCTTCATTTGACACTCGCTGGAGTTTGATATCGCTTAGAAACAGGCCCAAAGGCCTGTTATGTATCAGGGCAGAAACAGCTTAGGCTGGCGTTCTTTAAAGGGGCCGATACCTGCCAGGCTTTCCGGGCCAGCGGAACCTTCTTCTATGATAATATGCGCGTTACTGCCGCCGAGGCCAAAGGAACTGACTCCGCCGATACGCGGTTTTTCACTCGTCCACGGCTGAAGCTGGCGGGCGACACTAAAAGCGTGCGCGTGCGGCGCACATTCCGCTGAAAAATGCCCGAAAGTGTTCATGGGATATACCACTTTATGCGTTAGCGCCAGCACCATTTTAATTAATCCAGCCACCCCGGCTGCGGCATCAAGGTGCCCGATATTGGCCTTCACGCTGCCTAACCAGAGGGAACTTTCAGGGCGCGCGGAAAAAATAGTGGCCAGGGAGGATAACTCAATAGCATCGCCTACTTGCGTGCCCGTACCATGCGCTTCAAGGTTCGTCACCTCTCCAGGCTCGATACCCGCTCGCAAAATCGCCTTTTGAATAACTTTTATTTGCCCCTGGGCGCTGGGAGTAGTGAACCCCATACGTTTCCCGCCGTCATTATTGATTGCTGACCCTCGCACAATGCCATGTAGCGCGCCGCTAATTCGCCCTTCGATATAATCGGCTAGACGACATAATACAACAGCGCCGCCTCCTTCACCGCGCACAGTCCCACAGGCTGACTGGCTAAATGGGCTGCACTCGCCGTTTGCTGACATGATGCTGCCCGGCACGTAAAGATACCCCCGGTGTTGCGGCCAGCCGACAGAGACGCCGCCTGCAACCGCGACCTCACAGTCTCCCGCCAGCAGTGACTGGCAAGCAAGATGGACAGCAACAAGCGAGCCGGAACAGGCGGTTTGCAGCGTGACCGCTGGTCCTTCACAACCCAGACGATAAGCGACATTAGAGGCCAGATGCGATGCCCCGTTGAAAATGTCGAGGCTAAAGCGTTTAATGGATTCTTCGTCAAGATCGGCAAATGCGCCTGCGTAATCGTTCTGGCTCTGGGTGGCAAATACCCCCACGGAAGGGGTCGTTTTGCAGTCAATACCGGCATGTTCCAGCGCCAGATGCGCCATTTCGAGAAACTGACGATGTTGAGGATCGGTCAGGCGTGCTTCGGCCGGCGGGATCCGATAGAGGCTATTATCAAACATCGCTGCATTATCCAGCACTGCGCGAAAAGGCCGGTAGTCCGGATGCTGGCGCATCGAAGCCGATACGCCTGCGGCATCAAGCTCCTCTTCGCTTAATTTTCGGATGGTTGAAGCGCCTGTGCGCAAAATGTGATGAAAGGCCTGGGGAGAGTCCGCCCCCGCGACGCGGCACCAGTAACCGATAATGGCGATTGCATTATCATAGCGATGAATGGTCATGACAGCTGTTCTCCTGAGCCGGACAGCGCTCTGTTTGCGGGAAGAATATTGTTTAGCAACGCTTCCTGATCGGCGATCGTCGGGTAATTAAATAAGTCCACAACGCTAAGATGAGTATTGAAATGACCGTTCAGCGCCTTCTGCAGATCGAGAAGAAGCAGAGAGTGACCGCCTGCGTCAAAAAAGTTCATTTCTGCATCAAGAGGCTCATCTGTTTCGAGAATACGGCGCCATATTTGTTCTACGGGCCGTATATTCTCGCTTGCCTGCGTGCTTAACTTCTGGCGCTGGTGCTGATGGAACAAAGCATTAAGAGCTTTATTGTCTATTTTCCCGGATAGGGCCAGCGGAAACGCACCGACAACAATCATCTGTTCCGGTACGGCAAAAGCGGGCAACGCGTTACGTAATGCGCGGGTTAATGCCGCGGTATCAAACGTATCGGGCGAGAAGGGCTTGATAAACGCGACCAGCGTATCTTTGCCGTTCTCCTGCGTGGCAATAAGGGCGTGGCTTGCCGATACACCCGCGAATTCATCTATTTGCGCTTCTATGGCAGAGAGTTCGAGGCGTACGCCTCGCAGCTTAACCTGCCGGTCCTGGCGGGCGATAAACTCCAGCTGACCTTCTTCATTCCATCTGACCCAATCCCCGGTTTTGTAAGCGGCGCCGCTAAGCTCAGCAGAGAGTTGCAGCGTAATAAACCCTTTTTGATCCTCGGTACCTAAATAGCCAAGCCCGACGCAGTCGCCCATCAGGATAAGTTCGCCTGGCGCGCCGGCCGGTACCGGGCGCTGCTGTTTATCGACCACCGCAACATAAACGTTGGGGATGGGGTTGCCGATGGGAACATTTCGCGCCAGCGGTAATTCAATGGTTTGGTAGACACAACCGATAGACGCCTCGGTAGGGCCGTACGCGTTAATGATTTTGGCATCAGGCAGCAGCGCTTTGACTCTTTTTGCCGTTGCGATTGGCAAACTCTCTGCACCGATAATAACCCAGCGCAAAGAGCGCAGTTTCCGGCGTAAAGAGGAAGAGTTTTCCAGGGCCGGAAGCAGGGCGCTAAGTACCGAAGGAACAAAATCGATGACGGTTACCTGTTCTTTTTCAATCAGCCCGGCCAACGCGACGGGATCGAAGAGTTCATTGCGGGAAGGAAGAACAGAGCGCCCGCCTGACGTCAGCGGCCAGAGAAGTTGCCAGACTGAACTGTCATAGATCCAAGGTGTGGTTTTAAGCGTGACCGGTGTGCCTTCGCCATACATCTGGCTCATCCAGGCAAAGCGATTCGCAATACCGCGCCAGGGTATCGCCGCCACTTTGGGTTCGCCTGTCGTTCCAGAGGTCGATATCGCGTACACGGGCGATAAAGGTTGCGGCGTTAAAACGGTTACCCGTTCACTCATCTCAGCCGATTTTTGAAGATGCCGGACATTCTCCAGCGCAAGAGACGCGCCAAGGTAAAAGCGGGCCGCTGTTTTGGCCGCGACTTGGGCGATTTGTCGTTGCGGCCAGTGACGATTAACCGGAACCCATGCCGCGCCGCTGAGAATTATTCCGAGGATCTCACTGACCGGGTGGCCATCGTCCTCTATACCCACCAGCACAAACTCGCCATATTTCACCCCCGCGCCGTGAAGTGCATGAGCGAAACGGGAGGCCTCTTCCATCAGCGCAGCATAGGTCAGTTCAACCTGGCCGGAAATGGCTACGCTCTCCGGCGATGCGCTGATACTCTCCAGGATAGCAGGAAGTACGGCGGGAGTGGGTTGGCGCCGATCAATGCCTGAACGCCTCTTCAGCAGCAACGCTTGCTGCTTTGGAGGCAGCAACGATAGCGTATCGAGCCGCTCACGCGGTAGGCTGACGAGTTGCTCAGTCGCCCATGCAACGTGCTGCGCTAGGCGTTCAATAAAAGCGGCTTTGAAAAGTCGGCTATCGCCATCAATAAATATCTCCAGCGTATCGTTACTCAGCTCGCCTGTTAAGGAGAGTTCGCAACTCAACGATCCCGACCAGCTTTCTTCCTGCCGGCAGTTTTTCAGTGTCACCAGTCCCGCTTCACGTAAATCATGAAACGAGTAGGTCGTCTGAAACAGGGGATGACGCCCCGCCAGTTTTTCCTGTGAGGCGACACGCACGATCTCCTCAAAAGGTATGGCGGAAAAATCCAGCGCTGACAGGAAACGCTGATGGAGAGCCTGACACAGCGAGTTAAACGTAACCCCGGCGGAAAGTTCGCAGCGCAGAGGCAGAATATTCAGAAAAGGCCCCACCGCCGTCTGAGCTTGCGCAACCGGGCGCAACGAAACCGGTAAACCCAGCACGACTTCATTATCGTGACTGTAGAGCGACAATACAGCGGCATAAGCAGCGGCGATGATTATTGGAAAGGTAATTTTCTGCCCGGCGGCATAGCGGTGGAGCGTGTCCAGCGACTGGCCGCTGATTTGCGCTTTGCTTCTCAACACCGCCTGATGCGTCTTGCTGTCACTACCTTCCACGGGCATATTTAACGCGGTCGGGGCGCCAGAAAGCGTTTTCTGCCAGAAGGCGAGGCCGCCCTCATCAAGCTGCAATTGTTGCTCGCTGGCGATAAGTGCAGCGCTATTTGCGAAATCATCAGCCATCGTTGTCCCTGATAAGCACGAAAGGGCTTCGTCGATTTCTTTTATCACTATCTGCACTGAGAACTCATCACAGATAATATGGTGAAAGGCAAAAATAAGATAATCTGCCTCCGGCGTGCTCACCCCCTGCAGCCGCCAGGGGCGTTTATGGGGTAAATCAAACCCGCGGCCGCTATGCGCTGGCGCATTATCAGGGGTAACAGGAAGCGTTAATGCTGGTTGCTCCTGCCAGCTAATGACTACGGATATCTCAGGATAAATGCGCCATTGCGGCCAGCCACCATCATGGTTTACCAGCTCTGCTCTCAGTAACTGATGGCGATTAAACACTTGCGTTATGATTTGATTGAGCCGCTCGCGCGCCGTGCCTTTGGCAAAACGCAGTGTCCGCAGCAGGATATTTTTACCTCCCGCCAGCGGTGATCGCTGATAGTCATACCAGAACCTGCGTTGCGAGCTAATCAGAGGCAGTGTATTTTTTTCATCGAATGCGAACGTATCAGACTGCATTTTCCACTCCTGTTTTTACCTGCTCAATAAATTCATTCAGCGTCGGGTTACGTAAAAGAGAAGAAGGACGTAAGCGGATCTTCATTTCCTGCTGGATACGCGAGATAACCGAAATGGCCGAGAGCGAACTCCCGCCGATATCCATAAATCGTTCGCTCAACGCGGGAAGCGAGTCAGCGCCTAGGCAGGCCTGCCATACGGTTGCTACCTGGCGAGAAAAGGTGTCGTTGATAATGGCGTGTTCTGTTCTGAACGAAGGCACAGGCAGCGAGGAGAGATCGACCTTTCCATTTGGTCGGTACTGAAACTTGGCGACCGGGATAATGCGCGCAGGCACGGCTGTTTGCGGCAGGCGCAGGCGTAAGTCAGCCAGTACGCTTTCTTCCTCGACACTCTCTTTCGTGGTCAAAACCCATGAAACAAGCCAGCTGTATCCTTGCTCGTTAGCGATAAGGCGCGTGGCGGCATCTTCTATACCGGGTTGTTCGACCAGTAATGCGTTGATCTCTTCAAGTTCTATGCGGATCCCGGCAATTTTCACCTGGTTGTCTTTTCGCCCGAAATAGATCAAACGGCCGTCGGGAAGAGGTCTTGCCAGATCGCCCGTGGCATGGCTGGTTTTTCGAGGGGCTGCTTGTAGCCGTGCGATATCCTGGGGCTGGTTGACGTAACCCATAAAAACGTTTGGACTTTCGAGCACAATTTCACCCACCACGCCGTCCGCTGTGGCGGTCTGATTAATAAGTTGTACCGCCATTTCGGCGACGGGATAGCCAATCGGCAAGCCCGGGATGTCAAGCCTCTCTCCCTGATGAAATTTTGCCTGTAGCGCAAGCGTGGATTCAGACGGTCCAAAGCCATTAATCAATATTGCTGCGGGGGAGAATGAGCGATTAAAAAGCAGCAGGTCCGAGCGTCTTGCCAGCTCTCCGCCAAGCACCACTGCTCTGATGTCATCAAAGGATGCGCCTTTGCGGGCGTCATTAAAAATAAGCCGGAACACAGAAGGCGTGGAATGGAAAACCGTAATGCGACGTTGCAAGAGTCTCTGGCGGAAGCTTTTTACGGTGTGCTGAAGCAGTGTCACGGGGACCAGCGTTGCGCCGGTTAATAACGCCGCAAAAATGTCCATTAAGGCGGCATCGTAGCCAAAACTCGCCACCATAATGATGCGGTCATCAGCCTTAATATTGAGGCTCTCAATATAATGAAGCATATGCTGGCGAAGCGCCGTTTCACTCTGGGCAACACCTTTAGGTGTGCCGGTCGTCCCTGACGTAAACAGGATATAGGCGATGCCTGCATTGGCTTCTTCAGCGGTCACTGGCGGAGGGAAAAGATTGGCCTGACTGATATTATCAATACGGAGATTGACTCGCGTGCTGTCTGTATAGCTATCGGTAAGTATTAGTTCTACTGATGCCGTTAACAGAATCGCCTGAATTCTGGCTTCAGGTAAGTCGGTACTGACAGGAATAAAAATGACCTGATTGCGCAGACAGGCCAGCATTGCCGCGATCGCATTAGCATGGTTGCGGCATATGATAGCGACAGGTTTATCACGAAATCCAATTAACCGTGCAATATCCTGCGCATGGGTAAAGAGGTTCCGGTAACTGATATCACCGTTATCTCCAGAAATAGCGAGGGCCTCTGGCGTCTTCTGTGTAACGTTGTTAAAGAGAGTGAACAAAGAATCATTCGGCTTACTCATTATTCATTTTCCTTCCGTAGAATACGCGTTGACGACAGACGTAATGCTCTCCACCCACTGGCGGAGCAAAAGATCCAGCTCTGACTGGCTGTAGATGCTGGCGCGGCCATCGAGGAAAAGCTGCACGCTGTTCTCATCAAAACGTGCCTGGAAATTCAGCACAGGATGAGAATGGCCTGTATTGATCTCTTTAGCCTGGGCGACCCCCCGCTCAATGCGATCAGCAAAATGACGGATGCAGCCGAACATCATCAGGGCTGATGAAGCGGGAAGGCGGCGGCGCAACTCATCCTGTAACCAGTTTGCGGAGACAAAAGCGTGCTTTCGCGTGGCACGTACGCAGCGGCGGGTCATTTCAAGGTTGGTTTGCCACGAAGACGCGGTGAGAAAGGGCAGAATTAAAGGGACCGGTGTTGCGTAAAAACCTGCCTGCCCATGTGTTGCAAGCGCATCCCTGGTAGACATTATTGTGCCAATGGTAATAGCGGTGTCGCCTGCGTTTTTTTGCAGTACTGGTACCAGGGCTGAAAGCAGAAATTCATAAAGCGTCGCGCGCGCTTGCTGACAGAGCTTCCCTATCTGCTGGTACAAAGAGGTTTGCAGCGAACAGGACGAGCGCAAGGCGCGGGTATCGAACCAGTCGATATCGTTATTGACTACGGTCAGGCTGGCGGTGGTGTATTTTATTTTTTCTAAGGCTGAAAACCACCATAAACGGTTTTGATGCTCACGATCTGTGCAGTTATCAATCCGCGCGAGCGGCACAGTTTTTACCTGTTGCCCACGGATAAGCGCACTGTGAATAGTATGGAAAATAAGCTGTAACGACTCGTCATCAATTAGAAGATGATGGAACGTCAGGAGAACCACGGGAGCGGCATGTTGATTAAAAATGGCAGAGATACGCCAAAGCCCTGAGAGCGCGGGATCGATTATCTCATGCGCGGCTTCATGCTCTATGGCATGTAAATCTGCGGCATTAGAGCGTCCGCGAAAAAATTTAATTTGCGGTTTATCTGCCTGCAGTTCCCATTTATCCCCGGTCGGGATCATTGCGCGCATTAAGGGAAAAGCGTGGTAAAGCGTATCTGTTATCGCTATTACCTCTTCTTCACTTGCGCCAGCTGCCAGGGTTACTGAAAAACAGACATTATTAGCTGAACTATTATCGGTTAGCTGTGACAGGTAATACATCTGCTGCTGCGACTCGGTAAGGTCAGGCACCGGCAAGGGTTCTTTTTCCCGGTCAGTTATGGCGCTGAGGTAATCAATCAGACCGCTGACTGTTGGATAAAGGCTAATAACAGAATTCGGAAGCAATATGCCGAAGCGTGCCTTTATTTCCGCGGTAATTTTTAATATCGAGAGCGAATTTATGCCCAGCGAAAAAATATCTGTATGACGCATTATTGCAGGTTCGCCTGTAAGTTGGCTAAAAAGCGAAAGCAGGAATATTTCGGCATCGGCCTGCTTATTCGGGCGGTGACCGCTCTGCTTCAGGCGTGCTTCAGATTGCAATCGAAGCGTTTTACGATCGATTTTTCCGTTAGGCAGTTTAGGTAATGTCTCTTCGATGAAAAAACGCGCCGGTATCATATATTCCGGAAGTTTTTCTTTGAGCGACTCGCGTATTTTACGCGTATCTGACTCCGGCGAAGTGTTTACGACTAACCAGCCAACCAGCGAGACATTTTCCTCACCCGGAAATGCGGCGACCACAGCAGCTTCTGCAATCTCATCGAAATGGACGAGGGTTTCTTCGATTTGCTGCAATTCAATGCGAAATCCCCGCACTTTTACCTGATCGTCGGCCCTTCCTGCATAGTCAAGGCGACCATCCTCACGGCTGCGTCCAATATCGCCTGTTTTATAGGCCAGAAAGGGAGAACCTTCGGGCGTGAACAAAGTAATAAAACGCTCACGCGTGATGTCAGGGCGATTGATATAACCTGCCGCAACGCCTTTACCTGAAATATATATTTCCCCTGGCGTTCCGTTGGCCACAGGTTTAAGGTTGTCGTCGAGCAGATGAATTTGCGTGTCTTTAATAGGCTTTCCAATGGTGGGCGTTTTCTCATTGCGCGGCACAACATCCCAGGTCGAGTACGTGGTGGTCTCTGAAGGGCCATAAAGATTCACTACGCGGGTAACATTAGGCTGTTGGTATAGCGCGCTGACCAGTTCGCCGCTGAGGGCTTCCCCCGCAAGATTTACGACAAGCGGATCGGTATGGGGCAACGCCTGATGACGCAGGATCTCGCGCATCACTGAGGGGACGGTATTGATCAATGTTGGGCGATATGAGGCCGGTATTGACAGAATGGCGAGCGCATTACTCACCATAAAACATGTGCCGCCTGCACTGAGCGTGGCAAAAATTTCAAACAGCGAGAGGTCAAAACATATTGAAGTGCAGCATATTACTCGCGCCAGCTCCTCTGCTGTATAAGTTTCCCGCGCCCACTCGATAAAATTAACGGTGTTTTCATGCTTAATCAGCACGCCTTTGGGTACGCCAGTGGAACCTGATGTGTAAATTATGTAGCAAATATCGTCAGGGTTAATGTTTCGCTCAAATAAGGCGGTATGTTCGGATTGCGCGCCTGCGGTAAGAACATTGATATATTTCACCATAGCAACAGGCATATCATGTGCAAGAAGTTCGTCATGTAAAACAAGCCCGATATCAGCATCACGTATCACGAACTCGCGCCATTGTGCCGGGTAAGCCGGATCTAATGGAACCCAAGTGCAACCGGCACGCGACACGGCTAATAGTAAGCAGGGCAATAATGCATGGCGGGTTACGGCAATACCCACCTTTTCACCTGGGCTGAGACCCAACGCTAATATATAATTACTCCAGTAGGCGGAGCGGCTAAGTAAATCAGAATAGGTAAAAGCGTTACCCGCTTCATCGATAATGGCTGTTTTATCTTTATTTTCCTGCGCTTTTTCGATAATCATTTCATGTAATGCAGAATACATGTCATGCCTCCATTAAACAGACTTTACCCCAGTGGGCAGTTTAAATATTGTGGCCAGATAGCTATTAATTTCCGCAAGCAGTATCGATACGTTTTCATTAATAAAGAAGTGGCCGCCGGGAAATTCCCGGTAAATCGTTTCTTGCGTTGTCTGATTACGCCAGCTAAGTGCTTTATCACGGTGATGGGCGAAATCTTTATCGCCGGCAAGTAACAATATCGGAATATGCTCCGGTGGAGCCGGATGCCAGTTAAAGTTCTCTACAATAGTAAAGTCCGCTTTAATGGCGGGTAAGAACAGCGCCATCAGATCTGGATCACTTAAAACTCCCTCCGGCGTTCCGCCGTAGCATCGCAAGCGGGTAATAATTTCCTTATCTGACAATACTGCTTTAGTCGGCGCTTTAAAAAGCGAAATGCCTTTGCAGCCTGAAATGATTAACGCCTGTGGTTTTATAGACAAGCGCTGGCATATTTTATAAGCAAGAAGTCCGCCCATGCTATGGCCGAAAAATGCAAAAGGCTTAGCGTTATGCTGAAATAGCGGAATCATTGCCTCTATCAGTGCTTCCATTTCATAAAAGAGATTGGCAGGATAATGCGCGCCGCGACCGGGTAACTGTATGCCAATCAGCTCAATCTCCGGATGAAGTAACGTCTGCCATCGCATGAAGGTAGTGACGTTTCCGCCAGCATACGGAAAAACATACAGGCGAAATGGCTTATCAATACTATTTCTTTGCACCAACCATTTACTGTTTATTAGTTTTTGCATATCTGTTCAGCCCTGTGAAATGAACAACGACACGCGACCAGCGTCCTGACTTCGCCGGAATAATGACACTGTTATCTATTAAAGAGTCAAACAGCTGCCGCTAAGGGTGGCATTCTGACGATAGGGCCAGGCTATATTATGTTTACCATGACCGAACGGACCTTCGTAAAAGAGAGGTATTTTTAGCGGAGCAAGAATATCTATTATTTTTAGAATAATATCGTTTTCTCCCTGACCGCTGGCTGTACAGGCGTGAAATTCGCCCAAAATAATAGCCTTGACACCGTTAAATACGCCAGAGAAAATAAGCTGTTGTAAGCAGCGATCGATACGATATAAGGGTTCATTAACATCTTCGAGAAGAAAAAAGCATCCCTGCGCTTTATGCTGGAGTACCGTACCGCAAAGGCTGGCAATAACCGTAAGGTTACCGCCTGTTAAGGGCGCGCGGCACGGCTGGCAGGTATGCGCTAAAGAATTACCCGGTTTAAGGTGCCAGAATATTTCGCCAGCTTTGCCGTTCACCCAGGCCATTACAGCATTTTGGCTTTGCTCATCGCTATAATACGCTAACCTTTCAACCATCGGGCCATGTATCAGCCGCCCCGAACCACGTTGATAGAGTAACTCTAATAAGAGCGTGGCATCAGAACTCCCGATAATTGTTTTGTCCGTAGCGGGGAACGAAAGCAAATCAGGCAAGCAGTGAACCAGCCCATAACCGCCGCGAGCAAGCCAAACCGTATTACCGTCGGCTTCTTCAAGTGCCCATCTCAAATCATGAGCGCGTTGCTTAGCTGAACCCGCGCAATATCCACTTCGAGCCTCGATATTGGGGCCCAAAATAACGCGATGTCCCCGCGACTCGATCCAGTCAATACTCTGTTTAAGGTATTGCATATCAGGGCCGCTGGAAGGGGCAATAATAGCGACAGCGTCAGGCATGTTTCCTCTCCGGATTTTGAGTCGTTAATATATGCTTGCTAATAAGAGAGACCATTTCATCAAAACGTGTACGGCGGTAAATCTCACGTAATGGTATTGATAACTGAAAGCGTTGATTGATGTGCCAGAGTAATTGGGTCAACAGTAATGAATTACCGCCGGCAAGGAAAAAGTCCTCATCGTCACTGCCAGAATCATCGCCGAGGATCTGTTGCCAGATAAGACGCAGCGGCTGTTTTATTTTCTCTGCGTGGGTGTGGCGCGCTATTTCAGGGTTATTCTCCGTTTCATCTGTACAAGGCGCTGGCGTATTGGCAACAGGAAGTTGATGGCGTAATGCAAAAATGATTTCACTGATCGCTATATAAGGGTTTTCCGTAACCAGATCGATTAAATGCTGAAATGCGTTTAGTAAACCTGTAATACTTTTATCACTAAAGAGCGCTTCTTCATATTCTATGGTGCAATGCAAATATGAGTTCCAGTCAGAGATATTCATAATGATCGGAAATTTAGCACGACCATTGTGGACATTAATAATGGGAGAAAAACGCTTGCTTAACCGGGAGTCGTGAGACATTTTTCTCGGCTGATACTGAATATAGACATTGACCGGATCATCAATATTTCTCTGATGTACTTGTCTGTTGCGCTCGATCAGTTTCTCATAGGTCATTGCACGATGTTCGAAAGATTCAATAATACTGGCTTCATTCAGCCTTAAAAGAGAGGATACGTCCTGCTCATCTGTAAACTGATGATAAATAGCGAGGGTATTGATAAAACAGCCTAATGACTGGCGAAATTTAACTTTTTCCCGAAAAGCAGTGGTAGTTGCAATAAAGAAGCGGTTCTGGTTTGACCATGCGCCAATTAATAATCCCCAGAGCGTCAACAGGCCCGCAAATTCCGTTGCCTGCTCCTTGCGACACCAGGTGCGAAACTGCTGCAGCCTGTCGTTTTCAACGAAAGCTATTTTCTCACGACCCATTCTTGAACGATTGGCCTGTAATGGGGCTTCATAGGGAAGGGGAATTGGCGTAAAGTCTTTAGCTAATTGCCGATCCCAGTAGTCATACAGTTTCTGTTTTTGTTTTTCAAAACGCTGCGATTCAAAGTCTACATATTCTTTGTAAGGGGCTACCGGCGAAAGCGAGTACGCTTTGCCCTCGGCAATCTGCTGATAAATTAAATCCAGCTCCTGGATGAGGATATTAATCGAAGTCTGGTCGGTCGCAATATGATGCGTTAACAGCACTAACAGACTCTTACCCTCATCCAGTGGGGCATAAAATGCTCTGAATACCGGCCCATTGTGTAAATCGACAGGATAACGCGCAATAGTGGCGGCAATGTTACTGGCCTTTTCCTCACAGTCGCCGCCAGTCACGCTAAACGGTATTTTTTCTACGTGCCAGTCTTGAGGATCAACGACTTCCTGTGCGACCCTGCCTTCTATTATAGGGTAACGGGTGTGCAGAATATCATGGCGTCGAACCAGAGCGTTTAATGCTTCATATAACGCAAGGCTATTAGTATCGTTTTCAAGAACCATGGGGAGCGTGATGTTATAAAAAGGGCTCTCTGGTTCAAGCTGGCTCATATACCACAGTCGTTGTTGCGCTGCGGAAAGGCCAAACTCTCCTTCAGTCATCACTATGCACTCCTCGCTAGTTTACGGGCAGAAAAGTATTCTTTTAATTTTGCAATCTCCTCGAGCGAATGTAGCGCCTGTTCTTCCGGCACACCGAAATCGATCAAGCAGGCTATTTCATCAACGCCCGTTTCAACTAATTCTTCGATGATTTTTTTGCAATGTTCAGGCGTGCCAATAAGCGACGCGTCGCGGGTATAACGTCTGGTGGCATGTTCTACCAGCGCATCCTTATCACTATCGCTAAGACAGGTAATTTTATCGTAGTCAGCACGCGGCGCGGCAAAGCTCAGATGCTCTTTCAGATAGCGTTTCAGGGCTTCCACGCCATACTTATGCACCTCGGATTCATCAGGGCTGACAAAGGTATGCAACATCAACGTGATGCGGCCTGCATTATTCATCGCGCCCGGAATAAAGCTCTGCCGCCATGCAGAAATACGCGCTGCGAGCGTTTTACGATCCAAAGCCAGAAGACTGGTTAAAACATTTGCCCCTGCGGCGCCGGCTCTACGGAAACTCTCTTCGCTTTCGGAAGCGGTTAGCCATAGCGGCAGCGCTTTTTGTAACGGTCTTGGTAAGGTGAGGACCCGGGTATCGCGGCCCAGGCCATCGGGCGCGATAAAGGTATCGCCTCGCCAGAGAGTCATAATATCCTGAATATTCTGACGGAAAATATCACGACGTTGCAGGTAGTTTTCAGGTTTCAGTAAAAAATCTGATGGATGAAAGCCTGGCGCAACGGATAAACCGACGCGACCGTTTGAAATATTATCGATAACGCTCCATTCTTCCACCACGTTAACGGGATTATGCATCGGGAGCACGACGCTACCGGCACGAATATGTAATCGCTTCGTTGTTGCCGCAATTGCCGAGGCTATAATTGCCGGCGACGGAAAGAGCCCGCCAAAAGAATGAAAGTGCCGCTCAGGTACCCATATCGCTTCGAATCCGTTATCGTCAGCAAATTTAGCCGCACGCATAACCAGACTGTAAATATTTTCGCTCGCTTGTTCTGAAGCCTCTCCTGAGAAAAAGAAAACGCTGAAACCCGGACTATGTTCACGACGACCTGCCGGATCAGAAAGAGATGAAAAAGGGTTATTATTCGTCATAATCTTCTCCGGCTATTATTGCACACGATTAAGAAAGGCGGTCAGGGCTATAGGCGTAGGCTCCTGAAGAAAATCACGTAAGGGGATTTTTTTACCCGTTTTTTCATGGATTTTATCGATGACATCAAGAGCCGTAAGCGAGCACCCGCCAATATTAAAGAAATCATCCTTTTCATTTATTTTTTCTATTTCCAGTACGTCGATAATTGATTCTTTAACAATCTCACACAGCTGAGCACTATTAAGATTTTGCATGATTTATCCTTTTCAGTAATAAAATTACAGCATCATAATTGCACTAACTTGCACCTCTTTATTACCATCCCGTCTGTAGCTATGAAATATAGGGTGCGTTTCTCCTTGCGCGTTAATATCAACGCTACAAATTGTACAAAGCGACAGGCTATCAAAGCAGGTGATGCCGATATCCCGTAATTGATGTGTAATAACCGCTAATAAGTTTAATTTTCGAGGTTGTGGGTTCAGTGACTCTGGATTTATCGGGTAGCGGTCAGAGAATGCGTCAATTAATTCCTGTGATACTTCATAGCAGCATGGCATGGCACCCGGGCCTATACCAGCAACCCAATTTGCTAGGTCGTCCCCCTGATTATTTATTATTTCTTTTAAATTATAAATAATACCATTAAATGCGCCACGCCAGCCAACATGCAGCGCTGCGATGGCTGTGCCATCCTTACGTGAAAAAAGAACGGGGTAGCAATCCGCATTAACCAGCGTAAGCAGTATATTTCTTTTTTCTGTATACCAGCCATCAGCTGGCCCCACTTGCTGGCGGTTTTCCGTCGCGATAGCAATATTAACCCCATGCACCTGGGTCTTCATCGGGCGCGCGTGCCAGTGTGTTCTGGCAAAGGTTAATATAGGCTCGTGCAGGATGCCAAAACCATGCGTTACGCCTGATATCGCATTTAAAACAAAAGATTCCATATAAAGTGGCCTTTATATATTTGAGTTTTAAAAATAAAAATCTGTTAGTTTATTTATAAAAAAGAAAGCTGTTTTTATGGCGTGAAGAGCATTAAGTATTTTTCTTTAAATCAGCATGTCATCTTATGCAACAGGCTGTCATAATAATCCGCGCAACTTTGCAAACGCAGGGTTGCGCCCATTATAAATTCTTGTGCCGATGCCGGATGAGTGTTTATAAGGGGCGTAATGACGTGCTCTAACCAGCCGGCGGCGTGATCAATATCCACTTCAATATGTTCCCTATAATAAAGCGTATGTTTATTATCTATATTGAGGCGTTGACAACCTTTAACCAGTTTACTGTATTGCGGAGGGTCCAGAAGTTCTGTCATTGCCATGGCGCCAATTAACTTATAGTAATGCTGGCGATTTGTTGCGCCGAGCATAAAAACATTATATCCGGTATAGCCCTGCCAGCTATACAATGAGGTAAAATGATTTTCCGCTAGTTCGATCGCGCAGCCAGAAAGTAGATGTTTATATAATTCCACATGTGTGTGTTGCGGATTACCCTGGCCTGCTTCATCCCAGAGATTTTTACAAATTTCTGCGCGTGTAGAAGGGGCTGAACCCGGCAACATTAAAGCGACGAGATCGAAAAAGAGAATATTAAGTGCGCTGTCGCTTTTAAAAAATAAACGGAATTGCTCCCTATTAGCCTCGCTCCACAGAAAATCAAAAAGAGGATGGTGCGAGGCGCGATGCGTATGGTAAAGCTCAAGTAAGTCAGCAATAACTGAAGGTGCATCGGCGTTTTTATCCGGCAGCTTGCAGGGATAACGCCTGAATTCATATTCTAGCCAGTGACGCTCGATTAAATTCTTTAACGTCATCAAAAAAGGGTTATGTTGATTTTTCGCTGCAGCTGACAGCGGGTCTGCCAGCAGGCTGTTGTAAATGAGAAACAGGCTGCGTTGCACTGTTTCACGGGCGGCAAGGTCTTCCTCATCATATGCCGCTGTGAGCTGCTGAAGACTCAGATTAATAATTTCTTCGGTAATATGGGGCGTTGCCGCAAGTGTTTCATTCAAATGCGGATCGTTAATTAGTTTTATTAATTGCTCATGCACTTCCACAACGACGGTGTTAGCTACAGGCTTCATTGATCCCTTTCCTGAAATTCATGACAATTTCAGAAAACATACCAGAGCGATTTTTATACGCAATAGTTTTCTTAAAGAAATGTAAATAAATGGTTGAAATATTTTTTATGTGTTTGTTTTTAAAGTAATAAAATTTTTAACGCGGATGGTTTTTTAAGGGTGCCGCCATTTCTGACGGCAAAATTGTACTTGTTAGTACAGTTTGTTGCGAATGAAAGCGGCGCGTTTTACCACTTGCCCCCTTGCGCGAAAATATGGGTCTTTGCCGCCATCCATGCAAGCGTTGCCGGAGGGTACTCGCGCGATAAAGATGGGCTAAGCGCAAGAGATATCGCGCCATCTATAAGAATAATCATGTTTAACGTACAACGTTCGGCGGGTTCAGGCTTTAATGTCTGACGTAAAATGTTAAGCAAAAGGGTATATAATTCAACTTTAAAGTCATCGTTCGCTTTTACGATCAGTGAAGACGACATGCCGTTATCAGCAACAGCCCTGGCAAACATACATCCATTGAAATCATCTTCTGCGAACCATTTGCCATAATAGGCAAAAATGGATTGTAACTGCATTCGCGGCGTGCTCTGAGATGCAATGACTGCGCGTAAATCCTCGATAAATTCTTTTCGTCTGAGCGCAAGCACCTCTAGAATAATAGCTTCTTTGTCTGCAAAATATTTATACAAAGTCATTTTTGAGACTTGCGCGAAAGTAGCGATTTTATCCAGGCTGGAATTGACATAACCTTCGCGATTAAAAAGCGATGAGGCGGCAATTATTATCTCTTTCTTTTTATCTCTCATACATTTCCACAATGGCGAAAAAAATAACTTCAAAAAAGTAAGCAGAATATATTGTATTTAATAATAATGCTTATGATTACATAAGGTTAACTGTACCGCATCCTCTACTTTAGTACAACTGTGTTATAATTCGCATCCTTAAACAACGAGTGCTTTTACAAATAGTAAATAAATCATACTGTTGTGTGGCAGCACATTCTTCTGATCTCATCTGATAAGATTAACCCTTAATAAGATAAAGATTTTTTCCGGCATTTTCGTTCAGGTCGCTGGGTTATTTTATCGGTTGTGTTTTATCCACTTTTTGGTAAAGTGCACTCAATGACGTGTAAATGAAAGTGCCTGTTTAATTATTGTTACTGGCAGGGATATTAGTATGTTTTCACCAACATTTCACTTTTCAGATCCGCCTTTTGTTCATAAAGGTGTTTTAGGATATTTTCAACATCAATCGCAGCTTGCTTATTGTATGCTTGAGTATGACAGTAAATCCTTTAAGGATGATTTATTTGCTATCGCCGGCCTTCCTTTGCCGGTTGTATTATCTGAGGCAGGCGTTAAACGTAAATCTGAATATTTTGCCGGGCGCTACTGTTGCTCTGTATTATTAAGACAGCACAGGGTTCATTCACCCATTGTTGGCGCAAGCCGGGGCGTTCCCGTGTGGCCTGCGGGGTGGAGAGGAAGTCTCTCTCATACTCGCTCCCACGCCATTGCCGTATTAGTTAAGGAAACGTCGGGCTTACATCCTGGCGTTGATATTGAAAAACACAATCCGACGCTTCTTCTTAATACGAGCGATATGTTTACCAGCATGGAAGAGCAGGCCTTCTTAAGAACGCTTTCGCTGCCTTATTCGCAGGCGTTACTGCTGGTGTTTTCTGCGAAAGAAACGCTTTTCAAAGCGTTATGGCCGGAAATAAAAGGTTTTATTGATTTCAGCAGCTCATATCTATCAGAGGTTAATACAGACCGGAAAACTTTTACATTGACGCTTACGCATACTATTAATAACACGTTATATGCAGGTAAAAACTTCACCGGTCACTACTCTTTCTTTACCGATAATATCGTTACCTGCATCAGTTAATAAAGTCACGAAAAATATTATCCACACCGGAGTGGCCGCCTTTTGCCGCTCATCTATCAAAACGGTTACCCGCGGCCTGTCGGCGCGATTGCCAGCGGGCATTATATGGCTTAAGAGGTGCCGACAGAGCTCCACCCAGAAATCCGGCGTAAGCGAAATGTCGGCAAACGTGTGGTTTATCATATAAGTGCTGCTGTGATGTCGCTTGAAAACGAACGAAGCAGGGCCAAGGATGACGCATTAAGCTTTGCAGGCACTGATAAACAGCTGAGTCTGTGGGCTCTGCTTTTCCGTAACATGTCGCCAGCGTCACGTGCATTGCTGATGGAGCAGGCTTTAAAGCAGGTGACCAAAGATTTGGCCAGCCAACATCAGGATGTATCCCTTTTGACTGAACAAATAATGAAACTTCCCCCAGGAAGAGCGGGAGCGCTTGCTTGAGCAATTCAAAGACCACTAATGAGCTTATTTACTATGCCGGGATAGCCGGCCGATAATAAATAAATTTAATTGGTTACTTTTATTTCCCGCCACGGCAGGTAGGAGGAACCACCCCGGAACCCCGTCCACCTGCCATGGAGGTAAATCAGTATGCCATTCTTCTTTAGAAATAAACATTTCGGGTAAGGTATTAATAATAGAAAATTATTTCCCAAGTGAAACTATTTGCTTTGTAAGTATATTCCTGGTAAAATGTCATTACTGGATATTGTCATATTATTCAGTAGCTGACACATAAACTAATTGCTAACTTAATTTTTCATTTTATATCCCTTCTGGCGGGAGGGCGTCTATCGTCTGAAAATTCAGTACGGGTTAAGTTTAATTAATGTTTGTGTCATCAACCTAAACGCATATTTATCGGAATAAATACAATGAATAATATCCGTCAGGAAGGGCTGTCCATGCCCGTAAGTCAGGAACTCATTAATATTATACTTGCTGAACTCAGTAAAAAGCCGCCAGTTAAACCGAATATTCATGCTGTTACATTGCTGTTCAAAGATATCAATTACAGCGCTGAAAATGGTGGGTTTCATCCGGTCGAAATAAGGCTTATTTCCCGCAGAGATGAATGGTATTTCGATTACATCACTGACTTCAAATATATGGGAACAAACCCGGAGTTGGAAAAGGAAATCGATATCAGCTGGAGCCAGCGCTATGTCTTCCTGTCCTATGTCGGTGATTTACCCCGGGGGGAAGGGCGCGACAATTTTGCACTCTGGCAGAGAAATTTTGTTCATTACCACTTCCTGAATATCTACACCCTCACCGTTATGTGGGAAAGCTAATCCCGCCACACTTACAGCTAATTATTGATGGAGAAATTATCTGTGACTGTTAACAGAGTAATACGTGCGTCTCAGCAGGGCGAACTGGACTGTCTTTGCGGTGCTTATTGCATTGTTAATATGCTGAGCTGGCTGTATGACGGCAGGGTGAAACGACGCCCGCTAATGAACCGGCTCATTCAGGCTTACCAGCAGCGCTGGCCTTTGCATGAATGGCTGACTGAAGGGATTGAAGAGGACCGTTTAGACTGGCTGATAGCTCAGGTGTTGCAGAAAGGACATTACCGCCGCCAGTTCCCGGTTCAAATCACCAGACCCTTTGCCGGGAAGCGGGGATTATCAGAAGGGCGGTTGTTCAGGGAAATGCAGCGGTTTCTGGACATCACTGACCACTCTCGCCTGATTATGCTCAGCGACCAGTTTCACTGGTCCCTTCTGGTCAAAATAGATGAAGAAACGCTCTGTTTCTTCGATAGCAACGGGCGAACTTCAATGCCCCGTAAAGCTTTCTCCCTGCGTACTGGCGTAACCCGCCGCCAGCTGTTTCCCGACGCCATTTACTTCATTGAACGGGAGTTCTGACATGACCCTATTTACCCAGCGTGAAACCCGTATCCTTGACCAAGCGCGTGACATTATCAGCCGGTACTACCAGCGTGGCGTTCAGCTCTGCTCCCCTGATGATTTTCGACGGTGCGTAATGGTTGAGCTGGCACCGCTTGAACATGAAGAGTTTGGCATCATCCTGCTCGATAATCAGAATCAGCTGCTGCACCGTGAAATCCTGTTCAGGGGTACGCTAAACTCGGTCAGCGTTCACCCTCGTGAAGTTATCAAGCGTGTGCTGAAATATAACGCCGCCGCAGCCATCCTTGTACACAACCACCCAAGCGGCGAGCCTGAACCCAGCCGTTGTGATATCCAGCTGACTAAAAAGCTGAAGGGGCTGCTGGAGATGCTGGACGTGCGGTTGTTAGATCACTTTATCGTTGCTGGCGCTGAAACAGTATCGATGGCTGAACGAGGACTGGTCTGATGCGAACAGTTACTTGGTTTAATGTACGTTATCACGGGTTTTACGCATGAGCGGGGCTGCGTTACGTCAGGTCATGCCGGTGGTGCAAACCACCGTGTTCGATGCGTATATTGGCGGTCTGGCACCATCGGGGCGGCGAGGTCTCACCAGCTTGTTAAACCGCAGCGCCAGCATACTTAAACGCGGTGCGGATGCAGCAGACTATCCATGGGAACAACTTAACTACGCCGCCGTCGCTAAAGTACGTGCGGCACTGCTGGATGGCGGTTACGCCGTGTCGTCGGTGAACATGGCTCTGTCAGCACTCCGGGGCGTAGCGCAGACGGCCTTTAACCTCAATTGCATGGATGCCGAAACGCTGGCACGTATCCGATCAGTGAAGCGCGTGAGCGGTGATATCCAGCGCAAAGGAAGGGCGCTGGACAGGCAGGAAATCCGGGCACTGATTCAGGCTGCAAAACAGCATCCGCAACCGGTACGGCGCTGCCGTGATGTTGCCATTGTACTGACACTTTGCGGAACAGGCCTGCGCGCCGGGGAACTGGTTAAACTTAAGCGCCGGGACTATGACAACGGCATCCTGACGGTGAGGCAAGGGAAGGGGCGGAAATACCGTGAAATTCACGTGGCGGAAACAGTGGATAAAGCTATCCGTGCATGGCTTAAAGTCAGCGCAAACGAAGCTGAAAGTGCGCTGTTTAGCCGAATTCAGCGTAACGGTAAGGTAGTCGGTCAGTTGCTGACAACAACCGGGTTAACGGGCATCCTGGCTGAGTTACAACAAACATCTAGCATTGCGCGGTTTACCCCGCATGATATGCGGCGCACCTTCATCACCCTTTTACTGGAGCAAGGTGTGGATATCAACACTGTACGCCAGCTGGCAGGCCATAGAGATATATCAACCACAACGCGTTATGACTGCCGCGGTGATAGCATGAAAATCAGCGCAAGCAGGCGAATATTTGAATAATTTTTAAGGTCAAATATTGCGTTGGCGAAAAAAACGTGGTGGTTTATTCCGGTATTGGCTATGTTTAATTTCCTCTAAAAGCAGAGCGCCAATAATTGCTGGTACTGCGACAATGAATAATGAATACAAGCCAAGCCCCCAGTTATTGGGAATATTCAGATTAAAGTATGAATTCAGAAGGTTTGGCACACTAAAATTAAGCATCCCGCCTATCATTGCCCCAAATAATCCGCCGATTTTCCTGGCCTCAATAACTTCATACTTCGTAGCGTGATATGCTACTTCAGCTTGGCAACCTGTACACACCATCTGTCCTTCGGCAACAAAAGTATTGCAATGGCCACATGACCATCCCTGAAGATCAGCATCCTCGTCGAGTAAATTCCCGCCTTCAAGCTCATTTCTTATCCTGCATTCTGTTTCACTTTTCCAACTACGAATGGCGTGTTCAGTGTAGATTTTCTCATCACTATCAATGAGCTTTGCGCAATTCTGGCAGAGCCATATTCCATTAGATATGTGTTTTCTTTCTTCCCTTGAAAGAGAGGAGTTATATCTGGGACCATTCGGAGCTGCGGCTGTTATATGCGCCGCAACACCTATGCGAGTAGCCTTTTCTGCATCGAAATTAGGGCCAGAGGTAAGACAGTTACATCCGGGATTGGAGCAACGATTAGCCACTCTTTCCTGTAGTATCTTCTTCGTTTTTTCAGGGAACTCGTCACGCATATGAGCCATGGCACACCATTTTTTTATTTATTGTTGAGGCTTTCTAGAGTATGTATCACCCAGCGATGATCATCTAATTTGTCTATTTCAGATGATTTCCATTTACTCTCGCTGGGTGTAAGCAACCCTTTCTCTAACAGAACTGGATTTGGGAATTTTAATGATAAAACTTTAATTCTCTCTTTTTTTTCTAGAGCATCAATAACACGCAATTCATAATTTTTTTGGTAAAGATTCCAAAGGACTTTGGCAGGTTTTGTTCTGGCTTCGAATATACAATCAATATAAAAAATATTAATGAGATCATTTACTGCTTTTCTGTAAACAGAACCAAGGCCGCGGGTTTTCTCAGCATAATCTTCGCCCTCTAAAAACTCTGCAATTCCGCGCAGTCGCTCCCGCGTGTCTTCATGCACGTTCATTTCCATTGTAGGGCCGAAAGTCTTAAAAAAATTAGCCCGACTATCCTTTTTAATGCTGTTTTGATCAGAGACATTTTGTGAAGGGGATTGCGCTTTCTTGCTGTGGGGCTTTTGCATCTTATATCTCCAAGTCACTGGCGAATAGTATCTTATCATGACCGTCATAATTATGACCGTCAAGAATAATCCTCACTACACTATAAGAGTGGTAATGCCTATGACGGTCATACACGCCAATTCTTAACTTATGACTGTCATATATGACGAAAATTCATCAAATTCATGGTTGTAAAAGCCTGTTCGCATCAGCCGATGCGTAACTTAGGCAGGTTTGTTATGACAGTCATGAAGATCATTAAAGTCCCGGAAGTTCTTGAACGTTGTGCCATGAGCAGGGCTTCACTCTACAGAATGCTTCAGCGTAACGAGTTTCCTCGTCAGGTCCGCATAGGTATCCGGTCGGTAGGTTTCTACGAACATGAAGTTAACCAGTGGCTGGCTGATCGCCAGCGTGTTCAGTGAGTGCATGAACGTCTAACAGCACGTTATTTACGCACGTATAACCATGAACAGAGAGCATATTAGCCAATGCTGATGCTGGTTTAACTAAACGGTAGATCCACCACGGTTACTACTGATAGCTGATAGCTGATGGGTTACTGGTGCTCTCTGTTCCTCAATTGGGTTAGTCCCTGATACGGAACACCAATGAAAAAGAGCAAGTTGCTTAATAAGAAGAATGTTGAATTTAGTCCATCAAATAAGATTTGCGACAGCTATGACTGGCACAAGATGATGCTACGCATCGACTGGCTTTCAATAGTATCCCGCTTCCACAGTGATGCGGAGAAAGCTGAGTTTGTTCAGAAGTTGCTGTCCTTACTGGAGCAGGAGTGTAAAAACTTCCTTGTGCAGGAGAAATCACCACGGAACGCAACTGGAACACGTCACCCTTACAAATTTGGTTTGTGTATTTCACGTAATAAACCTGATGCACCAATGTTGGCATATCTAATGTGGGGGCCAAAAGCAGCAGGAACTGGTGGATTCAGTATTCAGTTTCATCCCCAGCACATGACAGGAAAACAGATGGATTTGTTGCTTAAGTGGTTAATGGCTCGTCTCGGCGAAACTTTTAATCACCTGCTGGCACGGGCTTGGGTCACCCGGCTTGATATCGCTCTGGATATCTATGGATGCAAGTTGAACAATTATCTTTGGGGCGTAAAATATTCGTCCGTTTATGAAGATTACGACAACAAAAATGGATTACCGGGTTTATCTCTTGGTGCGTCTGACTCGAAACTCTCGGCGTTAATCTATGGCAAGATCGACGCTACGCTATTTAAGCGGATCGCATTCCCTGAACGGGCAGGATATGTGAATGAAAAGGGGAAGCGCAAACGGGAGTTTTTCCTTGAGATTGACAAGGAACAACATCCCCAGTTTTTACGTGTTGAGATGCGTGTGCAGCCGGAGTCTGCTGGACCTGGCAAACGTGGAACTAGGCAAAAAGCACTGATGCTTTCTGACCTCGCGAAGCTCGTTAACCCTTTTGAACGTCTGTTGGTGTACAAGCGCAAACTTGAGGGTGAACTGATGAATGCTGTTTTTACCAATAACCGGCCCAAAACAAATGGCATCAAAGCATGGATAAATGTGTTAAGGCGTGGAGATTCAAAAGGACGTCTGGCTTGTAAGTTCAGTAACCTCCTGAGCCTTAATGAGGTAGAGCTGTTCGACAAACAAGAGGTTTGGTCTTTTTGGTCTGTTTGTATAGCTAATCTGGGGCAGGTTATTGGTAGATTAAAACCAGAGTTTGCGACCAGGGAAGAAATGAACGTCAGCCAGTTTGTGGAGGATATCCGTAAGCGAAAGCACAGCACGCGACGTCAAAAGCGTGAGGGAAACAAGCGTTTAAAACGCTAGTTTCGATTTAATTCTTCCTATTATTATGGCGGTCTTTTGGCCGCCATATCGTTGTCTGTACGCTAGGTGATGTGGTTTTTCATGCTACCTGTATCTCGAATTCCTCCCTCAATACCGTCCAACGTTGCCGGATTTTGGCTAGTAGACCGGCGAATTACTACTGATGTTTAGTGTCAGATTCGCGCCTCGTACAATGGTAGGGGTAAACCGGTGATGGCTTTCCCTGACTCTGACAATTGCAAGGTTCGGCAGTTTGTGCAAAGTCGATGTATCAAAAGATCAAAATCCAGAATCCGTACATGTGTCTACAACCGCTATTGAATATTACCGGAATGTAGTTGCACCGCTTAATAACCGGTAGCGTTTTGAATATCCGCTAATCCTATTCTGGTTGCGCTGATATTTATCCGCTATTTTCTTCTACAAGGTAAATAGCTGTGTCTATTATGCTCTGTATACACTATATCTCTATATTATTATATATATGTCATTACATACTATAGCCATTATCCAGTATCAGCTATCATGAGGCTCCAGCCTCCAATATTATTATCATCTAATAACCATCTGAACATTGTTGAGTTCACACAAGATTTGCGTAATTCAGTTGTAAATAAATGGGGTCAGGGCATGGTGCTTTTATCTCAATATACAGGTGAATTATGAAGCCATACATTACGCACAACAATATCCTTGTGACAGATTCAACGCTGGATTATTTCAAAGAAGTTGTTTACAGTATTCCTTATAATGGTGCGCAAAGTTTGCGGCGTCCTTTTTATCGTAACATAGCAGTATTTCTTCAGCATGTTATATGTGTTGCTACCTGTAGCCGTAAGAACAGGAGAAAAACAAAGATTAAAGCGAATAAAAAATGGTCTTATTCTGTGCCAGTACCATTTGAGCTGGGTAGAGAGAAACTTCCCGGAGTATTTAAGAAAAGTGGGCCGACCAATGAGCGTGCAATGGAGGCACTGGCAAGCGCGGGAATTATCAAACTAACCGGGTATTCCAATGCTCGACGCTCATGCCGGGAATATGCTATTTCTCAGCGTTTTCTGCGTAAGTTGTTTGGCAACAACCGCGAGGCATACCTTAGCCGTCAGGATCGTTACCATTATCTGACTGACATTTTCACCAAGCGTAAAAGTTACTTATTTGATGAACTGATTGGTATTGCCATTGATCGTGGGCAGCGTGCCAAACATAAACAGTCGAAACGCGATATTCCAAACGTTGCCTTCAGGGAACGGGTAGTGGGGGTCTGGAACAGCCTTGAACCGCTGGAAGTCAATCTGGATGCACTGCTGGATTACTATAACGAGAACCCTACCAAGAAGAACAAAATATTCATTTTCAACTTCCTGTCGCGACTGGCGGAAACAGGCGTGAATTTGGTGAAGGAATCACCGTTGACGGTATCTTACAGGCAATCTTATAAGACTGCGTACATTGGCGGGCGATCCTTTGAGATTGGCACTGGCTTTCAAAGTCTACCGTCTAAAATGAAGTGGGCGTGTCTGGCGCGGGGGCATAATTATGACATTAAGGGGTGTCAGCTTGAGATACTGCGGCATGAGCTGTTGAATATTGGCATTTCGGCCGAGTCTCTGAAAGTGCTGGAAACTCAATATATCTGCCGGGTATTGCTTGTCGCTGAGGAGCTGGTGAAGCAATTCAGATTTTCCAGCGTATTCAATGCCGGGTTCGTTTCATTATCGCTAAAGTCCAGTACCCGACGCCTGTTGAACCGTGAGCTAGATAAGTCAGAAGCAAAGCGAGTACTGAAACGCTGGAAGCGCCTTCTGGAGCCTCTAAGGGACGATTTGGGCTTACTGCTGGATCATTATGAAGACACAGCGAAAACCAATCGTTACGGTAAATGCGTTACCAACGCGGTAGGGCAACCATTCAACATTACCTATAAAGATGTGGCATCGCGTAAACGTTGGAAGTCGGATGTTATACGCCGCAAGCTGTTGTCGCACATGTTACAGGGGCTTGAAAGCAGGGCTGTATACGATTACGTAGCCAGCCATGATGGGGTATGTGCTCTTGAACATGATGGTTTTATCAGCCTGAGCAAACTGTCCGATGATGACTGGCAACACCCGTATCTGCGCATCGTGCTGAAAAACGAAGCACATTAGTAAAATCGGTGGCATAAATGGTCATATAGCCCTTGAGTATATTACCAGATTTGGCCTGATAGCTTCATCACGCAGAACACAATCAAATCTAAGATATGCTTCAACTCGTTGAACTTACGGCTATCACCAACAATATTAAACTGTTGGTGGTGACGGTAAGGGGATCATTTTTTACCCGTCGTTGGCAAGAACATGTGGAGACTATTGCATGACGGCAATAGTAAGCGCTTCTCCCTCAGGCAAAATGGCAGCACCCACAGTTGTAAGCCATTAGGAAATGCGAAAACCGGCAGCGGTTGATCGAAACGGTCCGTTTTTGGGTAGATCAACACCAGATCACCTTTACCATCGAGATAGCTTTGACCGTAAGCGTGTAACTGATAGAAATCACTCTGATCCAACCCGTACTTCTCAGTTCCGTTAGCTTTGTGGGCGTCAAGTAGCTTCCATTTGGTATCCAGAACTACATGGTTAACCTTGGCGGCCTGCACCAGCAGATCGGGTTTGAGGCGGAACCAGTCCTGTTTGTTATGTTTGACAAGAGAAAAACTGCGAGCCTGTACGCTCAAGGTGTAACCATTGCCAAGTTGCCGAGCCAAGTGCCTCGCAACGAAAGCCTCGAACACCGCCTCCATCGGAAACAGTAGGGACGGAGCCCGATTACCACCATGTCCAGTAAGCGGCGATTCATTCTGTAGAATCAAACGAGCCCAACTTAGTGCTGCATCGTAATGCGACATACCGCGATCCAAGCGGACTCGCGTAAAATCAGCGTCGGGTTGAGCAGAGACAGGAATATCGGCAAACACAAAACATAGTTCTCGCGCCAATTGCTTGTTAGCCTGTGTAGCAGTCCACGCCAGGGCACATCTCAGAGCTGCGTGTAGCACGCGGTTTTCTGGACGGTTAGAGGAAAATACGTCAAACTCAGCAAAAAAACGATCGCGCCTACACAGATTGTGGCGCAGATGCGCCGACATACCCAGCTTACCACGCAGGGCAAAGAGATTGTCTTGCCTGGAACAGTAATCGCTGTGTAAGCCCCGCTTTACGACGTGCTCTACCGCCTGCAAAAACTCGCTGATGAATACCTCCAGCAAGGGCATTCGACGCGACAGTAACTGAGCGCGATCGGTCTGAATGTGGCGAAAACTCCCCAGACAGCGCAGCATCTCTATCATCAACTGCCGAGTGTCAACCTCGCCATTGACCTTGCCGAGTTTGGGCAACACTTCGATCTGATACCCATCTGGGCAACGAATTACGCCAACGAAACTTGTAACCTGCACAGCTCTGCGCCCGCACCGCTGAGTCAGACGTAACCATACAGTTTCACCAGCTTCATCCTGATGTAAGGCCTGCGCTTCCAGCCAAGAGAAAACATGGCTTGGCAGCACACGCAACCCTTCGGCACCATGCACTCCGTTCCTGTCCGGAGATATGGCAACCAATTTGTCGAACTCAAAGATCGTTATGCCTGCCATCACTCAGCCAGTAATATTTCAGCCTGATAAATGCCAATATAGGCAGCGGGATTTACAAATGCTGACGATTGTAGTTGATAACGGCGCCTAGTGGCATAACTGTCGAGTCCGTGATCGTTGCCAAATAGTTCGATCAAATCCTGTTCATGTGCGTCGCTCTCAGTAATAAATTGTTCTGTATCAGGTTTCTGGTTGTCACCAAGTACCAAGCGAATCTTGCGCCAGTCCTCGAAAAAATACTCCTCTAATAAAGGCACGATGCGTTTGCGAAAGGTTTCAGTCAACATATCGAAGCGAGTCGACCCGTCGGATACATCTCCAAGTGAAGTGAAATAAGCGTGGCCGATACAGTGATCGCGATTATATAACGCCTCAATACGATCGTTGATACGTTGCAGCATTCGACGTACATCAATCGTTCCCTTCTCTGTTTTTATTTGTAATCCGGCCAATGGCGCGCTGTGTGGATCATTAGTGGTTTTCTCTGCACGAGTATCAGGGAGTAAGGGCACGAAGTCGAAACGGCGGCGCAATGCGGTATCAAGCTGTGCAAGAGAGCGGTCTGCTGTATTCATTGTGCCAATAATGTCCACGTTAGCTGGCACCGAAAATTTCTCACCAGAGTAAGCTAATGTCAGTTCAAGAGGAGGCAGATTTCCATTCAGTGGGTCGCGCTTGTCAGATTCGATTAGCGTAATCAACTCACCGAAAATCTTGCTGATATTACCTCGATTAATCTCGTCGATCACTATAGCGAAGCGTTGGTCAGGAGATTGGCGTGCCTTAAAGCAGAGTTCCTTAAATGCGCCGGAGCGAATTTCGTACTCCACCTCACCATTACCGCCATTCAATACAGGACGCAAACCTTCGACAAACTCCTCGTAACCATAAGACTGATGGAAAGTGACAAAGCTATAGCGTTGCAGTGCCTGTTGAGATTGTGGCCCCTTTCTTAGCGTTTCAACCAATTCAATAAGATCAATGCAAGTTTCTTGCCAGTCTCCAGCTAACTGCCAAATCGAGTCTGTGGATTTATCGAAGACAAAAGGCGCCGAGCGACGCTTATAATTAACCGTTTTTGATTCTTCGATTGTGTGCGCCTGTAGATTTCCCCATAAAGTAGCCCTGCAATTTTGGTTAGAGCTTCGCGCAGAAACCGCCTGTACGAACGGATGATCAAGAAGCTGGCTAACGGTTGCCTTCTCACCCAAATCGTAAAGCGCAGCAGCTGCGACTTCCCACCACGTTAGCATGGCAACCTTTTCCGCAATGATCTGACTCCGCCACTGATCGGCAGAAATTGCCAATGCCTGAGTCTCATAATCACTCTTAAGAAGTTGCATCAATGCATAGGTCTTTCCTGTACCTGGTGGGCCGTAATAAATTCGGTTGAAGCAGTTGGCTACTGGTTGCCTGGCCACTTGGGTTGTGAAGGTAACTGGCACATGTATTTTGGTGCTCTCTACATTGGCAATCTCCATAGACTCTCCAGCCAGCTTAGCTAATTCTGCCAAGTCAGTGCCAAAGTAAGGCTTTAGCAAAGCTGCTTCAAATTCTGGCAAGTCATGTGCGGGCACTTGTTTGAAAGTTGAATTGTAGTTAGGTGTCCACCCCTTCTTGCCATCTTGATAACCCCCCATCTTGATTGCCTTCTTTAATATACGGTAGTGGCGCTGTACCCAACCGTCCTCCGAATCACAGGGCTCAGACGTAGATATAAACTGACCAACGAGTGGCAAACTTGCATTACCATGGCAAAGATAAAACAGTGTTCCTACAGGAACCTCCTGAAATTTCCTGCCCTGACCTTTGGCCGTTTCACCGTGCATCACCGCTAACTTGGTTTGCAGATAGTGTTGCAATTCATTGGCTGAAAAATCTTTCGCTCCGTGCGAGAGCTTCCAAATCACCAAATTTTTCTGGCTCCAGACTTCCCATATCTGACGCCCAAACTCCAAAATCCCAGCATCATTTGGTCGCTTGGTCAGCGCAGCCTTTTGCAAAGTAGCCATGCCCTGGATGGTTGAACTACCAAGGTAGGATGCCAGCCAGGCTGGCTTAAATATGGGAACAATCACCGGGCTTTGTCGATTCTGATAGTGGAAGGCAATTTTCCACTTAAAGGCTTCACCCAAGTGCTCGAAGGTGTCTATGGACTCCAGATCGCCTTTTTCAGCCCAATGTACTACCTCTACCACGAAGCTACGTACCTTTTCGAAGGCCTCCTCAGCAGAAGAGCCTAACGATGAGTACCAACCGTGGGTATCAGAATAGCTCAGTTTGGCATCGGAGCTTTTATCCTCAGTATTCTTACGCGAAAACACTCCGAACTTGAACGCCGACCCACCCCAAATGCTGCCAAGCTCATCCAGCCCTGATTCGAGCCAGTAGGTAAAGCTTTCTTTTGAGCCAGCTTTGCTGTATTCGTCCAATGTCATCTTGGCCAGCCGTGAAGCTGGCCAAGATGAGAGGAATTCATCCCATAGTGAATACAATTCTTCGAAATTACTCATCGTAGCATCTACCTTACAGATATTTCTGCAGGATGGCCTGCTTGCGGGCGTCAGCTGCATCGATCACTGCTTGTGCATCTTTAATCTGCTTTTCTAGTGCCTCGATTCTGTTAACAAACAATTGTTGTTCTGCAATCGAAAGAAACGGCACTTTGATATTTCGCATAATGGTAGCGTTGATATTCGCCTGATTGATGGATTTGGATGCTTTACTCTTAGCTTCTGACTGGAAGGCAGATGAGTTCATCATCTTTTCCAAGTACTTCGGCAGCACTATGCTGGTGTCAGGTACAACACGCACGAGGTAAGAAGCAAAGCAATACTCCCCCTCTAGATCAAATAGTCCGGTTTTACCAACATGCTCAATACTGTTGGTACGATTGAAAAGCAAATCCCCCTTATTGAGCTTGTACTTGGCAAACTCCTCGGCGCTAATGTCGGCGCACTTCATGCTGCCGTTGTCCACCATTCGGCCACGGATAATTTCGTTCATGCGGAAAATTCTGTAGCCTACACCACCTTCGTTCATGGCCTCATTCAGACCATACTGGATGCTGACGGCCAGTTTATCGATTTCTGTACGTCGGGTAGAGGAACCATAAATGTCTGCAGCCTCTAGCTCAATACGCGCTATTGCTTGCTCAATACTGGTTTGTGAAGAGTGGACATCATTCTCAACCGACTTGCATTCCGAAACAATCATCCTCAATGTGGTAGAGTCAGGTACCGCAACCTGGAGAGTCTCAAGGTCTTTCGGATAAACATGGGGTTGTGCTGCTCCAGTAGACAATGCCTGAATCTCGCTTTGCCGGCTTTTCAGCACGTAGTACAAATATTCAGTGTGCTCGTCATTTGCACCACGTATCGTTGTACAGTCAGATGCAAAAATTGGCTCTTTCCAGAAGGCAACAAAACCCGCACTGGCACCTGATGCGCTGACAGTGATGGTGTTGGCCTCTCGATTGGAAGTATTGTGCGTATATGCGTGAGTCATTCCTCCCGCAACAACTTTAAAAGGCCCTGGCACAGCTTTTTTTTGCGTAATTGAGGTACCTTTTCGTATTTGAGCCTGAATCCTCAAAGAGGAAATTGGCCACTTAGATACGAAATTTACTCCCCCCTTAACAGCTAAGTTGAACTGTTTATCAAATACATGGCGAGAAAAGTCCAGAATATCCACCAATGCCGTAGTGCGCGCCACGCTATGTAATGCAGATGGGATAGCTACGGGGTTACCATTGAAATTCTCTGCAATGTAGTAATTCAGCTTCGCCGCATTATCCCGACTTGTCTCGTCGTAAAGCGGAGTAAGGTGCCGGGCACTGGCATCCTTGATGAGCTTGATGCCTTCATCACCCTTGGCGGAACTCCACTCGTAGCCGAGGAATTGCTTGATTTCTTTAGTTCCTGTCGGGCTGCGAATGATCAGCACTGGGTTAGGTTGATCGCAGGCCATCAAGAAGTGATAGAGCTTGTCTCGCTCAATGGTCTGGACAAATGCCAGATAGAGCTTGTTAATTTCGGCTTCTTTATCTTGAGGGCTTAATGCTTTGAACCACTTTGCCTTGTAGAGATTGGTGACCTCGGCGCTGCCATTAAATTTTTCGAGATAAAGGGATTCAAGATGGTCTGTCCACACACCCTCGGGATCGCCTTTGAGTAAGGACTTGTAAGCATTCAGCGGTATATTGACGTGATCTGCATAGCGTGCAATTAGATGTTCATCCTTGTAGATGGAATCGGCATCAGCATCGTCCCCTTTGAACCATTCCGCCACACGCTCACGGTAGTGCGCAGCTGTATCAGGAGCTGTCTTTTTGCGACGCAAGAAGAGGGTAACGGTGTTTGTACCTGTCTTGCCAAAGGTACCGCTGCCGAATTCCACAATCGCCACGATATCGAAATACTGGATCAAGATTTCTCGGGTTCGGATGTAGGCACTACCACCGTTGGACAAGATACTGGATGGCAAGATGATGGCAGCCACACCATCGGCTCTCAGCAACTGCTTGGCACGCTCAATGAAGAAGGTTTCAATGCTGTTGGATGTTTCGAGATCTTTGATGGTCTCAGTGAGGGTATAGGCCTCACGTTCCTTCTCGGGCAACGTTTCTAGAAAACCACGCACACTGTAAGGCGGATTGGCGACCAGTAGGTCAAAGGTTCCATCCTTGATCTCCGGAAATGCTTCGTGCTGGTTTATCAACGCATCACCGTAACAGATGTTGATCTCCTGCTGACCGTACATGAAGGCCGATACCTTGGCCACCTTCGACAGCCGGTATTCCTTCTCAATGCCGTACAAGGACTTGTGATAAGCAGTCAGCTCAACTTCAGGCTTGTAGGTTTTAACCAGAGGCTTGATCTGCAAGGCCAGCTCGGTCAGGAAATGGCCCGCGCCGCAGGCGTAATCGATCGCCTTGGGCGGTGTGGCGCTGCGTTGGATGAGTGAGGCCAGCGGCAGACTCATCATGATGAAGCGGCAGATAGGCATGGGCGTGAAGAACTGCCCCTCACTCTGCTTGACTCCCTGATCGAGGAAACCCTCGAACATATCGCCCAAAAACTGGTTGTGACCGTGCGGATCGGTCAGACGAATGTCCTGCCACATTTGTAAGATCTTCAGTAGCACTTCGGCGTTCTGGTAGAAAAGATTTTCATTGTGAACGTCGATCAGAGAGAAATCGTTATTGGTAAAGAACTTCTGTTGGATGAATAGATTCCATACAGCACGTTGGGTAGCGTCTGGATTCTGTTTAATAAAGCGCAAGGCATTGTTTACATCTCCTTGGTTGATGTAAGTGATGTCTTCACCAAGAAACTTACCCATTCCTGCTTGATACAACTGCTGTAGGCGATCCATCAGATCGAAATGGGTGTCGTAGGCGACACCCTTCCAATAAAATTTCAGATCGGACGGATTTTCAATTTCATCCACCAGCTTGCACAGGAACAAATTGACTAGCTTATCGAAGGCATTTTCTCGCCCTGACACATTATGCTGCCGCAAAATAGTAGCGAACTCGTGGTACTTCTTCTGTTGATCTCTGGCAGAGATTGCGTGCAAGTCGTCCAGAGAATATTTGTCTTTGCCAATGTGATACGGTTGAATGATTTCTTCAAAAATGCCCTTTGTTGTGTAGTCAAGCTTGTAGGTGTCACGCCAGACGGCGTAGCGTCCTTTCACATCGCTGACTGACTTGAAACTTTTGAAAAGTGGGTTGTCTACCAGATATTTTTCGTTGTCACGGTGCGCAATGATATGGCTGGTGTAGGTTAGAACGTCAGCATCGAGATCAGACGTGTACAGGCAAAGAAATTGCGTTTCGCTGATTTGTTGTGCGTAGCTGAATAGCTGATCGCCATGTTGCAGAGTCCTGCCCCAGGCTCGTTTGAATTCAGAGCCAGCCGTTTTACATTCGATGATTAGTAAAGGACGACCATCGTTGTCCTTGATCAGAATATCAGCACGACCACCACTGGCACCTCGACCTAGCCTCCATTTAGGCTCCAACTCGATGTGCTCAGGTTTGTAGCCCTTTTTTAACAGGCGGTGTACACATTCGAACACAACGAAATTTTCGTTAGCTTCGAAGTTGCACGTCTGCCGTTCATTGATCGTCAAGCCAGCAGCCTCTGGATAAATGATTTCCTTATTTGTGAAATTCACTTCCAACACAGCAGCACCAAATGCCTTGCGATAAATCGATCCCTTTTTTTCAAAACTGAGAACGTGTAATAGATCGGCCAAATTGTCTTGGGTTAACATCTCATTCATTCCTGCTCTATTTTATTGACCGCACCGTCAATCTTTGGACGAGGATGGGTCAGTTCCCGTAACCTCGTTTGCGCCACCAGCGCGTACCCAGTTATCCACTTCTGACACCTTGAATTTCCACAACCGCCCAACACGATGGGCGGGTAGTTGTTTTCGGTCGATCCAGCGGTAGATCGAATCACGTGTCACACCCAGATGCTCTGCAATCAGGTCTACGGATACCCAAGGTTCAGCAATCATAATGAATCTCCGGCAGAAAATGCTGAGTAGGACAAAGTCGGTTTAAATCGTAAAGGGCGTAATCTACCAGCTTGACTACTGTCAGGCGAGCACCGATCATAGGTTTTTGCTAGAATAATGATTTTACCCAAGCCCCAGTAGACTCGTGACTAAGAGCCTATCTCATTAGGCTGTTTTATTTGCCTGCTTGGCCGTGGGCAGTGCTCAGAATCCTCACGTACTACGCGTACGCTCCGGTTCTTCCGCGCTGTCCGTGACCAACAGCCTGCAACAAGTACGCCTACTGGGATAGGCTCTAAGTCAGTGGCCAACTATTTTATACTCGATATGATTTAAAGGGGGTGGCCGATGAGTGAGTGTCAACAACGGGTAAAAAGTGAGTCTTTGACGGGGGCTTGATGTGAATTCGCGCAGAAAGTTTGGTATAATGTTTGGATGATGTTTTAGCCCAGATTCTGCTTTTCAGGAGTAATTATGAGCAATAACAAAAAAACTCAGGCAAGCTACGCTAAGCCATCTCGCGCTGACATCGTTCGCTCGGTAGCGACATCTACGGCTGTTGAAACAGGGCAGTCCTCCGAGAAGATCGAAGCTTCCCTTGAAGCGACACGTAAAAAGTTTTCCCATTTACGTCTTGCTGTTTAATGCCTCACTGACCCAGTGTTTCATTAGCTCGTAGTCCATTGATACGCCTGCGTGGATAGCCGAAATATACTGGGTTTTGTTTTGCTCCCAGCTTTGATAGTCCAGCGGTTTGTATCCTCCCTGAACGGCCATCACGTCGGCTAGCAGTCGCGACAGGCGCCCGTTTCCTTCTCTGAATGGATGGATAAGTATCAGCTCGACATGCGTGATGGCGATAGCGGTGATGAGTTGTTCTTCGTCTATGCCGCGACACGGTGTGTATTGAGCCAGATACTTAGTGTCGAATTCGTTCAGCAGTTTTGGCAACTGTGCTGAGGGGGCGAACATAAAGCCGCCTTTGCTGATATTAACCGCTCTTTCTTGTCCAGCCCACTCGTAGATGTTACCTAACCAGCGGTGGTGCCAGTGTTTTAGCATGGCGACGCTGAGCTGTCCTTCCGGAAACTGTTCTTCAAAAACGGACTGGTAGAGTTGTTCTAACAGGACAAGTTCCGCTTCATCCATCTCATCGGAAGCAGCAATACCCAGTTTATTAGCCAAAACCTGCTCGCCAGAGTCTTTCTCATACTGTCCTTCACTGCTGGATACATGGTATCGACTCATGGAGATGCCCTGTGTTATTAGAAGGATGGGAAAAAGAGTGAGTATAACGCTGGATGAGTACAGCAAAAAATATTCTTAAAATCAGATAGTTACAAAAGTATAGGTTGAAATGTAGTTTTTATGCTATTGTGAAAAATAATCTTTAATAATCATCACTAACACACCAATGCATCATCGTTTACGCAATATCAGCACTGCTGTCAGTGCTGCTTTGACCTGCCCCCAGTATTAGATACAACCTTCAGTTAGCAATGTCGGTTGGTTTTTCTTCATAT